>CAWAYL010000001.1:0-21511 GCA_963786305.1 uncultured Alphaproteobacteria bacterium
ATGGCACCGAATTCGCCGGTCAGGGTCGCCCGGACTTGCTCGGTAAAAAGGAGATACACCGACTCCCTCAATGAGGTCTTTCGCGCGGCCATCTCGGAGGCCACGTTGCACCTTGCCGCAAAAAACGGCATCAGAGGCAGCGGATGACTTGGCATCCGCCGACAGTCGAGCTCGTTCGCAGGGCGGAATAGCCTCGCGTATTCCGCCCTACGCGGTTAGTTCAAACCGTGCCTGTCCGGTTGTAACCCACACCCACTATATGTAGGCTGTGCCATCAAACGGCAGGCAGGGGTGTTAGAGTGGAAATGGACGTTTTGCAGCGGGATGACCTGCCATTTCCGGCGTCGCTTCCCGCGTTCCAACGGCTTTTCCCTGACGACGCAGCTTGTGCTGCATACCTTGAAAAAGCTCGATGGGGCAATGGGTTCGTCTGCCCTCACTGCCATGAGGCCAGAGATCCGTTCCGCTTCGCCAATCGCCCAGCAGTCTTGCGGTGCCGCAAGTGCCGTCGGGAAACCGGCCTGACGGTCGGGACAGTGATGGAACGGACGCATACGCCGTTGAGCGTGTGGTTCTGGGCCGCCTATCTTGTTTCCAGTCAGACGGACGGCATGTCTGCAACGCAGTTTCAGCGTCAGCTTGGCCTTTCTCGCTACGAGACGGCCTTTCAGATCCTTCACAAGCTGCGCTCCGGGATGGTGCGTCCGGATCAGGACCGGATCGGCGGCATCCCTGACGAACACGTCGAAGTGGACGAAGCCTATGTGGGCGGGCGGACGCGCGGCAAAGGCCGAGGCGTCCACGACAAGGTTCTGGTGGTCAGCGCCGTCGAAGTCCGCCAGCGCGAACCGGGCTCATGGCTCGATAAGCGGAAGGGTGGGCGCTATGCTGGGCGCGTCCGGCTCGCTATCGCCCAGGACCGCAGCGAGGCATCCCTCTGCGGCTTCGTCGAAGAGGTCGTTGCGCCGGACGCACAGATCATCACCGACGACTGGACCGGCTACAACAGCCTCATCAAGCGCGGCTTCAAACACCTCGCCGTCGCTGAACGAGGCGATCATCGGGTGGCGGAGGAGTATCTGCCAATCGTCCATCTCGTCTTCTCCAACCTCAAGACCTGGCTGAACGGAACCCATCACGGCGTGAGCCATCAGCACCTTCAGGCCTATCTCAACGAGTTCACGTTCCGCTTCAACCGACGATTTTACCCGTTCAACGCCTTCCGATCACTGCTCGGCATTGCCGGAGATACCTCCGCTCCGACCTATGACGAGCTTTACTCAGGAGAGTGGGCGCACCCTAGATGTTGTGGGTGTGGGTGATAACCGGACAGGCACGGAAGTGACCAATCTCGGGAATTGGATCACCAAGCCCAAGTTCTTCGGTATTCCGCTTGAGATCCAGTAGACGCGCTATAGCGTCGCGTATTTCCGCGGGGGCAACCGCGTCAACGAGCTTTTCGAATTCCACGGGAGGAATACCGTTCCCCCCTTCGATGTAGCGAATTGCCAGCAACGGCCGCAGGACATAGAAATATTTTTTCGGCCTGATTTGGTTCTTGAGAAGATAGCCGCGGGCGTTGCCGCGGGCCATATGGCTGTAATGATAACAGAGCGCTGTTTTGTTGAATGCCAAAGGGGCCAGCTCACGCAGTCTCTGAGCAAAATCGCCAACTTCCATATAGACAATTGGGCTATTCAACCATTCCAACAAAGCACCGTTTGTTCGGGTGAACAGACGGAGCGCTTTCCGAACATCCCAGCCTCCACAATCTATGAGATCCACGATCGGGTTCTCGATCACATCCCGACGCCGCTCGATATCGAATGAGAAGTACCAATCGGTCGTATGGGCATAAATGAAGCGGACATCAAAGTCTGAATTGGGCGACGCGAAACCCCAGGCGCGGCTACCGGATTTCGCAGGCATACACGATGCGAACCCCGTTTTCGTTCTCAGCCGCCCGAAGGCGCCGCAAAATTTTCTCTCGCACTTTTTCCGTTCTTTGCTTCAGACTTCAAAATTCAGACCAAAACGCCGTTCCGGTTGATCTATTCCGTGCCGCAGACCGTCTTCCCTACGATCACGTCGTAGCGTTCGAGTAGCGCCTGGTACTCGCCGGTGCGGCAGAGTTCGGCCAGGCGGCGGTCGAAGGTGTCGCGGAGGTCGCGGTCCTTAAAAGCGACCCGGAAGTCGGTGACGGGCGGGAACAGGTGGTGCGGGGTGACGGCGTCCATGGAGAGGCCCATGGCTTTGGTGAAATAGGTGAAGATGCTGCGGTCGATCACCGCGACGGCGCCGTCGCGCTCCCAGAACAGCCGCACCTGGTCCTTCTGGTCAGGGACTTCCACGTAGTTGGCGTGGTGCGGAGAATCCGGGGCGAACAGGCGCTCGAAGGCGTCGCCCAACTCGCGGTCCGCACCCTGCCAGGTGAGCACCTGGTGATCACCGAGATCGGTGATGTCTTCGATCCTCAGGTTGTCGGCCTTCTTGCTGACGGCGACGTTTTCGAAGGTGATGAACGGCTCGGAGTAAAACACGGTCTCGTCGCCGTTTTGGCGCACCGCGACCGAGACGTCGGCGCGGCCCTCCGGAACGGCGGTCTGCAGATCGGCGTAGGGCATCTGCACGAACGGCAGCGTCGGGTCGGCGAGGGCACGGCGCACGATATCCACTTCAAGCCCTGTTGTGGCCTTCTCCATGACGTAAGGCGGGATGTCGAGGGAAATGGCGGTGGTGGGTTCGCGCGCCTCTGCGAGGGCCGCCGGGCCAATCAGGGTCAAGGACAAAAACGCGAGGAACTCGGTGGATCATGAATAGGCTCCAATTGTCGGTCATTCCTAGGCCGCCGGCCGGCCGAGGCCGAAGCGTTCGGTGACGGCGTCGGCGATGGCGAGCGACGCGGTCAGTCCGGGGGACTCGATGCCGAACAGGTTGATCAGCCCGTCGATGCCGTGGGTCTCGGGACCCTGGAAGACGAAATCGGCCGCCGCTTCGCCGGGCGCCTGCAGCTTCGGGCGGACGCCGGAATAGCCCGGGGTTAGCGCGTTGTCGGGGAGGGCCGGCCAGTAGCGGCGGATAGCGGTGTAGAAGGTCTCCGCGCGCAGCGGATCCACCCGGTAGTCGATGGCGTCGACCCATTCGACGTCGGGACCGAACCGGCCCTGACCGCCGAGATCGCGGGTGTAGTGCAGGCCGAGGCCGGCGGTGCCCGGCACCGGATAGATCAGGCGCTCGAACGGCGCCCGGCCGGTGAGGTAGAAATAGTTGCCCTTGGCGTAGTGCAGGGCGGGGACGGTCTCGCGGCGGAACGCCCGCGATGGACCGGGCCACCGCCTGGGCGCCGAGGCCGGCGCAGTTGACGACGGTGCGGCACGCCAGCGCCATCGGCTGTTCGCCGCCGACCTCGAGGGTGACGGCCCGTTCCCGGCGCGCCCGCCGGTCACCGGGCTCACGAACGCGACGGCGGCGCCATGGTCCTCGGCCTCGCCCTGAAGGCTGAGCATGTAGGCGTGCAGTCGAGAATGCCGGTCGACGGCGAGATCAGCGCGGCGACGCAGGTGAGGCGCGGCTCCAGGGCCATGGCGTCGTCGCCGCCGATCCAGCGGATGTCCTCGACGCCGTTGCCGGCGCCTTGCATCTCCACCGCCCGGAGCGCTTCCAGCTCGGCTTCGGTGGTCGCCACCACCAGCTTGCCGCAGCGGACGTGATCGATGCCGTGCTCGCCGAGATAGCGGTAGAGCCGATCCCGGCCGGCGCGGCAGAGACGGGCCTTGAGGCTGCCCTCGGGGTAGTAGATGCCGGCGTGGATGACCTCGGAATTGCGCGAACTGGTGACCGTTCCGATGGCGTCTTCCGCTTCCAGGACGATCACCTCGCGCCCCGCCAACGCCAGGGCGCGGGCCATCGCCAGGCCGACCACGCCGGCGCCGATGACCACGCAATCCACGCTCTCCCGTCACGGCTTCGTCATCGCTCCCTTCACTCACATGTGATTGCCCGGCTGTTGCCGCGTCCGCCTCGGCGTCCGCACATACACATACCACGGAAGTCACGGAGAAAGCTGGGAAAGATGCGGACACGGATAGCGAATGCGGCGGCGATGGCGGTGCGTGATGCCGGCGGCTGAGAGCTTCAGGGCGGCGGGATAAGCGCGACAGGCTGGATAACGCGCGAGAATCGTCTTATGTTTACGGGTAAGGCCGCAATTCTTTACGGGTAAGGCCGCAATCGTTTTCCAAGGATGACCGAACCCGCCACGATGGGTGACCGCGACAGCAAACTTCCGGAGACCAGATCGTCGTCGACCGACGTCGGCGATTTTCTGGCCAAGTTGGCGGCCACGCCGAGCACGCGGCCGGCCGGCGGGCGCGGCCGTCTGATTTTCGCCATGGACGCCACCGCCAGCCGCCAGCCGACGTGGGATCACGCGGCCCAGCATGCAGGGCGAGATGTTCACCGAAACCGCCGCCCTCGGCGGCCTCGACATCCAGCTCTGCTTCTATCGCGGCTTCGGCGAGTTCAGGGTCGGCCCGTGGCTCAACGCGATCCGAACGAATCCTTCTGCGGCATGATGACTCGGTCCACTGCCGGGCCGGCGAGACGCAGATCCGCAAGGTGCTCGCGCACGCCATCAACGAAACCAGGGCAGGGCCGGGTCGGCGCCCTGGTCTTCGTCGGCGATTGCGTCGAGGAGGACGTGGACCGGCTGGGCGCGTTGGCCGGGCGAGCTCGGCGTTCTCGGCGTGCCGGCGTTCATGTTTCACGAAGGGCGCGATCCGGTGGCCGCGTTCGCCTTCAAGCAGATCGCCCGGCTCAGCGGCGGCGCCTACTGCCGGTTCGACGAGGCCAGCGCGCAGACCGCTCCAGGACCTGCTCAGCGCCGTCGCGGTGTTCGCGGCGGGCGGCAGGCCGGCGCTGGAGAAACTGGCCGACCGGCGCGGCGGCGACGTCAAACGGATCGCCCATCAGATGGAAGGTCGTTGAGCGCGTGTTGTCGCTATTTTCTGCTGGGCGTCGCCCTGCTCGTCGGGATTGATCCTCATCGGCCGCTGGTACGCGACGGCCGACCCGAAAGCTGTTGGCCAAGGCCTTCATGCGCCTCGCGTTCGTCGTCGTCGTCGTCGATGGTCGTGTTTCTGGCGGTGACCGGTCGGATCGGCTGGGCCCTCGGCGCTGGCGGCGGTGCTGGCGCCGTGGGTCATGAGGTTCCTGCGGACGCGCGCGAACCGCGAAGAACTATTCGCGCATGGCCGGCGCCGGCGGTGGCGGTCAGACCTCGACCGTCAACACGCGGTTCCTGCGCGTCACCCTGAACCACGACAGCGGCGAGGTGGACGGCGAGGTCGATCGACGGCCCGTTCGCCGGCCGGCGCATTGAGCGCGCTTGAGCCTTGGCGAACTGGTGGAGCTGTTGAAGCAATGCTGGGTCGAGGACCAGCAGTCGACGCAGGTGCTGGAAGCCTATCTCGACCGCGTTCACCCGGACTGGCGGAGCGAGGCCGGCGCCGGGTCCTCGGAACGCCGGTCGGAAGCGGGGGACAGGTCGCATGGCAGGCGGCGAGATGACGCGCGAGGAGGCCTACGACGTGCTCGGCCTTCCTCCCGGCGCCGGCGAGGCTGAAATCAAGGCGGCCTACCATCGCATCATCAGCGCCCTGCATCCGGACAGGGGCGGCTCCAATTTTCTCGCCGCGAAAGTCAACGAGGCCAAGGATTTGCTGCTCGGAAGTTGATACGATTCGCGCTGTCATTCGACTCGGCGGCGGTTCCATTCACCGGAAGCACAGAAGGCGGAATGAAGGAGGTCGTTGCAGGGGCGGCGGCCCTATGGCAAAAGAAGCGCCAACGACCATCCGGCACCGCCGGCGATCGATGCCCAATCAGGTTCTCAAGGAATTGTAATGACCAAGACAGTGCGCAAGGCGGTATTTCCCGTGGCCGGCCTGGGAACTCGGTTCCTGCCCGCGACAAAGGCCATGCCCAAGGAAATGCTGCCGATCGTCGATAAGCCCTTGATCCAATATGCGGTCGAGGAGGCCCGCAACGCCGGAATCGAGGAGTTCATCTTCGTCACCGGTCGCGCCAAAGCGCCATCGAGGATCATTTCGATCACAGCGTCGAACTGGAACAGGTCCTGCGCGAACGGGGCACGGCAGGACTCCCTGGATTCAGTGCTCGACTGGATGCCCGCCGCCGGGTCACATCTCCTATACCCGTCAACAGGAGCCGTTGGGGCTCGGACACGCGGTGTGGTGCGCGCGGAACTTCATCGGCGAGGAGCCCTTCGCGGTCCTTCTGGCCGACGACCTGATCTTGGCGAAAACCGGGTGTCTCAGCCAGATGGTCGCGGAGTATGCGACGGTCGGCGGCAACATGGCGGCCGTCGAGGAGGTTCCCGCCGCGAAGACCGAATCGATACGGCATTCTCGATCTGGATGCCGAAACGGGCCGGTTGGCGTCGGCCCGGGGCGTCGTCGAAAAACCCGCGCCGGCCAATGCGCCGTCGAATCTCGCCATCATCGGCCGATACATCCTCGATCCCATCGTGCTGCCGGGTTCTGGAATACCAGGGACGAGGGCGCCGACAACGAAATTCAGCTGACCGACGCCATCGCCAAGAGCCTGCAATTGAACGTTCCCTTTCAACGGCTTCCGCTTCGAGGGGCGCCGGTTCGACTGCGGCGGCAAGGTCGGGTATCTCGAGGCCAATCTGGCCTATGCGCTGGAGCGCGAGGATCTGCAGGACCGGGTTGTCGAGATGCTGAAGAAATACGCGCTAAGGCGGGTTGCGCCGTCGACGCGAACATTCCGGACTCATTGACAAGAAATCAGGGGTACGATGCGAGTAACAATGATCGGCGCCGGATACGTTGGCTTGGTCTCCGGCGCGTGCTTTTCCGAGTTCGGTTTCAACGTCACCTGCGTCGATAAGGACGCCGGCAAGATCGAGCGGCTCAACCGGGGAGAAATCCCGATCTACGAGCCCGGCCTCGAAGCCTTGGTGGACAGCAACGCCAAGGCCGGGCGGCTGAGCTTCACCACCGACGTACCGAGCGCCGTGGCCGGCGGCCGACGCCGTGTTCATCGCCGTCGGCACGCCGACCCGGCGCGGCGACGGTCACGCCGACCTGTCTTACGTCTATGCCGCCGCCCGCGATATCGCCCAGGTTCTCGACGGCTATACCGTGGTGGTGACCAAGTCGACCGTTCCGGTGGGAACCGGCGACGAAGTCGAGCGGATCATCCGCGAAGCCCGTCCCGACGCCGATTTCGACGTCGTCTCCAATCCGGAGTTCCTGCGCGAGGGCTCGGCCATCGGCGACTTCATGCGCCCGGACCGGGTGGTGATCGGCACCGACAGCGAGCGCGCCCGCGAAGTGATGCGCCGTCTGTACCGGGTTCTGTATCTGATCGAGACGCCGATCCTGTTCACCGGCGCGGACGACCGCCGAACTCATCAAGTACGCGGCCAACGCCTTCCTCGCGACCAAGATCACCTTCATCAACGAACTCGCCGATGTCTGCGAGAAGGTGAACGGCGACGTCCATGACGTCGCCCAGGGCATCGGTCTCGACGGCCGCATCGGCAAGAAATTCCTGCACGCCGGCCCCGGCTACGGCGGGTCGTGCTTCCCCAAGGACACGCTGGCCCTGGTCCGCACCGCGCAGGCGATCGGCGCGCCGGTCCGCATCGTCGAGGCGGTCGTGGAGGTGAACGACAGACGCAAAAGGCACATGGCCGACAAGATCATCGCGGCCTGCGGCGGTTCCGTCGAGGGCAAGACCATCGCCATGCTCGGCCTGACCTTCAAGCCGAATACCGACGACATGCGCGACGCGCCCAGCCTCGATATCGTGCCGGCGCTGCAGAAGGCGGGGGCGTCGATCCGCGCCTTCGATCCCGAGGGCATGGACGAAGCGCGGCGGCTGCTGAACGGACTGGTCTGGTGCGACAGCGCCTACGACGCCATGAAGGGCGCCGACGCGGTGGCCGTGCTCACGGAATGGAACGAATTCCGGGCGCTGGATTTGGAACAGGCGAGGCGGCAGCTGAGAAAGCCGGTGATGGTGGACCTCCGAAACGTCTACGATCCGCAGGAAATGGCGGACGCCGGTTTCTCCTACAGTTCCATCGGCCGGCCCTCGGCAACTCGAGCATAAGGCGGAAATACCCATGGACTCGAAACCCGAACAGCTACCGGCTGGACCCTACCATTCTGCGCGAATACGACATCCGCGGCATTGTCGGCGAAACCTTGACGGCGGAGGGCGTCACGGCGATCGGGCGGGCCTTCGGCTCGATGGTGCGTCCGGACGGGCGGCGCCACCGTCGCGGTCGGCTATGACGGCCGCCTGACCTCGCCGGATCTGGAAGAGGCGCTCGTCGCGGGGCTGGCCGCCACCGGCGTCACGGTTTTGCGGATCGGCCTCGGTCCGACGCCGATGCTGTACTTCGCCACCCATTATCTCGACGCCGACGCGGGCATGATGATCACCGGCTCGCACAATCCGCCGGAATACAACGGCATCAAGATGTCGATGAACGGCAAGCCGTTCTTCGGCGAGGCCATTCAGGACCTGAGCCGGCTTGTCGCGGCCGGTGATTTCGTCGATGGCGAGGGGACGCCGCAAGACCTGTCCGGTGGCGGAAGCCTACGTGGAACGGCTTGTCCAGGAGTTCCGGGGAGACAAGACGCTCGCGGTGGCCTGGGATCCGGGCAACGGCGCGGCCGGCGAGATTGTCCAGATGCTGTGCAAGAAGCTGCCCGGCCGCCACGTTCTGATCAACGAAACCATCGATGGCCGGTTTCCCGCCCATCATCCCGATCCCACCGTCGAGGAGAACCTTGAGCAGCTTAAAAAGGCGGTAGCCGACGAAGGCTGCGATCTCGGTATCGGTTTCGACGGCGATGGCGACCGCATCGGCGTCATCGACGCGCAAGGCCGCGTCCTGTGGGGCGACCAGCTTCTGGTGGTTCTGGCGGGCCCGGTATTGGAGGAATTGCCGGGCTCGACCATCATCGCCGATGTCAAGGCTAGCCAGGTGTTTTTCGACGAGATCGAACGGATGGGCGGCAATCCGGTCATGAGCAAGACCGGCCATTCCCTCATCAAGAGCCTGATGGTGGAGACGGGCGCACCGCTCGCCGGCGAAATGAGCGGCCACATCTTTTTCGCTCACCGGTACTATGGCTACGACGATGCGCTCTATTCGGCGATCCGGCTGCTTTCGATCCTGAGCGCCGCCGACGCTACCTTGGCGGACATGCGCGATGCCTTGCCCAGCATGGTGAACACGCCGGAACTGCGGTTCGATTGTCCGGAGGATCGGAAGTTCGCGGTTGTCGAGGAAGTGCGCGACCGGCTGAGCACCATGGATGGCATTCAGGTCGGCGATATCGACGGGGTGCGGGTGACCAGCAGCGACGGCTGGTGGCTTTTGCGCGCGTCGAACACCCAGGCGGTTCTGGTGGGGCGGTGCGAGGCCGCCGACGACGCCTCGCTGGAGCGGCTTGTGGCGGAGTTGAGCCGGCAGTTGAGGTTGAGCGGCCTGGCGCCGCTGCAAAGCCGCCACTGATCGAGCGGCGCGTTAGCGATTGGACCATTCTCGGACAAGGAGAGCGATCTCGGATGATTGCTTCGGATTTGCCGGTTCCTCCGCACTTCGACCCGGAAAGGGTCGGCGAGGTGTGGAGGGTCCCCTACCAGGAGATCGCCGACGCCGCCGCCGCATGGGCGCACGAATCACCGCATTGCACCGCGCCGCCTCGACCGCGGCGGTGCGTGTCTGGTGACGGTGGACGTTCAGAACACGTTCTGCATTCCAGGCTTCGAGCTCTATGTGGGCGGCCGGTCGGGAACCGGCGCCGTCGACGACAACCGGCAGGCTTTGCGCCTTCATCTATCGCAACCTGGCCAACATCGCGCGGATCATTCCGACCATGGATACGCACCACGCGATGCAGATTTTCCATGGCGTATTCCTGGTGGACGACGAAGGCCGGCATCCACCGCCCTACACGCTGATCGCCATCGACGACATCGAGCAGGGCCGCTGGCGGTTCAATCCGGCGGTCGGCGACCACCTGGACATGAAACCGGAGGAGGGGCATCGTCATCTCGAGCATTACGTTCGTCGGCTCCGCGACAGCGGCAAATACGAGCTGACGATCTGGCCTTATCACGCGATGCTCGGCGGTATCGGCCATGCCTTGGTGCCGGCCGTGGAAGAAGCCATCTTTTTCCATACCATGGCACGCGGGTCGCAACCCGAGTGGCATGTCAAGGGCAGCCATCCCTTGACCGAACACTACTCCGTGCTGGGACCGGAAGTGCAAACCAACCCGGACGGCGGCGTGCTCGCGGACAAGAGCGACAAGGTCCTGCAGGCCTTGAAGCGCCATGACGCCGTCATCATCACGGGGCAAGCGAAGAGTCACTGCGTTGCCTGGACCATTGCCGACCTGCTGGACGACGTCATGGCGGAGGACAGCCGGCTGGTGGACAAGATCTATCTGCTGGAAGATTGCACGTCGTCGGTGAGCGTGCCCGGCTTCATCGATTACACCGACGAAGCCGACGCCGCCTTTCGCCGGTTCGCCGAGACCGGCATGCACATGGTCCGCTCCACCGATCCCATGGAGACCTGGCCGGGATTGTGAGAACCGGCACGAGCCATCCAGACGCCCGGGAATGGGCTTGATATATTTCTTTTACGGCACACTGATGGACACGGCGGTGCTCGATACCGTGGTTGGCCGGCGATTGGCGGCGTCGTGTCGTCGCGAGGCCACCATATGGGGGTATCGACGGGTTTACCGCGCCGGCGCCTGGTATCCGATCCTGGTACCGGATCCCGACGGCCGGGTCGACGGCGTCCTCGTTTCGCGACTGACAGCGAAAGACGCGGCACGGCTGGCTGAATTCGAGGGTAGCGAATACGAACTGGCGGCGGCGCCGGTTACGCCGGCGCACGGCGCGTCGATCCTTGCGAAGGTGTTTCTGCCCGTTGCGGGCGTGCCCGGGTCATCCCGAGACTGGACGGTTCAGGATTGGCGGCGAAAGCACCGAAGGGAATATCTCCGACGGACGCGGACCTCGAGCCCGCGAGGCACGGGCTGGGGTTGAAGCGGATAGGGGGGGTCTGTATTCCGCCGGGATTACCCGAGGCCCTGGGGGCGAAGGACCATGCAGGCCATCTGTCGCGCCTTGAGCTGCACACACGCCCGTTCGGCCTGGTGCTTGCTGATACCGAGAACGCGCCCGCGGTAGAGCGGCTGATTTTTGCCGCTGTTGAGGGGGGTGACCTTGATGACGCCCTGATCCAATGAGGCCGGTGCCATCTCGACGGCCTTCTTGGCGGTCATGTACGCCGACGTATGCTGCGGATAGGCGCCGACCTGCACACCCCACTGTCCCAGTGCCCGCTGCGCCGCGGACGGGGACGCGGCGGCCCGTGCCACCTGGACTTTCCCCAAGGTCAGGCCCGGGCTCGCGTCCTTCTCGACCTGCAACTCAAAACAATCGGTGCCGGCGCGCTCGAGCTTGCGGCAGGCCTGATCGGCCTGACCCTTGTCCAGGTCGTGGATACGGGCGAGGTAGAAGGGCTCCCGGTTCCCGTCCGAATACTGGACGATGGCGACCTGGCCCCGCTGGACGAACTCCGAGGCGTTGACATAGGCGGTGCGGGCCGCGTTACTGGCCGAGCGCTGCTCGCGGAAGGCGCCGACCTGAATACCCCACTCGCCGGCGATCGCCGCCGCCGCGACGCTGGGAGCGCCGAGACCGACCTCCGAGGTGTTGCCGCGCGGGCCGGTCTGCGGCTTGGGTGTCGGACCGTCGATCCGGGCAAGGACCTTGCCGCGCCGTTTTGCCTGGGCTTCCAGGATTTTGCCATGCTTCTCGAACCCGTCATCGAGAAGCTCGACCATGTGCGCGTTACGGCTCTTTGAGGATTTGCCGCCGAAAACCACGCCGATCAGTCTTTGATGGCCGCGCCTGGCCGAGGCCACCAGATTGTATCCGGACGCGCGGATGTACCCGGTCTTGATACCATCCATGCCGTCGTAATGGCCAAGCAGTCTGTTGTGATTGCCGTACTTCACGCCACGGTAGGTGAACTCCTGGCGGGAAAAATTTTTGTAGTATCCTGGAAAACGCTGAAGGATCGCTTGGCCGAGCCGCGCCATGTCGCGGGCGGTGGTCACCTGTCGCGGATCCGGCAAGCCCGAGGCATTGCGGAACGTCGTCTTGTTCATCCCGAGGCGCCGCGCCGTCGTCGTCATTTTCCGGGCGAAATTGCTTTCCGTCTTGCCCAGGCCTTCGGCGACCACGGTGGCGACATCGTTCGCCGATTTGGTGACCAGCGCGAACAGGGCGTCACGGACCTTGATGGTATCGCCGACCCTCAGTCCCAATTTCGACGGCGGCTGCTGCGCCGCCCGCCTGGACACCCTGAACCGATGATTCAACGTCACCTCGCCGCGCTCCAGGGCCTCGAACAGCATGTACAGGGTCATGATCTTGGTGGTGGAGGCGGGGTAGCGGCGGGCGTCGGGGTTCCGTGCATAAAGCACGCGGCCGGAGTGCGCGTCGACCACGATGGACGCGTACTTGTTGCGCTCCGCGGCGGCGCTGTCCGCGAATAATCCGACGAAGCCGGCGGCGGTGAGAACGACCGCCAGCAATCGCCATGCCTTCAATACGCCGCCAAACGTCATCGCACGTCCTCCAGTCGACATGTCTTCAGGTTGCGTAAACACCAAAGCGCCGCCGTTGCCCGCGAGAGCAAGTAAATCCGTTCGAGCGGAATCACTCGATCGGATTTACTTGCTCTCAAATTAATGGCTTAGAGCACGACCCGTCCGAAAAGATCGATCCGATCTGATCGCACCGTGCTCTAGTGGCTTATCGGCGGCGAAACCTCCAGGTTGTTCCCAGTCAACTTACTCGCCATGTTTATAACAAATTGTTAAACCAAGCTAAATCCCCTTTTGAGTAAGAAATTCTATTGCATTCGCGTAAAAATGTTTCAAATCTCTGAATTTGAAAGAAATTATCGAATTCATAATCCAGGCGGAATTATTGGCGGACGCGCGGGGTTCCTGTTACGTTGCCTGTCAATCGGCGCGCCGCGCGAAAAAACGTGATTCGTTTGTTTTGGGGGAGCAATAAAAAATGACGGTGAACACAGTCGAAACCGAGCCGTTCGACCAACAAAAACCGGGCACATCGGGTCTTCGCAAAAAAGTCAAGGTCTTTCAGCAACCGCATTACCTGGAAAACTTCGTCCAGTCGATATTCGACTCCCTCGAGGGCTTTCAGGGAAAGACCCTCGTGGTCGGCGGCGATGGCCGGTATTTCAACCGCCAAGCCATCCAAACCATACTCAAGATCGCCGCGGCCAATGGATTTGGGCGGGCCATGGTCGGCCAGGGCGGCATTCTATCGACGCCGGCGGCGTCATGCGTCATCCGCAAGTACGGCGCGTTCGGCGGGATCGTGCTCTCGGCCAGCCACAATCCCGGCGGCCCCGACGAGGATTTCGGTATCAAGTACAATATCTCCAATGGCGGCCCCGCACCGGAAAAGGTCACCGAGGCGATCTTCGCCAATACCGCCAAGATCAGCGAATACCGGATCGTCGACGCGGCCGACGCGGATATCGATACGCTGGGTGAATCATCGCTCGGCGACATGGCCGTGGAGGTCTTCGACTCTGTCGCCGACTACGCGGCCCTGATGGAAGAGCTGTTCGATTTCGACGCCATCGGCGAGATGTTCGCCTCGGGCGCGTGCAACATGTGCTTCGATGCGATGCACGCGGTCACCGGACCGTATGCCCGGGCCATCCTCCAGGACCGGCTGGGCGCGCACCCGTTCACGGTGATCAACGGCGAGCCGCTGGAAGACTTCGGCGGCGGACATCCGGATCCCAATCTGGCGCACGCCGAGGATCTGGTGGAAATGATGTTTCATCCGGACGGCCCCGATTTCGGCGCCGCTTCCGACGGCGACGGCGACCGGAACATGATTCTCGGCAAGGGGTTCTACGTGACGCCCAGCGACAGCCTTGCGGTGCTCGCCGCCAACGCCACCACGGCGCCGGGATACGCGCGCGGCCTCGCGGGCATCGCGCGGTCCATGCCGACGAGCCAGGCCCCCGATCGGGTGGCCGCGAAGATGGGCATCCCGTGTTACGAGACGCCCACCGGCTGGAAGTTCTTCGGAAACCTGCTCGATGCCGGCATGGCGACGCTTTGCGGCGAAGAGAGCTTCGGAACCGGCTCCGATCATGTGCGCGAGAAGGATGGCCTGTGGGCGGTCCTGTTCTGGCTGAACGTGCTCGCCGTCAAGCAGGAACCGGTGGCCGATCTGGTCAAGGCGCACTGGCGCGAATACGGCCGCAATTTCTACTCCCGGCACGACTACGAGGCGGTCGACAGCGACGCCGCCGACGGCCTGATGGACGCACCTGCGCTCGCTGACGGAAACCCTGAAGGGGCAGAAGCTGGGCGCCTTCGAGGTCGCGTTCGCCGATGATTTCGCCTACACCGATCCGGTGGACGGCAGCGTTTCGAAGAACCAGGGGGTCCGGATCGGATTTGTCGACGGCTCGCGCATCGTCTTCCGGTTGTCGGGAACCGGCACGCAGGGGGCGACGCTGCGGGTCTATATCGAGCGCTACGAGGCCGATCCGGCGCGCCACGACCAAGATACCCAGGAAATGCTCGCGGACCTGATCGCCATCGCCAATGACGTCGCCGAAATCGAGCAGCGCACCGGACGCGACCGGCCGACGGTGATTACATGACGGTGACTGGATAAGCGACGGTGACTGGATAAGGGCGGAGACCGGGCGAGGGGGGTCGCGCCCCGTTTCAATTCGGGGCGGATCGTTCAGTGCACGGTAATCACGAGGTTCGGCGTCGGTTCGTCGACGCTTTGCAACCGCCATGTATATCGGTACCAGCGCGGTCCGTCCTCCACCACCGAGTGCGCGTTGTGCCGCACCACCCGGGCATCGGTCCGGACCGTGAGCGTGCCGGCCATGGCGAGGCCCCGATCGGTCAGGCGCCGCGCCTGCTTGTCGGAGATCGAGGTGCCGCTCAGCGAAATTTCGCCCGTCGTCTTCACATATTTCAGGGTCAGAAGCTTCTCGTTGCGACGGATGAAGCTGATCATCTTGCTGCGCAGCAGATCGCCGGCCGTGCGCCACCTGAGCTTGAAGATCCCGTGACGCTCGTATTCGATCTCCTGGAACGACGAGTCGCGGGCAAGGTCCTTTTTGATGAGGCTGACGGTTTCGCGTTCGTCGGCGCGGCCGATCTGGCCCCGGCGCATCTTGTCATACAGCGGCAGCCATGCGACATCGCCGTCGAAAGCCATCTCGAAATGTCCGGTGCGGTTGATCACCACGTCGGCATCGAAGTGAAGCGGAACGTAACACGCATTCAGCGTAACGATGAGAATTGCGCTGCAACCAATTGAACGTAAAATATTTTTCGTGCGGAAGCCAAGCATGCTCTGGTTACGATCTCGCGGATCCAGGTGGAAATCTCGAACACCAACCATAAGCCGGGATTGCCTAACGGATCGCTAACGGCGGCGATGCAGACGATCAATCCGACCGCTCGGCGTCCTTGGCCCGCCGCCAGAGCTCTTCCATCTCGTCGAGAGTGGCGTCGGCGGGCCGGCGTCCCGATGTCTCGGCCAACGTTTCCTCGACCGCGCGGAAGCGCCGTTCGAACTTGGCGTTGGCGCGGCGAAGGGCGGTTTCGGGCGCGATGTCCAGTTTGCGCGCCACATTGACGCACGCGAACAGGAGATCGCCCAGTTCGTCCTCGAGCCGTTCATGATCGGCGCCGGCGTCCATTTCCGCTGCCAGTTCGCCGGTTTCCTCCGTCAGCTTGGTGAACGCCGATCGCGCGTCCGGCCAATCGAACCCCACCAGCGCGGCCCGCTTCTGGAGCTTCAGCGCACGTGTCAGGACGGGAAGGGTGGCGAGGACCCCGTCCAGGGCCAACTCCGGCGCCGAACCCGTTCGGTCTTGACCCGAAGCCGTCTTGGCGCGGCGCTCGAGGGCCTTCTGCTCCTCCCAGGCACGGGTCTGGGCCTCGGCATCCTCGATTTCAGCATCGCCGAACACGTGGGGATGGCGGCGGATCAGCTTGTCGCAGATGGCCTCGGTCACGTCGTCGAAGCGGAAGGCGCCCCGTTCGCTGGCCATCTGGGCATGAAACACCACCTGCAGCAGAAGATCGCCCAGTTCGTCCTTGAGGAAGTCCAGGTCGTGGCGGTCGATGGCGTCGGCGACCTCGTAGGCTTCTTCGATGGTGTGCGGCGCGATGGTCGCGAAGGTTTGCTCAACATCCCATGGGCAGCCGCGTTCCGGATGGCGCAACAGCGCCATGATGTCCAGGAGGCGGTGGATCGGCTCTGTCATGGCGTACGCATCCGTTTGTCGCATAATATGTATTATGGAAAATAAACATCAGTCCAGATATCTCAAGCCGATACGCCTTGGACATGATCTGGTTTCGCAATGCCGCCCAACCGCAAACCGACCGCGTCGATCAACGTTCGGCCTCCCCGTACTCGATCACCAGGCCGTCGTAGGCCGGTTCGACACCGTCGGGCAGCCGGGCCGCGAGCGTGGCGTAATCCAGGGACTCGCCGAGATGGCTGAGAACCGCGCGGCGCGGCTTGATCCGGCGGATCCACGCAAGTGCCTTGTCGACGTCGCAATGGGTCGGATGCGGCCGGTCGGACAGCGTGCCGATGATCCATGTGTCGATGCCGCGAAGCAATGAAAACGCTTCCTCGGAGAGATCCACCACATCCGTGGTATAGGCCATCGACCCGAAGCGGAAACCGAGCGTCTTGCTGAATCCGTGATGCTGTTCGAATGCCGTCACCTGGATACGGCCGATGACCCAACTGTCGCCCGGCCGACCAAGTGCGGGACCAACGTCGGCTTGTAGTAGAACCGGGCATCCTCGTTCAGCGGTTCGAAGACGTAGGGAAACCGCTGGCGGATGGCATCGAGCGTGCGCCGATCGGAATAAACGTCCAGTGGCGCGTCGAGCGCCCGGTTGATGGCTCTCAGATCGTCGATCCCGTGAACGTGGTCGGCGTGCGAATGAGTGTACACCAGGGCGCTCACGGTCGACACGCCGGCGGCCAGCAATTGGCCGCGGAGGTCCGGCGACGTGTCGACGAGAATGCGGGTATCGTCGGACGCCACCAGAATGGACGGTCGTGTGCGGCTGTTTCTGGGATTGTCCGGATCGCAGGCGCCCCAGCCGCGATCGACGGTCGGGGTGCCGGCCGAAGCCCCGGCGCCGAGAATTCTCACCGTCATGGACATGACCGCTACCGCCTGGCCTTGGTGAACAGCTTGAAGAAGTTGTCCGTGGTCGCGACGGACAGCGCCGCCACATCCATGCCGCGAAGCCGCGCCAGTTCGCCCGCCGTATGGGCGACGAACGCCGGCTCGTTGCGCTTGCCGCGTTTGGGAACCGGCGCCAGATAGGGCGAGTCCGTTTCCACCAGGATGCGGTCCAGCGGCAGCGCTCGGGCGGTTTCGCGCAGATCCGTCGCTTTCTTGAAGGTGACGATGCCGGATAGCGAGATGTAGAGGCCGAGGTCGAGCGCCGTGTCGGCCAGCGCGCGCGACGAACTGAAGCAGTGCAGGACACCGCTGAACCGCCCCGCGACCTGCTCGCTGGTCAGGATCCGGGCCGTGTCGACGTCGGCGTCGCGGGTATGGACGATCAGCGGCAGTCCGGTTTCGCCGCGCCGCCGCGATGTGGGCGCGGAAGTTCTTCTGCTGGGCCGCGCGCGGACTGTGTTCGTAGAAGTAATCGAGGCCCGTCTCGCCGATGCCGACCACCTTGGGGTGATCCGCGAGCCGCATCAGGTGCTCGGGCGTCACTTCCGGCTCGCTGGCGGCCTCGTGCGGATGGATGCCCACCGAACAGTAAACGTTGTCGAACCGCTCGGCGATGGCAAGCACGCGGTCGAACCGCGTCACATGGGTGCTGATGGTCAGCGCCGTGGCGACGCCGGCATCGGCGGCGCGGCTCATCACCGCGTCCAATTCTCCCTCGAAGTCGGGAAAGTCCAGGTGGCAATGACTGTCCACGAGCATCAGGCGCCACCCCCTTTCCCGCTTCCGGCGCCGCCGCCGGAGCCGATTCCACTTCGGCTTCGACGTGGCGCGGAAACACCGGCTCCGGTTTCGGCAGCGCTGTTCCGGGAACGGAGCGTGCTCCGGTCCGAGGAACGCGAAGCTCCGGTGGTCGGGATCGACCGCCAACTGGTCGAGCATGCGATCCGCCGATTGCGGACCACCGGCAGCATCAGAAGGCCGAGATGGCGGATGGTTTCGCTCAAGACATACAGCACGGTCCCCATGCGGTCGGGGTCGGTCTTGCGCAGCGCCCAGGGCGCCTGTCGGTCGACATAGCCGTTGGCGCCCCGGACCACCACCCAGATGGCCTCCAGCGCCTCGTGGAACGCCTGCGCGTCCATGGCCGCGCGGACGGCTTCCAACAAGCCCTTCGCACGAGGCCAGCAGGGCGCGGTCGTCGTCTCCAAGGGACCGGGTGCCGGCACCGCGCCGCCGCAGTTCTTGGCGATCATCGACAGCACCCGTTGCGCCAGGTTGCCGAGTTCGTTGGCCAAGTCGCCGTTGATGCGGCCGATGGCGGCCTGGCGCGAGAAATCGCCGTCGTTGCCGAACGGCACTTCGCGCAGCAACAGATAGCGCACCGGGTCGAGGCCATAGGTGTCCACCAGCTCGATCGGATCGATGGCGTTGCCGAGCGATTTGGAGATCTTCTCGCCCTCGATGGTCCACCAGCCATGCGCGAATACCCGTTTCGGCGGCGCGAGGCCGGCGGCCATCAGGAACGCCGGCCAGTAGACCGCGTGAAACCGCAGGATATCCTTGCCCACCATGTGCAGGTCGGCCGGCCAGAACGTCGGTGAAGTCGCGGCACTCGGTGTCGGGAAAGCCGATGGCGGTGATGTAGTTGGTCAACGCGTCCAGCCAGACGTACATGACATGGTCCGGATCGCCGGGCACCGGGAACGCCCCAGTTGAAGGTGGTGCGCGATACGGACAGATCCTGCAGGCCGCCTTTGACGAAGCTGACCACCTCGTTGCGCCGCGTTCGGGGCGCGATGAACGCCGGATTGTCGTCGTAGAACCGGAGCAGCCGTTCCTGCCAGGCCGACAGCCGGAAGAAGTAGCTCGGCTCCTCGACCCATTCCACCGGCGCGCCGCTAGGCGCCCGCTTCGTGCCGTCGGGCCCGTCTACCAGTTCGCTCTCGGCGTAGAACGCCTCGTCGCGGACGGCGTACCAGCCGGCATAGCTGCCAAGGTAGATCTCATCGCGTTCGAGCAACTGCTGCCACAACGCCTGGCAGGCGCGTTCGTGGCGCTGTTCGGTGGTGCGGATGAAATCGTCGTTGGTGAAATTCATCGCCGCCAGGAGATCGTGGAAATTCTGCGATACCCTGTCGGTGAAGGCCGCGGGTCCATGCCCGCCGCCGCCGCCGCCTTCTCGACCTTCTGGCCGTGCTCGTCGGTGCCGGTCAGGAACTTGACCTCGTAGCCGTCCAGCCGCTTGAACCGGGCGAGGACGTCGCAGGCCAGCGTCGTGTAGGCGTGGCCGATGTGAGGCGCGTCGTTGACGTAATAGATGGGCGTGGTGACGTAGTATGACGGACGCCCGGACATGGCATGGATTCCTCGAGGGGAAAAGAAGACAGTCCCGCTCAGCGCGATCGGGTTCGAGCGGCATCGGCCAGATCTAGAAATAGGGTCAACAACACCTGTTTACGATCCAGATTGGCGCTGTCGGTCCGGCCAGGAGCCGGTTGGTCTTTTCCCACACCTCCAGCCAGCGATCAAGGGGAGCGGCGGCCGCGAGCCAACTCAGCAGCGCGCCTCGTCCGTCGCGGGGGCCGCCCCCTCCTCCGGCTCGCCGATCGCCGGTCCCGGGTGCGCGGCGCCAACCGCCGCTTGGCGGATCAAACGCACCAGCCAGCTTCGATAAAGTTCGGCGACGGTCTTGAAGGTGTCGTCGGCCCCGGCCCTGGCGACCGCGTCACCGAGCCGGTGCAGCGCGGGCGTGTCGACATTCGGCAGCCGGCCAGCAGGGCGGTGAGGTTCGCGTAGCAAGGTCAATCCGCCGAATTCCGCCAGACCCAGTGCGTTGCCGATGCTGCCGCCGGCGATACTCGAAAGCCGCGCGGCGTCGGCGGTGGTGACCTCCGGTTTGTACAGCGTCACGAAGCCGGCCACATCGCCGTCGTTCAACGGCTCGAGCGCCAGCTCCGGCATCGCGAGCGAACGGTCTCAGCAAACGGTCCGGATTACGGCTCACCAGCAGCAACAGCGCCTTGCGGGGCGGCTCCTCCAGCACCTTCAGCACCGCGTTGGCGGCGTGGCGGTTCATCTCGTCGGCGCAATCGATGACGACAGGGGCGCCTGCCGCCCTCGGCCGGGGTCGAGAACAGAAACGGGCGGATATCGCGAACGTCGTGGGCCGAGATTGTCAATACAGCTTGTTCCTCTTGGGATCGAGCTGGCGCTCGACGGTGAGCAGGTCGGCGTGGCCGCCGCTCACCACGCGCGGGAACAGCAGCAGTTCCAGATCCACGAACAAGTACACCCAGGGCTAGACGGGAAGCCGCCGCCGGCGTCTCCGAAGATGTCGGGCTCGGCGCTGGTTCCGCCCCCGCCCGCATTGAGCAAGAAGCGGGCGAACCGGAAGGCCAGCGTCGCCTTGCCGACCCCCCGCGGACCGGTGATCATCCATGCATGGGCGAGACGGCCGAACTCGAAAGCCCGCCGCAGTTCCGCCTCGGCCCCGCGATGACCGCTCAGGGCCCAGTTCACCCGAGGCGGCGGCGGCCTGCCGTAGCGCTCCAGCCCGTCGGGAATGGCATCGCTCACGGGTCCACTCCCCATCGCTGGCGAACCGCGTCGACCACGGCCTGGTGAACGGCATCGATCGAGCGATCGGCGCCGATCACCACGCACCGGCCGGGTTCGAGACGCGCGATGTCAAGAAATCCCTCGCGCAGGCGGTAATGAAACGCCACGTCCATGCGCTCGTAGGATCCTCGCCACTCACACCTCCGCTTCCGGCGCGGATACCGGCGCGGAGTCTGGCGCGCTCGAGGCCCACATCCACCGGCACGTCGAAAATCAGCGTGAGATCGGGCATGACGTCGCCGACGACCAGACGGTGCAACGCCGAGATAGCATCGCGCCCCCGCATGACCGTAGCCCTGATAGGCCATGGTCAAATCGGCGAAGCGATCGCAAATCAGCGTCCCTGTCGAGCGCCGGCACGACGGTGTTGTCGAGATGATCGCGGCGCGCCGCGTAATGCATCAGGGCCTCGGTTATGGGCGACCAGCGGCCGGTGCCACCACGCACGGAAGGCGCCCGGATTTCCTCCGCGCGAGCCGCGCCGCCGGGCTCCCGCGT
>CAWAYL010000002.1:0-75674 GCA_963786305.1 uncultured Alphaproteobacteria bacterium
GTGCCCAGGGGCGGATTCGAACCACCGACACGCGGATTTTCAGTCCGCTGCTCTACCAACTGAGCTACCTGGGCCTTTCGCGATAGACTATCTCCCTGGAAAACGCATCGAGAGTTCCAGAAGATCGCCGCTTATAACAAGGAACGGACAAACCTGTCCAGCAGCCACCGCCCGCGCGCATCATCCTCTTCCGGGACGCCGTCGTGCTCCGGCTCCTCTTGCGACGGAATGCTGTAGGATTCATTAGCCATCGCCCAAGATCGATGTCGGCGCATCGTTTCGAGCAGAACGGCCGCCATTTCACCTCGGCGGTCTTGCGGCAGACCGGGCACCGCGACCTCTTGAGGGGAACGACCTTCCCGTTCTGCGTGTCTTTCGTCATCGCTCAGTCCTCGCCGCGTCGAATGGCGCCACGTCGAAACTCTCGGGATCGAGCGACGCGTTCTCGCGGACAACGACCGATACGCCCAATTGTTCCTCGACCTCGGACAGGCCCGCCGCCGCGGCGTCCCGCAAGGCCGCCGCCACCGGCGGCGAAGCGGTGATCTGCAAAAGCGGGACGCCGCCGCCCGTCCGCGCCTCCGTCAGGACCCGGCGGAGCGCGTCGTGGGCGATGGCCGCCGCCGAGCGGACCCGGCCGCCGCCCCCGCAGGCGGGGCATGCCGTCGTCAGTCGGCGCCCAAGGGATCGCTCGCCGCCGCTGGCGGGTCAGCTCCACCAGCCCGAACGGCGTATACCCGGCGAGTTGAAACGGGCGGCGATCTCGTTCCAGGGCATCGGCGCAGCGCGGAGACCAAGCGCGACCGGTTCTCGCGGCGGCGCATGGGGACGAAATCGATGACCATGTGGCCCGCCAGGTCGCGCAACCGGACGTGCCGAGCGACGGCTTCGGCCGCTTCCAGGTTGACACGAAGCGCGGTGTCTTCCGGATCGCCGCGCGACGCCGCGCCGGTGTCGACGTCGATGGCGACCACCGCCGCCGTCTCGGCGATCTCGATCCTCCCGCCCGAGGGCAGAGCAACATCGGGCATGTAAAAGCGCCTGGATCTGTTCCTCGATCCCGTGGGCGTCGAACAGGTCCGGGCGCCGGCGTGGAATTCCCAGTGCCCGGCCAGGTCGGGCAGAAGCGTCCCGCATATCGGCGAGCCGCCGGGGACTGTCGGCGAGGACGCGATGAAAGGTCCGTCCGGACTCTTCAATGACGGCGGCGAGCACGGCGTCGGGGCCGCGGCAGAAGGCGTTCGGCGGCCGCGCGGCCGATCGTCGCGTCTCGACGTCCGACCATGCATCGAGGTGCCGGCGGGCTTCCGCCGTGATCGTGTTCGCGGGAACATCTGCCGGCGATGCTGCGGACGATCCAGCCTCCCTTGTCCGTGGCCACCGCCGCCATGGCGTCGGCGAGGCGGGAACGCTCGGCCGCGTCGTCGATTCGCCGGGACAACCGCACCCCCGGTTGTCCCGGCAGAAACACGAGGTAGCGGCCCGGCAGCGACGGGCCGCGCCGTCAATTTGGCGCCCTTGGCGCCCACCGGCTCTTGCTGAACCTGGACCAGGACCGCGTCTCCCTCGGAGACGAAATCGCCGATGCGTCCACCGCTCGGACCCGCCGGCCCGGCCTCGGAAAGCCCGAGAAACCCGTCGCGCTCGAGACCCAGATCGACGAACGCGGCATCGATCTGCGCGGCCACCTTGACGACCCGGCCGAGCACGATGTCGCCGGCGCTCGGCACGATCGTCGGGTTGCGATATCACGAGGCGCCGGAGCACGCCGTCTTCGAGAAAGGCGGCGCGGGCCTCCGAACCCAGATCGCTGATCAACACCTCGTCAACGGTCATGCGGCGCGTTCCGGCCGGGGCCACTTGAGCAGGTTCCGGCCCCCGAGCAGGGCCGCCGTCTCGTAGAGCGGCAGGCCGACCACATTGGAATAGGACCCGATGATCGAGCGGACGAACGCCGCGGCCAGACCCTGAATCGCATATGCCCCGGCCTTGTCTTCCCATTCTCCGCGAGGCCAGATAGGCGTCCATCTCCTCGCGGCTCAATCGCTTGAAGGCGACGGCGGTAATGACGAGGCGGTCGGTGACGCCGCCCTCGGGATCGACGAGAGCGACGCCGCCGTACACCCGGTGGCGGCGGCCCGACAGCCGCTGGAGGCATCGCCGCGCCTCGCGTTCGCTCGACGCTTTGGGCAGCGCCCTCCGGCCGCATGCGACCACCGTATCGGCGCCCAGCACCCAGGTCCCGGGACATCGTTCGGCAACGGCGCCGCGCCTTGGCGACGGCGAGGCGGCGCGCGAGATCGCGCGGCAACTCGCCCTTCAGGGGCCGCTCATCGATGTCCGCGGGCACGACGTCGTCGGGGGTCACGCCGATTTGCGCAAGAAGGGCCAGACGCCGGGGCGACGCCGAAGCGAGGACGAAAGTGGGGAGCCACGAACTCATCGCAACGGGCAGGCACGGCCATCGACCCTGTTCAGTCCCGTTTCCGGCGGAGGTCACTTGAAGCGGAAGGTAATCCGACCCTTTGTCAGGTCGTAGGGGGTGATTTCGACATTCACCCGGTCGCCGGCCAGCACCCGGATGCGGTTCTTGCGCATTTTGCCGGCGGTATGAGCGAGCACCTCGTGGTCGTTTTCCAGCTTCACCCTGAACATCGCGTTGGGGAGAAGTTCGGTAACCACTCCTTGAAATTCGAGAACTTCTTCCTTGGCCATTCGTTCGACTGCTTTGGTTGTGGACAGCCCCCTACATGAACGTGATTTGCAGCGCGGTCAAGGGCGCATGCGGAAACTTGATGCGATCGCGAAACAGATTTCGCCAAATGCGATTGCACGCAAGACCGGCCGATGCCGGGCGGCCGGGCGGCGGCGCGACGGCTATGCGGATGCGCGCGGCCGACGCCGCTTCGGGTTTTTCGAACCGTGGCTCGACGAGCCGCAACGTTCGCGCCTGCTCAATGGCGTTCACGTGCCGTCCCATGGCGACCACCTCGAAGTGGCGCTTGTATTCGGCCAGGAAGTCGTTCATCCATCCCAGTTTGACGTCGGCCGAAACGCTCATGCCGGGGAAGAAACCAAGGGCATCGAGGTCGTCCTTGCCGAGGAAATCGAGCGGATGAAGGAGCATGGACGGCTGCACGCCGAACATCCGGCAGACCGCCAGCGCCGTGCGAAAGTAAAGACGCGCCAAAGCGGGAGAGAAGCCGGCGAGATAGATCAAGTAGCTGAAATGAAAAGGCAGTTTGACGACCGGCATGGTGGTGACCGGAACCTCTGTCAGCGCGCCCTCGCAAGCCGCCACTGGTAGACGTCGGTGCTTCGCAATCCGTCGCGAAATCCGCCGAACAGTAGTCTTCCGCTCTTCCCGCTGTTCGGGCGTCAGCTTCGCGGTGAAGAAATAGTAGGTCCGCGCCAGCGGCCCCAGGAACGTCGGGAACGTAGACGCATCGAAGCGGTAACCGCGCCGCTTCAAGACCCTCAGCACACTCTCCGACACGCTGAACCCCGGTCCCCTGAAGCCCGTTGGCCGCTCGCCCGTGGCCTCCGCGATGGCGTCTTCGGCGCGGGCGATCTCGGTTTCGAGTTCGTCATCGGTATAGAGCTGAAGCCACGGCTCGTGGCGAAACGAGTGATTTCCCACCTCGTGACCGTGCTCGCAAATGGCCCGGAGCGCCGCGTGGTTCTTGGCGAGCGCGGCGTCCTGGCCAACGATGAAGAACGTGATGGTCAGGTCCCGTTCCTTGAGGAAATCGAGAACCCGCGGGACGACCAGATCGAGATAGGACGGAAAATCTTCCCAGCCCGGATCGCCATGGGTTTTCATGTACGACCACAGATTGTCGAGGTCGAGGGAGAGACTGGCAAGCGGTTTACCGTTGGCGGCCATACTCTGCGGTTCTCCTCGCTATCCGCTCTGCCCGGATCGCTCGGCGGCCGCCAGCAGCCGCGGGATGGCGCTCTCGGCCAGCCCGACGGTTTCGTTGACGTTGAGCGTGCCGTTGACGATATGCGCGGAGTTGACGACGTGCAGGCCGGGTACCGATGTGATCATGGGAGGAAGCCGATCCGAGTAATCGAGGGTGGAGATCGCGAGCACCTGGCGCACGCGCGAGAGACGAAAACACAGAACCTCGTCGGGATCCAGATCCGGGTACATTTTTGTGAGACCCGCCATGAACCGCTTCTCCACCTCGGCATCGGAGAGCGACCAATAGGGGTCGTCCGACGTCACGTAGCGAGGCAGATAGACCAGCGACCGGCCGCCCAACTGGTCGGTGCCGATCAGCGCGGTCATCTCGACGATCGCCGTGAAGGGAATGGTTTCGTCGGTGATGTAGGTCAAATAGTATTCCGCGAGGGGCCGCTTCAGGACCAGCGACGCGCAGACGATCCCCTGATAGGTGATGCCTTCGAGCCGATCCTTTTCCTCCGCCTGGAGCCCGACGCAGATCCGCGAGGCCAGGGGGCCGGCGAGCGTCACGACGACCTGATCATAGTTCTGATCGCCGAGACGCGAGCGAACCTGGACGCCGCCGCTGGAACGCTCGATCCGCTCCACCGGGCACCCGAGTTCCAGAGACACGCCGCGGGCCGCCAGGCGCTCGGCCAGCCGTTGCAGGATCCGGTCGTACCCGCCGGGAATGAAGCCGAACATTTCGGTCTTCAGGCCGCTTCGCCGCGCGGCGTACAACCGGCGGATCACCGCCCAGATAAACGAGGCCGACGCCATTGGTGTAATTGTCGCCGAGCTTGGCGCGCAACAGGGGCCGCCAGATCCGCTCGAACACGCGGCGGCCCGAGAGCTTGACGAGCCAGTCGGTCAGCGGGATCCGCTCCAGAGGCCGGCCATCCTCGATCCGCGAGGCATACATGATGGTTCCGGCCAGACGGACCTTGTCCACCAGGCGAAGCGGCGGGAATTTGAGGTAGTCGATGGCATTGTTCAGCCGGAACAGGCGGCCGTCGGCATAGAACCCGGTTTGCGTGGTTCGCCACTCGAAATCGCCGTCGAGATCGATTTCCCCGAGCAGCGTCCGCAGATGGCTGTCCGAAAGCAAGGTCACGTGGTAGTGGCGGTCCCAGACGATATCACCGAGCTGCCACGCCGATGCGAGACCACCCAGTTCCGGAGCCGCCTCCAAGACCGTGACCCGGTGTCCGGCGCCGGACAGCCGCCACGCCAGGGCGAGGCCGAGCATGCCGCCGCCGACCACGCACCAGCTCCGCTTGGTCTCGGTCATTACAAACTCCGATGCGTGGAGTCTCCGGGGGATTCTCCGGGCGGATCGAGCTCGATGACGCTTCCGTTGTCCAGGCGGTAGCGCAAACCGCACGCCCCGCAAGACAGGTCATCCGTGGTGTCCGGAACGCGCTCCCTCGAACCTCAGGACCGGCTCACCGCATCGGCAGACGATCCCCACCGACCGCGCCGGGTGCCCGATCACCATGTGAAAATCGGGCACGGTGCGGGTCACCACCGCCCCCATTCCCACCATGGCGAAGCGGCCGATTTCCAGATCGCCACCGATGACGCACCGCGCGCCGATGGTGGCGCCCGCCCGAACACGGGTCTCGAGCGTCAGTTCGTCCGGGCCCGAGTCGCGCAGTTCGGCGAGATCCGGTGTGGTCGCGCGGGGAAATCGGTCATTGGTGAAGGTGGTGCCGGCCGCGATCATCACCCCCGTCTCGATGGTGACGCCCGTACATATGTAGACGAAGGCGTTGATCTTGACGCGATCGGCGATGTCCACACCATAGGCGACATAGGTTTTCTCGCCGACGATGCACTCGGACCCGATGCGACAGGGGGCGCGCACGTGGACATTGTCCCAGACGCTCGTCGCATCGCCGATGACGGCCCCGTCTTCGACGAGGGCGGTGGGGTGTATGCGCGCGGTCATGAGCGACGCTAGGCCGCCGTGCTGCTTCTGGGCATCGACACCGCCGCGTCCGACCCGTCGATCGTGACCCAGCCGCCTTGCTTCAGGGACATGTACGCCGCCTGGATGACCTCGACCGAAGCGATGGCGTCGGCATTGGAGATCAGCAGCGGCTCCGTCCCGCGGACGCGATTGCAGAAATTGCGGATCTGACCCTGAAACGCCGAGAGCTTGTCATATCCACGGCCGAAGACAACCCACTCGGCGCTGGATTTCTGCTTGTAGCGGGACTCCTGCCATCCGAGAAGAATGGTGCCGTCCGTCCCGTAAACCCGAATGAACGTATCGAGATCCTTGTTCAGGCTCCACGACAGGTCGATATGGGCCGTCGCCCCGCTTTTCGTATGGACGAACAGGTTCGCCGAGTCCTCCACCGGAATGTCCTGGATTCGGGTCCCCTCGACGGCCAGCACATCGACGATCGGGCCCAGCAGATACCGCACGATGTCGACCGAATGGGTGCCGTTGTCGATCAACACACCGCCGCCGCCGATCTTCGGATCGGAATTCCAGCGGCGCTCCATGTTGACACTGGAGGCGAACGCGTTCTCCAGAAGAATGACGTCGCCCAGAAGACCCGACGTGATGATGGACCGGGCGCGAATGACGTCTTCCACATAGCGGAACTTCGACGCCATGGCCAGGATCACACCTTTGCTCTCGGCCGCCTCGCAAAGCGCGCGCGCAGTGGCCGTGTCCGTGCTCAAGGGCTTCTCGCAAAGAACGGGAACACCGCGGTCGATGAAGTACCCGGCGATCTCCGAGTGGGTCGACGGCGGCGTACAGACGATGACGGCCTCGCAGCCGGCCTTTTCCACCAAGTCTTGATGCGACGGGTAACTTTCGCAGTTCATCGACTCGGCGGCGGCGGCGGCCGCTTCGGCGCGGGTGTCGGCGATGCCGACAAGCCGCGCGACGGCGGAGTTTTCCAGCGCCTTCGTGTATGACTGGGCGATGGCGCCCGCCCCGACCAGTCCGAGCTTGAGTGGTTCAGTCATGTTAGCCCCCATTGCGAAGCGATTGATGAGCCGAGCGGATCGCCGCGGCGATGTAGTCGATGTGCGTCTCGGTGTAGAGCTCGTTCCACGGCAAAACGAGGATGTCGTGGAGCCCCTTGAACGTTCCCGGGAAATTCTCCGGCGCGTAGTCGACCGCCTCCGGCCGGGCCAGCGTGAACGGAAAACGGCTGTTTCCGAAGGTCCGCTGATCCTTGATGACCTGCGCACTGGAACGCCGGTTTCTGGATATAGCGCGGCGCCGTCGCAATTCCCTTTTTCTTGAGGGCCGCGCCCAGCGCCGGCGAACCACCGGGCAGTTCGTTCTCGTCCACCCAAACGCAATACCGCCAATACGAATGAACCGTGTTGTCGGCTTGCCACGGCGGCGAGATGCCGGGCAGATCGGAGATCTGATCGGTCAGGCGATGAGCCATGTCGATCCGCTGCTTCACGCCCCCCTCCAGCTTGTCCATTTGCGCCACGGCAACCGCGCCCTGCAACTCCGTCAGACGGTAGTTCGGAGCAAGGAAATAGTGATCGGGGTTCGGATCGCCGTATCCCCAGGCCTTGTTGACGAACAACCGCATACGCCGGGCGAGGCCGGGACATACGGACACGCACGCGCCCCCCTCGCCGGTGGTGATGTGCTTGCCCTGCTGGAGGCTGAAGCAGCCAATGGCGCCAATGGTGCCGACCATCTGACCGTTGACCTTCGCGAGATAGGCCTGCGCGCAGTCCTCGATGACGGAAATATTATGCTTGTCGGCGAGCTTCATGATCGCCGGCATCTCGGCGGGGTTGCCGAACAGGTGAGTGACGATGATGCCGCGGGTACGGGGGCTCAATCGATCTTCGATGGTCTTTGCGGTGACATTGCAGGTGCGCGGGTCGACGTCGGCGAATACCGGAATTGCGCCCTGATAGAGGATCGGCGCAATGGCCCCCATGTCGGTGATCGGTGAACTGATGATCTCGTCGCCCGGTTCCGGGTCCAACGCGGCAACGGCGGTATGAATGGCGGCGGTTCCAGACGCGCACGCCACCGCGTGCCGGACTTCGAGAAGTTCCTCGTAGCGTCGCTCCAAGGCGTTGACCGCCGTGCCTTTGGTCGACGTCAGGGTACCGCTCTCGATGACGCTGGTCAGAGCCGCGATCTCTTCTTTCCCAAGGGTCCGGCCCGTGTGATCCTGGTCCGATGGCAGTTCGATCATCGGGTCGTCTACCGCTGCAAGCGTGCTCATGGAACTTCTCCTGGTTGACTTGATTGTTGAGGGCGAAACTGCCGCGAGACGCGTTCCGCCACTAGATGGGCGAGCAAGGCGAGGTGGCCGCGAATGGTCTTCAGATTGCGCATTTTAGAATGTCCGAGCAGCCTCACTTCCATGACGGCCGGACATTCGGCAACACCTCTTCCGTTCATATCCAGTTGGCTCAAGATCTCCGTAATACCGACAAATCCATCATACCGCAAAGTTATGTTTTTGACGGCGGACGCACGGTACACGCGAAAACAGCTGGTATAGGTGGCGAGCTTGTTGTGGAGCACGAGACGGTATAGGGCGGACAAACCCCGCGACAGGAACAGGCGCCAGCCGGGGGCGTTGATGACCCCGCCCAGTTCATGATAAGGCGACGCCGTAATGAGATCGAAGCCGGGCGTCAGCATGGGAACCATGTCCCGCAACTGAGATGGATCGTAGGTGCCGTCGCAGTCTATGGCGCAAACGATCTCGGTATTGGCGTTGACGATGCCGGTGAGGGTCGCCGCCGCGACGCCCCGGTTGCGCGAATGACGAACCAGCGAACTGTCCGCCCGGTCTCCGAAGATTTCGTTCAGCCGCTCCCAGGTGCGGTCCTTGCTGCCGTCGTCCACGAGGACATACGAAACATCGTACTCTTCCGCCACCGACTCGCTGAAGCTCTTCAAGGTATTCGCAAGATAGCCCAGCGTGGCTTCCTCGTTGTAGCATGGAACAACCACGCTTATGGGCCGGGGGGCTTCGCGATCGGCGGGGCGGGCGGACACGCTCGCCGGTGACGCCGACGGCGGCTCTTCCACAAGCTCGGGCTTGACGGCCTTGGCGGCCGGCAGCTTCAAATACTCGGCGACCGACGAAAATTGATAGGTCGAAAGGTAGTAGCGGACCCTTTCGAGCATGACGTCGAGATTGCGGTAATGACGAACCCGCTGCAACCGCGCGGCCGCGGTGATGCGCGGCTGGTCGGGGTCCAGTTCCCAGATATGGAAATAGAAGAAAAGGGGCGCGGGAATGGTCCGGTCCCAGTCGGCGACGGCCTTGCGAACGAACCGATCTGGCAACTGGCGCACGTAGTTGCCGCCGGAAAATGGAACATAGAAAGGTCCAAACTTCCAACTCGACAAAGGGATCTCCCAAATTTCGGACAATTCGAACTTGTGGAGATGCGGAAAGCGCCGAAACGGCTCGTCGGCGAACTCGGTCCCGAGAACGCGGATGCTGGTGTCGTACCTGAAACCCTCCTGGCACAGAATATCGAGCGCCCAAAGATCCTTTCGGGTGAACCAGTCCGTGGCGATGCGGTAGCCCCTCACCTCGGTTTCGCCGGCGCGTTCAAGGGCGTTGCGCGACCGGACGGCGTCTTCGCGGAACTCTTCGGGGGACATCTGACTGATGGGACGGTGAAAATAGCCCTTGCTGGCGATCTCATGGCCGCGCCGCACGACCTCCTTGATGACATCCGGCTGATGATCCGCAATCCAACCGAGCGCGAAAAAAGTGGCCTTGATGCCCATTTCGTCCAGCAGATCGAGCGTGAAAAGCGTGTTGTGCTGAACACGGCTCTCGAACCTGTGCCAATAGCCAGGAGGCACGACACGCCTGACGGACGCGACATGACAATAGTCCTCGAGAACCACCGAGAGAATGTGACGGCGTGGCTCGCTGTCAATAATATCCTTCATTCTCGCATTCCCCAGAAACCGTCGTCATGGGCCGTAAAAGCGGGCAAACGAATTAGGGTTGCCACGCCAAAAAACCCGCGAACGGTCGCGCTCAGCCTGTGCACCAAGCCGAACATCCCTATGCTCTTAAAAAACACACCGCCGCCTACCTCGGCTTTTATACCACAGGCATGCGCCAGAAACCCCTCAACAGACCTACTTGAAAGATGGTTCTATCTTTTTGCGCAACCTTCATCGACCCCCATACGGGGTTGTGTCGAACATTATTCTCAATGTCGCGGACCGTTTTGGTCGTCGTTCAACCAGCGGTAATGTCCTGGGTGTCAATTTGGTCTTCGGGCGCCCGCACTCTCGGCAGATAGAGCCGCATGGTCGTGCCCTGGTCGACTTCGCTGTCCACAAGTACATGTCCGCCGGATTGCCGGACTAGCCCATACACCATGCTAAGTCCAAGCCCGCTTCCCTTGCCGAAACTCTTGGTGGTGAAAAACGGCTCGAAAATGCGATTCGACGACCTCCGGCGGCATCCCCGTTCCGGTGTCGCTCACGGCCAACATGACGTAGTCGCTCGGCGGCACGTCCAAGGCCATCGGCGGACACGTCGCCGCGAAGCACCGCATTCTCCGTCGCAATGGTCAAAACACCTCCATCCGGCATCGCGTCGCGCGCATTGACCACCAGGTTCAGCAGGGCGTTTTCGAGTTGCCCGCGATCCACCATCGCCGTCCATAACCCCGGAGAAAGCTCCGTTCTCGGATGTCTATTCCCTCGCCCAGGGTGCGGCGCAACAAATCCGTCATTTCGCCAACCACCTGGTTAAGGTCGGTCAGTTCCGGGGTCAGCCTCTGGCGGCGAGCGAACGCGAGAAGACGATGGGTCAGCTCCGCTCCCCGTTCCGCTGACCAAACCGCGTCGGATACCAGGTCACGGCTTTCCTGATCCAGGTTCTGGTTCTCCTCCAGCAACTGAAGATTGCCCAGAATGATTGCCAGCAGATTATTGAAATCATGGGCAATTCCCCCGGTCAATTGCCCGACAACCTCCATTTTCTGCGCCTGCCGCAGCCGGTCTTCCGTGGCCTTGCGCTCGGTAATATCTTCCTTGACCGCAACGTAGTGGGTGACATTTCCGCGTCCATCGCGCACCGGCGCGATGGACGCAAGCTCCCAGAACAGCTCGCCGTTCTTCTTCTTGTTATGAAATTCGCCCCGCCATACATTGCCGGCGCTGATGGTTTCCCAAAGCTGGCTGTACTCCGCCGTGTCGGTATGTCCGGATTTCAGGATCCTGGGATTTTTGCCCGCCGCCTCGGCGTAGGTGTATCCGGTCGTCTCGGTGAACTTCGGATTGACGTACTCGATCCGGCCACTCACGTTGGTGATGACCACCGATGCCGGGCTCTGCTCGATGGCCTGAAACAGTTTGCGGAGTTCTCCTTCGGCACGTCGCTGGGCGGTGACATCGCGCAAGGTAATCAAGTACTGCTGTCTGCCGTCCCACTTCATGGGGAAGGACTGCATCTCCGCCACCGCCAAGGCATGCCCCGAGCGGATGATCTCGATCTCGGTGACATCGCCTTCGACCACCGGAAAGCCGAAGGGAGCCCCCATGAGTTCCTCCGAGCGCTGGCGGAACAGGTTTTCGGCGGCTTTGTTGGCGAAGGTGACCGAGTGATCCGAATCAGCGATCATGATGGCGATCGTTTGCATTTCAATGATGAACCGCAGCCGCGCCTCACTCGCGCGCAGCGCTTTCTCCGACCGCTTCCGCTCGCTGATATCGCGCACGGTCGCCGTAAAATAGGGCTCGGCGCCAAGCTTCCACGCCGACAAGGACAATTCGACCGGCACTTCTGTCTTGTCCTTGTGCAATCGCCTCCAGTTCGACTGTCCTGCCGATGAGGTCCGTTCCCTTTTCCGCGACCGCCTGCTTCAATCCTAGCGCGTGCGTTCCACGGTATCGTGGAGGAATGAGCGAGGCGAACGGCTTGCCGACGATCTCCTCGGCGGTATATCCAAAAATCCGTTCGGCCGCCTTGTTCCACGAAGCCACGTCTCCCGAACCGTCGGTCGATATGATCGCGTCGTTGGCCGAACTCGGCAATACTTCGAAACCGCTCCTCGCTCTCCTCCAGGGCTTTCCCCGCAATTTTCCGGTCCGTGACGTCCTCGTAGAGAGCAACCACTTCCGAGGTCGGCAACTTGTAGATATACGTCTCTCGCCATCTCGACACTTTGCCCTGCTTCGAAATGGTGAACGGAAAATGCTCGGGTTTTCCCGTTTTCCACACTCTCTGCAGGACACCGAGAAACCCCAGACTCCTCGACCGGGGAAAGATGTCCGTAAGATCCCGTCCCAGCAGGTCCTTGCGATCGACCTTATCGATCCTCTCGCCAGCGCGGTTGAGGTCCTTGTAGACAAATCGCTCACCGCCATCGAAAACCTCGTACACCGCCGCGCCGGAGCTCATATTCTCGAACAACTCGCGAAAGCGCGCCTCCCCCAAGTGGATCCGATCGATGATCGGATCGCTGACAGCGAAGAAGACGAAGGTTCCGACGGCGATGAGGACGACGGCGATGCTCGCGATCAATCCGGCATCACGGATAAAGGGAGCACGGATTTCGCTCATGTCGACCTTGACGACGATCCCAAGATCGAGAACGGCCACCGGTTCGTAGGCCGCCAACACTTCCACCCCCCTGTAGTCCAGCCCGATGACGGTGCCGGACTGTCCCGAAAGGGCTCGGCGCATGGGTTCTCCCCATTTGGAGTCGAAGGGTAGTTTAGGAGGATGATCGAGATCCGAATGCTCGGGCTTCAGAACGAAAACGATGTGCTCGCTGTCGCGTCGGGCGACGGTGATCTCGCTGGTCTCGACTTCGCCCGTGATATGCTGCGTGAGCTCGTTCGACCTGCGCGAGCACGCCTGCTTCCGCACCGTTCGGGTAGGTGCTGTATTCCTGTTGAAACCGCCCCATTTCCTTAAGGAGACTTGCTTCGTTAGTGGCCATTTCCGCCAGCCGGCGGCGGTCCTCCGCGATCGCCGTGTTGTACATAATGACAATGGCGACGCCACCGATGGCGATGGCGACAAAGGCCATGATAAGAAGAAGGGAAACCAGTGACCGGTAGTCCCTCACTCATCCTCCTCTTGGGCGGAAGGCGTATCCGGACCGCCGCCGGCGTTCGCGAGAACCTGACGCAGTTGCGGCACGCTAACGGGTTTGCTGAGGCTCTTCACCGGCCGCAACCCCTTGAATTCCGCGAGCAATCGGGCATTAATCGCATAGTCGGGACTATATCCGGTTATGATGATGATATCGGCGTCACACTTTTGCTTGACCAGCCAAAGGATCAACTCGTTGCCGTCGATGTCGGGCATCACCATGTCGATGACCGTCACGTCGGGGAGGCGCAGGTTGTATGCGCGCTGGAAGTCGGCGCCATGATGCGTGACCTCGACCTCGTAACCAAGGCCGACCGCCACCTTCTGGACGAACGCCGCAAATTTCGGCTCATCGTCCACGATGAGTAGACGTTTCTTGTTCATCCCGTGTGTCAGCCCAAACTGATCCGACCATGGTCTTGGCGATCGCCCCGATAACGGTTAAAACGTGATCCGCAGGATCGCAACTGAAAAAACGCCTTCCTGCGCCCTATCATATACATTGTTAAAATGTCTTTCATTGCGATCTGAACTGGGCAATTCATTAAATGACCGAGACGGCATTCAAAATATTGCTCGTTGAAGACAATAGAAAACTTGCGGATTTAGTTTGCGACGCTTGCAAGCGCGATTCTTCTTCTCCTGTTTATGACATTATTGTTTTTGCACGAGTGGACGAAGTTCTCGTCGCTGGGGACGGCGCGGGCTTCGATCTTATCCTCGTCGGGATCGGCCTGGCGGGTACCGACAGCATCGAAGCCACCGAAACTCTGAGCGCTCGATATCCCGGTACCCCCATCATGGTCCTGACGCCGGAGAACGATCCAGCGTTCGCCGTCAACGCAATCGACGCGGGTGCGCGCGATTGTCTTGGAGGTGACGAGATCGGCTCCCCTCTCCTGCAGCGGATGGCCCGCCATATAATCGAGCGCAACCGGATACAGCGTCGAGCCGATAAGCTGCGAACCCGGCAAGCCGGCGAAAGCGAGATGTTGCAACTCAAGAACTCTCTGTAGCCCCGGTGACCTGAGAACCACTCGCAAGAGCCTCGATACCCGTCAACTGATGGATGCGCGCCCCAAGGAATTCAGTGTCGAAATACAGAAATACGGATCGTTGCTTGACCGTCTGCTGAACGCCAGCGGCGCGGACGAGAAGGAGGTCATCAAGGAAGAACTCCATGGCCTCGCCGATCGTCTGGGATCGTTGAACACGGGACCAAGAGATTTAGTTGAAATTCACAAAGCGGCATTAGCGGAAAAACTGCAGAGCCCGTTCGCTACGGATACCGCGGCGTCTATCGAGGAAGGTCGGCTGCTACTTCTACAGTTGATGGGACACCTCGTTTCCTATTATAGGAGGCTTTCCTGGGGACGGCGGATACCGGACATAGCAAGACAAAACATCAACATGCGCGAAGCATTGGCGCGGAGAGAGAAAGACTGAGTCCATGGCCAAGTATCTCTTGAAACTTTACATCGCCGGTCAGACTGCGCGGACGGAACAAGCGATCGCCAATCTTCGGGGGATTTGCGAGACCGACTTGGAGGGCCAGTTCGAACTCGCGGTGATTGATGTTCTGGAACGGCCTCAGTTGGCGGAGAACGAGAAAATTCTGGCGACGCCGACCCTCGTCAAGGAATTACCGCCACCGCTAAGACGCGTGGTCGGCGACCTGTCGGACCGCGATTCGATCCTCGTCGGACTCGACCTCGCCGTCTGGGAAGCCAAGGGACAACAAAGAAAGTAATAAATACCAATGAACAGGGTTGAGATCACTCAGTCGATACAAAAGACGCCGACCGGAATTCCAGGTTTCGATTTTATATCAGACGGCGGCATTCCAACGGGGCGAACGGTACTCGTCTCCGGAAGCGCCGGCAGCGCAAAGACGATCTTCGCCGCGCAATTTCTTGCGGAGGGCATTCGTCAGAACCGGGAAAACGGCGTGTTCGTCACCTTTGAGGAACGTCCGCACGACATTCGCCGCAACATGATGAGTTTTGGTTGGGATATCTCCGCGTGGGAGAGCCAGAAGGCGTGGGCGTTCGTCGATGTATCTCCCGAACCTACCCATGAAATGATGGAGGTGGGCGACTACGATTTCGGAGCGCTGCTAGCCCGCATTGAGCATGCCGTCCGATCGATTGGCGCGAAACGTGTGGTGCTCGACTCCATCGGCGCCATCTTCGGACAATTCGCGAACCAGAAACGGGTCAGGCACGAGCTGTTCCGTATTGCTTCGGCTCTGAAGGATCTGGAGGTGACGGCCATGCTCACGGCCGAGCGGACCGATCAGTACGGCGAAATCGCGCGCCATGGAATCGAAGAGTTTGTCGCCGACGGCGTCATCATTCTCCGGAACATCCTTGAAGAAGAGAAACGGCGCCGCACCATTGAAATTCTCAAGTTCAGGGGAACGACCCACCGCAAGGGTGAATATCCGTTCACCGTCATCCCCCAAGATGGAGTTATCGTCATTCCCCTCTCCGCGATCGAGTTGAAACAGCGTTCCGGAGATGTCCGTGTAACGTCGGGCAACGAGCCGCTGGACCGGATGTGCGGCGGTGGGCTGTTTCGCGAATTCGATCATTCTCGTCTCTGGCGCGACGGGAACGGGCAAGACCCTCCTCGTCACCCACTTCATCGATGGCGGAGCCACCGCCGACGAGCGGTGCCTGCTGTTCGCCTTCGAGGAAAGCCGGGAGCAGTTGGGCCGAAACGCCATCGGCTGGGGGACCGATTTCGACCAACTCGAGCAAGAAGGCAAATTAAGGGTCGTGTGCGAGTACCCGGAAGCGGCGAGCCTCGAAGATCACCTGATCCATGTCAAACAGCAGATCGAAGACTTCAAACCCAATCGGATCGCCGTCGACAGCTTGTCCGCCCTTGAGCGTATCGCCACCGTTCGCGGATTTCGCGAGTTCGTGCTTGGGATTACGTCGTTCATCAAGCACCAGGAGATCATCGGCCTGTTCACCGCGACCACGCCGTCATTGACCGGCGGGATGTCGGTCACCGAGTCGCATATTTCGTCCATTACCAATTCCATCATCCTGCTGCGCTACGTTGAATTGTTTGGCGCCATGCGCCGCGGCATCACCGTGCTGAAAATGCGCGGCTCCACGCACGAGAAGGAAATCCGCGAACTCGTCATCGACGGCAAGGGAATGCATATCGGTGGCCGGTTCAGAAACGTGACCGGGATTCTCGCCGGCAATCCGCGGCAGGTGGGAGCGGATGAACTGCAGAAATTGGACCAGCTCTTTCCGGAGTAATCGCCTGATATTGACGACCGTGGTTATAAATCCGACAGAGTGATCACACTTGAACGGGTGTTGGTCTAAGGGGCGATGAGCCCCGATTTGATGGCGGACACCACCGCCGTCACCCGATTGGTTGTCCCCATCTTACGCATGGCGCTTTTCAGGTGGAAGTTGACCGTGTGTTCGGAAACGCCAAGGATCATGCCGATCGCCCATGCGCTCTTGCCGCGCGCCGTCCACGCGAGGCACTCGCGCTCACGCTCGGTGAGGTGAAATCCGGCCTGGATCTCCGGGTGCTGCCGCGCGACGTGCGAATACGCCAGTTGGAATTGAATGGCTAGAACCTGCAACGGCCCGTGACCGTGGCCATTGTCGCGTTCGGCAGTGTCGTTGGCGAGACTGACGACGTAGCTCTCGCCGAGCGGACCGTGGACAGGAATACTGAGGCCGTTCTGGAGCCCGGCCTCCCGGCTTTCAGAGAACATCTTTTTCTGCTTGGGAGAGAGATCGTCACCGATCAGCAAGGTCGACCACGCCATTGGTGCGGCCCGGCTTGGTGCCAGGAGCACGATGGGATCGATCTCTTGATAGCGCTTCTCGAAATAGCGCGCCACCCAGTCATCCGGATAGTTCATTGCGATGGCCGGCTTCAGATTGCCCAGCGCCATCCCTTCTTGAGCGGCCGGCGTTACCGCGCCGAATGCCACCCGGTTGTACCCGAATGGCGAAACCGCCTGGGCAAATAGATCGAATACGTCGTCGGGAGCCGCGGCCGCGTTCGACCGCTCAATGAAGTCGGAAATCCGCATCAGCGTTATCTATCCTGCAAGGGAATCGTCCCTCTTTCCGCCGCCCTGCCTTTCCCGCGCGGGGCCCCGTTGGGCGACACCGCATCGACGCGTCGCGGCGAAACGACCGCCTCCTGTTTTCCCATGAAGGCGTCAGCTCTCGCTCCCGAAGATTTCAACACCCTATTTGGGGGTATTAGACCTCCATTTGCCTAGCCGTGTCAAGTATCTACCCCATATGGGTAAACTCCAGCGCGCCCGCATGGTGCACACGTTTTCGCCGTGGAACTGGGACGGTTCGGTTCAGCCGCCCCCGCGCTCTTGGCGCAAAAGGGCTTTCTTGCGTTCCATGCCCCAGCGATAACCGTGCATGGCCCCATCGGAGCCGACGGCGCGATGGCATGGAACCAGCACGGACACCGGATTGGTGGCGCAGGCGCGCCCGACGGCGCGGGCCGCACCCGGCTGACCCATCGCCGAAGCGATTTCGCCATAGCTGCGGGTCTGTCCGGCGGGGATGGCACTCAACTGCTCGAACACCCGCCACTGGAAGGCCGTGGCGCGGATGTCGAGCGGCAGGTCGGCGTGCGGCCGTTTGCCTTCAAGCTGATCCAGGACGCGGCTCACCCACTCGATCAAGGCCGCGTCGTCTCGTCGAAGCGCGGCGAGCGGGTAATCGTCGAACAGGTCTGCTTCGAGCACGGCGTCCGTTGACCCGAGGGCCACCATGCACACGCCTCGCTCGGTGGCCGCAACCAGAAGCTTGCCGAGCGGCCGCAAGGCGTCGTGATCGATGATCGCATAGGTGATGGCGATGCCGCGCCCGCCCTTGGCATAGGATGCGGGCGTCATGCCCAACCACGACGGCGCTTTTTCGTAGAGCCGGCTTGAGGACCCGTAGCCGGCGCCATAAAGGGCGGAGGCCACGGACTCGCCGCCCTTGAGGCCGCGCTTCAGCCGCTCGAGGCGCATCGCCTCGGCGTATCGACGCGGCGAAATGCCCATGAGCGACGTGAACAGGCGCTGCAGGTGATGCGGGCTCAGTCCCGCCTCGGCGCCGAGATCGGTGAGTGTCGGAACACCCTCGTCGCGATCGGCGATGGACCGGCAGATGCTCTGTACCGCCGCGACGTGAGGATGGGCGGCGCCGGTTCGCTCCGGGTGGCATCTTTTGCACGGCCGATAGCCGGCCCGAACCGCCGCTTCGGCCAGCGCGAAGAACGTGACCTGATCGCGGCCTGCCCGGCGGCTGGGACACGAGGGCCGACAGAAGATGCCGGTGGATCGCACCGCGTAGACGAACTGGCCGTCGCGCCCGCGGTCGCGATCGAGTACGGCTCGCCAGCGTTGCTCATCGGTCATGACGGGGCTTGTGTTGGTGTTCATGACCCCATGGTAGCGCGCCGCGCGAAGGAATTTATCCGATGGTTGCGATCGAATTCGCGTGGCACGGTGACGCTCATCCATAGCGGTGAAGGGTCCGGCCGTGGTGCTTCAGCCAGCGCCGGGATCCGTCGACCTCATCCGCAAGGGTCGCCACCGTCCGCCAGAAGTCCGGCCCGTGATGGGGAACGGCCAGATGACCGACCTCATGGGCGACCACGTAATCAAGGACGGCGTCGGGGGCCAGCACCAATCGCCAGCAGAACGACAGGTTGCCCTGCGCTGAACACGAGCCCCAGCGCGAACGGGTATCGCGCAGCGTGATGCGACCCGCCGGGCGGCCCAGCCGCGCGGTCTTTTCGCCCACCCGAGCGGCAATCTCGCCCCGGGCTTGCACCTTCAGCCAACGCTCCACCCGGCGGGGAACCAGCGTGTCGGGGCCGCCGACGACGATTTCGCGATCGCCCAGACGGACGCCGGCGGCACCGTCCGGCCGGTGCCTGATGGCATGTTCGTGACCGAGGAACGGAATGATTGCGCCGTCGGCGAAGGGAACGCGCGGCGGCACGGCATCGAGCCGCTGGATAATCCACCCGGCATTGCGCTCGGCCGCGCTCATGCCGTCATCGAAGGTCATGCGCGAGGGTATGGTGATCGAGACGCCCTCGCCATTCCCCGCCAGGCGAACGATGATGCGTTTGGCGCGCGGATTCTTGCGCACGGTGACCGGAATGACGCGGCCATGACAGCCGAGGGTAAAGTGCTTGTCCCGAATGGCGCCACGCGAGCGCAAGCCTTGCAGCAGGTTCACGGCAGCGGCGGGGGCTCGAAGCCCAGGAGGTCAAGCGCCAGCACGACGTCGGAGGCCTCCGCGCCCAGGGGGGTCAACGGCGGCCGGATCTTCCGCCACGAATCGATGCCGCTGTGGCGCGCCATGATTTCCTTGAGGGCGGCGGTCAGCGGATAGGCGGAGATCGCCCGTCGCACCAGTGTCAGCCTGGCCTGCGCGCGCTCGGCCTGTTCCATGTCGCCGGCGGACCACGCGGCATGAACCTCGGCGGCAAGGGACACGCCAACATTGCAGACGGCGGTGATGCAACCGGCGCCGCCCTCCTTGAGCAACGGCAGAAGAAACTCGTCGGAACCGCTGATGACCGCAAAACCGGGAAACGTCTGGGTGTTGCGCACCATGTTGTTGAAATCGCCGGAACTGTCCTTCATGCCGGCGATGGTGTCGGGATACTGCTTCAGCAGTCGCTCGATCAGAACCGGTCCGAGTTGCACGCCGGACATCCGCGGAAAATGGTACAGGTAAACTTTCAGCCGGGCATCTCCGACCTGCTCGATGACCTCGGCGTAGGCGGCGAACACGCCATCATCGCTGACGTCCTTGTAATAGAACGGCGGCAACATCAAAACCCCGCCGGCGCCCAGTTCGACGGCCTTGCGAGTCAGCCGGACGGTGTCCGGAACCGCGCAGCATCCGGTCCCCGGAAGCAGCATATTGCCCGGGATACCGTCCTCGATGAGGTGATCCAGAAGCTCGATGCGCTCATCCACGGAGAACGAATTCGCTTCGCCGGTGGTGCCGAGGACCGCGAGGCCATGACATCCGTTGTCGACAAGCCAGCGGCAGTGTCGCGCCAATGCCGTCCGATCGGGAGAAAGCGATGCATCCAACGGCGTCAGAACCGCCGTCATTACACCTCGGAGAGTTTCATTCACGGCTCGTCGTCCTCACGCTGGCCAGGTCACGATGTGATGTTCGAGCGGACCGGCCCGATTTTCCGGGACCGCCCGGCCCCGTACCGAAGCGCCGGCGGCATGAACCGTCTCACGGTCTCCCGACACCAGGTAATGCCACCACGGCAGGTCCCGACCCTGGCCAACCAGCCGGTAGGCGCACGTCGACGGCAGCCACCCAAGATCGGGAACGCTGTCGGCGGTGAGACTGACACAGTTCGGAACGAACCGCAGCCGCTGCTCATAGCGCGTGCAGCGGCACGTGTGCAGATTGAGCAGCCGGCAGGCGACGTTGGTGTGGCTGATCTCGCCGCTATCATCGTCTTCCAGTTTTTCCAGGCAGCACTTGCCGCATCCGTCGCAGAGCGATTCCCACTCCTCCGCGGTCATTTCCGCGAGCGTCTTCAGCTTCCAGAACGGGGTCTCGGACGCGGTCGAAGGGATCGACATGCAAGCAAACTCCGGGTTCATGTCCCGTGCTGGGTGCGACGGCGCATGGTGAGAGCGAATGTCTCCTTTTTAACCGGTGGCGGTCAACCGGGAAGTCATCGGATCCATCAAGCCAGCGTCGCGGTTTCCGCGTCAATCAAGTGTACGAAAGATCCCATGACGCGGCCGGCGATCCGCCCGGCGGCGCCTATGTTCAGGCCGGCCGCGTTGGCGCACTGAAACAACGCGTGGCCCGGATCCTCGCGAACGATGCTCGCGTAATGAAACTCGTGGCCACGCAAGCGAGAGCCGGCGGGACCCAATGGACAGTCGCTCGCGAGCGTAACCCGCCGATAGCCCAGGTGCAGCCGGCGGTCCGCGAACGACGTTTCCAATGGCAGCAAGCCGGCCATGCGATGACGGCCGCCCGCGCCGTCCACCAACCCGTCCCCCAGAACCATATACCCGCCGCACTCGCCGAACACGGTTGCGCCGTCATCGGCCGACGCTCTCAGGGTGTCCATGAAGGTCGCGTTGGCGGCAAGGGTGCCGGCGTGGAGCTCCGGATAACCGCCCGGCAGATAGATGGCGTCGGCGTCGGCCGCGGGCGCCGCGTCGGCCAACGGCGAAAACGGATAGATCTCCGCCCCGGCGGTGCGCCAGCCCTCGATCACCAGGGGATAGGAAAACGCGAAGGCGGCATCTTCGGCGACGGCGATCCTCTGGCCGAGGGGCGCAATCGGCGAAACGGGACCGGCGAACGGCCCTGCCCGCCCGGGATCGGCCAGGCGTTGCAAGGACGCGACGTCGATATGGCGTCCGATCATTGCGGCGGCATGTTCGAGAAACGTCTCCAGGTCCGGATGCTCGCGCGCCTGTACCAGCCCCAGGTGACGCTCCGGCAGAGCCAGGCGCGGTTCGCGCGGCAACCAGCCCAGGACCTCGATGTCGGGCACCGCGAGAGCGCAGGCTTCGCGGAGAATGTCGGCATGGCGCTCACCGCCGACGCGATTGAACACCACGCCGGCGACGCGCACGCCCGGGCGGTGCATGGCGAAGCCGCGGAGCACCGCGGCCGCCGACGCCGCCTGAGCGCGAACGTCCATGACCAGCACCACCGGCCATCCGGTGATTTCGGCCAGATCCGCGGTCGAGCCCTCCGTCACCGTGGCGCCGTCGAACAGCCCCATCACGCCCTCGCAGACGATCAGGTCCGCGTTCTCGCTCAGCGTCCGAGCGGCGGCGGCCAGGGTTTCCGGCCGCATCGCCCAGGGATCGAGATTGACGCACGGGCGGCCGCTGGCGGCGGCGTGAAAGGCCGGATCGATGTAATCGGGGCCGGTCTTGGCGGAGGCGACGGAAATCCCCGACGCCGCCAGATGCCGCAGCAGCCCGAGCGTAAACAGCGTCTTGCCGCTTCCCGAAGCGGGGGCGGCGACGATCAGGCCATCGGTCAAGCGCCGGCCTCGGCCATCACCTTGCGCATGCGCTCGGCCATCTCCTCGGGCGTGGCATCGTGGCTGAAGTGCTGCACGAACGTGCCGTCCGGGCCCATCATGAAGGTGATCGCCGTATGGTCCATCAGGTAGTTGTCCGGATCCGCCGTCTCTTCCTCGACCTTGGCATAGTACACCCGATACGCCTTGGCCGCCGCCTTCACCTGCTCCTCGGATCCGGTGAGCGCCACCAGCCTGGGATGAAAGAATGTCGCGTATTCCTTCATATGGTCCACCGTATCGCGCTCGGGGTCGACGGTGATGAGGATCGGCACGACCTTTTCCGCCCGTTCGCCGAGCAAATCCATGGCTTCCGAGTTCCGGTTGAGCGCCGTCGGACAGACGTCGGGGCAAAAGGTATATCCGAAATACACCAGCATGTACCGGCCCTTGAAAGTCTCGTCGGTCACCGTTTCGCCGTTCTGATCGACAAGGGTAAACGCACCGCCGATCAAGGGCGACGTCGTGGTGACCGGTTCGCCGGCCGACTGGCTGTCGGGACCGAAGTAGAACCGCCCGACGAGCAGCCCGACGATCAACAGTCCGACGACCGCGAACGCCACGGCGATGCCGTTAATGCCGCCGCTCCTGGTTTTGCTCTGGTCTATCGTTCTTGCTCACGATCTCTTCCTTCCACCATTTCTGATTATGTAGCGCTCACGCGACCACGCGCCAAGCCAGGTAGGTCAGCGCCGCCGCATTGAACACCATCAGCGCGGGCGTTATCGCCCGCCACCAGTCCCTGCCAGCGCTGACCGGCCACGTGGCCCGCGAGGCCGACGGCCAACAGGGCCGGAACCGTGCCCAGCGCGAAGGCGATCATGGCGAAGGCGCCCGTCAACGGATCGCCGCTCGCCGCCGCCGCCGCCAGCGCCCCATAGAGCAGGCCGCACGGCAGGAACCCCAGCATCAGTCCCAGGGCGTAGCCGCGGAACCCCACCGGCCGCGCGAACAACGGCCGCGCCCACCGGCCCGACATGGCGCGACCACCAGCTTTCGCCGCCGCTCCGCAGCCACGGCAGGAAGACACCGAGCCGTTGCGCCGCATAGCCGAGGAAGAACAGCGCCGCCACGATCAGCAGCACCGCCGACAGCCACTTGAGCCCGGTAACATCGATGAAACCGCCGGCAAGCAAGGCGGCCAGCGGCGCCCAACCCGGCATAGGTCGTTGCCCGCCCGAGATGATAGGGCACCAGCGCCGCGCCGGAGAGCCGATGAAACTCCCGCATGTCCGAGGCCGGCCGGGCTTCGAGCCGGGCGACGGTCTGAGCGAGGACGAACGGACCGCACATGCCGACGCAGTGGGTGGCGCTGCCCACCAGTCCCGCCATGAACAGACTGGCTCAGCAGCCCGCCGTGCTCGACGGTCACGGCCCGGCAATGCGCCAGGCCGGCGGCCAGCATATTGATAAGGAGTGCTTCCTGGTCCACGATACTATCGCAACCGCGTTCCGATCCCGCCTGAGGGGACGCGGAGCCTATATATTAGAATGTTGAACTATATGCACCGCAGCAAAATACAGCAAGCACTCACCCCGATGAAGGGGTTACAGTCAAATTCATGAACGACGAGAAACCTGACGGCCGCTGCGGCGGGGCTGGACCACCGGAACATGCGCGACGGCCGCCGCCACCGCCGCCTATCGAAGCGCTGCTCACGGGAGCCTTCCCGGAGGCCGTGACCGTGCTGCTGCCCCGGGGCGGCACCGCGACGCTGCCGCTTGTCGCGGACCGAACGCACCGATGGCCGGGCGAGCGCGGGCGTGATCAAGGACGCCGGCGACGATCCCGACGTCACCCACGGCGCCGAAGTGGTCGCCACCGTCGCCCTCGGCCCGCCGGGCTCCGGCGTCACCTTCCGGGCGGGCGAAGGGGTGGGCGTGGTGACCCTGCCGGGTCTGCCCGTGCCGGTCGGCGAACCGGCCATCAACCCGAGCCCGCGGCGGATGATCCGCGACGCGCTCGCGAGCGTGGCCGATCACTGCGGCGTTGCGGCCGACGTGGTGGTCACGGTGTCCATTCCCGGCGGCGAAGCGCTGGCGGAAAAGACCCTGAACGGCCGGCTCGGGATCCAGGGCGGGCTTTCGGTGCTGGGAACGACCGGCATCGTGGTTCCCTTTTCCTGCGCCGCGTGGGTGCATTCCATTCACCGGGGCATCGACGTCGCCCGCGCGTCGGGCATCGATCACGTGGCCGCCGCCACCGGCAGCACGTCGGAAGCCGGCGTTCAGCGTCTCTATGGTCTGCCGGATCGGGCGCTGATCGACATGGGCGATTTCGTCGGCGGAACGCTCAAGTATCTGCGCACGCATCCGCTGCCGCGCCTGAGCATCGCCGGCGGCTTCGCCAAGATGGTCAAGCTGGCCCAGGGCAACCTGTTTCTCCATTCCGTCCAAATCGCGGGTCGATATGGACCGGCTGGCGGACGATCTCGCGGCGCTCGGCGCGTCCGGCGGCGGCGGTGAACGAGGCCCGGGGCGCCAACACCGCCGCGCAGGTCCTGACCATCGCCGGCGGCGAAGGCGTGCCGCTGGCCGACGTCGTCGCGCGCGGCGCGCTCAGCGTGGCCCGAGCGACCCTGGACGCCGAGTGCGAGGTCGAGGTTCTGGTGTTCGACCGCGCCGGCCAGCTCATCGGCCGCGCCGATGCCGGGACCGATGCCGGCTAAGCGCCTGTTGATCCTCGGCGGCACCACCGAGGCCGCCGAACTGGCGCACCGCGTCATCGACGATTTCGCCGATCGCGTGGACGTGATCAGCTCGCTGGCCGGCCGGCTCCAGCCGATCACGGACGTTGCCCGGTCAGACGCGGGTCGGCGGTTTCGGCGGAACGCCGGGCATCATCGAGTACCTCGGAAGCGCAAAGATCGATATGGTCGTCGACGCGACCCATCCGTTCGCCCGCAACATCTCCGATCAGGCGGCGGCGGCCTGCGTCATCGCCGGCGTGCCTCAGTTGCTCGTGGCGCGCCCGCCGTGGCGCCCCGCGCCCGGCGATCGGTGGCTGGAGGTGGACAGCTTCGACCAGGCGGCCGAAGTGCTTCCACGGGTCGGCGGCGCGGGTGTTCCTCACGACGGGTCCCGGAATGCTGCAAGCGTTCTCCGGCATCGCCGCCGTGTGGTTCCTGGTCCGCATGTTCCAGCCGCCGGTGGGCGTGCTGCCGCTGATCCGCTATTCCATCGTCACCGCCCGGCCGCCCTTCACGGTGGAGCGCGAACGCGCGCTGTTCCGCGAGCACGGCATCGACACGCTGGTCACCAAGCAGAGCGGCGGTCCCACGGACGCCAAGCTGACCGCCGCCCGCGACGCCGGCGCCAAGGTGGTGATGATCCGCCGCCCGCCGCCGCCGCCCGAGCGTGACGCGGGTAGAGACGGTGGACCAGGCGGTGGCGTGGATCGGCCGGCAAGTCGATGAGTGAGCCCGCTCAGGCTTTTGGGCGCAGCACATGGTGGTGGTCGGCGGCATAGAGCCGGCTGTCGTCGAAGGCCGTGGGGTCGAGAACCCGGCCGACGAGGATCAGCGCGGTGCGGGTGATGCCGGCGGCCTTCACCTGGGCTCGGATATCGGCCAGGGTGCCGCGAATGATCTGCTGGTCCGGCCAGCTTGCGCGGTACAGCACCGCGACCGGACAGTCCTCGCCGTAATGCGGGGTGAGCGACCGGACCACGTTGGCGAGGTTGGTCACCGACAGATGGATGGCCAGCGTCGCCCGGCTGGCGCCGAGAACGTCGAGGCTCTCGGTCTCCGGCATGGACGAACTGCGCGTCGACGTGCGCGTCAGCACGATGGTCTGACTGATCCCCGGCAGGGTGAACTCGGTTTTCAGCGCCGCGGCGGCGGCCGCGTAGGCCGGGACGCCCGGTGTCACCTCATAGCCAATGCCGAGATCGTCGAGCCGGCGCATCTGTTCGGCGATGGCGCCGTACAGCGATGGATCGCCCGAATGGACCCGGGCGACGTCGTGCCCGGCCGCATTCGCCGCTTCCATCTCGGCGATGATCTCGTCGAGATGCAGCGGCGCCGTGTCGATCACCTTCGCTTCCGCCGGCGCTTCCGCCACCACGTCGCGCGGCACCAGCGACCCGGCGTACAGCACCACCGGACAGCGCCGGATCAGATTGAGCCCCCTGACGGTGATCAGGTCGGGCGCGCCCGGCCCGGCGCCGATGAAGTGCACGGTCATCGGCCGCCCTCCTTGACCAGCGACGACGCGGCGATGCTCCTGGCGCTTCTTCTCGTAACCGCGCGGCGTGTAGACCCAGCGGTTGACGCCGCGCTCGATGAGCGCGGCTCTGGCTGTTGCCCACCAGGACCATGGTCAGCATGTCGGCGCGCGCCGGTTCCAGTTCGTCGAGGCGGATGACCTCGATCCGTTCGCCCTCGCGCCCGAGGTTGCGGGCCAGCACGACCGGCGTATGGGCCGGCCGGCCGGTAAGCAGGATATCGCGCGCTGTCGCGAGATGGGTCCGCCGGCGTTTCGAGACGGGGTTGTAGAAGCGCCACCACGAAATCGCCGTCGGCCGCGGCCTTCAGGCGCCGCTCGATGGCCGGCCACGGCGTCAGCAGATCCGAAAGCGAGATGGCGCAGAAATCGTGGCCGGTGGGCGCGCCGATGCGGGACGCCGCGGCCTGGAAAGCGGAAACCCCCGGCGTCACCGAGAGCGCCACCCGGTTCCACGCGGGGTTGTCGTCATGGTCGAGCACCTCGAACGCCAGCGCCGCCAGCCCGTAGACGCCGGCGTCGCCCGAACTGACCAGCGCCACCGATCGACCCTCGGCCGCGAGCTCGAACGCCCGGCGCACCCGGTCTTCTTCCTGCGACAGCTCCGACATGTGGCGTGTCTTGCCGTCGATGGCGTCGGCGATCAGATCGAGATAGAGGCCATATCCCACCACGTCGCTGGCCTCGGCCAGGGCCCGGCTTGCGTCCGGCGTCCGCCACGCTGCGCTGCCCGGTCCGATGCCGACGACGGTGAGCCGGCCCCGGGCGCTGCCCGACGGCGGCGGGATCGATCGCTCCAGGGGCGCGGGCGACCGCGCAGGTGGCACGTTTCGATCGCGTCTTCTCGACGATCAGCGACGCTTCCGCCCCGCCGGCGGCCAGCGCCGCGCCCTCCGCCACCCCCGGACATCCCACTTCGCGGTAGACGACCTCGGAGGGATTTTCAGCCGGGGCGCCTCGGCGTTGAGGTCCTCGGCGGTGAAGAACCGGGCGGGGACGCCGAGAGCATGGGCCACGGCGTGCACCGCCGCTTCGTCGGCCTTGACGTCGATGGACGCGACGCACGCCACCGCGCCGGCGGCCAGCCGGTGGTCGGCCAGGGTCCGCGTCACCAGGTCCGTCAATTCGTCGGGCGACACGCCGCGCTCGCAGCCGACACCCACCGCCAGCACCGGCGGATGCAGAACCAGGTCCGCGCTCGCCTCCTGGTCCACCCGGTCGGTGACCCGGACGGCGCGGTCGCCATGTTCGGCAAAAGACGCATCGGACTCGGTCAGCCAGCGCGCATCGCCGGCTTCGACGCGGAGCGCGACGGGATCTCCGGCGAGCAATGCCGCCGTCACGTCCTTGACGGCGGACGGGTTGGCGATGCGCCAGCCGGGCGGCGGGTCGTCCAGGCTCAGCCCGAATCGGATGTCGCCGCCGGTCGTGATGGCGGCGGTTCCGCCCGTGGACGCCGCGATGGCGCGGGCCAGCCGGTTGGCGCCGTGATGGCCACCGAGCAGCGGGATGGCGCTGCTTCCGTTCTCGGCGACGCAGACCACCGGCGGTTCGATCGTCTTGTCGCGCAGCAGCGGCGCCAGCGCCCGGATGACGATCCCGGCGGCGCACAGCGCGACGATGGGGACACCGTCGGAGAACAAGGCGCGGAGATGGTCCATGGTCTCGGAGAACGTGACGTCCGCATCCTCGGTGCGGCCCGCCAGACCATGGATGCGGCTCTCCGGCAACAGCGGCTTCAGGCGCCGCGCCAGGTCCATGCCGCCCGCGCCGAGCGCGATCAGCGCCGCGCCCTTCGGCAGGTGCGCGGTGTCGGCGCGGCCACGGCCACGGCGTCCCTCGGGATGCCGCGCCAGGATCATCGAGAAGTAAGGAGCGCCGTCCTCGGTCACGTCATCGAGCGGGACGACCCGCTGGTCGCGCATGGTGGCGCGCTCCACGTAGCGCGCGTCCCGGTTGAGATCGAGGCGGCGCAGCACGCGGCGCACCTTCGCCAGATGGCGGCCCACCTTCATGATCGCCGCCGTGTCGGTGGCGGCCAGCCTGGTCTCGAGTTCGGCTTCCGGCAGGGTGGCGGGAAGGATGGTCAGGACCTCGTCGCGCGAAACCAGCGGCGTCCCCGCCACCGCCGCCACGGCGCCGAGCGACGAAACGCCCGGGGACGACCTCGGTGCGGTAGCGGCCGGCGATGCGCTCGAACAGGTACATGAACGAGCCATAGAGAAACGGATCGCCTTCGCACAACACCGCCACGTCGCGGCCGTCGTCCAGATGGGTGGCGATGAGCCGGCTGTAACGGTCGTAAACATCGCCCGCCGGGAAGCTCTCGGCGACCATCGGCGTGCTGATGACGATCTCGGTCCGGCCCTGCGGAATATGCGGATCGGCGATGGCGCGCACCAGGCTCGTGCCGCCTTCCGGCGCCGGATAGGCGATGACCGGCGCGGTTTGCAGTATATGGCGAGCCTTGACGGTCACCAGGTCGGGATCGCCGGGGCCAATGCCCAGTCCAAAGAGCGTGCCGGTCATCGTTTCATCCCCGCGTATTGTGTCACCTCGATCAACGGCTTGAAGGCATTCAGCCCGCCCACCGGTTCGGCCCGGGAGATGGCGATCCGGGTCAGTTCGCCGCCGTGAACGCCATGGAACTGGATCAAGCGCGCTTCTCCCTCCAGGGTCACGGCATTGGCCACCAGCCGCCCGCCGGGAACCAATGCCCGCCAACACGCCTCGATGAGCCCCGGGTTGGAAACCCCGCCGCCGAGAAACACCGTGTCGGGCGCGTGGTGCATCGTCTTGAAACATCCGGGGGCGTCGGCCTCGACGATCTCGAGGTGGGGCGTTCCCAGCGCCAGGGCGTTGCGGGCGATGGTTGCGCACCGCCCGGCGTTGTGCTCCACGGCGATGGCCCGGGCCGAACCGCTCCCGGCCGTCCTCTGGGCGGGAGCGGCGCGCAGCCACTCGATGGCGATGGAACCGCTGCCGGCGCCCACGTCCCACATCACCTCGCCCGGCAACGGCGCCAGCGCCGCGATGGTGACCGCGCGGACCTCCCGCTTGGTCAGTTGGCCGTCGCTCTCGAACACCCGGTCGGGCAGACCCGGCACGCGCGGCAGGATCCTGGCGTTCGGTCCCGCGCGGCACTCGATGGCGAGGGTGTTGAGATCGGCGCAGCGGGGATGGTTCCAGGCCTCGGCCGTTCCCTCGACGCGTCTTTCCTTGGGGCCGCCCAGGTGTTCGAGCACCGTCACGGTGCTGGGCCCGAACCCGCGCTCGGTCAACAGCGCCGCCACCTGGGCGGGCGTATCGCCATCGCGGCTCAGCACCAAAAGCCGCATGTCCGGCGCGATCACCAGGTTGAGAAGCTCCAGCGGCCGGCCATGGACGGTCGCGGTTTCGACATCGGGCAGCGACCACACCATCCGCGCGGCGGCGAGGCTGAAGGCGCCGGGCGCCGGCACGACAACCATCTCGGCCGGATCGAACCGCCGGGCGAGGTTGGTGCCGCCGCCGAAGCACATGGGATCGCCGGTCGCCAGCACCACCACCCGGCGCCCCCGCCACGCGCCGATGGCGTCCATGGCCTTGGGCAATCCATCGGCCCAGGTGAGGCGGGTCGCCGACGTCTCCGGCACCATCGCCTGATGCCGCTCGCCGCCCACCAGCAGTTCGGCGCCCTCCACCAGCGCGCGGGCGGCCGGGCCGAGGCCGGTCAGACCGTCGTCGCCGACGCCGATGACGGTGAGCCAGGGCTTCATTCGAGCCTTCCCCGAGAGGGCATTCACCGCGGCGGCCGCGAACGCGCTCCCGCCCCGGCGGCCCCGCACGGTGACATAGGGAACCCCGCCGGCGTGGCCGATCAGCGCCTCTTTCGATTCCCTCGCGCCGACGAAACCCACCGGAAACGCGAGGATCACGGCCGGCGGTTCCGCGCCTTCGTCCAGCAGTTCGAGCAACCGGAACAGCGCGGTCGGCGCGTTGCCGATGGCCACCACGGCGCCCTTCAGGTGCGGGTCGCCACAAATCCACGGCGGCCGCCGAGCGGGTCGTACCCCGTGATTCCGCCAGCGGCCGAACGTCCGCGTCGTTCAGCGTGCAGATAACCTGGTTGTCGGACGGCAGCCGGTCGCGGATGATGCCGTCGGCGACCATTCGCGCATCCACCAGGATCGGCGCGCCCGCTTGCAGAGCGGCCCGCGCCACGGCTGGCGGCACCCGGTGTGAACGCCAGATCGGCGACAATGTCCGGCATGCCGCAGGCATGGATCAATCGCACCGCCAAGGGCTCGACATCGGCGGGAAGATCCTCGAGCCGGGCTTCCGAGCGGATGGTCTCGAACGATCTGCGGTAGATCTCCTGGGGCGTTCGGATGTAGCTGTAGCGGGATTTGGCGGCAACAGACGACCCAGCGTCCTTGGCCATCGTTTGAACGCCGAGAATCCAGCCCTCTTCGGTCTCGACGACGTGCCGATCCATGGCGTTCAATCCATCGGGTCCGGCGAACAAGGGAGCCAACGCATCCGCGCCGTCGAGCTGGGCGAAATGATCGGCGAGCGCCCGCACCTGCACCGCGTCCTTGATGTCTCCGGACGGGACCCTGGGCGCAATCATCGACGGGTAGACTTCGGCGAACACCAGCCGCCGCCCGATGGTGTTCCGCTTTTCCAAAGGGCCGAGCCCCGTCTCGAACGGCCATATGCGGGTCGCGTCGGCCAGCCACGGATGGTGACGAAGCGAAAACACGCAGGGGATGCCCGTCAGCGTCTGGCTTCCGACACTGCCCTGATAATGCAGCTTCCATACCGGCTGCGGGCCAGGGATGCCTCGTTCCGTCATCCGGAGTTCGGTCAGGCCGCCGCCGTTGAAGCCGTGCGGCTTGGTTTTGCCGAGGTTCGGTCGCGCCTCGCCGTCCGGGCAGCCCCAGAACGGAAAGGCACCGCCGGAGATCCTCTCGTTCAGCGCGGCCGCCACCTCGAATCGATTGTTGGCGTTGTCGTCACTGTCGCGGATTCGCCCTGCAATTTCCTTCCACACGCTCAGCCAGTTGGGCGCGTTGGGCCGCAGCCGCGCGGCAAACCCAGCGGGAAAACCCAAGGAAAAATCGAACCCGACAATCGCGTGGCAATCACGGGCGATGAGATCGCTGAGCAGATCCGCCAGTTCGGCCGTGGCCTGGCGGCGCGTCGGCGGGTTGGCCAGCTGGAGCGGCATGAGCTGCCCGTCCCGCCGTTCCAGGCAGCAATACCAGACACTGTCCGCACCGGTCTTCGGAGCGCTATTGGCGCTCCAATCCACCACGATGTACGCGTCGAACACGGGAGCCATGACCAAACGTTCGCCCGCGCGTCCTATCCCTTGTCCATCGCCGCGTCGGCATGATGGTGACGTGGTCATGACCGTGGTCATGATGGTCGCCGTGACCGTGACCGTGGTCATGATGGTCGCCGTGACCGTGGCCATGATCATGGCCGTGGGCATGATGGTGGTCGCCGTCGGTGCCGATGCCGCGCACGTGATGATGATGGCCCACCTGCGGCGTGCCCGGCGCGTCTTCGTAACCGATGATCTGTTCGCGATACTTGCAGAGCTGGCAGTTCATCAGGTTGCGGCCGTGGAGCACCTCGTCGACCCGCTCGATAAAAGTATCAATCACCATGGGATGGTCGTTCAGATAATCGGCCTTGAGGATTTCCACGTCGGGGTTCAACGCCTGGGCCTTGTCGGCGCCGTCGTAGATCCGCCGCACCAGGATACCGGTAAACAGGAAATACGGGAAAACGATGATCCGCTTGTAGCCGAGCTTGGCGGCGTGGGCGAGGCCCGGATCCACCAGCGGATGCGTGACGCCGCTGTAGCACACCTCGGTCCATCCGAACCCCATGCCCTCCCACAGCATGCGCGCCACCTTGGAAACATTGGAGTTGGCGTCGGAATCGTTGGTTCCGCGCCCCACCACCATCAGAAGCGTATCCTTGCGGTCCACGGCCGTCGGCGCCGACGTCTCGGCGGCTTCGATGCGATCGGCGGCGGCTTTCAGCAAACGGGCGTCGATGGCGAGTTCGCGACCGAACAGAACCTCGATATCGGGATTCTCGGCGGCAAAGCCGTTGACCTCGGAGGGCAGGTCGTTCTTGACGTGTCCGGCGGCGAACAGCATTCCCGGAAGACAGATGATCTTCTTCGCGCCGCGCGCCTTCAGCGCTTCGAGACCGTCGCGGATGACCGGTTTCGCGAACTCGAGGAAGCCGCTGTCCACATCGTAATCGGGGAGGCGTTCGCGAAAGTGGCGGGCGAGTCCGTTGAATTCCTCGACGGCCGCGACGGAGCGGCTGCCGTGGCCGCAGATCATCACGGCGTTCTTTTCGTTCATTGTGCCTGGTCCTTGCCTTCGAGCGTCGTTGATCGCGGCGGCCAATACCGCCACAGGCCTGCCCCGGTTGGTCATGGCCTCCGGCCGGAGACACGGCCGAGCGGATCATAGGGGCTCGCCGCGGTTCTGTCATCCCCAGTGGCCGGCGAACATCGCCGGCCCACTCACCGGCATACATCATCGACAACATCGTTGACGCCGAGACGCCGTCCCACGACACTGCGGGCATGTTCATCTTCGGCCTCGACGGATCCGAGGGGACCATCGACCCCCTCCTCATCCTTTTGCTGGCGCTCGCCCTGGAGGCCTGCGTCGGCGAGGCCTCGTTTCTGTTTCAATCGAAACTGCATCCCGTGCGCATCGTTGGCGGCCTGATCGGTGGCCTGGACCGCGGGCTCAACCGCGAGCGGCGAGCGGCCGCGACCCGGATGGTGTTCGGCGCGGCGGCGGTCGCGCTGGTGGTGGGACTTGCCGTGGCGGTCGGCTGGGCGGTGATGTGGTTGACCGCGCGGTTCGTGCTCGGCTGGATCGTCGAGTTGTTCCTCGTGGTGACGCTCCTGACGCAGCGCGGTCTTTACGATCATGTCCACGCCGTCGCGGTGGCGTTGAAGAACGAGGGCGTCGATGGCGGCCGCCGCGCCGTCGCCCATATCGTCGGGCGCGACGTCAAGCAACTCGACGGCCATGGCGTGGCGCGCGCGGCCATCGAATCGTGCGCCGAGAATTTCAGCGACGCGGTGGTCGCGCCGGTATTCTGGTATGTGCTGTTCGGACTTCCCGGATTGCTCGCCTACAAGAGCATCAATACCCTGGACAGCATGATCGGCTACCGGACACCGCGCCACCAGGCTTTCGGCATGGCGGCCGCGCGGCTCGATGACGTCCTCAATTTCGTCCCGGCCCGGCTGGCGGGCGTATTCCTGGTCATCGCCGCCAAGCTGTTGCCGATCAGCGATGGATCCGACGCGTGGCGGGTCCTGCGGCGGGATGCCGGCAAGCACCGTTCGCCCAATGCCGGCTGGCCCGAGGCCGCCATGGCCGGTGCGCTGGGTCTGGCCTTGGCCGGTCCCCGGCGCAACGCCGATACCAAGCTCGACGATCCATGGATCGGCGGCGGCCGCACGCGGGCCACGGAGCGGGACATCGACCGGGCGCTCTCCGTCTATGTGGCGGCATGCCTGATCAATGCGCTGGTCGTCGCTTTCCTGGCGGCTTTGTAATCGGGTCAAACGTGAAGGGGCAGGCCGATGAACGAATACACCTTGATCATCGCCAACAAGCGATACTCCTCATGGTCCATGCGGGGATGGCTGGCGATGAAGCTGACCGGCGTCGCGTTCGACGAAGTGGTCATTCCGCTCGACGAAGACACGACGGCGGCGGCCATCGCCGCGCATTCGCCCTCGGGTCTGGTCCCGGCGCTGAAGCACGGACCCAGGATCGTCTGGGACTCGCTTTCGATCGTCGAGTATCTCGCCGAGTTGTTTCCGGGAGCCGCATTCTGGCCCGAGGATCCCGAGGCCCGCGCTTTCGCGCGCTCGGTCTCGGCGGAGATGCATTCCGGTTTCCGGGCGCTGCGAAGCGAAATGCCCATGAACATCGGCGCCGCGAAGCCCGGCCACACGTATTCCGGGGATGCGGAGGCGGACGTCCAGAGGGTCATGCAAATCTGGCGCGATTGCCTGCACGGGTTCGGCGGCGGGCCGTTTCTGTTCGGACCCGTCGGCGCCGCCGATATCATGTTCGCCCCGGTGGTGACGCGGTTCGACACCTACGGGATCGAGATGGACGATATCTGCCGCACGTACGCCCACAATGTCATGACCTGGCCGCCGGTGGCGGACTGGTGCGCGGCGGCGAAAGCCGAGTCCTGGATCATCGCCAAGTACAACTCAGCCTAGTCAGGAAGCTCTTGCGCCGCGGCGAGGAGGCCGTCGAGGTCGAGGTGGGTTTCGAGGTGGTCGGCGAGTTCGTCCAGCACGCGCTCCACTTGCGCTTCATAGGCGAGGCCGCTGGCGTCGCGGGCGCGCAGGCGGTCGAGGAACGCGTGGCGGAACCCGTCCGAGGCGAACAGCCCGTGCAGGTAGCAGCCGGAGATCCGGCCATCGGCGGAGATCGCCCCATCCGTCGCGTCGCCCAGCTTCAGCATCGGCCGGTCGCGGTCGGCACCCGAGGTCCGCCCCACGTGCATTTCATAGCCCCGGACCGGGGCCCCGGTTGTCGTATCCGTGCCGGCGGCCTCGGTCAGCGTCTTGTCGCCGGTCAGCGTCGGTTTCGATATCGAGCAGGCCCAGGCCCTTGACCTCGCCGGGCGGTCCCTCGATGCCCGTGGGGTCGCGGACCGACGTCGCCGAGCATCTGATAGCCGCCGCACAATCCGACGACGACCCCGCCGCGCCGGACATGGGCGCTGATATCGATATCCCAGCCCTGGGCGCGGACGAACGCCAGGTCCGCGAGCGTCGCCTTGGATCCCGGCAGGACGATGAGATCGGCGTCGCCCGGCAGGGCTTCGCCGGGCCGGACGAAGGTGACGGCGACGTCGGGCTCGGCGATCAGCGGATCGAGATCGTCGAAATTGGCGATCCGGGAGAACACCGGCACGGCGACGCGGATGTGCGGATCGCGGCTGGTCTGTCTCTGGCCTTGCAGCGCCACCGCGTCCTCGGCGGGCAGCAGGCTTGCCGCCGCGAACCACGGCGCGACGCCGAAACCGGCGAGGCCCGTCCGCTCGGCGATGACTGGCAGGCCGCCGTCGAACAGGCGGACGTCGCCGCGGAACTTGTTGATGATGTAACCCTTGAGATGCCGGCGGTCGCTCTCGTCGCAGCAGGACCCAGGTGCCGACAATGCTGGCGATGACGCCGCCGCGATCGATATCGCCGACCAGAACCACCGGCACGCCGGCGGCGCGCGGCGAAGCCCATGTTGGCGATGTCGCCGGCGCGCAGGTTAACTTCCGCCGGACTGCCCGCGCCCTCGACCAAGACCAGATCGGCGTCACCGGCGAGACGCCGGTAACTCTCCAGCACGCGTGACAGCAGGGTCGGCTTGAGGCCCTGGTAGTCCCGCGCGCCGGCGTTGCCGAGGATGTTTCCCTGGACCACCACCTGCGCGCCGACGTCCGTCTGCGGTTTCAGCAAAACGGGGTTCATGTCGGTGACGGGCAGCACGCCGCAGGCGCGCGCCTGCAGGGCCTGGGCCCGGCCGATTTCGCCGCCGTCCCTGGTGACGGCGGCATTGTTGGACATGTTTTGCGATTTGAAGGGCCGAACCGCCAAGCCGCGCCGGGTATAGGCCCGGCACAGCCCGGCGGTCAGCAGCGACTTCCCGACGTCCGATCCTGTGCCCTGAAACATGATGGCAACGGTCATCGACCATGGCCCAGTGCGTGCAGGATCGCAACCTCTTAATCACGACCGCTCGGGACGGATCGAGACCGAGTCCGTTCGGCCCGTCTCACGCTCTACGGGCTCGCCGACGAGAGCGCCGAACCGATGACAAGCGATTCCCGCAGCGGGTCCGCCTGTGCGTTCACGAACCGGTTGTCGATGGCGATGGCTTGCGGCGAGACATGCGGCTCGCCGTAATAGGCTTCGTTCAGATCGTTGCGCCGCGCAATCACCGCGCCTTCCAGCGAGAAACCGGCAAACAGTCCCTCGCCATGCGCGAAGCCGATAATGTCGGCTCCCATGTTCGTGGTGGTTCCACCCTGCATGCCCGCTCCCATCATGCCCAGGGTGAACTGGATGTCGCCGCCGAGCTTGCCCTGATTGCTGATGACGGCCTGCACGGCTTCCGGCGAGCGCAGCACGAGGATGACTTCGGAGGCCTGCGCGCCGATCTGCAGACCGAAGCTGCCGGACCCCATGGTGTAGAAAGCGGGATAACTCCATTCGCCCGCTTCGTTGCGCGACAAAAGGACGCCGTTGCCGCCCTCGGCGCCGACGATGAACGCACCCTTGAAGGCGTTCGGGAACACGACGATCCCATGGGCGTCCTTCAGGGCGTTGGCGAAAACCTGGCCGTGTTGCAGCTTGTTCGTCTTGAAATTCTCCACCGTCCAGTGCGCCTTGGAGACGATCAACTCGGCCTCGTTTCTCAAGGGCTTTCCGGAGGCGCACGCCGACAGCGCCAGGGCCGCGACGAGCACGAAAGCAAATCCGTAGGTTTTGGTCATCGATCACATCTCCAATCTAAATCGTCGTGACGGCGGCTTGCGATCACGGCTCAGAACTCCACGCCCGCCTGAGCCTTGACGCCCGAACGGAATGGATGCTTGACCTGGGTCATTTCGGTCACCAGGTCGGCGGCTTCGATCAAGTCGTCGCGGGCGTTGCGGCCGGTGACCACCACGTGCAGGTCGCGGGGCTTTCCGCGCAAGGTTCCGAGCACATCTTCCAACGGCAGATAGTCGTAGCGCAGCACGATGTTCAACTCGTCGAGGATGACCATCCGGAAAGAGGGATCGGCCATCATTTCCTTGGCCCTTTCCCAGGCCCGGGCGGCGGCCATCACATCGCGCTCACGGTCCTGGGTGTCCCAGGTAAATCCCTCGCCCATGGCGGTAAACACGCAAAGCTCGGGAAACTTGGCGAGCACGTCACGCTCGCCAGTGGCCCAAACGCCCTTGACGAACTGCACGATGCCGACCTTCATGCCCTGTCCGATACAACGCATGGCGAGACCCATGGCGGCCGTGGTCTTGCCTTTTCCTTTGCCGGTGTGGACGATAAGCAGGCCCTTCTCTTCCGTCTTGGTTGCGAGAATCTTATCGCGTGCCGCTTTCTTCTTCGCCATCTTTTCGGCATGGCGTGCGTTAACGTCTTGATCTGTCGTCATTTCCATCTCCCAACATTCGCCGCTTTGCAAGAATTTGAGGCCATATATCGACAAGAAACGCCGAATCGGCAAGAATTCGACGGGTTCGTCAGTTCCCTTTTCTTCCCGCGAACTGCTCGAGCGCCGGGTGGGTGCTGTTGAGTTTTGGCCGCCACAGGCCGCGTTCTTGCGCTTCCAGCAATCGCTCGCTCATCTCGCGGAGCGCCGCCGGGTTGTTGTCTTCGAGAAACCCGCGCACTTCGTCGTCGTCCAGATAGGCCTCGTACACGGCGTCGAAGTGATGATCCTTGACGCAGCGCGCGGTGGCGGCGAAGGCAAACATGTAATCCACCGTCGCGGCCATCTCGAAGCCCCCTTTGTAGCCGTGCCGCATGACGCCGGCGATCCATTTGGGGTTGACCACCCGCGCCCGCACGACCCGCGCCACCTCCTCGTCGAGGGTGCGGATCCGGGGCGTTTCGGGTCGCGAATGGTCCGAATGATAGACCGCCGGCTGGTCGCCGGACATCACCCGGACGGCGGCCGCCAATCCGCCCTCGAACTGGTAGTAGTCGTCGGAATCGAGAAGATCGTGCTCGCGGTTGTCCTGGTTCTGCACGACGATCTCGACGGTCTTGAGACGGCTCTCGAAGATGCCCTGCGCCGGCTTGCCCTGGAGGCCGGAGCCGTAGGCATAACCGCCCCACGCGACGTACGCCCGCGCCAGATCCGCGTCGGTCTCCCAGCCGCGTTCGTCGATCAATGCCTGCAGACCGGCGCCGTAGGCGCCCGGTTTCGAGCCGAAGACCCGGCATCCGGCAAGCTGCCGCGCGTCCGCCGCGTCGCCGCCGGTGGCGGCCAGCCGCCGGGCGTCCTCGTCCACCCGCCTGGCGAGCGGGTTGTCCGCCTCGGTCTCGTCCAGCTCGGCCACCGCGCGCGCCGCGGAATCGAACAGATCGATGAGGTTGGGAAACGCGTCGCGGAAAAAGCCCGAAACCCGGAGCGTGACATCCACGCGCGGCCGATCCAGCATGGAAACCGGCAGGATCTCGAAGCCGCTGACACGCCGTGACGCCGCGTCCCAGGTGGGACGCACGCCCATCAGCGCCAGCGCCTGGGCGATGTCGTCGCCGCCCGTTCGCATGTTGCTGGTGCCCCACGCGGTCAGCGCGAGGCGGCGCGGCCAGGCGCCGTGTTCCTGCATGTGGCGTTCGATCAGCAGACCGGCCGACTTCCACCCCAGCGTCCAGGCCGCCGGCGTCGGCACGGTGCGGGTATCCACCGAATAGAAATTCCTTCCGGTGGGCAGGACCTCGGGGCGCCCGCGCGTGGGCGCGCCGGACGGTCCCGGGCGGACGAAGCGGCCGGCGAGACCGATGAGCAGGCCCTGGATTTCCGCCGCGCCGCAAGCCTCCACCGCCGGGCGGATGGTGTGGTCGAGGGTATCCAGGACCGCGCGGGTCCGCTTCCAGGACGGTTGCGGTGACTCGATGCCCGAAACGAGGGCCGCCGCCAGGATTTCCAGCCGCTCCACCGTATCGCCGAAGCTGCGCCATGGATCGTCACACGCCAAACGCTCCGGTTTGGGTCCCGGCCATGGCGACGCCATGTCGCAATCCAGCGGATCGAAGTCGAGATCCAGGTCCGCCGCCAGCGCCCGCGGCAACGACGCGTCGCCGTCCGTACCGGCGCGGCGCGGTGTCCGGATCAACGCCACCAGCAGATCGCGGAGCTGATCGCCGTCCGGCGTTTCGCCGAACACGTGCAGGCCGTCGCGGATCTGCATTTCCTTGAGCTCGCAGAGATAGTTGTCGAGCTTCGTGAGCGATTGGTCCTGGTCGTCCTCGCCCTCGATGCCGCAGTCGGCGTCAAGGCCGCTGACCCGACAGAGCGACAGGATTTCGTCGGTCAACACCCGCAGCCGGCGGGGATCGACGCCGGCGGCTTCGTAGTATTCGTCCACCAGTTGCTCGAGATCGCGGAGCGGCCCGTAGCTCTCGGCGCGGGTGATCGGCGGCGTCAGGTGATCGACGATCACCGCCTGGGCGCGGCGCTTGGCCTGGGTGCCCTCGCCGGGGTCGTTGACGATGAACGGATAGAGGTGCGGCATGGCGCCGAAGGCGGCCTCGGGAAAGCACTCCTCGGACAACGCCAGCGCCTTTCCGGGCAGCCATTCGAGGTTGCCGTGCTTGCCCATGTGGACCACCGCGTGGGCGCCGAAATCGCGCTGGAGCCAGGCATAGAATGCCAGGTAGCCGTGGGGGGGCGGCAGATCGGGATCGTGATAGCTCGACGAGGGATCGATGTTGTAGCCGCGCGCCGGTTGCAGTCCGATGACCACGTTGCCGCACCGGAAGGCGCAAATGGCGAAGCGGCCGCAATCCAGCTCGCCCGGCATGAAGAACGGATCGCGCTCCGGCGATCCCCAGCGCTCATGGACCCGCTTTTGAACGGTCGTCGGCAGGCCCGCGTAAAACGCGGCATAGTCCGCCAGCGACAGGGTTTCGCGGATCTCCCGGGTTCTCAGATCGAGCGTGTGGTTGGTGGGGCCGCTGGCCAGCCGGTCGATCAGCGCCGCGCCGTCGGGCGGCAGATCCTCGATGCGGTAGCCGGCCGCCTGCAACGCCCGCAGAACGTTCATGGTGCCGGCGGGGGTGTCGAGCCCGACGCCGTTGCCGAGGCGGCCGTCGCGGTTGGGATAGTTCGCGAGCACGATGGCGACGCGGCGCCTCTCCGGCGGTGTGCGGCGGAGCCGGGCCCAGTTGGCCGCAAGGTCGCAAACGAAGGCGATGCGGTCTGCCACCGGCTCGTAAACGACGATGTCGGTTTGCGTCAGCGCATGGCGCTCGCTCCGGCCCTTGAACGATACCGCGCGGGTGAAGATCCGCCCATCGACCTCGGGAAGCGCCACGTTCATGGCGATATCGCGGGCCGTCAGGCCCCGGGTTTCCTCGCGCCAGCCGGCCGCGTCGCCGCCGGCGAACACAACCTGCAGGACCGGACAGTCGCAGGCGTCGAACGGCGTCGGAGACGGCATCGCCGCCCGGCGCCGAGACGGCGAAACCGGTGGCGTTGAGGATCACGTCGGGCGGCGCCTCGGCGAGTACGCTCTCCACCGTGGCCGCCGCCACCGGGTCCTTGAGACTGGCGACGAACAGCGGCAGCGGATTGAGGCCCTGGGCCGCGAGACCGTCCACCAGGGCGTCGACGGCCTTCAGGTTGCCGGCCTGGACCAGCGCCCGGTAGAACGTCACCGCGGCCACGGGCTGACCGTCCCGCCATTGCGCGCGGACGGTCTCGAGACCGCATCGGTGCCGGCCCGGCCAGTACAGGCCGCCGCGCAGCAACGGCCTGGGATCCTGCCACTCGGCCTCGTATCCGATGAGCGAGGCGGCAATAGCGCAGGAAATCCACGGCGTTGTCGACGCCGCCATGAACGCAGTACTGCCACAACCGGTGACAGATGTCGGGCGGCACCGTCGAGAAGCCGGTCAGATCCGGATCGGGCTGGTCGTCACCGGGCAGGAAGGCGACCCGGATGCCGCGCTCCCGGCATACGGCGGCCACCTGTTCGACGCCGTAGGGCCAGTATCCGTGACCGCCCAAAAGGCGGACGACGACCAGTTTGGCATGCGCCACCACGGTCTCCACATAGAGGTCCACGGACATGTTGTGGCCGAGGTGAAGGAGACTGGCGAGGCGCAGCGACGCAAACGCCTGTTCGGGAAGCCGACCGCGCGCCGTGGCCAGGCACGCCAGCTCCGAGTCGGCGGCGGACAGCACGAGGATATCGGCGGGGCTCTGCCCGAGATCCACCGCCTCGCTGCCGTCGGAAACCGCCCCCGGGCGCGCCGCAAGCAGGTGCATGGGCTAGACGGCTTCCATGGCGGCGGGCAGGTCCTGGCCCCGCAGCGCCGCGCGAATGGCCGCCTGATCGAGACCCGTCTGGCCGATGACCACAAGCTCGGACCGGCGCTCCTCGCCGGCGCGCCAGGGCCGGTCATAGTACCGTTGGATGCGCTCTCCCACGGCCTGAACCACGTGGCGCATGGCCTTGCCGGGCACATCGACGAACCCCTTGACCCGCAGGACATCGTGCTGCTCGGCGATGATCCGGATGCGCCCATCCAGCACCGCCGGATCGGCGATGGGATCGAGCGTGGCGATGAAGCTGACGAAGTCGTCGTGGTCATGGTCGTCATCGCCGTCATGATGCGACGGGCGGGCTTCGAGGTCGTCTTCGGCGCGGGCGTCCAGGCCGAGAACCACGCTGGGATCGAGCTTTCCGTGAACGGCGGCGACCAGCTTGGTCGCCGGGCGCACGATGCCCGATATTTCGGTCCGCACCGACGTCAGGACATCGCCATCCACGAGATCGGTCTTGTTGAGCACCACCATGTCGGCGGAGAGCAACTGGTCCTCGAACAGCTCTTCAAGGGGCGAGTCATGGACCAGGGCGGGATCGGCCCGGCGTTCGTCCTGGACGGCGCCGGGGTCGTCGGCGAACCGGCCGGCGGCGACGGCGGGCGCGTCGATGACCGTGATGACGCCGTCCACGGTCACCCGGGAGCGCACCTCCGGCCAGTTGAACGCCTTGATCAGCGGTTTCGGCAGGGCCAGACCCGACGTTTCGATGATGATGTGATCGGGCGGCTCGGGCTGGTCGAGCAGCATCTCCATGGTCGGCAGGAATTCGTCGGCGACGGTGCAGCAGATGCAGCCGTTGGGCAGTTCGACGATCTCGTCCTCGCCGCAGCCCTCGATGCCGCAGCCGAGGAGCACCTCGCGGTCGATGCCCAGGTCGCCGAACTCGTTGATCACCAGCGCCAGCCGCTTGCCGCGCGCGTTCGCGATCAGGTGGCGGATGAGCGTCGTCTTGCCGGATCCGAGGAAACCGGTAATCACGGTGGCGGGGATCTTCATTCGGTATTGTCCTTCAGCACAAGCGGCAATCCGGCCGCGACGAAAACGACGCGGCGGGCGATCCGCGCCACGGTTTGGTTGAGGCGTGCCGGCGTGATCACGGAACCGCCCGTCCCAGCTCGGTTGCCGGCACGATCCCGAGGCCCACCTCGTTGGAAACCAGGACCACGGGGCCCGGCAGCCGCGCGAGCCCTTTGACCAGCGCTTCGGTTTCGGCGGCCACATCGCGCTCGGCGGCCATGATATTGCTCAGCCACAGGGTCAGGCAATCCACCAACACCGGCCGCCCCGGCGCGGCATTCCGCGCGAGCGCGTCCGCGAGATCGAGCGGTTCCTCGACGGTGGTCCAGCGGTCGCCGCGGCGCCGCCGGTGCCGGCGGATGCGTTCGGTCATTTCCCCGTCGCCGGCCTCGGCGGTCGCGAGATAGACCCCGGATCCCTTGTCTTCCACCAATTTCTCGGCGTACGCGCTTTTGCCGGATCTGGCTCCGCCCAACACCAGGGTCACCGATGGCAGTGTCGTATGGATCGCTTTCCTCCCGGGCATGTCCTCCCCCGGAGGACAGGGTGCGCCAGCGCGCTTTCGGACTGAGGTCTAGACCATTCTCCAACCGGATTGAACCCCTTGCGCATGATCAGCGGCACGGAACGTTGACGCCCTGCACCAGCCAGACACCGCCTTTGTTCTTCAGCAATCCGTCCTCCACCTTGCTCAGACGGGTTACCGACAGATTGTCGACGACCACCGCCATCGCGGCTTCCGGCGTCAGGCCGAGAGCGATCGCGACGGCCGCGCGGATGGTGCCGCCGTGGCTGACCGAGACGATATCGCGGCCCGCGTACTCGATGCTGAGCCGTTCGATGGCGGCACGGGTTCGTTCCATCTGAGCGACGTAGCTCTCGCCGCCGGGCGGCGCCGAGCGCGTCGGATCGCGCCAGAAATCGGCGTAGGCCTTGGCGTCGCTGTCTTGCATTTCGTCCCAGCTCAGCCCCTGCCAGCGGCCGAAGCTCTGCTCGATGAAGGCCGGCTCGACGACCGGGTTCGGCAAACCGGCGACCTTGGCGGCGATCGCCTCGAAGGTCTTTTGCGTTCGCCGCAAGCGGCGTGGTCAGCCATACCGCATCCGCCGGCAGCATCCCGGCCAGCGCGCCAAACGCGTGATCGTCACCGGTATCGCAGTCCACGTCCATTTGGCCGTAGAGGCGCCCCGCGACGGCGGTAACCGGAGCGTGGCGAACCCACCACCATTGGGTCGGCCGGCTCATAGCGCCACCACCAGCGCCGCCAGGGCCGCCATCTCGGCCATCTGCTGCGCGGCGCCGAGGATGTCGCCGGTATGACCGCCGACCGCCCGGCGGCCGATCCAGGCCATCGCCGCCGCCGCGCCCGCCGCCGCCAGCACGACGCAACCGGCGGCGATGGGATGGAGCACGACAGCCGCGATCGCCGCCGCCAGGATGCCGGCGATCGCCACGGGCGGAAAACCCGGCCGGCCGGCGGCCGCCGCCAGGCCTTCGGCGCGCGCCGGCGGCACCCACCGCAGGATCGCAGGCAACGGCGCGCGCGACACGGCGGCGGCGGCGATCAGCGCGGCGGCGGCGCTACCGGGCGCCGGAAGGCCGGCGAGGAGTGCGGCTCTCAGTCCGACACTGAAGACCATCGCCAAGGCGCCGAAGCTGCCGATGCGGCTGTCGCGCATGATCCGCAGCCGGTCGTCCCGCGTCCGGCCGCCCCCCAGGCCGTCGGCGACATCGGCAAGGCCATCCTCGTGCAGAGCCCCGGTCACCAGCGTTCCGACACCGATCGCGATGAACGCGCAGGCGAGCGCCGGCAGGCCCGCCCCATGGGCTCCCAGATACGCCAGGGCGGCCAACAGCCCGACCCCGGCGCCGACGAGCGGGAACATACCCGCGGCGCGCCCGAGATAACCCGCCTGAGCGGGTTCCGGGGGCGCGGGCAAGGAGACCGGCAAACGGGTCAGAAAGGCGACGGCGATCCGCCCGTTCAGCCACGCGTCGGCCAGGTATCGACGAACGCCCCTGAACTCCGTTCCGGAATATAAAGCCATGTTTCGCTGTAATTGCTGCGGCGGTTTACAATCTATCGCTTATTGAAAAAGCTCGCTACAAGGCAATTCGCCGCCGAGCGGCCACCCCATGAGACCCGCAAAGGACCCGACGATGGCACGGTTTTCCGCGATAAAGACTCTCGACGACGTGCGGAGTCTGTTCCGGGACCTTCCCGGTCCCGATGCGGATGCCGAAGCGTGCGCGAAGGATCGGGAACCCCGGCTCACCAAACCCCGCGGCGCGCTCGGCCGGTTGGAGGAACTGAGCGCGTGGCTCGCCGCGTGGCAAGGACGCCATCCGCCCAGCGTCGACCGGCCGACGGCGCGCATATTCGTCGGCGCTCACGGCGTGACGCGGCGCGGCGTGTCGGCCTATCCGGCCGAAGTGACGGCCCAGATGGTGGCCAATTTCGAAACCGGTGGCGCCGCCATCAATCAGCTATGCCACTTTGTTCGACGTGGACCTTGCCGTCCACGCCGTCGAGCTCGACCGTCCGACCCGCGACATCGTCGAGGCGCCGGCCATGGACGAGCACGACTTCGTCGAGGCGTTCGTGCTCGGCATGAATGCCGTCGATCCGGGCTCGGACCTGCTGTGCGTCGGTGAGATGGGTATCGGCAACACGACGTCGGCCGCCGCCGTCGCCCATGCGCTGTATCGCGGGTCGGCCGCCGAGTGGACCGGTCCCGGCACCGGCGTCGATGCGACCGTTCTCGCCACCAAGACGGCGGTGGTAGCGGAAGCGGTGCAGTTGCACAACGGCTACGTCGCCGATCCGCTGGATGCCTTGCGCCGCCTCGGCGGACGGGAGATGGCCGCCATGGCGGGCGCGGTTCTGGCCGCCCGTCTCGGCCGCGTGCCCGTGCTGCTCGACGGGTTCGTCTGCACGACGGCGGCGGCGGCGCTGGAAGCCTCCGCGCCCGGCGCGCTCGATCATTGCCAGGTCGGTCACCTGTCGCCGGAACCGGGACACCGCCGCGTCCTCGAGCACCTCGGAAAGCGGCCGCTTCTCGACCTGGACATGCGGCTCGGCGAAGGATCGGGCGCCGTTCTCGCGGTCGCCGTCCTCAAGGCGGCCGCCGCGTGCCATAACGGAATGGCGACCTTCGAACAGGCGGGCGTGGCGGACAAAACGGAAGAATAATTTGGTCCAGCCGGGTGTTGCCCCGAGCCCGCGATCGTTTGCATAATGAGGGGATCATGAAACGGGTCTTCATCCTAGCATTGCTCTCGGTCGCGCTGTCGGGCGCCACCGCGTGTTCCACCAATCCCGCCACCGGACGGAACAGTTTCACGGCGTTCATGGGCGCCGACGACGAAAAGCGGCTGGGCGCCAAGGAACATCCGAAACTGGTGAGGCAGTTCGGCGGCGAATACGCCGACGGCGATCTCGACGCCTACGTCGACAGGGTCGGGCGGACGCTGGCGGCGGAGACGGAGATGCCGGGTCTCGACTATTCCTTCACCGTTCTCGATGACGACCAGATCAATGCCTTCGCCCTGCCGGGCGGCTATGTCCATGTCACCCGCGGACTGCTGGCGCTGGCGAGCAACGAAGCCGAGCTGGCGGGGGTGCTGGCCCATGAACTGGGCCATGTCACCGCCCGCCACGGCGCGGAACGTTACAGCCAGCAGGTGGTGGCCGGCGTCGGCGCGGCCATCCTGGGCGTGGCCGGTTCCGTCGTCGGGGTGCCGGGCGTCGGCAATGTCGCCGGTCAAGGGGCTCAGGTGGTGCTTCAGAGCTATTCCCGCGATCAGGAACTGGAAGCCGACCAGCTTGGTATCCGCTACATGCGGCGGGCGGGTTACGACCCGGCCGCGATGGCGAGCTTCTTCAGGAAAATGGACGCCTACACCCAGTTGCAGGCGACCATGGCCGGCGATCCCGGCTCGGCAAGCCGCTTCAGCGTCATGGCGTCGCACCCGCGGACCGGCGAGCGGGTCGAGCAGGCCATCGAATTGGCCAGGTCGGCGCCGCTCGCCAAGTCGACGGTCAACGCGGAGGCCTATCTGTCGCGGATCGACGGCATGGTGTTCGGTGATTCTCCAGAAGAGGGGGTGCGCCGCGGACGGGAGTTCGCGCATCCCGCGCTGGGGATCGCGTTTCGCGTTCCCAGCGGTTTCGTCTTGTCGAACAGTCCCGGGCGGGTTACGGCCCGCGGTCCCGAAGGCTCCCTGATCGTCTTCGACATGGAAACCAATCGCGATCGCGCGCGGTCGGTGGCCAAGCCGAGCGACTATATCGCCCGCCTGGGCGGCGGCGGCGTAAAGTTCAAATCCATTCAAGCGATCGACGTCAATGGAATGCCGGGCGCGACGGGAACAACGCGAGTGCGCACCGACCAGGGCGCGGTCGACGCCCGCATCGTCGTCATCCGGGAGCGGCCGGACCGCATTTACCGCTTCGTGTTCCTCACCCCCGCCGACACGACCAATCGCCTGGCCCCGGAGCTCAGGCGCACGACCTACAGTTTCAAACGGTTGAGCCTGTCGGAGGCGCGGGCCATCCGCCCGCTGCGCCTGGAGGTGGTGAGCGTCGAGGAGGGCGACACAGCGGAATCGCTCTCTGGACAGATGCCGTTCGACTCATACAGGCTGGAACGCTTTCTCGCCCTGAACGGCCTGCGCAAGGGACAGCCGCTGACCCCCGGGCAGCGGGTCAAGATCATCGTCGACTGACGATTACGACAACACCGCCTTCATGAAGTCGCTGGCCTGTTGGTATATCCCCGGCGAGGTACTTTCGCGAGGTCCGGCGACATTGAGAATGACCACTTCGTTTTCCTCGATCCATTCCTTCACCTGCTCGGGCGTGGTCGAGCCCAGCAGATCGACGACCATGTTGGGCCGCTCGAGGTTGAGAGCGTACTCCAGGGTCAACGCCGTGCCGCCCGTCGGTTGGCCGCACGTCATAATCAGCGTCGCGTCGGAATCCCGAACGTTCAAAAGCGTGCGCTCCGGATAGCCGCGCCCGCCCGTTTCGCGCATCGGATACGAACGCGGCACCCGCCCATCCTCGGCGCGCCGGCCCTTGGGCACCCATCCGCCACAGGGGTAGCCGAGCGCGAGCGCCACATCCAGGGCCGCCCGGTCGACACCGGTCTGGGCCCCCGAGACGATCTTCGAGAGCTTCGGCGTGTCTTCCTCGGTGTCGTCCATCGTTCGGTCCATCGTATCGTCCATCGTGTCGTCCCATCAGGCTTCGAGCGTTCGGACCAGGTGGCCCGTCGTATCGAAGCAGGCGGCGGTCAACGGCCCGCCATAGCCGCAGCCGCTGTCGATGGACGCCGTGTGGTCGGCGATGGCGAAACCATGGTGAAGCGGATCGAACCCTCTGACCACGCGGGCAAAATCGAGATACGGCCGGTCGATCGCCTCGAAGGTGCGGCCGCGCCACCAGAAGGAGTCGGATTGGTCGGACAGCGCGCGGGCGGGATCGATGCCGGCATTGACGAACAGCAGCGTTCCGTTTTCCGTGAAGGCCGCCCGCTTGAGAACGCTCATCAACCGGTCATGACCGTCGCGGCCCCGGATGGTGGCGCGCAGCCGGTTGGTCCACTGCGACAAGGAAACCGCGCCGAGAGCGGCGGCGCCGCGTCCTTCGTCGATACCGCAGCCGTACGCCTCCAGGGTCGCGCCGACCCCCTGCGACAGCATCCATTCCATCACCTGGCGGGGATTGGGGGCGAATTGGATCTGCAGAAGCTTGTGCCAGATCTCTTCCTGGCTGCCTCTCAGGTAGGCGATGCTGCCGCTGTCCTCACCGACATCCGTCTGCCACGCCATCAGGGCCCGACGAAACAACAGCATTTCGTCGACGGTATCGGCGACGCGCGCGCCCCGGCCGAGGAAGTTCCCGAGATACACCAGGTTGTCGCTGGGGCCGATATCCTTTTCGAGCTGTGCGTGCAAGGCGGACAAACGCTCGGCCTCGCCGTGCACGGCACCGATCGCCCAGCTCAGCCGCCCCGAAGGCAGCGCCGTAAAGATGGTTTGTTCCGTCGACGCGGGCCGAAGGCTCCCGGCCTCGGCCGCGCGTGGCGCGTCCGGCCCGGGGGCGGTTTCGGCACGATTATGCGGCATTCAGGAGGTCTGCCAGCTTCACCGTCGCCTCGTCCTTGCCGACACATTCCATGGCGGCGAGTTCACAGGCCAGGCGATCGAACGCGGCTTCATAGATCTGTCGCTCGCTGAACGACTGGTCGGGCTGACCGACATTGGGGTGCAGATCGCGGACCACTTCGGCGATGGAAACCGGATCGCCGGAGTTGATCTTCGCCTCGTACTCCTGAGCGCGGCGGCTCCACATGGTGCGCTTGACCCGCGCCCGCCCCTTCAGGGTGGTGAGCGCGTTTTCCATGACCTTGTGCGTGCTCAGTTTGCGCAAGCCTGCCGTGGCGACCTTGCTGATGGGAACGCGCAGCGTCATGCGATCGCGATCGAACGAGATTACGAACAATTGGAGATGCTGTTCAGCGATCTCGCGCGTTTCGACGCCAAGGACCTTGCCGACGCCGTGGGTTGGGTAAACCACATAGTCGCCAGCAGCGAATGTGAATTCTTCCGCCATGCTCTTTCTTCTCTCTCCACTCAAGTCTTTGCGGGTCCGCCCTCTGACGGGGAACGAGACGTTGCGACCCCATTGCCTGCGCTCCGCGAATACTCACGGACCGAGGATATTGTACCTTATCTTGCGATTGCCATTCCCCTTGGGCGCAGTTTCTGGGTCTTCGACCCTAACGGCCAAAACCGGCTGGAACCAGCCGGTCAAGTCTTTTTATACCACGTTTGGCCCTCAAAACATAGAGCCAGATGCCTGTTTGGCTTTGCGAACCAGCTATCCCGCGTCCCGAACTCAGTCGCCCTCGCCGGGATTGGCACTGAATTCTTTTTCCTTGTCCGGTTTGCCGGCCCAGTCGTCGGCATCCGGCGGTGCGTCCCGCTTGCGCGTGATATTGGGCCATATCTCGGCGTATTTGGTGTTGATTTCCAGCCAATGGGCCAAGTCCGGTTCCGTATCGGGGACAATGGCTTCGACCGGACATTCCGGTTCACAGACACCGCAGTCGATGCATTCGTCGGGATGGATGACCAGCATATTCTCGCCTTCGTAGAAACAATCCACCGGGCAGACTTCGACGCAATCCGTATATTTGCACCGGATGCAGTTCTCCGTGACGATGTAGGTCATAAGGTACTCCGTTGATCCTCTTGCGACTTTCCGGCGCCTGTTGTTCGACCCGCGCCGGTGTCGTGCCTTAAATATCTTGGCGCTGGGTGACCCGCTTGCGGGCCGCGCCGCTGTCGCGGTCGCTGACGTGCAGCAGGCCGGCGACGCGCCGAATCAGATTGGATTCGTAATGATGGACGTCTCCATCCGCATAAACCACTTCCCAAAGCATTTCTATGATCTTGACGCGTTCCTCGGGACCCAGGTTGTCATTGATGACGCGGGTGAACGCAAAAAGCTGCGTCGATTCGGCCGCTTCCCTATGTCCCTCCTCCAGCAGTTCCTCGACTTCGTCTCCGCTCAACTCGAAATGCGCCTGCAGCAGGCGGCGAATGGTCCGGGTTTCGTCCTCGGCGACGACACCGTCCAGCGCCGCGGCATGAGCCAGCAATCCAGCCGCCGCCAGTCGCAATTCGCGCTCGCCGCATGTCTCGTTTCTGTCGGCGCGCCCGCTTTCGCCGCCACCGAATAAGGCCATCAATCGCTCGATCATGATGTTGGGTATCATACCGCCGGGCGGTGCTCAACCCCAACGACGGAAGGGTCAATATCGGCACTGCCTCAATCTTCGTTGAACTCGCGAAGCCGGTCGATGGCGCGGCGCTGCACCTTCGTGGGACGGCCGCTTCCGGGCTCGCGCTCGGCCACTTTGTTCGGCTTCGCGGCGTCCCTGGGTTCGGCGGGTTGCGGCGGCTCGAGGTCGTCGTAAAGCGTGCGCGCTTCGGTTGCCGGCCCCCGGCGCGTGCCGAGCGCCGCGACCCGGATCACCCGAATGTGCGGTCCCTTCGGGAACGTGAGCACGTCGCCCGGTTTCAGAACGTAGTGCGCTTTCTTGACGATGGCGCCATTGACCCGCAGGCGCCCGGATGCGCACAGCCGCGTCGCCAGGGTTCGGCTCTTGCAGAAACGAGCATACCACAGCCATTTGTCGAGCCGTAGGTTTTCAGGCGGGGCGCCGGTCATTTGGGACCGTGCAGCCCGCGAAGCCCGGCGAACGGCGAGTCGACGGCCACCGCCGCCTTGTCCTTGTCCGCCCGCCGTCGCGCCCGTTTGGCGTCCTTCGATCGCCGCTTTTTGACGCGGCTGAACGTCAACGCCGTGTCCGTCCTCCCGGTCGCCCGGCGTCGCGCGGTATCCCAGCGCGGACAGGATCCCGGGCATCTCCGCCAGGGTGCATCCCGCCAGGGACAGCAGATCGGAGAGGGCGTTGAAGTCGCCGTCCCGCGCCATGGCGAACGCCCGCGCCGCCAGGCGTTCGACGATATCGATCCTGACCGCCCGATTGCCCAGCGGCCGGTAACCGACGGCCTCGTAAAAGCCGAGGGGACACCGCGGGATCGAGGCGCACGGAGGTTCGCCCGGGCGGCGGCGGGGCCGGCATCTCGCATCCGTGATGCAGGGCCCACAGCAATCCGCGCAGCGAGACGGCGGCGGGCTTGAGCAAAGCCGGGAAGTAGATGCTCTCCCGCCCGATACGGAGCCCGAGATCCCGCAGCGACCGGCGGTCGGCGGTGCTCAAGGCCGTGACCTGGTCCATCGCCGCGTCGCGCCGCAGCGATCCGAGCGCTTCGGCGGTCTGAAAGAGCAGCCCCCGCGGCGCCCCCGAGACCGCCGCGTCCGACAGCGACAACAAAGGCGCCAGGGACGCGGTCAGGTATGATCTCAGCCATCTGTCGACGCGCTGGCGAATGGTCTCCGACGCCCGGCCGTCGAGAAGATCGCTGGGCAAGGGTTCGACCCGCGGGCGCAGAATGTCCGACCCGGCGACCAGCCGGGCGACGGCGTGCTCGCGCCACGCGATACGGTTGTCGCCGGAGTGCGTGCCGGAGAGCGTGCCGGAGAGCGTGAATGCGTCGTCGCCGTCGTCGGCGAGCTGGCGGACACGGCGGCGGATCTCGCCGCGCAGCGCGCGGATCGCGGCCGAGGTGACGGCCCGCCCGGCGCCCCGGCCGTCACCGGCGCCGATGGCATCGACGCCCGGGTCGGCGGTGAACCGGAAGCCTTCCAGCATGCCGACGAAATGCCCTTCCACGAGAACCTCGCCCGACGCGCCGACCGCCGCCAACAGTTCCTGGCGGTCCTTGAGCCGGCCCACCAGAACCGCCGTGCGGCGATCGACGAACCGCTGGATCAGGCGTTCATGCAAGGCGTCGGACAGGGTGTCCTCGATGCCGCGTGTTCGTTCGCGCCAGTACGGAGCGTCGGCCAGCCACGCGCTCTGATGGGAGACGTAGGTCCAGGTCCGGATGTTGGCGATGCGTTGCATCAGGACTTCGATGTCGCCGTCGACGCGGTCGATGCGATCCACCTGGCGGGCCACCCAATCGGCGGGAAGGCGGCCGCCGCCATGGCCGCCGCTGCCGCCACCGTCGCCGTCGCTCATCAGATAGCGGTAAATCCGTCCCAGAAGCCGCGCGTGGGCATCGTGCGCCACCTTGCCGAAATCCGGAATGCGGCAGATTTCCCAAAGCAGGCGAATGGCGTCGGCGCCGTGCGCGAGCCTGACGATGTCCGGTTCCTTCGAGAGCGTCGCGAGCACAAGCTCGTCATCGGCCTCGCGCGCCTTGAGCAGCCCCGGCTTGTCGGGCGGCCGCGCCAGGCTCGCTTTCAGAACGGCGAGGGAGGTGAATTTGAGATCGGCGTTGCGCCAGATACAGATACTTCAGCGGATCGAACGCGTGGCTCTCGATCCGCTCGGCGGTGTCCGCGTCCATCGGGCCGATATCGGCCGTCGTGCCGAACGTCCCGTCGTTCATGTGCCGGCCGGCGCGGCCGGCGATCTGCGCCAGTTCCGACGCCGTCAATCGCCGCGGCGCGCGGCCGTCGAATTTTCGGGTGGCGGCGAAGGCCACATGATCGACCTTCATGTTGAGGCCCATCCCGATGGCGTCGGTGGCCACCAGGTAGTCCACCTCGCCGGCCTGGTACATGGCGACCTGGGAATTCCGGGTGCGCGGACTGAGGGCGCCGAGCACGATGGCGGCGCCGCCCCGCTGGCGGCGGATCAACTCGGCGATGGCGTAGACCTCGGAGATGCTGAAGCCGACCACGGCGCTGCGCGGCGGCAGCCGGGAAATCTTCGTCTGACCGCTGTAGCGCAGCGTCGAAAAGCGCGGCCGGCTCATGAACTCCGCCTCGGGCACCAGGCGGCGGAGCAGCCCTCGGGCGGTTTCGGCGCCCATGAACATGGTTTCCAGCGATCCGCGCGCGTCCAGCAGCCGTTCCGTAAAGACGTGGCCGCGGTCCGGATCGGCGCACATCTGAATCTCGTCGATGCCGAGAAACGCGACCTGCCGGGTCAACGGCATGGATTCGACGGTACACAAAAAATACCGGGCATCGGGGGGAACGATCTTCTCCTCGCCGGTAATCAGCGCGACCTGGCGCGGACCCTTGATGTTGACGGCCCGGTCATAGTTTTCCCGGGCCAGGAGCCGCAGCGGAAATCCGATCATTCCGGACTCGTAACCCAGCATGCGCTCCATGGCCAGGTGCGTCTTTCCGGTGTTGGTGGGCCCGAGGACAGCCACGACGCGAGAGAGACGACCCGGCGGCTGGGTGGTGATCTGCATGGCCTGAACTTTGCCTTTTTGACACGCGAAAGCAAGCGGGGACATCCGAAAGCAAGCGGGAAGGCGGACGGCGAACGCCTACTCCGCTCGCGACCGCATTTCGCTGCAGCCGGGCGCGAATATCGCCGGCGCGGGTCTCCAGCGCCGCGGCTTCGTCCGCCGCGATCGGTCTCGCGCAGAACGACGCGCCAGCTTCTCCAGCGGTCTGGGCCACGCCCGGGTTCTCCGGCCCCAGCCTCTTTTCCTGGATCGCCAACGCGCGCCGCAACAGCGGTTCCGCGTCTTCGGGGCGGTCCTCGTCGACGATACAGCGTGGCCAGCTTGTCGAGGCTCGTGGCCACCTGCGGGTGCTCGGGTCCGAGGGTGGTCTCGAAGATCCCCTGGGCGCGCATGTACAGCGGCCGTGCCGCGTCGTAGTCGCCCTGAACGCGATAAAGCTCGGCCATGTTGGTCAGGCTCAGGGCGACGCTGGCATGATTGGCGCCGTACGCGCCCTCGAGAATGGCCAGCGCCCGCTTCTGCGCGGTCTCCGCCTCGTTCGTAACCGCTGCTGCGTCCGGTAAAGGGCCGCGAGATTGTTGAGGCTCATGGCCACGTTCGGGTGATCCTCGGTGAGCAGGTTTCCCCAGGTGGCGATGGCGCGCCGGTAAAGCGGCTCGGCTTCCGCGAAGCGGCCCTGCGTCTGATACAAAAGGGCGAGATAGTTCAGGGTATAGGGAAGGTGCGGGTCTCCGGGGCCGATATTCCGCGCTTCTTCGAGCGCGGCGAGGACCTCGCGTTCCGCCTCGGCATCGTTGCCGCGTTCGTGCGCCGCCCGGGCGGCTTCCATGTAGTCCTTCCAGGTATCGGCGCGGACCGCCGCCGGGGCGAACGCGAGCATCAGCCACAGGCAGAAAACGGCCGAACGGCATGCAAACCTGTAAAGCATCGAACCTTCCACCGGGCGCCTCACTTCGCAAGCGGGACAAGCTGCGGGGCGGCGATCAGCGTCCATCGACCATCGGCACGAAGGCTACCGGCAGCTTGCGCTCCTTGTCGAGGGTTCCGTCATCACGTTTGACGCAGCGGTACAGCATCTGGGTCTCGTTGCGTTCGCCCACGGGAATGACCATGCGGCCGCCGGGTTTCAGCTGGTCCACCAGGGCTCGCGGGGATCCGCGGCGGCGCCGACGTCACCATCACCGCGTCGAACGGCGCCGCTTCGGGCCAGCCCTCGTAGCCGTCGCCGATGCGCGCTCTCGATGTTGTCGTAGCCGAGTTCGCGGAGGCGCCGGGCGGCGTCCTCGGCGAGTTCCCGGACGACCTCCACGGTGTAGACCCGCCCCGCGACCTCGGCAAGAACCGCGGCCTGATAGCCGCAGCCGGTGCCGATTTCCAGAACCCGGTCGCCGGGCTCGAGATCCAGGAGATCGGTCATGACCGCCACGATGTAGGGCTGCGAGATCGTCTGCCCGTGGCCGATGGCCAGCGGCCGGTTGACGTAGGCCAAATGCAGCTCGGCGGGTGGCACGAATGCATGCCGCGGCACCTTGGCCATGGCCGCCATGACCCGGTCCGAATACGCCGCCGCGCCCGGTCCAGCCCTGCGTTTCGCGGGCCTCGGCTTCGATCTCCTGCAGCAAGCGCCGGCGTGGCCCGGCGAAACTCTCGTCATTCATGGCCTTGAGATTCCCCGCTTGGCCGAGCGTTTCGAGCACGCTCGCGATCGCCCCGGCGCCGGGTGCTTGCGAATGGCGGCATCATCGCACATATCACGGCCCGAGTAGGTTACCATCTAAACTCCAACGGGGGATGACGCCACACCATGACGCAGGAGACGTTCACATTTCAGACCGAAGTCAGCAAGCTGCTCGACATCGTTGCCCACTCTCTCTACACCCACAAGGAAATCTTCCTCCGCGAGCTCATATCCAACGCCTCCGACGCGTGCGACCGCTTGCGCTATCTGGCGCTGACCGAACCGGACCTGATTGCCGGCGATCCCGATTTCAAGATCCGCCTCGTCGTCGACAAGGACGCCAAGACCCTCAGCATTATCGATAACGGCATCGGCCTCAACCGCCAGGACCTGGTGGATACGCTGGGCACCATCGCGCGGTCCGGCACCCAGAACTTCGCCGCCCAACTCACCGGCGACTCGAAGAAGGACGTGGCGCTGATCGGCCAGTTCGGGGTCGGCTTCTATTCGGCGTTCATGGTGGCCGACAAGGTCGACGTGCTGACCCGCAAGGCCGGCGAGCACGCAGGCATGGCTGTGGAGTTCCGACGGCAAGGGCGAGTTCACCATCGAGGAAGCGTCCCGCGACGAACGCGGCACATCGGTCATCGTCCATCTCAACAAGGACGCGCACGAGTTTCTCGAGGAGATGCGCCTTCGCAACGTGGTCAAGACCTATTCCGACCATATCGGCTTTCCCATCGAGTTCGGCGACGCCGAGGGCGCCGAGACGATGAACGCCGCGTCGTCGCTGTGGACGCGCGCCAAGAAGGACATCACCGAGGAGCAGTACAAGGAATTCTACCATCACGTGGGCCACGCCTTCGACGACCCGTGGCTCACCCTGCACAACCGGGTCGAGGGCGTGCTGTCCTACACCAGCTTGCTGTTCGTTCCGTCGGCGCCGCCGTTCGACCTGTTCCAGCCGGAACGCAAGGGCCACGTCAAACTCTACGTCAAGCGGGTGTTCATCACCGACGACTGCGAGGGGCTGTTGCCGCCGTATCTCCGGTTCCTGCGCGGCGTCGTCGACTCCGAGGACCTGCCGCTCAACATCAGCCGCGAGACGTTCCAGCACGACCCGCGCCTCGCCAAGATGCGCGCCGGCCTGGTCAAGCGTGTGCTCGATGCGCTGGAGAAGAAGGCGGAGAAGGCACCGGAGGAATTCGAGACATTCTGGGATAATTTCGGCGCCGTTCTCAAGGAAGGCATCTACGAGGATTTCGAAAACCGCGACCGGATCCTGAAACTGTGCCGGTTCCACAGCACGGCGGGCGACGGCCTGACGACGCTGCAAGCCTACGTCGAGCGGATGAAGGAGGGTCAGGACGCCATCTACACCATCAGCGGCGAGCAGCTCGCCGGATTGCGCCGGAGCCCGCAGCTCGAGGGGTTCAAGGCCAAGGGCGTGGAGGTCCTGTTGCTCACCGATCCCATCGACGAATTCTGGACCCAGGCCGTCGGGACCTTCCAGGAGAAGCCGTTCAAGTCGGCGGCCGCGGCCGGGGCCGACCTGAGCAAGATCGCCGCCGGCGACGGCGGCGACGGATGCCAAGGCCGAAGACGAACCGCCGGCCGGCCTCGACCGGCTGATCGCCGCGCTCAAAGCGTACTGGGCGAGGTCGGTCAAGGACGTCCGGGCATCGGAGCGTTTGACCGACAGCGCCGTGTGCCTGGTGGCGGCCGAGGGGGACATGGACATTTACATGGAGAAGCTGCTCAAACAGAGCCAGCGTCTGGGCGCCGACGTCGCGACGGCGCGCATTCTCGAACTGAACCCGGGACATCCGCTGATCAAGCGGCTGGCGAGCCTGGCGGACGCGGACGGCGCGGAGGCGACATTGGCGGACGCGGCGTATCTGCTTCTGGATCAGGCGCGCATCATCGAGGGAGAAATTCCCGGCCGACCCGGTGGCATTCTCGCAGAGACTGGCTTCGGTGATGGAGAAGGGGCTGGCGGCGTCTTGATCGGCGGCGATTCCGCCGCCGCGGCCCACGCCGCGTTTGCGGCAGGGCCGCACGTCGAGCCCTCTGAAGGGCATGGCGCGCCGGTGTCTGGTACGCGACCGGTGTCTGGCACGCGGCCGGCACCCGCGTGAGCGGACCGCGATCGGCGCGCGTCATCTGGGCTAGCGCGAACGAAGCCCTTCACGGGTGGCGACGATGAGCGTGCGCAGCGCCGCCGAATTGACGCCGTCGCAGCGCATGATCGCTTCCGTCACCGGATCCTTCAGCAAATCTTCCAACCGAGGTTCCGTACCTCCTTCCGAATAGGGATCATTTCTTCGTGGCCGCCTCCGGGGCAATCGCGATCGGAGATGGCGCGCTTCTTTAGCTTTCGGCCTGTGGTCAGCCTTTAAACCAAACATCGCATCCTCCCTAGCAACATCGATAAACCTTGTCGTTGATGGCCGGCTTGTTCGTTCAAAACACACCTCACCATCGCGCAGGCACTTCATTCTTATTCGGTGTTGGCTAAGTATTCTTTAGTTTTCTTGGACGTTTTGTTACACAATTGTGTTCACGGAACTCCTCGCTATTAACCAATTTTGGACTTTTGCGAGGCCAAATTCCGCCCCATAGAGGGCATTATAGCATTCGCGTGCGCAAAAACAAGCGGAATGGTAGAATGATCCGGTATCTGAAACACTTTTGAAGAGTTTTAATTTGCGTCCAGCATGAGCCGCGCGGCACCCAGAATCCGGCCGTTTCCGCCGGCCTGGACAATGACGGCGCACCCCGCCGGCCTTGCCGGATTCCGTCGCGGCCGGCGCCGGCAGGGATATGGACATGGCCTCGCCGTCCCAGGAGCCGATACGGGTAAAGCTGCGCACGACATTGAACGTCCGCGACGTCCGGCCCGCGGTTCTCGCCGCCGCCGACCGGCGTGACATGCTCGTGGTCGAACAGCGCCAGCCAGACGGCCGCGTCTTCGGCGCCAGAACCGATAGCGGCGCCGATGGAGACTACCATCTGGTCGTCGGCCTCGGCGGCGGCGGCGCGCGTGATGGTCCACGGCCACGGGGCTTCCGGCCGCGCGCGGGCAATCCGATCCAGAACGTCCTGGCGCCGGGAGCCGGCTGCCTGATAGGCGCCCTGGATCGACCACCTGCGGAGTGTAGACGTAGCGGAGCCCGAAGTCCTTGGCATAAGCCCGCTGACGCTCGCTGTTGACGGGCTGCGCGAGGGTGTCCCGCCAGCCGAGATAATCCCAGTAGTCGACGTGGTGCGAGAGCGCCAGGATGTCGTCGCGTTCGGCAAGCTCGCCGATCAGCGCGTCGGCGGGCGGGCAGGAAGAACAGCCCTGGGAGGTGAACAGCTCGACCACCGTCAGCGGCGGTTCCCCGGCCGCCAGCGGGAGCGGCGGCGAAGCGCAACGAAAGCCGCGAGAAGGGCGCGCCGGAGCGGCATTGATCATACGGATGACACATAGCGGCCGCCGCCGCGGGCGGCCAATCACATGCCGGTGATGACGGCCCGGGCCGCTTCTCCCGATCAGGCCGCCGCCAGATTTTTCAGCACGTACTGGAGGATCCCGCCTGCCCGGTAGTATTCGAGCTCGTCGAGGGTGTCGATGCGGCACACCAGCGGCGCCTCGGCGGTGGAGCCATCGGCCCGGTGAACCACCAGCGTCACCGCCATGCCCGGCCGGGCCTCGCCGTCGAGCCCGGTGAGATCGAAGGTCTCGGTACCGTCCAGCTTGAGGCTCTTGCGGTCGACGCCGTCGGTGAACTGCAGCGGCAACACCCCCATGCCCAGCAGGTTGGAGCGGTGGATGCGCTCGTAGCTCTCCGCCACCACCGCCTTGACCCCGAGCAGCCGGGTGCCCTTGGCGGCCCAGTCGCGCGACGATCCGGTTCCGTACTCGGTGCCGGCGATGACCACCAGCGGCACGCCCTCGTCGGCGTACTTCATGGCCGCGTCGTAGATCGGCATCACCTCGCCGTCGGGCATGTACTGGGTGACGCCGCCCTCGGTGTCCGGCACCATCTCGTTGCGGATGCGGATGTTGGCGAAGGTGCCGCGCATCATCACTTCGTGGTTGCCGCGCCGCGAACCGTAGGAGTTGAATTCCTGCGGCTTGACGCCGTGCTCCATCAGGTAGGCGCCGGCGGGGCTGTCCTTCTTGATGGCGCCGGCCGGCGAGATATGGTCGGTGGTCACCGAGTTCGCCGAGAATGGCCAGCGGCCGGGCGCCGGTGACATTGGCGAACTCGTTGCTCAATTCGCCCTCGAAGAAGGTGGGAAGACGGACGTAGGTGGACTCGTCCTGCCACGTGTAGGTCTGTCCCGTCGGCGCCTCGAGTTGCCGCCACGCCTCGTCGCCCTGGGAGACGTCGGCGTAGCGGTCGCGGAACATGCCCGGCGTCAGCACCTCCTCGATCATCGCCTGAATGTCGGCGTTGGCCGGCCAGATGTCGCGGAGATAGACCGGCTGTCCGTCCACGTCGGTGCCCAGCGGATCGTTGAGCAGGTCCTTCTTCATGGAGCCGGCCAGCGCGTAGGCCACCACCAGCGGCGGCGACGCCAGATAGTTGGCGCGGGTCTGCGGATGGATCCGGCCCTCGAAGTTGCGGTTGCCCGACAGCACCGACGCCACCGTCAGTCCGCCCCGGTCGATGGCGCGGCTGATCTCGTCGGGCAGCGGCCCGGAGTTGCCGATGCAGGTGGTGCATCCGTAGCCGACGAGGTTGAAACCGAGCGTGTTCAGGTCGCTCCTGCAGGCCGGCCGCCTCCAGGTAGTCGGTCACCACCTTGGAGCCCGGCGCCAGCGACGTCTTGACCCACGGCGGAACCTTCAGGCCCAGCCGGTTGGCGTTGCGCGCCAGCATTCCGGCGGCCACCAGCACGCTCGGGTTGGAGGTGTTGGTGCAACTGGTGATGGCGGCGATGACGATGTCGCCGTCCTCGAGGGTGAAGTCCGATCCTTCCACCGGCGCCTCGCGGTCGATGGTGGGAACGGTGCCGCCCCCTCTTCGTCCATGTCGGCCGCCGGGTCGGACGTGACGTTGCGCTCGGCGCTCAGATAGTCCGTGAAGGCGGCCGCCGCCCGCGACAGCGCGACCCGGTCCTGCGGCCGCTTGGGTCCGGCCAGCGACGGCTCCACCGACTTCAGATCAAGCTCCAGGGTGTCGGTGAATACCGGATCCGGCGTGCCGGGCTCGCGCCACAACCCTTGCGCCTTGGCGTAGGCTTCCACCAGCGCGACGCGGTCGGGGTCGCGCCCGGAGAAGGTGAGATAATCGATGGTCGCCCGGCTCACCGGGAAGAACCCGCAGGTGGCGCCGTACTCCGGCGCCATGTTGGCGATGGTGGCCTGATCGGCCAGCGTCAGATGCTCGAGGCCGTCGCCGTAGAATTCGACGAACTTGCCGACCACGCCCTTGGCCCGCAGCATCTGGGTCACCGTCAGCACCAGATCGGTGGCGGTGGTGCCCTCCTTCATTTCGCCCGGTGAGCTTCATGCCCACCACTTCCGGGATCAGCATGGAGATGGGCTGGCCCAGCATCGCCGCCTCGGCCTCGATGCCGCCGACGCCCCAGCCCAGCACCGACAGGCCATTGACCATGGTGGTGTGGCTGTCGGTTCCGACCACGGTGTCGGGATAGGCGACGGTGGCGCCGTTCTCGCCCCGCGTCCACACCACCTGCGCCAGGTATTCCAGGTTCACCTGATGACAGATGCCGGTCCCCGGCGGCACCACGCCGAAGTTGTCGAACGCCTGCTGCCCCCAGCGGAGAAACTCGTAACGCTCGCGGTTGCGCTCGAACTCCATCTCGACGTTCTTCGCGAACGCTTCGGGCGAGCCGAACGCGTCCACCATTACCGAGTGGTCGATCACCAGGTCCACCGGCACTTGCGGATTGATTTTCGCCGGGTCGGCGCCCATGGCCACCATGGCGTCGCGCATGGCCGCGAGGTCGACGACGGCCGGCACGCCGGTGAAGTCCTGCATCAGCACCCGCGCCGGCCGGTAGGCGATCTCGCGATCCGACGAACGGGTTTCCAGCCACTTGGCGACGGCCTTGATGTCGTCGACGTTGACCGTGCGGTCGTCCTCCCAGCGCAGCAGGTTCTCGAGCAGAACCTTGAGGGAGAACGGCAGGCTGGAGACGTCTCCGAGGGTCTCGGCGGCGGCCTCGAGGCTGTACATCTCGTAACTGTTGTTGCCGACCGCGAGGGTGCGGCGGGTGTTCAGGGTGTCGTTGCCGAATTGGGGGCCTAACTGGGACACGATTTCTCTCCTCCGGGGGTCACGACCGGGTGGTTCTCAAGCATACTTCGGCGAACCTGTCCAGTCCCGTAACGACAGATGGGGCGCCGGACGCCTTTGAGCACGAACTGATTTGTGCGACTATCGCAAAAACTGTTAGGGGGCATATCCAAGTCATGAGCATCCACAGAGACAGCCTGATCATTCCGGCGCCGCCGGAGCGGATCTTCGATCTCGTCGCCGACGTGGAGCGCTACCCCGAGTTCCTGCCGCTGTGGCTGGACGCGCGGATCTACCGCCACCAGGACGAGACCACCTACTTCACCGAGCAGGAAGTGGGCCTCGGTCCGCTGCACGAGCGGTTCCGCACCAAAACCGTGATGACCCGGCCGGACATCATCGAGGTCACGTCCCATGACGGCCTGTTCCGCGATTTCCGCATCCGGTGGACCTTCGAGGACGCCGGCGTCGGCGGCAAGGCCGCGTGCCGCGCCAATGTCGCGCTCACCTGGCAGGTCCGTTCGTGGCTGATGCAGCGGGCGATCGATCTGGTCCTGCCGGAGACCGCCCGGTCCATGGTCGAGGCCTTCGCGCGGCGCGCCCGGCGGACCGAGGCCTGAACCCATACATTCCGGGCGCGTTGCGCGTGTGACTTCGCCCACTCCGCGTGGTAAATGGAGCTCATGAGCATGTCCCGCCTGGGCCTCCGCCTGACCCCGCACGGGCACCTCGTTGCCGAGGAGGCCGAAGACTCTCCAGAGCTGGAAGACAAGATCGCGGCGCGGCTTATCGAGGCCTTTGCCCGAGGTTCCGGAGACGGCCTGATGCAGCTGGGGGCGGGCGAGGTGGGGCGGGCATTACCGCCCGTTCTTGTCTGGTGGCGCGACTTCGCGGCGCGCTATGTCGAGGGGCTGTGCGCGCGTTGGTCGGACGCGGCCTCCGCGGTGCCGCCACCGGATGAAGGTGAACGCGCCACCCTGGTGCTGACGGCGCCGATGATGCCCGGGGCCGAGTACCTGAACCCGGATGTCTTGAAGGCGCTCTGGGAGGAGGTGGGAACAGCCTTCGAGGCCTCCCTGGCTGGTGCCGGATTCAATCTCCAGGCCTTTCTCAAGAGTTTGAACCCGGCCTGGAACCTGGTCGGGCGGGTGCATTTCAATCTGGCGGAAAACCGGCGCGATCCCGATCTGCCCTTCGCTTTCCTGGCGACCTACACCACGGGGCTGTCGGCGAAGGCGACGGCCCAGCATGTGCCGCTCGGGCAGGCGTTGAGCGAATATTCCGGGGCGGCGAACCGCGACAAGTTGCTGTCGCTGCTGGTGCCGGTGCAGCGCGCCGCCGAAACCTGTGGCTGGCTGAAGGCGACGGTCGACGCGGGAGAAATATTCCATCCCCTGCGTTGGGGTGTGGCGGAGGCGTCGCAATTCCTCGCCAGTGCGCCCGAGTTGGAAAGCGCTGGCGTGATCGTGCGCATGCCCGCCACATGGCGCGCTAATCGCCCCGCGCGGCCGATGGTCGCGGCGACGATCGGCGCGAGCGCCCCGTCCGGTACGGGCCTCGATGGGCTGCTCGATTTCCAGGTGGACGTTGCGCTGGAGGGAGAGCCGCTTACCGCGGAGGAGATCGCCGCGCTGCTCGCCGGCACCGAGGCGCTGGTTTTGTTGCGCGGCCAATGGGTGGAGGTCGACCGCGAACGCCTGGAACGCGCGATGCGGCAATTCAAGGAGGCGGAAACCCTGGCCGCGGAGAAGCGGCCTATCCTTTGCCGAGGCCATGCGCATGCTGGCCGGGGCGATGATCACCGAAGACGGCCACGGACATCGACGTCGCCGATTGGTCGCAGGTGACGCCCGGGCCTTTTCTCGCCAAGACGCTGAAGGCGTTGCGCAGCCCCGATGGCGCGTTTGTCGATCCCGGCCCGGCCTTCAAGGGAAAGCTACGGCCCTATCAGATGGCGGGAGTGCAATGGATGCACCTTCTGAGCGGGCTTGGGCTGGGGGCATGCCTCGCCGACGATATGGGACTGGGAAAGACGATCCAGGTGCTGTCGCTGCTTCTGACGCAGGGGCGTGAAAACAAGGAAAAGCAACCGAGCCTGCTGGTGGCGCCGGCCTCGCTGCTCGCCAACTGGGTGGCGGAAATCGAGCGATTCTGCCCCAGCCTGAACGCCTTGATCGTGCACTCTTCAACCATGTCGGCGGAACGGATGAAACAATTGACGCCGGACGGGTTCGCGGGCCGCGACCTGGTGATCACCAGCTATGGCACGCTCCTGCGCTCGCCCGTTCTGGCGGAGACCAGCTGGCGCCTGCTCGTCCTCGACGAAGCCCAGGCGATCAAGAACCCGAAGGCCAAGCAGACCCGGGCGGCCAAGGCCCTGAAGGCGAAGGCGCGCGTCGCGCTGACCGGCACCCCGGTAGAGAACCACCTGGGCGACCTGTGGTCGATCTTCGATTTCATCAACCCCGGCCTTCTCGGAACGTCCAGACAGTTCTCCAACTACGCCAAGGGACTGGCGGAGCGCGCCCACAATCCCTATGGCCCCCTGCGCGACCTGGTGCGCCCCTATATCCTGCGACGGATGAAGACGGACAAGTCGGTCATCGACGACCTGCCGGACAAGACCGAGGTCAAGGCGTACTGCACCTTAAGCCGCAAGCAGGCGGCGCTCTACGAGCAGACGGTGTCGGATCTGGGCGAGGCGCTCGAGGGGTCCGAGGGAATTCAGCGCAAGGGTGTCGTGCTGGCGACCCTGATGCGTCTGAAACAGATCTGCAACCATCCTTCCCAGTGGCTGAAAAAGGATGCCTGGTCGGAGGCCGAAAGCGGCAAATTCGCTCGTTTGCGCGAAATCGCCGAGGTCGTGGCGGCACGGCAGGAGAAGATGCTGGTCTTCACCCAGTTCCGCGAGACGACGGCGCCCCTGCGAGCAATTTCTGGGACGGGTTTTTGGCCGCCCGGGCGCGGTTCTCCATGGGGGCACGGCGGTGAAGAGCCGCAATGCCATGGTGCGAACCTTCCAGGAAGACGAGACCGTCCCGTTTTTCATTCTGTCGCTGAAAGCGGGAGGTTCCGGCTTGACGCTGACCGCGGCATCCCACGTCGTGCATTTCGATCGCTGGTGGAACCCGGCGGTGGAGAATCAAGCCACCGACCGGGCCTTCCGCATCGGCCAGAAGAAGAACGTGCTGGTGCACAAGTTCGTCTGCCGTGGCACGGTCGAGGAAAAGATTGACGCGATGATCGAGGAGAAGAAGACTCTGTCGGAGCATCTGCTGGCCGGATCCGGCGAGATCAATTTGACCGAGATGAAGGATGACGCGCTGCTGCGAACTCGTCGCCCTTGATCTGAACGCCGCAATGAAGGACTGAAGAGAGCGAAAGACTGAAGAGATGGCACACTATTATGGGGGATGGGCGCCCTATGTTTCGGTCGCCGAGCGGCGCCGGAAGGCGGCCCGTGAGGTCGAGAAGCTGCGCAAGAAAGGTCATCGCGTCGCGCCGGTGGTGATCGAAGGGCGCAAGATCGCCACCACCTTCTGGGGCAAGGCGTGGTGCGACAATCTGGAAAGCTACCGCGATTTCGAAAGCCGGCTGCCGCGCGGTCGCACCTATGTGCGCAACGGCTCGGTGGTCGATCTGCAAATCTCGCCCCTGAAAGTGCGGGCAATGGTCAGCGGATCGTCGACCTACCAGGTCTCGGTCGGCATCGCGGCGGTGCCCAAGGCGCGGTGGCGAACCATATGCGGAGATTGCGCGGGCGGCATCGATTCTCTGGTTGAGTTGTTGCAAGGACGCTTCAGCAAGGGGGTCATGGAGCGACTCTGCCGCCAGGACAAGGGACTTTTTCCCACGCCGTCCGAGATCGAGTTCTCCTGCAGTTGTCCGGACTATGCATCGATGTGCAAGCACGTCGCGGCGGTGCTGTACGGCATCGGCTCGCGGCTGGATGAAAAGCCGGAGCTGCTGTTCCAGTTGCGCGCGGTGGACGAGAGCGACCTGGTGGCCCATATCGAAACGGCCCACCCTCTGGCGAAGAAAGGCCCCGACGCCGGGAAGGTGCTGGAGGCCGACGACATGTCCGCGCTGTTCGGCCTCGACATGGCGCCGCCGCAACCGCCGAAGAAAGTCGAGAAATCCGGTACCGAAGGCAAGGTTGCGGCTCGGAAAAACGTTGCTTCGCCTCCTCAAGAGAGGAGTACGGCGAAGGCGAAGACGATCAAGAACCGAGAAGGCAACCCCGGCGCTTCGGCCGGTCGTGAGAACGCCGTCTGGCAAGAGGTCGAGGACCTTATTTCCCGGCGCAACGCTCCCGCATACGACCGGGCAACGGCATTGCTGCTCGACTTGCGAGAGCGTTCCCGGAAAGGCCGAAAGATGACGACGTTCGCCCGCCGCCTCGCCGCCCTCCGCGCCCGGCACGAGAGGAAGGGCAGGTTCCTCGAGCGTCTGGATGCCGCCGACCTTGGCTGATCGGCACGTCGCTCCCGCGATCGGCAATGTCCATGACCTACTACGCCGACCTCCACCACCGTTGGTATTCCTATCCCCGCTGGCGTGTCGTTACAGCCGGCGAAGCTCCAACGGAGAATTCAGATGCGGAAAATGGCCGCCCTCGAGGCGAAGAACCGTTTCGGCGAATTGCTCGACGTACCTAGCAATGGGGTCAGATTCGGTTGAAGATCAGGTCTTGGACGCTCATCCCGTCCGCCCCCGGCGCCCCCTTGATTCCGCACGTTTGTAGGCCTGGTTCAGGTTGGCGGAGCCCGCCACCCGTTCCATCAGGTCTTGCGTCAAGGCTCGTTGCTGCTCCAACGCCGCAAGCGCTTGTGGCTCCGCGCGCGTCCCAGCTCCGGTTCCGCCGTCGCCAAAGGCTGCGGAGGGCTACTATGGCCTCTGCTGACTTCATCCTTGGGCGTCGATCTCCGTTACCGGAGACCCGCTCCGGTTCGTCCCCAGACCCAAGGAGATCTCCCAGGGTAGGGCCCTGATCTTTCTCCCGGTCGCGGCCGGATTTACCAACGTGTGTGTCCGGATGACTATCGGGCATCTCCGTCCACTGCCGGGTTACCCCACCAGTCGGCCTCCTATCCGGTTTCTGTTCGTCCGCTCCGGGTTTCGCCTCGGGCTTCCTCCCCACCCCGCCTCACGGCGACGCAGTTGCCTCCGGCTAACAGTTCCGGTCATCACGGCCCGTGGAGAACTTCCATCTCCTAGATCAACGCCATGCCTGGCACACAGAAAGGCGATCACTCACCGAAGAGTGATCGCCTCCAGAGACCGATGCTCGATTGCCGCTTAGCCGCCGGTGTGAGCCGTCGCCGCAATCGGCTTTGTCTTAGGTGCCGATGGCGGGGTGGACTTCGACGCCAGTTGCTTCAATTCGTCCAGCAACTCGGAGACCCGGTGGCTGATGGCGTCCATGGTGGTGTTCTGCGCCTTGGTGACCATTTCGGCCAGCTCGCGCATGTTTCCCATCGCCTTCTCGAAGCTTCCTTCGTGAGTTCAACCTGCTTCGCCACGATCTCGTGCGGGGAGCCCGCCTTACCGAGAGTTTGCAGCGAATGTGCGGTCTGGCTCATGGTCTCTTGAAGAATTTCGGCCTGTCGCTTGCCACGGCTTTAACGCTGTCCATCGCCGCGCGGTTCGCGGCAGCCAAGGCCTCGATGTTTTTCTGCTGGCTCGCCACGACCGCTTCGACATCGATACCCGGGATCGAGAGCCCCTGGAGCTTACCCACCAGAGCGTTCTGTAATCCGCGACGGGTTTAGGAAGTTGTCCTGTACGTTTGACATAGTATTACTCCTGTGTTCCCAATTTTTTAAGAATAGATTGTTGGGAGATGAAAACGAATTAAAATGACAATTCTGCTCTATCGCTATTGATATGGGTGCGACTTTTTATTCCGCAATGGGATTTTTTTATTATCGCGGACCATTTGTTCACCGGCGATACCGGAGCCAGCGATCTGCGAGAGCTCCAGCGGCGCGTTCGCGCACGTCCGGACCCTCGCTGCCTTCTGGAGATAAACCTCAAGCTTCGCAGCCCGCCTCCGTGGCACGCCTCTGGCGACGGTCAGCCGCAAGATCTCCGAGCTCGAGGCACATCTCGGCACGCGCCGCCTCAATCGGTCGGGTCGTGTCATGTCGTTGACCAATGCCGGCCGATCCTACCTGCCCGCCTGCAAACGCATTCTCGAGGATTTGGGTGAGGCGGAGCGCGCCGTCTCCGGCGAATATCGTGCACGGAAGGGCGACTTGATCGTCACGGCGCCGATTGTCTTCGGCCGCCTGCGCCTGCTGCCCTTGGTCGTTAAGAATTCAACGGGGAGTTGATCCCCTGCTCCGCGGATCGCTTCGCCATCGACCGGCTGATCCGCATTCTCAATGTCCTGGACGACAACATGGAGGTTCGTCTCACGGTGCGACAGGGGCGGCGATGCGCGCATTCCCGCCGCCGAGGGGAAGCGTCCCCTTTTCCACGTTTCAATCGTCTCCGGTCCCATCGTTCAGCCCTGGGGGTCACCCATTAGGCGGTTTGGCAAGCGGGAAAACACGTCCCTCTCGGCGCACGCACCGCTGATCGTCTACTTTTGCGTCGTCGCTCCCTGGTTGCGTTCGGTCTTCGTTCGACTGGTTGCGCGTGCGCACCGGTCACCCATCAGGATCAAGGCTGAAGATCGCGCGAACCGCCGCGCGATCCGCCCCTGGCACGGGCTCCGTGCCCCAGAAAACCCTTTGTCCCCGCCGCGTCCATAAGGCTTGCATCACAGATCTCTGGCTCGCCGTCGGCGTCCAACCCTCGGTGGCTCGCGGCTTCGGCGCACCGTCTTGCGGGAGCGCTCCCGCGTGATCGATCGGGACGGCGGCCAATCAGGTCTGGAGGCTTGCAAGCCAACCCCTTGCGGGCTCGCCGTCCCGGACACGGCTCCTTCAGCCGAAGCAGCGCTCCGGTTCGAACACCGTGCCGTCCTTCATGACATGGTAGCCGGCCCGCGCCAGCTTGTGCGCCACCGCCTTGCTCGCCACCATGGCGTGGGTCTTCGCCTTCTTGCGCTGATGGTAGCCCGAGCGCGGTCGTCATAGCGCACCGCGAAATGGGCTGCCTCGACGAACGCCCAGGCCAGCCAGCGGTTGCCGTTCTTGGCGTTGCCCGCGCCCTTGCGCTTGCCGTTGGAGATCCGTTTGGCCTCGACGCAGCGGCAGTAGGACACGTAGTTGCCGACGCCCGCGAACCGCCCGATGTCGCCGGTTTCCAGCGCGATCGTCATCCCCAGGATCTTGCCGATCCCCGGAACCTCCAGCAGACCGCGATAGACCGGCGTCGGCCGCAGCCGCGCCACGATCACCTTCTCCAGCCCGGCGATCTCGCCGCGCAGGCAGCCCAGCACCCGCAACTCGGCGCGCGCCGCCAGCGCCACGTCCGCCGGCAGATCAAAGCTGTCGACGTCCGCCTCGCCCAGCCGGTCGATGGCGTTGCCGCCCAGGCGCCGGCCGCTGGTGCGCTCCACCGCCGTCGCCATGGACGAATACAGCCGGGTGCGCTGCTGCACCAACCGGTGCCGCTTGCGCAGCAGATCGCGCAAACCCCGATCAGCCACCGGGTAGATATAGCCTTCCGGCAACACCCGCAGCCGCATCATGTGCGCAAGCCAGTGCGCGTCCAGCGGTCGCCGGCGTGCTTCAGTCCGCTGTACTGCTGCATCGCCGCCGGGTTCGCCAGGTGCATCCGGTAGCCCGCCGCCATCAAACCGTCCACCAGCCAATACCAGTTGTAGGTCGACTCCACCGCAACGCCCTCCATGGCCGAACGGTAGGGCTCCAGAAAACCCAAAATCACCTCAAGATCGTGAAGCTGTCGCACAGCCGGATGCCGTTCGTGCGCGTGTACTTCCGGGAGACCCAGGAACTGGTGTTCGACGCCCACGACAAGGCGTTCCTGTTCTATGGCGGGGTCTGCCGACGCGGCATCTACGACAACATGAAGACGGCGGTGGAAGCAATCTGCGTTGGCAAGGCGCGCCAGTACAATCGCCGCTTTCTGCAGATGTGCTCGCACCACCTGGTCGAGCCGGTAGCCTGCACGCCGGCATCGGGGTGGGAGAAGGGGCAGGTCGAGAACCAGGTCGGCAACCTGCGCGACCAGCTGTTCCGTCCCAAGCCGCGGGTGAAGAGCCTCATCGAGCTGAACGCCTGGCTGGAAGATCAGTGCGTCGCCTACGCCAAGCGGACCAAACACCCGGAGTTCAAGGATCGGACCGTCTGGGACGTGTTCCAGGAAGAACAGTCGAGCCTGATGGAACTGCGCGGGCCGTTCGACGGCTTCGTCGAGAAGGCGGTCCGCGCCAGCACCACCTGCCTGATCCCGGCGGATCGTAACCGCTACAGCGTCAATGCTCGCGCGGCCGGGCGCATGGTGCTGGTCCGCTCTCACGCCGAACGCATTGTCGTCCTTCTCGACGGCGAGATTGTGGCCGACCATCCGCGCAGCTTCAGGCATGATCAGATTATCTAGTCCGCCCTGAAAAACTTGGAAGGTTTTGAATTTAAGGGATTCCCTCGGGAATCTGAATATCGGAAAATGCGGGAAACCGATGTCTGAAGCCATAATTTCTGGTGTTTTCCGATGGAACCTTCGAAGCAATCACGCGGCGACAACGATCTCTTCCGCGAGCGGCTGGACGCGATCATCGACCTGAAGCACCCGCTGGTGCGTCTGGCGGGTCTGGTGCCGTGGCGGATTTCGACGAGGCCTTCGGGCGCTTCTACAAGCCGGTCGGGCGGGCGGCCAAGCCGACGCGGCTGATGGTCGGACTGCACTATCTGAAACACACCTACGATCTCTCCGACGAGGAGACGGTGGAGCGCTGGGTGGAGAACCCCTACTGGCAGTACTTTTGCGGCTTCGAATTCTTCCAGCACGCGCCGCCGATCGATCCGTCGCTGATGACCCGCTGGCGCCAGCGGGTCGGCCCCGAGGAGATGGACCGGGTGTTGAAGGCCACGGTCGAGATGGCGCTTGCCAGCGACACGGTGAAGCCTTCCAGCCTGGAGCGGGTGACGGTCGACACCACGGTCCAGGAGAAGGCGATCGCCCACCCGACCGACAGCCGGCTTTATCTCAAGGCGCTGCAGGCCTTGGTGCGCCAGGCGAAGAAGGCCGGCCTCGCGTTGCGCCAGAGCCACACGCGGCTGGCCAAGAAGGCGGCGGCCAAGGCCGGACGCTATGCCCACGCCAAGCAATACAGGCGCATGCGCCGGGAGTTGAAGCGTCTCAGGACCTATCTCGGGCGGGTCTATCGCGACGTCGGCCGCAAGATCGCCGGCGACGGCGAACGAGAGGCCCGTTTCGCCCGCCTGCTCGGGTTGGTCGAGCGGCTGCTTGCCCAGCAGCCCAAGGACAAGAACAAGCTCTACAGCCTGCATGCTCCCGAGGTGGTCTGCATCGCCAAGGGCAAGGCCCACAAGCGCTACGAATTCGGCTGCAAGGTGGGGATCGCGGCGACCAACAGGGAGGGCCTGTTCCTGGCCGCCAAGGCCTTCGAGGACAATCCCTACGACGGCCACACCCTGCAAGCCACCATCGACCAGGCCGAGGCCATGAGCGGCGTCGCGCATCGAGCGCGCCTACGCCGACAAGGGCTACAAGGGCCACGATTACCAGGGCCCCGCCACGGTCATGCTCTCCGGGCAAAGACGAGGCCTCACGCCCCAAATGAAACGCGAACTCAAGCGACGATCGGCCATCGAGCCGATGATCGGCCACGCCAAGAACGACGGCAGGCTTGGCAGGAACTATCTGCTCGGTCACGATGGCGACAGGATCAACGCGCTCCTGGCCGCAGCCGGCCACAACCTGCGCCTCATCCTCAACAAGTTGAGGCTTCTTTTTGCCTGTTTCCTGGCTGCCCTCTTCGCCGCCGTCGCAAAAACCAATACTTGGCCGCGATGTCCCAGCCTCCAGAAATCAATCGCTTAGCCGTTTTTCAGGGCGGACTATCTACGATCTCTGGCATTACCTCCCGGTTCTGGTGAGGAAGCCCGGCGCTTTGCGCAACGGCGCCCCCTTCAAGGACTGGGATCTGCCGCCCGCCCTGGCCCAGGTCCGCGCCAGGCTGAAGAGCCACGCCGACGGGGATCGCCAGTTTGTCAAAGTGCTCGGCGCGGTGCTCGATCATGGATTGGCCGCGGTCGAGGCGGCCTGCGCCGAAGCGCTGGAGGCCGGCATCGCCAGCGGCGATGTAGTCCTCACGGTGCTCGCCCGGCAGCGCCAGCCGCCGCCACCGCCCAGCATCACCACGCCCGATGCGCTGCGCCTGAAGATCGAACCCACGGCCGATTGTGGCCGCTACGACAGCATAAGGAAGGTTGCCTGATGGAACGCCATGAGATTCTCGACGCCATGGGCGAACTCAAGCTCTACGGCATGCGCTCCAGCTTCGACGAGATCACCGGCAAGGGTCTCGCCCGGCGCGACGAGATATATCCCCTCATCGCCGGCCTGATCCGGGCGGAGCGGACCCATCGCCAGGCCCGCTCGATCAGCTATCGCATCGGTGGCGCCAGGTTCCCGGTGCTCAGAGTCCGTCCGGAGACTTTATGAAGGATTACAGAGTTTTCGGAGCATGAGGCGGATGGAGGCGAGTTTGAGGAAGGCGAGCGCGTTGCGGTTGAGGTTTTCCCAGTCCTTGGCCAGTCGCCGGCAGCGGTTGAGCCAAGCGATGGTGCGTTCGACGATCCAGCGCTTGGGCAGCACGACGAAGCCCTTGGCCTGATCGGATCGCTTGACGATCTCGGTCTCGAGATGGGGGAGGATGCTGGCCAGGGCGCCGTGAAAGATCGGCCCTTGGTAGGCGCTGTCGGCGAACAGTTTTTTGAGAAAGGGAAACAAATCGAACAATGTCGCCAGGAGCGCGCGGCCGCCGTCGCGATCCTGAACGTCGGCGGCGGTGACGAGGCCGTGCAGGAGCAAGCCTTGGGTATCGACCAGAACATGGCGCTTCTTGCCCTTGATCAGCTTGCCCGCATCGAAGCCGTGCGGATCGATGCGAGGCCCCCTTTTTCGGCGCTTTTCACGCTCTGGCTGTCGATGATGCAGGCCGTGGGGCTGGCTTCGCGCTCGGCTTTCTCGCGACACTCGACGTAGAGCGCGTGATGGATGCGATCGAGCGTGCCATCCCAGTTCCACAGGCTGAAGTAATCATGCACGGTGCTTCTTGGGGGGCAGGTCCTTGGGAAGATAGCGCCACTGGCAGCCGGTGCTCAGAATGTACATCACGCCGTTGACCACCTCGCGTATATCGACGCGCCGTTTGCCGCCACCCGGCTTGCCCGGCGGGATCAGCGGCTCGATATGCGCCCATTCCTCATCGGTCAGGTCGCTCGGATAGCGCAGCTTGTCGCGGTTGTAGCGGGGGCGGTTTTCAGCAGTCCACATGGGGCACCTCACGAGAAGAATCGATACCCGCAGGGAATCACAGCGGTTCAGTCACTTCAAGAGGGCGTTTCGGACGCCACCGCTAACCAATTCACTCAACTCACGAAGTCTCCGGACGGACACTCAAGGACCTGGAACAGTTCGTCTTCGCCGACACGCCGGTCGACGAGGGCCTGGTCCGCGAGCTTGCGACCGGCGCCTTCCTGGACGCCAGGCGCAACGCTATCTTCATCGGCGGAACCGGCACGGGCAAAACGCATCTCTGCATCGCCGTCGCTTCCGCCTCAGCGAGAAGTATTTTCCGTGTCCGTTTATCACCCACACCCACAACATCTAGGGTGCGCCCACTCTCGTGAGTAAAGCTCGTCATAGGTCGGAGCGGAGGTATCTCCGGCAATGCCGAGCAGTGATCGGAAGGCGTTGAACGGGTAAAATCGTCGGTTGAAGCGGAACGTGAACTCGTTGAGATAGGCCTGAAGGTGCTGATGGCTCACGCCGTGATGGGTTCCGTTCAGCCAGGTCTTGAGGTTGGAGAAGACGAGATGGACGATTGGCAGATACTCCTCCGCCACCCGATGATCGCCTCGTTCAGCGACGGCGAGGTGTTTGAAGCCGCGCTTGATGAGGCTGTTGTAGCCGGTCCAGTCGTCGGTGATGATCTGTGCGTCCGGCGCAACGACCTCTTCGACGAAGCCGCAGAGGGATGCCTCGCTGCGGTCCTGGGCGATAGCGAGCCGGACGCGCCCAGCATAGCGCCCACCCTTCCGCTTATCGAGCCATGAGCCCGGTTCGCGCTGGCGGACTTCGACGGCGCTGACCACCAGAACCTTGTCGTGGACGCCTCGGCCTTTGCCGCGCGTCCGCCCGCCCACATAGGCTTCGTCCACTTCGACGTGTTCGTCAGGGATGCCGCCGATCCGGTCCTGATCCGGACGCACCATCCCGGAGCGCAGCTTGTGAAGGATCTAGGGAAAGGCCAAGCTGACGCTGAAACTGCGTTGCAGACATGCCGTCCGTCTGACTGGAAACAGGATAGGCGGCCCAGAACCACACGCTCAACGGCGTATGCGTCCGTTCCATCACTGTCCCGACCGTCAGGCCGGTGTCCCGACGGCACTTGCGGCACCGCAAGACTGCTGGGCGATTGGCGAAGCGGAACGGATCTCTGGCCTCATGGCAGTGAGGGCAGACGAACCCATTGCCCCATCGAGCTTTTTCAAGGTATGCAGCACAAGCTGCGTCGTCAGGGAAAAGCCGTTGGAACGCGGGAAGCGACGCCGGAAATGGCAGGTCATCCCGCTGCAAAACGTCCATTTCCACTCTAACACCCCTGCCTGCCGTTTGATGGCACAGCCTACATATAGTGGGTGTGGGTTACAACCGGACAGGCACGGTATTTTCCAACTCGGGAGACCGCCTAGATGGTTATCAGGGCTAGCGTTGCAGCATTTCCGCAGGCCAGTGGCCTGAAACTCCTTCAGGTAGGGGGGCCACCGCGTAGAGCCGCTCGCTCCACTGCTTTGCCAGCCTTTTTCCGTTGAGCCAGACATACAGCAGCGCCGATATCGCTATGAGCATCTCGACGACTTTCGGACGAACGGCGGATGAAGAAATCGACGTTCTGCTGTATCGGGAAATGGTCCTCATAAAGATCGAGAAGCGCCAAGGCCGCAATCGGGAGAAAATAAGTCAGAAGCACTGCCGGGGCGCCAATTCTTCTGAAAGGAGCGTAGTGACCAAGGGCCACTCCCATAAGGCCGCCGACACCGAACGCGACACGGAAAAACTCTGAATGACCCTGCAATCCCTCGATGTTGTGAAGTGTCATTTCCTTTTGCATGTTGATCTGCTTGATTATTTCCGGCGTCTCGAAGGCGAAGAACCATTGCCCCCAGGCGATCTCCTCCATGCCGACAAACAGCGCCCCCAACGCAAAGGCCCCATAGAAGCCGTAGACGCCAATCGCCTCTCCTTGATATTTCGCCCGAAGCGCCAACCCCACACCCGCCAGCCCGGCCCAGAGCAAGAACGCGAACGTCGCCAATTCCACGGGTTGATTCTCCTTGGTCAGGAGAAAGGCCGCGGGGCGTGTTTGGGGGATGGCCACGAGGATCGTGAACAAGAACAGGAAAATCAGCGGAAACAAAACGATTGCCGCCAACAATCCCTCATTCGTGTCGTATTCATGTGCCGCAACACCGAGAGAAGAACGGAGACGGCGCGAAACGGGTGCGATCACGAACAACATGAGCCCTCGAACACATCAACGCTTTCGGGGGTTAAGTCCCGCCACGGAGATCCATGTTAAACCCGCGATCATAAAGATCGTCTAAACGCGTGCGCGAATGCCGCCGTCTTCAAGGTCTCATTTTTTAAACAGTTTGGAATACCATCGGGATCAAACCGAATGCGATGCCCGCGTCATGAGCAAGCCAACAGGGGAATTCATACCAACGGTCGTTATTGATGCCTCATTGTGATCGTGTTTCGCGCTTCCGCGAGCAGTGGGGGCCGCGCCGGCGATGTCGCCGCCCGGCAGGACAACCCACAGGTGATCGCTGCCCGACGCGGGGCGCTGCGAGGCTCGATCTTCGACGTGAACGGACGGCTGCTCGCGTCCAGCACCGTGGTGGACGGCATCGGTCGCCGGAGCTATCTCGACCCCGCCTTCAGCCACGTGATCGGCTATGCCAGCCTGCGCTACGGGACCACGGGCGTGGAGCGGGCCTGGGACGATCTCCTGACCGGCCGCGCCAACCCCAACCCGCTGCGCGACGTGTTGAACGACATCCTCGCGCGCCAGCCACAGCCGCGCGATCTGACCCTCACCGTCGACCAGCGGCTCCAGGACTTCGCAGCGGCCCAGCTTGGTGGGGACGTCGGCGCCGTGGTCGCGCTGGATGGGAGACGGGTGCCATCCTGGCCATCACCTCGACTCCCACG
>CAWAYL010000003.1:0-101487 GCA_963786305.1 uncultured Alphaproteobacteria bacterium
CCACCATTGATCAAGGTTTTTTTGCGGGGCTGTAACCCCGCGGATGTGATTGACGATGATGTCCCTGGTTGACCAGCGTAGCGCCGTGCTCGGGGCCGTCCAGGACGCTTCGCGCCGGCTGTGCCGGTGCCGCGGAGCGGCATCCTGGACCGCCCCTGCGCGCGGTGCTGTCGGCGGCTCCGGTCGGGACGAAGGGATGGTCGTCGGCGTCGAACAAAGGGATGGGGCGGTTTGCCGGCGCACCGGTGCACCTCATGCGGCTTCGGTCACCTCCCGGGTGGCGTGGTTTGGATCGAACAGCCGGCGGTTGGCGAGCATGGCGCAGGCGACGGCGAGCAGGCGGTCGGCGACGCTACGCAGCGCCCGGCCATGGCTGTGACCGCGTTTTCGCAGCGCGGCGTAGCGGCCGCGGCTGACGGCGTCGTGCTGAATGGCGACGCGGGCCCAATGATAGACCGCGTTGCGCAGGCGGAGGTGGCAGGCGTTGCGCATGAGGACGATACAGCGTTTGCCGCTGCGCCGGGTCACCGGAGCGACGCCCGACAGCGTCCGCAGGGCTCGATAGTCCCGCGCGCGCACGGGCTCCCAGGCTTCTGCGAGCAGCGTGGCGAGGACGATCCGTCCCACCCCCGGCAGGGACTTGAGGATCGCGACGTCGCTCGGCTCGTCCGATGGCTCCGGGGTCTCGTCCTCGCCACCGCCGGCGAGCGCGTCGCACAGCGCATCGAGACGGCGATGCGCTTGCTTGATCTGCCGGTTCACCAGCTTCAGCCGTTGGACGACGGTGCCGATGTGGGCGACCGCCGCCTCCGTGGTGCCGGCCGCCACCGTCAGCGGCTTCTGACGCAACCGGCCGAGAGCTTCCGCGGCATCGAGCCGGCGGATGCGATGCTTCTTGAACACCCGATCGACGCTGCTCTCGCGGACCCGCGCCGCCTTCGCCGGCGTCGGCGCCAGGCCCCACAGATCGAGAAACCAATCGGCGGCGACGTCGCCGCCGGCCACATCAAGGGCCTGCGGGTAATACCGCCAGAGCTGCTCGCGGACGCGGTTGGCGAGGCGGGTGCGGTCCTGTTGCAGGTCCTCGCTCATGCGCGACCATTCCCGCAGCTCGACGACGACCGGGTCGCTAACGGCGAGGCCGCGGAAGCAATGCCGGTCGGTGCGCAGCGAGTCGCCGAGAACATGGGCGTCTCGGCGATCGTCCTTGGCCCCGGCCACGCTAAAGCGGTCGCGGAACCGGTCGAGCTGCTTCGGGTTGACCGCGTAAACCCGGAAGCCCCGCTCCAGCAGCGTCTCCACCACCGGGCCATGCGGAACCTCGATGGTCACCGCGATCGCCGCCGGTTCAGCGCCGGTCGACGTCACAACCCAATCGCACAGATCGGCGAGACCCGCGCCGCCGTGCGGGAACGCCCGTTCACCAACGATCGCGCCGGCGGCGTCAAGCACACAGACCTGGTGCGCCTCGCGCCCCCAGTCCACACCCACGAACCATTGTGGTGCCTCTTCCATCATCGCTTCGCCCTCCACGGTGGTCCACTGTCGTCCAGGCCGCCGCGACGTTTACCGATCCCTGTACTGGCGCTCTCGGCGCGACTCCCCACCGGGCATCCGTCGCAGCCAACCCGCCGGGGCACGCGTCCCCCCCAGGTGCTCGCGGCACAGGAGGAAATGGGTCGCTCCCGGCGGGCCGGCCCGGTCACATCAGCCTATACCAAAGACCAATTCAATGACCGCGTGAAGGGTACAGGAGGGTTGGTTCGTTTCGTGCCTGTCCGGTTATCACCCACACCCACAACATCTAGGGTGCGCCCACTCTCCTGAGTAAAGCTCGTCATAGGTCGGAGCGGAGGTATCTCCGGCAATGCCGAGCAGTCATCGGAAGGCGTTGAACGGGTAAAATCGTCGGTTGAAGCGGAACGTGAACTCGTTGAGATAGGCCTGAAGGTGCTGATGGCTCACGCCGTGATGGGTTCCGTTCAGCCAGGTCTTGAGGTTGGAGAAGACGAGATGGACGATTGGCAGATACTCCTCCGCCACCCGATGATCGCCTCGTTCAGCGACGGCGAGGTGTTTGAAGCCGCGCTTGATGAGGCTGTTGTAGCCGGTCCAGTCGTCGGTGATGATCTGTGCGTCCGGCGCAACGACCTCTTCGACGAAGCCGCAGAGGGATGCCTCGCTGCGGTCCTGGGCGATAGCGAGCCGGACGCGCCCAGCATAGCGCCCACCCTTCCGCTTATCGAGCCATGAGCCCGGTTCGCGCTGGCGGACTTCGACGGCGCTGACCACCAGAACCTTGTCGTGGACGCCTCGGCCTTTGCCGCGCGTCCGCCCGCCCACATAGGCTTCGTCCACTTCGACGTGTTCGTCAGGGATGCCGCCGATCCGGTCCTGATCCGGACGCACCATCCCGGAGCGCAGCTTGTGAAGGATCTGAAAGGCCAAGCTGACGCTGAAACTGCGTTGCAGACATGCCGTCCGTCTGACTGGAAACAAGATAGGCGGCCCAGAACCACACGCTCAACGGCGTATGCGTCCGTTCCATCACTGTCCCGACCGTCAGGCCGGTGTCCCGACGGCACTTGCGGCACCGCAAGACTGCTGGGCGATTGGCGAAGCGGAACGGATCTCTGGCCTCATGGCAGTGAGGGCAGACGAACCCATTGCCCCATCGAGCTTTTTCAAGGTATGCAGTACAAGCTGCGTCGTCAGGGAAAAGCCGTTGGAACGCGGGAAGCGACGCCGGAAATGGCAGGTCATCCCGCTGCAAAACGTCCATTTCCACTCTAACACCCCTGCCTGCCTTTGATGGCACAGCCTACATAGTCGACCCTGAAAAACGGCTAAGCGATTGATTTCTGGAGGCTGGGACATCGCTGCCAAGTATTGGTTTTTGCGACGGCGGCGAAGAGGGCAGCCAGGAAACAGGCAAAAAGATGCCTCAACTTGTTGAGGATGAGCCGCAGGTTGTGGCCGGCCGCGGCCAGGGTCGCGTTGATCCTGTCGCCATCGTGACCGAGCAGATAGTTCCTGCCAAGCCTGCCGTCGTTCTTGGCATGGCCGATCATCGGCTCGATGGCCGATCGTCGCTTGAGTTCGCGTTTCATTTGGGCGCGTGAGGCCTCGTCTTTGCCCGGAGAGCATGACCGTGGCGGGGCCCTTGTAATCGTGACCCTTGTAGCCCTTGTCGGCGTAAGCGCGTTCGAGCGTGACGCCGCTCATGGCCTCGGCCTGGTCGAGGGTGGCTTGCAGGGTGTGGCCGTCGTAGGGATTGTCCTCGAAGGCCTTGGCGGCGAGGAACAGGCCCTCCCTGTTGGTTGCCGCGATCCCCACCTTGCAGCCGAATTCGTAGCGCTTGTGGGCCTTGCCCTTGGCGATGCAGACCACCTCGGGAGCATGCAGGCTGTAGAGCTTGTTCTTATCCTTGGGTTGTTGGACAAGCAACCGCTCGACCAACCCCAGCAGGCGGGCGAAACGGGCTTCTCGTTCATCATCGCCGGCGATCTTGCGGCCGACGTCGCGATAGACCCGTCCGAGATAGGTCCTGAGACGCTTCAACTCCCGGCGCATGCGCCTGTATTGCTTGGCGTGGGCATGGCGTCCGGCCTTGGCCGCGGCCTTCTTGGCCAGCCGCGTGTGGCTCTGACGCAACGTGACGCCGGCCTTCTTCGCCTGGCGCACCAAGGTCTGCAGCGCCTTGAGATAAAGCCGGCTGTCGGTCGGGTGGGCGATGGCTTTCTCCTGGACCGTGGTATCGACCGTAACCCGCTCCAGGCTGGAGGGCTTCACCGTGCCGCTGGCAAGCGCCATCTCGACCGTGGCCTTCAACACCCGGTCCATCTCTTCCGCGCCGACCCGCTTGCGCCAGCGGGTCATCAGCGACGGATCGATCGGCGGCGCGTGCTGGAAAAACTCGAAGCCGCAGAAGTACTGCCAGTAGGGGTTCTCCACCCAGCGCGCCACCGTCTCCTCGTCGGAGTGATCGTAGGTGTGTTTCAGATAGTGCAATCCGACCATCAGCCGCGTCGGCTTGGCCGCCCGCCCGACCGGCTTGTAAAAGCCCCCGAAGGTCTCGTCAAAATCCCGCCACGGCACCAACGCCGCCAGACGCACCAGCGGGTGCTTCAGGTCGATGATCGCGTCCAACCGCTCGCGGAAGAAATCGGTGTCGCCACGTGATTGCTTCGAAGGTTCCATCGGAAAACACCAGAAATTATGGCTCCAGACATCGGTTTCCCGCATTTTCCGATATTCAGATTCCCGAGGGAATCCCTTAAATTCAAAACCTTCCAAGTTTTTCAGGGCGGACTACATATAGTGGGTGTGGGTTACAACCGGACAGGCACGGTTCGTTTTCTTGAAAACAACCCTGTGCACAGTAGGTTTGTCTATGAAAATTGTCGAAAGCGGCCCCCGTTTGTTTTTGGCAACATGCCCTGCCCGCGACCCGCAATTATGATGGAGGGGCGTGGTAAGGGGGAGGATAACATCCGCAATCTGAACCCTCTTGCTCGGGCGATATTCCATGCAGGGATGTGCCGAGGCCTCCCGCTATTGCAACTGGTTCGCCAACGGCGATCGCGCGACATAGTGCATCCTTTTCCTTAGATCCCTGGTAGTGTCAGGGTCTTAACATCTTGTAAAGCTTGGAAGTTGTTTGGTCTGCGGGCGACAATTTCTCGGACGCCTATCCGAACCGCCTCGGTATCGAGCGCAGCCACCGGAACTTTCCAGGGCGCCGAGTGCATGGCCTGCTCGGCAGGCAGCACGCCGTCTCTTATCAGTTTGTGAACGGAACCGACACAGATCCCGAGACGGGTTGCCGTTGCATCGACACTGATCGTGTCCTCGGCGGTATCGGGGTCGAAGGCTGCGATCCCCAAACGTTCGCGGAACTCACGCACGCGCACCGTCGTCCACGATTCGCCATCTTCCGACTTGCAGCGCATCCGGTTCATGGTCACGGCAAGCTGACGATCCGGCCATTGCCCTCCAAGCTTGCGCATGACCTCGACTGCACTGGGATGGCGATCTTCCGGATAGCGACCGGATCTGGCCCGCGCAACCCGGAGCTCAGTATGCCGTCCACCGACCCAGTGGATGACAACGACGGCTTCATGGGCGACGTCATCCAGATCGATCACGACTTCATGGATCAGAATATGGACCAGGCGCTGCTTGACCCGGGCATCGGTCGTTGGTGCGTTCCAAACAGCCGGCAGATCCTGCGCGAGCTGCATCAAGGCTTCTTGATCGATCTTTGGACGTGCTGCGGCCTCTGCCTCCTTGTCGACGAGGCGTCGCTCGAGTTCGATGACACGCTCGAGGGCTACGTTCCACCTCGCCTCCAGTTCACGGGCAACATGTCGTTTGGCCGGGTCGACCAGCTCATAGCGACGTGACGCCAAGGACGCCTCGTAGCGCGCCTCTTCAAGCTCACGCTCTACGGCTTGCCGCATTTCGGCAGCAGCCTTGGTCACTTGGTCGGCAGCGTGCATCGCCGCGTCGAAGGCGCGATCCGAGACCGCTTCCAGGATCTGCTCTGCTATGGCACGGTCGACACGAACCCCGCCGATGCCGATGCAAAGCCCGGCGCCGACATGGCCGTCATCACCTCGGCACTGATAGCGATGGGCATGGCCGGAGCGCATGCCGTAGAAGACGCGCATCATGCGGCCGCAGTGCCCGCAACGGACCAGCCCAGTCAGAAGGGCGCGGCCACCGCGCGCTGCTTTTCGGGAGGCCCGCTTTTGCATGTGGGCGTTCTCCTGGATCATGCGCTGGTTTTCCTTGAACGCCTCCCAGGTGATGTAACCCTGGTGATTGTCTTTCAGCAAAGCGCCCCAGTCCTTCATGCCTCGGCGATGACCATTGCTCTTGCGCCCGCGGCCATCGACCATGTCGGTTCGATGACTTCTCCTGCCAAAGGCGTAGGCGCCGGCATAGATCGGGCTTTTCAGGACCTGCATGACCGTATGATAGGCCGCCGGCTTCCACTCGATCTTGTAGCTCGCCGCGTTGCGCCGGACGACCGGAAGCTGGATCTTCGACAGCCGCGCCCAAAGGAAAACCTGACGGCCACTGCCAAGCTCGCGGAATTTCTTGAACAACAGATGGATCGTGTCGGCCACCCGCTCATCCGGATCCATCTCGATCTGGCCACCCTCGCTCCAGCAGTAACCAGGCGGCAGAGTGAACCGCAGTTGGCCGCGCTGCGCCTTAGAGTCACGGGCCGCCTGGCCTCGCTGGCGCAGAAGGCTCAGCTCATATTCCGACATCGTTCCCTTCAAACCCAACAACAGCCGATCATTGATCAGCTGCGGATCATAGACACCGTCAGGATCGATCACCAGGGTGCCGGCAAGAGCGCAAAGGTCGATCAAGTGATGCCAGTCTCGGCCATTTCGCGCCAACCTTGAGGCCTCGATGCAATACACGGCGCCTACACCACCACCACAAACGGCAGCAACCAACTTCTGGAAACCTGGTCGCTCGATCTGACCGGAACCCGAGCGGCCGAGATCATCATCAATGGTCGTCACCGACACAAACCCGGCCGCTTTGGCCTTGTCGGCCAATGCATACTGTAGCCGTTGGCTCTCGGTATTGCCGGCAACCTGAGCCATGGTCGATTGGCGAATATAGACCACCGCGTCGCGTGCGAGGTGATCTGACGTGAACTTAGGATTCATCGCCGACCTCCTTCACGCTGAGCTTCAGCACGCTCCGGTCGAGGGCGCCGAGCAGCAGGTCGGCGAGGGCTTCGAGCAGTTCCTGTGAGTCCGACGTCAACGGCGGCTCGGCCGTCGGTCGTTCCAGCCGCAGACGGAGTTGCGTTCGTGGTTGCATCTTCTGCTGGTTCATCGGCATCCTCCTCTTTGATGGGAAGAGGCGAAGATGCGCCGTCAGTCAGTTCCTGCGACAGGGTCCTGAGAACCAACGACAATTCCAAAAGTGTATCGACCGCTACCAGCGGCGGGCCGATCGCCATGCTGACACAGGCAGCGCCATCGCACATCCAGGCGGGAACCTCACGCGTCAGTCCCGGTCGCTCCTCGACAATTAGGACTTCGACGCCATCCCGACGAGCGCCGCGGTGGGCAGGAAGCCGCTGTCCATACAGCGGATGCCATGGATATTCGATCCGAACGGATCGCGAAGGGTATGCAGAATGATGGTCAGTTTGGGCGTGGTGTTAAGTTACTTACATGGATGCGCGCATGGACACGGAGCGAAGTGAGCAGACCCTGGTCGGGATTGGTCTCTACACCGTGCCCGAGGCGTCTCGCTTGTCTCACGTTCCCAATCGGACCATTCGCCGATGGATGCTCGGACATCGTACCGGCGGGGATGACGCGGCCCACGAATTGCCCCCGGTCTGGCACGGGCAGGTGCCGAGGATCGGCGAAACCTTCGGCCTGGGATTCCTTGATCTCATGGAGCTTCGCTTCGTCCGGGCGTTTCGCCAGCACGGCGTCAGTCTGGCCGTGATCCGGCAAACGGCGGAACGCGCCCGCGATATCTTCCAGCGGGACCATCCATTTACGCGGACGCGATTCCTGACGGATGGCCAATGGATCTTCGCCGAAACGGTGGAGGAGACCGGAGAGACAAAGCTTCTGAACCTGGCCAGAAGTCAGTACGCGTTCCAGGACGTCATCAAGCCCTCGCTGTACAAAAGCGTTCAGTTCTCGGACGACGGCGACGCGGTGTCGTGGTTCCCGCTGTGGCCCAAAAAACAAGTGCTCGTCGATCCCCGCCGGTCCTTCGGCCGGCCCATCGTCGCCCATGGCGGCGTGCCGACCGAGGCACTCGCTCAAGCCGTCCAGGCGGAGGGCTCGGAGCAACGGGTCGCGCGCTGGTATGACGTGCCGGTGGAGGCGGTGAAGGCGGCCGTCGCGTTCGAAGGTGATCTCGCCGCTTGAGATACTTCTTCGACAACAATCTCTCCATCCACCTGGCCCATGCCCTTGCCGCCCTTTGCAAGGCCGAAAGTGTCGAAGTCATCCATCTGCGGGACAAGTTCCCCGCTGCCATTTCGGACATCGAATGGATCGGCGCTCTCGCGAAAGAGGGAGATTGGGTGGTGATTTCTCAGGATCGGCTGACCCGGAACCCGCTCGAAAAGGAAGCTCTGCGACGGTCGGGACTTACCGCGTTTATTCTCGTCAAGGGGTGGGCGCGGCACAATGGGTGGGAAATTGCCGCCCGGCCTGTCCGATGGTGGCCGAGAATCATGGAGGGCGCGGAACTGTTCGAGGGCGGCGCCGCCTTCGAGGTGCCCTGGATTTTCAGCGGCAAAGGCAAGTAAAAGCCGATCCGGTTATGACGCCTATCTCCAACCGGCTCGTGGTCTCTGGACGCAGCGAAGCACAGTCCGCGATTTCGAGATAACGCCTCCAGTCTCCTCGTTTATACTGCCTGTCGTCGCCGGTCGGAGTGCTACAGAACTTCCCCATGACAGAATTCGGTTATGACGCCCGCCTCCCGCGACAGATTGCTCCCATCTCGTCTTTGCGAGCGGAGCGCGGCAAACCAGGATCGCCTGTCATTAGATCGACGTCGCTGGATTACTTCATTGCTTCGCGCCTCGTAATGACGGAGTGGGGCGGGCACCGTAGTCACGACGATAGGAAGTAGGAGTCGTCCACCTGCTCGGTCTGGCCGAGCAAGGTCAGGGTGCGCAGGATGTCTTCCACCTTCTTTTCCACACGTTTGCCTTGCGAGAATTCGCGGGCGACTTCTCGGGGGGTGACGATATCGCCGAGGCGGGCAAGGGTGGCGCGGATGGCCGCCACCTGGTCGAGCAGCGCGGCCGGGAGGCGCGGTTTTTTCGCCGCGCCCTCGACGATCACCAGATCCGCCTCGACCTGCTCGGGCTTTTTTCCGGCGGCCACGTCCTTGGGCGCCTGGAATTCGGGACGCAGCCACCGCACCTTGCCGTCCCGCTCCTCGGCGACGCGCTCGCGGTTCAACGCCACCAGCCGTTCGAGGATCTGCTCGCCCGTCAGTTCCGCCGGCCAGCCGTAGGCCTCGGCCACGGCGGCGCCTAGATCGTCGTGGATCCGGCGCAGAACTTCTACCAGGCCGGCGTCGTAAACGTCCTTTTCGGCATCGGTCAGCGACGTTTGCGCGCGGACCTTTTCGAGCACGTTGTAGAGGCCCGTCATGGTGAGATGGCTGTGCCTGTCAAAGACGGCTTTCCTATGAGCGTCTAGCCTTTCTCCAATTTCGCGAATACAGGTGTTGAGCACTGCATCCGGGACCGGAAACGGGAAGGGATCGAAGCAGCGGCTCTTGTTGTAGCGAGGATCGTTTCCCACGCCCAAGCGGCCTCCCGCCGCCAGCGCCCAAATCGCATGAATGCGTGACGAAATGACGCCGAGAAAGAACGCATCCTCCACAGCAATGTTGACCAGCATGTTGTCCGGTCGGATCGACGCGTCGAGAAACTGGAAAAACCGATGTTTCGACGTTTCCACCGTCGCGATGTAGCGTGGTAGGCCTTCAAGCGCTGGGCGCAATTCACGCCGTGGCTCGCCAAAGATCCACCAAAATTCGCGGTAGCTCCTGCGATTGTTGTGATCACGCTCGGGCTTCACCCGATCCGCGATCCACTGATAGACGTCCGGAAAACGGTCGCGAACCTCACACTCGGTCAGCGGGAAAAGGTCGATGACCTGGACGCCGCGCGGCCGCGCGGTCACCCATTAGGCGGTTTGGCAAGCGGGAAAACACGTCCCTCTCGGCGCACGCACCGCTGATCGTCTATTTTGCGTCGTCGCTCCCTTGGTTGCGTTCGGTCTTCGTTCGACTGGTTGCGCGTGCGCACCGGTCACCCATCAGGATCAAGGCTGAAGATCACACGAACCCCGCGCGATCCGCCCCTGGCACGGGCTCCGTGCCCCAGAAAACCCTTTGTCCCCGCCGCGTCCATAAGGCTTGCATTACAGATCTCTGGCTCGCCATCGGCGTCCAACCCTCGGTGGCTCGCGGCTTCGGCGCACCGTCTTGCGGGAGCGCTCCCGCGTGATCGATCGGGACGGCGGCCAATCAGGTCTGGAGGCTTGCAAGCCAACCCCTTGCGGGCTCGCCGTCCCGGACACGGCTCCTTCAGCCGAAGCAGCGCTCCGGTTCGAACACCGTGCCGTCCTTCATGACATGGTAGCAGGCCCGCGCCAGCTTGTGCGCCACCGCCTTGCTCGCCACCATGGCGTGGGTCTTCGCCTTCTTGCGCTGATGGTAGCGCCGAGCGCGGTCGTCATAGCGCACCGCGAAATGGGCTGCCTCGACGAACGCCCAGGCCAGCCAGCGGTTGCCGTTCTTGGCGTTGCCCGCGCCCTTGCGCTTGCCGTTGGAGATCCGTTTGGCCTCGACGCAGCGGCAGTAGGACACGTAGTTGCCGACGCCCGCGAACCGCCCGGTGATCAGCAAGGACGGAAAAACCCGCCTGCGTCAGCAACAGCGGTAACGAAACGAAAGCACGCTCGCGCGCTGGTCGGCATCCTCTGCGCCGCTTGAAGCCGCGGTGCGCGCGGGGGTGCGCGCCCGGTAGCGTGTCGGCGGTGCCCGGCGTGCCGAACCGCACCGTTTCACCCATATGGCGAGCACCCTCATGGAACAATCGGTTCGGCCCGGCGTTCCATAAGGATCACCGACGGGAGTTTCGTCATGGCCGAAACACGCAAAAGGAAAACGGCGAAAAAGGGTCCGCCACCACGGAGGTGAAGGCCTCAAGCAAGGCTGACGGAAGCGTCGAGGGATTTCGAGACTTCGCTCGCCGTCTCGCCTCGAGCGAGCGTGTCGTCCATCCGGCCCTGCTCACCGGGCAGACCCGGCGCGAACACGTCCGCTCGACCATACGCGAAGACCACGCCATCCGAATCGAGCAACGCTCCGCAAGGCGCAAGCAAGAAGTTCGACGAACTGGCCGGCGACTTCTTCAAGTTCTTCCGCGGCACGGCGCTTCTGTTTTGCCGCGACATGGTCGGCCAGGACGCGCACATGCCGACGGTGATGCTTCTGGGCGACGTCCACCCCAAGAACTTCGGCGTCATGCCCGACGAGAACGGGGCGCCGATCTTCGGCGTCAACGATTTCGACGAGACGATGTATGGGCCTTTTACATGGGACATCAAACGCGGCGCCGTCGGCTTCTGGATCGCCGCCCGCGAAACCGGCGGGGATGAAGCGTAAGAAGCGACGCAAGATCGTCGTCAAGTTCGTGAAGGGCTACCTCGACGCGATGCTGGACTACGCCGAGCGCGCCACCGAAAAGAACGACCATTACCGGATGGACAACGCGCCCAAGGTGATCCGGCGCCTGTTCGAAGAGGCATGGGAGGAACGGCGCGAGTGGCTTTGGGACGACTACCTCAAGCCCTCGGGGCGGGGTTTCCGCGCCAATGACGAACTCCAACCGCTCTCCGACGAAATCGGAAAGTTCCAGAAAGCGATCAACGATCTCGCCAAGGCCAAGGGGTTCGAGATCCCCGATCGCGCGGGCGAATTGAAGGTCAAGGACGTCTGCGTGCGCCACGGGCAGGGTACGGCTTCGCTGGGGCTGCCGCGGTACTACGTGCTGATCGAGGGGCCGTCGAAAGACGCCACCGACGACCTCATCATCGAATTCAAGCATGCGCGGCTTTCCGCCCTCGAAGGGCTGACACCGCCGTCGGATTTCCACGCGGGCGGGGCGCCAAGGCCGACCGTATCGCGCACGGCCAGAAGGTGCAACTCGCCCACGGCGACATCTTCTACGGCGCGGTGGAGATCGACGGCGAGAGCTTCATGAGCCGCGAGCGGGCCCCCTACCGCGACGACATCGATCTCGATGACCTGAGCGACAAGTCCTGGAAGCAGTATGCCCGGGTCTGCGGCGCGGCGCTGGCGCAGTCGCATGCGCTGTCCGACGATCTGGGTGAAATCGACTACGACGTGGAACCTTCCATCGTCGCGGCCGCCAGTCCGCGCAACCTGTTCATCGCGGACATCGTCCGCTTCACCGAAGAGGCCGCCGATCGCCTCAAGGGCGATCATGCGTTCTTTCGCGAAGACCACGCTCACGGCGCCTTTGACAGCATCGACATGGACTATCGCTGATCAGTTGCCGTGAAAGGTGGGCAGACGGAGAGACACCTTCAGGCCCGGCGCATTGTCCTCGAGGCGCAGTTTGGCGCCGTGCAGCTTGGCGACCGCGGCGACCAGGCTGAGCCCCAGGCCCGTTCCCGGCCCCCGGCGGCTCGGTTCCAGCCGGACGAACCGTTCGAGGACGCGCTCCCGGTCGGCCTCGGGAATGCCCGGTCCGGTGTCGGCGACGATGAGCACGACATGCCGGTCGTGGTTCTCGATGGAGACCGAGATCCGTCCTCCCGAGGGCGTGTTCTTGACGGCGTTGTCGAGCAGATTGGCGACGGCTTGCGCCAGCAACTGGGGTTGGCCGCGAACCGGCGCCGCGGTCCGGAACGTGGATCTCGAGAGCGATTCCCTTGTCCTCGGCGACCGGCTCGTAGAGTTCCGCCGCGTCCCGCGCCAAGCGTGGCAAGATCGAGAGAGGATCAGTTCCGTCGGCGCCACGCCCGCCTCCGCCGTGGCGATGCTGAGCAAACTGTCGAACAGGGCCAACGCGGCGTCGGTTTGCGCGAGGGCGTCGGCCAGCGCCGCGCGATCCTGGCTCGCCTCCGGTTAGTGCCCGGAGCGCCAGTTCGATGCGGGTCCTGAGGCGCGTCAGCGGGCTGCGCAGGTCATGGGCGATGCTCTCGGTGGCCCACCGCATCCCGTCATCAGCCGTTCGATCTGATCGAGCATGGCGTTCAGGCTCTCCGCCAGCCGGTCGAACTCGTCGTCGCTGCCGCTTTTCTGCATGCGGCGCGACAGATCGCCCTGCATGATGCCCTGCGCGGTATGGGAAACCTGGTTGACCCGGCGCAGCATCCGGCGGCTGACGAACAGACCGCCGATCAGACCGAGAACGACGGTGGCGGCGAGGGCCCAGGCCAGCGTCTCCACCACGGTGTTGCGGAACTTGATCTTCTCGTACATGTCGCGGCCCACCAACAGGCGGTGGCCGCCCGGGAGGGTGAACGTGCGGGCCTGAATTTCGTGCGGAACGAAACGATCGTCCTCGCGTCGCTGCAGACCCAGGCTGACCCATTGGCCGCTGGCATTCGCGCCGGCGGGCCAGTTGCGGACATTGCCGGCGAGGCGTTCGAGGTTCGAAGTCGGTGAGAAGATAGACGTTGTTACGGTCGCCCTTGTCGCCGCTGCGCTCGCCGATCACTTGGACCAGCCGGGTGACGCCTTGCTGGCGGTACTGTTCCGCCAGTCCGCGAATTTCCAATTCGATCGTCTCCGCCGTTTGGCGTTCGATGACGGAGACCGTCGACCAGTAAATGAAACCCAGCAACACCAGGACGGAAAACGAAAACACCCCGGTGTACAACAGGGTGAGCCGGAACGCCGACGTGTGAGCGAGGTTAGCCGGACGCACGAAGCGTGTATCCCGCGCCCCGCACCGTGTGGAGAAGCGGCTCTCCGAAGTCCTTGTCGATCTTGGCGCGCAACCGGCTGATATGAACGTCGATGACGTTGGTCTGGGGATCGAAATGATAGTCCCAGACGGCTTCGAGCAACATGGTCCGGGTGACCACCTGGCCGGCGTGACGCATCAGGTACTCGAGCAGCCGGAACTCGCGCGGCTGCAGATCGATGGGTTTTCCGGCGCGCGTCACCTTGTGCGACAACAGATCCATCTCCATGTCGCTGACGGCCAGGCTGGTGGTCACTTTTTCCGCCGCGCCGGAACGCCGCGCCACCGCTTCCAGTCGCGCGAGAAGTTCGGAGAACGCGAACGGTTTGGTGAGATAGTCGTCGCCGCCCGCCTTCAGTCCCCGCACCCGGTCGTCGACCTTGCCGAGGGCGCTGAGTATCAGGACCGGCGTCGTGACGCTCTGGTCGCGCAGCGTCTGGATCAGGGTCAGACCATCGAGCCCCGGCAGCATCCGGTCGACGATCAGCACGTCGTACGAACCGACCATGGCCATGGCCAATCCCTCGGGACCGGTCGGGACATGATCGATGACGTGCCCGCTCTCGCCCAGCCCCTTGCGGAGGTACTCGGCCGTCTCCAGATCATCTTCGACCAACAGGATACGCATGGCGCGACTGTACACGGACTGCGTTCCACTTTGAATGAAAGAGTAATCCCGACGATCACTGAAACCGACTGATTACGATCAAGAATCGGCGAGAGTAGGCCCCGATCCCGGGGGGGACAGGATCGGGGCCCGCTGGCGCATGAACCGTGAGGAGGGCTACGCCAGATTTTGTCACCGCGGCGATGTAACGCCGGAATTGGGGAGGTGCGGTCTCTGCCTCCGACGAACCCGCGGCAACGGGGAAGTCTTTTCTTGGGTTAACGATGAAAGCATAGATGTAACCATCGCAGATCGGACGTTACGCCGCTGTTACCGGCAGATTACGGATTCTTAATCTTTGGCCACTGGGTGATTTCCCGTGGTTGGGGGGAATGGAAATCCTTGGTGTCCGGCGTATCCGCCGCTACACCTGATACCAACGGTCGTCGGTATGAGAGATCGAGAGACGCACAGTCGGCGGGTAGGGAAATGACGATGGGTCCGCGGATCGCCATGTGGTCGGGACCGCGCAACATCTCGACCGCGATGATGCGCGCCTGGGAAAACCGTCCGGACACGGTTGTTCGCGACGAGCCGCTCTACGGCCACTACCTTCTCAAGACCGGCCTGGACCATCCCGGACGCGACACCGTCATCGCCAGCCAGCAAACGGACTGGCGACAGGTGATCGCCGCCCTTACGGGCCCCATTCCCGGCGGACACACCGTGTTCTATCAAAAGCACATGGCCCATCACTTTCTGCCGGAAATCGACCCCGAATGGCTGGATTCGGTCGTCAACTGTTTCCTGATCCGCGATCCCCGGGAGGTCCTCGCCTCCTATGCCCGCACCCGGTCAAACCCCACCGCTCACGACCTCGGCTTTCCGCAGCAACTGGAAATCTTCGAACGCGTACGGGACCGGACCGGCCGCGTTCCCCCGGTCCTCGACACCCGCGACATTCTCGAAAATCCCCGACGCATGCTGCGGCTTCTGTGCGACGCCGTCGGCGTGCCGTTTTCTGACGCCATGCTCTCCTGGCCGCCCGGGCCGAGGGCCACGGACGGACCGTGGGCCGAGCATTGGTACGCGAGCGTCGAGCAGTCCACCGGCTTCGCTCCCTATCGCCCCCGCAGCCCGGTTATCCCGGATGCCTTGCGGCCCGTCGTCGAAGACTGCGAACCGTGTTATCGCCACCTCCACGCCGTCCGGCTCGGCCGGGAACCCGATGCTAGTCCTCCAGCCTGAACCCCACCTTGATGACCACCTGATAGTGCGCCACCTTGCCGTCCTCAACGTGGCCCCGGGTTTCCATGACTTCGAACCAGTCTATGTTTTTAAGCGTTTCGGAGGCTTTGATCACGGCATTGGATATGGCGTCCTCGATACCGGTGAGCGACGTGCCGACAAGTTCCACCTTTTTGTAAACGCGATTGGGCATAAGGATCTCCCCTGAACTGACCTGAACTCTCTCGGTAGTGACATGGTCGATCGGGCCTTGTTCGTCAACGCGAGATTGAGTTGATGGCCATGTTGCGGTTAATACCGTCCGGCACCGATGCGACGAGCACCGACTTTCGCCCCGGACAACTGGAAGGATGTCACAATGAGCCAGATCCGCTCCCTGTGTGTTTTGTGCGGCTCCCGGGTCGGCAGCGATCCGGCCTATCGCGACGCCGCCAGGCGCCTCGGCCACATCATGGCCGAGCGCGGCGTCCGCCTGGTGTTCGGCGCCGGTTCCATCGGGCTGATGGGGGTCGTCGCCGACGCCGTCCTCGAGGCCGGCGGGGAAGCGATCGGCATCATCCCCGATTTCCTGATGAAACACGAAATCGGCCATGTGCGCCTGACGGACCTGGTGGTCACCGACAGCATGCACGACCGAAAGCGCCGAATGTTCGAAATGGCCGACGGTTTCGTCACCCTGCCCGGCGGCCTCGGAACCCTGGACGAAACCTTCGAAATCGTCACCTGGAAACAACTGCGCCTGCACAACGCGCCGATCGTGGTTCTCGATACCGGCGGCTACTGGGGCCCCCTGAAAGCCCTTGTCGATGCCATCATCGCCGGCGAATTCGCCCATCCGGCCGCCGCCGATCTGTTCACCGTCGTCGCCACGCCGGAAGACGTATTCCCGGCCCTGGAAGCGGCCCCGGAAACGAACGAAGATGTGCTGACCAGCCACCTGTAGCTCAATTATCCGGATATTCCCGCTTCGCCCCCCCGACCTTGCCAAAACCGGTCCGGCTGCGTAATTTGCGGGCGTCCGAGCGATAACCGTCGCCTGACACGGGGCGCACCCCGGCGGACACCGATATGGACACCGCTGGCTGGAGAACGAAAAAATGGCGAAAATCAAGGTGAAAACTCCGGTCGTCGAACTCGACGGCGACGAGATGACCAGGATTATCTGGGAGTTCATCAAGGAAAAGCTGATCCTTCCCTATCTCGATATCGACCTGAAATACTACGATCTCAGCGTCGAGAAACGCGACGAGACCAACGACCAGATCACCGTCGACGCGGCCAATGCCATCAAGCGGTACGGCGTCGGCGTCAAATGCGCAACCATCACGCCGGACGAAGCACGGGTCGAGGAGTTCGACCTGAAACAGATGTGGAAATCGCCCAACGGCACGATCCGCAACATCCTCGGCGGCACCGTGTTCCGCCAGCCCATTCTTTGCAAGAACGTCCCGCGGCTGGTGCCGGGGTGGACGAAACCCATCGTGATCGGGCGTCACGCGTTCGGCGATCAGTATCGGGCCACGGATTTCGTCGTTCCCGGAGCCGGAAAGCTCACCATTAAATTCGTTCCCGAGGACGGCGGAGAAACCATCGAGCACGAGGTGTTCGATTTTCCTGGCGGCGGGGTTGCCATGGCCATGTACAACCTGGACGAGTCCATCCGCGGGTTCGCCCGGGCCTGCCTGAACTACGGCCTCGATCTCGGCTGGCCGGTATACCTTTCCACCAAGAACACCATCCTCAAGGCCTACGACGGCCGCTTCAAGGATATGTTCCAGCAGGTGTTCGACGCCGAGTTCGCAGACAAGTTCAAGACCGCGGGTCTCACCTACGAGCACCGGCTGATCGACGACATGGTCGCCGCCGCGCTCAAATGGGAGGGCGGCTTCGTCTGGGCGTGCAAGAACTATGACGGCGACGTGCAGTCCGATACGGTCGCTCAGGGTTTCGGGTCGCTGGGTCTGATGACGTCCGTTCTGATGACTCCCGATGGCAAAACGATCGAGGCCGAGGCGGCGCACGGTACCGTGACGCGTCATTTCCGCATGCACCAGCAGGGCAAGGAGACGTCGACCAATCCGATCGCGTCCATCTTCGCGTGGACGCGGGGACTGCACTATCGCGGCCAGTTCGACGAAACGCCGGAGCTCTCCGAATTCGCCGGCGATCTGGAGGCGGTTTGCGTCGATACCGTCGAAAGCGGCCACATGACCAAGGATCTGGCGCTTCTCATCGGTCCGGACCAGCCGTGGATGACCACCCAGCAGTTCCTCGACAAACTCGACGAGAACCTGCAAAAGAGACGCGGTTGAGACTCGTTCACCGACCCCCGCTCTTGACGAGCATGGCCGGGGTCGCTTAGAAAAACGGCTCTTCACGGAGCCGGCGCGGCCCCGTTCAGCATTTCAGGAGGATTAACGAGATGGCCAGGCGCTGCGGCCTCACCGGAAAGGGTGTACTCACTGGCAACAACGTCAGTCACGCCCATAACAAGACCCGCCGTCGGTTCCTGCCGAATTTGCAGGCAACCTCGGTGATGAGCGAGACCCTCGGAACCATGGTGCGGCTGCGCGTCTCGATGCACGCGTTGCGGACCATCGAACACAAGGGCGGCCTCGACGCATTCCTGCTCGATACCCGGAGCATCGCGCTGACGCCCGAGCTGCGGCGTCTCAAGAAGCGCATCCAGAGAGCGAAAGCCGCCTAGAGCGTCGGACGCTCATTCGGCTCTTTTGCAGGACCGCCCACGCCGGTATCGTCGGCTTGACGCTTGCATCTCCGGCGGTGAACGCGGCATCGGTGCGCGCGGCTTTTTCCAACGCCGTCAAACGGATCAACGCGACGGCGACATCGCCGCTTCCCGAGCGTATCTCGCCGATCTCCTTGCCTTCGAACACCACCGGCGTTCCAAGCGGTGGCAAAGGACCGTCCACGTCCACCGGCACCAGCCTTTTCTTGATCAGCGCCCGATACTTGGTCCGCGCGGTCAATTCCTGCCCGAGATAGCAGCCTTTCTCCCAGTCGACGCCATGCAGTTCGTCGAAACCGTTTTCCAGCAGGATTGCCCGTTCCGTTTCCATGTCGCGGCTGCCGTCCGGAAGACCCAGCCGGATGCGGCACCGGTCGTAGTCCGCCGCCCCGAGCGCCGCGAGGCCGGTGCCGGCCAGGGCGGTGGGCGCGCCGTCGCCGGGCACCATCAGGCGAACGCCCATGGCCGCGAGCCGCGGATCCAGGTAGGCCACGCCGCCCGCGAAGGGGACCGCCGCCCCCGCCGGCCCATCCGGCAAACCCACACTGTCGGCGACGCCGTCTCCGATCAACGCGGCGACGGCGAAATCATCCGTCCGGTCCGTCAGCGTCACTTTCGACCGAAGGCGGTACATGCCGAGCCTGCGTTTCAAATCGGCCAGCCGCTCCTTCTCGCAGTCGAGAAGCAGCGCGCCCCCCAACTCGACCAGAAAGAAATCGTGGAGATACTTGCCCTGCGGCGTCAGGAACGCCGCGTAAATTGCCGTGTCAGGGGCGATTTTACCGACATCGTTGGAAATCAGCCCCTGCAAGAACGCGCGGGCGTCCTCGCCCGCGACCTCGAGAACGCCGCGATCGTCTAGGTGAACATATCCTGTCTTCGTCATGAGCGGTTCCTGCATTGCGCCTTCCCCCTATATGGCAAATCGACGGCCGGCCGGTCTAGCCCGGAGCGTGCCGAGAGGCCGATGTTTTCATGCTGACATTTTTGCGCTATCGGGCCAACGCCATTTCGCCGCCGCCCTTCTCAAGATAAGATCCCGTCGGACGCAACGACACCCGAAAGACGGCGATCTCCATGCAGTATTTAGTGACCGACGACGGCGAACGCATTTTCTACCGTGTCTCCGGCTCGGGACCGGAGCTGGTCATCCTTCACGAATGGACGGCCAGTCACCGTATCTGGGAACCACTGATCAAGGTATTGCAGCAGCATTTCACCGTCTGCCGGTGGGATGCGCGCGGTCATGGCGGCCATTCCCCAAGAGGCTCCGAGGCGCCAACGATTTCGCGGATGGCCAAGGATCTGGCCCTGCTTCTCGATCACCTCGGCTGGAACCGGCCGCTTGTCGTTGGATCCTCCATGGGAGCGCTGACCCTGTGGGAGTTCATCCGCCACCATGGCTGCGGTCGGCTTTCGAAGATATGCGTGATCGATCAGTCACCCCGGCTGCGCACCGATGAGGGTTGGACTTTGGGCATCTATGGCGATTGGACGGATGAACGCGACGCCGCGTTCGTGGCAAGCCTCGAGACGGATTTCGCCGAAACCGTCATGAAATTAATTGCCCATGGACACAATCGCCAGGCCCGGCGGAGCTACGAAACCGACGGACCGGGCATGAGGCGTTTGCGGGCCTATCTGTCGACCCTCGATCCCGGACCGCTGACGACCCTCTGGAAGAGCCTGACGGCGGCGGACCTCCGAACCGTGCTGCCGCGCATCACCGTACCCGCACTCCTGATCTACGGCTCGCAGAGCAATTACTACGGTGTCGCGACGGGACAATACGTCCAACGCGCGATACCGCGGTCGGAACTCATCGTCTACGAGGGCGCCGATCACTCTCCCCACATTTGCCAGCCGCGGCGGTTCGTCGCCGACCTCCAGCGGTTCGCCGGCGAACCCTGCGAGGCGGATGCCGCGTCCGCGGATACAGCGGCCGTTTGAGCCGGAATTCGCTTTCGGCGGAACGCCCGCGCCGACGGGGCGAAACCGTCAAAATGACCGCGACAATAAGCGACTGCGCCGGTGGAGACGCGCCGTTGCGATGGCGGAACGGTGCGCAGTGGCATTGGCATTTTCCGCGCTACTCGTCTATTATGACAGTCTGGTTATAGCGGAGGATATTAGCCATGAGTCTCCACGAGAGAATTGAGGCGCTTAAAGCCAAGCACCACGCACTCGAAGTTGCGCTTGAAGAAGAACATAACCGACCGCATCCAGACGATTTCGAAATCATACGACTTAAAAAGCAAAAGCTCCAAATCAAGGACGAACTCGCTAATTTATCCGCCAGACAGTAGAGCCATGCAGGCGAAGTAATCTCCTCCGGATCGTCCGCCGGAGAGGCGCGGCCGTGGGCGGCCACCGCCGTCCAACGGCCGCCTGCGTCGCTCCTGCCGCGTTTATAAGGCCCGTTCGATCGACCGATTCCACTCGATCGACGATCGATTCAGATGGCGGTCCGCGCTCTCTCGCGCAGCTTGAACTTCTGGACCTTTCCGATTGATGTTTTTGGGATTTCCCCGAACACGACCGCCGACGGGCATTTGTAATGCGCGAGATTGTCCCGGCAGAATGCGATGATCTCGTCGGCGGTAGGCGTCTCGGCGGCGGATTTCAGTTCGACGAAGGCGCAGGGCGTTTCTCCCCACTTCGGGTCGGGTTTGGCGACAACGGCCGCCAACAGAACCGCCGGATGGCGATGCAGCGTGTTCTCCACTTCGATCGACGAGATATTCTCGCCGCCGGATATGATGATATCCTTGGAGCGATCCTTGAGCTGGAGGTAGCCGTCGGGGTGCATCACCCCGAGGTCACCGGAATGAAACCACCCGCCGGCGAACGCCGTCTCGGTGGCCTCCCTGCTTTTCAGGTATCCTTTCATCACGACATTGCCGCGAAACATCACTTCGCCCAGCGTCTCGCCATCGGCCGGCACCGGGTTCATCGTCTCGGAATCCATCACCGACAGGTCTTCAAGCACGTGATAGCGGACGCCCTGGCGCGCGTTCAGCGATGCTTGGCGGTCCGCCGGCAAGGCGTTCCATTCTTCCTGCCACGAGCACACCACCGCCGGTCCATAGACCTCGGTGAGACCGTAGACGTGCGTCACCCTGAATCCCATCCGCTGCATGGCTTCCAGCGTCGAGGCCGGCGGCGGCGCGGCGGCGGTCATCACCTTGACCTCGTGATCGATGGAGCGGCGCTGGTTTTCCGGGGCATTGACCAGCATGCTCAAAACGATCGGCGCGCCGCAGAAATGCGTCACCCTGTTTTCCGATAGGGCACCGTAGACGGCGTCGCCGGTGACCTGGCGCAGGCAGATGCTGGTTCCCGCGATCGCCGCCATGGTCCACGGGAAACACCATCCGTTGCAGTGGAACATGGGCAGGGTCCACAGGTAGACCGGATGATGGGCGAGATCCCAGGCGAGCACATTGCCGATGGCGAGCAGGTAGGCGCCGCGATGGTGATAAACGACGCCCTTGGGATCGCCGGTGGTGCCGGAGGTGTAGTTCAGGCTGATCGCCCGCCACTCATCCGACGGGGGCCGCCAATCAAAGGCCGGATCTCCGGTTGCGAGAAACGCCTCGTAGTCCATTTCCCCCAACGCCGCGCCGCGAATGCGTGCCTCGGGATCATCGATGTCGATGACGACGATCTCGCGGTTGACCTGTTTCAGCGCCGGTTCGACGATGTCCGCGAACTCCCGGTCGGTGATCAGCACGCGGGCGCCACCGTGGTCGAGGCAGAACGCGATCGTCGCGGCATCCGCCCGGGTATTGAGGGCATTCAGCACCGCGCCCGTCATCGGCACGCCGAAATGCGCTTCGTACAATTCGGGTGTGTTGGCCGCCATGATCGCCACCGTATCGCCCTCGCCGACGCCGCGCGCGGCGAGCGCCGAGGCCAGCCGCCGGCACCGGGCGTAGGTCTCCGACCAGGTGAACCGGCGCGACCCATGGACAACGGCGGGACGCCGAGGATGGACCCGGGCCGTCCGCTCGATGAATCCCAACGGCGTCAAGGGCGCGTAGTTGGCCGGGTTTTTATTCAGATCGGTTTCGAAAGGGTTGACAGGTGGAGTGCTGGCGGTCATAGGGCGTTTACCGGTTTTCGTGGCATCTTGCCGTTGTCGCTGGTTCCCGTGACGGTCGCTGGTCGCCGCGAGAGAAGTGCAAGGTGCCATAATCGGGCTTTGCAAAAAATGCTATTTTGCAACAAACTCCGGATCCCGCCACGGCGCGGGCCAACTCCGTCCGAAGGACATGAGGCGGAATAACATCTGTAACCAAGAATTAAGGGGAGGAAGATGAGCGGTCCTTACCAACAAGCATACACCCGGTCGATCGAAGACCCGGAAGGTTTCTGGGGCGACGCCGCCGAGGAAATCGATTGGATAAAAAAATGGGACAAGGTTCTCGACGATTCCAATAAGCCGTTCTACCGGTGGTTCACCGGCGGTGTTGTCAACACCTGCTACAACGCCCTGGATCGCCACGTGGACGCCGGACATGGCGACCGTCTGGCGCTGATCTATGACAGCCCGGTCACCGGCAACACGGTGCGCAAATACACCTTCAGCGAACTGCGCGACGAGGTCGCCAAGTTCGCCGGACTCCTCGCGGCCCAGGGCGTCGGCAAGGGCGACCGGGTCATTGTCTACATGCCGATGGTGCCGGAAGCCGCGGTCGCCATGCTGGCGTGCGCCCGGATCGGCGCCGTGCACTCCGTCGTTTTCGGCGGCTTCGCCTCCAACGAACTGGCGGTCCGGATCAACGACGCGAAACCCAAGGTCATCGTCTCGGCCTCCTGTGGTGTCGAAGGCGCCAAGGTGATCCCCTACAAGCCGCTGCTCGACGGCGCCATCGAACTTTCGGACGCCAAACCCGACAAGACCATCATCCTGCAGCGGCCGCAGAGTCCCTGCGACCTCAAAGCGGGCTTCGATATCGACTGGCAGGAAGCGATGAAGACGGCCGAGCCCGCCGATTGCGTTCCGGTGGCGGCGACCGATCCGCTGTATATTCTCTACACCTCCGGCACCACGGGCGAGCCCAAGGGCGTCGTCCGCGACAACGGCGGCCATCTGGTCGCGCTGAACTGGACCATGAAGAACATCTACAACATGGATCCCGGCGAAGTGTTCTGGGCCGCGTCCGACGTCGGCTGGGTGGTCGGCCACTCCTACATCGTCTACGCACCGCTTATCAAAGGTTGCACCACGGTCTTCTACGAGGGCAAGCCCGTCGGCACCCCCGACGCCGGCGCGTTCTGGCGGGTCATCGCGGATCATGGCGTGAAGGCGCTGTTCACCGCGCCGACGGCGTTCCGCGCCATCAAACGGGAGGATCCCAACGCCCAGTTGATGCAGAATTACGACCTCTCGAAGTTCGAGGCGCTGTTCCTGGCCGGCGAACGGACCGATCCGGATACCCTGGAATGGGCGATGAAGGCGCTCGACCGTCCGGTGATCGACCACTGGTGGCAGACCGAAACCGGCTGGTCCATCGCCGCCAACTGCATGGGGCTGGAAGTGCTCCCGGTCAAACCGGGTTCGCCGACGCGCCCGGCGCCCGGCTGGGACGTCAAGATCCTCGATGAAAACAGCGAAGAGATTCCGCGCGGCGACATCGGCGCCATATGCGTCAAGCTGCCGTTGCCGCCGGGCACCCTGCCGACGCTGTGGAACAACGACGAACGATATGTCAGCTCCTATCTGAGCGAATTTCCCGGCTACTACGCCACCGCCGACGCGGGCTACATGGACGACGACGACTACGTCTACATCATGGCGCGCACCGACGACGTCATCAACGTCGCCGGTCACCGTCTGTCCACCGGTGGCATGGAAGAGGTCCTGGCCAAGCATCCGGACGTCGCCGAATGCGCGGTGGTCGGTGTCGCCAATTCCTTCAAGGGGCAGCTTCCCGTCGGTTTCCTGGTGCTCAAGCTGGGTGTCACCAAGTCGGACGAGGAGATCGTCAAGGAAGTCGTGCAAATGGTCCGCGATCAGATCGGCGCCGTCGCCGCGTTCAAGACGGCCACCGTCGTCGACCGTCTGCCCAAGACCCGCTCGGGCAAGATCCTGCGCGGCACCATGCAGAAGATCGCCGACAACCAGGAATGGAAAATGCCGGCGACCATCGATGACCCCGCGATCCTCGACGAGATCCAGGGCGCCCTGGAGGGTATCGGCTACGCCAGCTCCCGCAAATAGCGGGGAGGCGATATCGTAGACGGACGGGCGCGGGGCTTCGGTTTCCGCGCCCGTTTTCTTTTTGGGAAGGTCGTTCGCGCGATGACGGTGAAGACGCTATTGGCCGACCTCGGCGTGGCCGCAACAGCCATTCAACACGGCGATCTGGCCGTGATGTCGCCCATCGACGGAGCGGAGATCGGCCGGGTCGACGCCCACCGTCCCGAGGAAGTAGACGCGGCCATCGCGCGGGCCGACGCGGCGTTTCTCGTGTGGCGCGCGGTGCCGGCGCCCCGGCGCGGCGAGTTGATCCGGCTTCTCGGGGCCGAGCTTCGCGCCCACAAGAAGGCGCTCGGCCGGCTGGTGTCCATCGAGACCGGCAAGATCCTCCAGGAGGCGCTCGGCGAGGTCCAGGAGATGATCGACATCTGCGACCTCGCCGTCGGCCTGTCCCGACAGCTTTACGGCCTGACCATCGCCTCGGAGCGGCCGGGCCACCGGCTGATGGAAACCTGGCATCCGTTGGGACCGACGGTGGTGATCACCGCCTTCAATTTTCCCGTCGCCGTGTGGGCGTGGAATTTCGCGCTCGCCGTGGTGTGCGGCAACCCCGTCATCTGGAAGCCGTCTGAGAAAACGCCGTTTACGGCGCTCGCCTGTCAGGCGCTGTTCCGCCGGGCATGCGGGCACTTCGGCGACGATGCCCCGGACGGTTTGCTCGCGGTCGTGATCGGCGGGCGCGATGCCGGGCGCCGGCTCGCCGGCGATCCGCGCGCCCGGCTCGTTAGCGCCACGGGCAGCTGCGCCATGGGCCGCGACCTGGCCCCTCTGGTCGCCGCCCGCTTCGGTCGCACCTTGCTGGAACTCGGCGGCAACAACGCCATGGTCGTCGCCCCGTCGGCCAGCCTGGATCTCGCCGTGCGGGCCATCGTGTTCGCGGCGGTGGGAACGGCGGGCCAGCGGTGCACGAGCCTGCGGCGTCTCATCGTTCACGACAGCGTTTACGATGCCTTGCTGGAGGCGCTGAAGCGGCCTATGCATCGATCCGGATCGGCGATCCACTTGATGCGCGCACGCTTGTGGGGCCGCTGATCGACGGCGCTTCCCATGAGCGGATGCAAGCGGCCTTGGCGTCGGCGGCGGCCGAGGGCGGGCGCGTGTTCGGCGGCCAGCGGACGCTCGAGGATACGTACCCCAGGGCATTCTACGTGAAGCCCGCGATCGTCGAGATGCCGGCGCAGACCGACATCGTCCGCGCCGAGACGTTCGCGCCGATCCTCTATGCCATGCGCTACGCGGAGCTTTCCGACGCGATCCACTTGCACAACGACGTGCCGCAGGGTCTGGCATCGAGCATCCTGACCAACGACCTTCGCGAGGCGGAGCGGTTCCTCGGTCCGGACGGCAGCGACTGCGGCATCGCCAACGTTAACATCGGGCCGTCGGGGGCCGAGATCGGCGGTGCGTTCGGCGGCGAAAAGGAAACCGGCGGCGGCCGGGAATCCGGCACCGACGCCTGGAAAACCTACATGCGCCGCGCCACCAATACCGTCAACTATTCCCGCGACCTGCCGCTCGCCCAGGGAATCGTCTTCGACCCCACCTCCTGATGATACCGCCTGACGGTGCCGCGCCGCGCTGGCATTACGCTCCGTGGACCGTGCCGGCGCGGGCGCGCGCGAGATCGACTTCCTTCTCCAGCTCTATCTCGGTGCAGAGGCCGAGGCTCGCCGGGTTGCGCGGCTTGATGTTCGGCGCGTTCCAGTGGGTTTTTCCGCGAACCTTGTCGATGGTCGGCTTGGTGGTTCCCACCAGTTTGCAGACCTGCGCGTCCGACAGTTCCGGATAGTTCTTCAGCAACCAGGCAATGGCGTCCGGCCGGTCCTGGCGCTTGGACACCGGCGTATACCGCGCCCCCTTGGGACGCGCTTCCGGCGTCGGTATGCGCTTGGCGGCGGGCCGCAGTCTCTGCGCCGGATCGCCGACGCAGCGGTCGATCTCTTCGTGCGTCAGTTCGCCCGCGGTTATCGGGTCCCGGCCCTGGATTCCGATGGCCACTTCGCCGTCGGCGATCGCCTGAATCTCCAAGGCATGCATGCCGCAAAAGTCGGCGACCTGATCGAAGGTGAGCGCCGTATTCTCTACCAACCACACTGCCGTCGCTTTGGGCATGATGGGCTGTGTCATCGTTTTCTACCTCGCGGCCAATAACGAAAGAAAGCCCGTCCTCATCCGGACAGAGCTCAACAGAACGCTGTTTGAAGGAAAACCTAAGGTTTAAATTACTACCTTGAGCCGACCCGGGTCAAATATCCGCGACCACCAGCATGATCTTACCGACGTGTTCGGCGGCGTCCATCATCCGGTGTCCCTCGTCCGCTTGCGCGAGCGGCAGGCGGGCATGGACCACCGGGGCGATCTTTCCGGCCTCGATCAGCGGCCACACATGTTCCAATAGAGCCCCCGCGATCTCGGCTTTTCGGTCCACCGACTGTATCCGCAGCGTCGACCCGGTGAGTGTCAATCGCTTCAGCATAATCGGCATCAGGTCGATTTCAACCTTGCTTCCCTTGCGGAAGGCAATGTTGACCAGCCGTCCGTCGCGGGCGAGGCAGGCGATGTTGCGCGCCACGTAGTCGCCGCCGACGATATCGAGAATCACGTCGACCCCCTTCTTGCCGGTCAGCTCCTTGATCACCGCCACGAAATCCTCGGTGGCGTAGTCGATGGCCCGTTCGGCGCCGAGCCGTTGGCAGATGGAACACTTGTCGGCGTCGCCCTCGGTGGCGAATACCCGGGCGCCGAGCGCGCTCGCCACCTGGATGGCGGTGGTGCCGATACCGCCGCCGCCGCCGTGGACCAGCAGGCTCTCGCCCGCTTGAAGGTGGGCCCGCTCGAAAACGTTGGTCCACACCGTGAAGAACGTTTCCGGCAGCGCCGCCGCTTCGACCGGATCGAGCCCCTTGGGTATGGGCAGGCATTGCGGCGCCGGCGCCACGCAGTACTCGGCGTACCCGCCGCCCGCCGTCAAGGCGCAGACCGCATCTCCCGTCTTCCATCGCTCGACGCCCTCGCCGAGCGCCACCACGGTGCCCGCGACCTCGAGGCCGGGAATGTCGGTCGCCCCCGGCGGCGCCGGATAGAGGCCCTGGCGCTGATAGATATCCGGGCCGTTGATCCCCGCCGCCGCCACCCGCAGCAACACTTCGCCGGGACCGGGCTCGGGAACCGGCCGGGTGGTGGGTTTCAGAACGTCGGGACCACCGGCTTCGGTGATTTCGATGCAGGTCATGCTCTCGGGCAGCGTATCGGTCATTCTTGACTCCGTCTTTTTCCATTCGATATTCGGGTCTAGTGGTCCGGATCTAACATATGATACCCATACGATCGCGTTTCCCGCTCCCTCGGCAGGAGGGCGCGCGCCGGCGATGGGGATCCATCGTCAAGCGTGTCCGACGCCCCGAGGGAGTGCGAAACGCGATCCGAAGGGCGGCCTTCCGAGCCCCCTGGTGTCGTTGCGCGGCGCTTGTGATGCGACAGCATCACGCCACGCCACGCGCCTAACCAGAGAAACTCGGAAGGCCGTCGTATGGGTACCATATGTTAGATCCGGACCACTAGTATGCGGGAGCGCCGCCAGTCAAGGAGAGCCGGTCAAGGAGAAGACGTGCGATGGATGCGGAAGACCTCGAACCGAAGAAACAGAAGCCCGCGCCCAGAAACCTCGACGAGATGTCCATCGAGGCGCTGCATGCGTACATCGGCGAACTGGAGACCGAGATCGCACGCGTCCGCCAGTCCGTCGGCGCCAAGGAAAGGGCGCGCATGGGCGCCGAGGACATCTTTCGCCGGTAACGGTTCGCCCGGCAATGGCAGGAGTGCCGCGCTCGGGGCCCGCTAACCCGATAGTTTCGCCCGCAGCATCTGATTGACCTGCTGCGGGTTGGCCTTGCCCGCCGGTCGCCTTCATGATCTGGCCGACGAACCAGCCGATGACCTTCTGGTTGCCGGCCTGGTACGCTTCCACCTGGCCCGGATTGTCGGCGATGACCGTATCCACCGCCGCCTCGATGGCCGAGGTGTCGGTAATCTGCGTCAGGCCCTTCTCTTCGACGATGGCGGCGGGATCGCCGCCGGTTTCCGCCATGATCTCGAAAACATCCTTGGCGATCCGCCCGGAGATGGTGCCGTCGGCCATGAGATCGAGCAGCTTTCCGAGGTTGGCCGCCGATATGGGCGAGTCGGTAACGGCCAGCCCCCGTTTGTTCAACACCGAGAACAGATTGGTGATCACCCAGTTGGCCGCCGCCTTGCCATCGCGCCCGGCGGCCACCTTCTCGAAGTATTCGGCCGCCTCCTTTTCCGCCACCAGCACGCTGGCGTCCTCGGTGTTCAGACCGTACGTCTCCATGAACCGCAGCTTGCGCTGGTCGGGCAGCTCGGGAAGGGTGGCGCGGATCCGCTCCACGTACTCGGGCGTCAGCCGCAGCGGCAGCAGATCCGGATCGGGGAAGTACCGGTAATCGTGGGCGAACTCCTTGGCGCGCATGGAGCGGGTTTCGCCCTTGCCCGGATCGTACAGCCGGGTTTCCTGCACCACCTCGCCGCCGTTCTCATAGAGCTCCACTTGGCGCTCCGCCTCGCGCTCGATGGCCTGCATGACGAAGCGCACCGAGTTGACGTTCTTGATCTCGGCCCGGGTGCGCAGCGTGTTCTCTCCCGCCTTGCGGACGCTGACGTTGACGTCGCAGCGGAGCGAGCCCTGCTCCATGTTGCCGTCGCAGGTGCCGAGATAGCGCATGATCGCGCGCAGCTTGCGCAAGTACGCGCCCGCCTCCTCGGGGCTGCGGATATCGGGCCGCGACACGATCTCCATGAGCGGCACGCCGGCGCGATTGAGATCGACGAATGTCCGCCTCGGATCCTGATCGTGCAGCGATTTTCCCGCGTCCTGCTCCAGGTGAAGGCGTTCAATTCCCACGTCCTTGGTGCGGCCGTCGGCGAGGTCGAGGGTGACGCTGCCCTCGCCGACCACCGGATGCTGGTATTGCGAGATCTGATAGCCGGCCGGCAGGTCGGGATAGAAGTAGTTCTTGCGCTCGAACACGCTCGCGAGGTTGATCTCGGCGTTGAGACCGAGACCGGTCCGCACCGCCTGCTCGATGCATTTTTCGTTCAACACCGGCAGCATCCCTGGAAACGCCGCGTCGACGAGCGAGACCTGCGCGTTCGGCGCGGCGCCGAAATCCGTGGCGGCGCCGGAAAACAGTTTGGCGTTGGTGATCGCCTGGGCGTGAACCTCGAGCCCGACGACCACCTCCCAATCGCCGGTCTCGCCCTGAATGAGATACGTCATAAAAGTCCCTGGTTGTTTCGCCGCGTGGCGTTGGGCCGCCCGTTCACGTATCCATGCTATCCACTCGTTATTCCACGGGGCGAATATAGCCGCCGTGAACCCAGCCTTCCAGATCCATCAGACCCTCCGGATGGTCGAGCACGTCGACGAAGCGCCAGGAACCGTGGCTGCCCTTGACCTCGATCCGGGTGCCCCTAGGCATCGGGCAGCCCTCCAGCTTGCCATGGACGCTGCCCGGTCCGGAGCGGATATTGAGCGGAGCGATGGTTTCATAGATATCCGGCGAATCGTCCCGGCGTCCGAGGACGCTGGAGCGGAATCCTTCCATGTTGAAGGCGGGTCCGGGATCGGTCTTGCGGCCCGGCGCGACATCTTCGTGGCCGACCACGTCGCGCAATTCATAGCGCTTGAGGAGCAATCGCGCGATCCGCTGCGTCGCCTCGAGCTGGGCGGCGGTGTAGACATGCCACCCTCTCGGCGATGTTTCGTTCTTGTGGGTCGCCTCGATGACGTCGGTGTCTTCGTATTCCTTGTTGAACGTCGACTTCCACTTGCCGCCGCTCCGCGTCAGCCACCCGGCATTGTCGAGCTCGATGCCGATGGCGTACTGGTTCATCCCGCTCAACCCTGCCCAGGTACTGCGTCCCGCGTGCCACGCCACCCGGTCGAACGGAACGAGCTGGGTGATGGCTCCATCCCGGCCGATCACCAGATGCGCCGACGCGCTGATATCGCGGTCGGTCAGCGATCGGATCGCCCCGTCGACGCTGCTTCCGGCCGTATAGTGGATCACCAGGAATTTGGGATCGATCTTGCCGCCCCGGTTCGGGCTTTCACGAAAGGGATAGGACGTCCCGTCGTCGTGGTGAACGCGATGCCGCACGATCTTCATCGGGGGGTTCCTCCTCTAGAGCAATATCCGTTCAAGTGGAATCACTTGATCGGATTTACTTGCTCTAAAAATAAATAGTTTAGAGCACGGTGCGATTGGATCGGGTCGATCTGATCGCACCGTGCTCTAGTGGCTTGGATCGGCAATTCAGAGCACTTCGCTTTCCAACATGTCAAGCACGTCATATATTGTCGCCTTGGCGTAACGGAGCGGCCGGCGAAGGATGAACATTGATGACCTCGAGCGCACCGGCCCTGGTTGCCGAGGATATCCACAAGCGCTTCGGCTCGGTGGAGGTCCTGAAGGGGATATCGTTGACCGCCGGCGACGGCGACGTGATCTCCATCATCGGCTCGAGCGGATCGGGCAAGAGCACCTTCCTGCGCTGCCTCAATCTCCTGGAATCGCCGGACCAGGGCCGCATCAACCTCGCGGGCGAGGAACTGGCGCTTAAGCACAAGCGCGGCGTCGGCCTGGTGGCCGCCGATCACGGGCAGATCGTCCGGATGCGGGCGAAGATGGGCTTCGTCTTCCAGAGCTTCAATCTATGGTCGCACCTGACCATTCTGGAAAATGTCATCGAGGCGCCGGTCCATGTCGCCAAACTTCCCCGGTCCGAAGCCGTCGAGCGGGCCGAAGCGCTTCTCTCCAAGGTCGGTATCGCCGAAAAACGCAATGTCTACCCCGGTCAGCTGTCGGGCGGACAACAGCAGCGCGTCGCCATCGCCCGGGCGCTCGCCATGGAGCCGAAACTGCTTTTGTTCGACGAGCCCACCTCGGCGCTCGATCCGGAGCTGGTCAACGAGGTGCTTCAGGTCATGCAGACCCTGGCCTCCGAAGGCCGCACCATGCTCGTCGTCACCCACGAGATGCGCTTCGCCAAGGAAGTCTCGACGGACGTCGTGTTCCTGCATGAAGGCCGCATCCATGAACAGGGCCCGCCGTCACAGGTTTTCCAGAACCCCACGTCCGAGCGATGCCGCCAGTTCCTTACCAGCCATCTTTGACGTAGAATGAAACAAGCCAGCCTGTCCAAATCCAAAGCAAAATAATGGGGAGACCACAATGAACAAGCGCTCAATCGCCGCCGCTGCCTTCACCGCCGCCGTCATCGGCGTGTTCATGGCCGGATCCGCCCAGGCGGTGGAAAAGCTCCGCATCGGTACCGAAGGCGCCTACCCGCCGTTCAACCAGATCGATCCCAGCGGCAACGTCATCGGTTTCGACATCGACATCGCCCGGGCGCTGTGCAACGAGATGCAGGTGGAATGCGAATTCATCACCCAGGACTGGGACGGCATCATCCCGGGATTGCTGGCCAAGAAGTACGACGCCATCGTCGCCAGCATGTCCATCACCGAGGAACGCCAGAAAGCCGTGGCGTTTACCGATCCATACTACTCCAACAAGCTCCAGTACGTGGCGCCCAAGGATTCCAAAGTGGATCCGGGCAACCTCAAGGGCAAGTCGGTGGGCGCCCAGCGCGCCACCATCAGCGCCAGCTACCTCGAGGACAACCTCTCGGACGAGGTCGGCATCAAGCTCTACGACACCCAGGAAAACGCGTATCTGGACCTGGAATCCGGCCGCACGGACGTGGTTCTCGCCGACATGCTGGTGACCTACGAGTGGCTGCAGAAGGGCGCCGGCGAGCGCTTCCAGTTCATCGGCGAGCCGGTGAACATCGACGACAGCATCGGCATCGCGGTGCGCAAGGACGACGAGGACCTTCTGAAGCGCCTGAACGACGCGCTGGCCGCCATCGTCGCCGACGGCACCTACGCCGAGATCAACGCCAAGTACTTCCCGTTCAGCATCTATTGATGCCGTCAAGGGTGGCGTCCCGGCATCGAGGTCCGAGGCCATGATCGACCTCCAGGGGTTCGGCGATCAGTTGCTACTGGGCGCGTGGATGACCCTGAAGCTGGCCTTCGGGGCGCTCATCGGCGGCGTCGTTCTGGGGCTTGCCGGGGCCATGGCCAAGCTCTCGGAATTCAAGGTCGCGCGCGCCATCGCCTCCACCTACACCACGGTGGTGCGCGGCCTGCCCGAGCTTTTGGTGGTGCTGATCATCTATTTCGGCTCGTCGGCGCTACTCACCACCGCCGCCGGCTGGGTGGGGCACGACGGTTTCATCGAGCTCGGCCCCTACGCCGCCGGCGTCATCGCCCTCAGCCTGACCTTCGGCGCCTACGCCACCGAGATCTTCCGGGGCGCCATCCTCGCCATTCCCAAGGGCCAGATCGAGGCGGCCCGCGCCTTTGGCATGAGCCCGGCGCTGACGTTCCGGCGCATCGTCCTGCCGCAGGTCTGGCGGATCGCGCTCCCCGGGCTCGGCAACCTCTTTCTCGTGCTGCTCAAGGACACCTCGCTGATCTCGGTCATCGGCCTCGACGAACTGATGCGCGCCTCGACCATCGCCGTCGGCTTCACCCGCGAGCCGTTCACCTTCTACCTGCTCGCCGCCGTGCTCTATCTGTTGATGACCATCGTCACCATGGTGGTCCTGCATTACGCCGAACGCGCCGCCTCCAAGGGCGTGCCGAGGCTGGCGGCGTAAGGTGTAAGGGGTCCAGCGCCGCGCATGAACATCGAAGTCATCGTCGAGAACCTGCCGAAGCTGCTCGAGGGAGCCCTGCTCACCATTGAACTGGTGGTGCTGGCGCTCGTCGTCGGCATGGTGTTCGCGCTGCCGGCGGCGCTGATGCGGGTATCGGCGAACTGGCTGCTGCGCGGTCCGGCCTACGCCTATATCTTCTTTTTCCGCGGCACGCCGCTGCTGGTGCAGATCTTTCTCATCTACTACGGGCTGGGCCAGTTCGACGCGGTGCGCGAGAGTATCCTGTGGCCGGTGCTCCGCGAGCCTTTCTGGTGCGCCATCATCGCGTTCGCGCTCAACACCGGCGCCTATACCGCCGAGATTTTTCGCGGCGGCATCGAGGCCGTCCCCCGCGGCCAGATCGAGGCCGCCCGCGCCTTCGGCATGTCCCGCACGACCTGCTACCGCCGGATCATCCTGCCGCAGGCCTGGCGCATCGCGCTTCCCGCCTACGGCAACGAGGTGATCCTGATGCTCAAGGGCAGCGCGCTCGCCAGCACCATCACGCTGCTCGACCTCACCGGCATGGCGCGGACCATCATCGCCCGCACCTACATGCCGGTCGAGATCTTCCTCGCCGCCGGCGCCCTCTACCTGGTTCTCACTTTCCTCTTCACCAACGGCTACCGCCTGCTGGAGCGCCGCCTCAACCGCCACCTGGCGCCGCTCACCTGAACGGTATCCGGCCTGGCAGTCACCCCGCTGAACCCACCCCGTCCGGCAACCCGCTGTTAACCCGCTCTGCGTAGTGTCGGAACGCGTTCAGCTATTACGAGCTCGTACACGGTCATGACCGGCGTCGGCGGCGGCAGCGCCAACACGTTCGCGATGAAATCCAGTTCCATGCCGCTGCAAGACCCCATGGCGATCGGCACGGCGTCCGCGCTGCTCATCAACGCGTTGGGCACGGTCAGCGGGTCCATGGTTGTACTTTGCATGGGGTTGTTTTCGAGAAATCGCGACACCCCCTCCCCCCCCGCCGCCCGCCACGTGGGGCAGTCTCCGGCTTGGAATCCGGCCCGGAAACTTCCATATCAGGTGTTTCGCTGCCTAACCGAGACCGAACGCGAAGCGGCCCCTTGCAAGGATATCACCATGTCACAGCCCGACACGACCAATCGCCAATGGGTTCTGGCCGAGCGGCCCAAGGGAGAGCCGACGAAGGAGACCTTGACCCTGGTCGAGAACCCGCCGCCGACGCCAGGTGACGGGCAGATGCTGCTGCGCACCGAGTACCTCTCGCTCGATCCCTACATGCGGGGCCGGATGAGCGATGCTCCTTCGTATGCCCCGCCGGTCGAGATCGGCGCGGTGATGGTTGGCGGCACAATGTCGCGGGTGGTCACGTCGAACCTGGACGGGTTCGCGGCGGGCGACTGGGTGCTCGGCTTCAACGGCTGGCAGGACTATGCCCTGTCGGATGGCGAGGGGGCGACCAATCTCGGCCCGTCGCCCGCGCATCCTTCCTGGGCGCTCGGCATTCTCGGAATGCCCGGCTTCACGGCCTGGGCGGGCCTGACGCAGATCGGCGCGCCCCGACCCGGCGAGACCCTCGCCGTGGCCGCCGCCACCGGCCCGGTCGGCGCCACCGTCGGTCAGATCGGCAAGATCCTGGGGTGCCGCGTCGTCGGCATCGCGGGCGGCCCGGACAAATGCGCCTATGCGAAGAGCGAGCTCGGGTTCGACGCCTGCATCGACCACAAGGCGCCCGACTTTGCCGAACGCCTTGCCGAGGCCAGCGCGGACGGCATCGACATCTACTTCGAAAACGTCGGCGGCAAGGTGCTGGATGCGGTCATCCCGCTGTTGAACGCCAATGCGCGGGTGCCGGTGTGCGGCCTGGTATCGCAATACAACGCCACCGAACTCCGCCGGGGCCGGATCGGCTGAATTGGCTGATGGGCCATATCCTGCGCAAGAAGCTCCGGGTGCAGGGCTTCATCATTTTCGACACGTTCGACCATCTCTATCCGGAATTCACCGAGCAGATGGGGGCGTGGGTGGAAAGCGGCAAGGTCAAGTATCGCGAAGAGGTCATCGACGGTCTGGAAAATGCCCCCGAAGCCTTCATCGGCCTGCTCAAGGGCGAAAACTTCGGCAAGCGGGTGATCCGCGTCGGCCGGAACTGACTCCAACGGAAAGGAAAGATCCGGACCACCCGCTTCAGCATTCGACGACATTGACGGCGAGGCCGCCGAGCGAGGTCTCCTTGTATTTGTTGCTCATGTCGAAGCCGGTCTGGCGCATGGTTTCGATGACCTTGTCGAGCGAGACGAAGTGCGTGCCGTCGCCGCGCAGCGCCAGGCGGGCGGCGTTGATGGCCTTGACCGCGCCCATGGTGTTGCGCTCGATGCAGGGCACCTGGACCAGCCCGGCGATGGGATCGCAGGTCAGCCCGAGATTGTGCTCCATGCCGATTTCGGCGGCGTTCTCGATCTGCTCGTTGGTCCCGCCGAGCGCCGCGCACAGCCCGGCCGCCGCCATCGAACAGGCCACCCCGACCTCGCCCTGGCACCCCATCTCGGCCGCCGAGATGGACGCATTGGTCTTGTACAGCATGCCGATGGCGCCGGCGGTGGCGAGGAACGTGAACACCCCGGTCTCGCGCGCTCCCGGCACGAAGCGCATGTAGTACGTGAGCACCGCCGGGATCACGCCGGCCGCGCCGTTGGTGGGCGCCGTGACCACCCGCCCGCCGGCGGCGTTCTCCTCGTTGACGGCGAGCGCGTAGAGATTGACCCAGTCCAGCACGGTGAGGACGTCGCTCAGCGCTTTTTCGGGGCGGGCGAGCAGTTCGTCCTTCAGGCATTTGGCCCGCCGCCTGACGCCGAGACCGCCGGGCAGAACGCCCGCTTCCCGGCATCCGCGCTCGATGCACGCTTCCATCACCCGCCAAATATTGCGGAGGCCCTCGCGGGTCTCTTCTTCGCTGCGCCAGGCCTTTTCGTTTTCCAGGACGATCTCGGCCAACGACAGGCCCGTCCCGTGGCCGATGTCGAGCAATTGCGTCGCGGAGTTGAAGGGATGAGCGACCTGGATGTTGCTGCCGGGGGCGTCGCCGCCGCTGTCGATCTCGGTGTCGCTGAGGACGAAGCCGCCGCCGACCGAGTAGTAGGTCTCCTCGAGAAGTACCGCGCCCGATGGGTCTGTCGCGACGAAACGCAGTCCGTTGGGATGCTTGTCCAGGAATTGGCCGAAGTGAAACACCACGTCGGCGGCGGGATCGAAGTCGATGGCGTGGCGATCGAACACCATCATCCGCCTCTCCGAAGCGATCCGCGCCACCCGCTCATCGGCGGCGTCGGCGTCGACCCGGTCCGGAACCTCGCCGGCAAGACCCAGGATAACGGCTTTTTCCGTCGCGTGCCCCTTGCCGGTGAGCGCCAGCGATCCGTAAAGGTTCGCCTCGGTCCGCGCCACCCGGGCGAGCAGACCCCGCGCCTCGAGCTGGAGCACGAAGCGGTGCGCCGCCCACATGGGTCCGACGGTGTGCGAGCTCGACGGCCCGATCCCGATCTTGAACAGGTCGAATACACTCAGGGGCATCGCCGGCTCTCCTAGTGGTTTGGATCCAACATATGGTACCCATACGATCGCATTTCTCCCTCCCTCGGCAGGAGGACGCGCGCCGGCGATGGGGACCCATCGTCAAGCGCGTCAGACGCCCCGAGGGAGCGGGAAATGCGACCCGCAGGGCGGCCTTCCGAGCCCCCTGGCGTCGTTGCGCGGCGCTTGTGATGCGACAGCATCACGCCGCGCCACGCGCCTAACCAGCGGAACTCGGAAGGCCGTCGTATGGGCACCATATGTTAGATCCAGACCACTAAACGCTCTCCGGATTGCACCCAATGCGAAACACGTCGCTGGTCATTTCGGGTCTATTGTCCACTTTTTTCGCGGAAGCACCGTTCCTTTTTCGTCTCTTATCGTTCCGTTTCATCCCTCACGCAGCAGCAATCCCGGCGCTTTTCCGTAAAGCTGGCGAAAAAGCCGCGAAACGGGTAGTGTCGCGGTTTCCCAAACTCCAACCTCCGCTCACGGCACGATTGGCGCCACGCGGACGCGCACCGCACAGTGCGCATGGGAAAACGTCCGGCGCGATCCGCATGTCGGACACGAAAGAACAACGGTCGGAAAGCGAACGGATAGAGATGGACACGGCAGACACGACGGTCATGAACACCGGGACGCCCGGCGACGCGCCCACATGGTCGCGGCGCCGCACGTTCGCCATCATCTCCCACCCCGACGCCGGCAAGACGACGCTGACCGAAAAGCTGTTGCTGTTCGGCGGCGCCATCCGCATGGCCGGCCACGTCAAGGCCCACGGCGAGCGCCGGCGCACCCAGTCGGACTGGATGGAAATGGAGCGGGCGCGCGGCATCTCCATTACCAGTTCGGTGATGACCTTCGAGCGCGACGGCATCACCTTCAACCTGCTCGACACGCCGGGCCACGAGGACTTCAGCGAGGATACCTATCGGACACTGACGGCGGTCAACTCGGCGATTATGGTGATCGACGCGGCCAAGGGCATCGAGAACCAGACCCGCAAACTGTTCGAGGTGTGCCGGCTGCGCGACATCCCGATCATCACCTTCATCAACAAGGTGGACCGGGAGGGCCGCGACCCCTTCGAACTGCTCGACGAGATCGAAAGCGTGCTGGCCCTCGACGCCTCGCCGGTGACCTGGCCGGTGGGGATGGGCGTGGATTTCCACGGCTGTTTCGACCTGCGCGGCCGCCGCTTCCTCACATCCGACGACGGGCGCGGCACGTCGTACCAACGCGCCATCGTATGCGGCGGCCTCGACGATCCGGCACTGGACGAGCGCATCCCCGATCATGTCCTCGCGCCGTTCCGCGATGGCGCCGAACTCGCCGCCTCGGCCTACCCCGAGTTCGACCCGGAAGCCTACCGGGGCGGCCATATGACGCCGGTGTTCTTCGGCAGCGCGCTCAAGGACTACGCCGTCGATGAATTGCTTCAGGCCCTGGCGGCCTTCGCCCCGCCGCCGCGCCCCCAGCCAGCCGAGCCGCGCACCGTCGGGCCCGGTGAGGACAAGGTCACGGGCTTCGTGTTCAAGGTCCAGGCCAACATGGATCCCAACCACCGCGATCGCATCGCCTTCTTCAGGCTGTGCTCCGGCCGTTTTCGCCGCGGCATGAAGCTGCGCCAGCAGCGCACGGGGAAATCGTTGTCGGTGCAGAACCCGATCTTCTTCTTTGCCCATGAGCGGGAATTGGCGGAAGAGGCGCTGCCCGGCGACATCATCGGCATTCCCAACCACGGCACGCTGCGGGTCGGCGACGCCCTGACCGAAGGCGAGGACATCCGCTTCACCGGCATTCCCAGCTTCGCGCCCGAAATCCTGCGCCGGGTCCGCCTCGATGACCCCATGCGCGCCAAGCAGCTCCGCCGCGCCCTCGAGGATCTGGCCGAAGAGGGCGTGACCCAGGTGTTCCGGCCGCTGGTGGGGTCGAGCTGGATCGTCGGCGTGGTCGGCCAGTTGCAGCTCGACGTTCTGGTGTCGCGCATCGCCACCGAATACAAGATCGCCGTCGGCTTCGAGGCCGCGCCCTACGAGACGGCGCGCTGGGTCATCGGCGACGACCCGGCGGCGCTTAAGCGGTTCATGGAGCGCCATCGCGGCAGTCTGGCCGAGGACCGCGACGCGTCGCCGGTGTTTCTCGCCCGCAACGCCTGGGACATGAACCGTACCATCGAGGACTGGCCGGACCTCCGGTTCCCCGCCACCCGCGAGAGGGCTTGACCGCCTCCAGGACAGTTCCGCGGAAGACCGCTCAAATCGCTGGTCGAGGCCGAAACAACGTGCCAATGTATTGGTGATCGAGACAAGGCTTTGATCGGGGGGGCATCATGTTTGGCTGGGCCGCGTTGGACGTCCTGCTCGGTCTGTTCTTCATGTACCTGCTGCTGAGCATTGTCGGCACCGCCGTTCAGGAGTCCATGGCGAGCCTGCTCAAGCTGCGGGCGTCCAATCTCCGCGAGGGGATCGAAAACCTTCTCAATGACCCGAAACTCGCGGAGCACCCGCAATTCAACGACCTGACGGCGGCGCTTTACGATCACCCCGCCATCAAAAGCCTCTATCGCAGCAAGCGAAAAATGCTGGGCGTCAAGCTGGAGAACGGACCGTCCTACATCCCCAGCCGCACGTTCGTCATGGCGCTGCTCGACGAAATCCGCGTGCGCGGCGCGACGCAGGCCGGAACATCCCCCGGCGAGATCGCGCGGATCGGCGTCGATGCGTTGTTCCGCGACGCCGACGCCATCGTCGAGACATTGCCCGAGAGTGACCTCAAGAGCCAGTTGACGTTGCTGACGGGCGAATTGCGGACCGGCGCCGCGGACCTCGACAAAAAAGTGACGGCCGCCGTCGGAAGGCTCGAAAGCTGGTTCAACGATTCCATGGACCGGGTGTCCGGCTGGTACCGGCGCAAGGCCAAGTTCATAGCCATCGTCGTCGGCGTCGTCATGGCTATCGTTCTCAACGCCGATACGGTGCACGTGGCCAACACGCTGTGGACCGACAGCAACCTGCGCGCGTCCCTGGCCGCCGGTGCCGCCGCCTATCTCGAGGACGCCTCCAAGGAAGATATCGCCAACGTTCAATTGGGGGACATTCTCGATACACTGTCCAAATCGGACCTCCCCCTCGGTTGGCGGTTCGACGACGAGCCCGACGGCGAGGCCGGCGGCATTACCTTGCAGCCTCGCCAGAACATGCTGATCGCGGTGATCGGATGGATCATCACCGGTTTCGCGCTCAGCCTGGGGTCCGGCTTTTGGTTCGATATGCTCAACAAGGTCGTCAGGTTGCGCGGCACCGGCCCCAAGGTATCAACGAACACCGGCAAGACAGTCGAACAAGCGTAGTGGTGTGGATCCGGGAGCGGCGATGCCGGTGCCGCCACACCGTGTGATTACCAAATTGCCGGAAGGCATCGCGTGACGTGAATTCCGCCAGACCGTGCATGCCCTTCATATGAACTTGTGCGGCGGTCATTCGAGAACGAACGGCACACTCGCCAGTTCGGCGCCGACCTCGTCGACCACGACGACGCGCCATGCGCCGGTCATCGCGGCGGTCACCCGCTTGGAGGAATGCATCCGCCACGCGCCAGATCCGATGACGAACGACACGTCCGCCATGGTCTGTCCTTCGCGCTCCCACCGATGGGACAGCGTCTGCCCGGAAAGATCGTGAACCTCGGAAAAGAACACGATGCGCTGCACACCGCCATCCGATACGCGAATGGACGACGCCAGCCGGTCGACGGGCTCGCGGTCCTCGACCGCCGAGGTCAACTGGGCGCGGACGACCCGGTCGTCGGCAATGGGCGCCTCCATCGGCGGCTCCATGGACGGCGCCGCGGCCACCGCGACCGGCGTCTCGGTTGAAGGTTCGGCGGACGCGTCGGTGGGATCCGGACCGGCACCTTTCCCCGCCGCCTCGGCCGGATCCGGCGTCGGTAGGGTTGCGTTGCCGGGCGTTGGCGCCGGTGTCATCTCCGCACGGCGAGAAGGCGGCTCCTCGAGCGAGACGGCCGTCTCGTCTTCGGCCGGCTGCGTTTCTGGTTCTGGTTCTGGTTCTACCGCTGCTTCCGTGGCCGGCTCCGCGCCGGCGTCCGGATCGATGTTCCGGTCCTTGAGCCATTGCACCAGATCGAGATCGTTGCGCCGTGCCTCCGGGTCGCCCCGCTGGATCGCCAGCGCATACCACCGGCGGGCTAGGCTGGCGTCGGCCTGCGGTTCGGACGCGCCCGCCAGTTCCCGGTACCGGGGATCGAAGGTGAGGCCGGTCAGCATCGCCGCCCGGCCGCTGCCCCGGTTCGCGGCGGCCTGAAAGAGCAATCGCGCCGAAGCGAAGTCGCCGACCTCGAGAAGGGCATTGCCGCGGGCAATGAGCGTTTCCTCGACAAGGCGGGGCGAAGGATCGGACCCGACCCGGGTATCGGGGCTCTGTTGCTCGGCGCGAACCGGCGGGCTAGAGACTGCCGCTCCCACCAAAAGGGGGAAACCGGCCATCACCGCGAGCACCAGTGAGAACGATTTCAAATCCGCCGCCAATCTGTTCCCTCCTTTAGAGCCCCATTCGTCTAGAGCCCGAGTTGTCGGCTCCTGACGGCACTACAGAAAAACGGCCCAAATGTGACTAACCTCGCCACTGATATTGCGGACCACCGGCCTCTCACCTTGTGTTTGGCACATTACGCAACCGGGCCGGGATCGCGCACCCCGGCCCCGTATTCTGGATGGACCGCGCGGAAATTACAATCCCGCCGGCTCGCCGTGCGGTGATGGACCGGAGATTCAACGACGTATACAGCCTGGTAGTTCGGGCATGCCGCCTCGGGCCGCGATGGGTAAATTCCCGATCCGATGCAAAAGCGCTTCATTCTTCTGATGAGCAGCCTTGCCCTCGTTGATCTGACAGTCACCGGCATCTTCATCGCCGTCTCCAGGCGCTTTGACGTGGTGGCGGCAGACCTCGTGGCCAACATTGCGATCCTGGGACTGGCGAATGCCATCGGAGCGTGGCTTCTCTTCCGCCCCATCGGGGAGGCCTTGCGCGGCCGCCGCGATATCGCGAGCGTCGAGTGGCGGATAGCCGCGCTGCCGCGCTTGGCGAGCCTGTGGGCGGCGGCCGTGACGTTTGGCTACTGCGCGGTGATCTTCACCCTCGGCGTGTTTTTGCCGGCCGACGCGGATCTCGACGGGATGCCGAGATCTGTTCTAGTGGCGGCCATCGGCTGGTTTCTGTTCCTGTACGTGCTGTATTACGGCTTTTACGTTTACTTCGTGATCAGCGACTTCACCCATGACCTAAAGGTCGCGTTTTTCTTCAAGGGGCATCCGCTGCCGGCGGCGCGCGGCCGCATTCAGAACAAGCTGATCGTGGTTTTCGGCGTACTGGCACTGATTCCGAGCACGCTGATCATCCTCGACCTCACCCTGTTCAGCGAGCTTCGCGCCGCCCAGGGGCTGAGCCTGACCCAGACTATCTTTCTCGATCTGTTCGCGTCGGCGTTTCTCATGCTGGTTTCGCTGATCTTCGTCACCCGCAGCCTGGTGCGGCCGGTTCGGTCGCTGACCGACGCCATGGACGCATCGCGCGGCGGGTTGCTGGAAAGCCGCGCCCCGGTCACGTCGTCCGACGAATTGGGTGTGCTGAGCGAACGATTCAATGAAATGATCGAGGGGTTGCGGGAGCGTGACTTCATTCGCCAGACCTTCGGCCGCTATGTCCCCGACAAGATCGCGGCGCTGTTGCTGGCAAACAAGGGGGTGGTGCACCCGCGCCTGACCACCGCCACCATCCTCTATCTGGATATCGAGGACTTTACCGGCATCTCGGAAAACCGCTCGCCCGACGCCGTGCTCGAATTGCTGAATTCGTTCTTCGGCGCGGCCATCGATGCGGTCCAAGCGACAGGCGGCGTGGTCAATCATTTCCACGGCGACGCCATGCTGGTGACCTACAATGTGCCGGTGGCGGATCCGAACCACGCCGACAACGCGCTCGCCGCGGCCTTGGCGATCCAGAGAGCCGTCACCGAAAAGACCTTTGCCGGAACCCGGCTCCGGGTCCGCATCGGGATCAACACCGGTCAGGTGGTGGCCGGAGCGGTCGGCGGCGAGGAACGTCTCAGCTATACCGTCTACGGCGACGCGGTTAATCTCGCGGCGCGGCTGGAGGCCCTGAACAAGGATCTTGGATCGCGTGTTCTCGTCTCCGCTTCCACGGTCGAGGCACTCCGAGTTTCCTACCCGCTCACCCCCATGGGCCAGGTGACGGTCAGGGGCAAACGGCGCCCGGTGACACTTTACGCATTGCAAACCTCGGGCCTCGACGCCGCCGCGCCGGGCTACGATCCCCCGGTTCCGCACCGTACTCATTGACGGTATCGAAGGGCGCCCCCACCACGCCCGACCGGTCCCAAGCCGATACCGAGCGCAATGGACCCTGTCTGGATGGATCGTTCAGAAATCGCCCATGGCGTTCATCGGCGTTCCCGGGTACCTGGCCGATATGCACCGCAAGAAAGGCTGACGTCGCCGACGATGGAACCCATGACCCGGCCCTGGCGTTAGCCTCCGGAACCCATTCCTTGGGTCGCAAAAAAGGGGCCACCACTCACGATGACGGAACCAATCTTTTTCGACGGCGCGGCAAACCTGGTCCGGATCGCGATTTCGGTGCCCATCGTTTATTTCGCGGTCATTCTGTTCATCCGTTTGGCGGGCAAGCGCTCAACCTCGCAGATGAACAATTTCGACTGGGTGGTGACGGTTGCCATGGGCACCCTGGCGGCGTCGTGCATGGTTCAGCAAAGCGTCACCATCGCCGAATCCCTGCTGGCGATCGGAAGCCTGCTGGGTTTGCAGTGGATCGTCACCAAGTTGATCTACCATTTCCCACCGGTCAGCCATGTGATCAAGGCGGAGCCCGCTTTGCTGGTCAGTAATGGCGAGTTCTTGCACGGAACGCTGCGCCGCGAGCGGGTCAACCAGGACGAGGTGCTGGCTGCAATTCGTGAACATGGCCTGTCGTCCCTGGACCAGGTTCGCTGGGTGATTCTGGAGAGCGACGCCAGCATCAGCGTCATCGCACGATCCGAAGACGATCTACCGACGTCCGCGATGACAGGCGTTACGGGATTTGGGGCGGCGCGGGATCGATCATAAACAATCATGGAATTCGCGCTTATCGTGGTTTATCACGTCGGGATGAGTGCTCCAGGACACCGCCTTCCAAATATACCCTCTTGGCTCACCATCAAGTTCCGGCAACGATGCACCCAGGCCGTTTTTGCCGGTTCGGTAAGCTGTTGAACGGATAAGCCGGACGTTGCCTTGGTGGCGGTTTTGGATGATACAGTAATGCTTCCCGACGAGGCGCTTTCTTGAGGTTCGCGCTGCGGGGACCTCTATCCGGAACGGAGCGTTGAGGCAAACGCGAATGCCAAGGGGGCCCCATGCGTATTCTAGTACTCGCGCCACACGCGGATGACGAGGTTTACGGCTGTGGCGGCATGATCCGCCGCTCCGTCGCGGAAGGGCACACGGTCGATGCCGTGGTCTTGACCATGGGAACCGTGTCGGTACCCGGCGGTGGCGTTAAATGCACCGAGACGGAACGTCATGCGGAATTGAGTTTGGCATGCGTCCGAATGGGAGTCTCGAAGGTGGATGTCCTCTTCTCCGGTTTCGAGAACTGCCTGTTGCAGGTTGGCATGCGGGCCATCGTCACCCGTCTGGACGGTATTCTCGAACGGCATCCCTACGACCAGATCTATTTCCCGACGCCGTCCCATCATCAGGATCATCGTATTTTGCATGACGCCATGTACAGTGCGCTTCGGGTGCGTCCGGGCCGGCCCGTGGAGTTGCTGGCCGCCATGTACGAGTATCCCTATGTCGACTGGGGTCCGACCTCCATGCCGGGCACGGGAAAGTTCTATCTGGATATCTCACCCTACATCGACGACAAACTGGACGCGCTCAGGGCGTACAAATCGCAGGTGCAGCCGGATGGGTACCCTTTGTCCCTGGAGGGTACGCGCCGCCTGGCCGCGTTGCGAGGCACGGAGGTCGGAGTTCAGTATGCCGAACTGTTCTATGTCGTGCGCATGGTGCAATAATACCGCCTATCGCTGATAGAGACCCCATATGGGGGATCCAGATCATTAGGCACGGGCGACGGCGGCGGCGAAGGGACAATCAGCCGCGATGGCGTTGCGGGTGTCGACCACGAGCGGCACGGAACGTGCCAGCGTTTCATAGTCGATACAGCTGTGGTTGGTAACGATAACGGCGGCATCGTAGGTGCCGAGACGCGCCGGCTCCATGGTCACCGACCGCTTGCCGGCGAGCGCACCGTGCCGGCGGGTGGGCGGAATGCTCGGAAAATATGGATCGTGGTATTCGACGTCGGCGCCGGCGGCAATCAGCAGCTCGATGATCACCAGCGCCGGGCTTTCGCGAAGGTCATCCACGTCCTTCTTGTAGGCAATGCCCATGACCAGGACATGCGATCCGGAGAGGCCCTTGCGGAAACGCCGATCCAGCTCCACGCGGAGGCGCTCGATTACGTACTGGGGCATGCGCGTATTCACCTCCCCGGCAAGCTCGATGAACTTCGTCGCGATCCCATACTCGCGCGCCCGCCACGTCAGATAAAACGGATCCACCGGAATGCAATGGCCGCCGAGACCGGGGCCGGGGTAGAACGGCATGAAACCGAACGGCTTGGTTTTCGCGGCTTCGATGACTTCGAAAATATCAATCCCCATCTCGTAAAAAATGATCTTGAGTTCATTGACGAGAGCGATATTCACCGCCCGAAAAACGTTTTCGGTCACCTTGACGGCTTCGGCCGTGTCCAGCGACGAAACGGGCACGACATTCACCACGACGCGGCGGTAAAGCGCCAGCGCCAGTCGCAGCGCGGTCGCTCCGTCACCGGCCACGACTTTCGGTATGCGCGCAGTTGCAAACTCGGCATTGCCCGGATCCTCCCGTTCCGGCGAATAGGCCAGGAAAAAGTGTGTGCCGGACCGCAATCCCGTCGCTTCCAAGATCGGCTTCATCACCTCCCGGGTCGTTCCCGGATAAGTCGTCGAACTCGAGGATGACGAGTTGCCCGGGACGCAAATGCTTGGCGATGTCCTCGGTCGTCGCAATCACGAACGACAAATCCGGCTCACGATGGGGGCCGATCGGCGTCGGCACACAGACGATCACCACGTCGATGTCGGCAAGACGCTCCAGATCACACGTCGCTTCGAAACGGTCCCGTTCGCGGACGGCGGCGATCTTGTGGCCGCCGATGTGCTTGAGATAGCTCTCACCCCGATTGAGTATGGCCACCTTATCAGGATCGATGTCAAAGCCGAGGGTGCGATAGCCGGCACCGCAGAAGGCCAGCATAAGCGGCAGCCCGACGTACCCCAGACCCATGAGACCGACCACGGCCTCCGACCGCTCGAACCGCGAGAGCGTGTCGGCGATCTGGTCGTCGGATACGGCCGCTGGTAAATAAGAATCTTTTCGCATCGGAGTTCTTAAGGGGATCGGAGCACGATTGTCATCAACATTTGGTGTCGCGCGCGTGCATGACGCTGTGGCCGGGCGGCCGAGGGTGCCCGCCGGGGTCACGCACTTGTGATGCGGGACGGGGGCGATCAACCATCGGGACGATCCACGAGTTCCGGCATCGGGGACCCCTGGCATGCGGTATCCTCGCCCATCTGGAACTCCTCGATGCGCTCGGCCCGGCGCGCCACCTTCTCCGACGAAACGCGGATCTGGCGCATGTCGTCGACGGACTGCTCGAAATGGCGCTGCAGCTTCTGGACGCGGTCGTCGAGGCGGAGCACGTCCTCGCTCATCGCCCTGAGCTCGGCCTGGATCAGCCCCGCCTGCTCGCGCATGCGGACGTCCTTCAGCACCGCCCTGAGGGTGTTGAGCGTCGCCCACAGCGTGGTCGGAGAGACGATCCACACCTTGCGCCGGAACGACTCCTCGACGACGTTGCGGAAGTTGGCGTGGAGCTCGGCGTAGACCGCCTCCGACGGCAGGAACATCATCGCCGAGTCGGCGGTTTCCCCGGGGACGATGTAGCGCTCCTGGATGTCCTTGACGTGCTTGAGGACGTCGGCGCTGAACGCGCGCGCCGTGTGCACCTTGAGAGCCTCGGTGTCGGCGTCGCGGAGCGCGCGGTAGCTCTCCAGCGGAAACTTGGCGTCGAGGCCGATGGGTCCCGGCGGATCGGGAAGCTTGAGCAGGCAGTCAACCCGCCGGCCGTTGCCGAGGGGAGCCTGAAAGACATAGGCCGAGGCGGGCAGAACCGCCGTCACCAGGTCACGGAGCTGGACCTCGCCGAAGGCGCCGCGGGCCTGCTTGTTGGAGAGAATGTCCTGGAGGCTGACCATCTGCGCCGACAGTTCGGTAATGTTTTTCTGGGCGGCGTCAATGACCGCCAGGCGCTCATGCAGGACCCGGAGCGAGTCGCCGGTCTTCTCGGATTGTTGCGACAGGCTTTCGCCGAGCCGTCGGGTCAGTCCGTCGAGCCGGGCGCTCAGCGCCACCTGGGTCTGCTCCAGCCTTCCGGCCAGTTGTGCCTGTGTTTCGGTGAGCCGCTGCGCGGTGTCGGACATCCGCGCCATGTGCATGGAGGATACGGTGCGCGATCGCTCGCCCCGCATCAGCACCACCACGAGGACCACCGCGGTCGCCGCGAGGATCAGCGGGGCCCACGTCACCCAATCGATGTCGACGTCCATTCAACTCCCGGATTTGCTCGTCGTTTCTCAACCCTTGCACAAGCCAAACCCCGAACGCAAACTCTTGGGCGTGTGGATCCATTTAGGAGCGAAAGGAACACGATGACGCGTTTGGGTCTGAAGGGTTGGGCGGCCGTTGTCGGATGCGCCGCAACGATGATCGGGCATGCAGCAAACGGCGCGGAGACCCGGCTAACCCCCGAAAATCGCACGGCATTGGCGGTGACCGTCTACGGCGGCGGCCTGGCGCTGGTCGCGGACGAGCGGGTCGTGCCGCTGCACGACGGCGTCAACGCGCTGGCCTTCGAAGGCGTCAGCAACCAGATGATCCCGTCGAGCGCATGGCTCGTCGGCAACGAATCGGGAACCGTTCAGGAGATCGACTACGACTTCGACCTTTTGACCCCGCAGGCCCTGCTGCGACGCGCCGTCGGCCAATCGGTGAAGGTGATCCGCACCCACCCCACCACCGGCGAGGACACCGTCGAGGACGCGGTGGTGCTCAGCACCCAGGGCGGCGTGGTGCTGCGCTATCGCGACCGCATCGAAACCGGCATTCCCGGGCGGCTGGTTTTCGACCAGGTGCCTGCCGATTTGCGGCCGTTGCCGGCGCTGGTGGCAAGCATCGACAGCGCCGTCGACGGTGAGCGCACCTTGTCGCTCAATTACCTGACCGGCGGCCTGAACTGGGAGGCCGATTACGCGGCGGAAGTGGACCTGTCGAAGGGCGTGCTCGACCTGGACGGCCGGGTGACCCTGACCAACCGGAGCGGCACCGATTTTGAGAACGCGTCGTTGGGACTTGTAGCCGGCGAGGTCAATCGGGTGTCGCCCCGGGGCGGGCCGGAACGTCCGGAATACGCCATGCGGATGAACGCCGCCATGGCGGCCGACGCGCCGTCGCCGCCGCAACGCGAAAGCCTCGGCGACTATCATCTGTACGTCATTCCGAGGCCGGTCGACCTGCTGGACCAGCAGATCAAGCAACTGGCGTTGCTGTCGGCGTCGGACGTTCCGGTCGCCCGCGAATACGTGAGCGACGCGTCCGTCCCGGTGTACGGCCGCCAGCGGGGCGAGCCGCGCCCGACCCATCCGGACATCCGGATGCGGTTTGAAAACGCCAAGAAAAGCGGTCCCGGTGAGCCCCTGCCCGCCGGCATCGTCCGGTTCTATACACGTGACGGCGGGGGGCAATTGCGGCTGCTGGGCGAGGATCGCATGGCGCATACCGCCGTCGGCGAAAAGGTGGACGTGTCGCCCGGCGAGGCCTTCGACATTTCCGTCATCCGCCGGCAAACCGATTTCAGGCGTCAGGGCCTGCCCGACGACGTGTTCGAAAGCGCCTGGAAGATCGAGATCCGCAACGCCAAGGACGAAGCGGTAACAGTCAAGGTGGCGGAAATCGTTCCCGGGGAATGGGAAATCCTCTCGGAGAGCTGGGCACATGAGAAGGAAACGGCCGAGCGTCTGATCTGGCAAGTGGGGGTTCCCGCCAATGGAGCCACGGAGCTGTCATACCGGATTCACGTCCAGCGGTAGGCTGGGCCGCGCCGGTGAACTCGGCGACTAATTCTTGACGCCGTTTGCCGTTCGCCCATATCAGTAGGGGCTCAATTCTCAACGACGAAGTGAACGCACGATGCAGAAACCAACCATCATTGTCGCGCCGGATCCCCGCCTGAAGCAGCGCGCGAAGGCTGTGGACCGGGTCGACGACGAGGCCCGCCAACTGATGGACGGCATGCTGGAAGCCATGCACTCGGCCAACGGGGTCGGTCTCGCGGCGCCGCAAGTGGGCGTCCTGAAGCGCATCATCGTCGTCGATACGGCCGCGCCCGACGAAGATCCCCGGCCCTACCGCATGGCGAACCCGGAGATCGTCTGGTCGTCCGACGACACCGTCTGCCGCGAGGAAGGATGCCTGTCGCTGCCGGAACAGTATGCCGAGGTGGACCGGCCCGAGCACATCCGTGTCCGCTATCTCGACGCCGAGAACGATATCCGCGAACTGGAAGCCAATGGCCTTCTGGCGCGGTGCATACAGCACGAGATGGACCACCTCGAGGGCACCCTGTTCGTCGATCACCTGTCGTCGCTCAAGCGCAACATCATTCTCCGCAAGCTCACCAAGACCAAGCGTATGGCCACGGCGGCCGCTTGACGGAATTTTCCCATCCCGCCAGGTTGCCCGAATGACCCCCTTGCGGCTCGTTTTCATGGGTAGCCCGGACTTTTCGGTGCCGGCGCTGGCCCGGCTTCTGGAAGCCGGTCACGAGGTGGTGGCGGTATATTCGCAACCGCCCCGGCCGGCCGGGCGCGGCCACAAGGAGCGGCTCTCGCCCGTCCATGCCTTCGCAGACGCCCGCGGTCTGCCCGTCCGCACGCCGCAGAGCCTGAAATCGCGGGAAACGCAGGCGGCCTTCGCGGAACTCGGCGCCGATGCGGCCGTGGTCGCCGCCTACGGGCTGATTCTGCCCAAAGCCATTCTGGACGCGCCCCCCCTCGGCTGCTTCAACGTGCACGCCTCGCTGCTGCCCCGATGGCGCGGCGCGGCGCCCATTCAGCGCGCCATCCTGGCCGGCGACCGCGAGACCGGGGTCACCATCATGCGGATGGACGAAGGCCTTGATACCGGAGCGATGCTGCTGGTGGGCCGCGCCGCCATCACCGGAGATACGACGGCGCACGATCTTCACGACAGCCTCGCGGCAATGGGCGCCGACCTCATGGTCAAGGCGCTGCAAGGCATCGCCGACGGCTCCCTCGCGGCGACGCCTCAGCCCGAAACCGGCGAGACCTATGCCCGCAAACTTGAGCGGGACGAAGGCCGCCTCGACTGGCGGTTGCCCGCCGAACACCTGGAGCGCGCGGTCCGGGCCCTCAATCCGTGGCCCGGTGCGTGGTTCGCGCACGCAGGCGAGCGGATCAAGGTGCTGTCAGCCAGGATCGAACGGGCGGAAGGGCCCGCCGGACTGATCGTTGACGATCGTCTGTGCGTGGCATGCGCTAATGGCGCTCTTCGTCCGCTTCGCGTTCAGCGGGCCGGCAAGGCGCCGATGGATAAGGAGGCGTTTCTGCGCGGCTACCCGCTACCGCCGGGGACCCTTCTCGAATGACGCGTCAAGCGTAACGCGCCATCATCGGCGCCATATCCTCGATTTGCTGAATTCTGCCAATTCCCGGCCGCATATCGGACATGATGAACTCGGCGCGCGTATCGGGCCCTCCGGCTTTTTTATGAGGGAAGTTTCTCGCCCAGGTCTCAAGCTTGATGGTCAGTGAGCACAGCACACCGCCGACGGTGGTGTGATATCCCTTGATCATCTTTTCCACCTGGCGAAATCGCGCGGCGGAGATCTGGTCCCACATACCGGCGGTACTCTCGTTGAATTTGTCGAAACGGCGATTCATCGAAAACACCAGACCACTAAGAATGGCCTGGATCGCGCGACAGGTCGCCATCAGGTTCCTCTGGCTTTGCACCTGCCGATTCTGGCAGAGATCCTCCAGCCACTCCAGGAAGTCGGCGAGCAGCGGCTGGATATAGTCAAGGCACTGGCGGTAGTACGACAACGACAGGAAAATATCTCCGTAGTCTTCGAGGAACTTTGGCACCTCATCCACTCGGATTTCCAACCGACGAGCCATGATTTTCAACTTTTCCATGGCTTTCTTGGCGTCCGGTTGGCGAAACAGGCCGATGATGTCGTCGTAGCTCTGGATGGAAACGTCGTCGCCCCCGTAAATCTTCGTGATCAGCGGCCGAGTGAAGGTGGTCATGTACTCGGCAAGCTCGTCGCCCTTTTGTTTGGACAGCCTCAGCGCCGAATAATCGTTGATCGGAATGTTTTGCTCACGCAGAAGGATCCGCAGGCTGTACACATCGAAGCTCGGTAGAAGGGCGAGCTTGCGCAGCAGAACCAGATCTGGGTGAATAGGAATATCGGGCCAGCGGAACTCCGCCGGGAGGTCGTCGATCGCCAACTGACCGCTGCCGATGTCGGCGCCCTCGAACAGTTCGGCGACACTCTCGAGGCGTGCATTTTTGATGAGCCGGGCCCGCTTGAGCGGGGGTGTCTTCGCGGGAACGATGCTCAGTGGCAGAATATACAATGAATCCCGATCGATATCGCGCATTTCGGCGATCGAACGGTCGGGTACCAAGCTGGCTCCATCCATTGAACTTAACCGAGGGTTGTTGTCTGATGGCATTACAGCCACGAATAATACCATATTTGGGGATTAAGCCATAGATTTTATTACCGATGGTTGTACTAAAATGCATTTGATAGCTTGATTGATTGCAATCGGCTCGTCGCGGCGAAAACAGGACATGAAGCGTTTTAAAATCACCATCGAATACGATGGAAGCGGTTTTGTCGGCTGGCAACGGCAGAAAAACGGTCATTCCGTGCAGCAGGCGATCGAGGATGCCATCGCCCGATTTTGCAACGAGACAGTGACCGTTTTTGCCGCCGGACGCACAGATGCCGGCGTTCACGCCTTGGGCCAGGTTGCCCATTTCGACATCGACCGCGATTTCCGCGCCAAAACGGTTCGCGACGCCATCAACTATCACCTCAAACCCGCGGCGGTGGTGGTCGTCCAGGCGGAGTCCGTGGCCGATGACTTTCACGCCCGCTTTTCCGCCCGCGAACGATGCTATCTCTACCGGATTACCAACCGGCGGGCCCCACCGGCGCTGCAACGCGGTCGGACCTGGTGGGTTCCGACGCCGCTCGACGAAACGCTTATGGCGGACGCCGCGCGGCACCTCGTCGGACACCACGACTTTACCAGCTTCCGAGCTTCCATCTGCCAGGCCGCCTCGCCGCTTAGGACGCTGGATACCCTGGAGGTGCTCCGGGTCGGCGATGAAGTTCGCATCGGCGCCCGCGCGCGGTCGTTTCTGCATCATCAGGTGCGCAATATGGTGGGAACATTGAAGTTGGTGGGCGACGGGAAATGGAATGCGGAGGACGTGGGCAATGCCCTGGAAGCACGGAATCGCAGCAGCGCCGGGCCGACTGCTCCGGCCGAGGGTCTCTATCTGGTCGAGGTCAAATATTGAGGGCGGAAAGCGGAAATGCCTGCGTCAGTACAGGCCATCCGCCATGGCGCTGATCAAGAAGCTCAGCGCAATGTCCAGAATCACGATCCCGGCACAGGTAAATGGCGGCAGGTCCAGCGCGGTTCGGGCAATGAACCAGATGTAAACGAGAACCGCCACCAGGGCGACGAGCCATAGAAAATTGGCGGCATCCGGCGGAAGCATACCCGTGGCACCCAAAATACCGATGGGCAGAAACAGTGCGTTCTGCAAGACCACCGACCAGTTGTAGGCCACGAGGTATGCGGGGAACCGTTCCCAGCAGTTCAGAAGCTGGGTCATCGAGACCATCACAACTGGATAGGCTACCCAGGACATCACATAGGCCAATCCTTCGGCGACGCCGAAGCGCAACGGATCGATATCCCCACCATCGAGCGGAAACCGGGTCACCAGCAGCAAGGCGTAGAATGGCGCGATCAGAACGGCGGCGAAGAAGGATCGCCAGACGCCGCCGGGCGAGGTGTCGAAGTACGACATGCCATTGGCGTCGAAACGGGCAAGGCGACTGGCGCCATAGAGCGATATGACGATTTCGCGAAGGGTGGGCATCACAGGCCGCGCGCGAAGAAGTCGTCGAGCACCGCGTGATAGATGGTGGTGAGTGCCGAAATGTCGGACACCAGGACGTTCTCGTCCACCTTATGCGCCGTCTCCCCCGCCATGCCGAATTCGGCGACCGGACACATGGTCCTGATGAACCGCGCATCCGACGTGCCGCCACTGGTACTCAGTTCGGGCGTAACGCCGGTGGTTCTCTCCACCGCATCCGCAATGATCCGGCTGAGACGCCCGGGCGGACTGAGGAAGGCCTCGCCGCTGCAATCGGTGACGAGCTCGAACCGCTCGTCAATGGCGGCGCAACGGCTCTTGATCCATTTCGTCAGGCGTTCCGAGCTGTGCGCGTCGTTGAACCGGATGTTGAAGGCGGCGCGCGCGCGTGCCGGTATGACATTGGCCGCGGCGTTCCCCACGTCGATGCTGGTGATGGTCAAGGTCGATGCATCGAAGTGCTCGGTCCCGTCATCCAACCGGGCGCCATTGAGATCGGTCAATATGCGCAGCAATCGCGGAATGGGATTGTCCGCTCGCTGCGGATACGCCGCGTGCCCCTGGACACCGCGCATCTCGAGGAAGCAATTGAGGCTGCCCCGGCGGCCGACTTTCACCATCTCGCCAAGCGTTTGGGGATTGGTGGGTTCACCGACGAGGCAGGCGTCGAGGCGTTCGCCCCTCTTTCTCAACCAATCGAGCACCTTGACGGTGCCGTCAACCGCCGGTCCCTCCTCGTCACCCGTGATCAGAAAGCTGATCGAGCCATCAAAGGACTCCACGGCGCTCCGCCAAGAACCTGCCGGCGGCGGCGGCGAAACACGCGATCCCCGTTTTCATGTCCGAGGCGCCGCGGCCATACAAGCGTCCGTTTCGGATGTCCGCCGCGAACGGATCGACGGACCAAGCGTTAGCGTCGCCGACCGGGACCACGTCGCTATGTCCCGCGAAACAGAAATTCGGCGTGCCCTCGCCCTTTCGCGCGTAAAGATTGTCGACTTCGGGTCCACCGTCGGCAAATGGCAGACGATGGCAGGTAAACCCCATGTCCGCCAGGACGCCCTGAAGGACGTCGAGAGCGCCGGCGTCGACGGGCGTGACGCTGGGACAGCGGATCAGCGCGCGACTGAGTTCAACGGGGTCGATAGCGTCAGCCATGGCATTCAAGAACGGCCTCATTCGGCAGGGAGATGCGGCTGTGGCAGGTGGCCAGCCGCGGCCGCCTCGCGGTCAATCCCGGAGCAGTTCGTTGATGGACGTCTTCGAACGGGTCTTCGCGTCCACCCGCTTGACGATGACCGCGCAGTACAACCCGGGTCCAGGGCTTCCGTCGGGCAACGGCTTGCCGGGCATCGTGCCCGAAACGACGACCGAGTAGGGCGGGACGTGGCCATAGTAGATGTCGCCGGAAACACGGTCCACGATGCGAGTGGACGCCCCGATGTAAACGCCCATCGACAGCACCGAACCCTCGCCGACACGCACGCCCTCGGCCACCTCGGCGCGAGCGCCGATGAAACAATTGTCCTCGATCACGACGGGTCCAGCCTGCAGCGGCTCGAGCACGCCACCGATACCGGTCCCACCGGAAATATGGCAGTCCTTGCCGATTTGCGCGCACGATCCGACGGTCGCCCAGGTATCGATCATCGACCCGGAGTCGACATAGGCTCCCAAATTCACGAAGCACGGCATGAGAACCACGCCGGGAGCGATGTAGGCCGAATACCGGATCGTGCAATTGGGAACGGCGCGGAAGCCGGCGGCGCGAAACCGTGCCTCGTCCCAACCGCGAAATTTAGGGGCGACCTTGTCGAACCAGGCCGCGCCGGCCGGACCGCCGGACATGGGCTGCATGTCGTTCAGGCGGAACGAGAGCAGAACCGCTTTTTTGAGCCACTGGTTAACATGCCACGCATCGCCCCGCTTTTCGGCCACGCGCGCACGTCCAGAGTTCGAGCATTTCCAGCGCCTGATTGACGGCGTCGCGGACGGAACCGGTGGTTTCGGGGCCGATACCTTCGGGATTTTCCCAGGCATCGTCGATAATTTTCTGAATATCGGAGGTCATGGCTCACAGAAACAGGTGAAAATGATTGACGTTTCGGGGACCATGCGCATCGCCATCGCGCCTGTCAACACCCAGCACGAAAAAACCACCGCAATCTGGCACGGACCGCTAAACCCGTCCCTCCAGTACGTCTTCGAGCCACTTCACGAGATCGTCCACCACATGATGGACATATCCCTCGCCGGCGCCGATGGATCCATGTTCTGAGTCGTTTCGCAACCAAACCGTCGTCATGCCGAGCGCCGCCGCCGGCGCCAGGTTGCGGGCGATATCTTCGACCATCACGGTTCGCGCCGGATTGAGACCGTGACGTTCGATCAGGATCGGGTAGATCTCGGGTTCCGGTTTGGGAATGTATTGCGCCTCGATGATGTCGAATACCGCATCGAAATGGCGGGCGATGCCAAGTCTTTCCATCACGCGTTCGGCGTGACTGACCGACGCGTTGGTGAAGACCAGCTTTCGACCGGGAAGCCGCTCCAACACCGCCTCGAGCGCGGGGCTGGCCACAAGCACGTTCATGTCGATATCGTGGACGTGGTCGAGAAAGGGCCCGGGGTCCATGCCATGACGGCGCATCAACCCGCGCAGTGACGTGCCATAATCGCGAAAATATTCCTTTTGCAGGCGATAGGCTTGATCCACATCGACACCCAGAAAACCGGCGATGTAGTCGCGCATCTTCACGTCGATCTGACTGAACAGATCCACGGTTACGGGATAAAGGGTGTTGTCCAGATCGAACACCCATGCTTCCGCATTGCGAAGACTGGCCATTCCCGTGTCGGGTGCCGGCGGCTCCGCCGGCGCGGTGGGTTGCTTTTGCATGCTGCTCTATCCTTGGGATCCTCGAGGGATCTAACAACCCCAAACGCGGCGCGGCAAACCTTTGGACGTCGCGCCAGACTTATCTGCGCAATTTCTTAGGCAATTGCCAGGGTACATCGCTCGTTTCAGTCGGCGACCACCAGGGTTCCGGCGCCATGCTCCGTGAACAGTTCCAAGAGCAGGGCATGCGGCACCCGGCCATCCATGATAACCGCTCCGTCCACACCCTTGCCGACGGCTTCCATACAGGTTTCCACCTTCGGGATCATGCCGCCTTGAATGATTCCAGCCGCAATGTATTCCCGGGCCTGCGAGCAAGTCATTTCGGCGATGAGCGCTCCTTGCTTGTCGAGAACGCCCTCGACATCCGTCAACAACAGCAGCCGCCGCGCACCGACCGATGCCGCAATGGCGCCGGCGGCGGTATCGGCGTTGATGTTGAGCGTTTCCTTGGCGGGACCGACGCCGATGGGGGCGATGACCGGCGTAATGTCGGACCGCTCATAGAAATCGAGAATGTGGGGGTTGATTTCCTTCGGCTCGCCGACCAGCCCGAGGTCGAGAATGCGCTCGATGTTCGACCCCGGATCGCGCTTGGTGCGCCTCAGCCGCTGCGCCCGGATTAGGTCTCCGTCCTTTCCCGACAACCCGACGGCGAAGCCGCCGGCGGCGTTGATCTCGGTGACGATCTGTTTGTTTATGGATCCGGCCAAAACCATCTCGACGACGTCCACGGTATCCTTATCGGTGACGCGATGGCCGTCGAGAAACTCGCTCTTGATCTTCAGACGTTCCAGCATCTTGCCGATCTGCGGCCCGCCTCCGTGTACCACCACCGGATTGATCCCGACCTGGCGAAGGAGAACCACGTCGCGGGCAAACAAGGCGGCGAGTTTGGGATCGCCCATGGCGTGGCCGCCGTACTTGATGACGAACGTCGAACCGGCATGGCGCCGCATGTAGGGGAGCGCCTCGGACAGCGTTCGCGCCTGGGCCAGCCATTGATCACGGGTCTTGCTGATTTTTTCGGTCATGGGGCGCGACTGTATGCAACGACAAAAACATTTCCACAAATAAATTTATTACCCTCTCGCAACCTTACCCGATCACCCCCCGCTCGCCGGACCCGGCAGCGCCAATTCACCGAGCGCCGCGCGAAGCTCGGCCAAGCCCTCCTGGGTTCGGGCGCTGGTGGTCAACACCTCCGGATGGCCGGCGGTGTGCTGCACGAGCTCGGCGGCGGTGCGCGAACGGAGATCGGCAAGTGGCGTCGGTTTCAGCTTGTCGCACTTCGTCAGGACCACCTGATAGGATACGGCCGAGCGGTCCAACATGGTCATGACGTCGCGGTCGATGCGCTTGATCCCGCGACGGGCGTCCACCAGCAGAAGAACCCGCCGGAGTGGGGCGCGGCCACTCAGATAGGCGTCCACCAGGTGCGTCCAGCGTTCCACGGTGGATTTGGGCGCCTCGGCGTATCCGTAGCCCGGAAGATCGGTCAGCGTCAGCCGGTCGCCCAGATTGAAGAAGATCAGCAACTGTGTCCGCCCTGGCGTATTCGACGTCCTCGCCAGGGTATTGCGGCCGGTGAGCGCGTTGATCAGGCTCGACTTGCCGACATTGGAGCGACCCGCGAAGGCGATCTCGGGAAGGTCGCCGGCCGGCACCTGATCCAACTGGGCCGCGGCGGTGACGAAACCGCACGGCAGGGTGAACAGCACCCTGCCCTGCTCGCGCGCCGCCGCGCCGTCATCGTCGGTGTTTTCCGTCAGGTTTTCACACCCATCTTTCGCATGATCACCCATTGCTGGATGATGGAGAGGATGTTGTTCCAGGTCCAGTAGATCACCAGTCCCGCGGGGAACCGAGCCAGCATGATGGTGAACACAACGGGCAGGAACATGAAGATCTTGGCCTGCAGCGGGTCCGGCGGTTGCGGGTTCAGTTTCTGCTGCAAGAACATGGTAATACCCATGATCAATGGCCACGCGCCGATCATGAGCAGTTCCGGAGGCTGCCAGGGGATCAGTCCGAACAAATTGAACACGGTCGTTGGGTCGGGGGCCGATAGATCCTGGATCCATCCGAAAAAGGGCGCGTGGCGCATTTCGATGGTGACGAACAGCACCTTATAAAGCGAAAAGAAAACCGGGATCTGGATGAGCATGGGAAGACAGCCCGACGTGGGGTTCACCTTCTCGCGCTTGTAGAGCGCCATCATCTCCTGGTTCAAACGCGCCTTATCGTCGCCAAAGCGTTCGCGCAGCTTGATCATTTCGGGTTGCAGCTTCCGCATCTGGCTCATCGCCCGGTACGACTTGTTGGCGAGCGGGAAGAACGCGAGCTTGATCACCACGGTCAGCAGAAGGATCGAGACACCGAAATTGCCGATCCAGCCGTTGGCCCAGATCAAAACTTCCGAAAGCGGTCGGGTCAGGAACCAGAACCAGCCGAAATCGATGGCCAGTGTCAGTTTGTCGATGCCGTATTCGTCCTCGTAGGTCTGCAGCAGGCTAAGTTCCTTGGCACCCGCGAACAGCCGGCTCTTCCGTTCGGCCGTCTCGCCGGGCGCGACGGTAACCCCGGGCGCCAGCACATCCACCTGATACCGCCCGGTCGCTCCGGCCGCCTGATAGACGAACCGCGTGTTCACCAACACGTCCTGATCGGGAACCAGGGCGGCCAGCCAGTATTTGTCGGTGATGCCGATCCAGCCCCCCGTACTTTTCTGCTGGATTGAACCGACCTCCTGAAGTTCGTCGTAGTCGACTTCCTTCAGGGTCCCGTCGAACACGCCCAGCGGCCCCTCGTGCAGAATGTAGAAACCGCTGACCTCCGGCGTCCCGTAGCGCGAAACCAGTGAATAGGCGTTCAGGTTGACGGCGTCGCTCCCGTTGTTCTCCACCTGTTGGGTAATCGTGAACAAATAGTCGCTATCGATCGAGATGATCCGCTTGAACGTCAGCCCCGCGCCATCGTCCCAGGTCAACGTCACCGGATCGTCGGTCGTCAGCGTATCGCGGTCGGCGGTCCAAACGGTGTCAGGCCCGGGCGCCGCCGAACCCGAGGCGGATGGCAACACCCAACCGACTTCGGCAAAATAGGCATCGGGCGTTCCGCGCGGCGAAAACAAAACGATTTCCGGGCTTTTGGGATCCAAGGTTTCGTGGAATTTGGCCAAGGTCAAATCATCGAGACGCCCGCCGATCAGCGAGATGGAGCCGTGCAGCCTGGGCGTATTGATCCTCACGCGCGGAACACCGGCGAGCGCCTCGGACCGGTCCTGCTCCTTGGAGGCGGCCGGGGGCGGCTCGGTGCCGGGTATGGCGGGCGGGACCGAGTCCGCGCTCGGCGTCGGCGGTTGATCGACGGCGCCGGGCGTTTTCTCCGTGGCGGACTGCTGCTGCGCGGACGACGTGGGAGGAATATCGGGCTTTGGGTAGAAGATCTCGTAAACGTGCTGGAACCCAAACAGAATTACGATCGACAGGACGATCGCCAGGATCAGGTTTCTATTGTCCATTGAATTCGTGCCTTACCTTGACGCGACCCTGGTGACCGCTGCCCTAAGCTCTAAGAAATCGGATGAAAATGGTCATCGAGATGACTGTGCGTCGGATCGGTCTCCGTTCCCGGGACCGGATCGTAGCCTGACCCCCCCACGGCTGGCACCGCAGGATGCGCTTGAGCGCCATCCATCCTCCCTTGATCACACCATGGCGCTGAGAACGCTTCCACGGCATACGCCGAGCACGTGGGCTGATACCGGCATGAACTCGGCAGGATTGGCGAGAGCAGATATCTGTAACCGCGAATCAATCCCACCATCAGGCCGCGTACCGGCTTCATCGCCTCGCTTCCCCGTATCCCGTGCCGCCCTGAACCGGTTGATCCGCCTTCGCGTAAGCACCAACACGTTTGAGAGCGGTCTCCAGGTCTCTCAGCAAGGCGGAATAGGGCCGCGTGAACGTCGCGGCCCGGCCAATTAACACATAATCGCGATCAGGCATTGCATGAGCGGCGAGAATCGCCCCCACGGCCGCCTTGAGGCGGCGCCGTATCCGGTTGCGACGGACGGCATTGCCGACGCGGCGACTAGCGGTAAACCCCACGCGGATCGGCGGCAAATCTTCTCTCCCTCGTTGTTCCATACCCCGGGGCCGCATTTGCAGTATCAACCCCGGCGCGACCCATTTTCGGCCGTCCCTGGCAATCCTGAGGAAATCCGATCGGCGCTTTAGGTGGGCAACGGTGGAAGTCACCGGCGGGTCAAGCGGAAAGGCGCTTACGCCCTTTCCGGCGCCGATTTGCGAGGATTCGCCGACCACTTACGGTTGCCATACGGGAGCGAAAACCGTGACGGCGTTTGCGGACAATCTTACTGGGTTGGTATGTACGTTTCACAAGCTGGCTCCGACGCAGAACGGCCCGCTGTATATGGCCTTGCCGCGCCGAAGTCAATTGCGCCGACGCCGGAACCCGACAATCCATGGCCAAAATGGTTGCGGACCGACACGCAAAGGTGACATTCCGTGAGCGGTCTGCCGCGATACCATTGCCTGTACGGTGACGCAATCGTACGGAAACCCTCATCAAAAGCGGTCGCGGGCTCAACGGCCCATACTGGAAACACTGGCATGAACCGCGACCGACGGATGAAGAACAAAAAAATTTTCGACGGTGCACTCGTTGCCCTTCGTCTTTCTTGTGCTGGCGGTACTCGTGGCGTTTTGTTGCTCGTTCTCGTTGACTGCAAACGACAAAGCCACGCGAACTTGAGTTCCACAATGGTTAACAAAGAGCGACCGGTGGTATGATCCCCCATGGCTCGGAAAAGACGCAAGATGCCGTCCCTGCCTTGGGGCTTGTCGGCTCGGCTCCTCGCGCTGACGACGCTTTTCGTCATGCTGGCCGAGGTGCTTATCTACGTTCCGTCCGTCTCGCGGTTTCGCAAGGCCTATCTCGAGGATCAGAATCGCCAAGGCCAACTTGGCCATTCTGGCGGTCGAGGCCAGTCCCGACAATGTCGTCGGAAAAACTCTGTCCATGGATCTGCTCCTCAAGCGGGCGCTTACGCTGTCGTGTTGAAGGAGCCCGACCGCCGAAAGCTGATGCTGAGCAGTGAAACATTGCCCTCCGTCGATGTCACCTATGACCTCCGCGATGTGATGTTTCCGGAATGGATCGCCGAGGCGTTGATGACGCTGCTGCAATCAGATAACAGGGTCATGCGAATCGTCGCCGCTTCGCCCCACAACGCCGACGCCACCATCGAAGTCGTGATGAACGAAGCACCGATGCGCCAAGAGATGTTGGATTTCTCCGTCCGCATTCTCCAGTTGTCGATCATTATCTCGTTGTTCACCGCCGGTCTGGTATTCCTCAGCCTGCAATGGCTCATGGTCCGGCCGGTCCGGCAAATCACCGACAGCATGACCCGCTTCCGCGACAACCCCGAAGACGAGTCCGTTACCATCCACCCCTCGGATCGCACCGACGAAATTGGCGTCGCCCAGAGGGAACTGGCATCGATGCAACGAGATCTGCGCGGCGCCCTGCGTCACAAGACGCACCTGGCCGCCCTGGGCGCGGCGGTGGCGAAAATCAATCACGATCTCCGAAACACGTTGTCCACCGCCGTCCTGACCGCCGAGCATCTGGCGTCCATCGATAATGCGGAAGTGGCACGGGTGGCTCCGCGGCTGTCCAAGTCCATCGACCGGGCGGTGGCGCTGTGCAGTCAGACCCTGGAGTTCGTCCAGGATGTCCGCATCCCCCTTCAGCCAACCGTATTTCGATTTGGACGACCTGGTGTCCGAACTGGAAGCGACCGTCTGCCGGCCGGGCGCCGACGCGCCGGGTCTCGAGACCGTGACGGGCGTCGGGCTTCGGTTTCGAGATCAAGGCGGACCCGGAACAGATGTTCCGCGTATTCAGCAACCTGGCATTGAACGCGGCTCAGGCGGGCGCCCGATCCGTTCGGATCAAGGCGCTTCGGGACACGGACCTCGTCATCGAAATTCCGCGACGACGGTCCGGGGATCGAAGAAAGCGTGCAGGAACGACTGTTCCAGCCGTTCGCGGGGACGGCTCGAAAGGGCGGTACCGGCCTTGGTCTGGTCATCGCCCGCGAAATCATCAATGCCCACGGCGGGGAACTGAACTGGGGAAAGCGGCCCCGGGCGGCACCACCTTCGCATCCAGTTGCCGGCGGGTTGTCTCCATCCGCCGGGGAGCTGAAATGTGGTGGTGCGCCCATCCAGCCCGACGCCATGGGATCCCGCATCCTATCTGGCGTTTTCCGAGGAGCGGGCGCGTCCAGCGATCGATCTGATGTCACACATCGCGCAAGACGCGCCGGACGCGAATCGTCGATCTCGGCTGCGGCGCCGGCAACATTACCCGGCTGCTGGCGGAGCGCTGGCCGCGGGCGCGCATCACCGGCGTGGATGCGTCGCCCGCGATGCTCGCGAGGGCGCGCGCCGCCGACGGCTCGATCGAGTGGGTTCGAGGCGGACATCGCCGCGTGGGCGCCACGGAGGCTTGGTCGACCTGATCTTTTCCAATGCCGCTCTGCATTGGCTCGACGATCATGACACCCTGTTTCCCAGGCTGGTGAGTTTTCTGAAGGACGGGCGGGGAATTGGCCGTGCAGATGCCCCGACAAAACCATGCGCCTTCTCATCAAGCCATCGCCGAGATCGCCGGCTGGGGTCGCTGGAAGGAGACAGCTCATTCCCCTCCTGCGCCGGCGCCTGTCGACGACCCAGAGGTCCAGATCGATAGGCTATCGGCGCTGACGTCGTCTCTCGATGTCTGGGAGACCACCTACTGGCACGTTCTGGATGGCGCCAATCCGGTGATGGACTGGACCAGGGGCACGGTTCTGAGGCCATTCCTGGAGGCGTTGCCGGAGACCGACCAACAGTCTTTTCTCGGGGCGTACACGGAGCGCATGGCCGCAGCCTATCCCGCCTCCGCCGACGGCCGAACGCTGTTTCCGTTCCGCCGCTTGTTTATCCTTGCCCGCCGATAGGCCGGCTCGACGGCAACGAGGGCCCGACTGGCCCTCGTTCTAGCAATATGTCGGGATGTATGCGGCCGGTCAGATCGTCTGGATCAATGCGTCAACGTCAGTCGGATTTGCCACCGACAGACCGCGCATGCTCTTATCGATCCGACGCGCGAGACCCGAGAGCACTTTGCCAGTTCCGATCTCAACCAACTCCTCGACGCCATGGGAGTGCATGAACAGCACACTTTCCCGCCAGCGCACCATGCCGGTCACCTGACGGACCAGCTGGCTGCGGATCTGCTCGGGTTCGGTGACGGGCAGCGCGGTCACGTTGGACACCAGCGGCACCGCGGGCGACCGCACGTTCACGTTATCCAGGGCTTCCGCCATGACATCGGCAACCGGAGCCATCAGCGGGCAATGGAAGGGGCCGCTGACCGGAAGCATGAGGCTGCGCCGGGCTCCCCGCAGCGCCGCGATTTCGAGGGCGCGTTGAACGGCGATCCGGGTTCCGCTGATCACGATCTGGCCAGGTGCGTTATCATTGGCGGCAACGCAAACGGCGCCATCGTAGGTGTCCTGCGTAGCCTCGGCCGCGACCTCGTGAGCGGTTTCCAAATCCAGCCCCATCAACGCCGCCATGGCGCCTTCGCCCACCGGAACCGCCGTCTGCATGGCGAGGCCGCGGGTCCGAAGCAGGCGCGCGGCATCCGGCACGGTAAAGCTGCCGGCGGCGGTCAGGGCCGTGTACTCGCCGAGCGAATGTCCGGCAACGAACCGGCCCAGATGGCGAAGCTCGAACCCATGCTCCTTCTGCAACACGCTCAAAATGGCCATGCTGACGGCCATCAGTGCGGGTTGCGCGTTCTCGGTCAGAGTCAGTCGGTCTTCCGGACCGTCGCACATCAGCTCGAACAGATTCTGATCCAGGGCGTCATCAACCTCCTGGAAGATCTCGCGCGCAACCGGATACGCCTCTGCCAGCTCTTTTCCCATGCCGACGGATTGCGAGCCTTGCCCCGGAAACACCAGCGCCCGTCTTGGCCGCGGTGTCCTCGGAAGTGCGTGGTTGCATGTCGACGGCGGCGGAGGATTTCAGTCAAAGCCATTATGGATATCCCTAGTTATCGAATTTCGATCGTTCAAATTACCAAACCAATATGCCCGGCGGTCAGACGGCATCGCCGCGCAGCATCATGATAAGCATAAGTAACTGGACAAATGCAGTCGTCAACGGGGTCTCGACGAAATGGTCGACCGCCCGAGGCTTTGCCGCCGCTTTCGACCTACCGAAAGCTAAAAACAGCCCAGTTCATATTCGCTCGCAATTTGCGTTGCAACAAAAAAATCACATTTTATCTGGTACACGTTGCTTGGAAACTACTATATTTGGTAATCGAAACGTAACGAATGATGAGCCGTTGTTTTCTTGCAACACTTCCTCAGGATATTGGAAATCGCGATTCCCGCTCGGCGCGGCGGCGTTTTGACTGATCATTTAATTGGGTTTAAGGCACTCCGTTTTCCGGGCGATTTGGCACCCCCCCGGGTTCATAAACCAGCATGACCCGCTCCGCCAACTCAAGCGCGGTGGTCAAACCTTCAACCACGACGGCGTCGGCGCCCACGACCCTGAGGTGCTGTCCCCAAGCTTCGTCGGGAACGCGCGTATAAATGTGTACATTTTTAAAAGACTGGCGGGCGACGGCCGTAACCTGCTCCGCCGTTGCCGCTTCCGGAACCGCCACCACCAGGGCATGAGCACGATCGAGGTGAGCCGCGCGCAAGACATCGACCCGGGTGGCGTTGCCGTAAAATACGCGCAGCCCCCTGGCGCGGCTCGCGGTTACGCGGGGCGCGTTCAGGTCGAGAATTAGCACCCGCACGCGTTCGCCGACCAGATGCCGCGCCACCGCCTTTCCCACTTGACCGAAACCCGCCACCACCACGTGGCCGCTGATTTCGCCTTCCTCGGCCTGAAGGTTTCCGAGAAGCGAGCGCGCCGAGCGGGCCTCGGACGATCCGAGTTGCCGGGCGATCTGGGCTCCGACCGGCGTAATGACCATCGAAACGCCAATGGCGACGGTCAGAAGCTGCGCGTATTCGTTTGCAAGCAGTGCCAGGGAAGCAGCCAACGTCAGGAGCACGAAGGCGAATTCGCTGCCTTGGGACAGATATCCTCCCAGCGCCAGAGCGCGCGAAACCGGCTGGCCGAGGATCAGCGCGAGAACAATGATCACGGCCGCCTTTACGGCGACAAGCCCGCAGACCAGCAACGCGAGCGTCCCCGCTTGATCGATGGCCAGGCGGAGATCGAGCGTCATGCCGACGGTCATGAAGAACAGTCCCAATAGAAGACCGCGGAACGGCTGAATATCGGCGCTGACCTGATGGCGGAACTCCGTACCCGCGACCATCATGCCGGCGAGAAACGCGCCGAGCGCCATGGACAGACCCGCCTGTCCGGTGGCCCAACCCGTCCCGAGCACCAGCAACAGCGTCGCGCCGGTAAACACCTCGGATGCACCGGTCCCCGCCGCCAGTCGCAACAAGGGCTTAAGGACGATCCGCTCCACCATCACGATCAGGATAATGACGACGATGAACTTGAAGGCCGCGACCCCAAGCGGTCCAAACAGGGCGCGGTCGGCCATGGCGGCGGTGTTGATGAACACCAGCATGGGCGCCACGGCCAGGTCCTGTACCAGGAGCACGGCGATGGCGTTGCGGCCCAGTTGCCCGGTCATCTGGCCGCGTTCCCTGAGAAGCTGAAAGACCACGGCCGTCGAGGAGAGCGCCAGCGCGCCGCCGACAACCAGGGCCTCCGTGGCATTGAGAGAGACGAGCCTGGCGATGCCGGCGATCACCAGCGTCGTTACTATCACCTGTCCGATAGCAAGCATGTAGATCTTGCGGCCGAACAGGCGCAAGCGCTCGAAGCTTAGCTCCAGCCCAACGGCAAACAGCAAGAACACGATGCCAAGCTCGGCCAGTGCCTGGGTACCTTCGAGGCTCTCGACCAGACCGAGCGAATACGGCCCAATGACCATGCCGGCGACGAGGTAGGCGAGAACGCTGCCCATCTTGAGCCGCTGAAACAAGGGGACAAAGACGAGCAGAGCCACCAGGAGCACCAAGACATCGTGCAGGTATTGGTGCTCCGGCATGTTCTCCCGCCGCGTTTCCGGTCAAAAGTTGCGGCGTCCCGCCAGCACGCGCGGGGACACCATCATCAAGGGCAATGATGGTTGGAGTTTACGGTGTCGCCCGCGAGAAAGCGAATCTCACCGCAACCAGTGCTTCGGCAGCGGCTCAGTCGACTTGCAGCAGAAGCGATTTGAGGTATGCCGTTTCCGGAAGATGCGGGTGGACGGGGTGGTCGGGTCCCGCGCCACCGACCCGAATGATCCGGCCGGTACGCCCGGTGCTCGCCAGTCCCCTCGCCACTTCCGAGAAAAACGCCTCCGGCGTGACGTTGTGAGAGCACGACGCGATAAAGAGAAAGCCGCTCGGCTCGAGCAACGCCGCCGCGAGCCGGGTGAGTTTGCGATAGCCGCGCAGCCCCGCATTCAGATCCTTGCGGGATTTCACGAACGCCGGCGGATCGGCGGCGACGACGCGGAACCGCTCCCCCTCCTCGTGGAGACGCTCGAGCTCGGTGAACGCGACGCCCTTGGTGAACGTACATGTCCCGCCGACGCCATTGGCGTCGGCCGCGATGCGGGCGAGATCAAGGGCGTGTTGCGACGAATCGATACCGACCACCTCGCCGGCTCCCCGGCACGCCGCTGAAATGCCAAACCCGCCGGTGTAGCAGTAGACATCAAGCATGCGCCCGCCGCCGGCCAGCGGCGCCACCAACTCCCGGTTGTCCCGCTGATCAAAGTACCATCCCGTTTTCTGACCCGAAGCGAGATCGGCGGTGAAGGTAATGTCGTTCTCCAAGACGTCCACGATGAAGGGGTCACCGGCGGCGGGGTCGGTTGTATCCCCGTGCAACCCCTCCAGGGCGCGCATCCGCGCGTCGTTGCGGAACACGACGGCGGCCGGCGGGAACACGTCGTCCAGCGCCGCCAGCAGAGAGGAGGCCAGACCCTCCATTCCGGCCGTGTTCACCTGCACCACGAAGACATCGCCGTAGCGGTCGGCGATCATGCCGGGCACCCCGTCGGCTTCGGCATGGACCAGCCGATAAAACGGTTTCGCGAACAGCGTCTTGCGCAGCTCCAGGGCGCGGTGAAGACGCCGGACAAAAAAGCCTTCGTCCAGGTGGCCCTGAGGGTCGCGATCGAACAGCCGATAGGCGATCAGCGCGTGAGGATTGAACGTCCCGATTCCCAGCGCTTTTCCGTCCACGCGATGCAGGGTCGCGACGGCGCCGGGAGGCAGCGCCTTGGTGTCGGGGTCCATGCGGATTTCGTTGGAATACACCCAGGGGTGACCGTGGGCGACGCGTCGGTCGCGGCCGGGCTGGAGGAAGACGCGAGGCGGGGCCTGAGGTGCAGACTGAGATGAAGTCGGAGTTGGAGACGGAACGGGAGTTGTCATGAAGGTGCCATGGTACGGGTTTGCGTCTCCATAGCGCATATTCGCCGCCAAACCTATGCTCCATCCGCCGCACGCATCGATCAATCGCCGAGCGCCACGCCTTCGCGGCGCGGGTCGGCGCCTCCCCGCAGTCCTTCGATCGTTACGGCGATGCCGTTGAGCCCGCTGGTCATCCGGTGGAGGACGACCTCGTGCCCCAAGGCCTCCAATTGGGGCCGCAGGGCCGCGGCCGGCGTATCGATTTCCAGCTCGGTGGGTCCGTTGCGATTGAGCACGGCAGGAAAGTCGACGGCCTGCTGGATTTCCATCTGGCCATCAAGGCTGGCGATCAGGGCTTTCGCTACGTAGCCGATGATCCTTGAGCCGCCGGGTGAGCCGATCGCCATCACCAAGCGCCCTTGGCGGTCGAATACCAGGGTCGGCGCCATGGAACTGCGCGGCCGTTTGCCGGGCTCGACGCGATTGGCAACGGCGACGCCATCACGCTCGGGCACAAACGAGAAGTCGGTCAGTTCGTTGTTGAGAAGAAAGCCACGCACCATCAATCCGGACCCGAACGCACTCTCGATGCTGGAAGTCATGGATACGGCGTTGCCGTCGCCGTCGATCACGCTGAGGTGGGTGGTGGAAATGCTGGCGTGAATGTCGGGAACCCACTGGAACGCATCGGCGGTGACGCCGTCGGGCTTCCCTGGCGAGGCCTCGCCCGGCATCGCGCGGTTACCGATCGCCTTCGCCCGCTCGCGCAGATATCGACGATCCAACAGGCCGGCGGTCGGCACCGGCACGAAGTCCGAATCGGCCAGATAGGTGTCGCGATCGGCAAAGGCCAGACGGCTGGCCTCCGCAAGGCGATGCGTCGCTTGGACCGATCCGGCCGCGAAGCCACGCATATCGAAGCGCTCCAGCATGCCGAGGATCTGCAACACGGTAACACCGCCGGATGAAGGTGGCGGCATTCCGCACACGCGCCACTGGCGATACAATAGGCAAACGGGGTCGCGCTCCACGGCCCGGTAGGCCGCGATGTCGGCGGCGGTCATGCCGGCCGGGTTACGCGGAGCGTGGCGCACCGTTTCGGCGATATCGGCGGCGATGGCTCCCTGGTAGAAGCCGTCGGCACCCTTGTCGGCGATCATCCTGAGCGTATCGGCGAACGGCTGGTTGGTCAGACGCTCGCCGCTCGATACCGGCGCGCCGCTTGCGTCATAAAAGTACGCCGCCGTCGGGGCAAAGGTCTTCAAGTACTCGTCTTTCGCCACCATTTCATGGAGGCGGGGCGACACGGGAAACCCCTGCTCGGCGAGCCGGATGGCCGGCTGGAACAGATCGGCCCACGGCAGCTTGCCATATTTCCGGTGAGCCATTTCCAGCATTCGCACCAGCCCCGGAACACCAACCGACAGACCGCCGATCACGGCGTCGTAAAACTTCCGGGGTTGCCCCTCGGCATCGAGGAACATATCCGGCGTCGCGGAAGACGGCGCGGTCTCGCGGCCGTCAAAAGCGGTGACCGCACGCGTGCCGGCATCGTAGTGGAGGAGAAACCCGCCGCCGCCGATGCCCGATGACTGCGGCTCGACAAGGTTCAACACCATCTGGGCGGCAATCGCCGCGTCGACGGCGCTGCCACCGCGCCGCAGCATGTCCCGCCCCGCCTCGGACGCCAGAGGATGAGCGGCAACGATCATCTGCTCACCACCGGCCGGTCGCGGCTCCACGTCGGCGATTTCTGTCGCGGGCGACCGTGCGTTCCCGGCGCAAGCCGCAAGCCCCAAAATGAAAACGGCCATAACGGCCCGGGCGGCGCGGCTGGGGATTGCGTCAGACGTCATGTCGAGGTTCCCTTGGCTGTGCTGTTCAACTCAATGCGCGAATAGACCAACCCTGGCTCTCCGTTAAAGCTCCGAGATGGTAACCGTGAAGTAAGCAGGCGGCGCATAGTTCGAAAGTGCTCGGCGTTCATTTATCCCGCGAGCCCCGACATTGCCGAACGGCGGACTTTCGGCCACGGAGTTGACTTCAATCCTTTGGCAAAATATGATATCGAGGGTTTGCTGCACTGCGGCATAGTCTATGGCAAATCCAGTGCGGAATTGGTAATAAGAAGCGTTATACATCGACTTGGTGTCTATAAGTGTTGGTCGACAACGTTACAATCCGGAAGAAATTGATTAAAAACGCGGAAGACAAGCAACTGTCTTCCGCATTTGTCGTGTGCGGGAGTAGGTTATGAGCGCAGCACTCGCGGCCACTGGCGGGGCTCACGTATCTGTTCAGTATAACGAAGCGTTCGTTCGGAAGTTCGTCATCGCGACGATTTTCTGGGGCGTCGTTGGTATGCTTGTCGGCGTTGTCATCGCCTTTCAGCTGGCGTTTCCGGTTCTAAACCTGGATCTGCCTTGGACCACGTTCGGGCGGCTTCGACCCGTTCATACTTCGGCGGTGATCTTCGCCTTCGGCGGCAATGCGCTGTTCGCGACCTCGCTTTACGTGGTCCAGCGAACCGGCCGGACGTCGTTGTTCGGCGGCGAGGCCATGGGCAATTTCCTGTTCTGGGGCTACCAAGCTGTTCATCGTCCTGGCCGCGTCGGGCTATGTGCTGGGCATCACGCAGAGCAAGGAATACGCCGAGCCGGAATGGTATGTGGACCTGTGGCTGACGATCGTATGGGTTGCCTACCTGATCTGTTTCGTCGGCACCATCATCAAGCGCCGGGAACCGCACATTTACGTGGCCAACTGGTTTTTTCTCGCGTTCATCATCACCATCGCCATGCTCCACATGGTGAACAACCTTGCCGTTCCGGTGTCGGTTTTCGGAACCAAGAGCTACATCGTTTGGGCCGGCGTGCAGGACGCCATGACACAGTGGTGGTACGGACACAATGCGGTCGGCTTCTTCCTCACCGCCGGCTTCCTGGGGATGATGTACTATTTCGTTCCCAAGCAGGCCGACCGCCCGGTCTACTCCTATCGCCTGAGCATCGTGCACTTCTGGACCCTGATCTTCCTTTATATCTGGGCCGGACCCCACCACCTGCATTACACCGCGCTGCCCGATTGGGCTCAAACCCTCGGCATGACCTTCTCGATCGTCCTGTGGATGCCCTCATGGGGTGGCATGATCAACGGCATCATGACGCTGTCGGGAGCCTGGGACAAACTGCGCACCGATCCCATCCTGCGCTTCATGGTGGCTTCCGTCGCGTTCTACGGCATGAGCACCTTCGAGGGACCGATGATGTCCATCAAGGCGGTCAACTCGCTCAGCCACTACACCGACTGGACCATCGGCCACGTGCACTCGGGCGCGCTCGGCTGGGTCGCCTTCATCACCTTCGGCTGCATGTACAACCTGGTTCCCGTTCTGTGGAAACGCCAGCGGCTATACTCGTTGCGGCTGGTCACCTATCATTTCTGGATCTCCACCCTCGGCATCGTGCTGTACATCACCGCCATGTGGATCTCGGGGATCATGCAGGGTCTCATGTGGCGGGCGTACGACTCGCTCGGCTTCCTGCAGTACTCGTTCATCGAGACGGTGGAGGCGATGCATCCGTACTATGTCATCCGGGCGTTCGGCGGCGTGCTGTTCCTCGCCGGCACCTTGATCATGGTCTACAACGTCTGGAAAACCATCAAGGGCGAACTGCGCACCGAGGAGTCCTTCCAGCAACCCGCACACGTTCCGGCCGGCGCCGCGGAATAGGAGGGTCGCCATGAAACACGAAATCCTCGAAAAAAACGTCATCCTGCTGTCCGTCTGCATCCTCATTACCGTCGCCATCGGCGGGCTGGTGCAGTTGATCCCGCTCTACACCATGGAGCAGACCATCGAGAAGGTGGAGGGGGTGAGGCCGTACTCGCCGCTCGAGCTGGCCGGCCGCAACATCTATGTGCGCGAGGGCTGCTACCTCTGTCATAGTCAGATGATCCGGCCGTTCCGCGACGAGGCCGAACGCTATGGCCATTACAGCCTGGCGGCGGAGAGTATGTACGACCACCCGTTCCAGTGGGGCTCGAAACGGACCGGACCGGATCTGGCGCGAGTCGGCGGCAAATACTCCAACGAGTGGCATGTGGCGCACATGACCGATCCACGGAGCGTCGTGCCGGAATCCGTCATGCCGGGCTATCCGTTCATGGCCGAGACAGAGCTCGACTTCTCCGATGCGCGGGAGCACATGCGCACGCTTCGCCTGGTCGGCATACCCTACACCGACGAGCAGATCGCCGAGGCGAGCGCAGGATCTCGCCGCCCAGGCCAATCCGGATGAAGGCGATGTGGATGCTCTGCTTCAGCGCTACCCCAAGGCGGCGATCGGCAATTTCGACGGCAACTCGTCGCGGCTCACCGAACTTGACGCGGTGATCGCCTATCTCCAGATGCTCGGAACGCTGGTGGACTTCAGCGAATACGAGCCGGAATTGGACTATCGGTAGGCCGGCGTCATGGACCTGACAGCATTATACGAGACGGCGCGCTCGCTTTGGGTCGTTTGGCTCATGATCCTGTTTCTCGGCATCGTGTTCTGGGCTTTCAGGCCGAAAAACAGGAAACGGTTCGAGGAAGACGCCCGGATCCCGTTCAAGGATGAAAACGGAGAATAACAATGGCCGAAAAACACGTGGATTCCCTCACCGGAACGCAAACCACCGGCCACGAGTGGGACGGGATCAAGGAACTCAATACGCCGCTGCCCAGGTGGTGGCTGTGGACCTTCTATGCCACCATCGTCTGGGCCCTCGTCTTTTACATCCTCTACCCGGCATGGCCCTGGCTCAGCGGATACACGGCGGGGGCGCTCGGCTACTCCTCGCGCGAGCAATTCGTCGAAATGATGGCCGGCGTCGATGAAAACCGGGCCGAATGGATCGACCAATTCAAGGCGCTGGAGGTCGAAGAGATCGCCGAGGATCCCGAGCTCCTGCAATTCGCCATGGCCGGCGGACGGGTAATTTTCGCCGACAACTGCGCGCCGTGCCACGGTTCCGGCGGCGCGGGTGCGCCGACCTACCCGGTGCTGGTGGACGACGACTGGCTTTGGGGCGGCACGCTCGACGACATTCACACCACGGTCCAGTACGGCATTCGCGGCGATCACGACGAGGCGCGGTACTCGGAGATGCCGGCCTTCGGCGCGGACGAACTGCTCGAAGCGGACGAGATCGCGGCGGTCGCCGATCACGTGCTGTCGTTGTCCGGAGACGCTCCGGCCAGCGAAACCGGACAAGATGATCTTCGAAGAGCAGTGCGTCGCGTGCCACGGCGAGGACGCCAAGGGCATCAACGACCTCGGCGCCCCCAACCTGACCGACGAGATTTGGCTGTATGGCGGAACCAAGGATGAAGTCGTCGCGCAGATCACCAAGCCCCGACATGGCGTCATGCCGCCGATGGGCGAGCGGCTGGACGACGCCGAGGTCAAGCAGGTCACGATTTACGTTCATTCGCTGGGTGGAGGTCAGTAGCCGGTCTTGTGGCGTCGACGCGGCCTACGTTTATTAACGATACTAATATATAAGGACGACTTTGGGGAGACGCCGCGGCGGCACGTGCGGCTTCCCTTTTGACTTGACGAGAGGACCATGTCCTACGAGACGACGGAAACAGGCGAACGAGAAGGGGCGAGCATGGCGACCGCCGATACGGCATTCATCGGTAACGCGGACAAGAAGCCGCTCGCGAGGCGGGCGGAGCCTCCCGCCATCGGGCACCCCAGAGACGCAGCCTCCCCGCCCCGGCAAGCAGCCCATGTATGCGAGCCGGGAGCAGATCTACCCGCGCCGGATCAAGGGCACGTTCCGCAAGGTCAAATGGGCGGTGCTGTGGGTCTTGCTCGGCCTGTACTACATCGGTCCCTGGATCCGATGGGATCGCGGGCCCGGCGCCCCCGACCAGGCGCTGCTCATCGACATGCCGGGCCGCCGCGCCTACTTCTTCGGGCTCGAGATCTGGCCGCAGGAGATCTACTATATCACCGGCCTGTTGATCCTGGGCGCCGTCGGTCTGTTCCTGGTGACCGCCTGGGCCGGCCGCGTCTGGTGCGGGTTCACCTGCCCGCAGACCGTCTGGACCGATCTGTTCATGTGGGTCGAGCGCAAGATCGAGGGCGATCGCAACGCCCGCATCCGCCTGGACAAGGGGCCGATGACGGCGCGAAGGTTTTCAAGAAGCTCGCCAAGCACGCGGCCTGGCTGCTTATCGCTGCTTCTCACGGGCGGCGCCTGGATCATGTACTTCACCGACGCGCCCACCTTCGTCGTCGACTTCTTCACCGGTCAGGCGTCCATGGCGCTCTACGGGTTCACCGCGTTGTTCACCGCGACGACCTACGTGCTTGCCGGCTGGGCCCGCGAACAGGTGTGCATCTACATGTGTCCCTGGCCGCGCTTTCAGGGCGCCATGTTCGACGAGGATTCGTTGATCGTCACCTATGAGGAATGGCGCGGCGAGCCGCGCGGCGGCGCCCGTCACGGCCAGTCGTTCGAGGGGCGCGGCCATTGCGTCGACTGCGGCATGTGCTGGCAGGTCTGCCCCACCGGCGTCGACATCCGCAAGGGCCAGCAGATGGCCTGCATCGGCTGCGCGCTGTGCGTCGATGCGTGCAATTCCATCATGGACCGCTTCGGACTGCCCGGCGACCTCATCACCTACGATTCGATCAACAACCAGGTGGCGCGGGCAAAGGGCGAGCCGACCCGCATGCGATGGTTCCGCCCCCGCATTCTGGTGTACATCGCCGTTCTCGCGATCGTCGCCTCGGTAATGATTTTCAGCCTGTCCACGCGCAGCCGTCTCGAGGTCAACGTTCTTCGCGACCGCTCGCCGCTGTTCGTCAAGCTGACGGACGGCTCGATCCGCAACGGCTACACGTTCAAGATCCTGAACATGGAGCGCGAGGCCAAGACCTATACCCTGACCACGGACGGCATCAGCGGCGCCACCATGGCGGTCATCGGCCACCAGAAGGACAGTGCGCCCGCCGCCGAATTGCCGGTCAAACCCGACGCCGTCGCCCCGTTCCGCGTGTTCGTGACGGCCCCGCGCTCGAGCCTCGACGGCAAGTCGACCGATTTCGACTTCGTCCTCACCGACAACCAGACCGGCGAAACCGTCGAGCACGCGACCGTGTTCGCCGGGCCGGGAAGCTGACGGACCATGGCGCAACCCCGTCAACCGGGCTGGTGGTATCCGTGGATCTTCGTCGGCGGCATGCTGCTGGTCATCGCCGTGAACGCCGTTCTGGTGGCCTATGCCGTCGGCACCTTTCCGGGCCTCCAGACCAGCGGATCACTACCGCAAGGGACTGGCGTACAACCAGGCCATCGCATCCGCCAAGGCGCAGGAAGAACGCGGATGGCGGATGGACCTCGTGTTCACGCCGCGAGCAGGCGACGACGGCCAGCACCGCGGCGAACTGCTGGTCACCTTCGCCGATCGGGATGGGCATGCCGTGCGGTATCTGGACGTGGAAGCGACGCTGTTCCGCCCGACGCACGAGGGGTTTGACCAGACCGTCGGTCTGGATGCGCGGGGCGGGGGGCAATACGCTCGGGAGGTGACATTGCCCTTGTCCGGTCAATGGGAGGCTCGGGTGCGCGCCCGCCGCGACGCGGACAGCTTCCAAATGAACCGCCGCATCACCGTGCCTTGATGCGCGAGCGTTGCGCGCCGACGACCCCCTGCCTTCATTGCGGATCGCCCGTTCCGCCGGCGTCGCTGGCGGGCGGCGATTTCTGCTGCATGGGATGCAGGACCGCCTACGATACGGTGCGCGGGTTCGGTCTCGGCGGATACTACCGCCGGCGCGTCATCGACCCGACGCAGCGTCCCTTGATCCCCGACGAAGACCCGGCGCCCATCGACTATGACGCCTACGTCCGAACCGACGACGGCGGCCTGCAATCGCTCCATCTCATGGTCGAGGGTCTGCACTGCGCCGCCTGCGTCTGGCTGATCGAATTCGGTGCTGTCGCGCCAGCCGGGCGTTGTCTCGGCGCGGGTCAACATGACCACCCGCCGCCTGGCGCTCAAATGGCGGCCCGGCGACGCGAGCGCCGCAACCCTGGCGGCCAGGATCACCAGCCTCGGTTACGGTCTCATGCCTTACGATCCGGCGGTCATCGGGCGCGAGGGCGAACGGCGCGAGAAGGAGCTGCTGCGAGCCATGGCGGTGGCCGGCTTCGCGACCGGCAACATCATGCTGCTCTCGGTCTCGGTGTGGGCCGGGCACTTCCAGGGCATGGGACCGGCGACCCGCGATCTGCTGCACTGGATCTCGGCGCTGATCGCGCTGCCGGCCATCGCCTACGCCGGCGTTCCGTTTTTCCGCTCGGCCATCGCCGTGCTGCGGATCGGCCGGACCAACATGGATGTGCCGATCTCGCTGGCCGTCTCCCTGGCCGCCGGCATGAGCCTCTACCAGACGGCGGCCAGCGCCGAGCACGCCTATTTCAACTCGGCCGTAGCACTCTTGTTCTTTCTGCTCGTCGGGCGGTATCTCGACATCCGGGCGCGCGGCCAGGCGCGGTCCGCGGCCGAGCATTTGCTGACGCTCGGCGCCACCGCCATCACCGTCCTCGACCCCTCCGGCGCCAAGCGGCTCCTCCCCCCCTCGCGGGTGAAGCCCGGCATGACGGCGTTGAGCACGGCGGGCGAACGGATCGGCGTGGACGGCCGGGTCATCGACGGCCGGAGCGCCCTCGATACCAGCCTGATCAACGGCGAGAGCGTGCCGGTGCCGGCGACCCCGGGCACGCCGGTGTTCGCGGGAACGCTCAATCTGTCGGCGCCGCTGCGTATCGAGATCACGGCGGTGGGCGAAGATACCCTGCTGGCCGAGATCGCGCGGCTGGTGGAGGCGGCGGAGCACGAGCGCGGCCAGCACCTGGCGCTCGCCGACCGGATCGCCCGGCTTTATGCGCCGGTGGTGCACGGCCTGGCGCTCGCGACCCTGCTCGGCTGGCGGCTCATCGCCGGCGCGCCCTGGCAGGACGCACTGCTCAACGCCATCGCCGTGTTGATCATCACCTGTCCGTGCGCCCTGGCGCTGGCCATTCCCGTGGTCCAGGTGATCGCGTCGAGCCGGCTGTTGCGCCAGGGCACTCTGGTCAAGTCCGGCACGGCGTTCGAGCGCCTGGCGGAGGTGGACACGATCGTGTTCGACAAGACCGGGACGCTCACCGAAGGCCGCCCCGAGGTCGCGAACCTGGCCGAGATCGATCGCCCAACCCTCACGCAAGCGGCCGAGCTCGCCAGCGCCAGCAAGCATCCGCTGGCGCGTGCCCTGGTGCGCGCGGCATCGAGCGCCGGCTTGCCCCTGGCGACGCCGACGGCGGTCAGCGAGGTGGCGGGCGCCGGGCTCGAACAGCGCTGCGCCGACGGTCGAAATCCGGCTCGGCAGCCGCGCCTTCTGCGGCATCGAGAGGGATGACGCGGCCGCGATGTCGGAGTTCTGGTTGTCGCGTCCGGGCAGGACGCCGGTGCCGTTCATGTTCGCCGATCGCGCCCGTGCCGACGCCCGCCCGGTAATCGAGCGGTTGAAATCGCTGGGGTATGGCGTGGAGCTCGTATCCGGCGACCGGCCGCCCGCCGTTGAGGCGGTCGCCGCGTCCGTCGGTATCGACACTGGCGCGCCGGCCGGGGACCGGTGGAGAAAGTGGCGCGTTTGAAGGACCTCTCGGCCGGCGGCCGTCGGACCCTGATGGTCGGCGACGGGCTCAACGACGCCCCTGCCCTGGCGGCGGCGCATGTCTCCATGTCGCCGTCGACCGCCGTCGATGTCAGCCAGACGGCGGCGGACGTGGTGTTTCAGGGCGCGCTGCTGGCGCCCGTCCTCGAAACCCTCGGCGTCGCCCGGCGCGCGGCCGCGCTGATCCGGCAGAATTTGGCCTTGGCGTTTCTCTACAATGCCATCACCATACCGCTGGCGGTCGGCGGCTTGGTCACGCCGCTGATCGCCGCCATCGCCATGTCGAGCTCGTCGCTGGTGGTGATCGTCAACGCGCTCAGGCTCAATCGGGGAAAAGCGTTGTGAACGTTCTGCTGTGGCTCATACCCGTGGCGCTGTTCCTCGGCCTTCTCGGGCTCGCGGCGTTCCTATGGGCCCTCAAGTCCGGACAATTCGACGACCTCGACGGCGCCGCCCACCGCATCCTGTTCGAGGACGACGACGCCCCCCGCCCGGCGGCATGGCGCCACGCGATCGCGAACGGAAGGAATAGCGATGGCCGATTTGGGGACAGGGGGGGACCTACCGTTTTTCTCGAAAACAACCCCGTGCACAGTAGATTTTCCTTTGGCCAGCTTTATACCCAACCGCATGTGGGGCAAGCCGCGGACCAAGGCCGCGTAGGGCGGATTAGCTTTGGCGTAATCCGCCGCATGTGTTTGGGGGGTATTCATCCGTCGGAATACGCCTGACGGCTATTCCGACCTACGAGGCCTACTCCGCGATTATTTTTCAATATTCCATAGCCAACCGGATGTGAGGCAAGCCCGTCATCCTATGAATAAGGTGTTTACGTACGGCGTTATGGAGCCGGGCAACAGATCTTGCGGGTGATCGCCACCGAACGTTGCCCATTTGCTGGACGCGCGCAGTACCGTGGACGAAATATCCTTGCTCGTCTCGACGTCCCAAACGACGATTTTAATGGTGATCCGGTCGGGCCGGCCCGACCATTCGGTGGCTCGATCCTCCCAATGCAGGATCGTCGGCTGGAACACATAAGCGACCCCCAGTTCGTCCGCACGAGACAAAGCCTCCTCGATCGTCTCCACATGTGAGCCGACCTCTACGCGCGTGAGATGAGACGAAATCGCGGTGCTTGTCGCTCTTGACAGAAACTGGCCGGAGTTCGGGTAGGGTTTTGCCCCATAACTGCCGTCTTTCGCCATCATCACATAGGCGCTCGTATTCGCTGGAAGCGTCTGTGCGGGTGCTTGGAATTCGTCCGTTTTATATTTGCTTACGCAGCCGGTTAATATTGCGGAGAGCAGTAGAATGACGGCAAATTTCAATGTCTCCTCCTGTGAAGCGACGATTGCACGAGCGTGGCGTACCCTTCCCTCTGCTAAACGGAATGTGACCAACGGTTTCGAACTGATTGATACATCGCAATATATAAGCAACTGGGGTTCCCAAATCGTTAATTTGGATTGGAGAAAAAAGCCCCTACAACCTACGAAGCTGATTGGTCCCGAGGATCGCTCACGAAACGCCTCAGATGGATTGGTCCTGGTTTTCCAGACCGGCCTTGCGCATGTAGGCCAGCATGGCATTGGCCTGCTGCAGACCCTGGGCGGCGGCCCGGCGGAACCAGATCGCGGCCTGGTCGAAGTCCTTGTCGACACCCTCGCCCGCCAGATACATCAGCCCGAGATTGAACTGGGCCTTCACGTGGCGCTGCTTGGCCGCCTGGCGATACCAATTCGCGGCTTCGGCGTTGTCCTCGACCACGCCTTCGCCAAGATCGTACGACACGCCGAGATTGTACTGGGCCTCGACATAGCCCTGAGCGGCCGCGCGCGTATACCATTCGACCGCCCTGGCATGATCCTGCGGCACGCCCTTGCCCCGGTCGAACGCCACGCCCATGTTGTACTCCGCTTCGGCGAAGCCCTGGTCGGCGGCCTTGCGGTACCACTCGACGGCCGTTTCCAGGTCCGGCCGGACGCCCCGGCCCCGCGCGTACATCAACCCGACCATGAACTGGGCCTTGGCGTTGCCCTGTTCGGCGGCCTTGCGAAACCATGACAATCCCGTCTCGTAGTCCTGGTGCACGCCCCGGCCGGTGACATAGAGCAGTCCCATGCCATACTGGGATTGCACGTCGCCTTCTTCCGCCAGCGATTGCCATTCGTTCAACGCGGCGCCGTAGTCGCCGCGGCCATAGGCTTCGTCGCCTTCCATGAAACCCGCCCAGGCGGAGCCGGAAATCGCGAGAAGGAAAGCGCAAGCAAGCAGGAGTCTCTTCATTGCGGGCCTCACAATCAGCATGTTGGACCACCCGGCGTCATGCCGGGCTCAGGCTCTCCTGCCCCTGTGTCCGTTCTGTGGAAGCCGGCGTCTTTTGGTACCTTCGTGTCACGCGGATGACTGCCGGCCGCCCGATCGAGCCTACTATTATAGGCCGCATTTCAGTTAATTATACTCTAATGGGTTGAGTTATTCTTCGTCGAGATGGACGCGACGACGGGTCCGATCCTTACCGGCCGCCGCGCCCGCTCTTCAGTTCGGCGACCTCGGCGCGCAGGGCGCGAAGCTCCACCAGGATCGCCGCGCGGTCCTCCTGTCCCTGATGGGCCATCGCCTCTTCCGCCTCGCGTTCGGCCTGGTGCTCGGCCTGCTGCTGGCTCTGCATGGCGTCGACGATGATGCCGATGAACAGGTTCAGGACCGCGAACGAGGTGAGCACGATGAACGGCAGGAAGAAGGCCCAGGCCAACGGGTAGACCTCCATCACGGGCCGGACGATGCCCATGGACCAGCTTTCCAGGGTCATGATCTGAAACAGCGAATACGCCGAGGCCCCCACCGTCCCGAACCATTCGGGGAAGGCGCCTCCGAACAGCTTGGTCGCCATCACCGAAAACACGTAGAACACCAGCATGAGCAACGCGACGATCGAACCCATGCCCGGCAGGGCGTGCAGCAACGCGGTGACCACCCGGCGCATGGACGGCACTGCGGATATCAGCCGCAAGACACGAAGGATCCGGAGCGCGCGCAGGACCGAGAGGCTGCCGGTGGCCGGCAACAGGGCGATGCCGACGACGATGAAATCGAAGACATTCCAGCGATCATGGTGGAAACGCGTCCGATAGACGACCATCTTCGCCGCCAGTTCCGCGACGAACAGGGCGAGGATGATACGATCGAGCGTGACGAGAAAACCGCCGGCGATGTCCATGGCGGCCTCGCTGGTCTCGAGCCCGAGGGTAATGGCGTTGATGATGATGATGGCGATCATCGTCCGCTGGAAACGGGCCGAATTCCAGAACGTCCTGGACCTTGCCCAGCCAGCCGCCCTGGCGCGGCGCGATGCGCCGCAACTGCCCGTCCGGTTTGCTCGAGGTGTCCTGCCGGATGCTCACGCGGCTGTTGGCCTTCTGGTGGGGTTCGTTAGCTCAATTGGCCCGAAGAACTCAGCCGTCAAGACCGCGTGGAGGCTTGGCGTTTGAATTGCTTGGCGAGGGCGAGGCCTTGACGCTGATAGGACGAGCCGATGTCGAGGCCGTAGAGTTTGTCGGGAACCGAGGTCAACGGCTCGTACACCAGCCGCGCCACCAGCTGTCCGTCCCGCAGAACGAACGGCACCTCGAACGAGCGGATTTCCAGCACCGCCCGCGATCCGGCGCCGCCGGTGGCGGCAAAGCCGAACCCCGGATCGAAGAAACCGGCGTAGTGCACCCGAAACTCGCCCACCCGGGTGTCGTAGGGTCTCATCTCGGCGGCATGATCCGGTGGCACGGTGACCGCTTCCTTGGAAGCGAGGATGTAGAAATCGCCGGGATAGAGAATGACGCAGCCGCGGGTATCGACGGAGACCGGCTCCCAGAAATGCTCCGTGTCGTAATGGTCGACCTTGGCGAGGTCGATGAGGTCGGTGTAGTGCCGCGCCCGGTAGCCGATCAAACCGCGGCCATCCCCCCTGAGATCCACGGTGACGGCGATGCCCTGGTCGATGTTCTCGGTTCCGGGTTCGGCGTCCACCAGCGGGATCTCTCGGTGAAGCTGGCGGATCGCGGAATCGCTGGCGAGCAGGAGGCCGTGCTGCAAACGCAGTTGGCTGAGCCGGGCGCCCTGGCCGACGACAATGCTGAAGGTTCGCGGCGAGATCTCGGCGTAGAGCGGCCCGGCATATCCGGGCGTCACCTGATCAAACATGACCGCGTTGTCGGTGATCAGGCGGGTAAAGACGTCGAGCCGGCCGGTGGAACTTTTCGGATTGGCCGTCCCGGAAACCTTCTCCGGCAGGTTCAGCCGCTCCATCAGCGGCACGATGTAGACGCAGCCCTTTTCCAGAACCGCGCCCTGGGTCAGGTCCAACCGATGCATTCCGAACGCGCGAATTCTCTCCTCGACGGTGGTGTCGGGTCCCGGCAGAAATCCGGCCCGAACGCGATGGGCGATGTGTCCGAGGCGCAGGTCGATGCTCGCGGGCTGGATCTGGTCCTCGGGGATGGCGGCGGTCGCCTCGATTTCGCCGCGACCGATCATGGCGCGAATTTCCTGGGAGGGGAGAATGCCGACCGGGCGCGCGACGATGCCGGCGCCCGCCTCCGCCATCGCCTTCTGACTTTCCTCGATCATCGACGCGCTCACCGTCCCGCACTCCGCCCAACCGCGCATTCACGCACGGGCTCAGTCGTACCAGGGTTGAGGACTCCTATCAATCCGCGGCTTGCCGGCCCGGCGGGATCACGCGCGCACCCGGCCTCTTCGCAATCGCGAATTGTTCTTTATCGCACCCGCCGCGAGGGGTACAGTTCGTCCTCGCTCGTGAGGAAGGATTGGATGTGAGCGTTCACAAGGAGTGGAAGAAGGTCACGGTGCCCGATATCCGGGCACGAAAGGGTGGCGAGCCCATCGTATGCCTGACGGCGTATACCTCGCTCACCGCGGTGCTTCTGGACGAGCACGTGGACCTGCTTTTGGTGGGCAACTCGCTCGGCATGGTGCTGTACGGCATGGACAGCACGCTCGGCGTCACGCTCGACATGATGATCGCCCATGGCCAGGCGGTGATGCGCGGGTCTCGCAAGGCCTGCGTCATCGTCGACATGCCCTTCGGCTCCTATCAGGAGTCGCCCCAAGACGCCTTTCGCAACGCCGCGCGGGTGATGAAGACGGTGGGCTGTTCCGGCGTCAAGCTCGAAGGCGGCGTCGAGATGGCGGAAACCATCCGCTTCCTGGTCCAGCGCGGCATTCCGGTGTTCGGCCATGTGGGGCTGTTGCCGCAATCGGTGAACACCGCCGGCGGCTTCCGGTCGCTCGGCCGCGAGGAAAAGGAAGCGGAAGGCGTGCTCGAGGACGCAATGGCGGTCGCCGAGGCCGGCGCCTTCGCGACGGTGATCGAGGGAACGGTGGAACACGTCGCGCGGCAGATTACCGAGGCCATTCCGATCCCGACCATCGGTATCGGGGCGTCTCCCGATTGCGACGGCCAGATCCTGGTTACCGAGGATCTCGTCGGCCTGTTCTCCGGTTTCAAGCCGAAGTTCGTAAAACGCTACGCCGAGTTGGGCGAGAGTATCTCCGAGTCGGCCAAGGCCTATGCGGAGGATGTCCGGGCGCGGCGCTTCCCGGCCATGGAACATTGCTTCGGCGTCAAACAGCCGAAGACGAAAAAGGCCGTGTGAGCCGGCATCCGGACGTTCCCCATTATGGCAACCGATCGAACCATCACCATCGTTCGCACGATCGAGGAACTGCGCGCGAGTGTCCGTGACTGGCGGTCCTGCCGCGAGCGAGTTGGCCTGGTTCCGACCATGGGCGCCCTTCACGAGGGGCATCTGACACTGGTCCGCCGGTCCATGAAGGTGGCCTCCCGCACCTGTGTCACGCTGTTCGTGAACCCCACCCAATTCGGACCCAACGAGGATCTGGCGGTGTATCCGCGCACCGAGGAGAGCGACGCGGCCCTGCTGGCCGCGGAGGGTGTGCACTTGCTGTTCGCACCGACGGTGGACGAGATGTATCCGGCGCATTCGGTCACCCGTGTTTCGGTTCCCGGCATCGGCGATATCCTCGAGGACGTATTCCGTCCCGGTTTTTTTACCGGCGTCGCCACCATCGTCGCCAAACTCCTGATGCAGGCTTTGCCCGACGTGGCGCTATTCGGCGAGAAGGATTATCAGCAACTGCAAGTAATCAAGCGCATGGCCCGCGACCTCGATATCCCGGTGGACATCGAGGGGGTGGCCACCGTCCGCGAAGCCGACGGTCTGGCGCTGTCATCGCGCAACGCGTATCTGACGCCGGACGAGCGCATCGCGGCCCCCACCCTGTTTCGCATGCTCTCGGCGGTCGCCGCCAAGGTTGCCGCGGGCGCCGAGGCCGAGCCGGAAGAAACGCGGGCCGCCGGCGCGCTGCTCGAAGCCGGATTTTCGGGCGTCGACTACCTGACCGTTCGCGATGCCGAGACGCTGGAGCCCTGGACCGACCGAAGCCGCCCGGGACGCGTGCTGGCGGCCGCCAAACTCGGCAAGGCGCGCCTCATCGACAACGTCGCCGTCGCCTGAAAAATCGGCGAGTCCGTCAGTCCTTGGCGGGATCCCGATCCCAAGGAAAATCGATCCAGACATCCTGGTCCACCCGGCGGAGAAACGTATCCACGAACCCCTCGCCCGCCGGTTTCACATAGAGCGTCGCGTAGTGCGCTTCGGGGAGCATCTGGCGCACTTCCGCGGCAGTGGCGCCGCTGTCCGCCACGTCGTCCACCAGCAACCAGCCCGACCCCTTGCCGACGACGGCGGGCGACGGCTTGATAACCTCCAGCGGGCCTTTTTCCTTGCCGTCGTAACTGGCGATGCAGACCGTTTCGATCAGTCGGATACCAAGCGCCCGGGCGACGATGGCCGCCGGCACGAGGCCGCCGCGGCTGACCGCGACGAGCCCCTCCCATGGACCATGGGGCGCGACCCGGCCGGCGAGATCGGTGGCCTCCCGGTGCATCTCGTGCCACGACGTTACGTAAATCCGCGCGGCCGCCGTCATGTCTTTCATTGAACCGTTCTCCCGTCGTCGAAACGACCGGCCTTTCGGCGCCGGTCTTGGTCATTGTTGTGCCCGTCAACCCGTTCACGCCGGACCGCGCGTTAACGGACGTACAAATGCACTTCGTTTGTGGCCGCGTTCGGGCTGGTACTGGCCAGCAAGGCGATACGGCTTGGCGGCAGTCCCATGCCCACCAGCGATCGCATGACGTTCTCCGCCTGCCCCCGGAGCTCGGTCGATTCAAGAGAAGCCCGGGCACTGCCGCCGCGCGACGGGGCGAACGCCACGAGATCGATACTGGCGTCCGGACGCCGGTCGAGCATCTCGCTGACCGCGTTTTGCACGGGCTGTTCGTACGACACGTCGGGCCGGTCGAAGCGGATCACCACCAACGGCCGCCGGTTGGCGATGTCGGCCGACGGCACTCCGCCGCTGATCCCCCGTGCGGGCGTCTGATCCCCTGTTCCGGCGGACGCGGTCGAAGAGGACGGACTGTCCGCGGCCGGAGCGGTATCGCCCATCTGACCGGGTGCCGAAGGCCACAGCGCACAACCCGAAAGCAAAACCACGGCCGCCAACGTAACCGCCTGCACCCTCAACACACCCATTTATCCCCAGTACCTATGACTCTCGGGAAATGCCGGTTCGGAGATGACAACTATTTCGAGATATGTAAATCAACAATGCGCGCGCCGACGCTTGGATAGTAGACTGGAGATATTATCGGAACAAGTTTCCTTTTGGATGTTGCCGTTACATCCTTTTGCATGTTGCCGTCACAACGGCGTCGCGGGCGAAATGGATGCTCTTGCCCTGTCGTCGGCTCTACGCTAGTGTCCCCCTCTCTTGCCGTCGCGGCAAATCATCGCGACCCCGCGAAGCGGCCCAAAGCGCCCGTAGCTCAATTGGATAGAGCACCTGACTACGGATCAGGAGGTTGGGAGTTCGAATCTTCCCGGGCGCGCCATTTCTTTGGAAATGGTCGCCCTATGTGAAGATTGGTTCGAACAAAGTTCGAAACGCCGCGCCATTTCTTTGGAAATGGTCGCCCTATGTGAAGATTGGTTTGAACAAAATTCGAAACGCCGCGCCATTTGTCTCACGGTCGAAATGTCGGTCCGATTTTTCTTAGAGTGTGCGAACGGATTAGCCATCTCCCAAATGGCCGGAAGCAATGAGCTTTCTCCAGTGGGCGAACCGCGTTTGCCGGAACGTCACTCGCCGACGCGGTCGGCGCCGGCGGAGGCTCGCGGACACCGCAACCCATGGAAATCTACCTACCCATCGCCGGCATAGACGAGAATATTCTCGTTTTGCTGGGCGCCGGCGGCATTGTCGGTCTGCTCTCGGGTCTTTTCGGGGTTGGCGGCGGTTTCTTGCTGACGCCGCTGCTCCTGTTCATCGGCGTCCCCGCGCCGGTGGCCGTCGCCTCGGGCGCCAATCAAGTGGTCGGAACCTCTGTTTCGGCCATTATCGGGCACTGGCGGCGCGGCAACGTCGACATCAAGATGGGAATCGTCCTGGTGATCGGGGGTTTGGTGGGTTCCTCGCTGGGGGTCTGGCTGTTCCGCGCGCTCAAGACGCTCGGCCAGATCGATCTGACGATCGCGCTCTGCTACGTATTTCTGCTTGGCGGCGTCGGCGGCCTGATGTTCCTGGAAAGCGTCAACGCCTTGCTTCGGGCGCGGCGCTCGCGGCGCGCGAAGGCCTCGGCTGGCCGCCGGCGTCCCCGGTGGGCGGATGCGCTGCCCCTGAAAACGCGGTTTCGAAAATCAAGGCTATACGTCAGCGCGACACTGCCGCTGGCCGTGGGCGTTCTGACCGGCCTGCTTTCGGCCATCATGGGGGTTGGCGGCGGATTCCTCATGGTGCCGGCGTTGATCTATGTGCTCGGAATGCCGACGAGAGTGGTGGTCGGCACATCGCTGTTCCAGATTGTCTTCGTGACCGCCAATGTCACGGTACTGCAGGCGGTGAACACCCAATCCGTCGACATTGTCCTCGCCATGCTCCTGCTGCTCGGAGGGGTGGTGGGAGCGCAAATAGGTGTCCGACTCGGCGCCAAACTTCGGGCCGAGCAGCTCCGTATCCTGCTGGCCTTGCTGGTTCTCGCCGTTGCCGGAAAAATCGCATACGGCTTGGCGATTACCCCCGCGGACATCTATACGATCACTCCGCCGAGGCCCGGGTAAGCGTCTCCGCGACACGCGCCGCGGCACGCGTGCCAGCGGTTTCCAATTGACACTCAGGATCGAACCGGACGATGGGTCGTGAATAACAAGTCAACACTCCTGGCATACGCCACCGCGATAAACCGCCGCGCGTTCATGGCGCGGGGCGCGGCGATTGTGAGCGTGGCGGCGCTCTCGCCCGGCCGCGCGATCGGCGCTACGGACATGGCGCCGATCGTCGTTCGCCCGGCGCCGGCGGACGCTCAACTGCTGCCCGACGACGAATCGCGAACGCGGGTCTGGGCTTACAACCGGACCGTCCCCGGCCCGCTGATCCGTGTTCGCCAGGGCCAAACGGCACGGATACGGCTGGAAAACGGCATCGGGTCGCCCACCACCATCCATTGGCACGGCGTCCGCATCGACAACGCCATGGACGGCGTCGCCGGCCTGACCCAGGCGGCGGTGGATCCGGGCGGCACCTTCGACTACACCTTCACCGTGCCCGACGCCGGCACATTCTGGTATCACCCCCACAACCGGTCGTGGGAGCAGGTGGCGCGCGGGCTCTATGGGATCCTCGTGGTCGACGAGCCGGACCCGCCCCGCGTCGACCAGGACGTCGTTCTCGTGTTCGACGATTGGCGGATCGATGAACACGGACAGATCGACGACGCCAGCTTCGGCACCATGCACGACTGGAGCCACGCCGGCCGCCTCGGCAACGCCTTCACCGTCAATGGCCGCGCCGCCCAGGACATCCGGGTGCGGGCCGGCGAGCGGGTGCGGCTCCGGCTGTGCAACACCGCCAATGCCCGTGTCATGAACCTGCGGCTGGAGCAGCACGCGCCGACGGTGATCGCCACCGACGGCCAGCCGGTGACGCCCTATCCCCTGGGCGACAGCCGCGTCACCCTCGCCCCCGGCCAGCGCCTGGATGTCGTGGTCGACATGTCCTTGGACCCAGGCTCGCGCGCCGACATCACCGAGGTTACCGGCGGCGGCCGGCTGGTGGGCGGCGCCTTCGTCTACGATCCCAAGGCCGTTGCCCGCGACCATCCCCTCGACGCGCCGATCGCCCTTGCCGCCAACCCTGTCGCGAAGCAACTCGACCTCGGCGGCGCGCTTCGGGTGGATCTGGAGATGGAAGGCGGCGCCATGGGCGCCCTGCGCGAGGCGGTCTATCGCGGCCGAACCCTGGACATTCGCGAGCTGGTCCAGCAAAGCGTGGTCTGGGCGTTCAACGGCGTCGCCGGCCGGCCCGAGAAACCGCTGTTCGACGTCAAACGTGGCCAGACCGTGGTGCTCCGCATGATCAACCGGACCGCCTGGCCGCACGCCATGCACATGCATGGCCACCACGGCCGCCCGCTGCCGGTGGCGGACGCGCAAACGACACCGCCGTCACCGTGGCTCGATACGGTTTTGGTGGAGCGCCGCGAAGAGGTGTCCTGGGCTTTCGTTGCCGACAACCCCGGCAAATGGCTGCTTCACTGCCACATGCTCGAGCACCAGGCCGCCGGCATGGTGACCTGGTTTCAGGTTTCGGGCTGAACGACGCTGGCGCCGCACCTGTTGAAATCCAATCGAGTGGCGTCCACATCCGAGGTGCAATGAATTCATCTTCGCTCACAGATCAGCCGACATCGATCCAGCATCCTCCCGGCCAGCCAGTCATCGAGGCGCAATCGCTCTCCAAGACGTTCAAGGACGTGACGGCCGTCGACGATATCGCGTTTTCGGTCGGACGAGGGTCGGTGACGGCGCTGCTCGGCGGCAACGGCGCCGGCAAGACGACGACGCTCGCCATCCTGCTCGGCCTGTTGCTGCCCACCGCCGGCTCCGTCCGGGTGCTCGGCGAGGACATGATCCGACATCGCCACCGTGTCCTCGCGCGGATGAATTTCTCGTCGCCCTACGTCGATCTGCCGCGCCGGCTCACCGTAACCGAAAACCTGACCGTCTACGGGCGGCTCTATGGCGTGCCCGATGTCCGCGCGCGCATCGGCGAACTCGCCGAGGATCTCGATATCTAGCGGTTGCTGCGCCGGCCCACCGGCGATCTCTCGTCCGGACAACGCACCCGCGTCGCGCTCGCCAAGGCGCTGTTGAACCGGCCGGAACTGCTGCTCCTCGACGAGCCCACCGCCTCGCTCGATCCCGATACGGGCGACTGGATCCGGACCTACCTGGAGCGTCACCGCGATCGCCTGGGCATGACGATCTTGCTGGCTTCCCACAACATGGCGGAAGTGGAACGTCTCTGCGACAATGTGCTGATCATGAGGACGGGAAAGATCATCGACCGGGGACCGCCGGGCGAGCTGATCGCGCGCTACGGACGGCGGACCATGGAGGAGGTCTTTCTCGACATCGCGCGGGACCGCGTCTCCGCCGGCAAACCCAGCCAGCCGAGCGCCGCCCAATGAGCGGCGATACGCGCGCCGTCCCGAGCGAATTCGCCTTGTCGGTGCGCCGCGTTCTGGCCGTTTTCCTGCGTCACGTTTACGTGCTCAGGCGGTCGTGGCCGCGTATTCTCGACATGGCCTATTGGCCGACGGTGCAGATGATCCTGTGGGGGTTCGTCACCAAGTTCTTCATGGGCCATTCGTCGTGGGTAGCGGAAGCGGCCGGGGTACTGATCAGCGCCGTTCTGCTGTGGGATATTTTGTTCCGCTCCAATCTCGGCGTCTCGCTCACCTTCCTCGAGGAGATGTGGTCGCGCAACTTCGGCCAACTGTTCGTCAGTCCGCTGCGGCCGGTTGAAATGGTGATGGGGATGACCCTTCTCAGTTTCGTCCGAACGCTGATCGGCGTCACGCCGGCCGCGTTGCTGGCGCTACCGCTGTTCGATGTATGGGTGTTTTCGCTGGGCCTGCCGCTGGTCGCCTTCTTCGCCAATCTTCTGGTTTTCGGCTGGAGCATCGGCCTGGTTGTTTCTGCCGCGGTGCTGCGGCTGGGGCTCGGCGCCGAGAACCTGGCCTGGGTGGCGATCTTCGCCGTCGCGCCCGTCAGCGGCATCTACTATCCGGTCGACACCCTTCCGCCATGGCTGCAACCGGTGGCCTGGGCGTTGCCATCGTCGTACGTTTTCGAGGGCATGCGCGCGGTGCTGTTCGACGGCGTTTTTCGTTTGGACCTGTTTTTCAAGGCGGTGGCCCTCAACGCCGTTCACTTCGCCGCCGCCGTCGCCTTCTTCCTCTACATGTTCCGCGTCGCCCGCATGCGCGGTTTGCTGTTGCAGCAGGGCGAGTAGCACACCCCACCCCTGATACCAACGGTCGTTGATACAATGGGTGCTGTCAGGCGCAGAAATGCGCCGTGAGCCTGTCGCCGGCGCCGGCGACCAGGGCGGCGATGGGAGACGCGGGGTCGCGACCGATCAGCGTTTCGAAAAGATCGACTTTTTCCGCCCCGAACAGCATCAGGTGCTGTGCCTCGACCTCGATCAGCGCGGGCAGCGTCGCGGTGATGCGGGGCCACGGCGCCTCGCTCGGCAACGGGCGGGGCTCGGTCGCGACAAAGGGGCCCGGCGCGGCTCGGGCCGTGTCCATGCCGGCGCCGTCGGGAAAGATGGACGCGGTGTGGCCATCCGTTCCCATGCCGATCAGCGACACGTCGAAGGGCATCAGAGCGGCGAGCGCGGCATTCACCCGGCGGGTCGCCGCATCGAAATCGGTGTCGTCCGTCTCCCAGAGCGGCACCGTCCGCGCCCGGCGCGCGTCGCCCCCGGTGAGCGCCTCGCGGACCATGCGCATATTGCTGTGCCGATGATCCTCCGGCGCGCACCGCTCGTCCGAAAGCGAGACGACCACCCGCGACCAATCCAGGTCGGCTCGGGCAAGTTCCTCGAGCACGCCGCGCGGGCTTTGTCCTCCCGAGGCGAGAAAGACGACGATCTCGCGATCTTGGAGAGCCCGAGCGAGGTCATGAGCCAACTGCTCGGCGATCATCCGCTTCGCCGCCGCCCGATCGGTGTGCTCGGTGATCCTGATCGTCATTGCTCGTGCCCCTGACTGCGCGCACTCGGGTTTATACCAAATCTCGCTGATAGGAACCCAATGTGACGGCCTTTCGAGGTTTCCGGCAAGGAGCGTGGTGCGCGGTGATGCGGGAGCATCATAAGTGCCGCGCGACGCTGTCTGGAAACCTCGAAAGGACGCCCGCAGGGTCGTGTTTCACGCTTCCTCGGGGCGTCAGAACCGCTTGACGATGGATCCCCATCGCCAGCACGGCCCCTCCTGCCGAGGAAGCGAGAAATACGATCACAATGTGTCCCTATCAGCGAGAATTGGTATTAAAACGTGCGGGTTTCTCCCGGCTCCATGACGATCACCTCGCCGCCGTATTCGCCGAGCGCCTGCTTGAACTGCTCGGGCGTCCCCTTCAGCGGCGGGAAGGTCGCGTAATGCATCGGAACGACGATGGGAGTCTTGAGCAGTTCCGTGACGGCGTAGGCCGCATGAGCGGGATCCATGGTGAAATGGCCGCCGATGGGAAGCAGCGCTACGTCCGGCTTGTAGTACGAAGCGATGAAAGCCATGTCGGCGAACACGCCGGTATCGCCGGCGTGATAGAGGGTCTTGCCGTCTTCCAGTCGGATGATGTAACCGGCGGGCTCGCCGCCGGGATGGACCGCCGGTTGGCCGGTATCCGGATCGGGATGCATCAATTCGGAGCTGTGTTCGGCCCGGACCATGGTTATGGTGATGCCGTCGCCGAGCGGCTGGATCGGTCCGCTCTTGTTGAAGCGGATGAGTTGATCGGCGGGCAACAGTCCGAGGGTCGAGAACGTCTGCCCCAAGTCGGCGTTCATCGCCACCTTGGCGCCGGTCATCTCGGCGATCTCGACGGTGTCGCCGACATGATCGCCATGGCCATGGGTGACGAGAATTAGGTCCACGTTGCCGAGCCCGGCTAGATCCTTGAGCGTTTCCGGGGTTTTCGGGTTCTTGGTGATGAACGGATCGATCAAGATCGCCTTGCCCTCTGGCGTGGTGATCTTGAACGCCGACTGACCGAACCACTGAACCTCCGCCGCTTCCGCCGAATTTAAGATCATGACGCCAAGCGCCAGTATGCCGGCGAACAAACCCGTTAAACTGCGAATCATCTGAAACCTCCCAGGGACATCCATGCATTTATGCTCTTTAATATAAGTACCGTCTTTCATAATTCCGAAGCGCTCTTGCCGGTCTTGGGAAACTGGACGAAACTGCTCACCGGCGAGACCACGGGCTCGCGCGGGTAAGGGGATGATCGGCATGACGGCGGTGACATTTACGCGATGGTTCCTGGCCGTCTTTTTCTTGGCGGTGGCGTTCTTCTATATGGTTCGGATCGTCGCGGAGAAGGCGCGAACCGGCGTGTCACCAGTGTTCTCCGGCACCCACGGGACCCCTCATTTCGCCACGCACATGACGTTCCGCGTGTTCCGGGTGATCATCCTCGCGGTGTGCTGCGCGCGCCTCGCGTGGCCCGGGCTCGACGGTTACATCTTACCCTTCTCGGTCCTGTGGCATCCGGCCATCATCCTGAGCGGAGACGCTTTGCTCCTCGCGAGCTTCGCGATGGTCCTTTACGTCCACTTCTACCTGGGAAAAGACTGGCGCTCGGGTATCCGGCGCGGCGGCGAACCGCGGTTGATCACGTCGGGTCCGTTCGCCCTGTCCCGCAACCCCATGATGCTCCTGGTGATGGCCGCGCAATTCGGTCTTTTTCTGGCCCTGCCCTCGGTGTTCACCCTCGTCTGTCTCGCCGCGGGCCTCTGGGCGGTGGGGGCTCAGGTCCGCGTCGAGGAACGGATGCTCGAAGACCGCTACGGAACGGCCTACGACGCCTACACGAGCAAAACTCCCCGGTGGCTGCTGAAATGAAACACCACGAAGCCCGAGGGCGTCCCCTTATGACAATGAACATCGTTTTCCTCGATCGCGACACCTTGGCACCCGAGACCGTCCTTCGGCCTCCCGCCTTCGATCACCGGTGGACCGAACACGATCGCACCGCCCCCGACCAGGTAGCCGAGCGTATCGCCGACGCCGACATCGTCATCACCAACAAGGCGCCGATCCGCCGGGAGAGCCTTGAGAACGCCGCGCGTTTGAAGATGATCGGCGTGGCCGCCACCGGCACCGACATCATCGACCTTGCCGCCTGTCGCGAGCGCGGGATCGTCGTCTCGAATATCCGGGGCTACGCCATCCACACGGTCCCCGAGCACGTGTTCGCCCTGATGCTGGCCCTGCGGCGCAGCCTCATGGGCTATCGCGACGCGGTGAAGCGCGGCCGCTGGCAGGACGCCGCCCAGTTCTGCTTCTTCGACTACCCCATATCCGATCTGCACGGCAGCCGTCTCGGCATCATCGGCGAGGGCGCCATCGGCCAGGCGGTGGCGGAAATCGCCAAGGCCTTCGGCATGACCCCGGTGTTCGCCGCCCACAAGGGCAGCACCGGCCTCGGTCCCCTCTATACGCCGTGGCAAGAGGTGCTGGAAACCAGCGACGTCATCACCCTGCACTGCCCGCTGACACCCGCCACCCGGGACATGATCGCGCTGGCGGAGTTCCAGGCCATGAAACGCCGGCCCTTGGTGATCAACACGGCGCGCGGCGGCCTGATCGACGAGCGGGCCCTGGTCACCGCGCTCACCGAAGGCCTGATCGCCGGTGCCGCCATCGACGTCCTGTCCGCCGAACCGCCGCCCGATGACCATCCGTTCTTGGCGCTGATGGACCGCCCCGATTTCATCCTCACGCCGCACGTGGCCTGGGCCAGCCGCGAAGCCATCCAGACCCTCGCCGATCAATTGATGGACAACATCGAAGCCTTCGTCGCCGGAAGTCCGAGACATGAGGTTTGATCCCAACCTGATACCGTCGACGACATGAGCGATCTCGCCGCCGACCTCGTATCGTTTCTGCGCCGCCACGACGTGATCGGCGCCGATGACGATCCGCCCGCCCGGCCCCTGACCGGCGGCGTTTCGTCCGATATCTGGCTGGTGGAAACAAAGCGCGGCCCGGTGTGCGTCAAGCGGGCGCTTGCGCGGTTGAAAGTCGCCCAGGATTGGCGGGCGCCGGTCGAGCGCAATGCCTACGAGGTCCGGTGGTTCCGGGTGATCGGCGACATCGTGCCGCACGCCGTCCCGCGCATTCTCGCAAGCGACGAGAGCGTGGGAGCGTTCGCCATGGAATATCTCGATCCGGACCGCTTCCGGAATTGGAAGGACGAGCTGTGGCGGGGCCGGGTCGACGACGCCGTTGCCACCGACGTCGGCGGGACGTTGGCTCGGATCCATGCCGGCACCGCCCGCGACACCGGCGTCGCCGGCCAATTTCCCACCGATGATCTTTTTCACGCCCTCCGCCTGGAGCCCTACCTTGAGGCGACGGCACGCGTCCATGACGATGTCGGCGAAGCGCTGCTCGCCTTGTCACGGACAACGCTCGCGACCAAAAAGACGCTCGTGCATGGCGATGTCAGTCCGAAGAACATCCTTGTTGGCCGGAACGGTCCGGTTTTCCTCGATGCCGAATGCGCCTGGTACGGCGACCCAGCGTTCGATCTCGCTTTTTGCCTCAACCATTTGCTGCTCAAGTGTCTGTGGGTCCCGGCTGCCGCACCCCGTTTTCTCGGGGCGTTCTCGCTGCTGAAGGACGCGTATCGCGCGGGTGTCACCTGGGAACCGCCGGCCGATGTGGAAGCGCGCACGGCCCGTCTGCTCCCGGGGCTGTTTCTGGCGCGGGTGGACGGCAAGTCGCCAGTGGAATACCTGACGGGCGAAAATGACAAGAACCGGGTCCGCCGAACGGCGCGGGCGCTCCTGGCGGATCCCGTCGACACCGTGGAGGGCGTGGCCATGGCGTGGACCCGGGAATTGAACGCATGAGCGGTTCATCGATTACCGGCGTGCATGCCCTGCGGGTCTGGGATTCGCGGGGACGACCGACGGTGGAGGTGGAAATCCGCCTCGCTGGCGGCGCTTGGGGTCGGGCGATCGCGCCGGCCGGCGCGTCCACCGGAAGCGGCGAGGCTCTGGACCGGCGGGACGGCGGAACCGCGTTCGGCGGGTTGGACGTGATGCAGGTGGTCAATACGGTCAACACCGTCATCGCGCCGGTGCTCATGGGCGCCGATACAACCAAACAGGCGGCGGTGGACGGTCTTCTCATCGATCTGGACGGAACCCCCGATAAATCTCACCTTGGCGGCAATGCCACCGTCGCCACGTCCATGGCGGCGGCCCACGCGGCGGCGGCAGCGGCGGACATGCCACTATGGCGGTGGCTGGCGGGTCCGGTGAGCCCCGTGCTTCCGCTGCCCGAGATCCAGATCTTCGGCGGCGGCGCGCACGCGGGCCGCCGCGTGGATATCCAGGATTTCATGGTCATCGCCGTCGGCGCCGCCGACTATACCCAGGCGCTGGAATGGACGGCGGAAGTCTACATCGCCGCCGGAAAACTGATGGCCGAGGCCGGGCGGCTGGCGGGAGTCGCCGACGAAGGGGGGTACTGGCCGGCCTTCGAAGGAAACGAGGACGCCCTCGCCTTTCTGGTGCGAGCCATCGAGCGGGCCGGCCTCGAACCGGGTGACGACATGTCCATCTCGCTCGACATCGCGGCATCGGAGTTCTACCGGGGCGGACGTTACCACCTCGCCCGCGACGACGCCGATCGGGACACCGACGGCATGATCGAGATGCTGCTCGGATGGGTCGAGCGCTATCCCATCGTTTCCATCGAGGATCCGCTCGCCGAAGACGACGAGGCCGGATTGATCGCATTTACCCGCGCCGTGGGCGAACGCGTCCAGGTGGTGGGCGACGACTACCTCGTAACCAACGCCCGGCGGGTCATCGGCGGAGCCGAACGGGGCGCGTGCAATGCCGTGCTGGTCAAGCCCAACCAGGCGGGCACCCTGACCGAGGCCCGCGCCGCCCTGGAAGCATCGAGGGACGCCGAATGGGGTGCCATCGTCTCGGCGCGGTCGGGCGAGAGCGAAGACGTGACCATCGTCCACCTGGCCGTGGGCTGGGGCGCCCAACAACTCAAGGTCGGTTCCTTCTCACGCTCCGAGCGCATGGCCAAATGGAACGAAGGGCTTCGGATCGCCAGCGGCATCGGCGATGGCCGGGGCCTCTTGCCGCCCCGCTCCGCCTTTCCCTGGTAAAAGGGGTCGTCCGCTAACCATAAAGAGATAAAGAGGAAACGATCATGAATGCCAAACCCGTGGTTCTGGTCACCCGGAAGCTGCCCGATAGCGTCGAGGATCGATTGAAGCGAGACTACCAGCCCCGCCTCAATCCCGACGACAGGCTGTACTCGGCGGATGACATCGTCCGTATGGCGGCCGGCGCCGATGCCGTTCTGCCCTGCCATACCGAGAAATTCACCGCCGAGGTCATTGGCCGACTGCCCGACAGCGTCCGCGCCATCACCAACTTTTCGGTCGGCTACGACCACGTCGATACGGCGGCGGCCAAGGCGCGGGGCCTCATCGTGACCAATACCCCGGACGTCCTCAGCGACGCCACCGCCGAAACCGCCATGCTTCTGATGCTCGGCGCCGCTCGACGCGCCGGAGAAGGCGACACGCTGGTGCGCGGCGGTAAGTGGCGTCATTGGAGCCCCAGCTTCTTGGTGGGAACACAAGTGACCGGCAAACGCCTCGGCATTATCGGCATGGGCCGGGTCGGACAAGTCATCGCCCGACGAGCGCGCGGCTTCGACATGGAGGTGCACTATGCAAACCGTCGCCGCCTCGATCCGGAGACGGAGAAAGGCGCCATCTATCATGAGTCCGTCGAAGCGATGTTTCCTTATTGTCAGTTCCTCTCGATCCATTGCCCGGCAACCGAGGAAACCGCCGGTCTTTTGAATGCCGAGCGGATCGCCCTGCTTCCCGATGGCGCCGTGGTGGTCAATACCGCGCGCGGCGCGATCGTCGACGACGACGCGCTCGTCGCCGCGCTCACGTCGGGCAAGCTGGCGGCCGCCGGCCTCGACGTGTTCAACAACGAACCGGACGTCCACCCCGGCTATCGTGACCTGAAAAACACCTTTCTCCTTCCCCACATCGGCAGTGCCACGACGGAGACCCGGGTCGCCATGGGCTTTCGCGCGATCGACAACCTGGACGCGATCTTTTCCGGCGGCGAGCCCCCAGATCGGGTGGCGTGAACAACCTTAACGGGAACATCGCCGCAAAATAAACAGAGAGCAGCCGTAATTCGCGTCCTGAGCGTAAAAAATACTTGCGGACGAGTGTGGAATGCCCATCATTTATTGAGAGCATAAGCCTTCACCGAGTTCGGCAAGAAGGCGTCAACAAACGCCATCGCACGCTTAGGGAGGTACTGAACGGCTATCGGTGCTGAAATCAACCTGAGTTGGGGGAGCGAAGGCAATCCTCGCCCTCGTCAAGGGCGTCAAAAAAAAGCGATGGAAGGAACGACAGGATGATGGAGACCGGCAAGAAAAAGACTGCGACCGGCGGCACCAATGAGCGCACTGACGAAAAAGTGACCCGCCGCAAATTTTTGAAGGGCGGCGGAATAGCCGCCGGCGCGGCGGCCGCGACGGTTGCGTTCCCGCAGGTATCGCGGGCCGAAACGGTGACCTTGAAGATGCAGGGCGCCTGGGGCGCCTCGGACATTTTCAACGAATTCGCCCTGGAGTACGTCGACCGGGTCAACAAGATGTCCGGCGGCCGCCTGAAGATCGAATACCTGGTTTCCGGCGCGGTGGTGAAGGCATTTCAGGTACAGGACGCGGTGCATGACGGCGTTCTGGATGCCGGTCATCAGGTTTCCGCTTACTGGTACGGCAAGAACAAGGCCGCCTCGCTGTTCGGCACGGGACCGGTGTTCGGAACCGACGCGGCGCAGATCCTGGCCTGGATCCACAGAGGCGGTGGCAAGGAGCTTTATCGCGAGCTTGTACAGGACATTCTCGGCCTCAACCTGGTCGGGTTTTTCTGTCTGCCGATGCCGACGCAGCCGCTGGGCTGGTTCAAGAGGGAGATCAAAAGCGCCGATGACATGCAGGGTCTCAAATACCGGACCGTGGGTCTGGCGACGGACATCATGCAGGGCATGGGCCTCAAGGTCACGCAGCTTCCCGGCGGCGAGATCGTTCCCGCCCTCGAGCGCGGTGTGATCGAGGCCTTCGAGTACAACAATCCCACCTCCGACAGCCGTTTCGGCGCCCAGGACGTCTCCAAGGACTACATGATGGGCAGTTACCATCAGGCCGCCGAATTCTTCGAGATCATTTTCAACAAGGACAAGTTCGACGGCCTTCCGGCCGAGCTTCAGGCGATCTTGGAATACTCGGCGGAGGCCGCCAACACGGCCAATTACGCCACCGCCATGGAGAACTACTCCAAGGATCTGCAATTTCTGATCACCGAAGCCGGCGTCAACGTGCACAGAACGCCCCAGTCGGTGATGGAAGCGCAGCTCAAATCCTGGGATACGGTTCTCGAAGAACTCAACAAGGACCCGTTCTTCGCCAAGGTCGTCGAATCCCAGAAGCTGTGGTCGGAGCGGGTCGGCTTTTACAGTTTGATGAACCAAGCCGATTACCGGTTGGCCTACGACCACTATTTCCCCGGCAAGCTACCGGGCTGAGGCGGCACGGTATCGGGAACTCGGAACGGGGGGCGGTGCGGCAGCGCACCGCCCTTCTCGCTTTCGCACCCACACTCTTGAGCATAAGGCCGAGCCATGGAAGGGGTTGCGCTATTCATCGACCGCATCAGCATGTGGGTGGGGAAGGCCTTCGCCTGGTGCATTCTCATCATGACCTTCGGTGTCAGTTATGAGGTCTTCGTCCGCTACGTGCTGAGAGACCCCACCGCCTGGGCGTTCGATCTTAGCTACATCATGTATGGAACGCTGTTCATGATGGGCGGCGCCTATACCCTTTCGCGCGACGGCCATGTCCGCGGCGACGTCATTTTCCGCTTGTGGCCGGCGCGGGTGCAGGCCTCCATCGAACTGACCCTCTATTTCCTGTTCTTCTTCCCGGCCGTGCTCGCATTGATCTACGCGGGGATCGAATACGCCGGCCGCTCCTGGAGATATTTCGAAGTCAGCGTCATGAGCCCGGCCAACGTGCCGGTGTTCCCGTTCAAGACGATCATCCCGATCGCCGGGGCCTTTCTGCTGCTTCAAGGGATCGCCCAAGTCATCCGCTGCATCCTGTGCATCAAGCGCGGCGCTTGGCCGCCCCATCTCGCCGATGTGGAGGAAATGGAAACCATGCTGCTTCACCAGCGCGAGGACGAGGCGGAACTGGTTCGCGAGTTCGGCCCGGAGATCAAGGATCCGGGGCGATGACCGACCCGCAGATCGCCCTGGTGATGCTTTGCCTCTTCATCTTCACGATTCTGCTGGGCTTTCCCATCGCCTTTACCCTGATGGCCATGGGACTTGGCTTCGGCTTTTACGCCTACTACGACCCGGAGCGGATGCAGGCTTTCTATGATAACCGGGTGTTCGATCTGTTCGTCAACCAGACCTACTCGGTGATGGCGAACGACGTGCTGACGGCCGTCCCTCTGTTCTTGTTCATGGGGTACATCGTCGAGCGGGCCAACATCGTCGACCGCCTGTTCTTCAGCCTGCAGATCGCCGCCCGCCGCCTCCCCGGTTCCATGGCGGTGGCCGCCCTTGCCACCTGCGCCTTGTTCGCCACCGCGACGGGCATCGTCGGCGCGGTCGTGACCCTGATGGGACTTCTCGCTTTCCCGGCCATGCTCAAGGCCCGCTACGACAAGAGCTTTTCCGCCGGGGTCATTTGCGCGGGCGGCTGTCTCGGCATCCTCATTCCCCCCAGCATCATGCTGATCGTCTACGCCGCGACGGCCGGCATCTCCGTGGTGAAGCTTTACGCGGGTGCCATATTTCCGGGATTTCTGCTCGCCGGTCTGTACATGATCTATGTCGTGGGACGATCCATACTCAATCCGAAACTGGCGCCGAAACCGTCCGACGAGGATACGCGGGACATCACGCCGGCGAAGGTGTGGTGGATGATGTTGACGTCGTTCTTCCCTCTCGCCATCCTGATACTGTCGGTTCTGGGCGCCATCCTGTTCGGTTTGGCGACACCGTCGGAAGCGGCCGCGGTGGGCGCGCTGGGCGGTCTGATCCTGGCGGCGGCGTACCGGGCATTGACCTGGGAACGGCTTCGGGAGTCCGTCTATCTCACCGTGCGCACGTCCGCCATGGTGTGCTGGCTGTTCGTCGGGTCATGGGTGTTCTCTTCGGTGTTTTCGTATCTCGGCGGTCACTCCTTGATCGAGGAATTCGTTCTCGGACTGAACCTCTCGCCGATCGCGTTTCTGATCCTCGCGCAGGTCATCATCTTTCTGCTCGGTTGGCCACTGGAGTGGAGCGAGATCATTATTATCTTCGTTCCTATTTTCCTGCCGATGCTGCCTCATTTCGGGATCGACCCGCTGTTCTTCGGCATTCTGGTGGCACTCAATCTTCAGACGTCCTTCTTGACGCCGCCGATGGCCATGGCCGCCTATTACCTGAAGGGGGTGGCGCCACCCGACGTCCAGCTGATGGATATCTTCAAGGGCGTATTGCCGTTTCTGTCCATGGTGTTGCTGGCCATGATCGTGCTTTATACCTTCCCGGAGATCGCCGAATGGCTCCCTAACTATCTTTATGGCGTTCGGTAAAGACGAGGCCTTGCCAATGAGAGGGACGTTTCGGACATGACACAGGCGCACCTGACCGCCACCACTATCTCCGAGGCCATTCGGGCCGGCGAGAGCACGTCGGAGGACGTGGTTCGACGGTGCCTGGAACGGATCGCCGAAGTGGACGACCGGGTGCGGGCCTGGGCATTCCTCGATCCGGATCATGCCCTGGCGCAAGCGCGGATGGCCGACGCGGCGACCCGGGCGGGCCAGGCCCGAGGTCGGCTCCATGGTGTCCCGGTCGGCATCAAGGACATCATCGATACCCGCGACATGCCCACCGAATTGGGGACACCGCTGCACGCCGGCCGCCGACCCTCGGCCGACGCCATGGTGGTATCGCTGTTGCGCGAAGCCGGAGCGGTGATCATGGGGAAAACCGTCACCACGGAATTGGCCGTCTATTCTCCCGGAAAGACGCGCAATCCGCATCATCCGGAACATACGCCCGGAGGCTCGTCGAGCGGCTCGGCGGCGGCGGTGGCGGCCGGCATGGTCCCCTTGGCGATCGGCACGCAAACCAACGGCTCCGTCATACGCCCGGCGTCCTATTGCGGTGTGGTGGGCTTCAAACCCACGTTCGGGCGGATCTCGCGGCGCGGCGTGCTGACGCAATCGCCGCCGCTCGATCAAGTGGGCGTGTTTGCCAACACCATCGAGGACGTCGCTCTCGCTTCCGAGGTCCTGATGCGGTTCGATCCCTCCGACGAGGCCATGCGCCCGGCGGCCAGACCGGGCCTGATCGACACCGCCAGCGACGAACCACCGGTGGCGCCACGCCTTGGTTTCGTGAAAACTCCCGTATGGGACACAGCGGAGGAAATCACCCGCGACGCGTTCTCCGAACTTGTCGAAACGCTCGGCGAGGCGGTGGAAGAAGTCCGGTTGACCGAGCCCTTCGACCAGGTCATCGAGTGGCATCGAGTGATCATGGAGGCCGATCTGGCCAAGAACTTCGCGGGCGAATACGAACGCGGCGCCGCCCGGCTCAGCGCCAACCTGAGGGAGATGATCGAACGCGGACAGAAAGTTCTCGCCGTCGACTACAACCGCGCCCGAGACTGGATGCTCGTGGTTCGCGGACTGCTCGGCGAAGCCTTTCGATGGAACGATGCCTTGTTGACGCCCGCGACCACCGGCCCCGCGCCGCGCGGCCTGGACTCGACGGGCAACCCGGTTTTCTGCACCCTCTGGACGTATCTCGGGGTGCCGGCGGTGAGCCTGCCGCTGTTCCAGACCAGAG
>CAWAYL010000004.1:0-16303 GCA_963786305.1 uncultured Alphaproteobacteria bacterium
CGAGATCACGTTCCGTCTGCATCCGGGAGACGGTCAGGGGCCGAGGGCGTACCTCGATCGTCAACTGTATTTTCCAGACCATGGAACGCTTCTTGGTTCATGAGACCGCGATCCACCTCATCGACACCTTCCGCTACCTCATGGGTGACGTCCGGGAGGTCTATGCGCGGCTCAGGCAACTCAATCCGGTGATCGCCGGCGAGGATGCCGGCATCATCCTGTTCGACTTCGCGGATGGAACCCGTGGCGTGTTCGATGGCAACCGGCTGGTCGACCATGCCGCCGAAAACCGCCGGCTGACCATGGGAGAGATGCTGATCGAGGGCTCCGGCGCCGTTCTAGGGGGCTCGACGGCGATGGCCGCCTGTTCTTGCGCCGGCACCATCGCAACGACGAGGAATGTCATGTCGTATGAATGGAAGGATCGCGGCTTTGCCGGAGATTGTGTCTTCCGATTGCAACACCATGTTGTTGACCATCTCCGGGGACGCGGGAGTATCATGAATACGGGTCGCGACTATCTCGCCAACCTTGCGATCGAGCAGGCGGTTTACCAATCCGACAGGGCGCGAAGGCGTCTCGAGCCTTGACGGCTATTACACAGAGCGACTTCACGGGCATCGACCATGGCACCTTCGACGCAAGCGCGTAACGACGATACGGACAAAGGCGCCGCTCGGCCCGCCAAGGCCACCAAGCCCGGCGGCGGGCGCGGGTCCCAGACCGAACGCGCCTACGATCAGATAAAGCGGCGTATTCTCGAAAACGATATGCCGGCGGGGTTCCAGGTTCTCGAGCAGGAACTGGCGCAGATGCTGGACATGAGCCGCACGCCGGTGCGCGAAGCCCTGATCCGGCTTGCCGAGGAGGGCATGATCGAGGTCCGTCCCCGCCACGGCATGCGGGTTCTTCCCGTGTCGGCGGACGACATGCGCGAGATCTACGAGATCCTCACCAGCCTGGAATCGACCGCCGCCGAACTGGTGGCGGCGCGCGGTGTCACCGACACGGAACTGGCGGCTCTGAAACAGGCGGTCGCGGACATGGACGCGGCGCTGGCAAAGGACGATCTTCGGAAATGGGCCGAAGCCGACGAGAACTTTCACATGCTGCTGGTCAAGTATTCGGGCAACGAGCGTCTCCATGCCCTGGTGAACACTTTCTGGGAACAGTCCCATCGCGTCCGGTTGGTGACGCTGCGTCTGCGGCCGAAGCCGATGAATTCGAACAAGGATCACGCCGCCGTCGTCGACGCGATCGCCAAGGGGGACCGCGAGGCCGCCCGGCGCCTTCACCACAAACACCGGGTCAAGAGCGCTCGGACGCTGTTAACGCTGCTCAAGGAACACGGCCTGACGCAATTGTAGGGGATCCTCGGGTCTGGTATTCCTGGCGCTGCGCAAACGAATTCTATTCCGCCGGCAGGCGTCGTAAGCGCTGAAGTCATATCCGAATGCAACGTAAGCCGACCTCGAAAGCGGGAACGACAGGATCCCCAGCAGTGATACAAACCGGTGCACCGCCCGAAGCCAACTCGGCGATCGTCGTCAAGGACCTGACGATCGCCTATGGCGATTTTCTGATCCAGCGGGACCTGAATTTCACGGTCAAGCGCGGCGAGATCTTCATCATCATGGGCGGCAGCGGATGCGGCAAGACGACGGTCATGCGGTGTCTCAGCGGCTTGAAGGAGCCCGCGAAGGGGCAGGTGTTCCTCGACGGCACCAGCCTTTGGGAAGTGGCGCCGGAGGAACGCGAGGATCTCGCCCGCAAGCTGGGCATCGTCTATCAGCAAGGCGCGCTCTGGAGCTCCATGACCCTCGCAGAGAACATTTCCTTGCCGCTTGGCGAATACACCGATCTGAGCGCCAGGGATATCCGGGATCTGGCTTCGCTGAAACTGGCGCTTGTCGGTCTCGCGGGCTTCGAGGACTATTATCCGTCCGAGATCAGCGGCGGCATGCGCAAACGCGCCGGCGTGGCCCGGGCCTTGGCGCTCGATCCGGAATTGCTGTTCTTCGACGAGCCATCGGCCGGACTGGACCCGGTGACGTCGTCGCTGCTCGACGATCTCATCGCCCAGCTTCGCGACAGTCTCGGCGCCACCATGGTGATGGTCACCCACGAGCTGCCGAGCATCTTCGCCATCGGCGACAACTCCGTTTTTCTCGATCCGAAGACCAAGACCATGATCGCCGGCGGCAATCCGAAGCGTCTGCTGGACGAATGCGAGGATCCGCGCGTTCAAGCCTTTCTGACACGCGGCGGCAAGGATCGCGCCGCGTGATTTCCACAATAAACGCGGTTACCGCGATGGAGCGGGTTCGATGGGCGCGTCGCCGCTAGTGATGAGCCTGGCGGTTGCCGCGGGAAGCGCGCTCGGCGGCGTGCTTCGCTACTGGTGTTCCGGCTTCATCGCGTCGCGGATCGGCGAGACATTTCCCTGGGGAACCCTGTTCGTGAACGTTCTGGGCTCGCTGCTCATCGGCCTGTTCGCCACGCTGACCGCGCCGGACGCGCGTCTCGTGGTCGGACCCGCCGTCCGGATGTTCTTCATGCTGGGTCTGTTCGGAGGCTTCACCACCTTTTCGTCGTTCAGCCTGCAAACCCTCGCCCTGATCCAGGACGGAGAATGGCTGTTCGCCGCCGGCAACATATTCGGCTCCGTCTTTCTGTGTATGATCGGCGTCTGGCTCGGCCATACCCTGGGTATCGCGTACAACCGGTAGAGTGAACGGAGCACAAGCGTCCCATGAATATTTCCGAAGAAGCCGTCCTGCTTCGTATTTTCGTCGGCGAGGGCGACCGCCATCATCATCGGCCGCTCTACGAGGCGATCGTCCTCGAGGCCCGGGAAATGCGCCTGGCGGGCGCCACGGTGCTCAGGGGGCCCATGGGGTTCGGCCATGGCGCGCACCTGCATACCGCCAAGATCCTGCGCCTTTCCGACGACCTGCCCATGGTCATTGAAATCGTCGATACCGAGGATCGCATCGATGCCTTCCTCGAGGTCATCGAGCCCATGGTGCGGAGCGGCCTGATCACCCGGGAGAAGGCCACGGTGGTGCGGTACGGCTCGCGAAATACATAGCGTAATTCCAATGGCCGTGGACCCAACGAGGTTTTTTGGGCCAGGCGAGCCAGATCCCGAAGGGGCCGGATCGACGGGCGTCCGCATTCGACCTTTTTCCAATTGCGGCGCCGGCTGCATTACCCTAAATGGGAGATGACTATGGTTTTGATCGAGGAACATGTCATCAATCATTCGGGAGGGATCGTCATGCGCAAGTGGAATAGACCGACAATCGTCGAAATAGCCGTCGGGATGGAAATCAACTGCTACGCGTGCGCCAAGCTGTAGCGTCGACATCGGGCGCGCGTCACCTCGGGGACACGCGCTTTCCGGGCGCGGTCTCCGCGGGCGGGTGAGCGCCACGCTTTTCGCCCGCTCGGGGCAGGTGCGCCATGTTGCGTATTCTCATCCTCGGATCCGCCGCCGGGGGAGGTTTTCCCCAGTGGAACTGCCGCTGCGCCAATTGCCAGCGGGCGCGGGCCGGTGATCCGGCGGCCCTACCGCGGACCCAATCGACCCTCGCCGTAACCGTCGACAACGAGAACTGGTTCCTGCTCAATGCATCGCCAGACCTCCGTCAGCAGATCAATCAGTCCAGGCCGCTTCACCCGGCGCGCGGGGCGCGCCACAGCCCCATCGCCGGCGTCGTGCTGACCAACGCCGACGTCGACCACATCGCCGGTCTTCTCAGCCTTCGCGAACGCCAGCCGCTCACCCTGTACGCCACCCGCCGGGTTCACGACGTATTGGCGAGCAATGTTGTGTTCGGCGTGCTCGGCGCCGAGAGCGTCCACCGGCGGACCGTCGAGCTGGCCCGCGACATCGAGCTGGAGCTGCCCGACGGCCGGTCTTCGGGGCTGTCGGTGGAGTTGTTCGCGGTGCCGGGGAAAGTGGCGCTCTATCTCGAAAAAGGCGATGCGGGTTCCGGCTTTGGCACCGTCGCCGAGGACGCCGTCGGCGCGCGCGTTACCGATCGATCGGACGGCCGGAGCTTTTTCTATGTTCCGGGATGCGCGGACCTGCCGGACGCGCTCGCGAACCGTCTCGCTGGAGCCCAGTTGGTGCTGTTCGACGGAACCACATGGACGGACGACGAAATGCGGACCACCGGCGTCGGCGCCAAGACCGGACGGCGCATGGGCCATATGTGCATGTCCGGACCCGACGGGTCCATCGCCGCGTTCGCCGGTCTGGATGTCGGCCGCAAGATCTTCGTGCACATCAACAACACCAATCCGGCCCTGCTCTCCTGCTCGCCCGAGCGGGCCGAGGCGGAAGCGGCCGGATGGGAGATCGCCGAGGACGGAATGGACATCCGGCTATGACCGGAGCGCTGAGCCCGCAAGCCCTCGAAGACCGGCTCCGCGACATCGGCGCCACGCGCTATCACAACCTCCATCCGTTTCACGGCCTGCTCCACGGCGGCAAGCTCGACAAGGGGCAGGTCCAGGCCTGGGCGCTCAATCGCTATTGCTACCAGGCCGCCATTCCGCGCAAGGACGCGGCGCTGATGAGCCGCCTCATCGACCGCGAGATGCGCCGCGAATGGCTGCACCGGATCGTCGATCACGACGGTTTCGGCGACGATCCCGGCGGGATCGAACGCTGGCTCGTGCTGACCGAGGGGCTCGGGCTGGACCGGGCCTATGTCATGTCCATGGAGGGCGCGCTGCCGGCGACCCGGCTTGCGGTCGAATCGTATGTTCGGTTCGTCGCCGAGCGCCCGACACTGGAAGCGATCGCGTCCTCGCTGACCGAACTGTTCGCGCCCACCATCCACCGCGAACGCATTTCCGGCATGCTCGAGCACTACGGCTTCATCAGCGACGATGTGATGGCGTACTTCAAGAGGCGCCTGACCCAGGCGCCCCGGGACGTGGAATTCGCGCTCGGCTACGTCAAGCGCGAAGCGACCACGCCCGAGCGCCAGCGGGCAGTGCTCGACGCCCTGCGGTTCAAGTGCGATGTGTTGTGGACCCAGCTCGACGCCCTGCACTCCGCCTACGTGGAACCGGGCCGCGTTCCGCCGGGTGCGTTCGTGCCGGGAGCGTTCGTGCGGGGAGATGGCCGATGAATACCCGCATGCCGCCCGGCGAGGGGGTCAAGCCGCGGTTCGCCTCGCATGTCCGCTTCAAGTTCGACAAGCGGCGCGCGCAGTGGGTGGTGCTGGCGCCCGAGCGCCTTTTGCTGCCGGACGAAAACTCGGTGGAGATCCTGCAACGCTGCACCGGCGACGCCACCCTGGCCGACATCATCGACGCGTTGTCCGATGCGTTCGATGCGCCGCGCACCGAGATCGCCGGCGACGTCCGGGCACTCGTTCAAGATCTCGCCGACAAGGGAATCCTCGCGCTATGAGTATCGACCCGCCGCTCGCGCTGCTTGCCGAACTCACCCATCGCTGCCCCATGCGATGCCTGTACTGTTCCAATCCGGTGAACCTGGAGCCGGCCAGCCGCGAGCTCGATACCGCGACGTGGTCGCGGGTGCTCGACGAGGCCTCGGCGCTCGGTATCTATCAGGTGCATTTCTCCGGCGGCGAACCGACGGCCCGCAAGGATCTCGAGCCGCTGGTCCGCCACGCCGCCGAGCACGATCTGTACACCAACCTGATTACATCGGGTATTCTGCTGGACAGCGACGGGCTGCGCCGGCTGGCGGCGGCCGGACTGGAACACGTCCAGCTCAGCTTCCAGGACACCGATGCCGCGTGCGGCGATCGGATCGGCGGCCTGAAGGACGCCCACCGCCGCAAATTGGAGGTCGCGCGCTGGATCGTCGAGGCGGGCATGGCCTTCACCGTCAACGCGGTCATTCACCGCCACAACGCCGCGCGGGTCGGCGAGATCATCGATCTCGCCGTCGAACTGGGAGCCGGGCGGCTGGAGGTGGCCAGCGTGCAGTACTACGGCTGGGGCCTCGAGAACCGCGCCTTCCTGATGCCGACGGAACACCCAACTCGACGCCGTGACCGAAGTCGTCGAGGAAGCCCGCCGTCGGCTGGCGGGGGTTCTGACCATCGATTACGTGGTGCCGGACTACTACGCGCGCCGGCCGAAGGCGTGCATGGGCGGCTGGGGACGGCGCTTCATCAACATCGATCCAAGCGGCCGGGTGCTGCCGTGTCACGCGGCGACGACCATCCCCGGCATGACCTTCGATACCGTTCTCGAAGGAACCCTGGAACACATCTGGCAGAACTCCGACGCCTTCAACCGGTTTCGCGGAACGCACTGGATGGCGGAACCGTGCGCGTCGTGCGAATTCCGCGAGGTGGACTGGGGCGGCTGCCGGTGCCAGGCGATGGCGCTGACGGGCGACGCCGCGCAAACCGATCCCGTGTGTTCGCTGTCACCTGTTCACGATGCGGTTCGGGCGATGGCGGCGGCGGAAGCGGAAGGCGCCGCCGATACCGCCGTCTATCGAGGCGCGCAGACAGGGAGTCGGTCATTCGCACGATCTCCTGAACCTGAGTGGGAGCGCGCAGACATGTTCACCATACTGATCGCCGACGATCACCCGCTGTTTCGCGCCGCTCTCCGCGAGGTGATCGATGGGATGGCCGGCGAGCACGCGATCTTCGAGGCCGGGACCCTGGATGAAGCCCGGCAACTGGTCACCGACGAACCCGACCTGGATCTCGATCTGATCCTTCTCGATCTGCAAATGCCCGGATCCAACGGCTATTCCGGCTTGATCGAGCTTCGGAACATCGCGCCGTCGGTTCCCATCGTCGTGGTCTCGGCGGCGACGTCGAAAGACGTCGTTCACGATTCCATAACCTACGGCGCGCTGGGCTTTATCCCCAAGTCCCTGTCACGGGACGAAATCAGGGCGGGAATGGAGCGCGTCATCGCCGGCGGCCTGTACATCCCGTCGGAAGACCTGGGAGCCGGCGCCGGCTCGGGACACCGGATCGGCGGCGCCCGCGCGAAGGGCGACGACCGCTACCAGGCACTGACGCAAGGCGAGCTTCGGGTTTTCAAGCTTCTAGCGAAAGGCAAGTCCAACAAGGTGATCGCCTACGAGCTCGATATCCGGGAATCCACGGTCAAGGCCCACATCACGGCCATTCTCCGCAAATTGAGAGTGCACAGCCGCACGCAGGCCGTCCTGGCGGCCCGCGACCTGGAATTCGGCAAGGGTTGATTCGCCCCCCTTCCCGAGCACGGCTCACCCGCGACGCATTCCCTCGGTCCGCAAATGCGACATGAGCGCCCGCAACTTGGCCGGTTTGACGGGCTTCTTGAGCACCGGATAGCCGTTTTCCGTGACCAACCGCAGGATCTCGGAACTGCGGTCCGCGGTAATGATCATCGCCGGCATGTCGTGGGCGCAGGCGCGGCGGATCTCCTGGATCGCCGCCAAACCGTTTTCGCCCTCGTCCAGGTGATAGTCCGCCACCACGATATCCGGGCGCCGGCCGCACAGCTTCAGTTCGGGCAACGCCGTGGCGGTGCTGGTCGCGGTGAGGACTTTGCAGCCCCACCCTTCCAACAGCTCCCGCATCCCCGCCAGAATGCTATCATCGTTTTCGACCACGACGACGAAGGTGCCCGGTATGTTGTCGCTGAGGGTAAGGCACGCCGGTTCCGGCAATCGCGACACCGAGCGACCCGAGCTCAGCGGAATGTCGATGGAGAAAACCGATCCCCGCCCTTGCTCCGAGCGGACATCGATGCGGTGACCGAGGATGCGGGCGATGCGAACGACGATGGCGAGGCCGAGGCCGAAACTCTTTTCCTTGAGGTGCTGCGGCACGTTGAACTGTCGGAACTCCTCGAAGATCTCGCCGAGGCAGGCCTCGGGAATGCCGATTCCCGTATCCCAGACCTCGATCCGCGCGTGCCCGCCGGCGCGCCGGCAACCGATGAGCACGCCCCCCTGGTTGGTGTAGCGAAGGGCGTTGCTGACGAAATTACGCAGGATCCGGCCCAGCAAACCGGGGTCGGAGCGGACCATGGTCGCCGACGGGACCACCCTGAAGTCGAGCTTGGCGTCGCGCGCGATCGACCGGTATTCGTGGTCGAGCGCGAACAGAAGTTCGCCGATACAGAAGTCCGCCTCCTGGGTGGCGACCACGCCGGCATCGAATTTGGAAATATCGAGGAGTGTTCCCAACAGCCCTTCGACGCTGGCAAGCGCCCCGTCGATCCGCGACACGAACTCGCTCTCCTTTTCCGGCAACCGCCGTTCCGCGAGGGCGGAGACGAACAGACGCGCGGCATTCAGGGGCTGCAGCAGATCGTGGCTGGCGGCGGCGAGGAACCGGGTCTTGCCGAGGTTGGCGTCTTCCGCTTCCGCCTTCGCCGCCCGAAGGGCCTCCGCCATCCGTGTCCGCTCTTCGACTTCCAGCCACAATTTCGCGTTGACGCTGGTGAGTTCGGCCGTCCGCTCCGCCACGCGCTTTTCGAGGTTCTCCTTCAACTCCCTGAGCTGTTCCGCCGCCTCCTTGCGGTCGGTAATATCCGCGTATGTGGTCACGAACCCGCCATGCGGCATGGGGTCACGGCGGATTTCGAGGACGGAGCCGTTGGAAAGGAGTCTGCTCCAGATGCAAGGATTGCTGCTTCCGCGCAGAGTCCAGGCGCGTCGCGACGGCGCGGGCCCCTTCGTTACCGTAATCGCCTTTTTCACACCGGTAACGAAGATAGTCGGCAAACGCCATGCCCGGCTTCGCCAGCCAGTCCGGCAGGTCCAGCAGATCCACGAACCGGTCATTCCAGGCGACCAGCTTGCCGTCCTTGTCAAACACCGAGACGCCCTGCACGATGTTGTCCAGGGTCGATTGAAGAAGAACGGACTTTTCGGCCAGTTCCTGTTCGCGACGGCGTTCCTCGGATCGCTTGATTTCACTTATATCGGTGTAGATCCCGACCGTTCCGCCGTCCCGGGTCGCGCGTTCCGTGATCTGCAGCCAGCGCCCCGTACTCAGCGGAACGACGAAAGGCTCTTGCGGCAATCGATGGCTGGAGCAGACGGGCGCGCACCCATTATCCAGCGTCACCGACCCCATGGGAAACGAGGCCCTCGCTCCACGGTCCATCTCGAGACGTCTTCGAAGGAGACTCCGGGTCTCGCAATGGCTTCGATACCCGGCCACAGCTCCAGAAACTTGGAGTTGCACAGCACCAGGTTATCGTCGCTGTCGAACTGGGCGAATCCCTCCGAGATACTCTCGATGGCCTCCATCAGCCGGGTCTGGGTGGTTTCGATTTCCGCCTTGGCCGTGGACAGCGCCCGATTGGCGTTCTCGAGATCGCGCAGCGTGCCCTCGAGTGTCCGGGTCCGCTCCCTGACCTTGTCCTCGAGAAGAATGGCGGTCTGGAACAAGGAAAACGCATTGCCCTGCGAATCGATCCCGCGCTCCACCTGGTCCATCAGAACGCCGATGATTTTCTGGGTCTTGGCGGGGTCGGTGCAGGTCTCGGTTCCAAGGCGTCCGAAGCGGGTAGCCATCCTCGCGCCTCCCTATGTCGATCCCGCCGGACGCCGATGGCCGCGCCGGTAAATGTCTGGTTCAAATGCATGGCCTGAAACTCCTCGCCATAAGAGCCAAACCCGATGACATTGTTGTCGGCCATGATGCGGCTCGCCTGGGTTTTCAGTTGTTTTTTTTCCAGCTCCAGTATTCTCAAAACACATTCACATCCGATGACAAGTTGGATCGGGCCTATTTCGTTTCTGATATCGTCGAACGTGTGATTCAGGTTTGCGATGATGTCCGTTCCCTCCGAAAGGGTGAGAACAATGCCTTTGTCGACCGCACAAAAGAACGTGAGGCTGCCGTCTTCGTTCACATTGCGAATAGATCGGGTGTAGTACCGGCCCCCCACCTTCACGACGACGGGATGTGTCGCAAAAATCATCGGTGTCAGATCGTCAGGGCTCATTCCGACCAGGCGGGCATACTCGGGACCCGACGGTTCGGCGTTGATCTCCGTCACCGTCCGGCTGGCCGGGTCGGCTTCGGTGATGACCATTTTCGTATCCGAGGGGATGAAATGATCGGTCGTGAACAGTTTGAACGGATGAACGGTCCGAACGAGAACGAGCACCGCCATGTCGGATCGGAATTCACCGTCGAAATAAACGCAGGTGTGGGTAAAGCTGGAATCGCCGCCCGAAGAGGCGCCGAACAGCGGTATATCGCCCAACGCGGAGTAAACGCGCTGACGATGATTTCCTCGCATTTGCAGAGGCCGTCGATGATCAGGAACGCGAAGGTATCTCCCGGCTCGGACCGTGGCGAGATCTGGTCGAGCCGGTCCCGGAGTTCCTTGGCGATGTGAATGCCATCGGCGATGGAGAACGAATTGAGGTGAAATATCGGCGCGGAGACCGTCTGGAAATCGGGCGCCGACAGCGTGAAGCCGGTGATGGCGCCATCCACGTAGCCCGCCGGCGTGATCTCGCCGGCGCTAGTGCATCCCACCAGGGGCGTATCGTGAAAGCGTTTCGCGAGCGCCCGCCCGAGGCGCTCGAGGTCATGGGCCGTGGAACAGAAAAAGACTCCGAGCGAGGCTTCGGGCTGCTTGATCTGGTCGAAGAGTTCTTCGGCGGCGCGCGTCGGGTCCTGCTGCTCAGAGGACCCCTTGCGCACTCCGGCATTAGCCTTGATCGACATTTCTCCCCCAGAAAGCCGCATGTCGGCGGCATTCATGGTTGTCCCGTACGGGCATCAACGATCCGTTATGGCATCTGAACACCAAATGTCGTTGTTTTCCCGAAACCGATGTTACCCGTTCCTCCGCCGGTTTTCTACTCTATGAAATTCTCAACAAAAAATGAGTTGCTCCGCTGTGCTTTTGCCTTATGAACAATCTGCTCTGGTCGTGTGCGGCGCCTTTGCCGTCAGTCCCGATTAGATGTAAACCTCGGCCGTCCCGCGATGGTATGCGTGCGGAAGTACAGATTTAACATCAATGCCGGAAAGTGAACCAGGGCCATGGATCTCGTGACCCTCTTCGCCATCGGCGTGTTCGCGGTTTCGTGGTATTTCTTTGCGCGGACGGCGCCGGACGAGCCGCTGGTGCGGCTGTTTTGGGGGAGCTATGCTGTTCATGGCGGCCGCGATCGGCGTGCTCGGGTTGATTTTTCGTCTGGCCCGCTAATGCGCTTCTTCCCAGTTGGGACCCGTACCGGTGTCGACGGTGAGCGGCACGTCCAGTTCGGCGACCGATACCATGATGCCGACGACCAGCTTGCGGGTGGCCTCCACCTCGGTGTCCGCGACTTCGAACACCAGTTCGTCGTGGACCTGCAGCAGCATCTTCGCCGTCAGACCGGCTTCTTCGAGGGCGCCGGGGATGCGGATCATCGCGCGCTTGATGATGTCGGCGGCGCCGCCCTGGATGGGCGCATTGATGGCGGCGCGCTCGGAGAAGCCGCGCACCGACGGGTTCTTGCTGTTGATGCCCGCCACATGGCACTTGCGGCCAAACAACGTGGTGACGAAGCCCTGTTGGCGCGCCTGGGTCTTGGTGGTCTCCATGTAGTCGCGGATCTCGGGAAACCGGTCGAAATACGCACCGATGTACGCGCCGGCCTCGCCCCGCGAGATGCCGAGCTGGCGCGCCAGTCCGAACGCCGAGATGCCGTAGAGAATGCCGAAGTTGATGGCCTTGGCGCGGCGGCGGACCATCGGGTCCATGCCGTCGATGGCGACGCCGAAGACCTCGGACGCGGTGATGGCGTGGATGTCCATGCCGTCGCGGAACGCCGCCTTGAGCGCCTCGATACCGGCCACATGCGCCACCAGCCGCAACTCGATCTGCGAGTAATCAGCGCTGAGCAGCACCGTGCCCGGCGCGGCGATGAAGGCGCGGCGGATCTTGCGGCCCTCCTCGGTGCGGATGGGGATGTTCTGCAGGTTGGGATCGGACGAGCTCAGCCGCCCCGTGTTGGCGATGGTCTGCGCGTAGGACGTGTGCACGCGGCCCGTTTCCGGGTTGATCTGTTCGATCAGCGCGTCGGCATAGGTGCTTTTGAGCTTGGCGAGCTGGCGCCAGTCGAGCACCCGCGCCGGCAGGTCGTGGCCCTCGGCGGCCAGCCCCTCGAGCACGTCGGCACCGGTGGCGTAGGCCCCCGTCTTGCCCTTTTTGCCGCCCTTGAGGCTCATCTCGTCGAACAGGATCTCGCCCAGTTGCTTCGGCGAGCCGACATTGAATTCGCGCCCGGCGAGGGAGTGGATTTCGACCTCCAGCTCGCTCATGCGCTTCGCGAACTCGCGGCTGACCTGACCCAACACGTTGGCGTTCACCAGGATGCCGGCGCGCTCCATGGCGGTCAGCACCGGGATCAGCGGCCGCTCCAGGGTCTCGTAGACGGTCACCATACGCTCGGCGAGCAAACGCTTCTTGAGAAGCCGGTGCAGACGCAAGGTGACGTCGGCGTCCTCGGCGGCATAATCGAGGGCGGTGTCGAGCTTGACCTTGTCGAAGGTGATCTGGTTGCGGCCGGTGCCGCAGACCTCGGAATACTTGATGGTCCGGACGCCGAGAAATTGGTCCGCCAATTCGTCCATGCCGTGACCGTGCAGGCCCACGTCCAACACGTAGGACAGAACCATGGTGTCGTCGATGGGCGTCACCTCGATGCCGTGCCGGCCGAGAACCTCCATGTCGTATTTGATGTTCTGGCCGATCTTGAGGACCGACGGGTCGGCCAGCAGCGGCTTGAGCAGGGAAATCGCGGTGTCCATGGGAATCTGCCGGGGCGCCTTCGCCCCGGTCGCCGAGATCGAGGCCGCCAGGACCTTCGTGGCCGAGCGGGACGTAGCACGCCCGGCCGGGCTCCACCGCCAGCGACACGCCCACCAGGTCGGCGCGCAGCGCGTCCAGGGAATTGGTCTCGGTATCCACCGCCACCGCCCCGGCCAGCGTCGCTTCGGCGATCCAGCGCCGGAGCGCGGCTTCGTCCTGGACCAGCTCGTATTCGGTTTTCGTTTCGGAGGTTCCGGCGCCGGCCCGGCGCCGGCGGCCCCGCCGTCCGCGGTCTGCGCGGTTTCGCCGCCGGGAAACCGCGCCAGCAGCGACTTGAACGCGTTCGCCTCGAGGAAATCGCGCAGCGCGTCCGCGTCCGGCGTCGGAACGCCCGCAGGTCCTCCAGCGGCACCGGTATCGGCACATGGGCGTCGAGCCGCACCAGATCCCGGGAGAGCCGCGCGGCGTCGGCGTGATCGAGCAGGTTCTGGCGGCGTTTCGGCTGCTTGATTTCGCCGGCGCGGGCGAGCAGGGTATCGAGGTCGCCATATGCCTCGATCAGTTGCGCGGCGGTCTTGACGCCGATGCCGGGGACGCCGGGCACGTTGTCGATGGAATCGCCGGCCAGCGCCTGCACGTCGACCACCTTGTCCGGTCCGACGCCGAACTTTTCGCGCACCTCGTCCGGTCCGATGGTGCGGTTCTTCATGGCGTCCATCATGACTGACGCCGTCGCCGACGAGCTGCATCAGGTCCTTGTCGGACGAGACGATGGTAACCTCCGCCCCGGCCTCGCGGGCGAGGCGGGTGTAGGTGGCGATGAGGTCATCGGCCTCGAAGCCGGCGAGTTCCACGCTGGCGATGCTGCATGCCCGGGTGGCGTCGCGCACCAGTGCGAACTGCGGGATCAGGTCCTCCGGCGGTTCCGGACGGTTGGCCTTGTAGGCGGGATAGATGTCGTTGCGGAAGGTGCGCCGCTCGCTATCGAAGATCACCGCGATATGGTCGGCGTCGGTCGATTGCAGCAGCTTCAACAGCATGTTGGTGAAGCCGAACACGGCGTTCACCGGCGTGCCGTCCGGACGCGTCATCGGCGGCAGCGCATGGAAGGCGCGAAACAGGAATCCCGAGCCGTCGATCAGAAAGACGTGGCGCGGCGCGTTCAGTGGCCCGCGGCCTCTTCGGCGCCCTCGGCGAGCACGAAGCGGCGTGAACAATAGGGACAGACCACATCGCCCTCGTCGCCGATCTTCAAGTAGACAAGCGGATGACCAAGCGCTGCCTTGCCGCCGTTGCACGCAACCTTGCGGCTCTCCACGATGGTGGTTTCATCCGGTGTCATGGTTGTTCGCACCCCTCTGCAATCGCCAGGACCGTTGACCTAGCGGACGGCCGGATGATAGCGATTGCCGCCCGACAATCAATGCCCGACAATCGATAGTCGCGTTCGCGCGCGCCCGGTGGAGTTCAGGGACCCGATGACGTCAACCATTCCAGGCAATGCCCCGGACAATGCGGTCGAAACCGTCGATCTCTGCAAGACCTATGCCGGCGAGCAAGGGCCAGGAACCCTTGCGGGCCCTCGACGACTGTCAGCCTGACGGTACCCGCGGGATCGTTTTTCGGGCTTCTCGGGCCCAATGGCGCGGGCAAATCGACGCTTATCAACATCCTCGCCGGGCTGGTCATCCCCACTTCCGGCGAGGCGCGCATCTGGGACTACGATATCGACCGCGACATGCGCGCGGCCCGGCGGGCCATCGGCGTGGTGCCGCAGGAACTCAATATCGATCCGTTCTTCACGCCCCGGGAGCTGCTCGAGGTCCAGGCCGGCCTCTACGGCGTGCCCAAGCGCCGGCGGCGCACCGACGAGATCCTGAGCGCGGTGGGGCTCGCCCGCCAGGCGGACTCCTACGCCCGCACGCTGTCGGGCGGCATGCGCCGGCGGCTGCTGGTGGCCAAGGCGATGATCCATTCGCCGCCGGTCCTCGTGCTCGACGAGCCCACCGCCGGCGTCGACGTGGAACTCCGCCGCCAGCTCTGGGCGTACGTGCGCCGCCTCAAGGCGAGCGGCGTCACCATCTTGCTGACCACCCACTACCTCGAGGAGGCGGAGGAGCTGTGCGACCGGATCGCCATCATCAACCATGGCCAAGTGATCGCCTGCGAAACCACCGAGGCGCTGCTGCGGCGCCTCGACTCCAAGGAGCTGTCGGTGACCGTCGCCGAAACCGTCGGCTCCGTTCCCGCCGCGCTGGAATGCTTCACCGTGGAACTCATGGCGCCCAACCGGCTGGTATTCCACTACGCGCCCAGCCGCACCGACAGCGGCGCGATCCTGGCGGCGCTGAGCGGCGCCGGCCTGACGGTCCGCGAGGTCAATACCCGCGAGGCGGAACTGGAGGACATTTTCCTCCAGCTGACCAGCGAGGCCCGACCGGCGGCATGAACGCGGGCGATAGCGATGGTGCGCGTCTGTCGCCGCCCTGGCCGCGGCGGGGTGCGCCCCCGTCGTCAAGCCCGCCGGTCCCGCCGTGGTCGAACCGGTCGTCAACGCCGGCACCATCGTCGCCGACGACGGCGCGACGCTGCCGCTGCATGCGTGGCCGCCAGTCTCGGGGGAGGCTACGTCGGGGGAGCCCGTGGCGGTGGTTCTGGGGGTTCATGGCTTCAACGATTACGGCATCTTTCTCGACGCCGCCGCCACCTATCTGGCGACGCGCGGCATCGCTTCGTACACCTACGACCAGCGGGGTTTCGGCCGCGCCGCCCATCGCGGCCTGTGGCCGGGCACGGAAACGCTGGCGCGCGACCTCGCGGCCGCGGCGCGCGCCGTGCGCCGGCGTCATCCGGGTGTGCCATTCTACGTTTTGGGCGCGAGCATGGGCGGCGCCGTCGCGCTGGTCGCCATGGCCGGGCCGCGACCGCCGGAGATCGACGGATTGATCCTGGTGGCGCCGGCCGTCTGGGGGCGCGACACCATGCCCTGGTACCAGACGGCGGCGCTATGGACGGTTGCCCACACGATGCCGGGCGTGACGGCCACCGGCCGCGGCCTCGGCATCCGGCCGACGGACAATCTGGAGATGCTGCGGGCCTTCGCGCGCGACCCCTTGGTGATCAAGAACACCCGGTTCGATTCCGTCTACGGTCTGGTGGATCTCATGGACGCGGCCCTCGAGGCGGCGCCGCGGGTCGACGCCCGGGCCCTCATCCTCTACGGCGAACGCGACGAGTTGGTGCCGGCGACCTCTCTCGACCGGTTGCTGAGCCGCCTGCCCGAGGCCCGCCGGACTCAGCGGCGCGTGATCATCTACCCCGACGGCTACCACATGCTGCTCCGCGATTTGCGGGCGGAGACCGTCTGGGCCGACGTCGCCGCCTGGATCGCCGACGCCGTCCGGCCGCTGCCCGGGGCGACCGATTCAGCCGGCACGACGAGCGGCGCTTGCCGCGACCGGAGCGTTTGCGCTATCGTACCTGCGCGCCGCACCCGTAGCTCAGTTGGATAGAGCGCTGCCCTCCG
>CAWAYL010000005.1:0-60935 GCA_963786305.1 uncultured Alphaproteobacteria bacterium
CGGGCGCGCCGGCGGGTTTGTCTTGTTTTGGCAAACCCCGGGGCTCCTCGCAACTCGCCCGAAAAGGATGGCTCCGCCGGTCCATTTTTCCCAAGGCTGGCCAATTCAGCGCCTGCCTGGCGCATCGCATCCGCGATCGGATCTCGGGCGGATCGCGTCTGGCGCCGGCATCGTCGCGTCCGGCACCGGCGACGATGCATGCTTATGGCAACAACACCCTGGTTCTTTCACCCTGTTTAGTGTTAAAAATTAGAATTAGAAAAAAGGGAGGTATGTGATGAAAGTACCCTACGGTCCGATGGTAGGGATGCAGGTTGCCATGACCGGGCGGTTGCTCGAAGCGGCGGTGTCGATGTTCACCTGGTACTCGGGAATGCTCGATCCGAGGCCCGATCTGGCGCGGCCAGCCCGGGGAGCGCGTACCCTCTATGCGTGGTGGTGGTAAGCTGTTCGCCCGAGCAGTCCCCGTGACATTCCGTCGCGGCCGGACGGTGGGTTTCGCCGCCGCGTGCGTAGCCCTTGGCGTCTTTCATATTTAACGTTTGGCGTCTTTTACATTCAGCCCTTGGCGGCTTTCAAATCGGAAAGTCGCGCGGACGTGCGGTTCATTCGGCCGCGTTGGAACCCGCGCCGATGATCGGATAGGCCCGCTTGAGGGTGACGGCGACATAGGCGGCGATCACCGCCTTCACGATGTCGCCCGGGACGAAAGCCATCGATCCCATGAAGGCCTTCCACAATCCGATCCCGGCGCTGAACGCGACCCAGGGGGTACCGAGCGCGTACATCAGAAGCACACCGCCGGCGGCATTGATGATGAAGGCATTGACGTAACCCAGCCGCCGCCAGGTCCGCTCCACCATCAAACCGATGGCGAAGGCGCACACCGGCCACGCCAGCAGAAAGCCGCCGCTCGGCCCCATGAAGACGCCGATGCCGCCGCGTCCGCCCGAGAGGATGGGAACACCGGCGGCGACGAGAACCAGAAACAGCACGACCGCGAGGCCGCCGCGCCGGGCCCCGAGCACCGAGCCGGCCAGCATGACGCCGAGCGTCTGCGCCGTTATGGGCACGCCGAGAAGCGGCAGGAAGATCGGCGGAAACATCCCCAGCGCCGCCAGCAGGGCGGCGAACAGGGCGATATAAACCATGTCCCGGGTATTCAACGTTGCGCATTCCCCTGCTGTCTCGGCGCCGGCGGCACCGGCGGCCGGATCCTATCGACGAGAATTGGTATATCAGCGACCGCGTCGAAACGCCATCGGCGAGTGCCCGGCGCGGCGCTCCGGCGTCAGGCGCCGCGCCGGCGGCCGTGGCGTCGAACCGGCGTGTCATGGGCATCGTAGCCGCGGGCCTCGATGGCTTCCGTCAGGTTGTCGGCCATTTTCAATGTCTTGATCATCAGCGGCATGAGCAGCGCGAATATGTTGCGGTCCAGGCCGCGGGCCCGCTGCGCTTCGCGGATTTCGGTGTACCGATCGGCGAGCAGCGGGATGAAGCGCAGCGCCAGCGACAGGGTCAGGCTGACCTTCGCGGGATTGACGCCGAGCGGCGCGAGCGGCGCGATGGCCCGCTCCACGGTCTCGATCATGTCGGAAACGCGGGTGGTGAAGGTCACCAGGACCGCCATGCAGCAGCAGGATCGAGAACCGCAGAACCACGAGGAGACCCAGTTCCCAACTGGTGAACGCGCCGTGAACGAGGAAGATGATCGCGATCAGGATCGCGGCGGGGCGAAGCTGGCGGAGGGCTTGGCGGACGGGCACGCGCGCCACCGCGAACAGGCCGACGACGACCGCCACGACCGGCAGCAGCCACAGCGGGTTCGAGTACAAGGAACACGCCGATCCCGGAGGCGAGCAGGACCATGAGCTTGGCGCCGGCGGAGCGTCGATGCAGCGGCGAGTTGCGATGGACATACAAGCCGAGGTTCATGACATCAACGCGACGTAATGCTCGACGGCCGCGTCGGGCGGGCCATCCATGACGACGCGTCCCCGGTCGAACACGATCACCCGGTCGAATCCCTCCAGCATGTCGAGATCATGGGACACGACGATGGCCGTTTGCGGCAATGCCGCCAAGATCCCCAGCATCATCCGCTTGTTGCGAAGATCGAGGAGCGTGGTCGGCTCGTCGAGCACGATGTATTCCGGCTCGCATGACCAGGACCGATGACAACGCCAGAACCTGTTTCTCGCCGCCACTGAGGCCATGGGTCGGATGATGGCGGAGATCGGCGAGATGATACCGGTCGAGGATTTCGTCCACCTTGCGCGCCCGTTCCTGGCGGCCGAGCTTCTGGTTCTTGAGCCCGAAGGCGATGTCTTCCTCGACGAGCGGCATGACGATCTGGGCGTCCGGATCCTGGAACACGAACCCCACCTTTCGCCGGACCGCCTTGACGTCGCGGCGGGTATCGGTTCCGTCGATCCGCACGGTTCCCTCATCGGGTATCAGCAGACCGTTGAGAAGCCGCGCGAAGGTGCTTTTTCCGGAGCCGTTGCTGCCGATGATGGCGACCCGGCGCTCGTCGATGGTCAGATCGATACCGTCGAGCACCGTATTATCGCCGAAGCGGTGATGGACATTGATGACTTCGATCATGGCTCTGCGGTACCGGCAAATACACTCATCATTTCGCCCCCCCAAACGAGTATTTCGAGGGCATTGAAACAGACTTCGTGAGGGCGGAAATAAGAATACTGTTGCTGCGGACTAAAAAATTATCCCACAATGACATAATTATTCCTCAAAGCATCGCGGGCGGAGTGGAACAAATACCATGACATCGCTGAGCGTCTCATCCGCATACCGACGAGAGCGCGCACGATACGTCTGTAAAGGCAAAAACAAAGGGAGAAAAGACAATGCACCCATTATTGCGAGCGGCCGCCATCGCCGGCGTCGCTCTGGTCGGCGGCGTTTCCAGCGCGGTCGCGGGCGAGACTTTCGATGCGGTGAAGGAGCGTGGCGAAGTGATCTGCGGCGTCCACACCGGGCTCTACGGGTTCGGCGCGCCGGACGAAAAGGGCAACTGGACGGGTCTCGATATCGACATGTGCCGCGCCGTCGCCGCCGCCGTATTCGGTGACTCCACGAAGGTCAAGTACGTGCCCCTCAGCGCCCAGGCGCGGCTGACCGCCTTGCAGTCGGGCGAGGTCGATATCCTGTCGCGCAACACCACATGGACGCTGTCGCGCGACACCGCGAACGGCCTCAACTTCACGGTGACCACCTATTACGACGGCCAGGGCTTCATGGTCAAAAAGGGCTTGGACCTGAAGAGCGCGCTCGAACTCGACGGCGCCACGGTATGCGTTCAGACCGGCACCACCACCGAGGTCAACCTGGCGGACTACTTCCGCGCCAACAACATGAACTTTACGCCGGTGACCATCGAGAAATACGAAGAAGTCACCGCCGCCTACCTGTCGGGCCGATGCGACGCGATCACGTCGGATGCCTCGCAGTTGGCGGCGATCCGGGCCAACGACACGCCCAATCCGGCCGATCACGTCATCTTGCCGGAGATCATCTCGAAAGAGCCGCTGGCGCCGGCCGTGCGCCATGGCGACGATCAGTGGTTCGACATCGTCAAGTGGTCCATCTACTCGACCATGGAAGCCGAGGAGAAGGGCGTGACCTCGCAGAACGTCGATGAGGCGAAGAACAGTTCGGATCCCACCGTCTTGCGTCTGGTGGGCGCGACCCCCGGAATGGGCGCCAATCTCGGTCTCGACGAGGACTGGGCCTACAACATCATCAAGCAGGTGGGCAACTACGGCGAAATCTACGAGCGCAACGTCGGCATGGAATCCAAGCTGGAACTGCCGCGCGGCCTCAATGCCATATGGACGAAGGGCGGGTTGATATACGCGCCGGCCTTCCGCTAAGTCGATAGCGCCGCCGTTTCCGGACGACCGGGAACGGCGGCTCTTGCTTGGAGAAGGCGATGGCCTCGACCCCCCAATCCGCCGCCACGACGCGGGGCAATCCGTCGAGCGTCGCGTGGTGGAACGACCGACGCTATCGCGCCATTCTCTATCAGGTTCTGGTCCTCGGCGGCGTCGGCTTGCTCGGCTGGTACCTGATCCACAACACCCTGACCAACCTGGAAAGCCGTGACATCGCCACCGGGCTGGGTTTTCTCGAACGCGAGGCCGGCTTCGACGTCGGCGAAAGCCCGATCGCGCTACAGTCCCGCCGACACCTATTTCCGGGTTCTCGTCGTGGGCGTGCTGAATACGCTGAAGGTGTCCGTCATCGGCATTGTTCTCGCCAGCATCATCGGCACCATCGCCGGCGTTGCCCGGCTGTCGAGCAACTGGCTGATCGCCAAGTTCGCGACCTTCTACGTGGAGAGCCTGAGAAACATTCCGGTGCTGCTGCAGCTGTTCTTCTGGTACTCACTGATCACCGAGGGTCTGCCCAGTCCCCGCCAAGCGTTCAATCCCATCGCCGGTGTGTTTCTGAGCAATCGCGGTTTCGGCATCCCGGTGCCGGATTGGGGCGCCACCATGACGGCTATTATGGTGGCGCTCGCGGCCGGTGTGGCGGCGGCCTGGGCCATCACGCTATGGGCGCGCAAGCGCCAGGAGCAAACCGGACAGATCTTTCCCGCCTTCCGCGTGGGGCTGGCGCTGATCGTCGGCCTGCCCGTGTTGGCGTGGCTGCTGGGCGGCGCGCCCACCGCCATGGATACACCCGAACTCACGGGCTTCAATTTCCGAGGCGGCGCCACGCTGAGCCCGGAATTCGGCGCCTTGCTCATCGGGCTCGTGTTGTACACCGGCACCTACATCGCCGAGATCGTGCGCGGCGGCATTCTCGCGGTTTCCCACGGCCAGACCGAGGCGGGGCTCGCGCTCGGCCTGCGCAAGTCCTGGGTGATGCGGTTGATCCTGCTGCCGCAGGCGCTGCGCGTGATCATCCCACCGTTGACCAGTCAGTACCTCAACCTCACCAAGAACTCGTCGCTGGCGGTCGCCATCGGCTACCCGGATCTGGTCAGCGTCGCCAATACCTCGATCAACCAGACCGGACAGGCGATCGAGGGGGTCGGCATCATCATGCTGGTGTATCTGACGGTGAGCCTGTCGATCTCGGCGTTCATGAACTGGTACAATCGCCGCATTGCGCTGAAGGGAGGACGTTGAGCCATGGCCCGACGCAACGAAACTCCCGGCGACATTGCCGCGCGCGAAGAGGAACCGACCCACGTCAGCCTGCCGCCGCCGAAGGCGCCGGCGACGACGCCGCTGATGGCGCTCGGCTGGGCGCGAAAAAACCTGTTCTCGACCATTCCCAACACCATCCTGACGCTGCTGTGTGTCTGGCTGTTGTGGGAAACCATCCCGCCTCTGGTCAACTGGGTGCTGGTCGAGGCGGTGTGGTCCGGGGGAGATCCGGATCTCTGCCGGGCGGCCGAGGGCGCGTGTTGGGCATTCGTCGCCGAGAAGCACCGGTTCATGCTGTTCGGGCTCTATCCGTTCGACGAGCATTGGCGGCCGTTGCTGGCGACCGCGCTGTTCGTGGCCGTCCTGGCGGTGTCGTGCAATCCGGCGTTCTGGCGGCCGTGGCTGCTGGGCCTGTGGGCCGGGATGCTGGTGGTTTGCGGCACCTTGATGTGGGGCGGGGTGTTCGGGATGACATTCGTTGAGAATGCGCGCTGGGGCGGTCTGCCGCTGACGCTCATTCTGTCGGTGGTCGGGATCATCTGTTCGTTCCCGCTGGCCGTTCTGCTGGCGCTGGGCCGGCGGTCGGATCTGCCGGGCATCCGCGCCGTCTGTATCGGTTTCATCGAGTTCGTCCGTGGCGTGCCGCTGATCAGCGTGCTGTTCATGGCATCCGTGATGTTTCCGCTGTTCCTGCCCGAGGGTATGACCATCGACAAACTGCTGCGCGCCCAGGTCGGGATCATCATCTTCACCGCCGCCTACCTGGCGGAAGCGATCCGGGGCGGTCTGCAGGCGATTCCGCCCGGCCAGTACGAGGCCGCCGACGCGCTTGGCCTGACCTACTGGAAACAGACCTATTTCATCATCCTGCCTCAGGCGCTCAAGATCTCGATTCCGCCCATCGTCAACCAGTTCATCAGCATGTTCAAGGACACCTCGCTGGTGATCATCATCGGGCTGTTCGACCTGTTGACCACCGCCAAGACGGCGCTCACCGATCCGCCGTGGCGGGCCTTCTATGTGGAAGCGTACCTGTTCGCCGCGCTGATTTACTGGGTCTTCTCGTTCTTCATGTCGCGCTACAGCCAATATCTGGAGCGCCGGCTGGAGACGGGCTATCGTCGCTGACGAGGAGTTCGACGTCATGACATCCGCACCATCCGCCGCCGCCGCCGATCCCGCGGACGAAGCGGCCATCACGCTGGAGGGCGTTCACAAATGGTTTGGCGCTTTTCACGTGCTGCAGGACATCAACCTGACGGTGATGCGCGGCGAACGGGTGGTGGTGTGCGGGCCGTCGGGATCGGGCAAGTCCACCATGATCCGCTGCATTAACCGCCTGGAAGAGCACCAGCGGGGCCGCATCACCGTCGACGGCGTGGAATTGACCAACGATGTCCGCACCGTCGAGCGGATCCGCCGCAACGTCGGCATGGTGTTCCAGCAGTTCAACCTGTTCCCCCACCTGACCGTGCTCGACAACCTGACGCTCTCGCCGATCTGGGTTCACAAGCGGCCGAAGCGCGAAGCGGTGGAAGCCGCCATGGAGTATCTCGAGCGGGTTCATATTCCGGAGCAGGCGAACAAGTATCCGGGGCAGCTTTCGGGCGGCCAGCAGCAGCGCGTGGCCATCGCCCGGGCGCTCTGCATGAAGCCGTCGATCATGCTGTTCGACGAACCCACGTCGGCCCTCGATCCGGAAATGATCAAGGAGGTGCTGGACGTGATGGTGGAATTGGCGGAGGCCGGCATGACGATGATCTGCGTGACCCACGAGATGGGGTTCGCCAAAACCGTGGGCAACACCATGGTGTTCATGGACGAAGGAATGATCGTCGAGATGGCGCCGCCGGCGGCGTTCTTCGACAACCCCAAGAGCGAACGCACCAAGAAGTTCCTGAGCCAGATCCTGACGCATTGACCTTGGTAGTCGCCGCCGATCAGCCACCGTTGAGAACGCCTCGGCACGCGGGCGGCAGTTGCGCCAGGGTCAGCGGTTTCGATGGCGGGGCCGGTTTCTTGGGCTTGTCCAGGCGCGCCATCCGGGGATCCGAAAACCACCAGGCAAGACTGTCGTCGCAACTATCGCCTGGCGGCACCGGGTCTTGGCTATCGCACGCCACATCGCCCGCCGGACATCGCAGGCGGACGTGGAAATGATAGTGATGCCCCCACCAGGGACGGATCTTGGCGAGCCACGCCCGATCCGTTCCCGCCACCGCGCACAACTCGCGTTTGATGGCGGCATTGACGAAGATTCGATCCACCTCGGGGAAACCCGCCGCCGTCTTCAGCAGCCGCGCGTGGACGTCGCTCCAGTGCCGGCGGTCGACGGATTGCCCGTCCTTGGTGACCACTGAAATCGCGGAGACCGTTTCGCGTTCCTGCGGCGACAACCGTCGGCTTGGCGCCGGCACGAACCAGATATCGGCATCGAGGCCGATCTGGTGGCTGCGGTGGCCCGAACGCATGGGACCGCCGCGCGGTTGGGCGATATCGCCGACCATGAGCCCGCTCCACCCTTGCGGACGGGCGGCCGTGGCGAGCTCCTGGACGAACCGGATGAGCCGGGGATGGCCATAGAACCGATCGCGCGACAGCCGGAGCACCTGATAGCCCGGCCCGTCCAGAGGCAGCGCCTCGGCTCCGGCGAGGCAGCCCTTGGCATAGCCGCCGATGGCTTGCGGCGGCGTTTGGGTCGGGCCGCCGACCTCGCCCCAGTCGGCGGCTCGCGCATCCTCGATCCAGAACGCGAGGGCGAGAATGAGGGCGAGCGCGAGGAAACCCTCAGGGCAGCAACGGTTCATGCGGTTCATGGCTCTCCAATACAAGCAGAACGGCTGAGGTTGCATGGTTATCCACGAGTTCGCGTTGGCGTCAAGAGGCGTTCTGTGGACCCCGGCCCCTCCGGTAATCGAGGCCGCACTTGCGCATTATATTAGAAAACATTAATGTAGCGCGCTTCTGACTTGGATGCTCATTATTGGGGGAGACCGCGCATATGCAAAATTTCACACCGGCTTCGGCCTTGATCGGCGGCGCGATGATCGGCGCCGCCGCTGTTTTGCTGATGCTGTTCAGCGGGCGGATCGCCGGGATTGCGGGTATTGTCGGCGGTGTCCTGGGTGCAAACCGGGGCGATATCGGGTGGCGGCTGGCGTTCGCATTGGGCTTGATGGCCGGACCCTATCTGGTGATGCTCGGCGGGGGAACGGTGCCCGAGGTTGATGTCGTCGCCTCGCTGCCGGTCGTCGTCGCCGGCGGGGTGCTGGTGGGGTTCGGCACCCGGTTGGGAAACGGCTGCACGAGCGGTCACGGGGTGTGCGGGCTTGCCCGGTTTTCCCGGCGATCCGCCATGGCGACCCTTGTGTTCATGGCGGCGGCGGCGGCCGTCGTTTATGCCGTTCGCCACGGCGGGAGTTGATCGGCGATGGCTTCGATCATTGTCGCCCTTTTTGCCGGGGCGCTGCTCGGCGCGGGGCTGACCGTCTCGCAAATGATCAATCCAGCAAAGGTTCTCGGCTTTCTGGATTTCGCGGCGGCGCCCGGCGGCGGTTGGGACCCGAGCCTCGCACTGGTTCTGGCGGGAGCGCTGGTGACCGCCATCGCCGGTTATCAGTTGGTCCTGCGGCGCGAGCGCCCGGTGTGCGCGGCGACGTTCCAGGTGCCGACGCGCCGCGATATCGACGGGCGGCTGCTGGCGGGAGCCGCGCTGTTCGGGATCGGATGGGGACTGGTGGGCTACTGCCCCGGCCCGGCCATCGCCGCGATGAGCCTAGGCTCCGGAAGAACGATTGCATTCGTCGGCGCGATGCTCGCCGGCATGGCGCTGTACGGTCTGCTGTTCGCGCGGCGATCCGGCTGAATTGATCGAAACCCAAATTGATCGGAGCGGGGGCGAAACCGATCGGCGAACCCGTCGCGACCGTTTCCCCCGAACTGGTCATGCTGAACCGCTGCGCGCCTTTTTGTCGGGCCTGCTCTTTAGACAGCCCGATGCTGTTGTAGTGTATCGTTTGATTCAGAAGCGAGCCACGCCCGGCCGGGAATACATGAGTGAGTGCCGGAGAATGCCGTGAAGAAATTGGTGGGCGCGGCTGGGATTGAACCAGCGACCCCTACGATGTCAACGTAGTGCTCTCCCGCTGAGCTACGCGCCCCGGCAAGCCAAAATGGAACTTGGCCGCATGACCGAATTCTTAGCCGGTTCCGTCCGCGTTGGCAAGATTGCGGCTTGTCGAATGGCCAAACCCCTCGCGTATGGTAAATTTGCCCGTATGCTATATATGATTGCGCATGCGGGCGGGGCAGGGTAACCAACCGTCCTGCTTCGGATTTGCCGCGGACAATCCGATATGGTTTGGGAGACAGCCTCGGTGCCCGACGATGCGACCGCAGACGTTTTGAGCACGAGCCGGGAATGGCAAACGGGCGTTTCGTGTTCGGTGCTGGCGCCGGCGGAGCAGATACAGCCTCTGGTGTTCGCGTCGCCCCACAGCGGCCGCGATTATCCGCCCGCTTTCGTCGCGGCGTCACGGCTCGACCCCTTGTCGCTTCGCCGTTCCGAAGATGCGTTCATCGACCAGGTGTTCGTGTCAGCGCCTTCCCATGGGGCGCCGTTGCTGCGAGCTCATTTCCCGCGGGTCTATGTGGATCCGAACCGCGAGCCGTTCGAGCTGGACCCGGACATGTTTGACGGAACCCTGCCGGATTTCGTCAATGCCGCGTCACCGCGCGTGGCGGCGGGATTGGGAACCGTGGCCCGGGTGGTGACCAGCGGCGAGGAGGTCTATGCCGGCAAGCTGGTGTTCGCAGAGGTCCGGGACCGGATTCAAACCCACTACTTTCCGTATCATGAGGCGCTGAAAAACCTGGTTAAGTCGACGCGGGACCGCTTCGGCGGTTGCTTGCTGATCGACTGCCATTCCATGCCGTCCGTCGGCGGTCCGATGGATAGCGACCCGGGTCTGAGGCGCGTCGACATGGTCCTGGGAGACCGGTTCGCCACGTCCTGCGCGCCCTCGATCACGGATTTCGTCGAAAGGACGCTCGTCGGGATGGGCTATTCGGTGCGGCGCAATCTTCCTTACGCGGGAGGGTACACAACGGCGCACTATGGACGGCCCCGCGAGGGAGTCCATGCCCTCCAGATCGAACTCAACCGGGCACTTTATATGGACGAGACCGCGGTCACGCCGACCCGCGGCCTGGATCGGCTGGCCGGGCGCATGGGCGAACTGATCAAGGCATTGTCCAAAATCGAAACCAGAACGCTGAGGGCGAGATGAGATCGGCCGAGCAAGAGGTAAGCGCGCCGCATCACGAGCTTGCGTGCGAATCCCGAGGATTTGAGCTGCGCGAAGCGACGGCGGCCGACATGGCGGCCATTCAGGGCATTTACGCCTATCACGTGGAAAACGGCACCGGCACCTTCGAGGAGAAGGCACCCGATCAGACAGAGGTGACGCACCGCTGGGAAGCGATCGTCGCGGCGAGACTTCCGTATCTGGTGGGGGGGGTCGACGGGTGCGTGCAGGGTTTCGCTTACGCGTCTCGCTTCCGGCCGCGGTCGGCGTACCGGTTCACGGTGGAGGACTCCATTTACGTGCACCCCGGGGCGGTGGGACGCGGCCTCGGGCGGCTGTTGCTTGGCGAGCTCATCGAACGATGCACCCGTCTCGGCCACCGCCAGATGGTCGCCGTCATCGGCAATTCGGCAAACGCCCGGTCGGTTCAGGTGCATGCCGCTCACGGTTTCGAGCGGGCCGGCGTGTTGAGCTCGGCGGGCTTCAAGTTCGGCCGCTGGCTGGATGCCGTCTTCATGCAGCGCGTCCTGGGCGCGGGCGACCGGACACTCCCCGGGTCCTGACCGGTTGCCGGCGTTTTCCGCCGGAAAATCGCGCAAAAAAAAGGGCCGCGCGAACACGGCCCAAGTTTTGGGAGGAAACGTCCAAGAAGTGCGAGCAACCCAACAACCGAAGTTGCGTGCTGCGCCGCACAACAAGGAGATAATGATTCTCACTGACAAATTCAAATGACAAATTACTTATTGCCGAAAAATTCCCCGCGATTTCGGACGGATCCGCGGAAATCCACCGCAAGTAGTTGAAAACACGTTGATAAAATTGCAACACTCTTAAATGGAAAATTTTCGGCATGGTGCCGCGGGCGATCGGGAAGCGTCGGCCGCGGGCCGTCGGGCCCACGGTTTTTATCGCAATCGCGGCAATATTCGCATTGCACTGCGGTATCCGGAGCGCGAAATCGGGGCGTCATACCAATTCTCGTTGATAGGAACACAATGAGTCCCGATCAGCGAGAGTTGGTATTATCCCAACGGTTTCAGATGACGCCGGCCTTGCGCAGGCGCCCCTGTTCGTCCTCTGAGAGACCGAGGAGATCGCCATAGATCTCGCTGTTGGCGCTGCCCAGCGAAGGACCGAGGCTGGCTATCCGGCCTGGCGTTTCGGATAATTTCGGCAAAACGCCCGGGATTACGATCGGGCCGAGGGACGGATCATCGATGGTTTCCATGTCGTTGCGCGCCTTGAAGTGCGGGTCCGAGAAAATGTCCTCGATGGTATTGAGCGGCCCCACCGGGACCTCGCCGGCCAGGCACGCTTCCATGACTTCGTCGCGCGATCGCGCGCCCGTCCATGCGCTGACGAGACGGACGACGTCGTCGCGGGCCGCCAGTCGTTTCTCCTGCGGGCCGTAGGCCTCCGCCGACGCCAGTTCCGGCTGGTTCATCACGTCGGCGAGGCGCGCGAACATCTTGTCGGTGGTGCACGCGATGGCGATCCATTTTCCGTCCCGTGTCGGGAAGTGTCCGTGAGGGCAGGCGTTGCGGGTGCCGGCGCCTTCGCTCTCGCGGATGATGCCGGCGTGGGCATAGGCCGGGGCGACTTCGTCCAGCACCCGGAAGACCGCTTCGTAGAGCCCGAGGTCGATGTACTGGCCGCGACCGCCGTCGCGGCGGTGGAGAAGGGCGACGAGGACCCCCACCGTGCCGTACAGACCTGCGAGATAGTCGCCGAGCGACGTTGAGCCGGGGGTCACCGGCGTTTCACCGGGCATGCCGGCGAGATTGGCCAGACCGCCGACGGCGTGGGCGATGCGGGCGAAACCCGGCCGATCCTTGTACGGGCCGGTCTGGCCGTAGCCGGTGACCCGCAGCATGATCAGATCGGGGTTGACAGCCTTGAGATCTTCCCACCCGACACCCCATTTCTCGAGGGTTCCGGGACGGAAATTCTCGCACACCACATCCGAGAGGGCGACGAGACGCTTGAACAGGCCGACGCCATCCGGTTGCCGCAGATCCAGTGTGACCGACTTCTTGCTCCGCGCCTCGGTCAGCCACGCCAGGCTCGAAGTCGGGCCGGTCCGAGGGCGTTCCGAACCGTCGGAACGGATCCCCGAGCCCGGGTTGTTCGATCTTGATGATCTCGGCACCGAACTCGCCGAGAATCGTGGCGCAGTACGGCGCGGCGATGAAGGTTGCGATGTCGAGGACGCGGACACCGGCGAGGGGCAGGCTAGTACCGACTTTCACAATTCCGTGCCCCATGTGACGGCCTTCCGAGGTCGTCCGGCCAGGCGCGAGGCGCGCCGTGATGCTGGCGCATCACAAGCGGCGCGCAACGCCGCCGGAGGTCTCTGAAGGCCGCCCAGAGGGTCGCTTTTCCCGCGTCCTCGGGGCGTCGACGGCGCTTGACGATGCTTCGGCATCGCCGACGCACCGCCTCCTGCCGAGGACGCGGGAAAAGCGATCACATAGGGTACGGAATTATGAAAGTCGGTACTAGAAGCAGGCATTCGCTATGTTTAGTGATGCCAAACGGCATCGACAATCGGTTTGTGCTTTCCGATCCAGAACAGGAAGGCGCTTTGGATCAGCAACCAGAGTTCCTGGACATGGCCGCGGTACCACTCGAGGCGGGACAGGCCGGATCGTCCCGGAACCGCGGCGCCCTCCGCCGGCAGGCCCAGCCGGCGGAAGACGAACAGCGCGCGGGGCATATGAAAGGCGTCGGTGACGATGATCAGGCGGTGCCATCCGCGATCGCGCGCGATGCGGCCGCTGTAGATCGCGTTCTCGAATGTGTTTCTCGCCCGATCCTCCACAATGATGCGATCCCGTGGAACACCGAGATCCCGGGCGAGCCGGCGCATGACCTCGGCCTCGGCCGGCGGCGGTCCGACGATGCCGCCTGAAACCAGCAGGGTGGCGGCCTTGCATTGTCTCCACATCGCGACGCCATGGGCAAGGCGGCGGCGCAGAGCGGGTCCCGGCACGCCGGGCTCGGTCAATGTGGCGCCGAGAACGACGATCGCGTCGGCGTCGTCGGCGGCATCGGCGGGGCGCGGTGCGGCGCCCGACGCCGTCGCGGTGATTGCGTTCATGAACTTTTCCGTCGTGTCTTTTCGGTTTCCACTGTATGTGTGGCGTCCGTTCCAGTGGCCGGGCGATCTTAGTGGGCAGGCGGTCTATAGACGACAGTCGATCTTAAAGGACAGGCGTTGGGCGCGGCCAGTGCGCGTGTGGAGCAGCCATGGAAAAACGATCCAACCGGGAAGTAATCGAAGGCGCGCTTCGATTGGCCGACGCGGCCGTGGTGGACGTCGGGTGCGGCGATGGCTCGCTGGTCCGGTTGCTTGCCCGCCAGGGCGCGCATGTCGTCGGCGTCGATGTCAGCGCCGCGATGCTGGACAGGGCCCGTTCGGCCCCCGCCGTCGCCGATGAACTGTATGTCGTGGGCAGTGCCGAGGACCTGCCCCTCGATCCCGAGACCGCCGATATCGTGATTTTCTTCAACAGCCTTCACCATGTGGACGTGGGTGCCATGGCCAAGGCAATGGACGAAGCGGCGCGCGTGCTGAAGCCGGGCGGGGTGCTGTACGTGGCGGAGCCGTTGGCGGAGGGATCGTACTTCGAGGCCATGAAGCCGGTTCACGACGAGACCGTGGTCCGTCGCCGCGCCCACGGAGCGCTCGCCGCCGCCGCCGAGGGTCGCTTCGAAACCATTTCGGAATTCGCTCATTTAAACTCCATGCGCCTCGAGAGCTTCCAGAAGTTTCGAGATCGCATCCTCGCGGCCAACCCCGAGGTCCGTTCCCGGTTCGAAACACTAAGCGACCAACTGCGCGCGGGTTTCGAACGGCTGGGACGACGGACGCAGAAAGGCTGGGTTTTCGACCAGCCCATGCGGGTCAATATTCTCCGCAAGCGCGCCTGATACCCCTCGGCAAAAAACCGCGCGTACTCGCCAAGGTCGCGCGCAAACGAAGGCTTGCGGATAGGCCCGATCCGTATCCGATGCTTGCCACGACGAGCGGGAGAAATCGGCGCAAAGGGCGCGAACCGCGGTACGGATGTCTTGAATTGTTTCCGTCATCGCTCATTTCCATTAAAAAGCATTGAGGGTTGCGTGCAGCCCTATGGTGCGAATGAAGACCGGAGCACGGTTCGATCCGTTCCGGGCGATCGGATCGGACGGGCGTGCTCTAAACTATTGATGTTTGGCGCAAGTAAATTCGACGGCGTGGTTGGCGCCATCGGATACTGCTCCAGCGGAGGCGTAAGGATCGGTAATGGAACAAATCAGTGGTACGAAGCTGATTGAGGAGAACCTCAAGCTGGAGCATGCCACGGTCATCGATGTGGGGTGCGGCGACGGCTGGTTGTCGCGATTTTTGGCGGGCAAGGGAGCGCATGTCACCGGCATCGAGGTGAGTCCCAAACACTTGGCGCACGCCCGGTCCATCAAGGCCGTCGCCGATGAGCACTACATGCAGGGGATCGCCGAGGATCTGCCCGTTCGAACCCGCTCCGCGGACATCGTCATTTTCCACAACAGCCTCCATCATGTGGATACGATGGGTCTTCCATGGGCGATTAAGGAAGCATCGCGCGTGCTCAACCACGGCGGCGTTCTCTATATATCCGAACCCATGGCGGAGGGGGACTACTTCGACTTGATGCGTCCGGCGCACGACGAAACCGACGCGCGTCAGCGGGCCAACGAGGTGCTCAGGCGCGGTCCCGAATTCGGCCTCCTGGTTGAAAAACAGATCACCCATGTGGATTCCGTCTGGTTCGCCGACTTCCAGGCGTTTCACGATCGCATTACATCGATCAATCCGCACACGCGGGCGCGTTTCGACGATCTCGAAGAGGAGTTCCGTGCCAATTTCGAGCGCCTCGGGCGGCAAGAGGACGAAGGCTGGACGTTCCAGCAGCCCATGCGGATTACCATCCTGCGGCGAAGCTAGTTCTTTAGCCCCACAACGACCGGCGCCGGGGGATCGACCATGCCCCGGGCGAAGCGCAGCGGGGGCTGGCGGTCCCGCGCAAGCCACAGCGGACCGTCGAGATCCATCACCTGGGCGTAGCCAGCGAGGAGGGTCGCCGGCGCCATGGCCAGCGACGTGCCCACCATGCACCCCACCATGATCGCGAAACCGGCGTCTCGGGCGGCAACGGCGAGACGCAGGCCCTCGGTCAACCCGCCCGTCTTGTCGAGCTTGATGTTGACCATCCCATAGCGCCCCGACAGCGCCGCCAGATCCTCCGCCGTATGACACAATTCGTCGGCGCACAGCGCGATGGGCAGGGACAGACCGTCGAGGGCGTCATCCTCCCCGGCCGGCAGGGGCTGTTCGATCATTTCGACACCGAGATCGGCAAGCGCGGCGCACGAGCGCTGCAGGAGATCTCGGTCCCAGCCTTCGTTGGCGTCGACCACCAGCCGCGCTTCCGGGGCGGCGTCGCGGACCGACCGCACCCGTTCCACCACTTTTTCGCCGCCGAGCTTGATCTTCAACAGCGGACGGTCCGAAAGCCCCGCGGCGGTGCGCGCCATTGCCGCCGGGGTGTCCAGGCCGATGGTTTCGGCGGTGACCACGGACGGCGGCGGAGCGAGCCCGGCGATGTCCCAGGCCCGGACGCCGCGCTGCTTGGCCTCCAGATCCCAAAGCGCGCAATCGACGGCGTTGCGCGCCGCCCCGGCCGGCAGAACCGATTGCAGCCCCTCGCGATCCAGGCCGCCGGCGATGGCTCCCGAAAGCGCCTCGATCTCTCGGGCGACGGCGGCGGCGGTCTCCCCATACCGCGGGTAGGGAACGCATTCGCCGCGTCCCTTGAAGCCGTTCTCCACGATCTCGGCCACCACGACCTCCGCTTCGGTCTTGGTTCCGCGCGAGATCGTGAACGGGCGCGCCAGCGGCCAACGCTCCACACCGACTGTCACGGAGCGGGTCATGGCGAGAGCCGGTCGACAAGCGCGGCGACGCCCGTCGCCACCGGATCGGCGCACGGCAGCGACAGGTCGTCCTCGAGGCGGGCGAGATAATGCCCGACCCGCGCCCTGGGCAGGCCGCTGGTATTGACCGCGACGCCGATGCAGCGGACCGCCGGAGAGGTGAGCTTGGCCGCGGCCACGTTGGCGTCGATGCATTCGGCGAGGCCGGGGAGCGGACGATCGGACAGGCCGCGCATGTGCGTTCGCGTCGGCTCGTGGCACATCACCAGGACATCGGCCTGCGCGCCGTGCAAAAGGCCCAGGCTGACACCGGCGAACGACGGATGAAACAGCGATCCCTGGCCCTCGATGATGTCCCAGTGGTCGGGCTCGTTGGCCGGGCTCAACCATTCGGTGGCGCCCGAGATGAAGTCGGCGACGACCGCGTCCACCGACACGCCACCGCCGGCGATGACGATCCCGGTCTGTCCGGTGGCGCGGAATTCCGCGTTCATGCCGCGCGCCCGCATCTCGCGTTCCAATGCCAAGGACGCATACATCTTGCCGACGGAGCAATCCGTGCCCACGGTCAGCAGCCGTTTTCCCGGCCGGGGCGATCCGGTGCCGACCTCGAAGACCCGGTCGGGATGACGCACGTCGAACAGCCGGCGGCCGCAGCGTTCCGCGGTCTCGCGAAGCTGGCGATTGCCGCTTAGCCGGTCGTGGAGGCCGCTCGCGAGGTCGAGACCGGCCTCCAGGGCGGCCACCAGTGTCTCCGTCCATGTTTCGTCGATGACGCCGCCCCGGTTCGCCACCCCCACGATCAGGGTGCCCGCGCCGGCGTTGGCCGCTTCCGTCACCGTCATCTCCGGGAGATCGAGTTCCGCCTGGCATCCTGGAAGCCGGACCTGTCCGACACACCATTCGGGGCGCCATTGCAGCACACCAACGGCGGTTTTGGCGGCGAGTTGATCACGGGCGTCGCCGACGAACAAAAGGTAGGGAGTGCGCAGCAGGGTCATGGTCATCTCTCTATGAACAGGGGGCGCACCATTTCAGTAGCGCGGCCCGATAATAGCATTGATCAGCAATAATGCGGCACCGCAACACTTGAATTGCCGCATCAACGCGAAACGACGCTCCGCGCCACCGTTCGACATGACGCATTAGTTTGAATTCAAGGGCTTCCGGCCGGAATTCAAAGTGGAATTTGTTGCGTTTCTGACATAATCAAGCATAAATTGCCTCCCTGACGTGCTTTCGCAGGGTCGTAGAAGAGTAACATTATGACCCATATACCGAAAAAAAGAGAAATCAAGTTATACGATAATGTCTTTGGACAGTTGTTAACCTTTTGTTAAGTAAATTGCAAAGTATGGAAAATAGTATTAAAAATATATTGACTTTTTACGCAAAAATGGTAAATTTATGGCGTGTTTACTGTTGCATCCTACGCCAACAACAACAATATCTGTAGGAAAAGGGAAGGGCCTCGCCGATGGCCCTTTTTTGTTGGAGAGTAGGAATGAAGCAGTTTTTCGGTTTTGCGGTCCTGTACGGAATTCTCGGCGCGGCGGCCTGGGTGGTGATCGACGCCGGACGAGAGGCCGCGTTGTCGCCCTTGGATGCGGCGGCAGCCCCCGCCGGGGTGCGCGGGAACACCGTTGAGCCTGTGGACTCCCTTTCCTTGTCCCCTCGGTCTCTGTCTCTCGCGTCTCCCGCGGTGCCCATGCTGGCTCGTGCGCCGACAACGCCATGGCTCGGTGATATCAGCAAGGACCTGAACGCGGAATTTCGGTGCCTGGCGCTCAATGTCTATTGGGAAGCGCGGTCGGAACCGTCCCTTGGGCAGTTCGCCGTTGCCGCCGTCACCCTCAACCGGGTCGCTCACAAGCGGTTTCCGGGAACGATCTGCGGCGTGGTTCAACAAGGTGGCGCCGAGCGCCGCCACCGCTGCCAGTTCTCATGGTGGTGTGACGGCAAGAGCGACGTCCCGACGAACAACGCGGCGTGGCAGGCGGCGAAGTCCATCGCGTACACGGCGCTGCTCTTCGATCCGCCGGATCCGACGGACGGCGCTCTCTGGTACCATGCGGACTACGTCAGCCCGGCTTGGCGGAAAGACATGGCTCACACGGCCACCATCGGACGCCACATCTATTATCGCAAGCCGATGCAGGCGAGACGGCAGATGATCGCATCCAACTCGTAGAGCACGGTCGGATCAGATAGGGTCGAGCGGTCTCGCCGTTCAGAGATCGGCGAGCACATCGCGCAGGATACCGGCCATGGTATCGATGTGGGCGTGCTCGGCGATCAGCGGCGGCGCGACGATCCCCGTGTCTCCGGTCCATTTGATCAGCAGACCCGCATCGTACAGCCGCTTGAGGCAGCGATGGCCGAGCGCCCCCGGCGGGCCGTCGGAGCGCAGGTCGAACGCCGCCAGCATGCCATAGCCGCGAACATCGCTGATCGCCGGCAGGTCCGCGAGCGCGTACATGGCATCGAGGAACGCGTCGGACATGTCGCGGGCGCGATCGAACAGATGTTCGCCCTCGTAGATGTCCAGTGTCGCCAACGCGGCGGCGCACGCGGCCGGGTGGGCCGAGTAAGTATAGCCATGGAACAGTTCCACGGCGGCCTCACCGGCCCTTTCCACCACGGTCTCGTAAATCCCGTCGCGCACCGCCACCGCGCCCATCGGCTGGGTGCCGTTGGTGAGCGCCTTGGCCATGGTCATCATGTCGGGCACCACGGCGAAGCTGTCGGCGCCGAAGGGCCTGCCGGTACGCCCGAAACCGCAGATCACCTCGTCGAACACCAGCAGAATACCCTGGTCGTCGCAGATCTCGCGGAGCCGCTGGAGATATCCGACGGGAGGCACCAGCACGCCGGTGGACCCGGCGATCGGCTCGACGAAACAGGCCGCGATCGTGGAACCGCCGTAGAGATCGACGAACCGCCGCAGATCATCGGCCAGGTCGGCGCCCGCCTCGGGTTGGCCGCGCACAAACCGCTGCTCGCCCGTCCAGGTGTGGCGCATGTGGACGACCCCGGGGATCACCGCGCCGAAGGCTTCGCGGTTGCGCATCAGGCCGCTGAGCGACGTGCCGCCCAGGTTGACGCCGTGGTACGCCCGTTCGCGGGAGACGAAGCGGGTGCGCTGTCCGTCGCCGCGGGCGCGGTGAAAGGCCATGGCGATCTTGAGGGCCGTATCGATGGCTTCCGAGCCGGAGTTGACGAAGAAAACGTGATTGAGGTCTCCGGGCGTGATCCGGCCGAGCCGGTTGGCGAGTTCGAACGACGACGGATGGGCGAACTGAAAGTGCGGAATGTAATCCATCTCGTTGAGTTGGGCGGCGACGGCGTCGGCGATCTCGCGCCGCCCATGTCCGGCGGCGCAGCAGAAAAGCCCCGAGGCGCCGTCGAGGATCTGGCGGCCGGTGTGGGTCCAGTAGTACATCCCCTGGCCACGCACCAACAATCGCGGGGCCGCCTTGAAATCCCGGTTCGCGGTGAAGGGCATCCAGTGATTTTCAAGGGTATTTGTGGTGGTGGCCATGGAAGCCTCTCCTGTCGGACAACGGCGTACCTTCCAGTGTTGCCGCTATGACCGGTCTTCGGCAAGGCCGGCCTTGTAGCGCCGCCAATTGTTCACGTATTTGGCCGTGCCCTGGGCCGTCCGCTCCGCCTGTTCCGGCGTCACTTGCTTCACAACCTTGCCGGGCGCGCCCAGAACCACCGAATTGTCGGGAATTTCCTTGCCCTCGCCGATCAGCGTCTTGGCGCCGATCAGGCAGTTGCGGCCGATCCGGGCGCCGTTAAGGATGACGCTGCCGATGCCGATCAGGCTGCCGTCGCCGATGGTGCAGCCATGCAGCATGACCAGGTGCCCGACGGTAACGTTCCTGCCGATGATCATCGGAAAACCGGGGTCGGTGTGCAGGACGCATCCATCTTGTACGTTCGAGTTCTCGCCGATGGTGATCAGCTCGTTATCCCCGCGCAATACGGCGTTCCACCAGACGCTGGCGCCCGCCTCCAGTTTTACCTTGCCGATCACCACCGCGCTCGGCGCGATCCAGTATTCCTCGCCCGCGGTTTCGATGCGCGCACCGTCAAGGGTGTATTTCATTCTCGTACTCCCGGGTTATGATCGCCGTTCATCGGCATTGGATCCATTGGCCACGGAATACCACGGATGGCGGCGATATCCATACGGGACATGCGCTCGGTCGACCTCGAATGGGCCCTGCAAACCAACAACGCCGCGGCACCGCACGTGGGGGAATTGGACGCGGAAAGGCTGGCGGCGTTGTTTGCCGCGTCATCGCTCGCGTGGGTCGCCGAGGCCGATTGCCGGCCTGCGGGCGCGATGGTGTGTTTTTCGCCGGGCGCGCCCTACACCAGCAAGAACTATCTGTGGTTCGAGCGACGTTACCTGAATTACCTCTATATCGACCGGATATTCGTCGAGCCGTCGGCGGCCGGCGCCGGTATTGGCCGGCATCTCTATCGCGATCTCGCACGCTACGCGCGTGGCCGGTGCGCCATGCTGGCGTGCGAGGTCAACGAACGGCCGCCCAACCCTGTCTCCATCGGGTTTCATAAAGCATGCGGTTTCGAACCGGTTGGTCGCCAGTCCTCGGAAGGCGGCGCCAAGACCGTGGTGATGATGGCCAAACCGCTATAACGAAAGATCTCGCAATTCGCTCAATCCGACAAATCCACGGTGTAGGATCGCACCCGCGCGCGTTTGTCGTCGGTCTGGCGTTTGCCGATCCGCTGCTCCTTGTCGACGACCGGGCTCTCCTCGTCGGTGGCGACCCCGGCCCGGGACCCGGTTATGTGACCGGTCACCGAAGAGTCCGTCCGAAAGCCTTTCCAGCCATCGGCGCGCCAACTGGCTTCGCGTTCATCCATGTCGACCGTGCCTTCGTCGTCCAGGATGTCGACAATGCGATCGCGATTGTCCGGCGTGGTGTTCACCGAGAGCAGGAAGCCGCCGCGCTCGAGGCCTTCGGCGTATGAGTGGCGATCGTCGTTCGGCATGAGAATATCAGCCAGGGTCGCAAGAAATCCTTTGTCATCCTTGCCCTCGGCTTTCGATCCACCGGTATGGTCGTTGCCGGCCACCAGGCGAATGTCGCCGAAGGCAACCCCCAGGTTGGTCATACGGTCGACGGCGGCATCGGCTTCCCTTCGCGTGTCGAAAAATGCCGTCACAAATTGCTTCGCGGAGGATGTCCGGGCGGGCTCGGTCATGGGGTGTTCTCCTGTGCGGAATGGGAGTCGAACGATCAGACGCGGATAATTGTTCCCGCCCTCTTTCGATAAATCCATTGAGGGGCCGAGCGAGAGGACATTCCGGTCCCGGCGGCCGGCGAGGGTGACCGTGGCCAGGTCGGTTTCCATCCGCTTTCACAACAAGTGCGGTTCCGCGCCAGTCGGCCGTCAAACCACCGGCGGCGGCGCCAAGACGGTGGTGATGATAACAAAACCGCTTTCCGGCTCACCGGCATAGGGTCATGCGGAGTTCTCTGTATGGAGCCCCGATGCCACACACAGTCAACGTTCGGGCAGCATTTTCAACCAACAATTCCTATGGTAGTGTTCATACTCCCAGTGGCATCGGGCATCGTCCGATCCGTACCGGCGGTACCAAACCGTCGAAATGGCCGGCGGATGAATGTTTCCCGATGATCCATTATTTTTAAAAAGGTTAATCAAAGATGAAGAAGGTTACCCGAGATATAATGAAAAGGTCCGTGGTCGGCATATCCGCAACGGCGATGGCGTTGATTGTGGCGTTGATCGTGGGGTTGGCGCCGCCGTCGGCGGCGATGGCCGACGAGGCCTATGCCAAGAGCCGGTTGAAGGCCATGTCCGACTACCTGGCGGCGCAGACGGCCCTATCGTTTGAATACGATGCCTATCTTGAGGTTGTTACCACGGATCGACAGAAACTCGGGCTGGCGAACTCGGGCAGCGTCATCCTCAATCGGCCCAACAAGATCCACGCCAAGCGCTCCGGCGGTTTTACCGATGTCGAGATACTGTTCGACGGGAAAACGGCGACGGTTTTAGGCAAGACCGCGAACATCTATGCTCAGATCGAGGTGCCCGGTACGATTGACCACCTGATCGACGAGTTGAGAGACACCTATGGGATGCCCCTTCCGGCCGCGGATTTGCTGATGTCCAATCCCTACGATGAGTTGATGGCGAATGTCCTCGACACCAAGGACCTTGGCGGTGGCGTGGTCGGCGGTGTCGCATGCGATCACTTCGCTTTTCGAACGAAGGAAGTCGATTGGGCAGATCTGGATCGCCGAGGGGGACAACCCCTATCCTTGCTTGTATGTCATCACCACCAAGGACGTTGCCGGTGAACCGCAGTACCGTGTTCAGGTTACGGACTGGAAGACCGGTGAGGACGCCGCATCGGACGAGTTCACCTTCGAGAATTCGACGAAGGCCGAAAAAATTGATCCGAAAGATCTTCCCCGCATCGGTGATTTGCCGAAGCATTTCGAGAAAGGAGGCACTCAATGACCGTGTCGAAGCGAATTGGCATTATTCTGTTCGCCGGGATCGTCGCGCTTTGCGGTTTCGAGCTTGGAGAGCGGCTTTCCATCCCCGGCGTCCACGGTCTCGTCTCGACCGCCGAGGCCAGGTTCGGGCGTCCCCTGACGCCGGTAAGCGTTGCCGGGGTTGCGCGGCGCACGGTGCGACGGTGCGCGGTCGGCGTATATCGCTGTTAGGGGCGCTTGCGCGCCTAAATTGATTGCACCAGCCGCCGGACCAACTCCGGCGGCTAACTCGCACTGTCCCGGTTGCGATATGTCGTATTCGCCCCGCCCGCGCCGATACCGGCAAATATCGCAATATGACGGGGTCAAAAACGACGGGGTTGGAGTTGATTGAAAATCAAATGACCCTGACCCTTTGATTCGCTGACCCGCGGGCGCAATCGGACCCGAACGTCGACAGGCTGGACAAGATCGGTTTCAACCACATCTGCTTCGCCGTTGACGACGCCGAGGCTACCGTCGAGCATCTGAAGCCGCACGGCGTCGACGTGCGCGGCGAACTCAAGGGCATCCAAAATCGCCGGCTGTTTTTCGTTACCGGCCCGGAGGGCATCACCGTCGAATTGGCGCAATGGGACTGACCGCCGAGCCGTGAGACGTCGCGGCGGGCGGGGCCTATTGCGGGCCGGGTGTCCGGTAACCCGGCGACACCGTGCCCGGATACGGCTAACGCGGAATGTTCGAGATTTTGGTATTGGGTCATGCACCGGTTAGGGACAGCTCTGGCCCATGGCGCCGGATACGAATATGGTGCGGTCATGGTGTTTGCCCGGGACGGGGAGGAGTACATGGCGCACGGTCGTTGGACCTATGTCGGCGGGAGAAAGGCAATCAAGCCGCCGGAGAACGAAAAAGAAGCGATCGGCAAAGCCTGCGAAGCGTTGATCGGAGACGTGCTGAAGCCACGATTTTTGCCGGAAATCCGTCCGACGACATTCAATTATTGTGTCGATATCTACGGCAAATGGCACGGTGGAAACTACCGATTCGTTCAACGCTTCCGCAGTGACGACCTGGAAAATGCCATCGAGCCGGAATTCGATGCTCCCTTCGCGCGTCTTGAATATTTGGCGCGGGACCGGTTCAACCTTTCCTATTATCGCCATACCGGCCAGTGGTGGACGGTCTATCGCGGTGTCACACTCGCCGAAGCGCTCCGCCTCCTCGAGACGGAAGGGATATTTCACCCGATCACCTGAAAAGCGGAAACCGGGCTTTGAGCGAATATCAATACTACGAATTCCAGGCGATCGACCGGCCGCTCGGCTCCGCGGACCAGGACGCCTTGCGGGCGCTGTCGACGCGGGCGCGGATTACCGCGACGAGCTTCACCAACCACTATGAATGGGGCGACTTCAAGGGCGATCCAAGGAAGCTCATGGAGCAATGGTTCGACCTGCATCTTTACTTGACCAACTGGGGGACGCGCCGGCTGATGATGCGACTGCCGAAGCGGTTCGTGGACCGGTCAACGCTGGATGCCTTTTTGTTCGATGTCGACTGGGTCAAGATCTGGGCGCGGGGCAGCAACCTGTTCATCGATATGTGGCGCGAGGAGGCGGACGCGGGCTATGACGACTGGGACGACGGCGGCGGCTGGCTTGCCGCGCTGGCGCCGCTTCGGACCGATGTGCTTTCCGGTGACTTGCGGCTGTTTTATCTGCTCTGGCTGACGGCGCTCGAGGACGGTGCGCTCGACGAGGATGCCGCCGAACCGCTTTCCGGGATCGGCCCGTTGACCGGTCCGCTGGAAGGCGCCGCCGAGTTCTTCGGGATCGATCCGGATCTTGTCCGGGCGGCCGCCGAAAGCCTGGAAAGCGCGGATGTCACCCTGCCGGCCGGCGCCGTGCGCGGCGCCCTTGCCGGAATTCCGGAGGACGAAAAGACGGACCTGCTCATGCGCGTCGTCGGCGGTGATCCCCGTTTGGCGGCGGAACTGGTGGGCAGGGTCCGCGCGGCGCATGGCCCTCCGCCGGCGGACCGGCGCACCGTCCGCGAACTCCGGGCACGGGCGGCGGCCATCTGCCGCGAGCGAAACCGTGTGGAGGCGGAGCGGCGGGAGGACGAACGGCGCCGCCGTGCCGAACAGGAAGAAGCGGCGCGCCGCAAATACCTAGACTCCCTAAGGGGGAAGGGGAAAGCGTCTGGCTGGGCATCGAGGACGAAATCCAGCGGTGCAATACGCCCGCGTATGATCGGGCCGCGGGTCTCCTGTTCGATCTTCAGGCAATCGCCGCCGAACAGGGAACGCTCGCCGATTTCGACCGCCGCGTCGAGGCGCTCCGTGAAAAACACGCCCGCAAGGGAAAGTTCATCGAGCGATTGAACGGGCTGAAAGCGCGCTGACGGGCAGCGGTCGTGATCATCCGGCCTGATGCCGGTTTGCATCAGGCCGCATGCCTTTCCCCAAAATTCATTTTATTATTTGTGTTTATGGGTTGTCCGGTCGTCGTCGACGTCCACTTCGGTGTGGCGCACGGTATCGGTTACCGTTTCGGTGCGCTCGTTGACATCTTTATCGACCGTAACCTCATCGGTGACCCGAGCTTCCGTCGATACGACGGCCTCCTCACGAGTTTCCCGCGCTTCAACGGTACAGTCGGCAAACAGTGCTTCGTCTGCGTCCGTTACCGGGCGATCGACCGGCCTTTTCTCCACATGGACGTTTTCGTCGCGCAAGGCCACGTTCTCTTCAAGCGGCGTCTCGACGACACAAGACCGGACACGCACCCGGCCGGCCTCGACCTCCCGCTTGCCAACCTTGCTTTCTTCGCGGACGACAGGAATTGCCTCACTGTTGGAGAGACCGGCCTGAGATGGTCACGATCCATGGTGATGTCCCGCTATTCGTTTCAGGTATAGGTCCGCGTATGTGCCGTTTACGGAAGCGCCACCCAGCCTTTGCGACCACCGAACCATCCGGCGACGGCGCCGAGGATCAGCCCGAGAGCCGCCAACAGCGCGCTTGTCGATATGGCGGCGGCGGTGTCCGCGGCATCGGCCGCTACCTGCTGGGCCTCCTCCATGGACTGACGATATTCCGCCTCATACTCTTCGACCTGAGCGCGTGCTTCGGGCAGAGGGATGTTCTGGGCATTTGACAGGCCTTGCGCGGCCTGCTCCCTGGCCTTTTCCGCTTTTGCTTCGTTGCCCGTCACGACGGCACGCATGGACGCAACCGCGGCTTCGCGAAGCGTGGCCGGATCCGCATCGCCCGGGACCGAGCCTTTTATGGATTGCTCGATGCTTGCGAACGGATTGTCGATGTCTTCTGTGGCAACGGCGGCGGTTTTAACTGTTGAGCCCGCCACATTGGCGAGGCTGCCCATGGCGTTCGTCATTGTGTTGAACGTGCTGCCAAATACCGCCAACGCTCGAACCAACGAGGGAGACGACCAACAGGGCGCTCAGCGCCCAAACGGTCAAACCGTGCCAGGCAGCGGTCGATGCTTTCGGCGTTCCCGAAAGGCGGCCCGCAGTGTACCCGCCCAAGAGCGCCGCAATGATACCGCACACCGCAAACCAAATTGTCTTAATGCACCCGTCAGTGCCGCGAATACGTCGCGACAAAGGCAACCGCTCATGGTCTCTTCGAAAAGAGGGCTGATCCGTCAATGATGTAGCAGGTAGAGTAACAACCCGGTTCGACCGCCACGATGCCAGTAGCGATGAAAATATGTAGGAGTGCCTGTTTAACGGCCGCCACCAGGGTGATCCTGTGCCCGCCGGGTGCGTCGGAGGCGATGACGGAAAGGGCTCACGCCAAGCATCGCAAGGAGCCCCTATAAGTGATCGTTGATATCAGGCCGGGTTGCGCGGCTCGACCTCGACGGCGACCTCGTTGCGGCGAAGGAACCAGAGCGTCCACGGCGGATCGTAGAACAGCGCCTCCGGTTTGCCGACCGCCCGCCAACCGCTGGCCTTCACGGCGGCGAGCAGCGCCACCGTCCGCGTCATCGACCGCCTTCGCCGAGCGCGAGCCCGAGAAGCGGACAACGGCCAGTGTTTCCGCCGGCACCGTGACGATGGCGATTTCCGGATCGGTCGGCTCGGGGAGCGTCTCCTCGGTGTAGTCTCGGGGCATGAAGAACCGCACCCGCCATTCGCCGTCGGAAGCCTCGGATTGCGACACGGGCGCCGTCATCGCGATTTTCTCGGCGTTGGACTGACTGACCGGGTCGGTCGCACTGGACTGACCGACCGGGGCGGTCATGGCGATGGATTTCTCTCCCCGGTTGTCGCCGAAGATGAACGCCGCCAGCTTGCGGAACCCGGCGGATCGCGTTTCTTCCTCGTCGCCGGTCACCACCACCTCGGCGGCGAGGCGCGGGCCATACCGACGCACCTCGATGCTCTCGGCGAGCGTATCCACGACCGTGTATGGAGGCTCCTCGGTGCCCGAGCGGTCGCCGAACAGGGTGCACGCGCTTATCATCAGCATGCTCACGATGACTACGATCCCACGGAGGCGAGCGGAATACGCCCGTCTTTCTTCAAAGTTAAATCGAATATTTTGCGTTTCCAGCGGCATCGTTCGTTAACCGTTTGCTTTCATGGGTCCGAGTAGTGATTACGGCAGGGCGCGCGCTTCGGATTACGCGGGGGCGGGGACAACGCAGACGCTGAATGTCCTCGATGAATTCGGGATGGATGTACGGTCGCCAACCGGTTGGATTTCTCTTCTCCTGCATGAAAACGTACTGTGCATGGGGTTGTTTTCGAGAAAGTCTGTGGCACCCCCCCCACCTTGGTCCTAGTGGTCTGGATCCACCATATGTTGGATCCAAATTACTAGCCGCGATCAGGAGAACATCGCCACCACGGCATGGCGGTCCAGCTTGCCGGCGCCGGTCAGCGGCAACTCGGCCACGGGGCGGATCTGTTTGGGCACCTTGTAGTTCGCCAGGTGGTTGCCGCAGACCGATTTCAGCTCGTCTTCGGAGAGGCTCTGGCCGGCGTGAAAGACCACCAGGGCCACCGGTGCCTGGCCCCATTTCGCATCGGCAATGGCGGCGCAGATGGCGCCGGCGACGGCGGGGTGTTTCATCAGGGCCTGTTCGATCTCCTCCGGCGACACGTTCTCGCCGCCGGATACGAACATGTTGTCGGCCCGGCCCTTGATGCGGATCAGCCCGTCCGCGTCCTCGACGGCGAGGTCGCCGGTGTGGATCCAGCCGTCCGCGTCGATCACCGTCTCGGTGCGGGCCGGATCGTCGAGGTAGCCGTCGAAATTGTGCGGACTGCGCATGCACAGAACGCCGACCTCGCCCGGTGCCACCGCGCGTCCCGTTTCCTGGTCGACGATCTTGGAATCGCAATGGAACATCGACGTGCCGATGCTGGCCGAATTGGTGAGCAGCTCCTCCACGGACCCGGTGCGCGCGATATAGGCGAAGTTGGACGGGCCGGCCTCGGTCATGCCGTACGTCTGGCTGATGGGAATGCCCTTGTCGAGGAACACCTGCATCACCGCTTTCGAGCACGGCGCGGCGGCGGTGGTGATGGCCTTGACGTTGGAGAAATCGGTTTCGGCGAATTTCGGATGGGCGATGAGGAATTGCAGCATGGCCTCCACCGCGCCGAAATTTTCCACCCGGCCCGCGTCGATCAGCTCGAGCACCAGTCCGGGATTGAACTCGCGCATCAGCACGCATGTGACGCCGGCGTGAAACAGCGGCGTGAAGGTGTTCCAGCCGCCGATATGGAAGAACGGAAAGGTGATGAGCGCGTTGCGGAACGGTCCGACGATGCCGGTCGCCAGGATATCGAAGGAATTCCAGACCATCTGGCGATGCGACACGATGCAGATCTTCGGCACGGCGGTGGTGCCGCCGGTATGCACGTAGAGACAGGTATCGCGCATCGCCAGCGCGATGTTCACGTCGCGCGGTTCGGTCTTGAGGATCACGGTTTCGAACGTCCGCCGGTCGTCGTCGATGTCGATGACGGTTTCGACGGAGGCGGGGACGGAAAGGGTCGCGACCAGCTCGGCGAACTGGTTCTCATGGACGAGCGCCTTGGGCTGGAGACGCGCCATCAGGTCGTCCAGTTCCGGCTTTTTCAGACGCTGGCTCAGCGGCGCGAGAATGACGCCGAGCTTGCCGCAGGCGAGATAGATGTCGATGGCTTCCATCCGGTTGCGGCAGATCAGGGTCAGAACGTCGCCCTTGCGCAAGCCCAGCTCGTCGGCGAGGTAGGCGCCCACCCGGTTGGCGCGGTCGTTCATGTCGCGGCAGGTGTAGGATGGCTTGCGTGAAGGAGTCGTAGAGCGCCGTCCGATCGGGTGTCATGGCGGCGCGGCGGCCGGCCCAATCGCCGACCCAGTTCATCGGCAAATCGTCGTAATTCTTAATGGACGTCATCGGATCCCTCCCTCCTTCAGGCGCGGCATGCGGGCGCGGCTCGCGTTGGCACCGTGCGCTCCTCGCTGCCGGTCCGATCCCGGCGCCACCGCGCACCGTCGCTATTCGGCGCCAGCGTCGGTGATCGGCATGGCTTCGTCCGGGCTGGCGAAATAGGCGCGCGTGAGCTGGAAGATCACCGGGCTCAACAGCAGCAGCGAGATCAGATTGGGGATCGCCATCAGGGCGTTGAGCGTGTCCGCCAGCAGCCAGACGAAGTCGAGATCCGCCATGGCGCCGATGGGAACCACCAAGATCCACAGGATGCGGAACGGCTTTTCGAACTTTTCGCCGACCAGGTATTCCCAGCACTTCTCGCCGTAGAACCCCCAGCCGAGGATGGTGGTGAAGGCGAAGACCGCCAGCGAAATCGCCACCAGATAGCCGCCGATACCCGGGATCGTCGTCTCGAACGCCGCCGATGTCAGGTCGGCGCCGCTGGCGCCGGTGGTCCAGGCGCCCGACGTGATGATCGCCAGGCCCGTCATGGTGCAGATGATGAGCGTGTCGATGAACGTGCCCATCATGCCGATCAGGCCCGACCGCACGGCGCTGGCGGTGGTGCCGGCCGCCTGGGCGATGCCGGCGGTGCCGAGCCCGGCCTCGTTGGAGAAGATGCCCCGGGCGACGCCGAAGCGGATCGCCGCCCACACCGCGGCGCCGGCGAACCCGCCGGTGGCGGCGGTCGGCGTGAAGGCCTGGGTAAAGACCAGACCGATGGCGTCGGGGATGGCGGCCGCGTTGACCAGCAGCACGGCGATGGCGAACACGATGTAGGCGATGCACATGATCGGGACCAGCGATTCGGCGACCAGGCCGATCCGCCTGATGCCGCCGAGCATGACCATGCCGACGAGAACCATGAGGACCAGGCCCGAGATCCACTCGGGCATGCCGAAGGACGTGTTGAGCACGTCGGCCACCGCGTTGGCCTGCACGCCGTTGCCGATGCCGAAGCCCGGCGAGCCCGCCGAAGATGGCGAAGGCGCCGCCGAGGAACGCCCATTTCGGCCCGAGGCCATTCCTGATGGCGTACATCGGGCCGCCCACATGTTCGCCGTTGGCGTCCACCTCGCGGTACTGCACCGCGACCACCACCTCGGCGTATTTGGTGGCCATGCCGACCAGCGCCGTGCACCACATCCAGAACAGCGCGCCCGGCCCGCCAAGCGCGATGGCCGTCGCCACGCCGGCGATGTTGCCGGTGCCCACGGTCGCCGCCAGGCAGGTCATCAGCGCCGCGAACGGGCTGATTTCGCCGGCCTCGTCGGCGCCCTTCTTGCGCCCCTGCCACATCATCTTGAAGCCGGGCCCGATCCGCTGCAGCGGCATGAACTTCAGCCCCGCCATCAGGTAGAAGCCGGTTCCGAGGATCAGGATGATCATCGGGACACCCCAGACGATCGCGTTGATTTCTCCGGTCAGGTCAACGAAGAATTCCATGAAGCCGTCCTCCCCTTGTCTCTTGTTACGTGTCCCGGTTGCGTGGCGGCCTTGGGCCCGCCACGTCGACATGGCGCCTCCCCGCGCCCAAGTCCGGACAAACCGAAGGGATAAGAGCTAAAGCATATTGCGATGGCCGGGAAGGGCTAGTTCAACGGCACCGGCTCGCCGATGGCGAACCCCTGAGCGCAATCCGCCCCGATGACGCTCAGACGGTCGATGATCTCCCGAGCGTGGACGTCTTCGGCGATGGTCTTCATGCCCATGATGTATTTGAAAACGCGTCCCCCAGACAGGCGATATCGCGCTTTTCGCCGAGGGTTGGCGATGGTTTGGTGGTCTTTGACCGGAATACCGGCGGCCTTCGGCCATGACCCCCTTTTTGCTCGGCGTGGCGGGCGGCCATGGCTCTTGTTGACCCATCGCGCGAGGCCTATAAAAGCGGCTTGCGGCGGCCGTGGCGGCCGTCGCGGCGGCTTGAAGGGGGTTCCGTGGCAATTTCTTCGATGACCGGGTTTGCCCGGTCGGTGGGCGAGGCCAACGACTGTTCGTGGGCCTGGGAAGTGCGAAGCGTGAATGGCAAGGGGTTGGACGCCCGGTGCCGCCTCCCCACGGGTTTCGAGGCGCTCGAACTGAAGGCCAGGGAGCGCGCCGCCCGCAAGCTCAAGCGGGGCAGTGTATGGATGAACCTGACGGTGAGCCGGTCGGTGCGGCAGGCCGACATCGAGGTGAACACGGATGCCTTGGACAGGATCATCGCCATGCTTCCGGAGATACAGCACCGGCTACCGGAATTCCGTCCCACCAGCGCCGAAGGCCTGCTGGGTCTGCGCGGCATGATCGAGATCATCGACCAGCAGCCGACGGAGGAAGAGCGCGCCGCCCTCGACAGCGCGCTGCTCGACGGCCTCGATCGGACGCTGGACGCGCTGATCGCCATGCGCCGCGAGGAGGGCGGCCGCATGGCCGCCGTGCTCGATGGCCATCTCGAGCGCATCGGGACGCTGTGTGGCGAGGCCGAGCGGCTCGCGGCGATCCAGCCGGACGCCATCAGACAGCGGCTGCGCGAACAGGTGGCGGCGTTGCTGGAAAGCACTCCCGCCCTGCCGGAAGACCGGCTGGCGCAGGAAGTGGCGGTGCTGGCGGCCAAGGCCGATACCCGCGAGGAAGTGGACCGGCTCAAGGCGCACCGGGAAGCGGCGCGCGGAGCTTCTCGCCGGGCGGGGCCGGTGGGCCGGAAGCTGGAGTTTCTCTGCCAGGAATTCAATCGCGAGGCCAACACGCTCTGCGCTAAGTCTCGGACGTGGAACTGACGCGGGTCGGCATCGACCTCAAGGCGACCATCGATCAACTTCGCGAACAGGTTCAGAACATTGAGTGAGCAAAATGCGCCCTTCACCGCCGGAGATCAGGCGCCGCGGCCTGATGCTGGTGTTGTCGTCGCCGTCGGGAGCGGGCAAGTCCACCATCGCCCGCGCCATCCTCGAGCGCGATCCCGCCTTGACCATGTCGGTTTCCGCCACTACCCGGCCGCCGCGTCCGGGCGAGGTGGACGGCAAGGACTACATCTTCATCGCGCTTGCGACCTTCGAGCACATGGTGGCCGACGGCCAGCTTCTCGAACACGCGACGGTGTTCGACAACCGCTACGGCACGCCGCGCGAGCCCGTGGAGGCGGCGCTGGTCGGCGGACGGGACGTGCTGTTCGACGTCGACTGGCAGGGAACCCAGCAGCTTAAGCAGAACGCGCGCGCCGATCTGGTCAGCATCTTCATCCTGCCGCCGTCCCAGGAGGAATTGGAACGCCGGCTGCATACCCGCGCTCAGGATTCCGACGAGGTGGTCCGCCGGCGCATGGCCAAGGCCGCCGACGAGATGAGCCATTGGGCGGAATACGATTATGTCGTCGTCAACCGGGTGGTCGACGAATCCGTCGCCGCCGTGGCATCCATCCTGGCGGCCGAGCGGTTGCGCCGCGATCGTCAAACCGGACTGCACGACTTCGTGGGCGCCATCTGCGGACGCTAACCTCGTACCGGGATGCTGATGGCTTCATCGGGCTAGAATGCCCGGTGGTTCACGCCGTGGCAATTGAGGGCTGGTGAATTCTTTCGTGGATATAATGCTGGTGCCGGCCGTCATTCGGTGGGGTCGATCCGTTTGGCGCGGTAGGCGGTGGTGGTCAGGTAGAGGCCGGTCGCGATGGCGGCGATGCCGGCGAAATGAAAGCCCTGGAGCCCTTCGTCGAGAAACATCATGGCCAGAAGCGCCGAGAACACCGGCATCAGGTGGGAGAACAGCCCCGCCTTGTTGGCGCCCACCTCGCCGACGGCGCGATTCCAGCAGATGTAGGCCAGCACCGATGCGAACAGGGCCACGTAGGCAATGCTCAGCACGTTGGCGAGCGTGATCTCGAACCCGCCGACGGTGTTGAATTCCCAGACGTAGAGAGGAGCGAGAATGACCAGGCCAATGCCAGTGATGGCGATGAGGACGGCCAATGTCGGCACGCCCGGCGGGATGCGCCGGAGCATGACCGAGTACAACGACCACACGAGCACGGCCAGCAGGATCCACAGATCGCCCCGGGTCAGCTCGAGAGTGGCGAGGATCGCCGGATCGCCGCGCATGATGACGATGGTAACCCCCACAAGCGAGACGATGGTGCCGAGGATGTGGCGGACGGTAACCGGCTCGCGGAACAGGGCGAGGGACATGACGGGGATGAGCACCGGAACGGTGGCGAAGACCAGCGCCGCGTTAGTTGCCGTCGTGGTCTGCAGCGCGGCATAGACGGAGATATGGAACAGGCCCACCCCGCTAGCCGCCAGCACGACCATGAGCTTCCAATGTCGCAACAGCGTCCGGCGATGGGCCGAGAGAGCGCGGGTGGCAAACGGCAGCAGCACGGCGCCAGCGATCGCCCATCGCCAGAAGGTGAGGGTGATGGGCGGAATGTCGCTGTGAATGGCCCGGCCGAGGACGAAGTTGCCGGCCCAGCAGAATACCGCGACCACCAACAGCAGATATGGCGAGGGGGTCATCGACGCGACATGCCTCAGGATCCGGCGCGATTTCTGTGCGCCGCCAGCAGTCGGGCGAGGGCGCAGAATTGCTCCACCGACAGATCCTCGGCGCGCAGCGTCGGATCGATGCCGATGGGAGCCGGATCGATCCCGAGCGGCTTGAGGCTGCGCCGCAGCATCTTGCGTCGCTGTCCGAACGCGGCCTTGGTGACGGCTTCGAGCATGGCCGGTTCGGCGGGCGCCAGCGGCCGGTCGCGCGGGACCAGGGTCACCACGGTGGAGGCCACCCGCGGCGGCGGAACGAACGCCCGCGAGTCCACGTTGAAATCGCGGCGCACCGCGCATAGCCATTGCACGATGATCGACAGCCGGCCGTAGGCCGATGTGTGGGCCTGGGCCACCAGCCGGTCGGCCACTTCTTTTTGGAACATCAAGGTGAACTGGGCGAAATCCGGAGCGTCGCGGAGCCATTGAAGCAGCAGCGGCGTCGCCACGTTGAACGGCAGATTGGCGACGATCTTTCTCGGCGCCGGCGCCAGCGAGCGAACGTCCACCTCCAGGGCGTCGGCCTCGATGATCCGCAGTCGCTCCGGAACGCGGCCGCCAGCTCGGCGAGCGCGGCGACGCAGCGCTCGTCCTTCTCGACGGCCACCACCGAGGCGGCGCCGGCCGCCAGCAGGCTGCGGGTCAGTGCGCCGGGTCCGGGGCCGATCTCGATCACCGACACGCCCGACAGATCGCCGGCGAGCCGGGCGATGCGGTCGGTGAGGTTGAGGTCGAGCAGGAAATGCTGGCCGAGCGAGCGCCGCGTATCGAGGCGGTGGCGGGCAATGACGTCGCGAAGCGGAGGCAGGGCGTCGGCGGCCCGTCACCGTGATGCCGCTCCCGCCCGGCGCGCGGTCATGGCGGCCGCCAGGTCCAGCGCCGCGAGCAGGCTGGTCTCACTGGCCCGGCCGATGCCGGCGATGTCCAGCGCCGTGCCGTGATCGGGGGAGGTTCGAACGAACGGCAGGCCGAGGGTGACGTTGACCCCCTTATCGAAATCCAGGGCCTTTAGCGGGATCAGCGCCTGATCGTGGTACATGCAGATGGCGGCGTCGAAGGTCGGCCGGCTGAGCGGGCTGAACAGGGTATCGGGAGGGACCGGCCCGAACGCATCGATTCCCCGCGCACGCAACGCCGCGATCGCCGGCGCGATCAAATCGGCCTCCTCGGATCCCAGTTCGCCGTCCTCGCCCGCGTGCGGGTTGAGGCCGGCGACGGCAAGCCGGGGATGGTCGATCGCGAACTCCCGGCGCAGCGCCGCATGCGTGATCGCCGCCGTCTCGACAATCAGCGCCGTTTTCAGCGACGCGAGGGCGGTCCGCAGGCTCACATGAATAGTGACCGGCACCACCCGCAGGCGTCGGACCAGCCAGCATCATCACCGGCGTCGCGGTCCCCGAGAGCGCGGCGAGAAACTCCGTATGGCCGGGAAACGAGAACCCGGCGTCATACAACGTTTTCTTGTGGATGGGGTTGGTCACAACGGCGGCGGCCCGGCCGGCCTTGGCGAGGTCGACGGCCATTTCGATGGCGGCGATGACCGCCGGCGCGTTGGCCGGATCAACGCGGCCGGGCGAAACCGGCGCGGCGAGGGGCCGGTCGATGACGGGCAGCGCCTCGTCGAACACTGCCCGCGCCTGCTCCACCGCATCGATCGCATGGATCGGCACCGGCAGGCCGAGGTCGGTTGCCAGTCGGCGCAGGCGGTCCGCGTCATCGATAGCCGCGAACGGACGCATTCCCGGTGACCGCCGGAGCCAAGCCTTGAGGGTGATCTCGCCGCCGATGCCGGCGGGCTCGCCCATGGTCAGCGCCAGGGGAAGGTCCTCGTCCGGCGCCGCCGCGTCTCCGCTCATATTCTGATGTCGATGAGCGCCGCGCGGCGCAGGTCCCTGAGATGGCGCTGCGAGGCGGCGGTAAGGCTTTGTTCGCGCAGCGCGTTCTCGACGATGGCCCGTTGTTCGCTGATGTTTCCTTCTTCCTTGCGATCGCACACCATCACGACGACGACGCCTTCATCCGTTCGAAAAGGGGGGGTCATCTCTCCCGCTTGCAGAGGGCGAACCAGTTGGCGAAGCTGCTCCGGCAATTGACTGACCGACGCTTGGCCCATGGCCCCGGAGCGCTCGCCTCCGGCCTGACGGCCCGCGGTCTCAAGCTCGGCGCAGCTCTGCGCCCCCTGGCTCAAGGTCTTTCCCTGTTGCAGGCGCTCGGCGACTTCCTGCGTTGACGGGTTGGCCGACAGCGGCAAGGACAGCTTTGAAAGCGTTACCGTCACCGAGCCTTCCGCCAGTCCCTGAGATGTCCGCTTGTCGATCATCAAAATCAGGTAATAGCCCACGGGCGTGCGAATGGGCCGCGAAACCTCTCCCGGTTCCAGTTCGGGCAGAACGATGTCCAGCTGGCTGGCCAACTGGCCGCGGCGGACCCAACCCACATCCCCGCCCACCGCCGCCGACGCGGCCTGCGAGAAGTTTCGGGCCAGTGCTGGAAAGCTGGCGCCCTCCTGGAGCTGACCCCGCAGCCGCTCGGCGAGTTGCTGGACCTGGGCCTCGTCGGCCGGGTTGTCGATGGGCAGGAAGATATCGGCGAGTCGATACTCCGGCTGACCGGCGTTCTGGCGGATGCGGTTCAGTTCCGCGTCGATTTCATCTTCTCCGATCTGCAGGCGATTACCTTCCAGGCGATTGACCGTTTTCAGCCAGGCGATCTCGGCTTCGATCTGATCGATCAGCGTCGACATTTTAGCCCCCCTGCTGGCCAGGAATTGGGGAATTTCGCGCGGCGACATATTAACCTGCTGCGCGATCCGATTGAGCGCGTCGTTAATTTCTTCCTCGGTGACGACAACGTTCAGCCTTCGGGCCTCCTGCACTTTCAGCCGATCGTCGATCAGGGCGCGCAGAATCTGCGGCGCCACACGCTGGCGCACCTCGGGCCGGTCCTCCAGGTTGGAGGTGACCATGGTCAGCGCCATCCGGTTCTCCAGATCATGAAGCGAAATGACATCGTCATTGACGATTGCGGCGATGCGTAATCCGCCTTGGGCCTCGGCCGGGTTGGTGCCCGCGAGAACCACGAGTGCCATGGCCGCTACCCACGTGATGCCGAGCAAAAACTTTTTCATCTTACCTTCGAAACCGTGTTCCAGCGTAAGCCAGTCGTCTTTCCTATTTTGGTCGATCATACGCCGGATGCGCGTGGGCGCAAATCACCCGCCGACACTTCCCGCCCGATGTTTGAATCCGGTTTCCAACTTGCCTAGTGTCTTGAAGGCGATTCTGAAGAAGACCGCGTCCAATTCGTCGATATCGTCATCATTGTAATCACGATGGGAGTACTCGATTCCGAACTCCAGGCACTCGTCCTCGTAGGTCAGGCCGACGCCGAGGACCCGGTTGGTGCCGCTCCGCAGGTCGCGCCTGCCGAAAATGCGCGTGCGCCAATATCGGCTCAATTGCGCCCTGAGCGTGGTGGTGATCTCTTCGCGCCTGTTGAGGTCCTCGTCGTCCACCTGATCGAAAAACACATACTCGCCGGAAACGTTCAGGGCATCGACGCCGAGTTGCCACCCGAGTTCATTGCGCCGCGGTGTCAAGGTGTCCTTGTTGAGGCGCGTTCGGTAGCCGACGTTGATGTATTCCTTGGGAGAGATGTTGACCGCCGCCACGAAGTCCGAGAGGTTGTCCTCAAGGCCCGAGCCGTCGGTAAACACATCCTTGTCCTGCTTGAACTGATAAACTTGGCCGACGAAGAAGTTCGCGGTGGCGTCATCGGTGCCGAGAAATCGCCAATTCAGCCCGTAATTGACCCGCGAACCCTCCTCCACCCGGTCAAGGCCGGGAAACCGTTGGAAGCCGAACACATTGCTTTCGTCGAAACTGAATGCCTGACTGTCCTCGTCGGGGATCCTGGCGGGATTGCCCCAGTCGGGAGCGGCGATGAACTCGACAGTCGGCTCGATCACCTGAGTGACGGTTTCGCCGGGCCGGATCAGCGGCAATCGCCATTGCAGGCTCGCCTGAGGCATCAGGCGGCCAGAGAACCCGGTGAAACTGTTTCTGTTGTCGGATCTTTCAAGGTCGTTGACGTGGTAGCCATCGGCCCACAGCGCGGCCGAAAAGGTGTAGAGGTCGCCGATGGGTCCAATAAAGGGGATCTCCCATCCCAACCTGTTGGACAGTCGCTGGGTGTTGTTCCCGGTGTCGCGTGTCAGGACCGCGACATTCATGTCCATCGTCAGGCGGCCGCCCCAATCATCGGGTTTGCCGACGAAGTTGTAGTCGGCGACAGGCACGGCGAAGGGAACCGTATCCTGGTTGACATCCGAATCCATGACGTCGAAGGCGTAGCCATTGGCGACGAAGTAGTTCCGGCCACGGAACCCTTCGGCGAATATGCGAGACAGTAAGGTGCGGTCGTCGCTGTAGGCGTATTTTCGGAGGTAGGTGCGGTCGGTGGCGCGGTTGATGTCGAACCCGGCGCGCCAGGTATCGTCAATGTCATATAAAAAGTCGGTGAACAAGTGGCCGCGCACGTTCTGGTCTGGAGTCGCGCGTAATGCTGCCTTGGAACAGAAAATCGCCTTTGGTCAGGCGGTGCCGGTACTCGCCCTCCAACAGGGGACCTTCCTTGCTCAACATGGCGGGGGCGATGGTCAGGTCGCTGTATGGCGTGATCGCCCAGAAGTACGGCACCTGCAGCAGGGCCCCGAGATCCGAAGACACGCCGAACTCGGGTGGTAGAAAGCCGCTCTTGCGTTTTACGGTGGGATCCGGCTGCGAGAGATACGGCGTGTAGAACACGGGAATGCCGGCCAGTTCCAGCCAGGCATTCTGGAATTCGACGGTCTGGTCCTCTTGGTCGTGAACCACCTTGACCGCCTTGATCTGCCAGATGGGCGGTTCGCGTGGATTGTCGGGACACAGATAACACGGCGAATAGACGCCCTTTCTCATTTCGGTGCGATTGCCGTCCGTGCGGTTGCCGCTGGCCGCGGCGATGCGGGTGCCGTCGGACAGGATGGCCCTGAAATTCTCGATGGCACCGGTTTTCAGATCGCCGGTAAGCTCCATATAATCGGCGAACAGCACGTCGCCCGACGGCTCCACAAGCGAAATATTTCCGGATGCCGTCACGAAATCCCGCGGCGCGTTGTAAGTGACGGTATCGGCGATCAATGTCCGATCTTCGCGAATTATTTCCACGTTGCCGGTCGCCGTGGTGATGCCGAGTTCGCGGTCATGGGTCAATTGGTCGGCGGTAAACAGGATCGGCGGTTTCTCCAATTCCGCGCTGGCTGGAAATGCGGGCAGGCCGCAGATGACCGCCATCAACAATGCGGCCGCGGCAGTCGGAAGCATCGGAACGCCATGCGGCCGGCGGCCACCGCGAAACATCCGCGAACGGAATGGTGAGCGCAGAATGCCAATGGGCCCGGTCGCGATCTTCAACAATCCCGCCGTCCCCTCAATCGTGTCACCCATCGTGCTCCGGCGCGCGGTATGCGTTGCGTGTTCACAGCTTTTTTTGTTTTTCCGTCCCGACGAGGAGCCCCCCGATGGGACATCCCTTTGGTGACCGGATACCGAGGGTTGCCGCCGAGCCGTCCGGATCACGTGCCGACAGGGTCTGCCGGTTTGATCGCGTTTTCAAGTCCACTGTGGCCGAATTGGCTCCGTATGTGTCCGCCGGGCAACGCTTCGCCGCGTCCGGTGACCCGTCCGAGCAGGCAAATTTTAAAAGGTGTGCTCCGGATCGATGGCGTGAAACGCCGCCCAGCCATTGACGAACATGTTTTGGAGCGCGCCGGTCTGAGCCAGAAAGTTGTCCGCGAAGAATCGCGCGGATACCAGTTTCGCGCGAAGGAAACCGGGGTCGCCGTCGCTCGCCGCCAGCCGCCGTTCCGCGGCCGCCGCGGCTTTCGCCATCAGCCAGCCGCCGGCGACAATTCCCAGCATCCGCAAGTACAGCGTGGCGCCCGCCGTGACGCGGCGTGGATCCTCCGGATAGGCCTTGAGGAGCCAGTCCGTCGAGTCCGCCATATCCTGGACGGCCCGGCGCAGTTGACCACGGATTGCCGCCACGTCCTCGCCGGGTAACTGGGCCAGTTCGGTGTCGAGCCCGCGGATGGTGGCGAAGAACGCCGTCGCGGTCGCACCGTTGTCGCGGGCAACCTTGCGGCCAACGAGGTCGATCGCCTGGATCTCGTTGGTCCCCTCGTAGATGGCCGCGATCCTGGCATCGCGAAGATACTGCGGCGCGCCGCTCTCCTCGATGTAGCCCATGCCGCCATGAACCTGGATTCCGATGTTGGCGGCCTCGATTCCGATATCGGTGGACCACGCCTTGACCACCGGCGTCAGGAGGTCGACCAGCGCCCTGTGGCGCGCCGCCACTTCGGCGTCGGGGTGATGCCTGCCGAGATCGAGATTGGCGGCGGTGAAATAGGTGAGCGCCCGGGCCGCTTCGGTTTGACTTTTCATGGAGAGCAGCATGCGCTGTACGTCGGGGTGATGAATGATGGCGACCGGCGACGGATCGCTTGAACCGATCATCCGGCCCTGAATACGCTCCATGGCGTAATCCCGAGCCCGCTGATAGGCGCGGTCGGCGATGCCCACACCCTCCAGCCCCACCGCCAGTCGGGCGTTGTTCATCATCATGAACATAAGGTCCAATCCACGGTTTTCCTCGCCGACCAAATAGCCGACGGCGCCGCCGTCGTCGCCGAACGACATCACCGCCGTGGGGCTGCCGTTGATGCCGAGTTTATGCTCGATCGAAACACAGCGGGCGTCGTTGCGCGCCCCGAGGCCGCCGTCGTCGTTGACGAGAAACTTGGGCACGAGGAACAGCGAGATACCCTTCACCCCCGGAGGCGCGTCTGGAGTGCGAGCGAGAACCATATGTACGATGTTCTCGGCCATATCATGCTCGCCGAAGGTAATGAAAATTTTCTGACCGGTGATCCGGTAGTGATCGCCCTCCGGCACTGCCCGGCTCCGGATCCGCGCCAGGTCCGATCCGGCCTGCGCTTCGGTGAGGTTCATGGTGCCGCTCCACTCGCCCGAGACCATTTTGGGAAGATAAATGGATTTCATCTCATCGGAGCCGTAGGCGGACAGCAATTCAGCTCCCGCCTGGGTCAGCATCGGGCAGAGCGCGAAGGACATGTTCGCCGCCGTCCAGATTTCCGATACCGCGGTGGAGACCAACAACGGCAGCCCCTGACCGCCGTACGTCGGCTCGAACGGCAGGGTATGCCAGCCGTTTTCAACGAACTGGGCATAGGCATCGCGAAAGCCCTCCGCGGTTCGCACCACACCGTTCTCGAATTGGCAGCCCAGCCGGTCGCCGGCGGAATTAATGGGCGCCAGGACCTCCGAGCCGAACTTGCCGGCTTCGTCGAGAACCGCATCCACCAAGTCCTCCGTCACTTCCTCGCACTGGGGCAACGACAGAACGGCGCGGAAATCCGTCAATTCGTGCATCACGAAGCGCATATCGGCCAGGGGTGGGGTGTATGTCATCGGGGCGGTCTCTCCTCTCGAACGATGCCTGGGCGGGGCGAGCGCCAACCTAATAAACGTTTACGTAAACGTCAACTTCGGCCCGCCCCGAGGCAACTTCGCCGCCGCTGCTCGACTTCCTTTAGCCCGGACCTGTGAAACCAATTCACCACATGATTGTCATGCCAAGTTCACGTTGGAGCCCTATTTTAACGGTGCGACGTTCACGCATGGCGGCGCGACCGTTAATGAGCCGAGATGAGGAGATCGTTTCCAGATGACTCGCAAGCAGGACAATACCGAGATCGAATTCATGGGGCGTGGATGACGATGACGACATCCCGTCCAACGGCTCGCACGAGCCGACCATCGGCGACGTGATCGTCGCGCGTTACACGAGGCGGCAGGCACTTAAGGGACTTTCGGCCGTTGCCGCCCTGTCCGCGATCGGCTCCATGGGGGCGGTCTTGGCGAACCGCCCGGTCCGGGCCGAGAGCGCCTCTGACCTAACCTTTCCGGAATTACCCCACGGCATGACCGAGACCCATGCGGTCGCCGACGGCTACGACGTACAAACGCTGATCCGATGGGGCGATGCGGTGGCGGCCGATGCGCCATCCCTCGATCCTGCGAACCAAACGCCGGACGCTCAACGCGGCCAATGGGGCTACAACAACGATTTCATCGCATACATGCCGTTGCCGGCGGGCTCGCGCAATCCCGACCATGGCCTTCTGTGTGTCAATTTCGAGTACACGGACCATCAGTTGATGTTTCCCGGCATCGCCGAGGGCGAGCTCGACAAGTTGACCAGGGACCAGGTGGGCGTGGAAATGGCCGCCCACGGCCATGGCGTGATCGAAGTTATCCGCGACAAGACGGCCAACACGTGGTCCGTGGTCCGACCGAGCACCTATGCGCGCCGGATCAGCGCTCTCGACACCGAGTGCGCCCTTTCGGGACCGGCGGCCGGACACCAACGGTTGAGGACGAACTCCGATCCCACCGGCACCAAGGTGATCGGCACCCTGAACAACTGCGCCGGCGGCAAGACGCCCTGGGGCACGGTTTTGTTTGCCGAGGAAAACTTCCACTATTATTTCGGCGGAGACCCGGAGAAGACCGGCGGAAGCGCGGAATTACAAACGGTATGGCCTCAAACCCGAGAGCCGGTACGCGTGGTCGCGCTATCACGACCGGTTCAACGTGGAAAAGGACCCCAACGAACCCAACAAATTCGGCTGGATGGTGGAGTTCGACCCCTACGATCCGGCGTCGATGCCGGTTAAGCGGACCGCGCTCGGTCGGTTCAAGCACGAAGGCGCGACCACCGTGGTCAACAAGGATGGCCGGATCGTGGTCTACAGCGGCGACGACCAGCGGTTCGACTATGTCTACAAATTCGTCAGCAGCGGCCGCTTCGACTCTGACGACAGGAACGGCAATCTCGGCCTCCTGGATGACGGAACCCTGTACGTGGCCAAATTCCATCCCGACGGAAAGCTCACCTGGCTTCCGTTGGTTTACGGCCAGGGACCGTTAACCAAGAAAAACGGGTTCGCCAGCCAGGCCGATGTCATGATCGAAACGCGGCGCGCCGCCGACCTGCTCGGCGCCACACCCATGGATCGACCGGAGGACGTGGAGCCAAACCCGGTGAGCGGCATCGTGTACATGAACCTGACCAACAACACCAAGCGCCAGCCGGCTCAGGTCGACGCCGCTAACCCACGCGGTCCCAACAAGCACGGCCATGTCATCGAAATGATCCCGCCGGGCGGCAGCGGTGCCGAACGGGATCACGCCGCCGACGAATTCGCCTGGAATATCTTTCTCTTGGGCGGCGATCCGGCCGATCCGGAAGATGGCGCGAAGTATCATCCGGGCGTGACCGCGAACGGCTGGCTGTCGGCGCCGGACAACGTGGCGTTCGACACCGTGGGGCGGGTGTGGATCGCCACCGACGGGGCGCCCAAGGCCGGATTCGCCGACGGTTTGTGGGCCGCCGAGACCGAGGGGCCGGCGCGTGCCCTGACCCGGCACTTCTATCGCACTCCGCTCGGCGCGGAACTGTGCGGGCCGGCATTCAACACCGATGACACTGCCTTGTTTGTCGCCGTGCAGCACCCCGCGGATACCAAGGGATCGACATTCGACGCCCCGTCCACCCGGTGGCCGGATTTTGATGAAAGTCTGCCACCGCGCCCGGCGGTACAGGTGATCGTAAAAAAGGGCGGCGGCGTCATCGGCACCTGAAGCCGGTTCGGCCGTATCGGGTCGATCCGATCGGAGCGCGGCCATTCGTCCGGTTGCCTCAATTGAGCCACATAGCAGGAAGGGGCGGCTTTTGCCGCCCCTTCTTTTGTCGGATCCTGCCGTCGGCACGACCCTTGCACTCCAGATGATCACTCCTTGGACGGGCTCGGCGGATTATTCCGCTCCACCCGTCGAGAAACCATTGCAAAACCCTTAGCGGCCGCCCATTTCCTCGCTTGGCGTGCCCGCTGGCACTCAAGCCGCAGGACGCATTCTGCCTTAAGTTGCATGCCTCGCTTACTCACAATTTTGTGAACATCAAGTAACACCGGAATGAACGATAAATTCAGCGGGTTATTGCGGCGGCGAAATCAATGCCATTGTCCTGCCATAAATCTGCCTCTAATTGAGGTCGCATCGGTATGAGTGGAACGTGATTTCGTTACGGTATCCGGTTCGCCATGGAGGAACGTGTTTGCGCAAGCTTCACCAAGCCCTTGTTCATAAAGGCAATGTTGTGGCCTTACGAATGTGGGTATGGATCGCAGTGGGAGCTGTTTTTGCCCTCACCAGCAATCATACGTTTGCATCAGAGCCCGGCGCGCCGGCGGGTCCGAGCAATTCTGCGGCGCTCGCCACGAAGTCACAGGGCACCAAGGACCCGGAACTTCTGAAATCACCGCGCCCACGGCCCGCAGCGGCGGACGATGCGTCGGGCACGGCCCAGAGCGACCAATGCCGCTGGTTGGGGACGCGAATTATAAGCTTGTTGTCGCGGGACGATGCCATGACGGCCAAGGATTTCAAACCCTTCTACGAACGTTTCGGATGTCCGGAAGCGCACTTGCCCAAGGCCTTTGGCTGTGTTGTCGGCGATGGCGGGCAAAGCGACGGCGAAGAACTGGCTTCTCGTGTCGATCGCTGTTGGGTCGATCCGGTCGAGGGCCGAAAGCGAGGAAACGTTGTGGGCGACGAGACGCCCCCAGAGACCGCGCCTCCAGAGGCCACGCCTCCAGAGACCACGCCTCCAGAGACAACTCAGGAAAATTCCGCGAACGGCGGAACTTGATCGGCGGTCTGGATACTGCAGGTCATGTGCGCTGGGCACCTTCGGTAAGGCAGTTTTTAAGGGTAAACGATGATACGGCTTATTTGCGCAGTCATTGCGGCGGCGGTTCTTCACGGCGCGGCTTGGCACCTATCGCACGATACCGTCGCTCCGACGGATGTCACGGGGCCGCTCCAGTACGTCTCCTACAGCCCGTACCACACGCGCGAAAACCCCAAGGACGTCGAAATCCGTCCCGGCCTATCAGATCAGGCGCGATCTCGAGCGGGTTGCCACGGTCTCGAACGGCGTGCGCTCGTACTCTGTCGTAGGAGGGCAGGATCGTGTCCCGGAAATCGCGGCGGACCTCGGTCTCGACGTGGTGCTCGGCGCCTGGATCGGTGATACCGAAAGCCGCGACCGGGAGGAAATGGAGGTGGTGGCCGAGCTTAGCACGGGCGAACCGCAACGTCCGCTCCGTGCTGGTCGGAAACGAAGTTCTGTTGCGCAAGGAGCGCACGGCCGACGAGTTGATCGCGCTGATTCGAGAGGTCAAACGGCAGGTCTCACGTGCCCGTCTCCACGAGCGAGATCTGGTACCTGTGGCTGCAAAACCCCGAGCTGGTGAGCGCGGTCGACTACATCTCCGTTCACATTCTGCCGTACTGGGAAGGTGTTGCAGCCGAACAGGCGGTATCCTTTACGCATGGACCGCCTGCAGGAGTTGCGCGAGGCTTATCCGGGGAAAAAGATCGTCATTTCGGAATTCGGCTGGCCAAGCCAGGGCTACAATAACAGAGATGCCGTTCCCGGCCAGTTGGCGCAGGCGAACGTCATTCGCCAGTTCATCGCTGAGGCCGGCTGGCAAGGAGTTGAATACAACATCATCGAAGCCTTCGACCAGCCGTGGAAGGTCAACGAAGGAAGCGTCGGTGCTTACTGGGGACTGTTCGATAACGCCGGGAATCCGAAATTCGCTTTTACCGGCGCCATTGAGGAAAACGGTACCGTTTGGAAGATGTCTTTGGCCCTGACCATCGGCGCGGCGCTCACGTTCCTCGGACTGATGCGCGGTCGCGCGACGATTCGGCCATTCCCTGGCCTTCGCGGTGGCGGCCAATGGCGTCGCCGCGGCCGTCGCCATCGCCGCGGCTTATCCGGTCGAAAATTATCTCAATCCCGGAATTGCCATCATGTGGACAATCGGTTTCTTGCTGATCGTTCCGCTGACACTCATTTCGCTCACCAAGCTCAATGAAATTTTCGCGGTCACTCTGGGCCGTCGGCCAAAACGCTTGATCAGCGTCGTGGGCTCGCAGCCACTGAGCCGGCGGACACCGAAGATCTCGATCCACATTCCCGCCTATCGCGAGCCGGCGCACATGATGATCCAGACGCTGGACAGCCTCGCGGCGCTCAAATATCCGAACTTTGAAGTGATCGTGATCGTCAACAACACGCCGGAAGCGGAATATTCGGCTCCGGTGGCGGAGCATTGCCGGCGCTTGGTTCCCGTTTCAAGTTCCTCGATATCGTGGTGGAGGGGTTCAAGGCCGGCGCGCTCAATGCGGCGCTGGAGCACACCGCCGACGACGCCGAAGTTATCGCCGTCATCGATGCCGACTATGTTGTGCTGCCGAACTGGCTGAGCGACCTGGCCGCCTTGTTCGAAGACCCCCAGGTGGCGCTGGTCCAGGCGCCCCAGGATCATCGCGACGGACCGGAGTCGCTGTTCAAGACGGTGATGAACAGCGAATACGCGGGCTTTTTCGACGTCGGCATGGTGCAGAGGAATGAGGACAACGCCATCATCCAGCACGGCACCATGTGCATGGTTCGCCGCACCGCCTTGTTGGAAGTGGGCGGCTGGGGGACCGAAACCATCGTCGAGGACACCGAGCTCGGCCTGCGTCTGCTGGAGGCGGGATATCTCGCGCACTACACCAACACCCGGTACGGTCGCGGCCTGCTTCCGGATACCTTCGAAGCCTTCAAGACGCAGCGATTTCGTTGGGCCTACGGCGCCATGCAGATCATCCGCAAGCACTGGGCTCACATGCTGCCTGGCTCGCGCACCCTGAACCGCGCTCAAAAGCGCCACTTCGTGGTGGGGTGGATGTACTGGTTGGCCGATGCGCTCGGTACCGGCGCGGCCATCCTCAATCTGCTTTGGGTTCCGGTGATCGTGTTCGTGGGCGTCGTGATTCCGCCGCTGCCGTTGACCATTCCCATCGTCGCCGCGTTTGCGATCGCCTTGTTACACTGCGCCGTTCTTTATGCCAAACGCGTGGATATTCCGTTCCGTTGCGTGCCCGGCGCGGCACTGTCCGCCATGAGCCTGCAACTCACCGTCGCGCGAGCGGTTTTGACCGGACTGGTCTCCGACGCGCTTCCGTTCCGGCGGACCGACAAGGGCGGCAACGCCAAGAAGCAGGTCAGCAATCCGGCGGCTTGGGAAGCGGCGCTCGGCACTTTGCTGGCGCTTGCGGCCCTGGTGCTGGTGCTGATCAACGACAAACAGGTGACCGAGCAGAACTTGTTCGCCGCGACGCTCGCCGTTCAGAGCGTACCGTTCCTGGCGGCGGCGTTGATGCTGGGCATCGAGCGCGGCCGGAGAAGCGATCCCGTGACGACGCCGGCGGCCGCTCCGGCGTCACTGGAACCGGGTTCGGAAGAAACCGCGATGGAAGGACAAGCGGCGGATGCGGCGCGGGCAGCCTGACGGCTGTCCCGCCGTTTCCGGCCCCGCTGTTTCCTGCAACGTAGCATCCTAATCGGACGCGACGACCTTGCCGGGGTTCATGATGTTGTTGGGATCAAGGGCGCGCTTCAGCGCGCGCATGAGGTCGATTTCCACGTCGGACTTGTAGCGGGTCATGTCCACCCTCTTGAGCCGGCCGATCCCATGCTCGGCGCTGAAACTGCCGCCGAGATCGGTGGCGATGTCGGCCACGATCCGGTCGAAGCGGTCCCATTCGGCCAGGAACGCCCGGGTATCGGCGCCGAGCGGCTGGCTCAGGTTGAAGTGGATGTTGCCGTCGCCGAAATGGCCGAAGGGTACGACGCGGATGCCTGGCATGGCTTGTTCCACGGCGCGCGTGGCGCGCTCGATGAACTCCGGCACGTTCGATAGCGGCACAGAGATGTCGTTCTTGATGCTTCCGCCCTCGGGTTTCTGACCTTCGGGAATGGACTCGCGGATGCGCCACAGCGCATCGGCCTGGGACTCGCTGGCGGCGATGACCGCGTCTTCCACCAGCCCGTCCTCGAAGGCGTCGGCGAGTATCGCTTCCAGGGTGTCCCTGAGAGGCGCGTTGGCCTGGGCGCTGGTGAGCTTGATCAGGCAATAAAATGGATAGCGCTCGGCGAGCGGATCGACGATGTCGGGCACGTGCTTGACGGCGAAGTCGATGCCGATCCGCGCCATGAACTCGAAGGCGGTGAGAGTATCGCCGGCGTGCTCGTTGGCGCGGTTGAACAGATCCAATGCCGCCGGAATGGTGGGTACGGCGACCAGCGCCGTCTCGGAGACGCGCGGCCGCGGATAGAGCTTGAGCACGGCGGCGGTGATGATGCCCAGCGTACCCTCGGATCCGAGAAACACCTGCTTCAGGTCGTAACCGGTATTGTTCTTGCGCAACCCCCTCAGGCCATTCCAGATGCGGCCGTCGGGCAGCACCACCTCCAGCCCCAGGACCATGTCGCGGGCGTTGCCATAGCGCACGACGGTCATGCCGCCGGCGTTGGTTGCCAGGTTGCCGCCGATGCGGCAGCTTCCCTCCGCGCCGAGGCTGAGCGGGAACAGGGCACCGGCTTCCTCGGCCGCCTTCTGGACGTCGGCGAGAATGACGCCGGCTTCCAAGGTGATCGTGCGGTTGACCGGATCGATGGCGCGGATCCGGTTCAGGCGCGCCGTCGAAACGACGATGCCGCCATCGGGAACGCCGCCGCCCACCAGGCCGGTGTTGCCGCCTTGCGGAACGATGGCGATGCCGGCGTCGGCGCACAGCCGGACGACCTCCGCGAGTTCCTCGGTCGTGCCCGGACGAACCACGGCCATGCACGCGCCATGGAACAGACCGCGCTCCTCGACGAGAAACGGCTCAACGTCGGCGGGATCGTCGATCCACCCCTTGGGGCCGACAATGTCGCGGATCGACGCTAGAACACGATCGGATGACAACACGGATTTTGGTTCAGACAAGGCCATAATGCGCTCTACTTAAGGCGTCGGCCGCGCCGTCGCAATGGTCGCGACATGGGCGCTCTCAGGCGGGTTTGTCATCTTCGATGTCCGGCAGCGCGCAGGCCGCCGCGGGGCCGCGGTTTTCGTTGTCTTCCATGCCGGGCTCGGGAGGGGTGGCCGCGCGCCGCAGCCGGTCGTTGATCGCCCGGCCGAGGCCGGTGTCCGGGATGGGCGACACGGCGACGCCCGCGTGGCCGCCGGCGTCGAGGTCCCGAAGCATGGCGAACAGATGGGCCGCCGCTTCCTCCAGGTTTCCGGAGCGACTGAGGTTCGCCGTTGTCTGCGCGGCGCCGGGACCGAAACCCAACAGCGCTTCCCCCGGCCACGGTGTCGTGACATTCAGCCGCAAAGGCACGCGCGGTGCATAGTGGCGGGTCTGCATGCCAGGCGATCGCGACGGCCCCGACCCCGGCGCGGCCAGCGGTCCGATGACGGCCTCGATGGTTTCGGCCGCAAGGCCGCCCGGGCGCAGCAGGGCGGGCGCGCCGCCACGGAGGTCGACGACGGTGAACTCGACGCCCACCCGGCAGGGACCGCCATCGAGGATCATCGCGACACGCCCGCCCAGGGACTCGGCCACGTGGCCCGCCGTTGTCGGGCTGACCCTTCCGGAGGCATTGGCGCTCGGCGCCGCCACCGGCCGGCCGGTGGCCTTCAGCAACGTCCGAGCCACCGGATGATCGGGCGCGCGCACCGCGACGCTGTCGAGCCCGGCGCTGACCAGCAGCGACAGCGCCGAGCCCGAACGCCGGGGAAGGACAAGGGTCAGCGGACCAGGCCAGAACGCCTGGGCGAGCAATCGCGCCCGGTCATCGAAGGCGACCAAGGTCTCGGCCGCTTCGACGCCGGTCACATGCACGATCAGCGGATTGAACCGGGGACGGTTCTTGGCCGCGAACACGGCCGCCACGGCGCGATCGTCGGTGGCGTCGGCCCCCAGCCCGTAAACGGTTTCGGTCGGGAACGCCACCAACTGGCCGGCGCGCAGCAACCGGGCCGCTTCGGCGATGGCCTCGCATGTGGCGGAGCGAACGCGCGCGGCATCCGTCACGTCTTACCGCGCGCCCCAGACAACGAAATGCGGATTTTCGAACTCCGGCTTGCCGTAGAGGAACTCGGCTCCGTCCACTTCCGTAACCGAGCCACCGGCGAACCGAACCACGGCGTGGCCGGCGGCGGTGTCCCATTCCATGGTTCGTCCCATCCGCGGATAGAGGTCGGCGCGTCCCTCGGCCACCAGGCAGAATTTGATGGAGCTGCCAGACGAGATCACGTCGCCGACGTCGTACCGACCGAGAAATTCATCGGTTTCGGGGGTGCGGTGAGACCGGCTGGCGACCGCGACGAGCCCCTTCTCCGGCATTGCCCGGCAGGATATGGGTTGCGGCTGGCCGCCGTTGGTGGTGGCGAACGCGCCGTTGGGGCTGCCCCAATAGGTGGAAGCCAGCGCCGGGGCGTGGACCACGCCCAGCTGCGGCCGGCGGTTGTCGATGAGCGCGATGTTGACCGTGAATTCGCCCTTGCGGGCGACGAATTGCTTGGTGCCGTCGAGCGGGTCGACCAGCCAGAAGGGGCCGTCGCCGACGGTGGGGATATCGCCGGCCGCCACCGCTTCCTCGGCGACGATGGGATAGGCGCCGGTGATCTCGCGGCGGATGGCGTCGACGATCAGCGTTTCGGCCCGCTGGTCGGCTTCGGTCACCGGCGAGGCGTCGTCCTTGCGCGCGACCTCGAAATCCGTGTCATAGACCTCGAGGATGGCGTCGCCGGCGCGCAAGGCGATCTGGCGCACCCTTTCGACAAGGGCGGTATCGATGGTCAAGGTCAAGGGAGTGGCTCCTGAAAGGGGTTCACTGAGAGGCCTGGATGGCGCGCCAGATAGTTTCCGGGGTGGCCGGCATGTCAATATGACGAATTCCGAGTGGCGACAGGGCATCGACGACGGCGTTGATCACCGCTGGGCAGGCGGCGATGGTCCCGGCCTCGCCCGCACCCTTGATGCCGAGGGGGTTGGTGGTGCAGGGAATGCAATTGAAATCGACGTCCATGGGCGGAATTTGAAGCGCGTGCGGCACCGCGTAGTCGAGGAACGAGCCCGACAGCAGTTGCCCGCTGTCGCGGTCGTACACCGCTTCTTCCATCAGCGCCTGGCCGATGCCTTGGACGACGCCGCCCCGAACCTGGCCGGTGAGCAGCAGGGGATTGACGATCGTTCCGAAGTCGTCGACCACGTGATAGGCGCGGAGGTCCACCGCGCCGGTCTCCGGATCGATCTCGAGCTCGCAGATGTGGCAGCCGTTGGGGAATGTGGATGCCTTCGACTTGTAGCGCGCCACCGCTCTCAGTTCCGGCAAGACCTCTCCCGGCGGCAGGTTTTCCATATGGCGGGCGGCGCGCGCCAGTTGTGTAATGCCGATGTTGCGGCCGGATCCGACGACGGTGAACCGGCCCTTGCCGAAGCGGATGTCCTGGCGGCGGGCCTGCAGAAGATGGCTGGCGAAGACCTTGCCGCGGCCGATCAGCGCGTCCACCGCCTTTTGCAGCGCCGGGCCGCCCACCGGCAGCGACCGCGAGCCGCCGGTTCCCTTGCCGAAGGGAATGCGATCCGTGTCGCCCTGGATCACCGCGATCTGTTCGATGGGAACGCCCAGGCGGTCGGCGGCGATCTGGGCATACGCCGTTTCGTGCCCCTGACCGCTGGACTGGGTGCCGATGAGGATCTCCACCGTTCCGCTCTCGAGAAAATGAACGGTTGCCTCCTCCTCCTGGAAACCGCAGATCTCCACGTACGTCGACATGCCGATCCCGCGCAGCCGGCCGCGCGCCGCCGCGTCCGCGCGCCGCGCCGCGAAACCGGGCCAGTCCGCGGCGGTCATGGCGTCATCCATGTTGCGGGCGAAATCGCCGCAGTCGTAGGTGGGGCCCGACGCCGTGGTATAGGGCATTTGGTCCGGTCGGATGAAATTGCGGCGGCGAACCTCGTCGGGTTGCAGGCCCATTTCGCGGGCCGCCGCGTCCATCAGCCGTTCGATCAGATAAGTGGCTTCCGGGCGGCCAGCCCCGCGATAGGCGTCGACCGGCGTCGTGTTGGTGTAGACGCCTTCGCACACGGCATGGATGGCGGGAGTGGCATACACGCCCGACAGCATGCATCCGGTCATCTGCGACGGGATCGCGGGGCCGAAATAATTGAGGTAGGCGCCCATGTTGGCGAGCGTATGGACACGAAGGGCGAGGAGGCGACCATCGGCGTCGAACGCCGCCTCCACGCGGTTGCGCTGATCGCGACCGTGGGTGTCGCAACTGAACGCTTCGAGGCGATCACCCGTCCACTTGATCGGGCGTCCCAGTTGCCGGGCGCCCCATAGCGCGAGCGCTTCTTCCGCGTAGTGGAACGCCTTGGATCCGAAAGCGCCACCGACGTCGCCGACGATGACGTGGACCGCTTCCTCCGCCACCTTGAGGGTGTATTTGGCAATCGCCTGCTTGGTGTCGTGAGCGCCCTGGCAGGATGTGTGGAGGGTGTAGCGTCCGGAAACGGGATGGTAGTCGCCCACCACCGCGCGCGGCTCCATGGCGCACGGCACCAGCCGGTTGTTGATCAGATCGAGCCGGGTGATGTGCTGGGCGCTGGCGAATCGTTCGTTCACCGCCGCTTCGTCGCCGAGTTGCCAGAAGAACGCGAGATTACCGGGCGCGCCGTCCCACAGCCGCGGCGCGTTTTCCGCGATGGCGTCCGCGACCACCGCCACCGCCGCCAAGAGCCGGTAATCGACGGCGATCAGCTCGAGGGCGTCTTTAGCCTGTTCGAGGGTTTCGGCGACGATCATGGCAACGCTATCGCCGACGAACCGGACCCGATCGCGGGCCAGCAGTGGCCGGCCGGGGCGCGGCGCCCTGGCACCGTCGCGATGCTTGATGGGGACGGCGCAGGGAAGATCGCCAAGACCGGCGGCGGTAACGTCCGCGCCGGTATAAACCGCGAGTACGCCGGGCGCCCTGGCGGCGGCGGCGGTGTCGATGCCGGCGATATCCGCATGCGCGTGCGGCGAGCGCAAGAACAGCGCATGAACCTGGGCCGGCAGCGAGACGTCTCCGGCGAAACGGCCCCGGCCAGTGAGAAGCCGGGGGTCTTCCGTTCGCGGAACCGCCTGGCTCAGTCCGAATTGTCCCATCGGGTCCCTTTCCAAATCGACGCCGGATCGCCGAGCGCGTCCGAGGATAGCAATTCCGCGACAAACCGCCAGGCCTTGAACTCCTCGCTCCAGTAATCGGCCGTCAAACCCGCCTTTGTCTTCAGTTGATCGACGAATTTTTTGGGGTGTGACAACGACTCCCAGACCTGCGGCAGGAACAACGCGCGCCGGCCTTCGCCCTCGATGACCAGGCCATCGACCCCGGGGCGCAGCTGCGCGAGCAGATCGGGTTCATCGGCGAAGCTCATGGGCACTGTCGGGCTGAGAACCGAAATGGACATGGACAGCCCTTCCATCTCGTCGCGGGTCAGTTTGGAAAAACGACTGTCCTGGAACGCGGCGGCGAAGGCGTTCTCAGCGGCGTCGGCAATCAGCGGCCGGCGGGCGCGCGGCGAACCGATACAGCCGCGCAGCCGATCACCGCGTTTGAGCGTCACGAAGGTTGCGCCGTGGGCCCGCAGCGGTTCCGGATAGTTCGCCAGATCCACCCCCAGCGGGAGTTGGAATTCCAGGCCATGCCGGATGGAGGCGGCCGCCACCCGTAGCAGCGTGGTTCCATGGGTCTCCAGCAGCGCTTGCGTCGGTCCCGCCAAGGTGTCCGAACTCATTGCCGCGTCCGCGCTTTCGGTGAACATCCAGGCGCCGTAGCCCACCACCCGATTGCGGTCGCCGGCGGTATCGCCCGAGTTCTTGAGGTCGAGCGTGGTGACCTCGAGGCCGCGCCGCCGCGCCAGCGTCAACAAACCGGCAATCGGGACCCGGCCGCACGCCTGGGCGCCGGCGATCGCCGACGGGTTCAGGGTCTCGATGGCCGCACAGGTCTTGGCGTCGATCTCGCGCGCGCTATCGTAGTCGAGGTAGTGGCTGAGATCGGAGCTGATGACGATCACCGTCTCGGGCCCGCCCCACAGCCGCTCCAGCACGTCGGCGACCTCGTCGCCGCTAGCGCGGCCCACGACCAGGGGAACCAGCGAAAAGTCGGTAAGGATTTCCTGGAGAAACGGCAGGTGCACTTCCAGGCTGTGCTCTTCCGTATGCGTGGCGTCGAACACCGAGACCTGGGGCAGGGCGAGAATGGACTGGATGGCTTCCTTGTCCAGCGGGACGTCGCCGAGCGGTGTCGCGAAGGCATCGGCGCTGCTCACCGCGAGGCCCGTCACCGCGACGCGGTGACATGGTCCGAGCAGGACCACGCGGCGGATCGTGTCGGCGGCGGGTTTCAGGCGCGCGTACGCCGATGCCGCCACCGCGCCGGAATAGACGTAGCCGGCGTGCGGCGCGATGATGGCCTTGGGGACGGGGCCTTCCGCGGGCTTTTTCTCGGCGTCGGCGAGGAAACGCCGAACCAGGATGTCGAGGTCGCGCGGGCTGCCGGGGTAAAACGCCCCCGCGACGGCTGCATTTCTTATATGCGTCATCAATGGGGCTCCATTACACTACGATGTTAACGTAAATCGGGGCGGAGCGGCTAGCCTCAATCCTCAAGCTCTGCGATGATGGATGGGCCGCGCTCCGGGCTCGATTCGGGCCGGCGCCGACGGCCGGCGACGGAGGATGATCGTGACAGTCCATCAGGTTAAACACCTATTCGAAGGATCGGTTCCCGGTCGCTACTGGCATGCATTGGATGACGGGCGGGTGCAGTGCGATGTTTGCCCACGCTATTGCAAGCTCAACGAGGGCCAAAGAGGACTGTGTTTCGTTCGCGCCCGCCAGGGCGACGAAATCGTGCTGACCACCTACGGGCGGTCCAGCGGATTCTGCGTCGATCCCGTGGAGAAAAAACCGCTCAACCACTTTCTGCCCGGTACGCCGATCCTGTCCTTCGGCACCGCCGGGTGCAATCTGACCTGCAAGTTCTGTCAGAACTATGACATCAGCAAGTCCCGCGAGGTGGACACGCTGAGCGACCGGGCGACGCCCGAGATGATCGCCGCCGCCGCCGCGGAGACCGGCTGCCGCAGCGTCGCGTTTACCTACAACGATCCGGTGATCTTCCTCGAATACGCCGTCGACGTGGCCGCGGCCTGTCATGCGCGCGGGCTCCGGACGGTGGCGGTCACCGCCGGCTATATCTGCGACGAGCCGCGAGCGGAGTTCTTCCGCCACATGGACGCCGCCAACGTGGATCTCAAATGCTTCACCGAGGCGTTCTATCAGCGCCTGTGCAGCGGCCACCTGCGGCCGGTCCTCGATACCTTGGTGTACCTCAAGCACGAGACCGATGTCTGGTTCGAGATCACGACGCTGCTGATCCCCGGCGAGAACGATACCGACGCCGAGTTGGAGGCCATGACCCAATGGGTGGTCAATAAGCTCGGACCGGACGTGCCGATGCACTTTTCGGCTTTCCATCCCGACTGGAAGATGATGGATACGCCGCCGACGCCGCCACCGACGCTCACCCGGGCGCGCGACATCGCCATCAGGAACGGCGTCCGCTATGCCTATACCGGTAACGTCCACGATGCCGAGGGCGACTCGACGTTCTGTCACGGCTGCGGCCGCCGTGTAATCGGCCGCGACTGGTACGAACTGAACCATTGGGACCTCACCGGCGATGGCCGCTGCGCCCATTGCGGCGCGACCTGCGCCGGGGTGTTCGACGGACCGCCCGGCGATTGGGGTCGCAAACGCATGCCGGTACGGCTCGCGTCTCGATCTCCGGTCGGCGGCAAGTCTCCGGCTCGCAACTAACCCTTCCATTTGGTGACAACCAAGTTACATAGTTGTTCGATACGTTGCCATGGCCTTGGCCTTGCCCATGCCCTCGCGCCCAACGAAAGGACCTTCCATGAAGATCAGCTTCTCCGCGCCGACCCTGCCCGAAAAAGGCGTGCTGGTGGTCGGTATCCTCAAAGACCGCGCGCTGACGCCCTCGGCGGCGCGGCTTGACGAGCGGATGCAGGGCGGCATCACCCGGGCGATGGCGGCGAGCCGCTTCAAGGGCAACAAGGATCAGAGCCTGGCGATGGTTGGGCCGGCCGATACCCAGCTGGATTACGTTCTGCTGGTGGGTCTCGGCGCGGCCGACGAGATGAACGTGCTGGCCGCCCAGGCGCTGGGCGGGCGGATCTGCGCCGCGCTTGGATCGCAGAGCGGCAAGACCGCGGCGGTGGCCGTGGACACGCTTGATGGCTCCTCCCTCACTTCGGGCGAAATGGCGGCCGAGGTGGCGTTCGGCATTCGTCTGCGCGCCTATCGCTTCGACAAGTACCGCACCAAGGAGAAAGAGGAGGACAAGCCCGCCTTGCAGTCCGTTACCGTGCTGTGCGAGGGCGCCGGAGAGGCGCGTAAGCTTTTCGCCCGGCACGCGGCGGTCGCCGAAGCAGTGGAGCTTACCCGCGATCTGGTGTCCGAGCCCGCGAACGTCATCAACCCGCCGTCGCTGGCCGACGAGGCGAAGATGCTGACCAAGATGGGCGTCGTCGTGGAGGTGCTGGGCGAGGCGCAGATGAAAAAGCTCGGCATGAACGCGTTGCTCGGCGTCGGCCAGGGAAGCGCCTTCGACTCTCAGTTGGTGGTGATGCAGTGGAACGGCGCCGCCAAGCCCGATGCCAAGGGCAAGAAATCGAAAAAAAGCAAATCGACGGGCGATGACGCGGGCGCGACGATCGCCTTCCTCGGCAAGGGCGTGACCTTCGACAGTGGCGGCATATCCATCAAGCCGTCGGCCGGCATGGAAGACATGAAATGGGACATGGGCGGCTCGGCGGTCGTCATCGGCCTTATGAAGGCGCTCGCCGGCCGCAAGGCCAAGGTCAACGCCGTCGGTGTCGTCGGATTGGTGGAAAACATGCCGTCCGCCACGGCCCAGCGCCCGGGCGATGTGGTCAAGTCCATGTCGGGCCAGACCATCGAAGTGATCAACACCGACGCCGAGGGCCGGCTGGTTCTGGCGGACGCCTGTGGTACACCAAGGAGCGGTTCAAGCCTCGGTTCATGATCGATCTGGCGACGCTGACCGGCGCGATCATCATCGCGCTCGGCAACGAAAAGGCCGGTCTCTTCTCCAATGACGACGAACTGGCGGAGCGCCTGCGCGCGGCGGGCGAGGCGGTGGGCGAGCTGCTGTGGCGGATGCCGCTCGGCGAGGAATACGACAAGAAGATCAAGTCCGACATCGCCGACATGAAGAACGTCGGCAACCGCGGCGCCGGTAGCATCACCGCCGCCCAATTCCTCAAGCGGTTCGTCGACGACACGCCGTGGGCGCATCTCGACATCGCCGGCGTCGCCTGGTCGAAGAGCGACAAGCCGAACACGCCCAAGGGCGGCACCGGTTTCGGCGTGCGCCTGCTCGACCGTCTGGTGGCCGACCACTATGAGGAGTCGTAGGCACGTCGGTCAGACACCGCCGACGGATAGGGCGGGCGCGGTGACCGACGTCGCCTTTTACCATCTGCAACAATCGCCGCTGGAGCACGCCCTGCCGCGGCTGCTGGAGAAGACCCTGGCGGCCGGCAAGCGGGCCGTCGTCCTCGCCGGATCCGAAGACCGGGTCGAGGCCCTGGCGATGCCGCTATGGACCTATCACCCCGAATTCGTGGCTGCCCCACGGCACCGCCAAGGACGGCGATGCCGAACACCAGCCCATCTGGCTGTCGCCTCGCGACGAAAACCCCAACGGCGCCACGTTCGTGTTCCTCGCCGACGGCATGGACACCGAGAACATCGCCGCTTTCGAGCGCTGTTTCGACCTGTTCGACGGCAACGACGAAGACGCGCTCGCGGCCGCCCGCCACCGCTGGAAAGAGCGCAAAGAGTCCGGCCACGCCGTCACCTATTGGCAGCAAAATGATAAAGGAGGATGGGAGAAGAAAGCATAAACCATATCAACGACTTATTCACCATTGTCGTTGTATAAGGCCATCTGCTTTGCATCTGCTGGTTGCCGGAATCCATGGATTCATCTGCTGGATTTCTGCTTTTTCGGGGTGTCGCGATGACCTATCGGCAATTGGATACACAGACATTTGAGGACGGCGCGGTCACCCTATACCGCCGTTCAGACCATCGGAATCCCCGTTGGTATTTCCGCCTTAAGCTACTAGGTGTGCCGACCTGTAAGCCCCAATCCACGAAAACGGCTGACTTCCACAGAGCTAAAACCATCGCCATGTGCGAATACTATCGGCTCTTGTCGAAGCAGCAGAATGCCGAACCCCTATTTCCAAAAAAGTTCAAGGATGTGGCCGAGGCCTTCCTGGCACATCAATGCTACCGAAACAGCATCCTTGATCGAGGAGGTCACAAGGGCTTGAGCGACGGTCGCTTGCACTATCAGGACAATGTCGTCCGTCGCTGGTTCATACCCTACTTCGGCGAATGGCACATTGACCGCATCACGACCACGAAGGTGGATGAGTTCTGGGAATGGCGGATTGGATATTGGAAAACCGAGGAGGGTAAAGCCGAACAACGCAAGCGACGAAAATCCGTTGCAGTGGACCCTGCTTCAACGACGCTGAATGAGGAGAAGATATCGCTGAAGCAAGTGTTCAACTTCGCGGTGGAAAAAGGGTGGTTGGGGCGCAACGCCAAGCCGTTCGTTCGTCTTCCCATCAAGGTGACGCCAGTAAGCCGTGAACCCTTCACCGAGGCCGAATGGAGGAAGCTCTATGGCTACATCATAAACGACTGGCTGAAAACAGCACCGACGCCGGAAAAATTTCGAGCGCGACGACGAGTGCAAGCCCGAGTTATTGTCTCCAAAATGACCGGGATGCGACCACCGGAGGCCAGCAATCTGCGCTGGCGCGATGTTGGGCGGATACCGTTGACCCTGATACCAGCATAAAATACGCGCAGTTGTTCGTTCAGGGAAAGGGCAAGGACCGCGAGTTAATAGCGGAAGAAGACGTTCTCAAAGTCCTTGTGGCGTGGAAAAAGACGTCGCTCCACACGAAGCCAGACGACTATGTTTTCAGCAACGACAAGGGCGAGCAGGCGAAGTTCGACAATCCAACCTTCGTTGCGGTGTTAGCGAAACTGGGTCTTCTGAAAGATAAGCGCGGGAACAACCGAACCATGTATTCGCTGCGGCACACCTATGCCACCATGAGGATTCTGGATGGCGATGTTGACTATCATCTGCTTTCCAAGAACATGGATACGTCGCTGCGGATGATTGACGCCCACTACGGTCATTTGGAGCCCAAACAGAAAGCGGCGCAACTGACACGGTCAAAGAAGCTTGAAGCCACACAGCGTCGCTACCTGGAAGAAAAGTGCAAGAGAGAAGCAGAGAATGAAACGAAGGTTCTGCGCACCGCATAGGACGGAAACGTGACTGCGCCAGAACCAGTTTCTACCCGCGGGAGCCCCACCAAAAGCCCACGACGAAGCACACAATCCCCAGCGGCAAAGCGACCCGCCAGAAGCGCCAGTGACAGGCGATGCCTACGGCAAGCGATGCAATCGTCAGGTATTCCAGCCCGGCATAGGACGCGAGGAAGACCATCAAATAGGCCAGCCATCCGAGGCGCTTCGCCGTCATCAGAGCAGTTCCACTGCCGCAACCTGTTGGTGTTCGCCCGCTTCCACATAAGCGCTTGTGGTCTGGATGCTGGAATGACCCATGAGTTGCTGGATGATCCGGATGCCGACGCCACGGTCGGTCAAGCCCGTCGCGAAAGTGCGCCGACCGCTATGGCTGCTGGCACCCGTTACGCCCGCTAAATCGAAAATCCGCTTGAGCAGGATGGTAATGCCGTGCGCGGTAAATCCGCCATTTCGCTTCTGTGATTGGAACAGTGGCCGTCGGGGATCATGGCGGTTCAGTGAGGCGAGGTAGGTTTCCAGTTCCTTTTTCATCCGCTTGGAAACCGGAACCGAGCGGGCTTCGCATCCCTTGGTCTAATTCTTGGCAAGCGTGATGCGGTCGGTGATCTGGCCCTGACCATCGAGCACGGAACCGATTGTCAGCGCAGCCAGTTCAACGGCGCGGAATCCCCCGAACAACCAAAGCATGAACACGGCACGGTTGCGTGCCGCATGTCGGTCCTGCGCGATGACGGCCAGTACCCGCTTCACATCCGAATCCGTCAAAACCTTGGCTTGCTTGGCCACTGCAGCCACCCAGAATGTTAGAAAATATGCACGTATAGAGTGTAGCATAACATTCCGAAAAAGCGAGCGAAATGAGTAGGTTAGGCGAAGTATGAGTTTTCAATCGGTTGTGCTGGAAATGTGAGACTTCATACATTGTCTAACATTCCCCATAGAGGCCACTTCCAGTAGAATGCCATTGCACATTCTTGCCATCATTGGGGGCAGACGGTGGCGACCGCATCGGCGAACTTCGCGTTTCTGGAGACCCCCCTACGACCCGCAGTTGGTGCGGCTGGCCGGGCTTGCCGAACGCTACTTCGCCGACGACTCCTAATGGTTGCCTGTAAGTCAAGCTGCGCATGTTCGGCGAGTTGCTGGCGACAGAAGTCCGCGGCACGCTATGGCTTGATGGAAGAGCCCCAACGAGACACAAGCCGACCGGGCTTCGCCGCTTCAAGGATCGGGGCGCGCTATCCCAACAGGTGTTGGAACTCGTTCCATCACATCCGGATTGCGGGAAACGACGCGGTTCACGACTTTTCCGAGGAACACCGGGATGGCGCTGACGGCGCTGAAGAAGGCGCGCGCCCTGGCCGTCTGGTTCCATCAGACGATGAGCGGAGATCGGCAGTTCAAGGCGGGGCCGTTCATCCCACCGCGCCAACCCGTCGATGAGACCCCGGCATTGAAGGCG
>CAWAYL010000006.1:0-11790 GCA_963786305.1 uncultured Alphaproteobacteria bacterium
AGAGTCATTTGCTTTTCAATTGATTCTGAACCCACTGCTTCTGGTACATAAAACACGATTATGAGGAGTCCGGCCGTCCCGGCCTGCCTCTTCGGGAAAAGCCTGCGCGTATGCAGGACCGTGAGAATGCGCAAGTTGTCGCCTTTGATCTCGTAATGAACGCGGTAGGGAAAACCGGGAATGCTGAGCGCTCTTTCACCCGGGTCGCGCCAAGGGCGTCCGAGTTCTGGATACGTGATCAGATAGCGAATGGATTGTTGGATGCGGATCAGCGTCCGGTTTGCGGCGGAATGGCTGTCCTGCATGATGTAGTCACGAATGGCGGCAAGGTCATTTTTCGCCGTCGCGCTGTATTCAAGGTTCAACGCCTAGCTCTTTCCAGACCTCTTTTTCGCTTAGAGTCCTGCCGTTCTCAAAATCCGCCCTGCCCTGCTCGATTTTCTTTTGGACATGAGCAAGGTATGCCGGATCATCGGAATCCGGCTAAGGGGTGGTCAGTTCGTCAAGCTCATTGCGCTTTTCTTCGGTTGCCATATTCGAACTATCTCCTGTCTCTACATGATAACATATTACGAATTATGAGCGTATAATTATCCGCTTGCATTTCTTGAAGGCAAAAGCGGCGTATTTACCCTCCCGAGCTTTCCCTTCTGGCTAATTGCTGCCGTAAAAAGGATGTGTGCGGCAACCCTATGTGACGTGGGTGTCTGCCTTAGCCGGGTCGGCACGGAATGTGGACGGCACACCGTCAGCACTCTGCCGATCACGCTCGGCCGGTGTGCGTGGGGTTGATTTCGGCAAGAGCGATGGCCCCTCCGCCCGATTCCGGCGACGGGATCAGCCGGCTTTTCCGTCCGGGTCCTTGTCCCGTTTTCCGCTGGACGTGAACGCCTTCAGCATTTCCAGGGGGAACGGAAAGATGATCATCGAGCTCCGGTCGGCCGCCAGGCCGCTCATGGTGGTCAGGTAGCGGAGCTGCAGGGCCTGCGGTTCACCGCGAGGATCTTGGCCGCCTCGTAGAACCGTTCGGCCGCCTGCAGTTCGCCTTCGGCGTCGATGATCTTGGCGCGCCGCGTCCGCTCGGCCTCGGCCTGCTTGGCGATCGCCCGGATCATGCTCTCGTCGAGATCGACCCGCTTGATCTCGACGTTGGATACCTTGATGCCCCAGGCCTCGGTCTGCTCGTCGAGGATGGCCTGGATATCGGTGTTCAGCTTCTCCCGCTCGGCCAGCATCTCGTCCAGTTCGTGCTGGCCAAGCACCGAGCGCAAGGTCGTCTGGGCGAGCTGGCTGGTCGCCGCGTTGAAGTTCTCGACCTGGATGATCGAGTGCTGGGCGTCTCACCCGGTAGTAAACGACCGCGTTGACCTTCACCGAGACGTTGTCCCGCGAGATCACGTCCTGTTCGGGCACGTCCAGCACGCGGGTCCGCAGGTCGACCCGCACCATCTGCTGGATAATCGGGATGACGATGACCAGGCCCGGCCCCTTCACTCTCCAAAACCGGCCCAACAGGAACACAACGCCGCGCTCGTATTCGCGCATCACCTTCAGCGACACCGCGAGAACGAAATCAACAGCACGACGAGGAAGATCCAGGCTTGACCAAGAATGAACGCCATGAGGTCCATCACCTCCGATGTTGTTCGGGCTCGACCTCGAGGGTGAGCCCGTCGATGCCGACAACGCGAACGGTCTGCCCGGCGAAACCGCTCCCCGGCCCGTGCCCGCCAAATCTCGCCGTGAATGCGAACCCTGCCCTGGTGTCCCGCCCAGTCGAGAACCGGTCCGATGTCGTCGATCATGTCCTCGGGCCCCGAGACGACGGCGCGGCGCCGCGAGCGCGCCAGCAGGGTCAGCACCACCATCAGCGCGCCCCGGCGAACAACGCGATGCTGCCGACCAGTTGCCAGGCGATGGTGAACCCCGGGACGTCGGTGTCCATCAGCATGATCGAGCCGATGACGAAGGCGGCGATACCGCCGATTCCCAGTATCCCGAAACTGGGCAGAAACACCTCCGCCGCCATCAGCGCGACGCCGAGCGCGGTCAGGGCGAGACCCGTATAATCGACCGGCAGGACATGAAAGGCGTAGAGCGCCAGCAGCAGGCAAATGCCGCCGATCACTCCGGGTCCGACCAGACCGGGGCTGTAGAACTCGAACAGCAGGCCGTAGATGCCGATCAGCATGAGAATGTAGGCGACGTTGGGGTTGGTGATGATCGCCAGGAACTCGGTCCGCCAGTCGGGCTTCAGCGGCTGGACGACGAGACCGGACGTCTCCAGGCGTCGGCGTGCCTGGAGGGTCACCTCGCGGCCGTCCAGCTTGATCAGCAGGCCGGGCACATCGTCGGCGACGAGATCGATCACGTTCTCCCGCAGGGCGTCGTCCGCCGGCAGGCTGGCGGCCTCCGTCACCGCCTTTTCCGCCCACGCGACGTTGCGCCCCCGCATTTGCGCGAGACCCCGGATGTAGGCGCGCGCATCGCTTTCCATCTTCCGCTCGGCCGCCGACGGTTCTCCTGGGGCGGCGGTTCCTTCGCGCCTTGCCGCTTTCCCGTTCATCCTTCGTCGGCAATGGTTCCGGCGCTCCGGCGGCGATTGCGGGCCGCCGACGCGCACCGGCGTGGCCGCGCCGAGATTGGTTCCCGGCGCCATGGCGGCGACGTGGCTGGCGTAACTGATATAGGTGCCGGCGCTGGCGGCGCGCGCGCCGCTCGGCGCGACGTAGCTGACCACCGGAACCGGCGACCCGAGGATGGCCTGGATGATGTGGCGCATGGACGTATCGAACCCGCCGGGCGTGTCCATCCGCAAGATGACCAGCGCGGCGTCTTCGTTCCGCGCCTGCTCGAGGCCGCGCACACATAGTCGCTGGTCGCCGGCCCGATCGGCCCCTTGATATCCAGCAGCACCGCCATGGTTTCCGCGCGCGCCGGCGGCGGGGCCCAGTCCCGGAAGCAACGCGTGAACAGCACCGCGCCCAAGATCATGATCCTCGATACCATGAGACGGGCATTCTCCTGGTCAGCGGTTTCGAAACCGACCCGCGCCGTGACAAATCATCTCTCAACTTCGGGTTGACGTCCAATCAAACAAGGGATTCGGCGTCGAGAATCGCTTTCAGGCCGGATTTGTAGTCGGGGAACCGCAGCTCGATTTCCAGCTCCCGCTTGACGCGGCTGTTGTCGACCGTGCGGTTGTCGTTCCAGAAGCTTCGCGCCATCGGCGACATGTCGCCCGCCACGTCTTCGTAGGCCGCGACCGGCGGGGCTTCGACGCCCAACAACGCGCATGCGTAGGCCACGACGTCGCTGGGCGCGGCGGGAAGGTCGTCGCAGACATTGTAGACCGCTCCCGGCCAGGGCCGGGCCATGGAGGTGCGCAGAACCGTCGCGATGTCGTCGACATGGATGCGCGAGAACAGATGTCCGGGCCTGTCGATGCGCCGCGCCCGGCCCGCCCGGACCTGATCGAGCGTGCTCCGCCCCGGGCCATAGATGCCGGCCAGCCTGAAAACGTGCACCGGCAGCCGATGCTTCCAGTAGAGTTCCATCCACCGGTTTTCGGCTGCGACCCGGCGCCGGCTCCGCGCCGACGTCGGATTGACGGGAGAGGCCTCGCTCACGCGCGCGCCGCCGGTGTCGCCGTACACGCCGGTGGTGGAGAGATAACCGATCCAGCGCATGCCGGTCATGGCGGCGATGCCGTCGCCGTGGCAATCGAAGACCGGTCGCCGTCGGCATCGGGGGGAACCGAGCTGAGAACATCGGTCACCGTCGATAGAACATCCGCCGGATCCGGCAGCGGTCGCACGGTCGAAAGGAAAGCTCGCATGCCCTCGCCGGTCAAGGCCGCCGCGTCTCTTCGTCGCGGCAGGTTCCGGACACCGTCCAGCCTTCCGCCATCAACCGCTTGGCCAAGGCGCGGGCGCTGTAACCCAAGCCGAAGCAGAAGAGATGCGGCGCCAGTCCGGACGCGGATCCTCGTTCATTTGACGCCTCTACACCACGCTGCCAGGATATGCTCCGCGGTGGAGTTTACCGTCGCGGCCGCCTATGGATACTCTATGGATAGCTGTATGGATACGGGTCACCGCGGGTGAACCGAATTCTACTGTGCGTGAGTTGTTTTGCAAAAAGAGCGATCGAACGCCCCGCCCCCGGGCTTGGTCGAGCCGCGTCGGATACAGGGTCGAATGACGCGTCGCGCCAAGAGGACCGCTGGTCACGGTGTCGGGACGGGCGGTGTCGGTACTGGCGTCGCTCATGGTTTCCTCTTCGCCGGGCGCGGCCGAGCCGGACCCCGCGACGCGCTATTCTCAATGCATGGCGCTGGCCGAGAGCAATCCGCAAGCCGCGATCGAAACGGCGAACGCATGGATCGGCGAGGGCGGTGGGGACGCCGCCGGCCATTGCGCCGCTTCCGCGCTGATGGGCCTGGAGCGCTATACCGAGGCGGCGAAGCGCTTCGAGGCCCTGGCCCACAACGCCGTCGCGCGTCCCGGCCCGCGCGGCGCTGCTCGGTCATGCCGGTCAAGCCTGGCTGATGGGCCGCGACCCCAATGGCCGCCGCCGTCCTCACCCGCGCGATCGCGCTCGCGCCGGACGACGCGGCCCTCCTGGTGGACCGGGCGCAAGCCCAATTCGACCTGCGTCGCTATCGCGACGCCGTCGCCGATCTCGACGCCGCCGTGACGATCGATCCGGAGCTGGTGGATGCCTATGTGTTCCGCGCCAGCGCCCATCGCCGCCTCGACGATCTCGATCGGGCCGAGGCCGATGCCGACAAGGCCGTTGCGCTCGACGGCACGCATCCGGAAGCGCTGTTGGAGCGCGGCATGGTCCGCAAGCTCAAGGGTGACAATGTGGCGGCGCGGCGCGATTGGCTGACGCTGGTGACCGTCGCCCCGGAAACCGAGGCCGCGCGCATCGCCCGGGCGAACCTGGACCGCATGGACGCCGGCATCAATTTCGAATGACCGCGACGCCGATGTCCTATACCAACGTGGTTGATAATGACCATTTACGGCCATGGTTCAGGCCCCTCTAGAAGTCCAGGTCGGCGTAGGCCTTGGCGGGGTTCATGCGGGGAACCTGATCGGCGAGGATGGCGCGGAAACTCGGCCGCGATTTGATCCGCGCGTACCAGTCCTTGGCGTCCGGATGCCGTCCCAGGGCACGTCGCCCAGATAATCGACGCACGAAAGGTGGGCGGCGGCGGCGATGTCGGCCAGCGTCATGAGATCGCCCGCCAGCCAGGTCCGGCGCTCCACAGATAGGCGACGTATTGCAAATGGTACTGGATATTGGCGTGGCCGGCGCGTATCGCGCAGGAGTCGGGTTGTCCCGAGGCGGCGAGGCGTTTGACGATCTTTTCGCCCACCAGATTTTCGGTGACCTCGGCGTTGAACTTGCGGTCGAACCAGGCGACGAGGCGGCGCACTTCCGCGCGTCGCGCCGGCGTCTCGCCCATCATCGGCGGCTCCGGGTACACCTCCTCCAGATATTCGGCGATGGCGGCGCCGTCGCACACGGCGGTTCCGTCGGTCTCCACCAGGACCGGAACCTCGCCGGCGGGGTTGAGCGCGAGAAATCCGGGCCGGCGTTCCCACACCGGCTCAAGCTCCGTCTGGAACTCCAGCTTTTTCTCGGCGAGAAGGATCCGGATGTTGCGGCAAAACGGCGACAGCCACACGTGATAGAGTGTTCGCATGGTTATTGCTTACACCGAAACGCCATCAGAGCAAACGCCCAAGCGACAATAGGTCGATCGCTGGGTTTACAGGCGACGCCATGCTGTTCACGCCGCCCAGCGATGATGGCGAAAGGACATGACGCTCACTGCCTCGCAGCCGGAATGGTTTCTTTCCGCCTTGCCGCGGGCTGATCATTGTTGAACCCATAGATGTATTCCGAAAAGGCGCGTCCGCCGCCGCAGGTGAGGCGGACCGTGTATTGATCGCCGAACATCGTCGCGAGATCGCGCCGGTCTCGCCGGTGCCGTGTCCGAGCGTGTAAAAGCCAACCCCGAGGACCGTGACCATCACGCCAACGATACCGCAACGTCGAGCGCCAATTGGACCATGAGACGGAACCTTCGCCGGGATAAATTTCTCGGCTTTCAGTATCCGCTGTTCCGGTTACGATCCGGTTAACGCGGCTGTTGTTCCGGCCGCCCTCCGGTCGCTATCTGCGCAAATTGGCATTACCCCTCGTTGGCGCGCGCGAGAACCACAAGGGATCGGGGCTGCACGGGAGAAACGCTTCCGTCCTTGAACGCATCGGCGCCGCCCAGGGGATCGTCACGGTCTGTGTCGATAGCCAGGGTCCATTGACGCCCCGCCGCCAGGCTCGGCAGTGTCCACTCGATGGCGTCCGTATGAGCGCTGAGAATCACCAAGAAGCTGTCGTCCGGCTGCGGCTCGCCTTCGGCGGTCAAGTGATACTCGCCGGCCTCGCCGCGGATCAGAAAGCTTAACGACCGCGCGCCGCCATCGCCCCAGTCGGCCTCGGTCATTTCGAGACCGTCGGGCTTCAGCCAGGTGATGTCCTGGATGTCCGTGCCGGGAATGAACCGCGCATGAAAGAACCGCGCCCGGTGAAACACGATGTGGTCGCGCCGGAAGCGGATCAGGGCCCGGGTGAATTCGAGAAACGCCTCGCCTTCGTCGTCGATCCCCTCCCAGTCAGCCAGCTGATCTCGCTATCCTGGCAGTAGGCGTTGTTGTTGCCGCCTTGGCTGCGGCCGAACTCGTCACCGGCCACGAGCATGGGCAGGCCTTGTGACAACAGCAACGTCGCCATCATGTTGCGCCGCTGCTTGACCCGAAGTTTGCGAATTTCGGCATCCGCGGTGGGACCCTCTTCGCCGCAGTTCCACGTGTTGTTGTTGTCGGTACCGTCGCGGCTGTCTTCCTTGTTGGCTTCGTTGTGTTTGCCGTTGTAGCTCACCGCGTCGGCGAGCGTGAACCCGTCGTGAGCGGTGATGAAATTGACCGTGGCCCAGGTTCGCCGGCCGTGCGACTCGAACAGGTCGCTCGATCCGGTGATGCGGGACGCCAGTTCCGCCACCTCGCCCTCGTCGCCCTTCCAGAACCGGCGAACGGTGTCGCGGTACCGATCGTTCCACTCCGCCCAACCGGCGGGAAAGCCACCGAGCCGGTATCCGCCGTCGCCCACATCCCATGGCTCGGCGATCAGCTTGATGCGGGTCAGGACGGGATCCTGGCGCATGGCGTCGAGGAACCCCGAGTGCGGGTCGAAGCCGCCGTGTTCCTCGCGCGCAAGAGTCGTCGCGAGATCGAAGCGAAATCCGTCGACATGCATTTGCTCCACCCAGTAGCGGAGCAAGTCCATGACCATCTGGAGGACCCTCGGATGACGCAGATCGAGGGCGTTGCCGCATCCGGTGAAGTCCATGTAGTAGCGCTCGTCGCCGGGAACGAGGTGGTAGTACGACGCATTGTCGACGCCGCGCCACGACAACGTCGGCCCCATATGGTTGCCCTCGGCGGTGTGGTTGTAGACCACGTCGAGAATAACCTCGATGCCGGCGCTGTGCATCACCTGAACAAAGGTCTTGAATTCGCCAAGGTGACCGGTCGAGAGGAAGCGTGGATCGGGAGCGAAGAACGACAGGGTGTTGTAGCCCCAGTAATTCGTCAGCCCCCGTTCGATCAAATGACGGTCGTTCAGGAAGGCGTGAACCGGCAGCAATTCGATCGCGGTAATCCCCAGCTTGGTCAGGTATTCGACGGCGGCGGGAGCCGAAAGCCCGGCGATTGTCCCCCGCACGGCTTTCGGAATTTCCGGGTTGCGAATGGTGAATCCCTTGATGTGGGCCTCGTAGACGATGCTCTCGTGCCATTCGCCGCGGGGGCTCCGGTCGCCGCCCCAGGTAAAGGCGGTGTCCACCACCTGACATTTGGGCAACCATCGGGCGTTGTCGCGCCGGTCGAAGCTGAGGTCGGTGTTGCGCGCGCCGATGCGGTAGCCGAAATGCGCGTCTGTCCATTTCAAATCGCCCACGAGATTTCGGCATAGGGGTCGATAAGGAGCTTGTTCGCGTTGAAACGGTGGCCCCGCGCCGGATCGTAGGGGCCATGAACACGATAGCCGTAGAGCTGCCCAGGGCGAACGTCCGGCAAATAGCCATGCCAAACCTCGTCCGTGTATTCCGGCAAGCTGATCCGCGCGGTCTCCTTTCGCCCGGTTTCGTCGAACAGACAGAGGTCCACCCGTTCGGCATTTTCCGAGAACAAGGCGAAATTCACGCCCATCCCGTCCCATTTGGCGCCACGCGGATAGGGTGTTCCAGGCCAGACGCGCATAATCTTTTCCCTTTCGCCGGTTTGCAGAACGAGCAGCCGTTGTTTGAAGATGTGCTCTGTTGTGCCGCTTGATCGCTGGGCACGATTACGCAGTGGTATCGAGTGTTTATCCTGCCGGGGGCGGAGTGACAACTCCGTCGGCTCCCGAAAGTTTCGCGGCGGTGGCCGCGACCGCCAGCAAAAGCTTTTCTCCGAACCACGAGTGAGCTAAGCAGGAACAAGGGTCGGCGAGCACAACACGCGCAAAGCAGTGGCCAAGCCGGACCCCGACGGGAGGCCGAGGGCAATGATCATCGATGCCTACATTTGTTACGCGTCCTCCGAAAAACGCCACGCGGGAATGTTGGCCGATACGCTTGCCGCGATCGAAACGGCGGGCGCGCTGACGCTGCATTGGGACCGCGACGCCACCGCCGGTTCCCGGTTCACCGATGCGGTACGCGACCGGCTCGATGAAGCCGACGTGGTCGTGCTACTGATAAGCAAGACCTTTCTCCGCTCCAATTTCTGCCAAGACCAGCTGAACCATGCGATCGAACGCGGCATGCTCGTCGTCCCCGTCGTGCTGGAAAGTTGCGACTGGATCAAGACGGCCGCGCGCCAATCCGACTTCCTGCCCAGCGACAGCAACCCGGTATCGACCTGGAAAAACAAAGCCGATGCCTTTGTCGATATCGCCGAGGGCGTGGTGGCGGCTTGCGAGCGGTACTCCCTTGGTGTCGAGCGGTGGACCGAGGCGTTGGGCGAGGAAGAAAAAGCCATCATGACCCGACTTTCCCGGACCGCCGACTGGATGGCCTCGACCTTTGGGACCCCAGGCACGCCATGAATGCGGCCTATTTTCCCACCTTCATGGAACTTCTCAGCGACAAGAAGTACATCGACCGCGATTTTTATTTTTCGGTGACGTTCCCCTTCTGGCGGCAGCGCTTCTGGCTCACGAAGCGGGGCCGGCGCGTCATCGCCCGGCACATGGAGCGCGACACCGACGCGCCGTCCTCCGTCTGACGCGCCAGCGCCGCGACCGTCCCCCCACCGCATCACGCCTGAATATCGCGCGCTCTTTTTCCATACCCCTCAGGTGCGGAACATTGCAACGATACAACGAGAATTGAGTAGAAATGCAAAAACCATCGTGTTACGAATACCCCGTATGGGGGTTGTTTGTGAGGTGCCTGGTCAATGGCACGCTTGTTGCGAGAAGCCGAGCGATTGTCGGCGGAATAATGAGAAGCACAGCGTAGCGCGGGTCAGCCAGGTCTCTCGCCGCCCGGGCGACACGTAAAACGAACAAACAAACACCAGGGAATAACCCATGGCCGAAGCACAACTCAGTATGGACACACAGGAACCGGGCACCCGTCGCCGCCGGGGGCGACCCCGTCGGAACTCACAACGGCAATCCTTATCCAGAACGTTCGGCGATCTCCTGACGTGGACCGAAAATTTCTCGGTCGACGACGATGAACTGGATGACCAACACCATAATTTCGTCCGCTGCCTCAACGACCTGCATGCGCTTCGTCTGGAAGGAACGGATCCCGACGACGTGAAAGCCGCCATCCGCGAAGTCGAATTGCTGCTGATGCGGCATTTTTCTCATGAAGAAGACCACATGGTTCGTTGCGGCTACCCCTATGTGTTGCAGCATGCGGCCGAGCATCGAACATTGATGCGCGAGTTCGAGACGGTTCGGGAAAACGTCTTCAATCTGGCGGGCTGGGGGCAAAAGCCCGACATTGCCTGGCCGGTGCTTGAATTCATGATGCGTCTCGCGGTCGGTCACATGCTGAAGAGCGACATGGAGTACCGGGACCACGTTCGCGCGCAAGGACGTCCGCACGGGAAATGGAGTTCCCTTCGGAGCCAACTTGGCCGGGGCTCCTTATCCATTTGGAGCCTCGGCCAGCTTTTTCCGGCATGGTTCCCCGCCATGATGGCCGGCATCCCCCAAAAATTTACTGAATGTCTCGAAAAGTTGTCCCCGCACCTTCTAGTGGTCTGGATCTAACATATGGTATCCATACGTTAGATCAGACCGGCTGGAAGTTGCAGGCGCTTCGGCGAGACCAATCAGCAAAGAGGGGTATGGCGATGCCGCGCGACAGCGCATCCGAGCAAGCGCCGAAACGCGAACACTGGGCGAGCCGCGCCGGTTTCATCATGGCGGCGGCCGGATCGGCCGTGGGCCTCGGCAATGTCTGGAAATTCCCCTACATGGCGGGCGAGAACGGCGGGGGCGCCTTTGTCATCGTTTATCTGCCCATTGTCTTCACCATCGGCATCAGCGTCCTGCTTGCCGAGCTGATCATCGGCCGCGCCGCTCAGAAGGATCCGGTGGGCGCGTTCCGGGTGTTGAGCGGCGGCGCCTGGCCCTTTGTCGGTTTCTTGGGCATTCTGGCCGCCTTTCTGGTCCTGTCATTCTACGGTGTGGTCGCCGGCTGGACCGTGGCGTTCGCGGCGAAGATGGCGACGGGCGCCTTCAGCGTTCCGAACGCGGACCCGGCGCTCATCTTCGGTGCCTTCATCGCCGAGCCGTTGCCGCCGCTGCTTTGCGCCGCCGCTTTCATGGCCGTGGCGGTGGCCGTGGTGCTGGGCGGCATCGGGAACGGGATCGAGCGGGCGAACCTGGTGCTCATGCCCATGCTGTTCGTGATCCTGGTGGCGCTGGTGGGGCGGGCGGTCACTCTGCCCGGCGCCCTCGACGGTCTGATGTTTTTCGTTCGACCGGATTTCTCCAAGGTCACGGGCGCCACCGTTACCGCCGCTCTCGGTCAGGCGTTCTTCTCGCTGTCCGTGGGGCTGGGGGCGATGATCACCTACGGCTCCTATCTGGATCGCAAGCAGAACATCGGACGGTCGGCGGCGTCGGTAGTGGGCCTCGACACGCTGTGCCGCCCTTCTCGCCGGCCTGGTGGTATTTCCGACGGTGTTCGCTGTCGGCGTCGATCCGGCCACGGGGCCGGCTCTGGCGTTCGTGACCCTGCCGTCGGTTTTCGCCCAGATGCCCGGCGGTCAGGTTTTCGGCACGCTGTTCTTCGTGCTGCTGGCCATCGCGGCGCTGACCTCGGCGGTGTCGCTGCTGGAACCGGTCGTGGCCTTCTTCATGGACCAGTACGGTTTCAGGCGGTCGCGCATTGCCGTGGCTACCGGCGTCGCGGCTTTCGTGGTGGGCGTCCCGTCGTCGCTTTCCATGGGGATCTGGTCCGACTACACCCTGTTCGGAAAGGGCTTCCTGGATCTCATCGCCTTTGTCACCTCGTCGGTCATGCTCCCCGTCGGCGGCATGCTGATCGCGCTCTTCGTGGGATGGAAGATGGGCAAGCGGGCCGTCGCCGAGTTGAGGGGCGACGCCGACACGGCCGCCGAATCTGGCGGGCGCGTGGCTGTTGATCCTGAGGTTCGTGGCGCCGCTGGCCATCGCCTGGATCCTCATTAACGAATTGATATCGACGGG
>CAWAYL010000007.1:0-291240 GCA_963786305.1 uncultured Alphaproteobacteria bacterium
CCTACGGCAGCAGACCGACCGCGGCGGCTGGGAACAGAAGGCATAGGAATTTTCAGGTCTCGGTCGCACTTTCTGTGCTCACCAACTCTTTCGAGCGGTTTCGTTCGCCCGCGCCGATTGCGCGCAGAGCAGGGGGGGGTGTTACGCAAAATGTCGAAAACAACCCCATGCACAGTGGAGAAGCTGCTGGTGAAGCCTGATGTCAGGGTCAAAGCGAACTTATACGAAATCCCGCTGATAGTGACTTATTGTGATCGTGTTTCGCGCTTCCTCGGCAGGAGGGGCCGCGCCGGCGATGGGGACCCATCGTCAAGCGGCTCCGACGCCCCGAGGAAGCGCGAACACGACCCTCCGGGCGGCCTTTCGGGGTTTCCGGACGGCGTCGCGCGGCGCTTATGATGCTCCCGCATCACCGCGCACCACGCTCCTTGCCGGAAACCCCGAAAGGCCGTCACAATGGGTTCCTATCAACGAGAATTGGTATTAGGAATGCGTCGGTGCATCGATCATGCCACGTTTCGGCGTGGTCGCTGGCGTGGAAGCCCACATGGCCACCGCCGTCCAACAGAAACACCCGAACATTTCCTGGTCGATCTCGCTCGAGAGCCGCATAGGGATCGGCCGGGATCCACGGGTCGTCGCGGGCGAGGATCATCAGAGTGGGCGCACGGATCTTGTGCACGACGCGGGCGCCGGCGGTCCGGTCATAATAATCGGCCGCTCCGGCGAAGCCGTTTCGCGGCGCGATGAAGCCATCGTCGAATTCCCGGATGGTCTTGGCGCCAGCGATGGCCGCCCGTTCATTCTTGCTCAAGCGGGCGCCGGGCGCGGCACATTCCGCCTTCATCTCGCGCAACAGACAGGAATGATAGATCGCGTTGCGAGGGGACATGAGGCGCCGCGCCGCCTGGGCGGGCTCGATGGACGCCGAGATGGTCGCCGCGCCTCGGATGGGCAATCCGTCCGCATGATGGGCCAACAGATTGATCAGAACATTCCCGCCCAACGAATACCCAACGAGGAAGAAACCGCGCGCGGTCAGCTCGCCGTCCAGCGCCTGCAGGGTATCGCGGATATCCATCCAGCAGCCGGCATGGTAGTGGCCGCCGCAACTCGCGCGCGAGGCCGGCGCCCCGAAGATTGAGCCGCAGAACCCGCCTCCCGCGCTTCAGATGAAAGGCCGCGCTTGCGCGCACGTACCCGCTGTCCTCGCTCCCTGTCAGGCCATGGATCAAAACGACGAGGGGACCGTCCACGGGGCTTGCGGGCATATCGAGCATGCCTGCAAGACGGTCGCCGCTGCCACCGGAAAGCGGGAAGGTGACCCGCTCCGATGTTGCCGGCAAATCAACCCGCGCCCGAACCAGCCTGTTGCGCAGGGACTGCAGATCGCCGCCCCACCACGGCGCACGCGAACGAAAAGCCGGTGGATACCCAATTGAACACATAGGCTGAAATCCCGCCAGATTACCTGGTCAACAAGCCGGCGGCTTCGGTTTCAATCAACAGACTCCCACCCCATTGATAGCGCCAGACGAGGTTGTAATTCCAACCTAAATCCGACATGGTCGCTTAGAACCGACGGGCGCAGATTTGCTTGAAGGGGACCGGAACCTGCTCGTGCTTAGTGTTCTGAGGAGGGAAGGGAATGACAGTCATGGCTATGCAGCATATACGGAGCTGGCAACTGCTCGATTAATTTTCCCTGTCTAACGTTGGATCGGAACGCCGTTTCCAGTCAGCTCCGGACTAAAGTCATAACTTGCCCGAAAACAAGTTAAGCGAGCGACGCAATGTGGCGACTAGTTCCTTCTGAAAATCCCTTCCCCCTCTCCCAGACCAAAGCACAGTTGTGCAGTGGTTAGTATCGAAGTGCGTTTGCGCCTCCTTAAATTTATTCTCCTCGCAGATGTAGATAACAGGTTTCCCGAGACCTTCCGCATAACCAGCCTCCCAGTAGGCTCCGGAATTGTCGTGGGTCAAATCGACAACAACGAAAGCAGCATCGCGAATTTGGGTGCGCATTATATTGTCAATGATCCCTGCGCGTGCCACAGACCGCATGTCCACTAGATCATAACCAATTTCGTCTCTTACAGCCGGTTTAACGGTTTCCTCAATAAACCGATCAAGAACATCATCGCCGGACTTCATTGCGAGAAAGCCGTATTTTCCCGCCACTTGGCCTCGTTTCTCGGTATCGTATAGTTTCCAACCATCTAGCGTAAGATCAATATCCTTCAACCAGTTTTGTTTTGATGTTTTGAGAGTTCCATGGTCTACGAGTTCCCTAGCCAATTCCTCGGCAAACCTTGGGTTTGGTGCGCCAATAAGAGCATAAAATCCATTGGGCCATCGGGTAATTGGTGCACCCGAGCGGGATACTTCATCTCCGACAAATCTTATGATGTTGGTCGCCTGTTGAACAGGAGTTGGTCCTTTGCAGCCGTCTTCGATGAAGTATCGTACAAAAATTGTGTCCAAATATAGAGTGCTGGAGGGAAATCAGGTGTGGTCCCCATTCGAAGTTTGTGCGAAAGCCGAGCGCGACAAAGTTCGGTAAGCCTGCGTGCATCGGGGAGAATCAGGGTCCAACCAGTCTTCAAAAACTTCCTCGCTAACTATGAAATCACCACAGACATCACAGTTGACGAGAAAGCCATGATCCTTTGGGAAAATTTTAGATCCACCCGAAAGGCTTATCCCGTTGGTTCCGGCGAGATCAACATTTTGTAGGTGACGGGTTTTGTTCGGGCGCCGATGCCGAGCAGCGAGCGGAAGGCGGCGTGGCGGGTACGGCGGCGGTTGAAGCGGAAGACGAACTCGTCGAGGTAGGATTGGAGATGGTTGCGGCGCAGTCCATGGTAGACGCCCAAGGCCCAGCGTTTGAGGTTGGCGAACACGCGGTGGGTCCACGGCAGGACGAGGTGGGCGGCCATGGTGCCGACGACATGGGGATCGTGATCGACCTCGGGGGTGCCGGGATAGCCGGCCCATCCGTCGGTCTTGAGCGTCGCACCGGCGGCGACGTTGGTGGCGACGAAGGCGCGGATGCTCTCGGCGGAATAGTCGGCGATGGGAGCGAGGCGAAGGCGACCCGGGCCGTCGCCGACGATCTCGACCGCGGCGATCACCGGCATCTTGCCCGCGTGGCTGCGTCCGCCGCCGCCGGCAACGGGGTCTTCCTTGGTGCGGAACGGGATGGTGGTCTCGTCGACTTCGACCAGGCCCGCCAACGGATTGCGTTCGGGGTCGACCATCGCCCGGCGGAGTTTGGCGCACAGCAACCACGCCGTCTTGTAGGAGCCGAGCCCGAGCTGCAGTTGCAGTTGCACGGCCGAGATGCCGTTGGAATGGGTGGCCATCAGATAGGCCGCCCAGAACCACACCGTCAGCTCGAGCTTGGAGCCGTGCATCACCGTCCCGGCGGTGACCGACGTCTGCTTGCCGCAGCCGGCGCACTCCCAGGTGAACGGCTTGGTCGAAAGCCGCCAGGCCTTGGCCCCGTCGCAGGCCGGGCACCGAAAGCCGTCCGGCCAGCGCGCCGCGGCAAGGTATTCGACACAGGCGGCCTCGTCGGCAAAGCGCCGCTGGAACTCGGGCAGCGAACGGGGAAAGTCGGTCATGGCAGGCCCTCCGATCAAAGTGTTCGCTTTATGTTCTATGCGCGGGGCCGCCTTGTCACTACATTTCGCGTTACCGGATGCAGAGGGATAAGCCTTTCCACCCGAATGCTTGTTAAAGCATACGGGACACTTATCCAGAATTTCCATCTACTCTCCAAACATAATGCTTAATTGTCACGCCAATATCTAGTCACCGTTTACTCTGCGCCCTCACTCACGATGCGTGCGTTAGCTCTCCTCCTTCCCTCATATAGCTTCTCAATGAGAGCATCCTCGGTGGTGATCTTCAGCCTATCCTTAAAGGCACGACTGAGATGTGCTTCCCGATGAGCTCAAGGGCTTTTGATAGAGCCTGATCGTTCCGCGCGTATACGGGATTACCATCCTTGTCCTGTATGGGCTTCCCTGTCTTGCTGTTCAGCTTAGGTTCTAATCGAAGCCTTTGCCACCTCACTGCTTCTCCACCAAGTCCTGAGGGGACGGGGTTGCTTGAAATCAAAAGAAAGGGCGGATTTGGGTTCCAACTGCACCAGTTGGTGAAAACGCAGGACACGACGGCCTACCCCGAACACCCGCCGCCATACGCTAGCCGGTAGTCCTCCGGGAACGGCGTGTCCTTGAAGTCGATGGGGCCCAGCGCGCGGAGGTTGTCGCGGCGAAGCACCCGCTTGACGATTTCCGGGATCATCACGCCGCCGACGTAGCGGCCGAGACAGGCGTGGTGGCCGTAGCCGAAGTGGAAGTCGATGGCGGGCTTGCGCTGCACGTTGAACTCGGTGGGCAGCGGCACCTCGTCCGGGTCGAACAGGGCCGACATGGTGATCGGCAGGACGATGCCGCCCGCCTGGACGGTGTGCGCCCGCTCGGTGCCCTTGGCGATGGTGTAGTCCTGGGCCGCGTAGCGGAACATGAACTTGACGATGGGATCGAACCTGAGCGTCTCCCAAACGTAGCGGTCGAACAGCTCGTCGTCGTCGGCGAGCGCGGCGGCGCGGGCCTCCTCGAGGTGCACCGGGCGCTTCAGCAAGCCGTCGATGATCTGCGCCACCGCTTGCTGGGTGGTCTCGATGGCGCCGATCAACAGGCCGCCGACGCAGGTGACCAGACGCTCGCCGTCGAAGCCCAGTTCGGCCGGAAAGCGGGTCTTCAGCAGCCGCGCCACCACGTCGTCCTGGGCGGGGTTTTCCTGCAGGCTCTTGGCCTTCTTGGGCAGGAACTGGGCCAGGTGGTTTTTCATCTCTTCCAGCGACTGCTGGGCCTTGGCGTGGATTTCGTCCGGGTTGGGCTGGAAGTTGAACGGGTGGTTGTTGAAGGCGTCGAGCTGGTTGTTGTAGGACCAGCGCATCATGGTCTCGTGGTCCGGCCCCTCGAACCCGAAGTACTGCTCCACCAGTTGCACCGGCACCTTGCGGCCCAATTGGTGGACCACCTCGATTTCGCTTCCGGCGGCGTCGAGGGCGGCTTCGGCGAGCGAGCCCACCAGGGCGCGGACCCTGGGCAGGTCGTCCCGGCTCAGCATCGCCTGCATGATGCCTTTGTCGCGGGTGTTGGTGATGGTCTCGTCCTTGCAGAGCATGAAGTTGCCCATCTTCGGCTCGTAGAGCTTGACCGTGAGGATGGTGGGGATGCCGAGCGTTTCGACCACGTCGCCATAGCGGAACACCAAGGTGGCGACCTCGGTACGGGCGATCGGCCGCTCCGCCCTGAACGCCGCGAACACGCCAACGGGATCCTCGTCCATCCAGCGGCGGACAAGATGGAACTTGTCGCCCTCGGGCGCGCGGTCGAATTCGGAAACATAGTGCATGGGCTGAGTCCTCCCGCCGGTCACAGCGACTTCAGGAATTCGATGAGTGCGAGGCGGTCGTCGTCGGTGTAAACCACCCGCTCGGGATTGGGATAGTGGTGCCCGGCGTTGGAGTTGCCGGGAATCGAGGTGTCGTAGCGGAAATATCGCGCGCGCTCGGCCTCGGTCAGGTCCCGCCCCGGTTCTTGTAGCCGACGCGGACGGGGTCGAAGGTCCGGTCGCCGACGTAGAACACGTCCGGGCGGTCGGCAGGCGGGCGGAGCAGGTCGTCGAGGGTGGGGACCGAACCGTTGTGGAGGTAGGGCGCGGTCGCCCAGACGCCGGCCAGCGGCCCCGCCTTGTAGGCGAGGATATTCTTCGGCGTATCGGGGGTGCCGTCCGGCGCGTAGCGGATACCCGCTGTAGGCGAGCTGCTTGTCCTTGGGGATCTGGCGGACCCTGAAGTCGCGCGCGACCGTGGCGGCCGACCACGTGTGTCAGGTACGTGCCGGCCGATACCTGCTCGCGGCCGCCGAACAGCACATCGGCGAGCGGCCCGGTGAACGCGGTCCGGGGGCCGAAATTCTCGATCATCCGGGGATCGGTGCCGACCTTCTTGTAGGGGATCATCGTCACCTTGATGAACTGGTTTCCGGCGATGTTGTCCTTGGCGGCGGTCATCCGGTAGGGCGGCAGGTTGTGGCATCCCTTGCAGTCGCGCTCGTACAGCGCGCGGCCGGCCTCGACCTTCGCCGGGTCGAGGGCGCCCAGGATGGTCTCCGGCCACGGCGGCGGCTTCAGGTCGTTGAGCCAGGCTTCCATCTCGGCGAGGTCGTCGACGAGGACGCTGGAGCTGAACATCTTGTCCGGCGTGGTGACCAGTTCGAGGGTGCCGAAGGTGCCCAGCACCTCGCCGACGTTGCGGCCCATGGGGTTGGCGGCCGAGCCGTTCCACTGCACCCATTCCAGCTTCGGCGTCAGCCACAGGAACGGATAGCTCACCGGCGCGTCGGGCGGGCGGACGTTGCGCGGCTCCTCGAGCGCGTGCCCGGCGACGGCGTTGAGGATGTGGCCGAAGGCGTCGAGGCGGCCGGCGCCATAGGGATGCGGCGTGCGGTTGCGCTCCACTCAGCGCGCGCGAGCGAGCCGTGATAGTCGAGAAGCCGGGCGCGCAGGGCCTCGGCGCCGTCCTTCGGGGCCACGCGGGCGGCAAACCGTTCGAACTTGGCGTCGTCCGCCAGGGTCGCCGCGACGGCGGCGTCGAGTCGCTTCATGAAGGTTTGGAAATCCGACAGCGGCGGGCCGCCGTCGATGCGCACCCGCTGGCCCGCCAGCACCATGTCGTTGGTGTGGCACGCGGCGCAGGTGAGGCCCATCCAAGGCCCGGTTTCGGGGTTTTCCGCGGGATCCTTGACGAAGCCGACGGGCAGGCCGTCGGGGTTCATCGGGCTCGGCGCGGCGGCCAGATAGCCGAGCGCTTCCACGTGCGCGGCGTCGATGAACAGGCGGTCGTTGTCGGGCTGCTCCAGGGCGACGAACCAGTCGTAGGGGATCAGCCGGGAGCCCTGCGGATCGAAGTAGTACCGCGTCCGCAGATCGCTCGACCAGCCCTGGTCCAGGTAGCTCACGTCCGGCACCTTCCGGGACCTTTCCGGGATCTTTCTCCGGGCTCGTCCGGGTCGGCGTTGCATCCCGCCAGCACGGCGATGCCGGCGAGCATCGCCAGCGCGAACCGGAGAGCGCCGCCGGCGCTTGCGTGCCGCTGCCGCGGATGTGAACGATGTCGAATGTTTCATGCCGCACCTCCCGATAGCTGCCCCTCCACCGGCCGATCGGCCGGCCTTGCCGAGGCGTTTCGTTTGGCGGAGATCAGGAGAATAGTCTGACCGTGGACGCGTGCTCCATCGATGACCCGTCTCCAACGCAACAGTCACCGCACGCCAACGTGCTTAGGCGCAAAGTTTACCACGAATGCGTCGCAAATTCACAGAAACAAATACGCAGAGTTGACGCGCCGCCAGTTGTTTCCCGTCTCAGGAGTGCGTCCGGACCGCTGCCCGGTCCGCTGCAATACCACGGCCAGCAGCGCGCCCATCAGGCCGGCGGCGGCCATGCCGTAGTAGGCGCCGCCGCCGAACCGGCCGTACAGCTCGCCCGAGATCAGCAGCATGAGGCCGAGGCCCAGCCCCATGACCGCCGCCGAATACAGGCTCTGCGCCGTCGCCGACATGGACGGCGCGACGACGCGGGCCACGAAATGGATGGCGCCCAGGTGGGTGGCGCCGAAGGTGAAGGCATGGAGCGCCTGGGCGCAGATCAGCACGGGCAGGGCGTCGGTGAACCCGGTGACCGTCCACCGGATGGCGGCGGCGACGCCGCCGAGAAGGATGAGGCGCTCGGCGCCGAGACGGCGCACGACCTGGTTTCCGAAGGCGAACAGGATGATTTCGGCGATGACGCCTTCGGCCCACAGGACGCCGATGAGGTCATCGGAATACCCGCGCGCCTGCCAGTGCAGCGTGCCGAAGGCGTAGTACACGGCGTGAGATCCCTGGATCAGGGCGGCGGCCACCAGGAACAGGACGAACCGCCGGTTTCGCAGGATCAGGAGGATGGGCGCCTGGGTCGAGGCGGTTTTCTCGGGGCGGGAGTCGGGGACGAGCGCGCAGGCGACGACGGCGAGGGCGACGGCGCGCGAGCACCATCCAGTAAATGATCTCCGGCGGTTCGTCCACCAGGACGCGGCCGGAGATCACCGCCATGGCGATGAAGCTGAGCGAGCCCCAGAGGCGAATGCGGCCGTAGTCGAGGCCTTCGCGATGGACGGTGATCATGGTCAGGCTCTCGCCCAGCGGCATGATCGGCGGCCAGACCATGAAGAACAAGCACGCTGACCATGAGGATGGGCCAGAAACCCTCGACCCAGCCGAACAGCGCGAACGACGCCAGGGACGGCCGATCGCCAGCACGACCATGGGCCGGCGCCGTTCGCCGCGGCGGTCCGCCAGGTGGGCCGCCAGCGGGTTGGCGATCACCTTGGCGGCGATGCTGATCGCCAGCAGCAGGCCGATCTCCGTCGGGGCCGAGGCCCTTGGCGGCGAGCCACACCGGCCAGAACGGCAACTGGATGCCGACGACGACGAAGACGGCGGCGAAGAAGAACGCCAGCCGAATGCGTCGCCGCTGGGAACGCGCCTCACGGCTCACGCCCGGGGCGTGGGGGAATCGTGCAGTCGCCGAGCGAGCCTCGCGCCCCCGGCCAACGCGCGCCGTGCCGTCGATGATGGCGGTTCTCCGATTATCTTGGTTTTTGCGTCTGCACAATGTAGGTTCTGGTCAGCCGACGAAAGGGGGAGAAGCGCCCATGGCGCGAATTGTTGTTATCGGTTCCGTCGCCAGGGACGATGTGGTGCGCCTCCACGAAGGGTTTCGCGAGGGAACCCACCTGCAGGGCGCCTGGCATGGTCCGCGTCTGGGCGGCGGCGCGTCGTGCACGGCCGTTCCCCTGGCGCACGCCGGCCATGACGTGGTCGTCGTGGGATCCATCGGTCTCGACGATCTCGGCGAGGAACTGCTCGCGGAACTGGAGGCCACCGGCGTCGATATGTCCCAGGTGGCGCGCATCGACCAGCCCTCGACGCGCTCGATCATCCTGGTGGACGGCGAGGGCGAACGCACGGTCATCAACGTCACGCGCACCCATCAGGACGAACCGCCGGCGCGATTGCTGCGGTTGGGCGCGGACTGCGTGTATGTCCGCAGCCGGCGCCTGGATCTGGCGCCGCTGCTGCGCGAGAAGGCCGGATCGTCGCTGATCATCGCGCACCTGCCGCCGTGCCTGCCGGAAGGCGTGCGTCCCGCCCACATTCTCGTGACATCGGCTTCGGACGTGGGTGCCGACGTTCTCGATGATCCACTCGAGGTCGGACGCCGCGTCGCCGGCGAGCTGCTGCAGTGGGTGCTGGTCACCCACGGCGCCAAGGGGGTCGATTGCCTACGGCCAGGACGAAACGCTCAAGGTGCCGGCACCGAAGGTGAAGCCGGTGGACACGACCGGCGCGGGCGATACCTTCGCCGCCGGACTGGTGCATGCCCTGGTCATGGGCAAGACGATGACCGAGGCCCTGGAAACCAGCCGTCGTCTGGGGCGCCGAGGCCACCCAGTGGGAAAGCTCGATCCTGCCGGCGGAAGCCGTCGAACGGCTGCTTCAATAGGGCCTTGCAAGCGTCTTCGGCACGCCGCTCTAAACGGTTGATTTCCAGAGCACGCGAATCCGTTCAAGTGAGTTCACTTGAACGGATATAGCTCTAATAGCGCGCCTCGGACACGAACAGCCAATCCGACAGGCTCTCCACGTCCAGCGCCGCCTGCCGATAGAGGAATTCTAGCGCGTCGCGGCGCGAGAGCAAGCCGGCGAGCTTGCCGTTTTCGACCACCGGCATATGGCGGATTCCCCGCTTTGCCATGGTCTGAAGCACGTCCTCGAGGTTGTCGTCGGGCCCGCAGGTGATGATGTCGGTGCTCATGACAGTCGCTCGTGAGCATGGACGCCGCCTTGTCGCCGTACTCGGCCAACGCGTAGTTCATGTCACCCAGCGAGACGACGCCCGTCACCTTGTCCGTCTCATCACAAACAACGGCGAGGGAAAGTTTGCGGCCGCCGACCGGTTGGGCCAACGTCGCGGGCGGTTTCGACAAGGGTGTTTTCCGGCCGAACCGTCAGGACGATCGTTCCATGCAAATGCATGAATTTCGAAACTTTCATGATGCTTCCCCCTCGATATTTTAGTTGTTTCAGAGTAACGACGGCATGGACGATATCGCAAAAGGGCATCGCCGAAAAGCCAGATAGCGGCGCGAACGTGTAAATCTTGTGCCGCCTCGGCGAAACCGGCATATCAGGCTCGAGACTCGGCGAAATCGCCGAGATAGGCCAGGCCGGCGATGGCGCGGCTGCCGTACCAGGAAACCATCTCGGCGTCGATCATCGCCGCCTTGGCGGCATGCGCCGGGAAATTCGGCGCGGAAGGCGTCGAGGTGATGATCCTTGAACGGAAAGGGCTCGGAGCCGAACAGCACCAGATCGACCGTCGGACAGCAGCCCGTTCGGTCATCGCCACCTCCGGGTAGCGGGCGTCCCGCGGCACTCGGCCGTTCGCCAGCGCGCCAGCGCCAGCATGCGCGAAATGTAGGTGTCGCCGGAGACCGTCATCCACGGATCCTTCCAGATCAGGTAGAGAACCCGCCGTTCGGCGAGCGTGCGGCGGCCGCGGCGTCAGCGTCTTGGTGGGCGGCCTCGAAGCGGGCGCACAGGGCTTCGGCTTCGGCCTCCCGGGCGAACAGCCGGCCCATCAGCCGGTAAAGCGTCAGGTTGTCGCGGACATCGATGGGATGGGTGACCACCACCTCGCAGCCCAGCCGCGCGCAGATCCTCGGCCAGTTGACGCGGCGTTTCGTCCACATTGACGATGACATGGCTGGGCGCCGCGCGTTCTGAGTTTGTCCATGATTGACCTGTTTGGTGCCGCCGATGCTCCGGACGGCTTTAACCCGGTCTCGCGGATGGACGCAAAAAGCCGTCCGGCCCACGACCGCATCGCCCAGGCCCAGATCGAACAGCAGTTCGGTAATGCTGGGGACGAGGGAAACGATGCGAAAACCGGCTTCGGCGGGGCGATGGACGGCGCCGGCGGCATCGACGATGGGAGAAAGATCGGTCGGTTTCATTTCTTTTCAATCACGCTGGGACATCCAAAACAGGGGGCGATGGTCTAACATCTTCAATCCAAAGGACTTTTCGTTGCGACCAATTGCACGCAAACGATCGGATTTCAAAAAAGTTATACAACTGTGATGTCGATCACATTCGCCAACGCGGGCTTCCATCATAGTCGTTCGTGGATGGACATTTCATCCGGAGTTCTCCCTTCCCTCAAGAGCACCAACTAGGGCCGGCTTTGCCGGCCCCTTTTTTGTCTTCGTATCGAACTCCTTTTCGATTTAGCGCCGGAACGTTGGTGAGGCGAACTGTCCCTTGTCAGCGGCCGGACGCGCGGTCTATAAGGCGGCGACTTTTTTGATTTCTTCAGGGGAAGACGCGATGCCAGCGCTTGATTTTGACGCTTCGGCATTTGCCAAACTCGACATGCGGAAACATTTCTTTTTCAACGCAAAATAACAAACGGAGGGACTCGGCGATGGCCGTAGAACGAACCCTGTCCATCATCAAGCCGGACGCCACGGAACGCAATATCACGGGCAAGATCAACGCCTTCTTCGAAGAAGGCGGTCTCAGGATCGTCGCCCAGAAACGCATTCACCTCACCATGGGACAGGCGCAGAAATTCTACGAGGTTCACAAGGAACGCCCTTTCTTCGGCGAGCTTTGCGACTACATGGTTTCCGGCCCGGTGGTCGTTCAGGTGCTGGAAGGCGATGAACGCCGTCACCCGCAACCGTGAGATCATGGGCGCCACCAATCCGGCCCAGGCCGAGGAAGGAACGATCCGCAAGGCGCACGGCGTCGACGTTCAGGCGAACTCCGTCCACGGGTCCGATTCGCCGGAAAACGCGGCCATCGAAATCGCCTTCTTCTTCTCCGGTACCGAGATCGTCGGCTGACCGCGACCGACGACGGCATTCACGGTTTACCGCCCGAACACGCCGCCAGAAGCGTTGTCCGAGGGCCAATAAAAACCGAGACGACTTAAAGCCCGGCCTCATTCAGGGGCCGGGTTTATCATTGCTCCCATGGGCGGATGCGCGCCGGCGATGGTGACCCGGTCATCGGTCACGCGGATCCGCGATTGCGCGATCATCTTCACGACCAGGGGATAGATCCTGTGCTCGTGGGTCAGGATGCGGGCGGCCAGGCTGTCGGCGTCGTCGTCCTGCAGCACCGGTACCACAGCCTGGGCGATGATCGGCCCGTCGTCCACGGCGGCGCGGACGAAATGCACGGTGCAGCCCGAGAATCGCGCGCCGTGCTCCAGAACCCGGTCGTGAACGTTCAGTCCCCGGAACGCCGGCAGCAGCGACGGATGGATATTGATAAGCCGGTCGCGCCAGCGGCTCGACGAAGCCGTCGGTGAGCAGCCGCATGAAGCCGGCGAGACAGATCAATTCCACGCCGGCGGCGGCCAGGGCCTCGTTCATGGCATGTTCGAAAGCCTCGCGGCCGTCATGGGCCTTGTGGTCGATCACCGTGGTGGCGATGCCCTTGGCCTCGGCCCGCTTGAGCCCGGCGGCGTCGGCCCTGTTGGACAGCACGAGGGCGATTTCCGCCGGAAACGTCTCGGCGGCGCAGGCGTCAATCAACGCTTGAAGATTGCTGCCGCGACCGGAAATCAGCACGCCGACTTTCAGCTTGGCCACGACGCGGCCACTCCTGTCAGCACCACGCGCGGGCCGCCTTGGCGCCGGCGAACGAGTCGTCCCGATGGTGATCACGGTCTCGCCCGCGTCACGCAGCACCCGCCGCAGATGCTCGGTCCGCTCGGGCGCCGTCACCACCACCATGCCGATGCCGCAGTTGAAGGTGCGCGCCAGTTCGCCGGCCTCGATGCCGCCGGCTTCGGCCAGCCAGCGGAAGACCGCCGGCAGCGGCCACGCGGCGACGTCGAGTTCGGCGGCGAGGGCGTCGGGCAGCACCCGGGGTATATTGTCGATCAATCCCCCGCCGGTGATGTGCGCGAGAGCCCGGACGCCGCCGGCGCGGATGGCCGCAAGGCAGCTCTTCACGTAGATGCGTGTCGGGGCGAGCAGCAGCGGTCCAAGGGTGCTTCCGGGGGCGAAGGGAGCCGGATCGGCGTAGCTCAGACCTCGATCGTCGACAACCTTGCGGACCAGCGAAAAGCCGTTGGAATGAAGACCGTCGGATGCCAGGCCGAGGACCACGTCGCCGTCGACTGCGCCTTCGCCGCCGAGAATATGGCCGCGCTCGACGGCGCCGACGGAGAACCCGGCAAGATCATAGTCGCCGCCGGCGTACATGCCGGGAAGTTCCGCCGTTTCGCCGCCGATCAGGGCACAGTTGGCCTGGCGGCAGCCCTCGGCGATGCCCGCGACGATGTCGCGACCGGTTGCCACATCGAGCGCGCCGGTGGCGTAGTAATCCAGGAAAAACAAGGGCTCGGCGCCTTGAACCACCAGGTCGTTGACGCACATGGCGACGAGATCGATGCCGACGGTGCCGTGCAGGCCGCTGGCGATGGCCACCTTGAGCTTGGTGCCGACGCCGTCGGTGGCCGCCACCAGGATCGGGTCCGAATATCCGGCGGCGCGCAGGTCGAACAGCGCGCCGAAACCGCCGAGGCCGGAGGCGACGCCCTTGCGGTCGGTGGACCTCGCGAGGGGCTTGATCGCCTCGACGAGAGCCGCGCCGGCGTCGATGTCGACGCCCGCTTGTTTGTAACTGAGACCGGTTATCTCTTTCTCCCCCCACGCGACGTGCTAAATTGGCGCGGTTGATGGCATGAGCATACTTTATCCGGGAACGTATTCAATGATCCATTGTTGCTGGCCGCGCGCGATCTGGCGCATGGCAACCAGGGCGGGCCTGGTGTTGTTGGTGGCGATGGCGCTCCGCGCGCCCGCGTTGGCCGCGGATACGTTCGTGGTGCGCGGCGTCGAGGTCGATGTCACCGCGGCGACGGCGGCGGACGCCCGCGACCAGGCCCTCGCGGAGGGTGAACGCAGAGCCTTCCGGCTGCAGTTGGAACGCTTGACGGCCCGCGCCGACTGGGGATCGCTGCCGGATCTGACCAATCAGGAAATTGCCGCCTACATTCAGGATTTCGAGGTGGCATCGGAAAAGGTCTCGGCCGTCCGATACATCGCCACCCTGAACTACCGGTTCAAGGAGCAAGACGTGCGGCGCCTCCTCGCCGACCGGAACACGCCGTTCGCCATGACGCGGTCAAAACCGGTGGCGGTGGTCCCCGTCTACGGGGACGCCGGAGCCGCCGAGGGGGCGGTGCTTTGGGAAGCCCCCAATCCATGGCGCGACGCCTGGGCCGCGCGGCCACGAACGGACGGACTGGTGCCGCTGATCGTGCCGGCGGTGGATCCGTCGGACACCGGCGCAATCAGCGCCGAGCAGGCCCTTCAGGGTGACCCGTCGAGCCTCTCGGCGATCACGCGGCGAGCCGGCGCCTTCACCGCCCTGGTGGCCCACGCGACCCGCGAGGATGACGGTGCCGGTCCGCCCGCTGTCAAGGTTTCGCTCAACCAGTATGGTCCCGGCGGGCGCGAGCACACTTCGGTCAACACCTACACCGCTCGCGACGGCGAGAGCATGGACGCGCTGTTGGTGCGCGCGGCCGATTTCGCGGAACTGGAAATGGAGCAGGTCTGGAAGAGCCGGAGCCTCGTTCAGGTCACCGGGCGGTCGGTGACGCCCGTGACCCTGCCGCTGACGGCTTTGCGCCAGTGGCAGACGGTCAGGGAGCGTCTCGAACGAATTCCCGTCGTCCAGTATACCGAACTGGTGGTGCTGTCTCGCGATCACGCGCGGCTGAACCTGTTCCATATGGGCACGCCCGACCAGTTGGCCGTGGCCCTTCGCCAGGCCGACCTCGAGCTGTCGCGCCAGGACGCCGGCGCGGGTGTGGGCGCGGGCGCCGGCATGAACGTCGGCATGGGCGCCGGCGCCGGTGTTGACGGCAATCCGCCCGGGGCGCCGGGAAGCGCGGAGGTCGAGGAGAAATGGATGCTGCGCCTGCCCGCCGGCGGCGCCGTCGCGCGCCCATGACGAACACCCCGATTGGAACGCGGCCGTGAGCCCGGAACGGCGCCTTTTTCTCTGGATCGCCGTCATTCTGGCGGGCGGCCTGCTGGTGTATCTGCTTCGCAATGCTTTGTTTCCGTTCGTGGCGGGCATGGTGGTGGGGTATCTTCTCGATCCGCTCGCCGACCGCCTGGAAGCGAGAAGGTGTCCGCGGGGGGTGGCGGCGGCGTTGATCGTCGGTGCGTTTCTGGCGGTGCTGGTGGCGATTTTCGTCATCCTCCTGCCGGTGCTCAGCGCCCAGATCACCGACCTGATCGCCAAACTGCCGGATTACCTCCAGAGGCTTCGCGACTTCGCCGAACCGATAATCGCCCAGCTTCGTGCCAGCCTGACCGACGCGCAGCTGGCGCAACTCCAGGAATTCGGCCGCGATTCCACCGGCGGCCTGCTCAAGTGGATCGGCACCGTGTTGAAAGGCATGCTCGGCGGCGGCGCGGCCGTTTTGAACATCGTGTCGCTGACGGTGATCATGCCGGTGGTGGCGTTCTACCTGCTCCGCGACTGGGACCGCATCGTCGCGCATCTGGACTCACTGCTGCCCCGGGGCAGCGCCGATACCATTCGGGAACAAATGCGCGAGATCGACACCCGTCTTTCCGGGTTTCTGCGGGGCCAGGCCCTGGTCTGCCTGATCCTCGGGACCCTGTACGCGGTCGGCTTGACCCTGGTGGGGCTCGACTTCGGCCTGCTGGTGGGGATGGGCGCCGGCCTGATCTCGTTCATTCCCTATTTCGGCACCGCCGTCGGGCTCGTCGTCGGGGTGGGCCTGGCGCTGGCGCAGTTCTCCGAATGGCTGCCCATCGCTTTGGTGGCGGGCGTGTTCGCCCTCGGGCAGGTGGTCGAGGGGTATGTCCTCACCCCCAAACTCGTCGGCGAGCGCATCGGCCTGCATCCGGTGTGGGTGTTGTTCGCGCTGTTGGCCGGCGGCACCTTGTTCGGCTTCACCGGCATCCTGCTGGCGGTGCCGGCCGCCGCCGCCATCGGCGTGGTTGTGCGCTTCGTGATCGAGCGGTACCGCAAGAGCCCGCTCTACCGGAGCGCCGGGCAGCCGGCGGCCGACGCCGCCGGCGGCGTCGGTTCCGGTCTCGGTTCCGCCTCGGGGGACGAACGGTGAGCGCCGATCGCCAGCTTCTTCTGCGCTTCGAACACCGGCCGTCGCTTGCCGGCGACGATTTCTACGTGGCCGACGCCAACCGCACCGCCGTCATGTGGATCGATCGCTGGCCGGACTGGCCGACGCCGGCGCTGGCGATCTACGGGCCGGCGGGGTGCGGCAAGACCCACCTCGCGCACGTATTTCTGGCGCGGACCGGGGGGCGGCGGGTCAGCACCGCGGATCTGCTCGCTCGCTCGCCGCACGACCTCATCGAAGGGGTTTCGGCCTGCGTCGTCGATGACGCCGACGCGCTGGTCGGCGCCGGCCACCAGCGGCCGCTGCTTCATCTGTACAACACCGTCAAGGAAACCGGCCATCACATGCTGATCACCGGCCGCCAGCCGCCGTCGCGGTGGACGGTGGGTCTTGCCGACCTGCGCTCGCGGCTCAATGCGGCGGCGGCCATCGCCATCACCGAGCCCGACGACATGGTGATGCAGGCCGTGCTGGTCAAACTGTTCTCGGACCGCCAGCTGAAGGTGGACGCCGATGTTCTCTCGCTCATGGTGACGCGCATGGAGCGATCCTTCGCCGCCGCCCGCGATCTCGTGGTGCGGGTAGACGAGGAGGCCCTGAAAACCAGGCGGAACATCACCGTTTCCCTGGTGAGCCGCATCCTCCGCGAGCGGCACGCGACGGCAACGGAGAGAGACGCTTGATGGGGGGGACTTGATCGGATTCACTTGCTGTCAAAACGGTGCTTCAGCCCGACGGACGCACCGCAACGAACGGGCCGGCGGCGGCGTTGCTCAACCCAGGCACCACGCGAGAATTCCCTTTTGGGCGTGCAGACGATTTTCGGCCTCGTCCCAGACCACCGACTGGGGCCCGTCCAGCACACCCTGCGTCACCTCCTGACCGCGATGCGCCGGCAGGCAATGCATGAACAGCGCGTCCGGTCTGGCCCGCGCCATCAGCGCCTCGTCAATGCGGTAGGGGCCGAGAAGATTGTGCAGATTGTCGCCATCCGTGCTGCCCATGGAGACCCAGGTGTCGGTCACCACCAGATCCGCGCCCTCGACCGCTTCTTCCGGGCTGTCCGTGTAGGCCACGTCGCCGCCTTCGGCCCGCACCCACTGGAGCAGGCCGTCGCGCGGGTGCAGCGACGGCGGACATGCGAGGCGAAGCCGGAAATCGAACCGGACCGCGGCATGAACCAGAGACCGCGCCACGTTGTTGGCGTCGCCGCTCCAGGCCACCGACCGGCCGGTTATCGCGCCCCGGTTTTCCTCGTAGGTCATGACGTCGGCCATCAGCTGACAGGGATGGGACCGGTCCGACAATCCGTTGATCACCGGTACGGTGGCGTGTTGCGCCAGTTCCTCCAGTCTGTGGTGATCATTGGTCCGGTACATGATGATGTCCACGTACCGCGAGAGCACGCGGGCGGTGTCGGCGATGGTTTCACCCCGGCCCAACTGGGATTCCTGCTCGCTCAGCAAGATGGCGTTGCCGCCCAGTTGCACCATGCCGACCTCGAAGGAGACGCGGGTCCGGGTGGACGGCTTCTCGAAGACCATGGCCAACGTCCGGCCGGCGAGGGTCTCTGCGCTGTCCGCGACATCGCCTCTCTTGAAGGCCGCCGCCGCGCCGAGGATCTCGCGGAGAGTGCCCTGGTCGAAGCGGTCGATATCGAGAAAATGCCTAGGCATCCGCATCGGTCAGGCCGCCTTCTCCGCCAGGGCGGCGCAACTGAGATCGAGGATCTCCAGCGCCTCCCTGACGTGATCCTCGCCGATCACCAGCGGCGGCAGCAACCGCACGACATTGTCGGCGGCCGGCACCGTCAGCATGGCATTATCGAACAACCGGGCCAACAGGACGGTGTTCTCGACGCCGCAGCTCAGGCCGAGCATCAGCCCGTTTCCGCGAACGCCGGCGAGCACGTCCGGGTGCTTGGCGACGAGCCCCTCCAGACCTTCGCGCAGCCGCTCGCCGACGGCGCGGACGCGGTCGAGAAAGCCGTCCTCCAGAACCACGTCGAGCACCGCGTTGGCGACGGCCATGGCCAGCGGGTTGCCGCCGAAGGTGCTGCCGTGGCTTCCCGGCGTGAGCGCCGAGGCGGCCCTTTCCGTGGCGAGGCAGGCGCCGACGGGAAAGCCGCCGCCGAGGCCCTTGGCGGCGGCCATGATGTCCGGTGTGACGCCCGCCCATTCGTGGGCGAACAGCCGTCCGGTCCGGCCCAATCCGCATTGCACTTCGTCGAAAACCAATAGCAGGCCGTGCGCGTCGGCGGCGGCGCGCAAGCCCCGCAGAAACTGGGCGGTGGCGGGATGGATGCCGCCTTCGCCCTGGATCGGTTCCACCAGGATGGCCGCCGTCTCCGGCGTGATGGCGGCGCGAACCTCGTCGAGATTGCCGAAGGGAACCCGATCAAAGCCGTCCACCATCGGATCGAAGCCGTCGAGGTGCTTCGGCGACCCGCCGGCGGCGATGGTCGCGAGCGTCCGCCCGTGAAAAGCGCCGGCGACGGTAATGACGCGGTAGCGCCCGGGATTGCCGTCCAGGTCGTGATAGCGGCGCACCATTTTCAGGCCGCACTCGATGGCTTCGGCGCCCGAGTTGCAGAAGAAAGCGGAATCGGCGAACGTGGCGTCCACCAGCCGCGCGGCCAAGCGCTGCTGCTCGGGAATGTGATACAGGTTCGAACAATGCCACAGACGCTCGGCCTGACCGCGCAGAGCCGCGACCAGATGGGGATGACAGTGACCCAGCGAGGCGACGGCGATGCCGGCGCCGAAGTCCAGATATCGCCGGCCATCGCCGGTATACAGATAAGCGCCCTCGCCGCGATCGAACGCCACGTCCATCCTCGCGTAGGTGGGCATGACAGCCGGTATCACCATGACCTCCAAAAACAGTTCGGGCCGGTGGCGCGCACCGGCCCTCGTTGAGAAGGCGGCTATGTTAGGGGGCTACCGGGCCGCAGTCAACGCCGGCGCGACCCGTGTTTCCGCGGATGTCAGGCCTTGAGCTTGTAGCCGGTGGCGAACATCCAGTAGCACAGGATCCACAACAGACCATTGACGCCGGCCATGACCGCGATGCCGATCAGCGGGTTCATGTCGGCTTGTCCGATGAAGCCGTAGCGAAAGCCGTCGATCATGTAGAAGAATGGATTGGCGTGGGCGATGTCCTGGAACAGCGGCGGCAACCGGTTGATGGAATAGAACGTGCCCGACAGGAACGACAGCGGCGTGACGATGAAGTTGGTGACCGCCGCCATGTGGTCGAACTTTTCCGACCAGATGCCGCCGGCGACGCCCAGCAGCGACAGCATCAGCGACGCCATCAAAGCGTGATAGACGATGAAGGCGATGCTGTGAATGTGAACGGTGACGAACAGGCTCATGACCCCGGTCACGACGATGCCGACGGCGATGCCGCGGGTGACGCCGCCCATCGCGATGCCGAAGGTCAGTTCGTGGGCGTTAAGCGGCGGCATCAAGGTGTCGACGATGTTGCCCTGAACCTTGGATATGATCATCGAGGACGACGTGTTGGCGAAGGCGTTCTGGACGATGGCCATCATGATCAGGCCGGGCGCGAGAAACTGCATGAACGGCACGCCGCCGACCATTTCCACGGCGCGCCCCAGCGCCAGCGCGAAAATGGCGAGAAACAGAAGCGTCGTTACCACCGGCGCGAGGATGGTCTGGTTGTAGACCTTGGCGAAGCGCCGCACCTCCCGCCAGTACAGCGTCCACAGTCCCAGCCAGTTGGAACCGGTCAAGCCGGCGCCGAGTTCGGGTTCGAACGATTTCAGATGCATATGGGATCTTTTACGATGATGAAGGTTTAGGTTTGGGTTCGTTTTGCTCCGACAAACCTTTGCGGAATGTGTAGTTGTAAGCGCCCCTTTGCGGGTAATCGAGGATATCTTCCATTTCCCAGCGAAGCCCCGGATCGAACTCCGGGAACGGCAGTCGGTTTTGGGTCCGCCAGTTTCCGACCTCCGCTTCGGCTGCGTGGCCGCGCTCGGTGTCGAGGCCCTGGTCGCGCGCCAGGTATGCGGTCTGCGACGGAATAGCAAATCCCGTCCCCGCTCGCGAGATAATGTCGGCCATGCGCAGGAGGATATCCTCGTTGATGGCGAGAAAGTCGCCCTGATCCTGGCAGCGCAGATAGGCGAAGATTTCCAGATCGAGCGAATAGGCGCCGTAGCCGACAAACCTCACGCGCGCGGGCGCGGGCGTCACCATCGGATGTCCGAGCAGCATCTTGCGCAGTTCCGCGAGGACGTATCGCAATTGCTCCGGTGTGGTTTCGTAGCGCAAATGCAGCATGGTCTTGAGCAGGCGTTGGTCGCGGACGGCGAAGTTGTCCAGTTTCATTTGCGAGAATTCGGCGTTGGGGACGGTGACGAGGGTCCGTTCCAGCGACCGGATGCGAGTCGAGCGTAGGCCAATCTCCTCGACCGTGCCGATCTCGTCGCCATAGCGGCAGAAGTCGCCAACCCGCACCGGACGGTCGGCGAACAGGGTCAGGCCGCCGATGATGTTCTCCAGCGTCGGCCGGACGGCAAGGGCGAGGGCGAGACCGCCGACGCCGAGACCGGCAATCAGCGGCGCGATGGGGATACCGACGATCTCGGCCGCGTAGATCGCGATATAGGCCAGAAAGACAATGCTCAACAATCGGAAGAGGACACGCATCAGGGCGGCGTTGACCCGCCGTTTTTCCGGTGGCTTGTCCTGATTCTGGGCAAAGCCATCGGCCAATCGATCGGCGAGAAGCAGGGCCAGACAGACAAGGGCCCCGACGGTGACGACGATAACGAAGTACAGCATCACCTTGAGCGGAAAGCCGACCATGCCGATGCCGTTGATAACAATTTTCTCGAAGACAGAGGCAATCACGACCGCGCCGATGGCGGCAAGCGGTCTGCCAAAGCGATACCATGCGCGAGCGGCGCCCTGCTTCCGGTCCCACCACGTGCCGGCGCGATACAACAGCCAGATCGCCATTCCCATGATGGCGAGGCAGAACACGGCGGCGATCCACTGCCATGCGGCTTGGCCAAAAACCAATTTGCTTGCCCAGTCAGGGAATCGTTCGGCCAGGTTCCTCGGCAGCCATACGCCGGGGCTGGCCAAGAGTTCTTCATAGAGGTCGATAAATGCCCCCTTTTTGTAGGGCAGATCCTTGGCCATTTCGTAGTAATTGGGGAGCCGCGCAAGCGTCTCATTGCTGAAGAGAAATTGCCCGGCCCGGGGTCCTTCATCGATTTTGACGATTTCGATCTTGGTATTTGGAATGGTCCAGCTTTTGATGTCTCGTTCCGCCACTTCCTCGTCGCCGGGAATTTGATCGAAGGACGGCAATTCGATGCGGTCGAGGAGTTCCATGAGGAGACCCATCTTGAGGGCTCCGCTCGCGAGGCGGTCCAAGGCGGCGAGTTCGGTAGCGTCGAAGGTTTCCCCGGCTCGGTAGAGCAGCCGGTAGATGACCGCGTCCGGTTCATCGTTGTGCCATGCCTGGATGCCTTCGGAGAAGTCGCGCATGAAGCTTCGAAGGGTATCGCGCGGGCTCGACGTATTGGCGCTTCGCAACGGATACGGATCGTTGATCGTGCTCAGGATCGAACTGAGGTCATCCGAACCCGCCGCGCCAGGAACGGCCGTGAGCGCGACGATAATGGACAAGGCCCAGCAAGCCAGGCCGCGCCGGAGATGCTTGTTCATTGAATTCGATCGCCTGTATCGATTACTGAAGCCCGGCCTCGGAAAGATACCGCGACGCACCTTCATGCAGGGGCGCGGTCCGGCCGCTTGAAACCATTTTCGGGGTGCTCAAGGACGAGAACAATGGCGACGCCTCGCGAAGGCGCTCGAGGTTCTCGAAGAATGTCTTGGTCACCTGGTAGACGACTTCCGGATGGGTTTCCTCGGTCGTCACCATCGTTGCGACGAGGCCGAGGGTGGAAATGTCGCGGGACTGCCCCGTGTACGTCCCCTTGGGGACAACCGCGGACACGTAAATCGGGCTGTTCTTCACCAATCTGTCGATAGCCTGCCCGGAAACGGGCGCCAGCACGGCGCGGCACGTGGAGACGGCCTCCCTGACCGTCGGACTCGGGTGTCCGATTGTATAGATAAATGCGTCTATCTCGTTGTCGCAGAGGGCTTCGGCGGCATTGGACGCTTGCAAGTCGGAGATATCTTCCACCTCGTCGCGGTTCCAACCGAAAGCATCCAGCACGACTGCCATGGTTTCGCGCTTGCCGGATCCTGGCGGGCCCAAGTACACGCGTTTGCCCTTGAGGTCCTGAAAGGAATTGATGTTTGCGTCGTCGCGGGCGACCAGCGTAAAGTGCTCTACGTAAGGCGAGAACATGGAGCGCATCGCGTCGAAGGGGCCATCCTCCTCGAATGGCCCGATGCCCTTGACCGCACTGTATTGCGAGTCCGATTGAGCCATGGCCAGGGCAACCCTGCGTTCTTGCAAATCCCGGATGTTTTCCGACGACCCGCTGGTGATTTCGACGGTGCAGGAGATTCCGTGCTCGGCCGTATTCTCGTTGACGAGCTTGCACAGAGCGCCGCCCACCGGGTAGTAAACACCCCCGACGTTGCCGGTCGCGATGGTGACGGTGTCCGGAACGTCAGCCGAGGCCGCCTCTCCCCCGGGTGCGAACGCGCAGACCACGGCCATCGCCGCGACCAGCGAGACGGCAAGCTTGCAGCTTGAATTCATGCGTGTCTCTCCTCGTAAGGTCGGTGTCTTATACCAAATCTCGCTGTTAGGATCACAATGGGTCCCTATCAGCGAGATTTGGTATAAGCCGTTTTTCAAACTTCCATCAATCCGTTGCCGGTTTGCTCTATTCCCCATCGGTTTCGATATGGATGGTCCGGCCGCAGTGCTTGCAGTGAACCGCGTCGGGTTCATGGCGGTTGAGGCCGCAGTCGGGGCAGGTGTAGTGCACCTTGGTCGGCCGGAAGATGGTTTGGACAAGCCGCAGGAACAGGGCGACGCCGATCACCATGATAATCACCGCAAGAAGACGTCCGTGGGTGCCTTCGAGGGTGATGTCGCCAAAGCCGGTGGTGGTCAGCGTGGCTACGGTAAAATAGAGAGCGTCGACGTAGTTGTTAATATTCGGTTGTGTGGGTCCCTCCAGGACATAGACGAGCGCCGTGAAAAAGAAAATGAACACGATAAGGTTCAGCGTGCTCACGAGAATCTCTTCGTTTGCCTGGAACCAGGACGAATGTGATCGGAGGTCGCGGAGAAGATGATAGGAACGCAGCAGCCTCAGCGCCCGTAGAACCCTGAGGAAAGCCCAGTTTTCAATAAACGGTGCCGCCACCAGCGTGCCGATGACAACGAGGTCGGCGATGTTGAGGGGTTCAATGAGAAAGCGCACCTTGCGCCGCGCCAACCACAGGCGCGCCGCATAATCAAGGATGAGAAACAGGGCGATGGTATACTCGACGGCGAGAATTGGCAGCGTCTCCGGAACCATCGAGGTGACGATGAAAAACGCGATGGTCACCACGTCGAAGACCAGTAGTCCATAGCGAAATGCCCGCGCGGTGCGGGATCTGCCAACATACAGTTCCTTTACGGTGAATTTCAGGTCGTTCATCGCGTGATTCCCGCTCGCGACGCCGAACAGCGCCGCACCTTTACCCGGATTTAGGCTGAAGTCCACCCGTAAACAGTTGGAGCGACGTCGAATACCCTACTTTGACTTACGCGATTTAGGCTTATGCTTTTGTTTTCGCTTTTTTGCCGGCGCACTCTTCCCAGCCCGCTCCAGCAGTGCTTCTCCGGATGCGATGGCGTGGTATTTCTGCTTGATCTCCTCGATGTCCACGGTCGGCGCCGGGAACTGCATTTGCAACGATTTCATGTATTCCGCGACGATCCTGGAGATAGCGAGATTGCGGAACCATTTGTGGTTCGAGGGGATGATGAACCAGGGGGCATGGCGCGTGCTGCACTTGCCGAGCGCGTCTTCGAAGGCGTCGGTGTAGGCGTCCCAGAACGGGCGTTCCGCGTAGTCGCCCTCGCTGATCTTCCAGTGCCGGGCGGGGTCGTCGATGCGCTTCTTGAAGCGCTTCAGCTGTTCGTCAGGATCGATATGCAGATAAAATTTGAGAATGTGCGTGCCGTTATCGTGCAGCATCTTCTCAAAGTCGTTGATGTGCTGGTAGCGCTTCGACCAGGCCGATTTGGGCACCAGATCGTGGACACGCACCACGAGCACGTCTTCGTAATGGGAGCGGTTAAAAATCGCCACCTGACCCTTGGCCGGCATCGCCTTGTGGTAGCGCCAGAGGAAGTCGTGGTCCGCCTCTTCCTTGGAAGGAACCTTGAAGCCGGTGACCGGGCACCCTTGCGGGTTCATGGCGCCGAGCACATGATTGATCGTGCCGTCCTTGCCCGCCGCGTCGCGGCCCTGAAGGCAGATCAGGAGCGAATGTTTTCCCTCGGCGTACATTAGATATTGCAGGTCATGCAGTTTTTGGGCGTGAGCCTCGATCTCCGGCAACGCGGCCTGATGGGACTCGTGGATGTCCTTGAAGCCGGCGTCGACCTTCGCGAGATCCACCTCGCTGTTGGGTTCAACCCGAAATCTCTCGATGTAGTTCATGATCACTGCCTTCTCTGCCCAACATTTGTCGCCCAGATGCTATTGGCCAACGACATGCGCGGCGTGCCGACCTTGGAGAAACCGCGTATACCAGAGCGGTCGGTCAGCGTCACGGCCCACCCTCTTAAAGAGCGCCAACTTGGTCCAATCGAGGATGAACATCCAAACCACCATGTAGGCCCAGACCAGTCCGATGATCTCCCAGGGGAGCGGCGTCACGAACCAGCCCAATCCGCACATCAGGACCGCGAAGATCTGCGTGCCGACGATCGCCAACACCAACGGCATGGCCGGCCAGGGACGGGCGAAAAATAGGCCTCGGGCGCGCATAACAAATAGCAAAAGGTGGCCGCCGGCGACGATTTGAAGGAACACCGCGGTCTGGATCTCATCCTGGGTCAGCGTGAACCAGGATTGCCACTGGGCGTTCCTCATCCAGTGCATGCCTATCAGCAAGAGGCCAAAGGTTTGCGCCACCGCTAGCAGACCCATGAAGCCGGAAATGAATAACAGCCGCCGCATTTCCCACCGTACCGGGGCTTTCGGCAACCGGGTATTGTCATACGCGATGGACATGATCGGGATGTCGTCAAGCAGGGCCACCAGGATGATCATCACCGGCGTCAGCGGCGAGAAGCCGAAAAACAGGGTTGCCAGCACCACCACGAACATGATGTCGAGCGTCATTGCCACCCGAAACATGATGTAGTTAATGATGCGCTCGAAGATCTGACGCGAGCCGTCGATGGCGTCGATGATGGTCGACAGGCCGGGCGCGGTAAGGATCAGCGCGGCCGCGGCGCGGGCCGCGTCGGTGGCACCGCTGACGGCGATGCCGCAATCGGCCTGCTTGAGTGCCGGGGAGTCGTTGACGCCATCGCCGGTCATGGCGACCACGTGGCCGCGATCCTGCAAAGCCTTGACGATACCGTATTTGTGCTCGGGAAACACCCGGCCGAAACCGTCTGCCTTGTCGACGCACTCCTTGATCTGATTCGGCAGATGGTCCATGTCCATGTCCTTGGTGAACATGTCCGCGGCCGCGATGAGGTGGGATCCCATGCCCAACTGCCCTGAAATCTCGTTGCCGATGGCGACATCGTCGCCGGTGACCATCTTGACCCGGAGCCCATGCTCCTTGGCTTTCTCGATGGTTTCCCTGGAGTCATCCCGGGGCGGATCCAGCATCGGCAGGATGCCAAGGAAACGCCATGTCTTGCCATCATCTGTCGAACTCCGCCACGCCGAGAGCGCGCATGCCCTTGGCGGCCAGGTCCGCGACGGTCTTGTCGGCCTTGGCCACCGTATCGGAGTCGAGTTTGCACAGATCGGAGATGATCTGGGGCGCGCCCTTGGTGAATTTCAGGGCCTTGCCTTGGGCATCGGTGACATCGCCTTCAGTGCGCTTGCCGACGGGGTCGAACGGCACGAATTGGGTGACCGTGTAGGCTTCCAGCGCCCCGGGGACCTTCAGGCCAGCGCTCACCGCAGCGTCGATGGCGTCCTTGCTGCCGATCTCGGAGGCCAGGGCGCCGCCGAGAATTAGCTCATTGGCGGTCTTCGCTCCAAACAGGATCGGCTCGCCAAGGGTCAGTTCATTCTTGGTGAGGGTACCGGTCTTGTCGGAACACAGCGTATCGACCCCGGCCAGTTCCTCGATGGCCTCGAGCCGCGACACGATGGCCTTTTTCCGCGCCAGGGCCTGCGCGCCGAGAGAGTTGGTGACCGTCATCACCGTCGGCATGGCCACCGGAATGGAGGCGATCAGTAGGACCAGCACCATGCGTGCGATAACCGCCAGGTCCTCCCAATGCCAGACGGCTTGCACCACGACATTCTGATAAAGCTCGAATCCCACCAGGACGACGCACAGAATCACCGACGTGATGATGAGGAAGTCGCCGATTTGCGCCGTGGCTTTCTGCGAGTGCGACGCCCCTCCGCCCGCGCTTGCAACCAGGCTGGCGGTACGGCCGAAGAAGGTGTTGTTCCCCGTGCCGATGACCACGGCCTGCATCTCGCCTTTCTTGGCGATGCTGCCGGAATAGCCTTCGTCGCCGATCTTCTTGCTCACCGGTAGCGACTCGCCGGTCAACGCGGACTGGTCGATGCTGATGTACTCGCCGTCGACGAACCGCACATCGGCGGGGACGACCTCGCCCAGCTTGATCCGCACGATATCGCCGGGGACCACCTCCGCCGCGTCGACGCCGGAAAACACCCCATCGCGTAAGACCGTGGCCTTGGGAGCCAGGCCGGCCTTCAACGCGGCCAGGGCGTCGGACGCCTTGCGCTCCTGCCAGAACCCGGAGATGGCGTTGTAGAGGAGTAGCACCATAATGATGGTTAAATCCGCCCAGTGCTGCATCAGCAGCGACAACAACGCGGCGGCCTCGATCATCCAGGCGATGGGCCCCCAGAAGAAACGAAGGAACTTCTGCAGGTTACTGGCTTCCTTGTCGACCAGCTCGTTGCGGCCGTATTTCGCCAGACGCTCCTCCGCCTCCTCCGAAGTCAGTCCCTTGGTCGAAGTGCCGAGGTGTTCGTACACCGTATCGATATCGGCTTTCTCGAGGTCGTCGGCATCCGCGGAAAATGCCGCGCCGGACGTCGGTGTCGGATCAACCACAATTCCATCCCCCCGCTGTCGGAATCTTCAAGCATGTTCCACCCGATGGTTTCCGCAGTCCACCGAAAAAACCGTGACGGCGACGCCGTTTCAGCTTAGCGGTGTTTGCGACGGCGGCATCGGCGCCCGCTCCGCACCGGGGCGTTGACGGAAGGCTCGAACCGCGCTTTTCAGAGTCGGAAAGGCTTGGCCCATTTCAGCGTCAAGGCGCTTTTTCGCCCAAGCACACTTGAAAAACCGCGACAGATTGCGTTTTGCGCGTGCGTGGGCAAGGACGATGCCACGTGCCGCCAGGTCCTCGCGGAGTTCGTCGATCTTTTGAACCGCGGTTACGTCGATGATGTTGACCGGGCTGGCATCGATAACCACCCTTTCGGCGGCGAGGTCGCTGGGAAACCAGGATCGCCGGTAGCGCGAAAGTGCCTCCAGTCCGGGAGCGACGCGTATGGCCAGACGCCGGATGCGCCCTCGCCGCTGTTTTTCGTTCGCCATTTATGCCCTCTCGGTCCGTTTTCCCGCATTCGAACGATTTGCCGGTCGGCTGCAAAATCGTTTCGTTCTGGTAAAATGCGATGCATAAGAAACAATCTAACAACTTTGAAAGTGGGGATTGACCGTGCGGCGCCGCACCAATGAGCCGAGTGGAGAGGGAAATGACCAAGAACAACGGCAAAATGAAAAAGAAGGACTTCGAGAAACGGCTTGAAAGTCTGCAGGTTGAACTCGCCCGCCTTCAGGAATGGGTAAAGCGCGAAGGTGCCCGGATCATCGTCATCTTCGAGGGCCGGGACGCGGCCGGGAAGGGGGGTGTCATCAAGCGAATAACCGAACGGGTGAGCCCGCGGGTGTTCCGGGTGGTTGCATTGCCCGCCCCCACTGAACGCGAAAAAACCCAGATTTATTCCCAACGTTACATCCCGCACTTTCCGGCGGCCGGCGAAGTCATCATCTTCGATCGCAGTTGGTACAATCGAGCCGGTGTCGAGAGAGTGATGGGGTTCTGTACTCCGCAACAATCCGAGCACTTTCTCCGGATCGTCCCGATGTTCGAGCGTGAACTCGTCGACCAGGGCATCATTCTGATCAAATACTTCTTCGACGTGAGCCAGGAGGAACAGGAGCGCCGGTTTCGCCGACGGATCGACGATCCCATGCGGCAATGGAAATTGAGCCCCATGGATCTCAAGTCCTATAAGCGGTGGTGGGATTACACGGCCGCCTACAACGACATGATGGTGGCGACCGATATGGATTACTCGCCGTGGAACATCGTCGCCGCGGACGACAAGCGGCGCGCGCGCCTGAATTGCATCACCCACCTGCTCAGCGTCATCCCTTACAAGGAGATTCCTTTTGAGAAGCCGAAGCTGGGCAAGCGTCAGAGGAAACGGGAAGGCGTTCCTGCAACGCCGGCGTTTCGCGCCTATGTGCCTGAGATATACTAGACAGCGTTTCCATGGATCGACTCATATCAAGCGGCGTGGTCGAGCTTGTAGGACCAGGTATGAAGGACGGGATCGCGATTGATGTCGTCGATGGCGGCGATGATCCGGTCTTTGAGTTCCTGCTTGGAGGCGACGCGGATGTGGCGGAGCACGGACCGGGCGAGCTTGGAGAAGAAGCCCTCGATGAGGTTGAGCCAGGAGCCGTGCTTCGGGGTAAAGACGAATTCGAAGCGTTCCTCGGGCTGGCTGGTGAGCCACGCCTTGGTTTCTTTGGAGACATGCGCCGAATGATTGTCGAGGATCACCTTGATGGCCGTCTCAGCCGGATAAGCGGCATCGAGAAGCTCGAGGAATTCGATGAACTCGCGGCTGCGATGGCGATCCTTGACGAGGGCGTGGACTTTGCCGGTGACAAGGTCGATCCCGGCCAACAGCGACAGCGTGCCGTGGCGCTTGTACTCATGATCTCGGGCAAAGCTCTCGTGAACGCCCGGTTGGGGCGCCAGGTCCGGCGCGGTCGTCCCGATCGCTTGGACGCCCGGCTTCTCGTCGTAGGAGACAATCGCAACCGTCTCGTCGGGCGTGTCGGCGGCGCGCAGGACCGCGACCTCCCGATAGACGCACAGAACCTCGGCCATCTTCTCTTCGAAGGCGGCGTCGCGCCGCTCCAGGTAGTAGCGCACCTTGTGCGGCTTGACCTCCTGGCGGGCGAGGATCTTGCACACCGTGCCCTGGACGATCCGCGCCAAGCAGGAGTGTCCCGCCGCCGGGCCGTGCGCGCGGGCATGGCGGGCGAGCAGTCGCGTCGTCCACAGCTCATGCGGATAGCCCAAGTCCTTGGCTTTGCGACAGGCCAGCGACACCAGCCAGGTGCGCGCTTGCGCCGTGATCTCCGGCTCCTTGCCCGGCCGCGGGCTGTCGTCGAGCGCTGCCATGGCCCCCAGCCGGACCGCCCGCGCCACGCAACGCCGGACGGTCTGGTGCGTCACCCCGAGAGCCCTGCCGACCCCGTAGCTCGAAGGATCGTCGCGGTAGCGCAACAGGATGCGCGCCCGCTCCACCCGGCTCGCCGGCTCCGTCCGCGACCGCGCAATCGCCGCCAGCCGAGCCAGATCGTCCTCCCCCATCGAAATCTCAATCACCTTCCGAGGCGCCGCCATGATTACTACCCGTCCCAATGAACCCGCCTCTCCCTACCACATATCGCGCCAACAACGGAATCCATCACAACAGGTCGGTTCTACGGAATCGATATACTAGCCCTTAATCCTCCCGCAGCCATTGCATCGCCTTGTCGCGCTGATTCGGCGTAAAGAACCGCACGTCGGCGTGTTTGGCCACGTCTGCGAGCCGCTCCTTCTCGGCTTGCCATTTGGCGTCGGCGACAACAGCGATTCGTCGGATCATGTCGCTCAACAATTTGCCGGCCATCGTGCCAGCTGTCTTGGCGCCTTGCTCCCAGCCCTCCAGGTTCCGCCAATCCTGGAGCACGTTCAGACCACCCTTGGTGCCCCCCGACAGGTGAACGCCCACCTGCGGATACTGATCCTCAAGATTGTCCAGTTCGTCATAGATGTCTGCCTCGGTGATCATGCCGTGCATTTCGACGGTGAGGACCCGAGCGCTCTCGTCGGTGGTGACCCTAATCATCGCTTCCCTCCAAATTCCCTTCATTCAGTGTCAGTATAGGTACCATAAGTCAGATCCTGACCATAGAATACATCATGGCCCGAACGCCCCGCAAAGCGACGCCGCAATCGCTCGAGAACGCCGCGCTCTATTATCTCGGACGGTTCGCGTCCTCGTCGGAAAACCTCCGCCGGGTGCTGATGCGCCGGGTCGAACGCTCGGTGCGCCTGCATGACACCGACCGCGAGGAAGGCCGGGCGGCGGTGGATCGGATCGTGGAGCGGTTCCAGGCGTCGGGTCTGCTCGATGATCGCGCCTACGCCGATGGCCGGGCCAGGGCGCTGCACCGGCGCGGCGTGCCGGCCCGGGGCATTCGCGGCCGGCTGATGGAGAAGGGCGTAGCGCCGGATCATATCGAATTGGCATTGGCCGGGCTCGCTGAAGCCGGCGAAGACACCGACCTGGCCGCGGCTGTCAATCTGGCGCGCCGCAGGCGGCTTGGTCCCTATCGTCCGTCATCCGCGCGACCCGAGGCGCGCGACAGGGATCTGGCGGCACTGGCCCGCGCCGGCTTTTCCTATGACGTGGCGAGCCGGGTCGTCGAGGCGGATACACCGGAAGACCTGGAACAGACGGATTGACGGCGGGGCGGGCCTTGCCAAAGCGGCGGCGACGGGCAAAATTGGACCAGGAGTTATCACGAAGGGGAACCCATGACCGTCACCATCTATCACAATCCGCGCTGCAGCAAGTCGCGCGCCACCCTGGCTCTGCTCCGGGAAAAGGGGATCGAGCCCACCATCGTCGAGTATCTCAAAGATCCACCCGGCGCCCAAGACCTGCGCCGCATACTCAGCATGCTGGGGATGGAACCGCGCGGCCTGTTGCGCGACAAGGAGGCCCGCGAGGCCGGGCTCGACGATTCCGCTCTCACCGACGACGCGGTGATCATTGGCATGACCATCAACCCGGCCGTCATCGAACGACCCATCGTGGTCAACGGCGATCAGGCGCGGATCGGCCGTCCACCGGAGAAGGTTCTCGAAATCGTTTGAACGGTCGATTTAAAGCTGGCGCATGGACCGAGGACGGATGGGCGCGGCACCGGCGCGGGCGGCGGCGACGATGGCCATCATCCGGTCGCGGTCGCGCGGCAGGTTGCCGGCGAGCGCCAGGCAATTAGACGCGTGGTTGGACCGGAAGATCACCGGCGAGGCGGGGTCGAGGCCCGCCAGCAGCCGTTCCTGTTCGGCTAGCACGCCGTCGTCGTCCTGCCATTTGAAAGGATCGCCATAGCGCGCGAACCGCGTCATGAAGTCGTCGACGACGCTGTCGTCGAGATAGAGCTGGAGCGTGGACAGATACGTCGGCGGCGCCGCGTTGATGAGTTCCGCGGTGCCGTCGATATGCTCGCGCCACAGGCCTCGCCCGCCCAGACCGAGGATCACCGTCGCCGAGACTTTAAGCCCGGCGGCGCGGGCGTTTTCCAGGGCCGAGATCATGGTCTTCTGGGTGGCCCCCTTGCGGATCCGCTTGAGGATTTCGTCCGAGCCGGATTCGACGCCGAAGTATACCTGCGTCAGCCGGTTGTCCTTCAGCGCCCGCAGCTCGTCCACCGACTTGTGATTGAGATTGATCGGCGTGGCATAGGACGTCACCCGCCGCAACGCCGGGAAGGTGGCGGCGAGCCTTTCGAGAATGCGCAGCAGAGCATCGGTGGGGAGCGCCAGTGCGTCGCCGTCGGCGAGGAACACCCGATGCGCGTCGGGCCACATGCGCGCCGCCGCGTCCATATCGGCGAAGACGTCTTCCAGCGGCCGGGCCCGGTAGTCCTTGGTCTTGTACATGGAACAGAACGAGCAGCCATTGAACGAACAGCCGATCGTCGCCTGGATGATCAGGTTGTTGCCCTCGCTCGGCGGCCGCCACAGCGGCATGTCATAGGCCAGCATCATGGTTGCAAATCTAGTCCTCCACGTCGCTCCTCGCAACCCGGATCGCCCAGCCATCGGCAGTGCATCGGATAGGCACCCAGCGAAGTCCAAGGCGAGATTCATTGGACCGCGGGAACAATCCGGGTTCGCGAACGTTTTGCTGGCGGCGCGAAAAAAAATGTCCGCAAGGGTGGGAAAGCAGCGCCGGTCGGCTATAATGCCCGCCAACCGGCAATAAATGAAATGCAATGCCGGAGGGGGGTCGGGTTCTCCGACCAGGCGCGACGACGCTGACAGCGCGCCTTGGTTCGCTATTCCCCCCCCTTCTGGCGAGAGAGGGAATGGTAAACGCGAATGACCCTAATCCAAAAAGATTCAGAACTCGATCCGCACAAGTACGACGCGTGGTTGTTCGACCTCGATGGCGTGATCACGGATACCGCGAGCGTCCATTCCAACGCCTGGAAGAAGATGTTCGACGAGTATCTGAAGAGCGTGGCGGACCGCGACAGCGCTCCGTTCGAACCGTTCGAGATCGACCCCGATTACTTCACGCACGTGGACGGTCGGCCGCGCTACGACGGTGTCGACACTTTTTTACGGTCCCGCGGGATCGAGCTGGAATGGGGCGATCCCGAGGACGGTCCCGAGAAGGAAACCGTCTGCGGGCTCGGCAACCGCAAGAACACCATGTTCAACGACGTGCTCAAGGAACAGGGCGCCGTGGTGTTCCAGACGTCGGTCGACCTGGTCCGCAAGATCCGGGCCGAGGGCAAGCCGGTCGCCGTGGTCACGTCGAGCAAGAACTGCGACACCGTGCTCGAGGTCGCCGGTCTGACCGATCTGTTCGACAACAAGGTCGACGGCAATGTCGCCGCCGAACACAACCTGAAAGGCAAGCCCGATCCCCACACCTACGAGGTGGCGGCGGTGTTCCTCGGCGCGCCGGCCGAGCGCTGCGTCGTCATCGAGGACGCCATCTCCGGCGTCCAGGCGGGAAAGGCCGGCGGCTTCGGACTGGTGATCGGCATTGCCCGTCATGACGAGCCCGCCGCGCTGCTGGAAAACGGCGCCGATATCGTGGTGTCCGATCTCGGCGAGCTCAACTATTAAACTGTACCCAAAAGAAACATGGAGGAGGCGACGATGACCAAGAACATCGGCGAACTACCGAACGCGCTGACCCACAAAGCACAGTTGGACGAGCAGTTGGCCGGCAAGAAACCGGCCGTGTTCCTTGACTATGACGGAACCCTGACGCCGATCGTCGACCGGCCCGAGGACGCCGTCATTTCCGAAAACATGCGCGAGGCCGTCAAGGCGCTGGCCGATCGCTGCTCGGTGTGCGTCGTCAGCGGCCGCGACCGTCCGGTGGTGCAGGAGCTCATGGGCGTCGACAGCCTGATCGTCGCCGGCAGTCACGGGTTCGATATCTGGAGCCCCGATGGCGGAAATCTGCAGCGCGAGATGGGTGGCGAGTTCGCGGCGTTGCTGGACGAGGCCAAGGCGCGCCTGCACGATGTGATGGATCCCATCGAGGGCGCGCTGGTGGAGCCCAAGAAAGCGTCCGTGGCGGCCCATTACCGGCTGGTCGCCGAGGCCGAGCGCGGCAAGGTCAAGGATGTGGTCGACGCCATCCTCGCCGATCATCCGGACAAATTGAAGGTGACGCCGGGCAAGATGGTGTTCGAAATCCAGCCGAAGATCGACTGGGACAAGGGCAAGGCGGTGCTCTATCTGCTGGACGCGCTCGGTCTCGACACTCCCGACGTCATGCCCATGTACATGGGCGACGACCACACCGACGAGCATGCCTTCGAAGCTCTCGAGGGGCGTGGCCTCGGCATCTTCGTCGGCCGCGCCGACGACCCGGAGGTCGGCGGACGAACGACGTCCGCGGACTACATCCTCGACAGCATGGAAGAAGTGGAGCGGTTCCTGCACTCGCTGGCGCCTTGACGGGCGCTCGCGCGGCGGACGCGATGTAAACAAAAACACTCAAAGAAACATACAAAAGAGCGAGGATAGGGCATGTCGACGTGGACGCTGGCTTACGATTTATTCGTCCCCGAGGAAGAGGGATTGCGCGAGGCGCTGACCTCCACCGGCAACGGCTATTTCTGCAGCCGCGGCGCGGCGGAGTGGAATGACGCCATCATCGAAAGACTCGACGATCCGGGACCGTACTATCCGGGCACCTACATGCACGGCGGCTTCAACCGTCTCGCCACGGTCATGGGCGGCCGGCCGGTGGTCAACGAGGATTTCGTCAATCTGCCCAACTGGCTGGTGATGAAGCTGCGCATCGAGGGCGGCGCGCCGTTCAGCCTCGACAGCGTCGAGGTGCTGTCGTACAGCCACGATTTCGACATCCGCGCCTGCATGGTCAGGCGCACCGTCCGTTTCCGTGATGGCGAGGGCCGGGAGACGACGCTGGCCAGCCGCCGCTTCGTCAGCATGGCGAAGATGCACGAAGCGGGTCTCGAGTGGACGATCACGCCCGAAAACTGGTCCGGCCGGGTGGAAGTGATCTCGGGCCTGGACGGCCGGGTCCACAATTGGGGCGTCGCCCGCTACCGCGAGCTGGAGAGCGAACACTTGGTGCCGGTTTCCACCGACGCCGTCGCCGACGACGCCATCGCCTTGCTGGTGCAGATGAACCAATCGCGCATCTATCTCGCCTACGCGGCGCGCACCCGGGTGTACGGAGAGCTCGAGGTGCTTTCCGTCGAGCATGGCCTTCACCAAGAAGATGGCTATATTCACCAGACGCTCGGCTTCGACGTTCAACAGGGCGTTCCGACGCGGGTGGAAAAGATGCTGGCGTTCTACACGTCGCGCGACAACGCCATCAGCGAACCCCTGGTCAACGCTGAACGCGCCGTCATCCGGTTCACCGACTTTGCCCACGCCCTCGACGAGAATATCCAGGCCTGGGATCACCTATGGGCCGCCTGCGATATCGAGGTTCCCAAGGACGACCACGTGCAGATGATCGTTCGGCTGCACATCAATCACATCCTCCAGTGCTGCTCGCCCAACACGGTGGATCTCGATGCCGGCGTGCCGGCGCGCGGTCTCAACGGCGAGAGCTATCGCGGCCACATCTTCTGGGACGAGCTTTATATCTTTCCGTACATCAACACGCGCCTTCCGGAGATCACCCGCGCGCTGCTGATGTACCGCTTCCGCCGGTTGGACGAGGCGCGGGCGCTCGCCAAGGACGCCGGGTACAAGGGCGCCATGTTCCCGTGGCAAAGCGGCAGCGACGGCACCGAGGAAACCCAGGTCGTGCACCTCAACCCGAAGTCCGGTAGCTGGGATCCCGATTTCAGCCACAACCAGCGGCACGTCAACATCGCCATCTTCTACAACATCTGGCAGTATTACCGGATGACCGGCGACGCGGCCTTTCTGTCGGCCTACGGCGGCGAGATGCTGCTGGAGATCGCCCGGTTCTGGGCCAGCATCGCGCACTACAACCCCGAGCGCGAGCGCTACGAGATCCACGGCGTCATGGGACCGGACGAGTTCCACGAGTCGGTGTATGGCTCGGAGGAGCACGGCCTTCCCAACAACGCCTATACCAATCTGATGGTCGCATGGATTTGCGAAGTGGCGCAGGAGGTCCTCAGCGCCCTTCCGGAATTGCGGCGCGACACGCTGCGCCAGACCCTCGGCATCACCGACGACGAGGTCCGGCTGTGGTCCGACATGTCCCACAAGATGTTCGTGCCGTTCCACGGCGACGGCCTGATCACCCAGTTCGAGGGGTATGAGAACCTCGAAGAGCTCGACTGGGACGCCTACCGCGAGAAGTATGGCAACATCCATCGCATGGACCGTATCCTCAAGGCCGAGGGCGACACCCCCGACAAGTACAAGGTAGCCAAGCAGGCGGACACGCTGATGCTGTGGTACCTGCACTCCGAGGCCGAACTCAAGCGGCTGTTCAGCCGGCTCGGCTACGACTACGCCGACGACACCGCGCGCAAGAACATCGACTACTACTACGAGCGCTGTTCGCACGGATCCACGCTCAGCCTGATCGTCCACGCCGACATCGAGTTCGCAGATTCACCCAAACCAGTCTTGGGACATGTTCATCCGGGCGTTGGAAAGCGACATCAACGACATCCAGGGCGGCACCACGCTGGAGGGCATCCACATGGGCGTGATGGCCGGCACCCTGGATCTGATCCAGCGGGGCTACATGGGCGTCGAGATCCACAAGGGCGCGCTGACTTTCGACCCCAAGCTCACCGACAAGCTCGACGGCATCTCGTATCCAGATGCTGTTCCAGGGCACATCCATCCGGGTGAACTCGCCGGCGGCGAGCTTACCGTTGCCGTCATGCCCGGTGGCGCCGACACGGTCAAGGTGGGCCTGCGCGGTGAGGTAGCCGACATCAAGGCCGGCGAGAGCAAGACGTTCGCGCTCTGATAAGGCAGGAGCAGGCGGGCTCCGGGTTCCGAGTGCTCGGGATCCGGAGGGCCCGCGCGATGGTCTCGGGTCCAAGGCTCTCGGGGAGCCCGAGCAGCGCGTAGGTCGCAATAGCCGGAGGCGTATTGCGACGCATGAGTGTCTCGGGTTCCGCATTCGGCGGGTTATCAACCCGCCCTACGATGCTTGCCGATGATGAACGGAGGTGCTTGATGAATGATCTAGCTGGAATGACGCGCCGGTCCTTCGTCGCGTGCGCGGTGTCGGCGGCGGCCTTGAGCGGCGGGCGGCCGGGGGCCGCGGCAACGGCGCTCGCGCCCACGGCAAGGCAGACGCCGGGGCCGTTCTATCCGCGGACCCAGCCGCTCGATGCCGATGCCGATCTCGTTCATGTCGCCGGCCGCTCGGAGCCGGCCACCGGGCACCGTCACCCGTATCGCGGGGCGCGTTCTCGATCCCCGGCGGCCGCGCGGTGCCCGATGCCCTGGTGGAGATCTGGCAATGCGATGCCCTCGGGCGCTATCACCATCCGCGGGACGGCGGCGGCCTCGATCCCAATTTTCAGGGGTACGGACGCACCCGAGACGGACGGGGGCGGCGGATACCGGTTTCGCACCATCCGGCCGGTGCCCTATCCCGGGCGGACACCGCACATTCATTTCGCCATCGCGGCGCCGAATTTTCCGCGCCTGACGACCCAGATGTACGTTGCCGGGGAACCGCGAAACGAGCGGGATTTCGTCCTCGGCCGCATTCGCGATCCGAGGGCCCGGGCTAGTGTCATCGTGCCTCTGGCGCCCGATCCCGACGGCGAGTCGGAGGCGCTGGCGGGAACCTTCGATATCGTGCTTGGTGGGACGGGATAGGGACGGTCAGGGACAGGATACCGGAGGGTGGCCCGTTCGTGCGAACGCCGGCCACCCGGCCGGATCGACCTGTTCAGAAGCTCCAAGGATCGTGGGGAGCCAGGATGGGAGCGTCGATTTCGTTGATCGACACGCCGGGCCTGGCGTAGAACCGAGACGCGGAGTGGTTCGCGGAATCGCGTGTCATGAACGAGTCCGGGACCACCGGGTAAAATACGGCGTCGACGGCGTTGGTTTCGATGTCATGTGTAACCATGCGACAAATTCCTTTCGTTAGTCCATTATCAAGTCGTTAGTCCATTTTCGGGTCGTTAGCTCAAATTCGCGTATCGAGCCTACGCCGAGGTGGTTGCGACACCCCGGCCTGTCATGCGCCACTTGGCTTTATATCCCCTTAAAGTCAATAGGGCGTTGGAGGCGGAGATATGAGCAAAGCCGTTTTTCCTCCGTGTCACGTTCCGTCGGTACAGTCCCAAAAATTTCAATGCGTCAATGTTTTAGCCTTACGTTCGGTATCACGACTTGGATGCGCTTTTGCGCCAGCACGCATTTCCAATTCCCCCTGGTGTGACCTCAAGGGCACAAACGCCGCCTTTGCCGTCAAACGACCGCAACAAAGATTGCCGCCGTTTGGTTGCTCGTTGCGTGCCGATCGGCTCATCTTCCCGCCGGCATCTTTTACGCCTCCGTCGCGTCCAACAGGGCCTTGTCGGAGGCGCGGATCACCGATCGCGCGATGTCGAGCCAGAACGGTTTTTCGACGGTATTGACCGTGTCCCAGTGCAACCGCTTCTCGTCGTGAAGCGCCTCGTAAAGCGCGCGCGCCGCCGCCTCGACCCGTGACGGGTCGGGATCCTCGCCGAGAAGTACCGCGATACCGCTGCCGAGCGCGGCGCGGGCGATATCTTCGTGCGAATAGGACGCCGCGCCGCCCGCCACTTCGATCAGCATTTCACCGATGGTATCGGCGGCGTCGTCGACGGCCGTCATCCATGTCTTGTTCACCCGCGCCCCCGGCCGGTGCTTATGGAAGTCCCCTGCCGCGTTCGAGCCGCGGCGCCGGGACCGAGAATGGAACTGTGGCCAAACGGCGCGACGGGCGCAAGACGGATTGCACACTTGTGCGCTACTTTCGGGCCGGTGTCCTACGACGCAACGGCCTTTTTGCCCGTCGATCGCAATGAGCCGTCCAAGTGGCCGCGCGGCTGTACAGCGATTCTCCGGACTTTTCCGGCGTCAGCCCTTCGTTCCTGTACGCATGAAACGATTGCTGAGCGCCGCGCCGCACGTGCCATCGCTGCTGGAAGGCGGGAACGGTGCGTTTCAGCCGGCTGAAGTCGACCCGATACGATGGCGTCGGCGGCGATTTCGCGAACGCGGTAGTTGTCTTCGTTGCGCACGCTTCGTTTCCGGTGAACCGGATCGTCAGGCTTTCGGGTTCCTGGCCTTCCAGACCGACCAATAGCGGTCATCGTGGATCAGCCGGTAGTGGTCGCGAAGATAGTCGCCGTAGATGTCCATCAGGGCATCCCGGGTATGAGGTTCGATGGCCACCTTTGGAACCATGACCACGCCCGCGTCGCGAAACATGGAATCGGCGGGGATATAAACGTCCTCATTGAACGTGCGGCCGAAATAAAGGCCGACGCGGTCACCCGTGGGCGGCTCGGATCCGACGATCAAGGGAAAAGGGTTGGCGAAGTCGAAAGTGAGGATCCGTTCGCCCTTCAAATCGTACGCGTCGAGGAGCACGACGCCCTGTTCGATGGTACGAAAGTATTCTTGCTGGAATATCGACTGGCGCGCCACGACATATTTTCGAATTTCGTCAAAGCCGTCTTCGCCAAATCGTTCTATCGCCTGCTTCATGCGCGCACCGAAGGCGCCGTGCGGCCAATCCTCGACGACGAAGTACGAACCGATGTTGGTTTCGCCGGGGATGTCTTTCGGATTTTCTGCGGATGCCCGCGTGTAGTTCAGGCCGAAGGCGACGGCGCTGTACAAAAAAATCTGCGATATCATGATCAGGAAAAGGGAAAAGACGGCAAACACGGCGACGCGCGGTCCCGAGTTTGTGCGGACCGACGGATATCGGGCGATTCGTTCACAGGCAATGGCGATGAAGGCTATGACCGTGGGTATATCCGTTTCCTGCCCGTTGAAAATGAACAGGACGACGCTCGATGAAATGACGAAAAGTCCAAAAAGGACATCCTGGTATTTTCGGTCACTGTAAAAATAGCACAGTATGACTGCCGACAAACCGGCGATGACATAGTAACTATTCTTTACGACACTTGCGATGATTTTAGTCCCCATGAAACCAAGGGACGTGCGCACCAGTGAATGGTGCGCGAGATCCGAAAAATAGTAGTAATTAATGCCAAGCGCCAACTCGACCACGCCGATGATCGCGACGAACAATAGGGCGCCGAGAATGGCGCGGCGGCGCCATTCGCCGTTCAAGATCGCCATCAGGACCACCGCGGCGGCGGCGACGAGCCCGTATGTGATTTTCGTATAGAGGAGAAATGCGATCAGCAGCGAGGCCACCAGCGCATCGAAGATCCACAGTTTCCGGGCCTGGAAAATCGGCGCGATATACATCAGCAGCACGATGAGCAGGGCCGCCCACCCCACCTTGTTGTATATGGACGCGAATGAGATTTGCACGGGCGTGCTCCCCACCATGAAAGGAGAAGCCACGAGAAATACGATGTACAAAAACAGCGGAATGGCGATCCAGTACCGCATTCTGGTGCAGATGACGTAGGCGGCGAGCGGGGAGAGAAAGAGAACGTATAGTGCGAGGGCGGTGGGCACGGCGGCGCCGACGTTGTCGGTGATGAGCATTGCCAGCGCCGGAAAGGCGAAGTTCAGGAAACCGAGCTGGGTGCGGAAGTCCACGTGGGGAATGTACCCCTGTGCCATTCTGTAGGCACCGTCGATAATGACGAACGTGTCATTGAGCATCACCGATATATAAGTGTAGTTCAACGATAGGAGTAAAAAGCAGAGTGTCGCCGAGATAATCAAGAAAAGGATTGGCAAACAAATCGCGTTGGTGAACAAACGGGAATTGTGCGCCGACAACAAGGCGGCGGGGACGCCGCCGGAGAACGGGAGGCCGCGCGTGGCCGCGGGATCGGTAGACAAGCGAGGGGGCATTCGTGATATCCAGTCGAGAGACGTGCTCGATGACAATGACGGTTTTACCGCGAGGGTGTCGGCGGCCCGATTGGTTGACGCACCCGCCGACAAAATTCCACGGGTCGATTGGGCCGAATGAACGCTGTCCGTGAACAACGGCAAAGACAATAGCAAATAAACGGCGCTATCGGTATGGTCAATAAGCGGCGCCCGTCACGGCGTCCGATACCGATCTGTCCGCCGGTTGCCACACTTCGCTCACGTTCATCGCCGTCAAGCGGGGAAAATCCATGCCTCATACCGTATCGCCGTTAAGAGCGATGATCCACCGCTCCATACCCAGGCACATCAACAATCCGCTGTCGCTGGCCATGCGTATCGTGGCCTCGCGCAATGGCGAGGCATTCTATGCCTTGGGATCGGCGGCGCTGCAGGTTGCGGTCACTCCGCTCGACTTGGCCTTGAGCGTGCGCGAGCGGCGCCTTTACGACCGGGCACCCCTTCCGGAGCGCCCGATCGTTTTCGTGGTCGGGCCGCCGCGATCCGGCACAACCGTTGCCGCCCAGGTGCTGAGCGCCGGTCTTCCGGTCGCCTATTTCAACAATCTGACTTCGATCTTCCCGCGATCGCCGATCACGGTGAACCGGATGGTGCGGGCGGCCGTTCCGCAACGACCGCATCGCGTTTCGCAGTTTTTACGGCAAGAGCAAAAACTGGTATGGGCCCAACGATGCGCTTTATTTCTGGGACCGATGGTTCGGACCCGACCGGACGGTGATACCGACCGCCATTGACGAGCCGAACCGGACGCGGCTCGTCCAGTTTTTCGGCGCGTTCCAAAACGCGTTTCCCCGGCCCCTGGTCGCCAAGAACAATAACATGAACGCTTACGCCAGGCTCGTGGCGCCACTTCTGCCGACGGCAATTTTCGTCTGCATGCGGCGCAACCCTCTTTATCTGGCGCAAGCGCTTTTGAAGAGCCGCCGCGACATCCACGGCACCGACGAGACGCCCTACGGGCTCGAGGATCCGGATTGCAAGTCGGCGCCGCCGGATACCCCCTATCAGTCGGTTTGCCGGCAGGTCGCCTTTCACCGGAAGCTCGAACGCGAGCAATTGGCGGCCATCGGATCCGAACGGTACTGGGTCGTCGATTACGAGGCGTTCTGTGAAAATCCGCGGGCCCTGGTCGATCGCGTGGCGCGCCATATGGCGCCCGGCGAGCCGGTGACGCCGCCCGCCGGTGTCGACATCGCACCCTTTCCCGTCTCCCAGCACCAGAAAATCGGTGACGAGGACTTTGCCCTATTGAAGCGGGAATTGGACGCCTGTTCCCTGCTTTGATCTATCGCTCAGTCCTCCTGAACATGAGAGACGACGCCGCGCCGATACAGCCCCGGGATCTGGATACACAGCCCGCCGATCGCCGCGAAGAGCGCCAGCAGGAGCATGAAGGCGAGGGAGAGCGCCACGGCGGCTTCGGTGTCGACCCCTACCTTCGCGTAGAGAAGAATGAACGCAATTTCGCGAATGCCCAGTCCGTTCAATGAGATGGGCGCGAGCGTGACGAGAGTGATAATGGGAACCGCGACGAAATGGTAGAGCGCGGGAGCCTCGATGTTCAAGGAGAGAGCGAGGAAATAAACGACCAGGTTTACGCCGACGGTCTGAACCACCAGCGATAACCCGAACGCCTGAACGAACATGGTTCTGCGCTTGATATAGTGGTTGAGGAGCGTGATCATCTCAGCGATCTTCTCGCAAATCACCCGCATTTTTCCGGCGCTGAACAGGGTCGCCATCCAGCCGATGAGCGGCCAGCGGATGAAGGCGTAGGAGGCGATGGCGATCAGCAAAAAGACCAGGCACGCCGTCACTAGGCTAATATCGAACCAACCGGTGACGATGAACATGATGACGAGAGCGACAAGTCCCAGCGCCACCACCGACAGGAATGCGACGAAACGATCGAACAGGACGCCCCCGTACGCCGCCACCCTGCTGCCGAGCCGCGACCGGGTGAGTTCGGCCCGCACCACGTCGCCGCCAACCGTCGACGGAAGAAAAAAGTTGAAGCACAGCCCGATGTAAACCAGCCCGTTGTAATACCATGTGCCGCCGATGGGGGAGTGCATGCTTTCGATGACCAGCCGCCACCGCGCCGCCGACACCAACTGTCCGACCGCGAAGGCGAGGCAGGCGCCAGCGAACGGCAGCGGATGGATCCGCGCGAACATCGCCATCATTTCCCGGGTGTCGGCCAGATACAGCAAAACGGCGATAAGCACCGCGCTCACCGCCGCCCGCGCCACGAAAGAGATATACCGATTTGTTCGTTTTGTATTTCCCGAGTGCATCATCGACTATCTTATGTTTTCGTTCCCGCGGACCGCTAGTGGTCTGGATCCAACATATGGTGCCCATACGACGGCCTTCCGAGTTCCGCTGGTTAGACGCGTGGCGCGGCGTGATGCTGTCGCATCACAAGCGCCGCGCAACGACACTAGGGGGCTCGGAAGGCCGCCCGCAGGGTCGCGTGTCCCACTCCCTCGGGGCGTCGGACACGCTTGACAATGGGTCCCCATCGCCGGCGCGCGCCCTCCTGCCGAGGGAGCGGGAAACGCGATCGTATGGGTACCATATGTTAGATACTGACCACTAGGTTCAGCATTTCACACTAAAGGCGCGGATTTTGAAATTACACCGTTTCAATCATCAAATTCGGTAAAGCCGCGAGATTTGGAAACGTGCTCGTATCGGTATCTTGCCGTAAGACCAAATCGGGCGAAGCGGCGCGAATGTGAAACCTTGATGCCCGGTAGTCTAGTGGTTTGGATCCAACGTATGGGTACCACATGTTGGATCCAAACCACTAGTACAGCGTTTCCATGGATCGACTTATATCAAGCGGCGTGGTCGAGCTTGTAGGACCAGGTATGAAGGACGGGATCGCGATTGATGTCGTCGATGGCGGCGATGATCCGGTCTTTGAGTTCCTGCTTGGAGGCGACGCGGATGTGGCGGAGCACGGACCGGGCGAGCTTGGAGAAGAAGCCCTCGATGAGGTTGAGCCAGGAGCCGTGCTTCGGGGTAAAGACGAATTCGAAGCGTCCCTCGGGCTGGCTGGTGAGCCACGCCTTGGTTTCTTTGGAGACATGCGCCGAATGATTGTCGAGGATCACCTTGATGGCCGTCTCAGCCGGATAAGCGGCATCGAGAAGCTCGAGGAATTCGATGAACTCGCGGCTGCGATGGCGATCCTTGACGAGGGCGTGGACTTTGCCGGTGACAAGGTCGATCCCGGCCAACAGCGACAGCGTGCCGTGGCGCTTGTACTCATGATCTCGGGCAAAGCTCTCGTGAACGCCCGGTTGGGGCGCCAGGTCCGGCGCGGTCGTCCCGATCGCTTGGACGCCCGGCTTCTCGTCGTAGGAGACAATCGCAACCGTCTCGTCGGGCGTGTCGGCGGCGCGCAGGACCGCGACCTCCCGATAGACGCACAGAACCTCGGCCATCTTCTCTTCGAAGGCGGCGTCGCGCCGCTCCAGGTAGTAGCGCACCTTGTGCGGCTTGACCTCCTGGCGGGCGAGGATCTTGCACACCGTGCCCTGGACGATCCGCGCCAAGCAGGAGTGTCCCGCCGCCGGGCCGTGCGCGCGGGCATGGCGGGCGAGCAGTCGCGTCGTCCACAGCTCATGCGGATAGCCCAAGTCCTTGGCTTTGCGACAGGCCAGCGACACCAGCCAGGTGCGCGCTTCCGCCGTGATCTCCGGCTCCTTGCCCGGCCGCGGGCTGTCGTCGAGCGCTGCCATGGCCCCCAGCCGGACCGCCCGCGCCACGCAACGCCGGACGGTCTGGTGCGTCACCCCGAGAGCCCTGCCGACCCCGTAGCTCGAAGGATCGTCGCGGTAGCGCAACAGGATGCGCGCCCGCTCCACCCGGCTCGCCGGCTCCGTCCGCGACCGCGCAATCGCCGCCAGCCGAGCCAGATCGTCCTCCCCCATCGAAATCTCAATCACCTTCCGAGGCGCCGCCATGATTACTACCCGTCCCAATGAACCCGCCTCTCCCTACCACATATCGCGCCAACAACGGAATCCATCACAACAGGTCGGTTCTACGGAATCGATGTACTAGTCCTTGCAGATTTGTACGCAGGGTGTACACCCTTTCCTGGAGTCGGGCGCCGGATATAGCACACCCAAAGGGGGGTGGGCGGGGTGGTCGTCGCCCTGGTGCACGGTGCGCATCATGCTGCGGTTCGTGCTACTGGACGCCAAGGGAAAGAACGATACACTGCCTGATCAAAAGCCAGCGCGGGCGCGAGCCCGATGATGCGGAACAAAGAAGCTGGTTCGACAGGCGTCGAGTGTTGAGGGAGACTGCCGAGATATGGAAACAAAAAGAATAAAAACAGGGCTTCTTAGAATTTTTGGGTCGAATATTACGGCCTACATTCACGCACTTAGATTTGTTTATTTATTCAAATTCAGATATCGGCCGGACCCCGAGGTCGCTCTCACGTCGAACGTCTTGAAAGAGGGTGATGTCGCAATCGACGTGGGCGCCAACGGTGGGGCCTGGACTTATGATCTGCGCAAGGCCGTCGGCGGCTCCGGGCACGTTTTTGCCTTCGAGGCCGATCCGTACTATGCGCTGGCCACCGGCCTTTTCTTCAAGATCATGAGCTGCAAGGGAATCACCTTGTTCAGTTTCGGCCTGTCCGACAAGGAAGAGAGCGTGCCGCTGAGAATTGTCGAACCCGACGGCTTGAGACACACGGGGGGATCCTTCGTCGATAAAGACGCGGATTCGAAGGACAAGGGGGTCGCGCTCGTGCATTTGAAGACCCTCGACTCTCTGCTCGGAGACTATCCGCTCATACAGCGAACCGCGGTCATCAAATGCGATGTCGAGGGATTCGAGTTGTTTGTTTTTAAAGGTGCGCTCGAAACGATCGAGAAGGCGAGACCCTTCGTCGTCCTCGAGGTCGGACACTACGAAAAGCACGGCTACTCGAATGAAATCCTGTTCGAACTGTTCAAGGAGAGGAATTATCAAGCGTTCACGTTCATCGAGGACAACAAGCTCGTCCCGGTCGGCGACGATCTGGATCATCCTCGGGCGTTGAGCGTCAATCGCGTCCTCGCGCCCGCGGAAAAGATCGACGCGATAGCGAGTTTTATCGGGACGTCGTGAGCGGTGGCGGGGGCGTTTGCCGATGGCGGGCGGGCCGAACGCCGGCGCCGGCGACACCGGGGTGGACACGACACCGGGGCGGACTTGTGCGCCTGGGCCCTTGCCGGTATAACCGTCGTCGTTGCGAGAGCGTCAAGTTCGTGCGTCCACATCCGCGCGGGACGTTTAGTTACCGGCAGAAATCATGGTCCTTGAGGCCATTCGTGGCGTACCCATTCCGCGCGACCAAGAAGGAAGAGCATTGTCCACGAAAACTGGTACTCGTTTGCTCGGAAGCCGGCCTGTCGGTTTAAGCAGGTTCATGAGCCCGGGATATGGGGTGGTCGCCATCTCGCTGCTGTGCATTTTCACCGTATCCACGGGTGGCGCCTACTTGTTCGGCCTGCCGCAGGTTTTCGTCCTGTCCCTTGTATTCTCGGCGTTTATGCTGCTGGTTTTGCGGTTTCGGGTCGAAATGCCGCCGCTGCAGTTCGCTTTCGTGTACCTCTTGAGTGTCATGCCGGGCACTGTCTACTCGGCTATCGAGGGCGACCTCGAGGGCCGGTCGTTCGTGCAGTTGTTGGCGTCGCTGGCGACATTCGTGATCGTTTCGTCGTTCCTGACCAAGTGGCACGAGGTCAATTCGGAAGCGACGACGGGACGGGTCCTTGAGATCGCCATCCTCGGCTTTGGGGCCTTCGGCATCTTCGAGATGTTTTTCTATGAATTGGTGTTTGACATGAGGTCGGTTCTGTATGGAGCTGACGCGATCCCCGAGCATCTTTTTCGCGACAATCTGCTGTATTATGCGCCGCGCCCCACCGGGATGTTTTCCGAAGGTCTCGAATTACGCGCGGTTCATGGGGATATCGTCGCGGCCTATCTGATCGTCACCCGCCGCATCGTGAGATCCTTCATCTATATCGGGGCGTTTCGTGGTGCTTACACGCTCGCCTTCCTTCTGGTTCGCGGCGCCCGCGCTTATTCTCGGACTGATGGCCGCTAATCCGCAACAGGTGCTCGCCGGCTTCTGGACGACGTTCTCGAAGGGGTTAACGGGGCCGTTGATCGCCATCGGCAGGCTTATTTTCGCGTTCTCATCGTATTCTCTCAGGCCGAGCGTATCGAAGCAATCCAATCGGGCAACGAGAGCAGCTTCAATGAACGGATCGCGGATCCGGTGTTGTTTCTGCTTCGAGAGTGGGATTCCCCGGTCCTCGGCAGCGGCGCGACGGCGCATAACGAAATGGCGGGCATCGGCAGGGCGGCGCATCGATTCGCCCAGGTGGAAGGCTCGATCATCAAGACGGACGTCTATCGCCAGGCCATCGCGACAACGCTTCTGATCTTCGCGGCCATGGGAGCGTTCGGCCTCTGGATTCTGTTCGTCGGGGAGGGATACTCCATGGGATGAACGGCATCATTTGGATCGGCGCGTTCTTCGTGGCGAATTTCGTTACCGGAGGATTCAATTCGGCCGCCATGTGGGTTCCATGCGCGCTTCTTTTCAGTCTCTGCTGGAGCGTTCTGTCGCGAAACGCGGCGAGTGACTTCGGGTCCGGTGACGGACCGGACGGGCGAGACGGGCCGCAATCGCGCCGTCCTGAGAAGTTTGGAGCCCGCTTACCGGCTGCGAAACCGCCGCGCCGCAAGGATCAAGTTCCGGACAAAACGGTAGATCCATTTTGCAACGCTGCCGCATACCAGCAACAAACCGAATTCCGGCGGCTCCCCGGGCACATGCGGCCACGGGCTTGTCCTTGCGCATTTTCAGATTGCCGAGAAGGTCGTCGAGGCGCGCGACGTAGCTTTCGAAACGGACCATCCGGGCAATGCGCTCGCGCTCCGCGGTCGGGACGAGCGGTTCCGTGCGGGCAATCGCCTTCATCACACATTGCGTCAGGTCCGAGCTGCCGCCTTCGAGATAAATCAGGGCATCACCGCTGACTTCTTTGAGAACCGGCAGCGGGTTGACGATGCAGGGTGTTCCGCAATAGAGCGCCTCCACCGGAGGAAGACCGAATCCCTCGAAGGTGGAGAGAAAAACCATGAGCCGGGATTTCTTGATTTCCTCGAATTTCTCGCGATCGGTCAGTCCCGACTTGCGTACAAACTTGATGCCTCGCGCGTTCGCAATTTCACGGAGCTGGCTTTCCGTCTCCTCGGGCATGGTTCCGATGACGACGAAGGTAAATCCGGCGATATCGTCGCTGAACACATCGCGGAGCGCGGTGATCCCCTTGTGCCGGTTTGCCCCGTCGAGCCGCGCGATGCAAACGATCTGGTTGGCGCGCTCGGCCTCGACGCTATCGGCGACGATGCTGTTGATCGAGAGATAGCAGTACCGAAAGGCCTCCGCCGGTCGATAAGGGCGGTAATATTCCCGCGCGCGCTCCGAGCCGTACGCCGTCGACGAAAGGATCACGTCGGCGTAGCGTGAAGAGGCCCAGAAAGGAGCCGTTCGCAATATACTCCGCTGGTTGGCGTTTTCGGCGTTGAACCATGTGGGCGCTTCGAAATCGAGGAAGACCAGCGGCGCCGCGAGTTTTCGCGCCGTCGATACCGCCGCCACGTAAGGCCCCCAATCCATGCTCTGATTGGGCGTCAGGAAGATCACGTCGAACGGCCCCTCTGGCGGCCTGACGAAGTCCGGATCGATATGCAGTTCGATCCGGCCATGAGACGGATAGGTCAGGAAATCGCGCATGAGAAAGGGCTGCGCCGTGGTCCACGCGACGACATCGGCGCCGCCTGCCGCCAGGGCCTCGGTCATCATCCACGCATGATACCGTCCACCCGTGTAACCGATGGCATGGTGCGGCGCCACGATGAGAATTCTGCGGGACGAGATACCGATGTTCCCCTGACCACTGTGTTCAACCGGCCCGTCCGTCATGAGTACTTACCCCAGCCCGATTCGACACGCATAAAGACTATAACATTCTCCGAAAAAGCACAACAAACAAGAGAACATTTACCGCATCGAAAGCTCTTGGTTGCAATAACGGGTCAATTCATAATACCGATGATTCGATTTCCCAATAAAATTACGTAAGCGTAACGGTGTGTCGAATACATCATGCGGCGCGTCCAGTTCAATCCCGCGGTTCGGCTTTGGAGGAAGATCATCCCGGCGCACCGCGGCGCCATGCGTTTGCGCCCGTAGGCGACGACCGCCAACAGGCTCTGCCGCAGGTGTTTATCCGTGACGATCGTCAGGCCAACAAAAACAAGCCCGGCGGCGCAGGCCGGTATCAAGAAGGCCGAGGAGCGGCGGAAGCGTCTCGCGCCCAGAAGGACAGGGCGATGCCGAGGGCGAGCGCTGGAAGAAGAGGCAGGACGATGCCGGCCATGCTGCGGACATAGTCGGCGAACGGGAAACCCGCGACCCGCGACAGCCAGTAGGGGGCGAGGGGCATGGCGAGACCGGAAAACGCCATGCCGACGGCAACGGCCTCGACGCCGTGTGGCGCCAGCGCATAGACGATCGCCGCCTGGATAGCCGAAAGAAAGACGATCCATTTCCAGCCAGCCGAAGGTTTTCCGATGGCCTGAAACGTCGGAACCACGTTGGTGGTGAAACTCCCCAGCATCTGCATGATGGCGAGGAAGAAAAGCACGTTCGTGCCACTCCCCCACTGATCGCCGCCGAACAGCCGGAGAAAGGGCCCCGGAGCCACCACCAGTACCAGCAGGCAGGCGAACAGGGCAAACGCGGTGTATCGCGACGAGTACAGAAAGGCGCGGCCGACAAGCTTGATGTCGGACTGGATGGACGCAAAGGTCGGATAGACGACGGTAAAGACCATTCCGCTCAACTGCGTGCCGATGAGTTGAACGATCCGGTAGCTGAAGGTGTAGTACCCGAGAGCCTCGGCCGAGAGAAACCGCGCCATGATCAACTGCGGCAGGTTCTGCAGCAGGACGGCGGCGACGCTGGTCAGCGACAGATGGCCGCCGATCACCCAGACATCCCGCAGATGCGCCAAGCGGAAACGCATCAGTCCCAGCGGCTGACCGGCCAGCCGAAAGAGAACGAAACATGTAGGGACCGACACAGCCCTGAAGAGCGAAAAGGCTGACCAGCGGATACCCTGCCAGCGTCAGGCCAATGGCGGTGACGGAGGCGCAGATCACGGCGATCGTCTGGAGGATCGCGAGACGGCTGAAGTTCAGTTCCTTCTGAGCGACCGCGATATCGACGGCCGGAAGGCACATCAGCGGCACGAACAGCCCGCCGATCAGAAACGCCCCGCCCAGCCCCTCCATTCTGTAGAAGGAATCGATGGCGGGTGCGGCCAGCACCAGCGCCAGGCCGATACCGAAACTCAACAGGGCCGCCAGGGCCTGAGCCGCCGCCACGTGCGGTTTCTCCATCTTCGGCAGGGCGATGATGCCCTGCGCGGCGCCGCTGCGACCGACGTTTTGACCGAGCGACGCCGCCGCCCAGGCCACGCCATAAAGCCCCATGGTCGCGGGATCCACGAGCCGGCTGAGCAAGGCCAGGGTTCCGCCCGCGAAAATGGCGCGGAGCCCCATGCCGATGCCGCTCCAGCCGATGTTCCTGAGGAATTTTCTTTTGAAGCTTGCCTGGCCGGACAAGTCCGTGTCGGCGTCGGCCGGCATCCGTCCGCGAAATCGGTGTCCGGCCCCGGAGGGTCGGCGGCGTTTCCCGCGTCTTGCTGCTTCTTGTCGTCAGAGTGTGACACGGCCGGGTCCCGCGAATAATGTCCAGTCGGTGAATTCGTGGTGACGTGCGGACACTGCCGCGGAAATCCTGGCGCCGGCAGTCGGGAAAGCGTGCGCTCCCGGCGCTGCTTCGCAATGATCCCGGCCGCGCCGGCGCGGCCGAAGCTTATTGTCCGCCGGACGTCAGATCGCCACCGCGCGTGTTTCATAGACCGCTTCGCCGATCAGGAGATCGATGGCGGCGGTCAGCCAGATCCCGTGGATGCTCTCGACCACGTTGTAGGCGTGCGATGGCACATGGAGCGAGATGTCGGATAGCTCCTTGAGCGGATTGTCGGTGTCGCGTCCGGTAAAGCTGGCTACGGGAAGCGAGGCCGAGCGGGCATATTTGGCCGCGTTGACGACGGAGGGCGAGGTGCCGCTGACGCTGATCAGGACCACCGCATCTTCCGGTTTCGCGTGATGCTCGATCGCCTTCGCCATCCAGTTGTCGTAACCGTAGTCATTGGCGAAACAGGTGATGAGATTGGGATCGTGAAAGGTGATCGAGCGGACCTTTCCTTGCTTCGTGAAATCGACGGCGCCGTGCTCGGACAGCGATGCGCTGGCGCCATTGCCCGCGAACATCATTTTCCCGCCCTTGTCCCGCGTCTGGGCGGCGAGGTCGCGAAAGCGCTTGATGTCTTCGTACACCTCCTTGCCAAACGCCAATTGTCTGTATTGGTCGAAATAGCTGTCCAGAAATTCAGTCATGGCACGGTCTCTCCTGATTGGTATCCCGCCCGGTCTATACCGAGACGGCGTTCAAATCCGTATAGAGCGTATCGGCTTCATGCCGCTCGTTGGCGTAGATCTTGTCGACCAGGCGCATGACTTCCAGGGCATGCGACGAACTGCCGGAAACGATGGGCAGACCCTTCTGCACCGCGTCCAGGAAAATCCTGATTTCCGCGTCCCACGACGAATCGGTCTCATAGGAGAAACTTTCCTCTTCCTCCCACGTGGCCGCCGGTGCCTTGGTTCGATTGGTGGCGACCACCAGCACTTCCTTGCCGTAGGTATCGCTCGAGGTCTTGAGGCCGTTCAGAACCATGTATCCGCGTTCCATGAACACCTCGAGCGAAAAAAGATGGCGCCACTGGGTCATGGTCGAATGAATGGACGCGACACGGCCCGACTTGGAATCGCGCAGCAATGCAAAGACATTGTCTTCGACGCCCGGAACTTTCCAATACAGGCTCGACACCATTGCCTGGACTTCGTCGAACGGGCCGCCCAGGTAGAGAAACAGGTCGAGCATGTGGATGCCCTGGTCGATCAGGATGCCGCCACCGGCCAGGCTCGGGTCGGCGCGCCAGGTATTCAGATAGTCCGAGTCCACCGACTTGCCGTAGCGGCCGCGCATCCACAAGGTGCGGCCGTATTTGCCGCTGTCGACGATGTTGCGCATATGAATGGCGGCGCCGTGCTGGCGGTGATTGAAACCATACATCAATTTGCATCGCGAAGCGCGCTCAACCGCGATGATGTCCATCATATCGGCGCCGGTGAACGCCGGGGGCTTCTCGCAAAAAACGTGCTTACCGGCCTTCAGCGCCGCGATGGTGATCGGTTTGTTCAGTGCGTTGACGGTAGCGATGAAGACCGCGTCGATGCCGGGATCGGCGATCATCTCCGGCCAATCGTCGTAAACGTGAATGCCGTCGGCCACCCCCCGTGGCTTCATGAACGGGTCGCAAACGGCGACGACGCGAGCCTGACCGGTCGGCTCCACCTTTTCGTGGCGAAGCCGTCCCATCTTGCCGTATCCGGCTATACCGATTTTGAGCGGTTGTTTCTGCGTATCAAGAGACATTCACTTGATAACCTCCAATGGTGCCGTCGAAGCGCTGTCGCCGGATCTAATATCCGCTCCGCCGAGAACCTTTCGGAAATACCGGATGGTTCGGCCGAGGCCGTCTTCCAGGGGGATCTGGGGCTGCCAGTGGAGCAGGGTTCGGGCGCGGGTGATGTCGGGGCAGCGTTGCATGGGATCGTCGGCGGGCAGCGGCCGGTATTCCACGGGCGACGAGGAGCCGGACAGTTTGAGGACGCGTTCGGCCAACTCCGCCACCGTCACTTCGTGGGGGTTGCCGATATTGACCGGCTGGTGAAGGGTCGGCCCTTCGGTGTTCATCAGCCGGACCAGGCCGTCGACGAGATCGTCGACATAACAGAATGACCGGGTCTGGCCGCCATCGCCGTACAGCGTAATCGGTTCGCCGCGCAGCGCCTGGACGATGAAGTTGGAAACCACGCGGCCGTCGTTGGGGTGCATGCGCGGTCCATAGGTGTTGAAAATCCGCACCACGCGCACGTCGAGGGCTTGCTGGCGATGGTAATCGTAGAACAGCGTCTCGGCGCAGCGCTTACCCTCGTCGTAACAGCTGCGCGGGCCGATGGGATTGACGTGACCGCGGTACGTCTCGGTCTGCGGATGAACTTCCGGATCGCCATAGATCTCGCTGGTCGAGGCCTGCAGGATCCGCGCCCCGGTGCGTTTGGCGAGACCCAGCATGTTGATCGCCCCGTGTACGCTGGTCTTGGTGGTCTGCACCGGATCATGCTGATAGTGCACCGGCGAGGCCGGGCAGGCGAGGTTGTAGATTTGATCCACTTCCACGTACAGCGGAAAGGTGACGTCATGGCGCACCACCTCGAACCGCGGATTGCCCATGAGGTGAACGATGTTGCCCTTGCGGCCGGTGTAATAATTGTCGACGCAAATGACATCGTCGCCTTCCGACAGAAGACGCTCGCACAGGTGAGAACCGAGAAAACCGGATCCCCCCGTAACCAGAATTCGCTTCAGTTCGCTCACGTCAGACCTCTCGTTCGGCTAGAGAAATATCCGTTCCAGTGGAATCACTCGATCGGATTTCTTGCTCTAGAAATCAATAATGGCGGCAGGGCGGCAATCGAAATGTCGGCGCCCTTGCTCCTCGCAAATCCAATCCCTCCATTGCCGGCGCCCGCGGTCGCAACAAAGCCGACTTCCGCGTCGTCGGCGCCGAAAATGACTTCGCCCCGCCTCACGCCCTGCAACTAACACTAATGGTAGCATTCGCGGCATTTAATACAATAGGGCGCGCTATCGGAGGATAGGTGTATCTTTTGGTCGTCCTTGCCGCATCGCCCGTTTGGGGCACCTTGGGTGGGTAAGATGGCGTATTTGTGCCATTCGCATTTTTCGGTTCCGATCAGACCGCGTTCATCCGATCGAACCACTATTTTTTTGCCTAAGAGGTTTTGGCCGGGCGTCCACCCCAGGATCGCGTGCGTCCCCGAGACATCCTACGCCGTCTCCGGACGTTTTCCGGGCATCGTCATGGATTGCCATGACGTTTTGACGACTTCATCGAGATCGACAAACTTCGGCGACCAGTTCAACATCCTGGCGGCGGATTTGGCCCTCGCCACCAGGACCGGCGGGTCTCCAGGACGTCGATCGACCGTCCGCACCGTGATGCTCCGCCCGGTCACACGCTCGGCGGCGCTGATGATGGCGTGAACGGAATGACCGTTTCCAGTGCCGAGATTGAGCGCCGTGGTTTCTCCTCCCGCTTCCAGATAGCGAAGCGCCGCGAGATGCGCTTCGGCAAGGTCGCAAACATGGATATAGTCCCGCACGGCGGTGCCGTCGGGCGTCGGGTAGTCCGTTCCAAAAACCTCGATGGCGTCTCGGAGGCCGGCCGCACATTGCAAAACTAGAGGAATGAGATGAGTTTCAGGCTCGTGTTCCTCCGTCAATTCGCCGCTGGGATGTGCGCCCGCCGCGTTGAAATAACGAAGCGATACCGATCGAAACGCGTGCGCCTGGCCGCAGTCCCGCAACATTTGTTCGACCATCTTCTTGCTGTGCCCGTAGGGATTGATCGGGTTCCTCGGGTGGTCTTCGTGTATCAAATCACTTTCGGCCAAGCCGTACACCGCGCAGGTGCTCGAGAAAACCAGATTGCCACAGCCGCACTCGATCATGGTCTCGGCAAGATTGAGCGATCCAGCGAAGTTGTTTCGGTAGTATCGGATCGGCTGCCCCATGGATTCGCCCACGTACGCGAGCGCGGCAAAATGCACGACGGCCATGGGCTCATAGTCTTCGAACGCCCGAACAAGCGTCGGCCGGTCGAGGAGGTCGCCCTCGACGAGCGGCCCCCATTTTACATTGTGGCGGTGACCCCGGCTTAAATTGTCGAAGACGACCGGTGTGTACCCATGGTCGGCCAGAAGCTTGCAGGTATGGCTTCCGATAAAGCCGGCGCCGCCGGTGACCAAAACAGGTTTCGAACTGCTGGGATTGGACATGTGAACCTAGTGGTCTGGATTTAACATATGGTACCCATACGACGGCCTTCCGAGTTCCGCTGTTTAGGCGCGTGGCGCGGCGTGATGCTGTCGCATCACAAGCGCCGCGCAACGACGCCAGGGGGCTCGGAAGGCCGCCCTGCGGGTCGCGTTTCGCACTCCCTCGGGGCGTCCGACGCGCTTGACGATGGATCCCCATCGCCGGCGCGCGCCTCCTGCCGAGGGAGTGCGAAACGCGATCGTATGGGTACCATATGTTGATCCAAACCACTAGTTGGCCCGCAGCGGCGTGACATTTTCCAGGTTGCCGCGATCGGGCAGATCCAGCGCTTTTCGGAAATACCGGATGGTTCGGCCGAGGCCGTCTTCCAGGGGGATCTGGGGCTGCCAGTGGAGCAGGGTTCGGGCGCGGGTGATGTCGGGGCAGCGTTGCATGGGATCGTCGGCGGGCAGCGGCCGGTATTCCACGGGCGACGAGGAGCCGGACAGTTTGAGGACGCGTTCGGCCAACTCCGCCACCGTCACTTCGTGGGGGTTGCCGATATTGACCGGCTGGTGAAGGGTCGGCCCTTCGGTGTTCATCAGCCGGACCAGGCCGTCGACGAGATCGTCGACATAACAGAATGACCGGGTCTGGCCGCCATCGCCGTACAGCGTGATCGGTTCGCCGCGCAGCGCCTGGACGATGAAGTTGGAAACCACGCGGCCGTCGTTGGGGTGCATGCGCGGTCCATAGGTGTTGAAAATCCGCACCACGCGCACGTCGAGGGCATGCTGGCGATGGTAATCGTAGAACAGCGTCTCGGCGCAGCGCTTACCCTCGTCGTAACAGCTGCGCGGGCCGATGGGATTGACATGACCGCGGTACGTCTCGGTCTGCGGATGAACTTCCGGATCGCCATAGATCTCGCTGGTCGAGGCCTGCAGGATCCGCGCCCCGGTGCGCTTGGCGAGACCCAGCATGTTGATCGCCCCGTGTACGCTGGTCTTGGTGGTCTGCACCGGATCATGCTGATAATGCACCGGCGAGGCTGGACAGGCGAGGTTGTAGATTTGATCCACTTCCACGTACAGCGGAAAGGTGACGTCATGGCGCACCACCTCGAACTGAGGATTGCCCATGAGGTGAACGATGTTGCCCTTGCGGCCGGTGTAATAGTTGTCGACGCAAATGACATCGTCGCCTTCCGACAGAAGACGCTCGCACAGGTGAGAACCGAGAAAACCGGATCCCCCCGTAACCAGAATTCGCTTCAGTTCGCTCACGTCAGACCTCTCGTTCGGCTAGAGAAATATCCGTTCCAGTGGAATCACTCGATCGGATTTCTTGCTCTAGAAATCAATAATGGCGGCAGGGCGGCAATCGAAATGTTGGCGTGTTCCGTTCAGAACGCGTTCTTTCCGAACGAGCCAGTGAAAACGGTCATTATGACGACCTTGACGTCCAGCATGACCGACCAATTCTCGATGTAATACAGGTCGTGTTCGACCCGCTTTCTGAGCTTTTCTTCCGTATCGGTTTCGCCGCGCCAGCCATTGACCTGGGCCCAACCGGTGATTCCGGGCTTGACCCTGTGACGAGCCGCGTAATCGGCGACGACATCCTGGTACAGCCGATTGCCCGCCTTGGCCCTCGTCGGATGCGGCCGCGGGCCCACCAAAGACATCTCGCCCTTGAGAACGTTGATCAACTGCGGCAGCTCATCGATACTGGAGCGGCGCAGGAACCAACCAATTCGGGTCACGCGAGAGTCGTTGCGCTCCGTCAGCCGGTCGGCGTTCTCATCGCGCAAATGGTGGTGCATCGTTCGATATTTATAGACGCCGATGAGCTGGTTGTTAAAGCCATAGCGGTTCTGCCGAAAGAAAATCGGTCCCGGGCTGTCGATTTTGATCGCGATCGCCACCAAAGCCATCAACGGCGCCAGCAGAAGCAACAAGATAGAGGCCAGCACTTTGTCCTCAACCCATTTGAACACGCCGCTCCAACCCGAAAACGGGACCTTTTCAATTTCCAGGACAGGCACCCGGCCAAGCACGCGATGATGATGGGCTGGGAAATGATAGCCGATCAGGTCGCTTCCAACATAGATATGTATGGGCAGTTCCCGAAGTTTCCGGGTGATCGAGATCAATCGCTCATCGGCATTCCATGGAAATGCGATGACGACATCGTCGATGTCACCGCGGCGGACCCAATCGACGAGATCGCTCAAATTCCCGACGACGGGATGACCGTGAACGTCGGCGCCCGTCCGCGATATCGTGCGGTCGTCGAATACCCCGACAATGCGGCGCCATGGCGCATGTTCCTCGTGCAGACGGGACAGGAAGAGGCGGGCCTGCTCGCCGACGCCGACGACGGCGATACGCCTCTGCAACCGGCCCGATTTTGCCGCGCTTCTGAGCCATGACGCAAACGCCGCTCGGCCCATGACCAGCCCGACGGAACCTGCCGCGAACGTCGTGAATACCCAGGCGCGGGAAAACAGGCCAGATATCTTAAAGGCAAAGCCCAGTCCCGTCAAAACGAGAAAAACCGCCGCGAGAATGAACAGCATGCGCGGCATTCGACGAGGCCAGGCGGCGACGGTCTCGAAATCGTATAGACCCGCGAAGTAGAAGAAAAGAGCGGTGAGCGCCGCCATCAACGCGAGTGCCGCCACATAGGACGACAGGTCCGGGTTCGAAGCGCCCAGATACGCCAGCCACGACACGAGCCCGACGGCGACCAAAATAACCGCGTCGCATACGCCTAGAATGCTTGCGACGAAATTTTCCGACATGACAGAATTGCGACGAATCCCGGCATATCTCGGTTCAACCGGTATCTTGCCCGCAAACCCCTCGCCTGCAAAGCCCTCTGGCATCCCACTGCCCCTCTAACCCCACTAACTCAAATCTGGTCTTCGAAAACATCTGACATAAACGCAGCGTCCTAAACCCGCGAGGTCATTGACCGTTGCAGCCTGACAAAGCAGTAATAACGCGGATCGGTCAAGCCATGTTTTTGCCCCGTCTGGAGCTTGCGCTTGCCCGCATTTTTCCGACACGAACATAGCTGTTTTCCCCGCGTTGGCGCCACGCGTAGGAACGCATATCAGCCATGTTGGTCGCCAAGCGGCCGTGCGCCAGAAAAAGGTTTGGTCAAGCAGCAAATCGTGGTTCCCACGTGGCAAAAATACCGCATATCCGAAGACGCGGCCGTGATTTCGAAGCGCGCCGTTCCATATAGCCAGGACCTCGGAAGATCGCATATTATCGTTTTGTGTCAGCAAATTGGCCCTCGTGGCCGCCGCTGGTCAATAACCAGCATGGTCGCCGTCTTCGCGGTGAGGATGGAGCATCCGCCGCGACGCATCCCGTTCGCCGCGACGCGTGGCTTTCGGTCGCTTTCGCCAATGCCGGCGTCGCGATTTCGACCTGGCTTCGGCGATCCGGAGCTCGCGGCGCCCGGGTGGCTTGGGCGGCGCGTCCCATCATCGTCTGGTGAGTTAGGAAAGAGAGTTTCGCTCCTGGATGGCGGGCGGACAGGGGAGGACGGTTCGATCAACGGCGAATTGATCTGGACATCGCTCGGTTTTTTTGGTTTCTGTGCCGCGGCTTGGGTTCCAGCGAACGGCACAGTGTTGACACAAACGGTATGTTAGGCTGGGACTTCTTTATCGCGCTGGTTAATAGTGCTATACTCCACTGTGATTCCCTAGCGACACTTGCATCAATATTTGTGACTTTTTGGCACTTTTTTAAGGAACAGAGTGTTTTTTTGTGATGGACCAAATAACCCCGGGTAGAAGTCAAAGAATGCAGCGCGCAAGCGCCCAGCTGTCGCAAAGTTCAGAAGTTTATGCTCCCGACTTTTTGGAAGTGTTTCTTCGCCGAAAATGGATTTTCATCTGGACGGTCTTGCTTGTTACATTAGCCTCGGTTGCCGTCGCCATGGTGTTGACGCCACGATATACGGCCTCGCTTGAGATTTACTTCGAGGCCGAGAACCCGGCCGTCGTCAATTTCGAAGCGGCCTTGACGGGCCAGCCCCAGGACGAGGCGACCATTCTCAGCGAGATCCAGGTCCTGAAGTCCCGCCGGCTTGCCGAGCGGGTCATCGAAAAGCTGGGCCTGGATCAGGTGACGGAGTTCAATCCCGCGCTGGCGCCCGAAGGTGTCGCCGCGCGCATTAAAGATGTCATCATGGGCGTTATCGTCAGCATACCGTTCGCCGGTGAGGAGCTTGGCGCCGCTGGGGCGCCGGAATGGGATCTGACCGAGGCGCAGCTCCGCTCCATCGCCGAGGAGCGCGTCGTTGACGAGTTCGTCTCCCGGGTGGGCACCGAGCCCCTGGACGGATCGAGAGTGGCGAGGATCGGTTTCACCGCCGAAAACCCGGTCACCTCGGCCAACGGCGTGAACACGCTGGCCGAATTCTATCTGGTGGAACGCCTGGAGAGCCGCTTCGACAATGCCCGGCGGGCCAGCACGTGGTTGGCGCAACGGGTTCAGGACTTGCGCGAGCAGGTGGAGACGTCGGAAAAACTGGTCGAGGATTACCGCAAGCAGCACGGCCTCCTGCAAGGCGCGCAGACGTCGCTTGTCACCGAGCAGATTTCGGATCTCAATGCCCAGTTGACCGAGGCCAAGATCCAAAGGGCGGAGGCCGAAGCCAACTACGCGCAGGCGCGGCGGCTCCTCAGGGGGTCGGGCGGACTGTCCTCGGCCATTCAGGTCCTCGAGTCCGATCTCATCCAGTATTATCGCGAGCAGGAAGCGGATCTCGAGCGGCGCGAAGCCGAGCTGACCCAGCAGTACGGTCCGCGTCACCCCTTGATGATCAACCTGAAAGCGGAAAAGCAGCGGTTTCGCAAAACCGTCGAACTCGAGGTGCAGAAGATCGCCGAGGCGCTGCGCAACAGCGCGGAGATCGCGCGCCTGCGTGTTGCGTCGATCGAAAAGAACCTCAATGCGCTCAAGGACGAGATGACGACCGCCAACGAAGCGGGCGTGCGGATGAACAGTCTGGAACGCGACGCGGAGGCCAACCGGGTGTTGCTGGAGCGGTTCCAGGTGGCGTTCATGGAGGCCAATGCCCAGGAGGACGCGGATTTGCAGGCACCGGGCGCGCGCATCATCTCCATGGCCGCCATTCCCGAAGAGCCGACCTACCCCAACAAGCAGCTCATTGTCGCCGTTGGGTTCGTGGCGGCGAGTATCATCGGTATCCTCCTGATCTTTGGCGTGGAGCGCCTGGAGAGCGGCTACCGCAGTTCCGAGCAGATCGAACGGGATACCGGGATCCCGGTGATCGCGCACGTGCCCATCGTGCCGCGCGCGAAAGTGTTGGCCGACGGACTGGCGGGGTACATCCTCCGCCGACCCAATTCCGCCTATGGCGAGTTCCATACGGTCGCTTTACACCAACGTCCTGCTCGCGCACTCGGACCAGAATCCGCGAACGCTGTTCGTGTCTTCTTCGGAGCCCAGCGAAGGGAAGTCGATGATCGCGCTCTCGCTGGCCCGCATGCAGGCGAAGTCCGACCGGAAGGTTATCCTGGTCGATACCGACTTCCGGCGCAGCCGGATCGCCGAGGAGTTGGGCATAGACGCCGACTATGGTCTCTCCGATGTGCTACGCGGCAAGGTGTCGATCGCCGACGCCATCGTTCACGACACGCCGTCGGGCGCCGACATTCTGACGACGGGTGCCTACGACGAGGATCTGTCTCTTCTCAAGTACACCGACCAGATCTCCGCCCTGCTGGATCGACTGAAGCAGAACTACGACCTGGTGATCATCGATTCGGCGCCCATTCTGTCCGTGTCGGACTCCAAGGTGGTGGCGAAAATGGCGGACCACACCATTCTGATTGTCCGCTGGGGCAAGACGCGCCGCGAGGTCGTCAATTACGTCGTGGAACAGATGGATACGGTCGGCACGCGGGTCAGCGGCATCGTCCTGTCGATGATCGACGTGAAGAAACACGCCCGCTACAAGTACGGCGACTCCGGCTACTATCACGGCAAGTCAAAAAAATACTATACGAACTGAGCGCCTGCGCCTGCGCGTGCTCGTGCCTACTGTCTCAGGATCGCCTGCCTTAACGGATTAGACGGTGGGCGAATGGTGCCCGGGCGCCGTCCCGGGATCATGCCGTGGCGCGCCGCCGCGCGGGCACGTGTATGGCGCGCGCGCCACCCGTCAGTCGGCGAAACCGGCGCCCGGCCGACCGATGTGGCGTGAATTGTCGTCGGCGGGTCCGCCTTCCACCCTCACGGTGTTGTGACTGCGTTTGATTCGCGCGAAACACTGCTGCTCTGTCATCGTGATTGGCGAGCAAGGATGCGAATCGTAAACACCTTTCAAGGGCCGAGGAGAACACGCCGTGAAATTGATCAAATCGAAGCTTCTTACCGCCTCCGTGATCCCGATGGCCGCCGGTTTGGCGATCAGCGGCGGGCTCGCGACCGCCACGCCCGGTTATGCCAAGGGCGTCGGCACGGACGTGACAGCGGAACTGCCGACAGCCATGACGCGCGCGGGCGGAGTGCAACTCGCCAGCTGCAGCCCCTGCAAGGCGAAGAAACCCTGCAACCCGTGCGGCGCCAAAAACCCGTGCGGCGCGAAAAATCCCTGCGGTGCGAAAAGCAAATAGTCTGGTGGGCAGGCGCCGCCCGTCGGGGCGGCGTTTCCGTTCGGGTGCAAGCGACAGCACTCAGCATGGGGCAGGAGATCCTTGATCATGAAGACCCTTAAGGGACGCCTCTTGACGAGCACCTTTATCCCATTCGTTGCTGGCGCCGGTATGGCGATTGGTGGTGTCATGGTCGAGCCGCCGCGCGCCAACGCGGTTACGGCCACCCAGTCGTCGACGGCCCTGTTGCCGGCCGCGAAACCCAGGCCCGGGCCTGTTCATCTGGCTGCGTGCAATCCCTGCAATCCGTGCGCTGCGAAAAACCCGTGTAACCCGTGCGCGGCCGTCAATCCCTGCGCGGCCGCCAACCCCTGCAACCCCTGCGCCGCGGGCGGTGGCGCCGGATCGGAAAAGTGCGTCGTGCCGAGGCTCGTATCGGCCGCGAAGGCCAATCCCTGCAATCCGTGCGCCGCCAAGAACCCGTGCGCCGCCGCAAATCCTTGCAACCCTGTGCAACCCATGTGGGGCCGCCGAAGCGGTAGAGATTACGTCGGCGGAGGCGGAAGCGGTTTACGCCTGTCGGCGCGGCGAGATGGCCGCGGCGTACGCCAAGGCCGGCCTGACGGATGTGGAAGACTATCAGTCATGGACCAACCTCGCGACGGTGCCTTACCAGTCCGCCACCCACGGTGAGCGGTATGTCAACAATTATGTCAATGCCACCGGGGCGCCGCGCTATACCCAGTATGAAGAGGTCGACACCATGCCGTCCGGGTCGGTGATCGCCAAGGACAGCTTCGTGGTCAAACAGAACGGCGCCACGTCCATCGGACCGTTGTTCATTATGGAGAAGATGCCGGGCGGTTTCGACGCCGGGACCCACGACTGGCGGTATACGATGACCATGCCGAACGGCAGCGTTTTCGGCACAACGGGCGGCACCGGATCGGCAAACGTTCAATTCTGCGCCGAATGTCACGCGGCTGTCGCCGAGTCCCAGGACAGCCTGTACTTTCCTCCGGAAGAATTCCGCGCAGCGTTCTGATTGCCGACCCATGCCGGAACCGTCTTCCCGCGGATGGTGATTTAATTTGAAATGGGTACGCGATCCCGTTCATAATCCGACATCCGGAGATGCGGTGAGAGACATGGTTGAACTGCGGGAATTGCCTCGAGACCGTCTGGAAGACATGGCCGCGGCGGGGGCGGAAATCATCGAGTGTTACCGGCTGCTGCGCAAGACCAGCGATAACGTGGTCGGCGACGTGCTGCGCGGCCATGGCGATTTCTACGAGTGGGATCACTATCCCCCGGGCGATGTCTATGACAACGAAACCCACTCTCAGTATTACTACCATGCCCATCCGGCGGAGTTGCGCGGAGGAGAGCATGGGCATTTCCACACGTTCCTGAGACCCAAGGGCATGCCCGAAGGCATCGCGCCGGCCAAGGTGGCGGACTTCTCTCCACCGGCCGGCGACAACGATGCGCTTAGCCATCTGATCGGTATCGCCATGGACCCGCGCGGCCATCCCATCCGTCTGTTCACCGCCAACCGATGGGTGACCGGCGAGGTTTGGTACGCGGCCGAGGACGTCATCGCGATGCTCGATTGTTTCGACATGGACCTTGCCTACCCCTCGCTGCCGGTGAACACATGGGTCACCGCCATGCTGCGCCTGTACCGACCGACCATCGAACACCTCATCGGGGCGCGCGACATCGCCATCGCCGACTGGCAGCAGCGTCACCATGACGTCAACGTTTACGAGGACCGCAATCTGGAGGTCGCGTCCCACGCCGATATCAGCGTCGAGAACCACATCCAGGCCGTCGTCGAGGCGCTGCGGGCGGCCTGACCGCACCGTGCTCTAAGCGAGATCGCGGCGGGCTTTCAGGGCGTTGCTGAGGGTTCCGTCGTCGAGATAGTCGAGCTCGCCGCCCATGGGAATGCCGTGGGCCAGTCCCGAGACCGCCACGTCGCAACCCGCGAGCCGATCGACGATGTAGTGCGCCGTGGTCTGGCCATCGACGGTGACGCTGGTGGCGAGAATGATTTCCTTGACGGTGTCATCGCGCGCCCGGGCCACCAGGGCCGGAATGCTCAGGTCTTCCGGTCCGACGCCGTCCAGTGCCGACAACGTACCGCCGAGCACGTGGTAGCGGCCCCGGTAGGCGGCCGTGCGTTCCAGCGCCCACAGATCGGCGACGTCCTCCACCACGCAGATGGCCGAGGGGTCGCGGCGCGGGTCGGTACAGATGCCGCAGGGGTCGCCGGTATCCAGATTGCCGCAGATGGAACACGTGCGGGTGTTTTCGGCGGCCGCGACAAGGGCTCCGGCGAGTGGCGCGAGCACGCTGTCGCGGCGCTTCAACATGTAGAGAGCCGCCCGGCGCCCCGAACGGGGTCCAAGCCCCGGCAGCTTCGCGAGATACTGGATCAGCCGTTCGATGTCGGATGTCGGCACGGAGACGGATAGCGCTTTAGAACGGCAACTGCATGCCCGGCGGCAACTTGAGGCCTCCGGTGATTTCCGACATGCGCTCGGCCACATGGGCCTCCACCTTGCCCTTGGCGTCGTTGAACGCGGCCACGATCAGGTCCTCCAGCATCTCGGCTTCGGCCGGATCGATCACCTTCGGATCGATCTTCACCTTCCGGACTTCGGCTTTCCCGTTCAGGGTCACTTCGATCATGCCGCCTCCGGATGACCCGGCGACCTCGGTGTTGGCCAGTTGCTCCTGAACTTCGTTCATCTTTTCCTGGAGCTGCTGGGCCTGCTTCATCATTTGCCCGATATTTTTCATTACGTGATGGTCTCCGAGTGTTTTTTGAGTGCCTTATTGCAAAAAGTCGAATGCCCGTCGCCAGCCCCCCGACCGTACGTATATTCCGCCTGTTCGTATATCAACAATAGCCGAAGCTGTCATTGACGGCGGCATCGGCGGATCGCCGACCCTTGCCCCTAAATGTAATGCGGTTGCGCTCGACAGGAAGTTCGGCCGGGTGCACCATGGCGGTATCCGTTCTGTGAACACTTGGGGAGAACATTTCATGGCTCGAGAGAAGGACGACGGCCATCGTCCGGCGTCGGACCGCACGGGTATAGCCGCTGGTACTCCGGATCGCCGCAGGAAAGTACGGACGGCGACACCGCCCGCCGAGCGCGGCGAAGCGAAACCGGAAATCGAAGCCTTTTCCTTTCCGGTCAGTGCCCGGACCACGGATCGGTTCGTTCACGCGGCCATGGGACGCCTGACCATGAGCGTGTCGCCGGCGGCGCTGATGCTGGCATACGTGGATTGGCTGGTACATCTGGCGATGGCTCCGGGCAAACAGGGCGAATTGGCACAGAAGGCCATGCGCAAGGCCGTACGCTTCGCCGTCTACGCCGCGCGGGCGGCGGCCAACCCGGATACGCCGCCGGCGATCGAGCCGCTGCCCCAGGACCGGCGCTTCCGCGGCGAGGACTGGCAACAGCCGCCCTACAACCTGATCGCCCAGTCGTTCCTGCTCACCCAGCAGTGGTGGCACAACGCGACGACCGGCGTGTTCGGCGTTTCGCCGCACCATGAACAGGTGGTTGCCTTCGTCGCGCGCCAGATCCTCGATATGTTCTCTCCCACCAATTTCCCGCTGACCAATCCCGAAGTCCTGAAGACGACCGTCGAGCGCGGCGGCGGCAACCTCGTCCAGGGCGCCGTCAATTTCGTCGAGGATTGGGAACGCGCCATGGCCGGACGCCGGCAGGCGGGCGCCGAGGCGTTTCCGGTGGGGGAACGGGTGGCGGCGACGCCGGGCAAGGTGGTCTACCGCAACAAGCTGATCGAGTTGATCCAGTACGAGCCGAGCACGGAAACCGTCTACGCGGAACCGCTTTTGTTCGTGCCGGCGTGGATCATGAAATATTATATCCTCGATCTCTCGCCCGACAACTCCATGGTCAAGTACCTGGTCGACAACGGCCATACGGTGTTCATGATTTCGTGGAAGAACCCGCGTGCCGAGGACCGCGACCTCGGGATCCAGGCCTATTACTACGACGGGATCATGGATGCGCTGCGCGCCATCGCCGCGATCATGCCCGGCCGCCCGGTCCATGCCATCGGTTACTGTCTCGGCGGAACGCTGCTGAGCATTGCCGCCGCCGCGCTCGCGCGCGACCACGATGACCGGCTCGTGAGCGTTTCCCTGTTCGCCACCCAGGTGGACTTCACCGAGGCTGGCGAGTTGATGCTGTTTATCGACGAAAGCCAAGTCGCGTATCTCGAGGACATTATGTGGGACCAGGGATACCTGGACTCCAAGCAGATGGCCGGCGCCTTCCAGATGCTGCGCTCCAACGATCTGATATGGTCGGCCATGGTCCGCGAGTACCTGCTCGGCCAGCACCGGCCGATGAACGACTTGATGGCCTGGAATGCGGATGCCACCCGATTGCCCTATCGCATGCACCGCGACTACCTGCGCGAGCTGTTTCTCAACAACGACCTGGCGGAGGGGCGCTATCTGGTGGACGACCGTCCGGTGGCGCTCCGTAATATCCGGGCGCCGCTGTTCTGCGTCGGCACGGTGAGCGACCATGTCGCACCGTGGCAATCGGTGTACAAGGTCCATCTGTTGACCAACACCGATGTGACGTTCGTATTGACCAGCGGCGGCCACAACGCCGGCATCGTCAGCGAGCCGGGCCATCCGCACCGAACCTACCAGATCGCCACCCGCGGCAACCATGACGCCTACGGCGACCCCGAAACCTGGCGGCAAGCGACGCCGCTCAAGGAGGGGTCGTGGTGGCCGGAATGGCGGGATTGGCTAGTTGCGCGCTCCACCGAGCGGGTCGATCCGCCACCCATGGGCGCGCCGGAAAACGGCTATCCCGTTCTCGGCGAAGCACCGGGGACGTACGTCTTGCAGGAGTAAGCGATTTAGATCGATGCGCGGGCGATTGAGAAACTCGAATCTTTCTCCCAGACCCCGCGCCCGGCTGGGGGCAATGGTACTGGGGGCGGTGGTGGTTGTGCTGAACGCCGCATCATCGCTGGCCGCTACTCCACAAGTTTTGAGTTTTGACCATCATCGGATTACGGTCATCGATGGCAGCTCCTTCAAGGTTGGCGACACCGTCTACCATCTAGCGGGTATCGAAGGGCAGGATCCGGGGCGAACGTGCGATCGCGGGGGCCATGCATGGCCTTGCGGAACAGCCGCGGCCGACGCGTTGCGCAAAATGATCGAACTGCAGGCAACCCCGATCGACTGCTTCGTTCAGACCGGCGCCGCGGGAGCGCCCGCGGTCTGCTTCTTGAATGATCGCGAGCTTTCGATCCTGTTGCTCGAGGGCGGCCATGTGGCGGCTGTTCCAGGCGCATCGCTGCATTACGTCGCGGCCGAGCGGTCGGCGAAACGGGCGTCACTCGGAATTTGGGCCGACACGCCGGCACGGCGGTGGGACCATCGAGGCGTGCAAGGTCCCGGCGAGACCGGTTCGCCACCGACCGTGACCTTTAAGTCCCGCGATATCGACGTGATCGACGGGGACTCATTCCAAGTCGGATCGAAGACGTATCGCCTGGCCGGGATCGACGCGCCGGAACTGGGACAGGCCTGCGATCGTGACGGGCATTTATCTCTGTGCGGACTGAGCGCGGCCTACGAGCTCCGCAAACTGTTCGAGATGGAAACCGGCCCCGTGGAATGCGCCGTCGGGGCCGAGACGGATCTCCCGGAAGCGGTTTGCCTGGTCGGCGACAGCGAAGTATCCGTGCTCCTGTTGGAGGGCGGAAGCGTCGTCGCCCTTCCGGACAGCGCGCCGCACTATTACGCGGCCGAACATCGGGCCAGGCGCGCCGGCCTGGGCGTCTGGAGCGGCACTTTGATCCCTCCCTGGAAGTGGCGCAATGGCGAGCGGTTGCCGTCCGAGCACAGTTTTGACAGGTTTTCGCATTTGACGGGTCAGTTGCCCTGGAAATGGAATCAAAAGGCTCTGCGGCATCGGCCGAGGGCCGAACACGCGGCGTGTCTGGTCAAGGGGATCGTAACCGAAACCGGCGAGCGCCTGTACTACGGGCCCCTGGACACGGAGTTTGAAACCTTGGAAATCGACCCGCAAAAAGGCGAGCGGCTGTTTTGCGGCGACGACGAAGCGCGTCAAGCGGGCTGGCGCAGGAAGGGCGAGCGATGACGCCGAGTTCATCGACGCTCTACGCGCCGTCCGGCGCCACTATGACCATTCGGAGTAGGGTTTCTTGACCAAATTGGCGTTGAGGTAGCGCGGATCGTCGGTAACCTCGCGGCCGACCCATTCGGGCAGGTCGACATTCTGGTCTTCGCTCGTCAATTCCACCTCGGCTACGACCAGACCGGCGTTCTCGCCCTCGAAGACGTCCACTTCCCAGGTGACGCCGCCTTGGTCCAGGACATATCGCACCTTCTCGATCAACGGTGGCCGGCAGAGCCCATCGAGCATGTCGTCGGCGTCTTCCACCGGGATCCCGTACTCGTACTCGGCGCGGGTGGCGCCTTTCTGGGTCCCCTTGACGGTCAGGAAGGCTTCGTCGCCGGTCCGGCGGACGCGAACGGAAATGTTCTTGTCCGCGTACAGGTAGCCCTGACGGATCGGTTTCGCCGACGCTCCGGACTTCCAATCGTCGCCGCGGACCAGAAATTTGCGTTCAATCTCCGTCTTCATCGGGGCTCTCCATATAATCCGAGGGGGAGGGCGCCTGGCGGGGGGCGGTAGCTCCGGGCCTCACGGCCTCGATGGTCGCGCCGGGAAAGGTTCGCATGATCTCCTGAACGAGCGGGTGCTGTTGCACTTCCGCGCGTTTCGCGTCGCTGGCGGCGCGGCGCTGTTCCATGAGCGTCGGCGCGCCGAGGTCGTGAGACAGGCCGACCAGCCAGCCGAGCGGCGTGTTGTCGTTGAGAAAGCGGACGAGCCGGGGGACGATGGTTTCCGCGGCGTTGTCGTTGAGGCGCACATCGATACGACCGGGCTCGAACCGGACCACATGCACGTCGGTCAGGAGTTGCGCATGAAGAACCGCCTCGCCACGCTCCAGCGCCATGTCGGCGACATCGTGCAAGCTCGCGGGCGTCGGCGGCGCCGTTGGCTCCGGCTCCGCTGGATCCGGCGCCGCCTCGGCCGGTGGGGTCTCGGCGAGGGCCGCTCGCGGACCGCCACTCCGCGCATTGGAGTCATGCGGGACCGCCGCGCCGGCGGACCGCCCCTCTGCCCTCGAACCGCTGGATCCCTCTGTGGGAGCCGCGGGCATCGATTGCGGTGACGGGGCCGGGGAACCGGCGGCGGCGTCTCCGCCGTCCAGGGCCTTGAGCGCTTCGGCGGGCGTCGGCAGGCGCGCGGCGTAGGCGAGGCGCACCAGGACCATTTCGGCGGCTTGCACCGGTGCCGGCGCGCCCCGGGTTTCCGCCAGGCCCTTCAGCAGCATTTGCCAGGCGCGGGTGACCTCGGCCATTGAAAGGGCGTCGGCCATCCGCCGGCCGCGAACCCGCTCGGCTTCCGGCACGCCGGGCGCGTCGGCGCTTTCCGGCGCCACCTTGATGCGGGTCAGCCAATGGGTCAGCTCGAGCATGTCGGTCAGCACCTGCGCGGGATCGGCGCCCGAGGCGTACTGCGCCGCCATGACGTCCAAGGCCGATTTGATGTCGCCGCGCAGCACGGCATCCAGCAGATCGAACGTGACGGTTCGATCGGCCAAACCGAGCATGTCGCGAATGGCGGCTTCGTCCACGGCGCCGCCGGCGTGCGACAGCGCCTGATCGAGCAGCGACAGGCCGTCGCGGACACTGCCGTCCGCCGCCCGGGCGATCAGTTGCAGCGCCGTCTCGGACACTCGCGCGCCTTCGCGCTCGACGATCCCGCCCAAGTGTTTGGCGAGCACGTCGGCATTGACGCGGCGAAGATCGAAGCGCTGGCAGCGCGACAGGATGGTGATCGGAACCTTGCGGATCTCGGTGGTGGCGAACACGAAGCGGACGTGCTCGGGCGGCTCTTCGAGGGTCTTCAACAGGGCGTTGAAGGCCGGGGTCGACAACATGTGCACTTCGTCGATAATGTACACCTTGTAGCGCGCCGAAGCGGGGCGGTAGCGCACGCCGTCGATGAGTTCGCGCATTTCGGCGACGCCGGCGCGGCTCGCGGCGTCCATTTCCAGAACGTCCACGTGGCGGTCCTCGGCGATTGCCCGGCAGGGCTCGCAGACACCGCACGGCGTCGCCGTCGGGCCGCCGGTCCCGTCCGGGCCGACGCAGTTCAGCGCGCGGGCGATGATCCGCGCCGTGGTCGTCTTGCCGACACCGCGCACCCCCGACAGCATGTAGCCTTGCGCCAGTCGACCCGTCTTGAACGCGTTGCTCAGCGTGCGGACCAGCGCGTCCTGGCCGATAAGGCCTTCGAAATCGGTGGGGCGGTATTTGCGGGCGAGAACCCGATAGGGTTCAGGGGCGGGAGCGGTGTCGAGAGGGGAATCGGGCTCGGTCATGAAACGCCAGAAAATCCTTCAACGGCGCGGCGGCCAGACTCTATGCCAGAAGCATTTACGCCAGAGAGTATTTCTTAAAGAGCATAGGGTTAAGTGGGAGACTGAACGGACGACCCGGATCGAAACTCGTTACGGCTGCTTCCTTCCGGACCTGACCGGTTTGGCGAGGGATCCGTCCGCCGCCAGCCTCCCGAAAGCACTATATCAGCGAACCGGCGCCCGGGGGCAAGAGAATCGAGATTCTCTTCGGCCGTATAGCCTAATCCGCCGCTGGCCGGTCGGTCTCTCACTCCACGTAGACGACGCCTCGTCCCAGCTCGAAATTCAGTTCTGGGACCCAGGCCTCGTAGAACTCGAAACGGCCGGAGCACAGCGCCATCAGCCGCACCTCCGCCGTTGCCGCCGCCGGCAGTCGGAGCCCGTCCACGGGATCAAATTCCGGGTTCTCGCCGGCGACCGTCACCGACTCGAGGTGGGCGGTCTGGAAAAACGGCGGCGAACTGATCACGCGGCGCTCGGGATCGACATTGACGATCCTCAGCACGTACGGACGGTCCCGGCGCAGCGTCAGGATCATCGGCCAGAACGAACCCATGCGAATTTGCAGGTCGACGGCTTCGGCGTCGTCCCAGTTCGCGACGCGATCGCGTCTCGATATCCGAGGCGCAGAATTTGTGCAGGTCCCGTTCGGTATAGAAATTGTCCGAAGATCCGCAGGCCCACAGGACCAGCACAAGGGCGGATGCGGTCATCGGACGCCAAAGTGTCGGCATGTCGCTGTGCTTCCCCCAAGAGACGGGCGAGTCTACCCCATACGGGTAAAACCCTATCAACACCCGGCCGAACGGCCAAGAGAAATCGCCGCAGGAAATTGCCGCGGAGATCGAAGCGGCGTTACAGAAACAGCAGGCAGGCGCCGATCACCAGTCCCGACCACAGCAGCGCGACCATGCAGTAGCCCATGATGTCGCGAATGCCGAGACCGGCGATGGCGAGCAGCGGCAAGGCCCAGAAGGGCTGGATCATGTTGGTCCACGCGTCGCCCCAGGCCACCGCCATGGCCGCCTTGGCGGCCGGCACGCCCAACGCTTCGGCCGCCGGCATCACGATCGGGCCCTGGACCGCCCACTGGCCGCCCCCCGAAGGAACGAAGAAGTTGACCACGCCGGCGCTGAGGAAGGTGAACAGCGGAAAGGTCAGGGGCGTGGAGATGTCGACGAACCATTGCGAGATGGAGACCGCCAGCCCCGAGTGCACCATCATTCCCATGATCCCGGCGTACAGCGGGAACTGCAGAACGATACCGCCGGTGTTGCGGATCGCCTCGTGCAGCGCGCGCAGGTAGTTGGCCGGGGTCCAGTGCAGCAGAATGCCCAGGAACAGGAAGGCGAAATTGATGCTGTTGAGGCCGATCGCCCCGCCGCCCGCATAGTAATAGACGAGATAGCTCAGCCCCATCGCCGCCAGGATCACCGATATCACGGGGCTGTTTTCGAATTTTTCGGCCGGCGTGCCGACCATCGGTTTCTCTGGTTGTTCCCGCTGCTCCTTGAGCAACGCCGGGTCGATCTCGAGGACGTCGTCGTCCTTGGGCATCATCATCCGGTTGAGGATGGGCAGGGTGACGACCAACACCAGCACGGCGATCAGGGTCTGGGCGCTGAAGATGGTCTCCGATACCGGGATGGCCACGCCGCCGGTGAGTTCGGCTATCGCGTCAGTTCCCGGGTCGGCGATCTTGAGGGGGATCGAGCCGGCGAGTCCGGCGTGCCAGATCAGGAACCCGGTATAGGCGGCGGCCACCAGCAACGGATAGTGAATGCCGTGAAGGCGGTTGGCCAGTTCTCGCGCCATCAGCGCGCCGACGATCAGCCCGAACCCCCAATTGATCCACGAGGCCGCCAACGCCACCACGGTCACCAGCATGATCGCCTGGGCCGGGGTGCGGGCGGCGGCGGCGATGGCGTCGAGGCCGGTCTTCACGAGCTTGGTCATCGCCAGAATGTGTCCGGTGACCAGGATCAGCACCATCTGCATGGAAAACGTGAGCAGGCTCCAGAAGCCCTTCGCCCCAGTAGGCGATCATGGCGACGGGGCTTTGTCCCTGGGTCGCCATGCCGGCCACCAGTACAACCACGGTCAGAATCGCCGCGAACAAGAAGGCGTCCGGCAGCCACCGGCGCACCACCCCCGAAAATACACCCGCCAGGATCCGTATCACGTCATTGTCCTCCCTTGCTTGAAATCAGTTTATGGTACGTGGTTATCGATCCGCTGATTATGTATAAGTTTCCCGCCATGACCATCGCACTTTGCTATACCGGTTGCGCGCTCGACCGGGCCGCTCACCGACGCACCGACGATGCCTGGATTGCCGAACGGCTGTGCGACGGCGGATCCCGGTTCGTGGTCTTGTGGCAGGATCGAAACCTGATCGTGCCGGGAGAGGCGCCGAGGCCGGCGGCCGTGTCGGCGAGCGAACTGGGATCGATGGCGGGCGGCGACGACGTTACCGGCGAGGCCGTGTTCCTCGGCGTGGAGTCCGGCGGCCGGGCATGGTTCGCCGTCGACCTGTCGGAGCGCGCCAGACCCGACGTCGCGACCGGCGCCGACGGCGCCAAATTCATCGGCCTGCGCCGGGTCGGATCGCTCATGGACCGGGCCGCCGGGTCGCTGCTGGCCTACACCCTCGGTATGACCTATTGGCACCGGCGCCACCGGTTCTGCGGGGTCTGCGGCGCGCCCACCCGAAGTTGCCACGGCGGCCACCTCCGGGTGTGTTCCGCGGCCGGCTGCGGAGCCGAGCACTTCCCGCGGACCGACCCGGCGGTGATCATGCTGGTGACCCGCTCGGGCGCCGAAGGCGACGCCTGTCTGCTCGGCCGCCAGGCGCGCTGGCCCAAGGGCATGATGTCGACGCTGGCCGGTTTCGTCGAGCCGGGCGAAAGCCTGGAGGAGACGGTGGCCCGCGAGGTGGAGGAAGAAACCGGCGTCCGCGTCGCCGCCGTGCGCTACATGGCGTCGCAACCATGGCCCTTTCCGTCGTCGCTGATGCTGGGCTTTCGCGCCGAGGCGGCGCCGGGCGCGGTGCTCGACGTCAATGCCGACGAACTGGACGACGCGCGGTGGTACACCCGGGCCGAGATCCGGGACGCGGCCGCCACCGGACTGATCATGCCGGGCGCGGATTCCATCGCGCGGCGGCTGATCGAAGCGTGGGTGAGCCAGGCTGACTAAAAAGCGGAAATATTTCCGCAACGCGCCGCCCGTTTTGGGTTAAAGTAGTCCACGGAGGGCGGTCGTTTGCAGTGAGGATCGAGAGCGTGCTGACGATCCGAGAAGCGCACCAGAAGGATGCCGCGGGTATCGCGCGGGTGCATGTGGAGTCTCTGGCGGGCCACCTATCCCGGATTGGTTCCGGACCATGTGCTCGTTGCCATGTCTCTTCAGAAACATCGGGTCCAGTGGGACCATGCCCTCCGGCAACCCCGTGTCCGGCACGCCGCCCTGGTGGCGACCATCGAGGATCCCGCCACCATCGGCGATCGCGCGCGCGCGCCGACGGCGCGGCGTGCAACGCGGGACGGCCGCGAGCGTGTCGTCGGGTTCGGAAGCTGCGGCCCGGCGCGCGAAGCGTCTCTCGGGCACGCGGGCGAGCTCTACACCCTCTACGTGCTGCCGGAATATCACGACGTTGGCATCGGCCGGCGGCTGCTCGATGGATTGTTCGGCCGCCTGCTCGCCGGGGGCATGGGTTCGGCGTTGGTCTGGGTGCTGGCCGACAACCCGTCACGTTTCTTCTACGAGGCCATGGGCGGGCGGCGTGTCGCCGAACGCGACGAAAGCATGTGGGGCACGGTCCTCAAGGAGGCGGCCTACGGCTGGACCGACTTCAGGATCGTCGGCGTCCGCCACGATGCCCAACGGCGGCGATCGTAGTCCGCCTCGTTCTTTGGCACCTTCGGTGGCCGGAATTCTACAGCGAGACAATCCGATCGTGGGAGTCCAAGTGTACGGACATCGCTCAGGCAAAATGAAATGAAGACGGTTGAATTCTGGTACGAGTTCGCCAGCACTTATTCGTACCCGGCCGCCATGCGTGTCGAGGATGTGGCCGCTCGGCGGGGCTTGGCCGTCCATTGGCGACCCTTTCTACTGGGACCGCTTTTTGCCGATCTCGGATGGTCGACGTCGCCCTTCAACCTGCAGCCAGCCAAGGGCGCCTACATGTGGCGCGACCTGGAGCGGACCTGCTGTCGCCTCGGGCTTGCGTTCCGCCGTCCCGATCCATTTCCGCAGAACGGACTGTTGGTCGCGCGCGTCGCGCTGGCGTTGCCCGACGATGGTGCGCGCGCGCAATTCAGCCGTGCCGTCTATCGCGCCGAGTTCGGGGAGGGAACGGCGATAGGCGACGAACCGGTCGTTGCCGGATTGCTTGCCAGCGAGGGGTTCCACGTCGCCGCGGTCCTTGAACCGGCCGCCGCTCCGGAAACGAAGCAGGCATTGCGGCGGTCGACGGAGCAGGCGAAGGCCCACGGCATCTTTGGCGCGCCTACCCTGCGAACGGCCGACGGAGAGATTTTCTGGGGCCACGATCGTCTCGACGAAGCCGTGGAATGGGCCGAGGCGGTCACAAAATAAGAACGGCCGTCGCCATGGGAGACTGCGCGGGCATCAGAGATCGAGCACGACCCCATTATCGGCCCCGCAGGTGGACGCTCCGGCGCCGGAGCGCGGGGTGGAGCAGCAGATCAGGACCGCGTCGGCGGGGCGGGGCGCGGTCGGTTCATCCAGGTAGTGCACGGCCCCGCAGCGCAGCCGAGTAGCACACGTTCCGCAGATGCCGGAACGGCACGCATACGCCGGCGCCAACCCGGCCGCCTCCGCCAGATCGAGGAGCGTGCCCTTGTCCGAAGTCCACTCGGCGGTTACGTCCGAGGCAGCGAAATGGACGCTGACCGGCTGAGTGCTCGCAACGGTCGCGGCGGATGGAGGAGCGTCGCCAACGCCGCTCCTCAGTACGGTGGCCGGACCGAAGGCTTCGTAGCGGATGCGCGCTTCCCGCACGCCGAGTTGCGTCAGGCCCTGGTAGAGTGACTGCATGAACGGCGGCGGCCCGCAGAGGTAAAAGTCATAATCGTCGAAGGGCAGGATTTCCTTCAACAATGCGACGTCCACACGGCCTTCGCTGTGGTGGGTCTCGCCGAGGCGGTCGGACGGGGCCGGCGCACTGTAGCGGACGTGGGCGGTGAAGCTCTCGTGTTCGGCGGCGAGTCGGCGGATATGATCTCCAAAGGCATGGACCCGGCCGCTGCGTGCGCCGTGAATAAAAAAAGTCCGGCGGAAACGCCGCGTGCGGCGGCCCTCGTTGATCAAATGATTGGCCATGGCGATCATCGGCGTGATGCCGACGCCAGCGGACAACAGAACGACGGGGCGGCGGCTCGATTGGTCCAGGACGAATGTGCCGCGCGGCGCCAGGGCCTCAATTCGGCCGCCGATTTTCATTCCATCGTGGAGGACTTTGGAGACAAGAGCGTTGCCGCCCTCGCGCTTGACGGAGAGGCGAAAGGTATCGCCCCCGGGCGCGTCGGAAAGCGTGTAGGTCCGCATGACCGGTTCCGCCTGCCCGGGCACGGTCAGCCGAATGGGCAAGAACTGGCCGGGCTTGTAGGAGGGCAACCCCTTGCCATCGGGGCGGCGCAGATGGAAGGACGAGATGGCGGCACTTTCCGGCCGGATATCGACCACTTCGTAGGCGGCATAAGCGTCGCGCTCCCGGTTGGCGGCAATCGTCGCGTCGGCTTGTTCCCAGCTTCCGGTTTGGTCGAGCAATGGCGAATATTCGCCGAACGCGAACCCCAGTGGCAGACTGGCTTCGACGCGGATGAGTTCTTCCAGGTGAAACCGGATGAGCCGCTCGGCGCCGGCGAAGGCGCCGACCTGTTCGCCGTCCCAGACGATGCCGGCGCGGCCGGTCAGGTAGAGCAGATCGCCGGTCTCGAAATCGACGAACAGGAAGCCGGCCCGGGGGTTGAGGACGAGGTTGCCCACCGTGTTGAAATGATAGTTGCCGGCGAAATCGGGAAACACGAACGTGCGCTCGTCCTCGACGCGCACGAACCCCGGTTTGCCGCCGCGGTGGGAGACGTCGGCGCCGCGCGACGGCGCGTCGTGCCCATCCGCATAGAATGTGGCGACGAACAGGGTATCGGACCGTTCGATGAGGGCGCGCGAGGCGTTGTCAAACCGGTCCGCCCGAGTAAGGGGTTTTGGCCGGTCCGGTGGCGCGGTGTCCGGCCGCGGCGTCACGGTTCGGGTCTGGATGTACTGCGGGCAGTTGCCGAAGGTCTGGACGACGGTGACGGAAAAGCCGTCGGGGTGCACGGACGTGACCCGGCCCGACAGCCGGTTGCGCCGCCGCGTTTCGGGCTGAATCCCGAGAATTCCGACGTCGACGCCGGGTTTGAGCGTGGCGTGCAGCGGGTCGCCGAACATTGGCCGCGCCGCCACTTTCAAAGTTCGGTCGTCAAGCGCGGTCATGAAACCCGGCGAACCCGCGATGACGGAGGCCCACGGCCGGCCTCGATCGTCGACGCTGCCCACCAGCAGGAACGGGAGGCTGGCGTAGAATGCGCGATGCTGATCGGGAAGGTGATCGCGAATGACCCGCCGCCCGAAGGTTTCCATCTTGTCGCGAATGCCCAGGCGCACCTGGACCTCGCGTTCGCCCGCGTGAAAGGGCGAGTCGGCGTGGATGTTCATGCTGTCCATGGTCGTTTCCCACTCTACAGTACCGGTGTTTCATATTAGGGCCGCTTCAACCGCCCGGCGCGATGAACTCCATGCGGATGCCGCCTGGGATAAAGCACATCATGTGCCTGCTGGGTCCGTCGCCGAGCGGCTCGGGCGCGAACTCGATGTCAACTCCATTGGTGGTGTCCAGCTTGTGATACAGGTCATTGAGGACGCCCGCGGTCTCGACCTTGAGGGCGAAATGGTGGAGGCCGATGTTGTTCTTTCGGTCGAACGGCGCGGCATTGGCTGGGTCGGCCGCCTGCCAAAGGGTGATCATGGTGGTGCCGTCGGTCACGAACACTGCCGGATAGTCGGGCAGTTCGCCGACTTGGCTGAATCCCAGAATATCGACGAAGAAGGCGCGACTTGCGGCCAGATCGGAAACGGTAAGGCCGATGTGATGGGCTCCTCGGGTAATGGCGTTCTCTCTCATGGCTCTGCTCCTTGTTTCGGGACCCTCGCGAGGAACATCCCGCAGGGTTGTGGAACGGCGCGGGAGTGCCCGGCCGTCCCACACATTGTTGGCTAGCTCAGCTCTTCCGGAGTGCGGCTGGCGATCTTGTTCCAGTTCAGATCACCCTTCTTGATGTAGCCAGGAACGTCCTTTTCCCAGGTTTCCTGAATGTCCTCGTTCAGGTTCAGATAGAGTTTGCCATTAACGATCCGCCAAAGGCGCGGATCGCCGTCGAACTTGGCTCCGACGGCCACACCATAGGCGCAGTAACCGCCGTACTGGGGCACGTATTTCTCCGGACCGTCTTCGAAAGTGTCGAGGTCCTCTTCACTGGAGAAACGGTAGGTTGCACCATTGTAAACGGTGGAATATTCGGCGCGGCCGACCTCGGGATGGCCCTTTTCGAAGTATGCGACCACGTCGTAGCCGTGAACCGCAAGGCCCGGTCCCTTCGTGGTCAAGCCGCTGGAGACGTTGGTTTCCGTGCCGGCGTTTGCGGCGCCGGTGGCAAACATGCCGATGACCACGGCGGAGGCCGCTGCAAACTTACGAACAATATTCATGTCAGTTTTCCTTTCACTTGGGGAGAGAGGGGTCGATGATTTGGTCCGTTTCAATACAGCGGACCAGACGTTGCCGCCGGCGGACCCTCTCGTTTCTCACCAGCGGAAGCCGAGCCGTTCAGCTCATTTTGATCCAGGATCGGATGCACGGGGCTGACCGCAAGCGGCATGGCGCCGACGCCGCTCAAGACATCAGCCGACATGATGTCGCGGATGTGCGTGCGGGTTGGTCGCCGGCGCGCCGCCACGCAGCGTACGATCAGGTCACGGTCGGTGACCACGCCAACGATCCGGTCGTTCTCGAGCAGCACGAGATGGTGAATACTCTCATCGTGCATTCGGCGTGTGGCGGCGATCACTAACGCGTCCACATCGATGGACCCCGGTATCAATTTGCTGGACTGCTGATGGGCCGGTTCTGTGTCGAGCGTTGCCATGATCTTGCCTCCATATCTTGAGGTTCGTATCTCGTGTTGCTGACGATTATCGCTGGGATGCTATCGGAGATCTTTCAGCATCGTGCTTTTCAAAATCGTGCACTGGCGCGCCGACGCTAGAGGTGTCCAAATCCGGCATTGTGGTGTAGATCGCGTGCACACCGTTTCTGTATTGAGGCGGGAATGGGCAAGGGGATGGGCAAAGAGAAGATGAACCTCGACGCTCTGCCGCGCGGCAGTGTGCCGGAGTGGGGCCGCCGCATCCGCTTCGATAAGTTCTCTGTTGAGTTGGTGCCGGCGGGCGAGCGCAGCCTCAGCGTGCGGCTCGTGAAAAGCCTCGCCACCATCAGTTTCGGCACCGACGAGGGGTCGAGCTCGCTGGCGGGCGACCGGCTGCGGCGTTACGAGCGACGGCCCTACGAGTACATCGTCGTGCCCGCAAACTTTCCATTGCGCGGCAAATCAAGGGCGGCGCCGGAAGTGCTCGCTTTCATGTTCCGTTTCGAGGAAATAAAGCCAGACATTGCCGCCGCGATGCAGGTTAGGCTCGACCTCCTCGAACCTCGCGTGATCATTGGCGGCCCCAAGCCATTTACCACGGAGCTTGCTCAGCGCATCCGCCGTCACTTGATGGCCGACAGCGTGTCGCGTGACTATCTCCGCGCGTTGAGCCTCGCCCTGATCGTCGAAATGATGCGCCTGCCGTCCCGGCAACGGGCGACGGGCCGGGGGTCAACCCTCAACGATCGAGTGCTGACCTCGGTTCTCGATTACATCGACGCCAACCTCGATGCAAACCTGTCGCTGGAAACGCTTGCTTGCCTGGCTGGCGTCCTCACCCATCAATTCGGACGGGCCTTTAAACGCAAAATCGGCGAACCGCCGCACCAATACGTAATGGCCCGTCGCATCGTGGTGGCCCGCGAGTTGCTGCGAGGGACCGACCGGCCGATCGCCGACATCGCCTACGCGACGGGGTTTTCCTCCCAGAGCCATATGACGACCACGTTTCGTCGCGAAATCGGCGTGACGCCGGCCCAACTTCGGAGTAACGCTGGCCGATAGGAGCCGACGGCAGCGCTATCTTGTTTGCCCGTCCGCCGACTGTTTGGTGCGGATGGCCTCGGCCTTGGCCTGCATCTTCGCCGCCAGCCCGGTGTCGCCGGTGGCGCGCAGCGCCGTCGCGTAGTTGTCGAAGCTTTGCGCGAGCACCGGGCTGTCCGGCTCCAGGGTCCGTTCGCGGATGATCAGCGCGCGTTTCAGAACCGGCTCGGCGTCGGCCGTCTTGCCTTGCCTCACATAGACGCCGGCGAGGCTGTCGAGGGCGTTGGCCAGCCGGAGGCTGTTGTCGCCGAATGTCCGCTCGGATAGATCGGCGGCGCGCTTGTAGAGCGGTTCCGCCTCGGCGAACTTCTGTTGCGCCTCGAAGAACCGCCCCAGGTTGATCATGCTCTGGATGGTGGCGGGGTCCGCCGCGCCGAGCCGGGTGGCGCGGATCGACAGCGCCCGTTCGAACAGCGGCCGGGCTTCGTCGTAACGCTCTTCGGCCTGATAGAGCGTCGCCAGGTTGTTGAGGCTGACGGCTACCTGCGGGTGGGTCGGGCCGGCCACCTTTTCGTTGGTGGCGAGCGCGCGCAAATACAGCGGCTCGGCCTTGTCGTAGCGCCGTTGCGACTGATAGAGGGTCGCCAGGTTGTTGAGGCTGGAAGCGACCAGGGCGGAGTCCGGACCGAGCGCCGTCTCGCGGATCTCCAGGGCTTCCCCATAGAGCGCCTCGGCGTCGGCGTACTGGCCTTGGCTGTGATGGAGCGCGCCGAGCCGGTCGAGGCTGATCGCGAGGCGCTGGGCGTCCACCTCGGGTGTCTTGGCCGCCTCGATGGCGGCCTGGAAATGCCCCTCGGCCTCGGCTGCCTTGCGCTGCTGCAGCGACCACTCGGCGGCGCGCATGGAGTCCTCCCAGGCGTCGGCGCGGGCCGACCCGGGCGCGCCCGCGAGGGCCAGAGATACGAGGACCAGACAGACGAGGGCGATGTTGGATCTCATCAACGACGGCTCCTTGAAATTAATGGACGACCGCCGGATGAACCGGAGGGTCACTGAAGGACCAATACCATCAACCTATGAGTATATCCTAAACGCCGCCGCCGGCATGTTTTCGAGGGTGGTCGGCCTATCTGGAGCGCGCCGCGCCCCGCCGGCCCCCGGCGAAGTTCACCTTGCCGGCATTCTTGCCCGGGCTCTTGATGGAGTTGGCTCCCGGATCGAACTGCCCGGGCCGGATTTTCTGGATGTTCGCCGCGGCGGGGGAGTCCTGCCCCGGGGTTTGCCGCGCCGCTTTCGCCTTGGCCCGCTCGCGGGCCCTTGCCTTGGTCATATCCTACGCGCCTTTCCAAGTTGTTCGCCTACTTTCGCTTCGCAACGGCGAAACCGGGAGCGATCGTTCCAGTCAAAAAATTTCGCCCGATCCGGTCGTGAAAAAAGTAGAATGTAGGAATTCTATCCGGTTCACGGGCGGATTTCAATGGCCGCGATTTTCCTACTCCTTTGTGTTCAACGCTTGATTGGAAGGACTGCCCAGTGGGGCGGTGTTGCTTCGCGACGTAGAGAGCGGCGCCAAAATCGCCGAGTTGCGCGGCCGTGAGGAGATGGTGCGAGCGGGCGCGTTCAGCTTGGAGGGAATTCCCATCGCCGCAGCGTGATCATCGGACAGGCGCAAGGAAGCCGACAACCAAAGGCTTAATTCTCTGGCGCCTAAAGCCGTGGCCGCGGCGACGTTCAGGACACGCGGCGGCGCGCCATCTCCTGTAAGGTCTCCTGGCCCTTTTGCGCCAGCATGTAGGGTGCCACCAGCGCGTCGCCGGTCTTCTCGACCATGCCTTTGCGTTTCAGGTACTGCATCAGCGCGTTCATGCTCCGGAGCGGAACGCCGACCCTCTCGCCGAGGTCGCGCGTTCTCAGTTGCCGGTGGTCCGCGAGACACGCGAGCACGGCGTGGACACGATCGGACCTGACCTCCAGCGGCGCCGGCGCGCTGAACGCGGGCCACGGCACGGCGCTGGAAATGGTCTCTTCCCTCCGTCGTGAGACGGTACAGCGCCCGGCTCCGACGCTCCCCGCAAGCCACGATCAGCTCTTTTTCCACCAACGATGACACAACGGCGCTTGTCCGCCGCCCGTCCATACCCGTCGTCGCCGCCAAGCGGGGAATGGTCGTCGCGACGCCCTCGGCCATTGCCGACAGGAGGCGCTCCTCGGCGCGGGTGAGCAGCAGCGATCGGTCGTCGGCGCGCGCCAATAGATGCAACATGAAACCGGGATCTGCGAACCGCAGCCTTCCCTCGGCATAAAGTTTAACGACCAACTGATGCAGCCGCTGCCGCGATATAGCCAAATGGGTCAACACCTCCTCGCCGCGCCGCGGACGGTCGAGCAGTTTCAGCAAGCGCTCACCCGCCGAACCCGCGACAATCCCGCCGGGCTTCCGCCCGCGCCGTGCCCGCGGTCGATCGGGAACCACTTGAATTGCGCAGATTTGCCCTCGCCGCGTGATCCGCCATTCCGTTCGGCGCTGCCGGCGAACGAGTTCGCGGCGGCTTAAGTGCTCCAGGGCCCGGGCAACGGCTTTCAAATCAATCTTGGCCTGAAGCGCGATGGCGGTTTGGCCCGTGAAACCGGCGCGTATCGCCTCCAGACACAGCGCCTCGCTCTTCGTCAATTCGATACTTGCGTTCGCCGTTTCCATCGAACGTTTCTCCCGATATGCGCGCCCGAATTCACGCGGACCGCGTTGCCACACCAATAGATACCGATGCCATCGATTTTAAAAGCGGAACAATTCCGCGCAAGAGAACTTGGGTGCAGTCAGACGATCAAGTCGGACATATTGCAGCGTCCACAACGGGTTAGCCGCGACGCCCGGCGACTATGGCGCCAGCCCATTGGCCGGGGCCACTCGGGCCAGAAGGTTCGCAGGCGCCGCGCGATTCTCCAGCCGTCGGCGGTGAACCCTTACCCGCCGGCCTTCTCGTAGGCGCCGATGAGCTCGGTCCGGGCGAGGACGTGGCCCTCCATCGCTTTGGCCAATCGCGCCAGGGGCGGCGTGTCCAGGGCGGTGAGGAGCGTGTCTAGGGCGTATAGCTTGGAAGTAGCGGTGCCGGCCGATCGGCGGGCAGGGGCCGCCGTAGCCGGGTTGCTTCCAGTCGTTGAGCCCCTCGAGGGTGCCCGGCGGGAGCGCATCCGTCTCGACCCCTTCCGGCAAGGCGCCCGCCGTCGGCGGCAGGTTGTAGAGCACCCAGTGCACCCAGGTCATCTTCGGCGCCGCGGGATCCGGTGCGTCGGGATCGTCCACCACGAGCGCGAGACCCCGCGTTCCCTCGGGAACGCCCGACCATGCCAGCGGGGGCGACACATCCGCGCCTTCGCAGGTATAGCGCCTGGGGATTTCTCCCAGGTGCGAGAACGCGGGCGATTTCAGTGTGAGCGTCATGGCTCTTTCCCCATTCCCAGTGACTTCGCTTCTGCGAGCCCATGGTACGATGGAAGCGGCACCGATGTCAGCCGCGTTCGCTCGGCCGTTTCAATTGGGTGGCTTCCGCAGGAAAAATGAAAGAACGATGGCGAGCGCCGCCAGGGCCGCCGCCAGGGCGAAGCTGATGGCGAAGCTGCCTGTTGCGTCCGCCGCCGCGCCAGCCGCCGCCGGGCCGATGATCTGGCCGATGCCGAAGATCAGCGTGATGGTGCCGAAACCGGCCGCCGCATGCTCGGGGCCCATGGTGTCGCCGACGGCGGCGGCCATGATCGACGGGATGCTCCACGCGGCGATACCGAACAGGCCGACGGAGAGATAGAGGAACGGCTCGGGGAGGGGGGCGGCGGCCAGCGCGTACGCCGTCATCTGCAAGGTGAATACCGCGATCAGGCCGCCCCTGCGGCCGATGCGGTCCGAAAGCCCGCCGAACATCGGCCCGGACAGCAGGCTGAGGACGCCGACCGCCATCCAGAACCGGCCCGCCGTGGCTTCCGGAAAGCCGCGTTCCGCCACCATCGCGGTGACAATGAACGTGGCGTAGATCACGTAGGTGGCGCCGAACAGGAAATAGATCGCGCCGAGGTGGGCGAGAACGCGGCGCCGCGATGCGGGCGAATGCGCGGTCGCGGCGTGAGCGGACGCGTCGCCGCCCGGTTGCTGGCCATAGGGCGCGAGCGCCTTGTCGGCCGGCCGGTTTCGCAGCACAAGGCCGCAGACGGCGGCGGTGACCAGCGCGATGGCGCCGAGCACCAGCCAGTTGATCCGCCAGCCCTCGGCGCCGGCCCAGGCGTTGACGGCGGGAACCAGGGCGCCGGTCAGAATGATGGCGAAGCCGCTGCCGATGACGATGTAGCCGGCGGCCTTGCCACGATGGCGGCGAACGAACCAGTGCGAGACCAGCGCCATGATCGGCACATTGGCCGCGCCGCTGCCCATGCCGGTCAGCACGGAGAGGATCAGGACCTCCATGAAACCGTCGGCCCGGCTCACCAGCATCATCGAGACGGCGACCACCAAAAGCCCGGCGAGAATGGTCCCGCGCTCGCCGAGGCGCCGCACCAGGGCGGCGGCGGCGATGACCGCCATCAGGTAGCCGACGAAGTTGGCGGTGCCGATAATACCCATCTCGGCGTAGCCGAGCCCGAGCGAGACGCCCATGGAGGGCAGCACCATGCCGAGCGCGAAGCGGCCGAGCCCCAGGGCCGCGAACACGGTCAGCGTGCCGGCGGCGACGATGACCCAGCCATAATGAACCGGAGGCGTTCGCGGCGCTCCGCCTCCGCTGGGCATTTGCTAAAACTTTTCGTCCGCGTCGTCGTCGGCTTCCCAGCGATAGGGGTGCTGCGGGTAGACGCCGAGGATGCGCACCTCGCGGGAGAAGAAATCGAGCTCTTCGAGGGCGAGAAGCACATTGCGATGCTCGGGATGACCCTCGACCTCGGCATAGAACTGAGCGGCATTGAACCGCCCGCCCACCAGATAGCTCTCCAGCTTGGTCATGTTGACGCCGTTGGTGGCGAACCCGCCGAGCCCCTTGTAGAGCGCCGCCGGCACGTTGCGCACGCGGAATACGAAGCTGGTCATGGTGGGCGCGGATTTGGGATGCGGGACGATGGCTTGCTTGGCCATGATCAGGAACCGGGTGGTGTTGTGCCGGGCGTCCTCGATGTTGGCGCGGAGCGATACCAGGCCGTAGATGTCGCCGGCCAGTTCCGAGGCGATGACCGCCTGGGACGTGTCGCCGTTCTCGGCGATGGTCGCGGCCGAGCCCGCCGTATCCACGTGCACCACCGGCTCCAGGGCGAGCTCGCGGATCAGGTCGCGGCATTGGTTGAGGGCATGGATGTGGCTATGCACGTGGGTTATGTCCCGCAGCTTGGCGCCCTTGACGGCGAGCAGGTGGTGGTTCACCCGTTGGTAATGCTCGCCGATGATGTGAAGCCCCGACTGCGGCAGCAGGTGGTGGATGTCGGCGACCCGCCCGGCCACCGAGTTCTCGATGGGGATCATGCCGAGCGCCGCCCGGTCCTGGGCCACCGCCGAAAAGACGTCTTCGAACGACCGGCAGGGCAGGGTCTCCATTTCCGGACGGGCGGTCCGGCAGGCGAGGTCCGAGTACGCTCCCGGCTCACCCTGGAAGGCGATGGTCCGGTTCGGATCAGACATGCGGATGTTCCTCGGGGATGTCTTACGTGGGTTTCAAGAATCAGCGAGCCAGCAGGGCGCGGGCGCGTTCGAGATCGTCCGGCGTATCGACGCCGTGGGGGATGGCGCCGACGATCACCGCGTCGATGCGCATGCCGTTCTCCAGGGCGCGCAACTGCTCCAGCCGCTCGCGCTGCTCGAGGATGCCTGGCGGCAGGCCGACGAAGCGGGCGAGCGCGGCGCGGCGATAGCCGTAGATGCCGATGTGATGATAGTGCGGGCCTTCGCCCCATGGCACGCAACAGCGGCTGAAGTAGATGGCGCGGCCGATCTCCGCGCCGTCGGCGATGGCGAGTGCCGCCTTCACCACGTTCGGATCCTGGCGCTCCGCCGGATCGTCGATCGGCGCCACGAGTGTCGCGATATCCACCGCCGCCTCGGCCAGCGGCCGGAGCGCGGCGCCGACGGTAACGGGGTCGATGGTCGGCAGATCGCCCTGGAGGTTGACCACGAGGTCGTGGCGGCCGTCGGGGTCGAAGCGCTCGAGGGCCTCATGGATCCGGTCGGAGCCCGACGGATGGTCGGGGCGGGTCAGCACCGTCTCGCCGCCGGCGTCGCGCACCGCCTCGGCGATCTCGGCCTCGGCGCAGGCCACCACCACCGGGCCGACATCGGCCTCCCGGGCGCGCCGCCAGACCTGAACGATCATCGGCTGGCCGTGGATGTCGGCCAGCGGTTTTCCGGGCAGCCGGGTGGACGCCATGCGGGCGGGAACGATGACGACGGGATTGGATCTTTCAACCATAACGGTCGCATAGCACAGATGAAAGCGGCGTTGCCAGCATTTGACACACGCCGCGGGCCGGCAATCGCCAAGCATTCGCAAGTGCAGCATTGAATAGCCCATGCGCTTGGGGCTACATTCGTTCCGCGTGGGGCACGGGGGTGCCGGCGCGGACCGGGAAAAAGTAAAGGATGCGTTATGAAATTTTCTATCCTGGAAATGTTTGGAGGAGCCCTGCTGCTCTGCGCCTGGCTGGTGTACGGTTCCAATTCCATCGGCAACCTGCTTGTGCACGCGGAAGACCATCCGCCCGTTGGCTACGCCTCCGTGGCGGTCGGCGATGAAAAGCCGTTGACCGATGAGCAGCTAACGGAAACGGAAGAGGAGCTTGACGTCGCCGCGGTGATGGGCGCCGCCGATCCCGCGGCCGGCGAGAAGGTGTTCGGCAAGTGCAAGGCCTGTCACACCATCGAGCAGGGCGGACCGAACAAGGTCGGCCCGAACCTGTGGAGCGTGGTGGGCCGCGACAAGGCCGCCGTCGACGGATTTGCGTATTCCGACGCTCTGTCGGGGCTCGAAGGCGACTGGACCTACGAAAATCTCTACAAGTTCCTCAAGGACCCGAAGGGCTATGCGCCGGGCAACAAGATGACCTTCGGCGGCCTCAACAAGTCCAGCGATCGTGCCGACGTCATCGCCTATCTGCGCGAAAACAGCGAATCTCCCCCGCCGCTTCCATGAGCGAACTCGCCACGTTCGTCGATCTGGCGGAGCGGATGGCCGACGCCGTCCGGCCGATCGCGACCGGGTACTTCAGAAGCGGCCTCGCCATCGACACGAAGGCCGATACCAGCCCGGTGACCGCCGCCGACCGCGAGTGCGAAGCAACCATGCGCCGCATGATCGAGGACGCCTTTCCCGATCACGGCATCCACGGCGAGGAGTACGGGACCGTCCGGCTCGGCTCGTCGCATGTCTGGGTGCTGGATCCCATCGACGGAACCAAGTCGTTCGTCACGGGCAGGCCCACCTTCGGAACGCTCATCGCCTTGTTGCGCGACGGCGAGCCGGCGGTCGGGATCATCGAGATGTCGGCGCTCGGCGAACGGTGGGTCGGCGCAGAGGGCCAACCAACGACGCTCAATGGCGAGCCGGTGCGGACGCGGGCATGCGGTGACCTGGCCGATGCGTGGCTCTATGCCACGACGCCCGAAATGTTCGTCGGCGCCGATGCCGAAGCCTTCGAGCGGCTGCGGCTTCGATCGCGGGCGGCCATCTACGGCGCCGATTGCTACGCCTACGGGCTGCTGGCCAACGGCACCGTCGATCTGGTGTGCGAGGCGACGATGCAACCCTACGACTATTGCGCGGTGGTTCCCGTCATCCGCGGCGCCGGCGGGGTGGCCACCGACTGGCAAGGCGGTGCTCTCGGCCTGCAATCGGATGGTCGGGTGCTGGCGGCCGGCGGCGCCGAGGCGCATGCCGCCGCTCTGGCGGCGCTGCGCGGTTAAGGCTATATAATCGGCGCTCGATAACAAGCGGGTTGACCGCAAGCCTCACCCTTCTCACAACAGTGGACCCAACAGGGTTATCGGTACCAGTCGTATGCGTCCAGTCGTTACCGCGCTTCTCCTAGCCGTTGTGCTCGTCGTCGCCGGCGCCGTCGAGGCCCGGGCGGAGACGGTTCATTCCGGTCATGCCATGGCGATGCATGGCGAGCCCAAATATCCGCCGAATTTCGAGCATTTCGACTACGTCAATCCCGACGCGCCCAAGGGCGGCACGCTGCGGCTCGGCGTCACCGGCACCTTCGACAGCTTCAACCCGTTCGTCACCAAGGGCAACGCCTTCAGCGATATCGGCGTAGAGACGCTGACCACCGGCAGCGCCGACGAGCCGTTTACCCGCTACGGCCTGATCGCCGAGAGCATGGAATGGCCGGAAGACCGCTCGTCGGTCACCTTCACCCTCAGGCCGGAGGCCCGCTGGCACGACGGCACGCCGATCACCGTCGAGGACGTCATCTTTTCGCTGGAAACGTTGAAGACCAAGGGCCAGCCTTTCTACCGGTTCTATTACGGCACCATCGACCGGGCCGAGAAGGTGGGCGAGCGCACCGTCAAGTTCGTGTTCAACGAGGCCGGAAACCGCGAATTGCCGCTGATCGCCGGCGAGATGCCGATCCTCTCCAAGGCATACTGGGAAGACCGCGACTTCGAACGCTCCAGCCTGGAACCGCCGTTGACCAGCGGACCCTACAAGGTGGCCGAGTTCGAGCCCGGCCGCACCGTCGTCGTCGAGCGGGTGGAGGATTACTGGGGCAAGGATCTGCCGGTGAACGTCGGCCAGGACAATTTCGACCGCATCCGCTACGACTACTTCCGCGACGACACGGTGCTGCGCCAAGCCCTCAAGGCCGGCGTCATCGACTACCGCAACGAGAACCAGGCCAAGGCCTGGGCGCTCGACTACGACGTTCCGGCGGTGCGCGACGGCTGGCTGAAGAAAGAGGCGATCGGGCATCACCGGCCGACCGGCATGCAGGCCTTCATCTTCAATACCCGCCGGCCGATTTTCAGCGACCCCAAAGTCCGCGAGGCGCTGGCTTACGCCTTCGACTTCGAATGGTCCAACCGGACGCTGTTCTTCGATCAGTACGCCCGCACGGAGAGCTACTTCAGTAACTCCGATCTGGCGTCCAGCGGTCTGCCCGAGGGCGAGGAACTGCAAATTCTCGAAAAGTACCGGGGCCGCATTCCCGACGCGGTGTTCACCGAGGAATACCGCGCGCCCGCCACCGACGGCAGCGGCTGGCCGCGCGCCAATCTGGAGAAGGCGTTCGATCTGCTGGCCGAGGCCGGATACGAGGTGCGCGACATGCAACTGGTCGACGTCGAGACCGGCGAGCCCATGCGCTTCGAGATCCTGCTGGTCAATCAGGCCTTCGAACGCGTGGTGCTTCCGTTCGTGCGCAACCTGAAGCGGCTGGGAATCGACGTTAATGTTCGATTGGTGGACGAATCGCAGTACATCAACCGGGCGCGGTCGTACGATTTCGACATGATCGTCGGCGGGTGGGGGCAATCGGAATCGCCCGGCAACGAACAGCGCAGCTACTGGACCATCCGCGGCGGCCGAGGCGCCCGGCTCGAGAAACTACGCCGGCATCGAGGATGCCGTCGTCGACGAACTGGTGGAGCTGATCATTTCCGCGCCCGATCGCGAAAGCCTGGTGGCCCGCACGCGCGCGCTCGACCGCGTGTTGCTGTGGGGGTTCTACGTCATTCCGAACTGGCACCTGCGCGACGACCGCGTGCTCTACTGGGACAAGTTCGCGCGGCCCGAGGTGACGCCGGACAGCGGGACGTCGACCTCTCTGTGGTGGTACGATCCGGTGAAGGCGGAGCGTTTGGAGGAGCGCCGGATCGTTGCCGACGTGGAGGATCCCGGCGCCGCCGACACGCCGGGTGTCGGCACCATCTTTGCCTGGGTCGCCGGTCTGAGCATCGTCGGCTACGTGGTGTTCCGCCGCGCCCTGCGGCCGCGCCGGAGCCAGACACACTCATGACCGCCTACATCATCCGACGGTTGTTGCTGATTATTCCGACGCTGCTGGCGATTATGGTGATCAATTTCGTCATCATCCAGACCGCGCCCGGCGGACCGGTGGAGCAGGTGATCGCCCAGCTGACCGGCGAGGGCGCCGACATCACCCAGCGCATCACCCGGTCCGGAAGCGGCGAAACCCTGACGCCGAGCCCGAGCCCGATCACCGATACAGGCACCGTCAGCAAGTATCGCGGCGCCCAGGGGCTGGATCCGGAGTTCATCAAGCAGCTCGAAAAGCAGTTCGGCTTCGACAAGCCGCTGCACGAGCGGTTCTTCGCGATGATGGGCAACTACGTGTGTTCGATTTCGGCGAGAGCTACTTCCGCAACCAGACGGTGGTGGACCTGGTGCTGGAAAAGATGCCGGTGTCGATCTCGCTCGGGCTGTGGACGACACTGATCGTCTATCTGATCTCCATTCCGCTCGGCATCGCCAAGGCGACGCGCGACGGCGAGCGCTTCGACGTTTGGACCAGCATCGTCGTCGTCATCGGCAATGCCATTCCGGCGTTCCTGTTCGCCGTTCTGCTGTTGGTGCTGTTCGCCGGCGGCAGCTATCTCGACTGGTTTCCGTCTCCGCGGCCTCACTTCCGACAACTGGGAAGAGTTGGCATGGCCGGCGAGGATCTTCGATTATTTCTGGCATATCACGCTCCCGGTGATCGCCATGGTGATCGGCGGGTTCGCGACGCTCACCATGCTCACCAAGAACTCGTTCCTCGATCAGATCGGCCAGCAGTATGTGATGACGGCGCGGTCCAAGGGCCTGACCGAGCGCCAGGTGCTTGTATGGGCATGTGTTCCGCAACGCCATGCTGATCGTCATCGCCGGTTTTCCCAGCGCCTTCGTCAGCATCCTGTTCACCGGCACCGTGTTCATCGAGATCATCTTCTCGTTGGACGGGTTGGGGCTTCTCGGTTTCGAGGCGGCGTTCAACCGCGACTATCCGCTGATGTTCGGCACGCTCTATTTCTTCTCGCTGGTGGGCCTGGTTTTGAACCTGCTCGGCGATCTCATGTACACCGTGGTCGATCCCCGCATCGACTTCGAAAGCCGGGAGCGGTGAGGTAATGGACCAAACGTCCGATGCCCGGCCGGATCCGCGTTTCCTCGGCATGAAACTCACGCCGCTGACGCGCCGCCGGCTCGACAACTTCAAGGCCAACCGCCGCGGCTTCTGGTCGCTGTGGGTGTTCCTCGCGCTGTTCGGCGTCAGTCTGCTCGCCGAGTTCGTCGCCAACGACAAGCCGTTCCTCGTGGTCTATGACGGCGGGATCTACATGCCCATTTTCAACGCCTATCCGGAAACCACCTTCGGCGGCACGTTCGGGACCGAGGCCGATTACCGCGATCCCACCGTCCAGGGCTTCATCGACGAAAAGGGCTGGATGGTGATGCCGCTGATCCCGTATGGCTACCGCTCGGTCGCGTGGGATCTCTCGGTGCCGGCGCCGTCGCCGCCGAGCGGCGAGCACTGGCTCGGTACCGACGATCAGGCCCGCGACGTGCTGGCGCGCGTCATCTACGGGTTCCGCATCTCGGTGCTGTTCGGCTTTACCCTGACGATCATATCGGCCGCGGTGGGCGTCGCCGCCGGCGCCGTTCAGGGATATTTCGGCGGCTGGGTGGATCTGCTGTTCCAGCGGTTCATGGAGGTGTGGTCGTCGGTGCCGACGCTCTACATCCTGATCATTCTGGCGAGCATCGTCGAGCCGAACTTCTGGTGGCTGCTGGGCATTTTGCTGTTGTTCACGTGGATGGGGTTCGTCGGCGTGGTGCGGGCCGAGTTCCTCCGCGCCCGCAACTTCGACTACGTCCGCGCCGCCCGCGCCCTCGGCGCGCCGGATCTGGTGATCATGGTTCGTCATGTCCTGCCCAACGCCATGGTGGCGACCATGACGTTCGTTCCGTTCATCCTCGCCGGCTCGGTCACCGCGCTCACCGGCCTCGACTTCCTCGGCATCGGACTGCCGCCGGGATCGGCGTCGCTCGGCGAACTGCTGGCCCAGGGCAAGGCCAACCTGCAAGCGCCGTGGCTGGCGCTCACCGGCTTCTTCGTCATCGGGCTCATGTTGTCGCTGCTGATCTTCATCGGCGAGGCGGTGCGCGACGCCTTCGATCCCCGCAAGACCTTCGCCGAAACGCCGGCCCGGACCGACGAACTCGCGGTCGGCCACGTGGTGCCGGCGTCCACCGGCGCGCAAGCAGCGGGGTCCGGGAGACGCGAATGAAAAGCCCGACGCTGCTCGACGTCCGCAATCTTTCGGTTTCGTTCGGCCGGGGCGCCCGCGAGGTCAAGGCGGTCCGCGACGTCTCCTTCCACATCGATCGCGGCGAGACCGTCGCGCTGGTGGGCGAGAGCGGATCCGGCAAGTCGGTGACCGCGCTTGGCGTCATGCGGCTGCTGCCGTATCCGCTGGCCTGGCATCCGGGCGGTTCCATCGCGTTCGCCGGCGAGAACGTGCTGAGCGCGTCGACCGAGCGTATCCGCGCGTTGCGCGGCAACCGCATGACGATGATCTTCCAGGAGCCGCTGACCTCGCTCAACCCGCTGCACAGCATCGAAAAGCAGATCTCCGAGGTGCTGTTCCTGCACAAGGGCATGGACCGCCGCCAGGCCCGCGACCGGGTGGTGGAACTGCTGCACCTCGTCGGCTTGCCGGAAGCGGAAGCGCGTCTCGACGCGCTGCCCCACGAGTTCTCCGGCGGCCAGCAGCAGCGCGTGATGATCGCCATGGCGCTGGCCAACGAGCCGGACCTGTTGATTGCCGACGAGCCGACGACGGCGCTCGACGTCACCATCCAGGCGCAGATCCTGAAACTGCTCCGCGATCTTCAGGCCGAGTTGCACATGGCGCTGCTGCTGATCACCCATGATCTCGGCATCGTCCGCGGCATGGCCGAACGGGTGTGCGTCATGAACGACGGCGAGATCGTCGAGCAGGGCCGTCTCGCCGACGTGTTCCAGAACCCCGCCCATCCCTATACCGGCCGTCTGCTCGACGCCGAGCCCAAGGGGCGGCCCGATCCGGCGCCGGCCGGCGCCCGGCCGATCATCGAGTCGCGCGGCACCAAGGTCTGGTTTCCCATCAAGAAGGGCGTGCTCCGTCGCACCGTCGACAACGTCAAGGCGGTGGACGGGATCTCGCTCGTCGTCCGCCAGGGCCATACGCTCGGCGTCGTCGGCGAGAGCGGCTCGGGCAAGACCACGCTCGGCCGGGCACTGATCCGCCTGCAACGCAGCGACGGCGACATCACCTTCGACGGCCGCGACCTCCAGGGGCTATCGAGCAAGGCGCTGCGGCCGCTCCGCCAGAACATGCAGATCGTCTTTCAGGATCCCTACGGCAGCCTGAGCCCGCGCATGTCGGTGGGCCAGATCATCGGCGAGGGGCTGAAGATCCACAATCTCGGCGGCACCGCCACCGAACGCCGGCTGCTGATCAGCCAGGCGCTGGAGGAAGTGGGCCTCGACCCGGCGGTCCAGGACCGCTATCCGCACGAATTCTCCGGCGGCCAGAGACAGCGCATCGCCATCGCCCGGGCGCTGGTGCTGACCCCCGACTTCATCGTTCTCGACGAGCCCACCAGCGCGCTCGACATGTCGGTGCAGGCGCAGATCGTCGAGCTGCTGCGCTCGCTGCAGAAGGCCCACAACCTCGCCTATCTGTTCATCAGCCACGATCTCAAGGTCGTCCGCGCCCTGGCGCACGACGTTCTGGTCATGCGCCACGGCCGGGTGGTGGAGCAGGGACCGGCCGAACAGATCTTCACCAACCCGAGCGACCCTTACACCCGCGCCCTGATGGCGGCGGCCTTTGAGCTCAAGGCCGACGACGCCGGCGTCGTGAATACGTGAAGCCATGGCGCTTTTGTTCACCAGCAAGTACGACGATCCGGAGGCGTGGCGGGCGTCCCTGGCGGCGCTGCTGCCGGACGACGCGTTCCGCGTCTGGCCCGACGAAACCGGTGATCCGGAGGATATCGAATTCGCTCTCGCCTGGGGACCGAAGCGGGGTGAACTCGCGCGCTTTCCCAATCTGAAAGCGATCTTCTCGCTGGGCGCCGGCGTCGAGCACCTGTTCCGCGACCCCTACCTTCCCGCCGGCGTGCCCGTCGTCCGGCTTGTCGATCCGGGGCTCACCGGGCGCATGACCGAGTACGTGGTCCACTGGGTCCTGCATTTTCACCGCGGCTTCCATGCCTACGCGGCCGCACAAAGGCGCGGCGAATGGAGACAACGGCCGGCGCCGCCGCCGCCGGAAAAGCGCACGGTGGGGATCCTCGGGCTGGGCGTGCTCGGTGGTGATGCCGCCCAAACATTGGCGGCCCTCGGTTTCGAAGTCGCCGGCTGGAGCCGGAGTCCGAAGGATATGGACGGCGTGCGGTGCTTCGCCGGCGCGGATGCTTTCTTGCCGTTCCTAAGCGGGCTGGACATCGTCGTCTGCCTGCTGCCGCTGACCGACGAAACCCGTGGCATCATCGGCCGGCAAGCCCTCGCGGCATTGCCCAAGGGCGCCTGTCTGATCAACGCCGGCCGGGGCCCGCAGGTGGTGGAACGGGACCTCTTGGACGCTCTGGACTCCGGTCACATCGACGCGGCCGCCCTCGACGTCTTCGACATCGAGCCGCTGCGCGATGGCCATCCCTTCTGGACCCACCCGAAGGTGATCGCCACCCCGCACATCGCCAGCCAGACCAGCCCCGAAACGGCCGCCCCCGAAATCGCCGCCAACATTCGCCGCATCCGAGCGGGCGAGGCGCCATACCCCATCGCCGATCGGCAAAAGGGGTATTGAGGACGCCAGGAACCAGAGTTCCGATTAAAATGCGGAACCGGACCGTGCGCTAAACCGAAGGGCGCGGCGCCGCGACGACGGTCAAGGTTCTCACCCCTTGCGCGCCGTGGATCAGCACGCCTTCGATGTCGGCGGTGGCCGAAGGCCCGGTCATCAGCACGGCGTAGGACGCGTCGGCGAATTCCGGACGGTGGTAGGCATGATGCAGATTGCCGACAATGTCCGCCGGATCCAGCAGCACGACAAGATGCTGCGAGAGATACCCGAGCGCCTTCACGCCGAGATCCCGCTCGCTCAGGAACACCGATCCCGTTTCGGCCACCCCGAACGCGGCGCGGACGACGCCGACATCCACATCGTCGAGTTCGCGTGCCTCCCGGATATCGCTCAGTTGACGATTGCCGGCGACCTCCGGCGTGGCCGAGCAGACGACCTTGGCTTCGGGATGAAGCTCCTTCACGAGCGCCGCCAGGTCGCCTTCGGCGGCCGGTTCCATCGCCTTTCCGCCCATCCGCTCGAGACTGTCTTGGAAGTGGCGCCATGATGTCGGCCGGTCCGCGTCGAACAGCGGGACGTCGGGCAATGCCGTGGCGGACGGCTGGTTGCGCTTGATCGGTTTCGAGGATCATCTCCCGGCTGCTCATGACGACGCCCCCCGGTTCTTCAGGTACCAGGCATGGAACGTCTGATCCGGGGTGACCGGCACTTCGCGCTGTTTGCCCCAGGCATTGAACCGGGTGTAGAGGAGAAACCTCGGCAGGTATTCCATGGCGGCGTCGGTGGCGACCAGCGTTCGCCGGTACGCCTTGGGATCCGAGAGGATCCGCCCGGTGACCTTCATCGCCGTCTTCTTGACGAACGGAAGCTGATTGTGCTCGGCTGAGGATGCGGCGCCATTGATAGATCTGTTCGTGGATGTTGATCTTGACCGGGCAGACGGCGGTACAGCTGCCGTTCAGGGTCGAGGCGAACGGCAGGTTGCTGTACTTGCGCATGTCCGTGGTGGGGTTGAGGATGATGCCGATCGGCCCGGAGTAGACGCCGCCGTAACTGAGCCCGCCGCTCCGCCGGTAGACCGGGCAGGTATTCATGCAGGCGCCGCAGCGGATGCATTTCAGCGACGTCCAGAAATCCTCCATGCCCAGCCGCTCGGCGCGGCCGTTGTCCACCAGGATGATATGCAGCTCGCCGCCGTCGGCGGGTCTGCGGAAATGGGACGTGTACTGGGTAATGGGCGAGCCGACCGCGCTGCGCGACAGCATGCGGACGAACACCGCCAGATGCTCGGTGCGCGGGATCACCTTCTCGATGCCGATGGAGGCGATATGCAGCGGCGGCACCGTCGCGCTCAGATCGGCGTTGCCCTCGTTGGTGCAGACCACGACCGCGCCGGTCTCCGCCACCGCGAAGTTGGCGCCGGTCATGCCGGCTTCCGCGTCGAGGAAGTAGGGCCGCGTGGTGATCCGCGCGTGCTCGCTCAGGTAATGGGGATCGTCGTTGTCCGGATCGGAGCCGAGGGTGCGGGCGAACACCTTGGCGACATCGCCGCGCAGCTTGTGCACCGCCGGCACCACGATGTGGCTCGGCGGCTCGTCGTCCAGCTGCTGGATGCGCTCGCCGAGATCCGTCTCGATGACGTCGACCCCGCGCCGCGCCAGATACGGCCGCAGTTCGCACTCGTCGGTCAGCATCGACTTGCTCTTGACCAGGGTCTTGGCCTTGTGGTCGGCCAGGATCTCATGGACGATGCGGTTGTGCTCCTCGGCGTCCAGCGCCCAATGAACATGCGCGCCGTTCTTCTTGGCGTTGTCCTCGAATTGCAGGAGGTAGTCCGACAGGTGGGTGAGCGTGTGCTCCTTGATGGCCGACGCCAGGTCCCTGAGTTCGTTCCACTCGGGCACCGCGTCGCGCTGGCCATCGCGCTTCATCCGCAGGTCCCACAGGCGCTTGTCGTGGAAGGCCTCGTTTTCCTTCTCTCCGATGAAGTGAGAGGAGGCTTCGGCATGGTCGATGCGTTTCATGCGCGGGCTCCGTTGAGGATCTGTGCGATGTGGATGAACTTGATATCGAGACCCAGCCGCTCGGCGCATCCCTTCTGATGCATCAGGCACGAATTGTCGGCGGATACGATGTACTCGGCGCCGGCGTTCTTGTGGTCCATGACCTTGTCGTAGCCCATCTTCGCCGACACCGGTTCCTCGAATACGGAGAACGTGCCGCCGAACCCGCAGCATTCGTCGGGACGGCTGGGTGTCACGAACTCGAGACCCTCCACCTTGGACAACAGCGAGACCGGCTTGGAGAAGAACGGTTCGCCCAGTTCGGACATGGACGCATGGCGGAGCGCGCGAAGCGTGCCGCAACTGTTGTGCAGACCCACCTTGTGCGGAAACGCGGCCCACGGGAATGCGTCCACCTCGAGGATGTCGTGAAGGAATTCCACCAGCTCGAACGTCCGCTCGCGAACCTGCGTGACCTCCTCGGTCTGGGGAATGGCGTCGAAGTGGTGACGGATGTGGTGGGTGCAACTGCCCGACGGGGTGACGATGTGATCGAAGCCCGAGAAATTCTTGACGAACAGGGCCTCCACCGGGGCGACGTCCTCCTGGCAGCCGCTGTTGGCGATGGGCTGCCCGCAACAGGTCTGATCGATGGGATATTCCACCTCGACGCCGAACCGTTCGAGGAGTTCCAACGTGGCGATGCCGATCTCCGGAAAGAACGCATCGACGAAACACGGTACGAAAAGCGCGACTTTCACCCTGACGCCTCCCATTTCGTTTTATTTGTTACGCTATTCCAACTATGGGGTGAACGCGAGCGCAAATCACCTGTCCGGTCAATCGGGTCGTCGGGCATCGAGACGAGGATCGCAATTGATTCGATAAAAAGTTCCCAAATTCGGTGTTGACCGGTTCTGGCACGGGCTTAGCGGTAGCGGGCAAGCATCTCGTGCATGCCGTCGCGGAGGTCTGGATCGTTCAGCGCGAAGGCGACGTTGGCTTCGACGAACCCGAGGGTCTTGCCGCAATCGAACCGCCGTCCCGCGACGGGAACGGCGTGCAGCGGGACCTCGCCGATCGTACTCGCGATCGCCTCGGTCAATCGCATCTCGCCGCCTGTCCCGGTATCACGCCGCTCGAGCACCGACAGAACGTCGGGTTGGACGATGAAGCGGCCGATGATCCCCAGTGTCGAGGGTGCTTCCTCGCGGCTCGGTTTCTCTTCAAGCCCGGTCACGGCAAGGGTGCCGCCGTCCGTCTCCCGCACCTCGACGATGCCGTATGAATGCACGTTCTCCGGCGCGACTTCCTGCACGGCGACGACGTTGCCGCCCTCGGCCTCGTAGACATCCAGCAACTGTCTCAGGCAGGGCGTTTCGGCGAGAATGAGGTCGTCGGGAAACAGGACGGCGAACGGCTGGCCGTCCAACAGCTGGCGGGCACACCAGATGGCGTGGCCGTCGCCGAGCGGTTCCGGCTGTCGCACGATGACGAACTCGCCGGGATCCATCGAGGCCTCGGCCACGGCCTCCTTGGCCTCATCCTTGTCGCGCCGTTCGAGCGTTTCCTGCAGCCCCGGCTTCGGGTCGAAATGATCCTCGACGGCGTGCTTCTCGGGGCCGGTTACGAAGATGAACCGCTCGATGCCGGCGTCGCGCGCCTCGTCAACGGCATACTGGATCAGCGGCCGGTCGACGACGGTCAGCATCTCCTTGGGAACGGCTTTGGTCGCCGGCAAAAGCCGGGTGCCGAGGCCGCCGACCGGCAGCACCGCGCACTTAATCCTGTCCATGGGCGGATCCTCTCACTCTCGGTTGTTGACGGTTTCCGATGGGCGACGGATCTGGTGGTGCTCGACCAGCGCTTTCAGAAATCGTCCAGACCAGTCGTGGATCGTGTTGTCGCAAAGCCGTGCGAACAGCCGTTCATGGCGGTGCCGGCGTTCGTCGAGCGGCATCTCGATCGCCGCCTTAATGGCGTCCGCGACGCCGGCGATATCATAAGGATTGACGATCAGCGCATCCTGGAGCTCCTCGGCGGCACCGGAAAACCGCGACAGGATCAGCATTCCCGGATCGTCGCGGTCCTGAGCGGCGACGTATTCCTTGGCGACGAGGTTCATGCCGTCCTTCAGCGGTGTAATCAACCCGACGCGGCTGAGGCGATACAGGGCGGCGAGGCGCTTCTGGTCGATGGGCTGATTGATGTAACGAAGCGGCACCCAACCGAGGTCGCTGAAGCGCCCGTTGATGTGTCCCGACCGGGTCTCGAGTTCTTCGCGCATGTGCGCGTACTCCGGAACGTCCTCGCGCGACGGCGCCGCGATCTGCAGAAACGCCACGCGGCCGCGATGCTCGGGCGAATCCTCCAGAAACAATTCGAAGGCCTGAAACCGGTGGTGGAGACCCTTGGAGTAGTCCAGCCGGTCGACCCCGATGATCAGCGCTCGGTTCGTCGCCCAATCGCCGAACTCGTCCTCGCGGCCGCTCGCCACTTCCGCCGCCGCCATGTCGGCGAACCCAGCGGTATCGATGCCGATCGGAAAAGCGGCGGCGCGGCATCGTTGCTCGCCGACCTCGACCGATCCGTTCTCGTCCGTCTGTCCGTCGAGCTCCCGTTCGACAACGTCCATGAAGTTCCGGACATCGGAGCGTGTCTGAAATCCCACGACGTCGAATGCCAAAAGGCCGTCGATCAGCTCGCGCCACCACGGAACCGCCAGGAACATCTCGGCGGGCGGGAACGGGGTGTGGAGGAAAAAGCCCAGTGCCGCCGTCACGCCGTTGCGCCGGAGCTCGCGGCCGACCAGAAACAGATGATAGTCGTGGGCCCAGATCACATCGTCCGCCTCGAGCTCCGGCAGCAGACGATCGCAAAACAATTTGTTGACGTGACGGTATGTGGCGTAATCGGTCCGTGAAAAGGTCGCGAGATCCAGTCGACTGTGCAACAGCGGCCATAGGCCACGGTTGGCGCACTGCTCGTAAAAGCCGCTGTACTCCGAACGGCCGAGGTCGAGCATGACGGCGTCATAACTGTCGTCCGCGCCGTCCACCCGATGCACCCGATCGTTTTCGTCCAGCGGGGTATCGTCCGGGCGTACATCGCCGCTCCAGCCGAACCAAAGCCCGTGCTCCGACTCCAGGGCCGCCTTGAGTCCCACGGCCAGCCCGCCGGCGGCGGCCTCGGCCGCGGTCGGCGATGAAACGCGATTCGAAACGACGACCAAGCGCGGCATGATTTACCCATATTCCATGAGCCGATAAAACGTTCGGGTATCACACCCCCGCGCGTCCGGCCTTTACCTATGTTAGGGGAGTGCCGCGCCAGCGGCCTGGATGTGATCTCATACGCCGCGATCATAACGGGCGAGCACACGCCGGTATCGGGCTGTTCCGTTACGTTCGCCGGGAACCGCGGATGGCTTTCTAGCGGGTGAAAACAGCCAGCAGAACGGCGATGTTGAGGGCGATACCGATGATCACGGCCCAGAAGATACGCCGGAAGGCGACGGCAACGGTGTCCCGGAGGTCGGCCGTGAGCAGGCGCAGTTCCCGCACGTCCGGTTGGATGCCGCTGGTGACGTTGGACTCCACGGATGCGGCGGCCCGATCCAAACTACCGGCGGCCTGGCTGACCCGGTCCGCGGCGTCGTATGCGTGCTCCACGCCCTCTCGCCGCGAAACGGTCGAAGGGGATGTCGATTTGATCTCGTTCATCCCGGAGCCTATAGTTCGTGGTCTGGGCCCGGTCAAGCCCGGGAGCGAGCATCCGGTGACGCCGGCGATCAACGCGGCAACTTTCAATCAAGATTCATCGTAAGGAGAAATGAGATCCGGCAAGTGAATTTCCGCCGATCGCGCCGGCAATTCATGACCGGATTTCAGGCTTTCCAGGCGTTCGCATTTTTATTTTCTTAACGCGCAACTAGCTGGACATACATTGAAATTGACGCTAATGGCCGTTAGACAGTAGTCTTTACTGTGAGATTTAGTCATTTAGGGAATGAAGGGAAGGTTATGATGATTTTGTCTTTTACCAGATCAGCCGCCGCCGCACTTGTTGTGGGCTCCGTGCTCCTGGTCACCGCGTCGGACGGCCAAGCCGCCGACATGACGGCCGCGGAAAAACATGAAGCGGCCCTGGAGCAGTGCGCCGACCTCATGAAGGGCCAGCGGTCTTTCTGCACGATCAACGCTAACAATCAATACACGCTCGACAAGGCCACCGAGGAGAACTCGGAAGGCACGGTCAATTACGACTTCAACGATTCCAACGACACGCCCGAGCAGAAGTCGGCGAAAGAGTCGTACAGCCAGGCGACCGACGACTGCATGGACATGAGCAAGGGACAGCGCTCGATGTGCATGATCGAGGCCCATGACAAGTACAAAAAAGGCATGAGCTGGTAGTCTTTCGCCTTTCGCGCGATACCGCCTAAAAGCCGCGCCAGGATCGGTCGTCCGATCCTGGCGCTTGGTTGTTTTACGGCCCATTCGTCCGTACCCACGCGCCGTAGCTGCGGGCCGTCCACGCTAGGGATCCACCCCCGCGCTTCCCCTCTTCATGTGACGTTTGCGTTACGATTTCATGGCGTTTAGGTTACGGTGCGTCCGCTGGGCCGCGCCGGGAACCCGAACTGAAAATCGGGACGGGCGCCACCGCCATCGTGACGATAGCCAGATACGGTCTCGAGGGGATCTCCTGTCCAATGAAATCCGATAGCGTCCTGACGCTGGAGAGCGCCGGGTTCTTCAATCGGCGCGAAGTCATCCGGCTCGGCCTCGCCGTCGCGTTCATCGCTTTGGTGATGCTCTACGCCCGAACCACCATCGGCGAAGTCGGGGGCGGCACCTTGTTGATCGTGGCGGCGATGATCGGCGGCTACATGGCCATCAACATCGGTGCCAACGACGTCGCCAACAACGTCGGTCCGGCGGTGGGCTCCAAGACCCTGACCCTGACCGGCGCCATCGTCATCGCCGCAATTTTCGAGGCGGCCGGAGCGCTCATCGCCGGCGGCGAGGTCACCAGCACCATTCGCAAGGGAATCATCTCGCCGGACGTCATTCCCGATCTGCAAACCTTCGTCTGGGTGATGATGGCGGCCCTGCTCGCCGGCGCGTTGTGGCTCAACATCGCCACCTACAAGGGACTGCCGGTATCCACCACGCACTCCATCGTCGGCGGCGTGCTGGGGGCGGGCATCGCGGCCGGCGGCTGGGGGATCGCCGACTGGCCGCAGGTCGGCATGATCGTCGCGAGCTGGGTGATCTCGCCGGTGATGGGCGGGGTCATCGCCGCCCTGTTCCTCTACCTGATCAAGCGCACCATCACCTATCAGCAAGATTGGATCGCGGCGGCGCGGCGCATGGTGCCCATCCTGATCTCCGTCATGGCGTGGGCGTTCGTGACCTACCTGTTGCTCAAGGGCCTGAACAAGGTGTGGAAGATGGACTTCCTCACCGCCGTGCTCCTCGGTCTGGCCGTGGCGGCGGGCATATACCTCGCCGTCAAGCCGATGATTCACAAGGCCGCCGCCGATCTGGGCAGCGACCGGACGGGGATCAACAAGCTGTTCGTGTTGCCGTTGATCGTCGCGGCGGCGCTGTTGTCGTTCGCCCATGGCGCCAACGATGTCGCCAACGCGGTGGGGCCGCTGGCCGCCATCTACGACGCCGTGATGACCGGCGGCCTCGCCAAGCAGGCGGCCATTCCGCCATGGATCATGGTGGTGGGCGCCATCGGCATCGCCCTCGGCCTGGCCCTGTACGGGCCAAAGCTGATCCGCACCGTGGGATCCGAGATCACCGAATTGGACCAGTCCCGGGCGTTCTGCATCGCGCTTGCCGCCGCCATCACGGTGATCGTCGCCAGCCAGCTCGGCATTCCCATCAGCTCCACCCACACCGCCATCGGCGCCGTGTTCGGCGTCGGCATTCTGCGCGAGATGCTGAGGGTGAACTACGCCAACATCATCGCCGACATCCGGCTGCACCATCATGGCGAGGACGAGGCGGTCATCGAGGATTATCTGCAACGTTTCACCGCCGCCTCCTTCCAGGAGAAAGGCGAGATGATGAGCGAACTGAAAAAGAAGAAGAAACGTCCGGCCAACCTGACCCTCAAGAAGCACGAGCGAAAAAAACTCAGGCGCCAATATCACCGCGAACTGGTCAAGCGGTCCCTGGCGCTGAAGATCATCTCGGCCTGGGTGGTCACGGTCCCGCTGTCCGGTCTCATGGCCGCGTTGCTGTTTTTCACCATCCGGGGGATGTTGTTGCCTTGAGCCCGCACCACAGACACCGGCGTTCGTGGGCCCTGGCCGCGGTGCTCATGGTGGCGGCGGGGGCGGTGAGCGCACAGCCCCGCCGCGAGATCCATGTCGTCGGATCCTCGACCCTTTATCCGTTCGTCGCGGTGGCCGCCGAGGCCTTCGCCGGAACCACCGACAACGAGGCGCCGGTCATCGAAGCCACCGGAACCGGCGGCGGCTTCAAGCTGTTCTGCGCCGGGTTGGGGCTGGACACTCCCGATATCGCCACCGCCTCGCGGCCGATGACGCCGGACGAAAAGGCGCTGTGCGCGGCCAACGGCGTCGGCGACATCGCTTCGCAGAAAATCGGCTACGGCGGCGTGGTGGTGGTGCAATCGCGCAAGGCCGGCGCCGGGAACGGCGCGCCGATCCGCCTGACCCGCCGGCAGCTATGGCTGGCGCTCGCGAAAACGGTGCCGGTGGGCGGCGAGCTGGTCGCCAATCCCTACACGACCTGGCGGCAGATCGATCCGACGCTGCCGGACCGTCCGATCCGCGTCTATGGTCCGCCGCCCACCTCCGGCACCCGCGATATCTTCGCCGAGGTGGTCATGGAGGGCGGGTGCTCGGCGTTTCGAAGCGTTCAGGCCCTCGCCGCCGAAGAGCGCCGGGAGATCTGCGAGCACTTCCGCGAGGACGGGGTTTTCGTGGAAGCCGGCGAAAACGACGATCTGGCGGTGCGCCGCATTGCCGACGACGCCCAGGCCATGGGGATCGTCGGCTACAACGCGCTGCGCCGTCACGGCCACCTAGTGGTCGGTGTCCCGCTCGAAGGGGTGGCGCCCGAAGAGCATGGTATCGTGTCCGGCAGTTATCCCGTGTCGCGAGAGCTTCTGCTCTACATCAAGACCGCGCATCATCGCGCGGTGCCCAGCCTCGCGGCCTTCGTTCGCGAGATCACCGGCGAGGCCGCAATCGGCAAGGACGGCTACCTGGTGGAAATCGGGCTTATTCCGCTGAGGGCGAAAGTGGCCAATTGAGCACCCCCCAGCTTCGACGTAATCATCGCCGGCGGCGCCATTATCGGCAGCGCCACTGCGTATTTCCTGACGCGCGAGGCGGGCGCGGCGCCGCGTACCCTGGTGATCGAGGCCGATCCGACCTACGCTCGATGCTCGACGACGCTCTCGGCCGCCTCCATCCGCCAGCAATTCTCGACCCTGGGGAACATCGAGATGTCCCTATACGGGATCGACTTCCTGCGTTCCGTCCGCGACCACCTGTCGCCGGACGCCGACATCGGACTGCGGGAGGAGGGCTATCTGTTCCTGGCCAGCGCGGCGGGCGCGCCGGTTCTCGAAGCCAACCATGCTTTGCAGCGCGCACACGGGGTCGATGTGGCGCTGATGGACTCCGCCACGCTGTCGCGCCGGTATCCCTGGGTGAACGTGGACGATCTGGCGGCCGGATGCCTGGGGCTGTCGGGGGAGGGGTGGTTCGACCCCTACGCGCTTCTGCGGGCGTTCCGCGCCCGCGCGCGCGCCCAGGGCGCCGTCTATGAAACCGGTGCCGTCGCCGGACTGAGCATCGCGGACCGGAGGGTTGCCGGCGTGACCCTGGCCGACGGGCGTTTCTATCGCTGCGGTGTGTTCGTCAACGCCACCGGACCGGCGGCGGCGCGGACAGCGGCGCTCGCCGGCATCGCCCTTCCGGTGGAGTGCCGCAAGCGCTGCGTCTTCGTGTTCGATTGCCGCGACGGCGGATCGATCACCGGGTGCCCGCTGGTGATCGATCCCTCCGGCGTCTATTTCCGGCCCGAGGGGCGGTACTTCATCGCCGGCGTGTCGCCGCCGGCCGACCGCGATCCCGAGTGCTGGGATTTCGATGTGGATCATGCGCTGTTCGACGACGTCATCTGGCCGGTGCTGGCGCGGCGCGTGCCCGCGCTTCGAGGCCATCAAGCAGATCAACGCCTGGGCGGGGCACTATGCGTACAACGTTCTCGATCGGAACGCCGTGCTCGGCCGCCATCCCGAGATCACCAACTTCGTGTTCGCCAACGGTTTCTCCGGTCACGGCCTGCAGCAGGCGCCGGCGGTGGGCCGGGGGCTCGCCGAACTGATCATCCACGGAGCCTATCGTTCGCTCGACCTCTCGGCGTTCCGCTTCGAGCGCTTCGCCGAGGGCCGGTTGATCCGGGAAACCAATGTCGTGTGATCGCCGGGTTCCCATCAACGAGAATCGCTATTCAGGATTCCTCGACCTGGCAGCGCGGATCCAGCTCCACAACGGCCGGAGACGTGCGCAGCACCGAGACGAATGTTTCCTGATCGGCGACGGGGACCGGCGGTCTTCTGGTCATTCGATAGAGCCCGAACAAGCCGAGCAGGCCGTGAACGGCGGCGGTGTAGGCGAACAGGGCCCATCCGCCCAGGGGTGCATCGCAAAGGACGCCGCGAAGGGGCCGATGGTCGCGCCGACGCCGAATACCAGCATCAGGCCGCCGCTGGCCTCGACGAAATCCGTCGGCGCCACGTGGTCGTTGGTGTGGGCGACACTGAGCGAGTAGATCGGCATGATGGCGCCGCCGTAGAGCACCGCGAGTCCGAGCATAAGGAGAATGGACCTGTCCGCCAGCACCGCGAGCGCGACGCCGAAGATGACCGCCAGGAACGATGTGAAGATCAGGACCTTGCGGCGATCCACTCGATCCGAGGCGTGCCCGATGGGCCACTGAAATACCGCTCCGCCCAAGACGGTCAGGCTCATGAAATAGGCGACCGTGGTCACCGGCTGGCCGGCGCCCTGAACGAAGATAGGCGCGAGCCCCCAGAACGCCCCGTTGGCGAGACCGACGGCGAAGCTTCCCATCAGTCCGAGAGGCGACGTCCGGTAAAGTTTTAGCAGGCGGATCCGGGCGCCATGCAGCGGCAGGGGCGCCATCGAGCGCGTCATCGCCACCGGCACCAGCGACAGGCAGATCAGGATGGAGACGAAACAGAACAACGGAAATCCCATGGGGTCCGCCACCGTCAGAAGCAGTTGACCGCCCATGTTGGAGCCGAGGTCGATGATGCGGTAGATCGAGAACACCCGGCCGCGTTGGTCGCTGGGGGTTCGTTCGTTGAGCCAGCTCTCGACCACCATGTACAGGCCGCAAACGCAGAAACCCATGAGCACGCGCAGAGCGATCCAGACGATGGGGTCGACCACCAGCGCGTAGACCAGGGCGGTGGCCGAGGCGACGGCGGCGAACGCGGCGAAGGCCCGGATATGGCCGGCGCGCATGATCAGCGCCGGCCCGAACAGGGAGCCGGCGATGTATCCGGCGAAGTAACCGGACACCAGCAGGCCGATCGTCGGTTCCGAAAACGCTTCCAGATTGGCCCGAACGGAGATGAGGGTGCCCTGCAGCCCGTTGCCGGTCAGCAAGATGCTGGCCGACAGCAACAGGGCACTGATGGTGGCGATGGTGGCGATCATGGATCAGCGGCGCGAAGGAAAACGGTGGATCATCCGGCTTTTCAAGCGAGAATCGGCACCGGCGGAATCGCCGGCGGGCAGGCACGGAAGTCATACTCCGACGCGGGCCGCGATCCCAGCTTAATTATCATTATCGCCGGAACACGGACATTCGGCACGCGGGTGATTGCGCGGCGTCCCGTCAATCCCTAAAAAGCCATTGTCCAGCCACCCCGACCGTGCTTGAGGCGCGGTCCGGTCAATGCGAAGGAACCCCCGCCAGATGCACATGGATTCAGTCCTTTTGGCGTTTGTCGCCGTTATCCTCGTGCTCGCGGTTCCGGCGGTGGTGGCGCGCATCGTCCGCCAGCCCTACGCGGTAGGCTATATTGTCGCCGGCGTGATCATCGGACCGAGCGTTCTCGGGTTGATGAGCGATACCGAGTTTCTGACCCAGCTCGGCGCCATCGGTGTTCTCTTGCTGCTGTTTTTCGTCGGCATGGAAGTGTCGCCGCGCAAGCTCGGCGCCAACTGGATGGTCGCGGTCTTCGGGACGCTGCTGCAGATTTCCGTGACCACCGGTCTGATCGTCGGCCTGGGAACGCTGCTGGAGTGGCCGCTCGCCAAGAGCATTCTAGTGGGCTTCATCGTCTCGTTGAGCAGCACGGCGGTGGTCTTGAAGTTGCTTGAGGACTGGAAGGAATTGGATACCCGTCCGGGGCAGGACGTGCTGAGTGTCCTGCTGGTTCAGGATCTCGCCATCATTCCCATGCTGATCGGCATCGGTCTGCTGGGCGGCGAGGGGTGGGATCGCAACACCGTCCTCATGCAGGGCGTCGGCGCGGTGCTGCTGGTGGGCCTGGCGGTATGGGTGTCGACCCGCGCGTCGTTCAGCCTGCCGATGGGCCGGGTGATCCGGAGCGACCGCGAGCTCCAGGTGCTGGCCGCCTTGGTCATCTGCTTTGGTTTGGCCCTGATCTCCGGGCTGCTCGAGTTGTCGGCGGCGCTTGGCGCCTTCGTTGCCGGCATGGTCATTCACGCCGCCAAGGAGACCCGCTGGGTGGATCAGAGCCTGCACGGTTTCCGTGTGATCTTCATCGCCCTGTTCTTTGTGTCCGTCGGCATGTTGATCGATGTCAACTTCCTGGTGGAGCAATGGTGGCTGGTTCTGTTGATGGTCGTGGTCGCCGTGTTCGTCAACACGTTCATCAACGCCGGCATGCTGCGCCTGTTTGGCCGTCCCTGGCCGGAGGCGCTCTACGCCGGCGCGCTGTTGTCGCAGATCGGCGAGTTCAGCTTCGTTCTCGCCAGCGTCGGCTGGAGCGTCGGCCTGCTCACCGAGATCGTCTATCAGGGCGCGGTGTCGGTGATCGCCATCAGCCTTGTGCTAAGCCCGGCCTGGATCGGCCTGGTCAAATGGCGCTTGCGCCGCCGTTATGGCTGGACCACGGCGCAGCTCCGCGAGCCCCCGCCCGAGCCAACCGCAGCCGCCGGCGGAAGCGGCGCCGGAGGAACCGGTGGCGCCGGCCGAGCCCGCCGAGCCCTTGCAACCGAGGGATCCCGCCGAGCCCGCCGGCCCTGCGGCGCTCGTGGAACTCGAGCCCGCGCCGAAGGCGACGTAGATCAAGCGCGTCGGCGCCAGCGCGGCGATCATGATCAAGCGCCCTGAGGGTTGAGGCGCCAGATGCTGAAGTTGAGCGCGGCGGCGAAGCTCACCCAGCATGCATAGGGGATGAGCAGGTAGGCTGCCCATTCGTCGACGGGGTGGAACACGACGATGGTGGCGATAATGAAGATCCACAGGCAAACGACCTCGACGAACGCCAGATCGGGGCGCCGCATGGCGAAAAAGATCGCCGACCACAGAGCGTTCAGCACCAGCTGAACGGCATAAACCGCGAGGGCCAACACGACTCCGTCCGCCCCCCAATGCCGCCATATCAGCCAGCCGGCAACGGCGATTGAAATATATAGCACCAGCCAAGCCGGGCCGAACAGCCAGTCGGGCGGGCGCCACGCGGGTTTCGCCAGGTTCTGATACCAGGCGCCGGGACGAAAAAAGATCCCGCTCGCCGCCGCCGCGCCGCACGCCAACATAAACACCAGCAATGCCATGATCGTGTCCACGTTCATCGTCAAACCGCGGATGCAGATATGGACCGAAGGCGACGCCGAATCAAATGGCGGTTCGCATTGAAACCTTTCCTTTGGTCGCGATCAGCGCGACAGCGGCGTCACGAAGGATTGCCAGGGCGTCCGCGCCACGCATTTCAGCAAGGTCCGGTCATCGGTGACGACGATGGCCTCGCGGACTTGCGCCAGGGCCACATAGAAACAATCGTAAGCCGGATAGTCGAGCGCGTGGGCAATGGCCAAGGCCGGCTCGGCAAGGGCGGCTTTCTCCACCACATCCAACGCCGACGCCCGGGACAGCACCGCCCCGAGCACTATTTATCCGTCCGCACCGCCGGCGCGGCGGGCGGCGGGCGTCGCCGTCAACTGTGCCGGCGCCACATGCTCGACATTGTCTACAGGCTCTCCCATCGCCAGTTGCTTGAGCGTTCGACCGCGCAGTGCGTCGGCCACGGCGTTGTCCGCATCCTCCATCAGCCGTTTGACCGCCGGCGCCGTCGGAACCTTCTCAAGGGCGAACCGGCCCTGCTCGCCCGTCGATCGGACCGCGTCCAAGATCGCCTTGACCTCGGTTTCTTCCGGGGGGCTGGCCGGAACGAAGTAGGGCGGATCGTCCGCTGTTCGCACCAGCAAGCCTTTTTCCTCGAGACACATCAGCACGCGTTCCACGGCTTCGCGGGGAACGCGGAGGCGCCTGACGAGCGTTTCCAATTCCCATGGATCCCGGCCTTCGTAAAACGACCGGGCGATTTGCGTGGTGACCTGCAGGGCAATGCGTTCCATGACCCTGTTGCTCAGGTGAATCTGCCCCTTGTTGGGCAGCACGTACTCCGGATGTTGGAGGTAGAACGCGATGCAGCCGCCGACCAGCAGGACGAGCCAGCTCACGTACAGCCATATCATGGCGAAAATCACCGCGGCGAACGCCGAATAAATGGCCGTGTACCGGACCGAACTCACGACAAATGACGCGAACAGCCAGCCGGCGGTGACCCAGATCAGCCCCGATATCAGACCACCGACAAACGCCGGCTTCAAACGGACCTTGGTATTGGGTACGAACATCAAGACGAACGTGAAGGCGATCACCACCAGGAGAACCGGCGTCACCTGACCCGCGAACTCGATGATCGAACCCATCGGCTCCACCGCCGAAATCTGGGCCATCATCGAATGCCTCATCAATGACGCCTTGATGCCGACCGCCGCGAACACCAGAACGGGCCCGATCACGATGACGCTGAGGTAATCGCTGAACTGACGCGCGAGGGAGCGGGGCTGGGTGACGTGCCACGTGTCGTTGAACGCGTTTTCGATCTTCTGAATGAGCGAGACGACCGTATAGATCAGCAGCGCGAGGCCGAGAAATCCGAGAACGCCGACCTGCATCTTGTCGACGAAGCCGATTATGTTTTCGGTGATTTCCGCGCCTTGCGGGCCGAGGGGCGCCAAAAACTGCGCGAGCATCGGTTCGATCTCGTTGTGCGCGCCGAGACCCTTGAGCACCGAAAAACCGATGGCAAGCAACGGCACGATGGACAGCAGCGTCGTGTACACCAGGCTCATGGCGTGGAGCGTAAGCCGGCCGAGAAACAGATCGCGGCCGACGACGTACGCGACCCTGGAAACGCGGATCAGGGTCGCCTCCCACCAAGGGACCATGGCGATGTCGGTGTCCCACAGGAGACCGAAGGACTTGGTGGCGAGTGCGGCTTGCTTGGACATGGCGGCGCGAACCCTGTGTTGCCCCGTTACCCCAGTTCGCCCAGTCTAGAGCAATATCCGTTCAAGTGGAATCACTTGATCGGATTTCTTGCTCTAGAAAACAATAGCTTAGAGCACGGCCGTGCTCTAGTCCATTACGCCGTAGGCGAACACCAACAGCACGATACCAAGGATGATCCGGTAGATCACGAAGGGCGTGAACGTGGCGCGTCGGAGCCACCGCATCATCGCCCAGATCGCGACAAGGGCGGAGACTAGGGCGAGCCCGGCGGCGGTGTATGCGTCGGCGGTGAGTTGCGCGTTGCCCGTTTCATAGAGCTCCTTGCCCTTGAGCAGGCCGGCGCCGAGAATCGTCGGAATGGACAGGAGCAACGAGACGCGGGCGGCCTCGGCGCGATCGAAACCCAGCATGCGCGCCGCGGTCATGGTGATGCCGGAACGGCTGGTTCCCGGTATCAGCGCGAGAACCTGGCAGAGCCCGATGATCACCGCCCGCAACGGCCCCAGATCCTCGGTCCGTTGGCCGGTGGCGCCCAGGCGGTCGGCGGCGTACAGCAGCACGCCGAACCCGAGGGTGGCCCAGCCGATGACGGTCACGCTGCGGATGCCCTCGGAATAATAGCGGTCGAGGGTGAAGCCGGCCAAGCTCACGGGGATGGTGGCGATGATGACCATCAGCGCGAGTTTGGCGCCCGCGTTCCACTTTCCGCCGGCCAGGTGAACCAGTCCCAGCGCCATGGCGGCCATGTCTCGCCAAAAGTACAGCATGACCGCGCCCAGCGTCCCCACGTGGACGGCGACGTCCATGAGCAGCCCCTGATCGGGCCAACCGAAGACCATGGGAACGAGGATGAGGTGCCCCGACGAACTGATGGGCAGAAATTCGGTAATCCCCTGAACGATGGCCAAAACGACTAAATGTAGGATGGGCACGGCGAAATGGCCTAAGATATGGTGTTTTGCGTGATCTTAACGGACCACGCCCGCAACCTAAAGCAAAGAATGTGTTGCCACGGCGTTTTCTACTTGTAATTTGCGGGCGCTGGCCTGATTTTGGCGAGACGGGACAGGAGAGCTGCGAGCACCTCGTTAACGCCGCGAGCACCTCGTTTCGGCGGATTGTACCGCGCGGTGGCCATATCCGTTATTCGACCCCCCAGGGCGGTCGGGCGGGCCAGAAAAAAATACAGCGCGGCGTCTTTGAGGGACGTTCAAGTTGGAAACGGCGATCAGAAACCGGGATGCGCCTGATGAACAAGTGTGCCTTGCCTCCTAAGCAGGGGCTGTACGATCCGAGCCACGAGCATGATGCCTGCGGTTTTGGCTTTGTCGCCAATATCAAGAACCGCAAAAGCCACGACATCATCACCCAGGGTCTGCAGATCCTATGCAATTTGCATCATCGCGGCGCCGTTGGCGCCGACCCGCTGGCGGGTGATGGCGCCGGAATCCTTATCCAGATTCCGGATGCATTTCTGCGCGAGGAATGCGCGAGCCTCGGGGTCGATCTGCCGAAATCCGGGGATTACGGTGTCGGCATGGTGTTCCTGCCCCGCGACAAGCGCGCCCGCGCCAAGTGCGTCAGTGCGTTCGAACGGATCGTGTCGGAAGAGGGCCAGACAATTCTCGGTTGGCGGGACGTTCCAACCGATAACTCCGTGCTCGGGTTTAGCGTCAAGCCAGACGAGCCGGTTATCCGCCAGGTTTTCATCGGCCGCGGACCGGCTTGCGCCGATGTCGACGCGTTCGAGCGCAAGCTCCTGGTTATCCGCAAGGTCGCCCATCACGATATCTGGGGCGCTCGGCTGAAGGGCAAGGAGCATTTCTACGTCGTATCCGCGTCGACCCGCACCATCACCTACAAGGGCATGATCCTGGCGCGGAATTTGTCGACCTACTATACCGATTTGAAGGACGAACGGCTCACGTCGGGCCTCGCCCTGGTTCACCAGCGGTTTTCGACCAACACGTTCCCGTCGTGGCGTCTGGCCCACCCGTTCCGTTATCTCTGCCACAACGGCGAGATCAACACGCTGCGCGGCAACGTCAATTGGATGTTTGCCCGCCGGCACAACATGAAGTCGGAACTTCTGGGCGACGATCTCGACAAGCTTTGGCCGCTGATCGGCGACGGCGTTTCCGATTCCGCCACCTTCGACAACGCCCTGGAACTGTTGGTCGCCAGCGGGTACTCGCTGCCGCATGCGATGATGATGATGATTCCGGAGGCGTGGGACGACAACCCGTTGATGGATGACGACCGCCGCGCATTCTACGAGTACCACGCGGCACTGATGGAACCGTGGGATGGTCCGGCGGCGGTGGCGTTCACCGACGGCCGGCAGATCGGCGCCACCCTCGACCGCAACGGTCTGCGGCCCGCCCGTTACGTGATCACCGACGACGACCTGGTGGTGGTCTCCTCGGAAGTGGGCGTGCTTGACATACCGGAAGAAAAGATCGTCAAGAAATGGCGTCTCCAGCCCGGCAAGATGTTTCTGATTGACCTCGAACAAGGCCGGATCATCGACGACGACGAATTGAAGCGGGACCTGGCGGCCGGCAAGCCGTATCAGGAATGGCTGGAGGCCACCCAGACCAAGGTCGAGGACCTGCCACCGGAAGTGGGGCCGATGAGCCCCGACCGTCAAACCCTGCTCGATCGCCAGCAGGCCTTCGGTTACACCCAGGAGGACGTCAAGTTCTTCCTGACGCCGATGTCCCTGACGGGGCAGGAACCGGTGGGGTCGATGGGCCGCGACACACCGATCGCGGTGCTCTCGGATCGCCCGAAGATGCTTTACGATTATTTCAAGCAGTGCTTCGCTCAGGTCACCAATCCGCCCATCAATTCCATTCGCGAGGAACTGGTGATGTCGCTGGTGTCGCTGATCGGTCCGAGGCCGAACCTTCTTGAACCGGAGGGCGCGGCCGGTCATCGGCGGCTCGAAGTCCATCAGCCGATCCTGTCGAACATGGATTTGGAGAAAATCCGGCGTATCGAAAACCATCTGGACCAGGCCTTTCGGACATACACGCTGGATATCACCTATCCCGCCGAGGACGGGGCCAAGGGAATGGAGCCCGCCTTGCGGCGGCTGTTCCGCCTGGCGGAAGAAGTGGTGCGCGCGGGCTACAACATTCTGATCCTCTCGGACCGGAGCGTCGGCGCCGACCGGGTGGCGATCCCCGCCCTGCTGGCCACCGCCGGCATTCATCACCACCTGATCCGCGAGGGACTGCGCACCGAGGTGGGATTGGTGGTGGAGACGGGCGAGGCCCGCCTGACCCACGATTTCTGCCTGCTTGCCGGCTACGGCGCCGAGGCGGTCAATCCTTATCTCGCCTTCGACACGGTTTCGAGCCTGCGCGGCCAACTGGAGGAAGACGTTACCGAGGCGGAGCTGCACCAGCGATACGTCAAGGCGGTGTGCAAGGCGATGCTGAAGGTGTTCGCCAAAATGGGCATTTCCACCTATCAGTCGTACTGCGGCGCCCAGATCTTCGACGCGGTCGGCCTGTCCCAGGAGTTCGTCGACAAGTATTTCACCGGAACCTACACGGCCATCGAGGGGATCGGTCTCGACGAGGTCGCCGAGGAGACCGTGCGGCGTCACGAGGCGGCGTTCGGCAATGTCGAGATTCTGCGCAACGCTCTCGACGTCGGCGGCGATGTGGCCTATCGGATCCGCGGCGAAGAGCACGTGTGGACGCCGGAGACCATCGGCCTCCTCCAGCACTCGGTGCGATCGGGCGACTACGCCAAGTTCAAGGCGTTCAGCCGCAGGGTCAACAACCAAGATACCAAGCTGAAGAACCTGCGCGGCCTGTTCGAGCTGTGCCCGGCGGCACAGCCGGTGCCGCTGGACGAAGTGGAGCCGGCCTCCGAGATCGTCAAGCGCTTCGCCACCGGCGCCATGTCTTTCGGCTCGATATCCTGGGAAGCGCATACCAACCTCGCCATCGCCATGAACCGCGTCGGCGGCAAGTCCAATACCGGCGAGGGCGGCGAGGAGGCGGATCGGTTCAAGCCGCTGCCGAACGGCGATTCCATGCGCTCGGCCATCAAGCAGGTGGCGTCGGGACGGTTCGGGGTGACCATCGAATATCTCGTCAACTCCGACGATATTCAGATCAAGATGGCCCAGGGCGCCAAGCCCGGCGAGGGCGGCCAGTTGCCCGGGCACAAGGTGGACGAATGGATCGCCCGGGTGCGCCATTCGACGCCGGGCGTCGGTTTGATTTCGCCGCCGCCGCACCATGACATCTATTCCATCGAGGATCTGGCGCAACTCATCCACGACTTGAAGAACGCCAATCCCGACGCGCGTGTCAGCGTCAAGCTGGTCTCCGAGGTGGGTGTCGGCACGGTCGCCGCCGGCGTCTCCAAGGCGCACGCCGACCATGTCACCATCTCCGGTTTCGACGGCGGCACCGGCGCCAGTCCGCTGACCTCCATTCACCACGCTGGATCGCCCTGGGAGATCGGCCTCGCCGAAACCCATCAGACCCTGGTTCTCAACGATCTCCGGGGCCGCATCGCGGTTCAGGTGGACGGCGGCCTGAGGACCGGCCGCGACGTGGTGGTGGGCGCGCTGCTCGGCGCCGACGAGTTCGGGTTTGCCACCGGCGCGCTGATCGCCGAGGGCTGCATCATGATGCGCAAGTGCCATCTCAACACCTGCCCCGTCGGCGTGGCCACCCAGGATCCCGAACTGCGCAAGCGGTTCACCGGCGAACCGGAGCACGTGGTGAACTACATGCTGTTCATCGCCGAGGAAGTGCGCGAGTTGATGGCGGAGCTGGGTTTCCGCACGGTGAACGAGATGGTCGGCCGCACCGACAAGCTCGACGTGGTCCGGGCGATCAACCACTGGAAGGCCCGGGGCCTGGATTTCAGCCGCATCTTCCATCAGGCCGACGTGTCGCGGGAAGTGGCGCGCTACAATTGCCAGACCCAGGATCACGGTCTGGAGCACGCCCTCGACCACAAACTGATCGAGCAGGCCTGGCCGGCCCTGGAAAGCCGGCAACCGGTGACCATCCACACGCCCATCGTCAACACCAACCGCACCGTCGGCGCCATGCTCTCGGGCGAAGTGGCCAAGCGCTATGGTCACGAGGGGCTTGCCGACGACACCATCCATATCACCTGCGTCGGCAACGCCGGGCAGAGCTTCGGCGCGTTTCTCGCCCATGGCGTCACCCTGTCGCTAGAGGGCGACGCCAACGACTACGTCGGCAAGGGCCTGTCGGGCGGGCGGCTGATCATCAAGCCGGCGGAAAGCAGCCCCATCGAGCCGAGCGAGAACATCATCATCGGCAATACGGTGCTCTATGGCGCCATCGCCGGCGAATGCTTTTTCCGCGGCATGGCCGGCGAGCGGTTCGCGGTGCGCAACTCCGGCGTTCACGCGGTCGTCGAGGGGGTCGGCGATCACGGCTGCGAATACATGACCGGCGGCGTTGTGGTGGTGCTCGGATCCACCGGGCGCAACTTCGCGGCCGGCATGAGCGGCGGCGTCGCCTATGTGCTCGACATGGACGGCCAATTCGAAAGGCGTTGCAACATGTCGATGGTGGATCTCGAGCCGATCGCCGAGGAAGACGCGTGGCTGGAGAGGAATGACAATCAGGGCGGCGACCTGGAAACCAGCGGCCGCGTCGATCTGATGCGCGACATGACCCGGTTCGACGCGCAGCGCCTGCACGAGCTGATCGAGAAGCATCAGAGCCATACCGGCAGCCGGCGCGCGGCGCATATCCTCGAGAACTGGAACGACTACCTTCCCCGGTTCGTCAAGGTGATGCCCGTGGATTACCGGCGCGCCCTTCAGGAAATGCAGGCCAAATGGCGGGCGACCGAACGCAATGGCGTCAGTGTCGCGGTGGGATACTAGATCATGGGCAAGGCAACCGGCTTTCTCGAAATTCCCCGGCGTGACCGGCGGTATGCACCCATCAACGAGCGCGTCGGGCACTGGGGCGAGTTCGTCATCCCGCTGAACGAACGCGAAGTGAAAGAGCAGGGCGCGCGGTGCATGGACTGCGGCATTCCCTATTGCCATCAGGGGTGCCCGGTGAACAACATCATTCCGGACTGGAACGATCTCGTCTACCAGGGGCGAGTGGCGCGAGGCCATCGACAACCTTCATTCCACCAACAACTTCCCCGAGTTCACCGGCCGCATCTGTCCGGCGCCATGCGAGGCGGCGTGCACGCTCAACATCACCGACGAGCCGGTGACCATCAAGACCATCGAATGCGCCATCATCGACAAGGCCTGGGAAGAGGGCTGGGTGCTGCCGCAGATCCCGACCCATCGCATCCGGCAAGCGCGTCGCGGTCATCGGCTCCGGTCCAGCCGGTCTTGCCTGCGCCCAGCAGCTTGCCCGCGCCGGCCATCTGGTGGTGGTGTACGAGAAGAGCGACCGCATCGGCGGGCTGCTCCGCTACGGCATTCCCGACTTCAAGATGGAAAAGCACCTGATCGACCGACGCATGGCGCAGATGCAGGCCGAGGGCGTGGAGTTCCGGCCCAACAGCCACGTCGGAGTCAACGTCTCCGCGCCGGAGGTCCTCGACCGCTACGACGCGGTGGTTCTGGCCGGCGGCGCCGAAGCGCCCCGCGACCTGCCGGTGCCGGGACGCGAACTCGACGGTGTCCATTTCGCCATGGATTTTCTGATGCAGCAGAACGCCCGGAACGCCGGCAAGAGCGTTGCGGAAGAGGGCGCCATTTGGGCCACCGGCCGCGACGTGGTGGTGATCGGCGGCGGCGATACGGGATCCGACTGTGTCGGCACGTCGGTACGCCATGGCGCCAAGTCGGTGACGCAGCTGGAAATTATGCCGCGTCCGCCGGAAAGGGAAGACAAGCACCTGACCTGGCCCGACTGGCCCATGAAGATGCGCACCTCGACGTCGCACGAGGAAGGCTGCGAGCGCGACTGGGCAGTCACGACCAGTCGGTTTCGCGGCAACGGCCGGGTTGAGGCCATTGAACTTGCCCGCGTCGAATGGGCTCCCGCCGACGGCGGTGGCTGGCGGATGCAGGAGGTGGAGGGCAGCGCTTTCACCATTGACGCCGATCTCATTCTGCTGGCCATGGGGTTCGTGCATCCTGTCCACGATGGCCTGATCAAGGATCTGGGCGTCGAATTGGATGATCGCGGCAACGTCAAGGCGGATACCGAGGCGGTTACCGGCGCCTATCAGAGCAGCAACCCAAAGGTGTTCGCCGCCGGCGACACCCGTCGCGGCCAGTCGTTGGTGGTGTGGGCCATCCGCGAAGGACGCCAGTGCGCCCGCTCGGTGGACGAGTACCTGATGGGCAGCAGCGAGCTGCCGCGCTGAACTATTTCTCTGGGCATGTGCTCTGGCATGACGATGAAATCAAGGAGACGGCCGTGATTGTATTCAACCTCCGATGCGGCGATGGCCACACCTTCGAGGAGTGGTTCGCCAGCGGTGCCGAGTGCGAAACCCGGATCGGCGCCCATGCGGTCACCTGTCCCGAATGCGGTGACACCCACGTGGCCAAGGCGCTGTCGGCGCCCCGCATCAATAACGGCGGCACCTCGGCCCCGGCGCCTTCCTCGCCGTGCGGCATGCCGGCGTGCGGCACCGGCATGTGCCAGATGATGGGCGATAGCTGACAACCGGCTTTTCAGGCGAAAATTCCTTGGCGCTTTGGCTTTTTCTCGGTGCGTTGAACGGTCTCGTGGCGGTGGCCGCGGGCGCCTACGGCTGGCATGCGCTCGCCGGCGACGAGGGCGCCCGCAAAATGTTCGAGCTCGGCGTTCAGTATCAGATGGGCCATGCCCTGGCCCTGCTCGGCGTCGCCTGGCTGGCGACCCGGTTCGAGGGCCGGCGAAAAATTCCCGTTCACCTCGCCGGCGCCGGCTTTACCCTCGGGATCGTTCTGTTCTCCGGCACGCTCTATGCGTTCGGCCTCACCGGCCTTGTTCCGGTGGAGGGCGCGGCGCCGTTGGGCGGCGTGCTCCTGATGATCGGCTGGGCGGCGCTGATGTGGATTGCGGCGCGGACCTGGCTCGCCGGCCGCCGCGCCGGCTGAAAGCGTCGCCGCTCAGCGATCGTCCGTCGGCGACGACGGGCAACGGTCGCCGTGTTCGATTTCCACCGTGGCGTGATCGATCTGGAAGCCGGCCTTCAGCCGGTCCTTGATGGCGGCGATGGACTTTTCCGTGTCCGTTCCCGGCCGGATGCGGGCGTGGAGCGTCGCCATCGGCCGCTCCTGGGTGATCGACCAGACGTGGACGTGATGCACGTCGACGACGGCGTCGATGCCGGCGACCAGATCGCCGGCGATGGCGTCCACGTCCACGTGGGGCGGGCTGCCCTCGAGCAGGATATGACCGCTCTCCAGGACAATGCGCAGCGCCGCGCGGAGAATGATCAGCGAAACGACCACCGAGAGGATCGGGTCGATGGGCATCCATCCGGTGGTCATGATCACCACCGAGGCGATGATCGCCGCCACCGAACCCAGCAGGTCGCCCATGACGTGGAGCACGGCGGCCCGCATGTTGAGGTTTTCCTTGTCTCCCCGGCGCAGGATGAGAAATGAAAGGATATTGACGCCGAGGCCGGCGAGGGCGACCCAGAACATGAGCCCGCCCAGCACCTCTTCGGGTTTGTTGAACCGCTCCCACGCCTCGAAGGTGATCCAGCCGGCGATGAGGAACAGGGCCAGGCCATTGACGAAGGCGACAAGCACCGAAAATCGGTCGAAACCATAGGTGCGCTTGCCGTCTGCCGGGCGCCGGGCCAGCCGGAAGGCGAACCAGGCCATGCCGAGACCGGCGAAGTCGGTGAGCATGTGACCCGCGTCGGCGATGAGCGTCAGCGACCCGGACATCACCCCGCCGATCACCTCGACCACCATGAACGCGCCGGTCAGAAGCGCGGCAATCCCGACGCTTTTCTCGTTGGCGCCGTGGGCGTGGCTGTGGGCGTGACCATGCGCGTGGTCATGGCTTCCGTGCTGGTGAGGGACACCGTGACTTTCAGACATCAATCCGACAACGCCTTCCCGCGATGTTGATTTCCGGCAAGCGGCCGCGCGCCGCCCACAATGGCACATGACGGCCATCAGGCAAGCCTCGGGAGTTCAGACCGCGTCTCCGCGCACCGGTATTCGCCTGTCTATCGCTCCACGGCGCGAAGGATCTGCCTCGCCCTCCGGTCGTTCGGTGTCAGTTGGATCAGCCGTTCGGCGAATCGCGCGGCTTCCGCTTGGTTACCCTGTTCGAGGTTGATGGACGCAATGGCAAGAAGACTGTCGCGGTCGTTCGGGTGACGATCGAGGTTTTGCCTGAGCACGTCACCAGCCTTCGCCGACTTTTTCGCGCTATGGAGGGCTATGGCGTAGACGTAGCCATATCGCGGATTGCCGGGTGCCAGCGCCGCCGCGCGAGCGAGTTGCTCCTCGGCTTCGGGGTAGCGCTTCTGGCGGACATAGAGCAGTCCGAGAACATGCGCGAGATCGGCATGGTCGGGCGCCGCGTCGAGGCCTTGCAGAAGCACGCGCTCGCCGTCCGGGTCGCGACCCGTCGACCGGTACAAATCGGCAAGATTGACGTAGGCCGCGGCGAATGACGGGAACCGGTCGATGGCTGTTCGCAGGAGCTTCTCCGCTTCGGCCGCGTCTCCGCGATCCCGCCGGAAGTTGCTGAGCGTCATCAATGACTCGGGCCGCTCGGCAATCGAATTCAAGGAGCGGACGTACGCATCGAACGCCTGTGTCAAGACTTGCGCCTCCGCAGCCGGAAGGGCTTCGAGCGGGACAGGCGCGAGCACGCGCGCCGCTTCCAACCGGACCGATCGAACGGGATCCTGGAGAAGAGGGAAGGCGACGCGCGCACGGTCTCGCATCGGCAGGGCTTCCAGGCTCTGGACCGCCGCCAATCGGATCAGCGCATCTTCTGACTTGAGGCCTTTAACAATCGGAACGAGTGCGGATCGGTCGCCGGTCCGCCCCAACATGCCGACGGCGGTCGCGCGCGCGATCGCCGGCTGGGCGGGGTCCTGGGCGAGAGCGGCGAGTTTTTCGACCGCGCCCGGCGCGCCGGTCCTGCCGGCCGCGAGCGCTTCGCCGAGGTGCGGAGGGCGAGCGCGGTCTACCCCGTACCATTCGTCGACACGTGCGGCCGCCCACTCGGCGGAGCGGTTTTCATGACAACCGCGTGCACGCATTGGGAACGCCAAGCTTGAGCGACAGATCGGGACGGGGAACCCGAAAGCCGTGGTCATGGCGCGGGTCGACGACCATGTAGGTTGTCGCCGAAGCATGACATGCGACGCACGCCGCGCCCGCCGAGTCCGCATCATGAAAATGATGGGCCGGAGTATCGAAACGGTCCGGCAAATGGCATTGGGCGCAGACCCGGTTGCCCTCGGCTTTCAGGGCGAGGCTGTGCGGGTCGTGGCAGTCGCTGCACGTGACACCGGCCTCGTACATCTTGCTCTGCAGGAACGAGCCATAGACGTAGACCTCGTCCTTGATCTGCCCATCGGCGTGGTACAGCCGTTCGGTGAGCAGGGAGAGATGGTAGTTGTCGAGCAGCGGATCGCCGGGCTCGAAACCGTCGGCGATCGGGGCGCGTCGCGAGTGACAGGGCGCGCACACGCCGGCCTCGGTCCGGGACGCGGACGGCGCCGGGGTGCGTGACGCGGTTGCCGATCCGTTTTCGAATTCCCATGAAACGCCGGCGCGCTCGCGAGAGGAAACATCGAGGCCTTTCGATGCGTCCTTGGCCCGGTCGCCTTCGTTCCGCTTTGCCCAAGCCACGTGATCCGAGCCCGGACCATGACACGCTTCACACGAAACATTGATTTCCGACCACGTCGTCTCATACCGGTCGGTCTCGAAATCATAGCCTCGCCGGAGATTGGTGGAGTGACACTCGGCGCACATGAAGTTCCAGTTCTGATTGAGCCCGGTCCAATGCAGTTCGTCTCTCGGCGCGATGTGCTCGTTGGGATAGAGATGGAACCAACGTTGGCCGCCCTCCGCCTGTGGACGCGTATCCCAGGCAATCCCAAGGGCCTGATAGCGGCCGCCGGGAAACGCGATGAGGTATTGCTGCAATGGATAGACGCCGAAGGTGTAGGCAATCTCGAAGTCGCGGAGTCTGGCCGTCGGGGCCTTCCGTGTTCACGTAGAACTCTCCATCGCGCTTGAAGAATCGCGACGTCACTCCATAGGCCGTGAAAGCCGCGTCTTCGAAATTGCCCAGCACGGTTGCCTCGGTGGCTTCCTGCATGGCGAGATCGTGGTGGGAGCCCGCCCATTGCTCGGCCTCGCCGGTATGGCACATGGCGCACACCTCGCCACCGACATAACCGGACACCGGGCGCACCTGAGACGCTGGTTCATGGGAGGCGGGCGGCGCGCCTTCCGTTACCGAGGAAAGCGCCACCGCCGCCAAAACGGCAGCGAGAGGGAAAATAACGAAACTTGGGCCCTGCCACGATCAGCTATTGCCCCGACGGAAACACGGTCTTCCAGTCCCGTTTCATGGAAACGATCAGCCAACCGGCATCGGGCGCCTGGTCGAGCGCCTTGTCCAGGCGGCCCACATGACTGTCGCGGTCGTAGGCATATTCCCGGTCCGCGTCGTCGTGATGAACGATCATGCCAAGACGCCGGCCTTCGCCGGCCGTGGTCCACTGCAGCATCTGCAGATCGCCGTCCGAGTTGCCGAACGCCGCGATGGGCCGCCGCCCGATGAACTTGTTGATGCCCACCGGTTTGCCGGCCTTGTCGTCGATGAAATCCATTTCCGGAAGGCGAACGATGACCGGCTTGCCGTCCCGGACCTCGAACGCCGTCTTGATGGACGAGCCGAAAACCTGCTCCGGCGGTATCCCATAGACCGCTTCCGTCCACGGCCGCATGAACTCGATGCCGCCGCCCGAGATGATGATAGGTTTTGATGTCGTTGGCCCGCAGATAGGCGAGCAGTTCCAGCATCGGCTGATAGACAAGCTCGGTGTAGGGCCGGTCGAAACGGGGGTGGCGCGCCGTCGTCAGCCAGTCGGTGACGATGGTGGAGAATTCGTCGGTGGTCATGCCCGCGTGAGACGCCATGACGAGCTTGACTGCGCCCTCGACGCCCGAGGCGGCCAACGCCTCGCGGTCGTTCTCCAGCACGGCCTTGAACGGCTGGGTGTCCTTCCACTCCGGGTGATCCGGCGCCAACTGCTTTAACCCGGTCCAGGGCGAAGGCCAGTTGGACGTAGATCGGGCTGTTCCGCCCACAGCGTCCCGTCATTGTCGAACACCGCGATCCGTTCTTCCGGCGGCACATATTCGGGGCCGCCTTCCGTCGTCACCGCATCGACAAACTCAACGATGGCCGCCTTGGCCGGGCCTTCGTTCCAGGACGGCAACGGGTCTGCGAACGCTGCCACCGGAAGCGTCGTCAATAGCCAAACGACGGCGACAAGTGCATGCCTCATCCTACCTCCATTGTGCTCGAAAAAGCGCCGCCCCGATACGAGGCGCCGCTTCCTTCTCCGATCGTGCCTTACTGAGCGCCGGATGGCGTTTCCAGTTTCTCCATCGCCTGGTCGAGGCTGAAGCTCGCCGCTTTCTGGCGCGGCGGGAACTCCTTGAAGGTTGCCAGGAACTGCCCCACGTAGCCTTGCGCCGGCACCATGGCAAACGCGTGATCAAGCAGCCAGTCGTAGTAGGTATTGGAGGTTATGGTCGCCCGCTCGTACGGGTCGCGGCGCAGGTTGAAGATCAACGGCAGGCGCAGCGGCGTGAACGGATTGGCCCACACCTTCAAGGTCCCCACGGCCCGCTGCTCCATGAAGATCAGCTTCCAGTCGTTGTAGCGGAGCGCCGTCAGGTCGCCGTCGTCGGAGAAATAGAAGATCTCCTTACGCGGGCGCCTTCTCTTCCTGCCCGGTCAGGTACGGCAGGAAGTTGTAGCCATCGAGATGCACCTTGTATTCGCGGCCGATGGCCTTGACGCCGCCGTCCTTGAGTTGCGCCTTCACGTCAGCATCGCCGGCGGCGGCCAAGAAGGTGGGCAGCCAGTCCATGTGGTGCATGACGTCGTTGGAAACGGATCCGGACTCGATCTTGCCCGGCCAGCGAACCATGGCCGGCACCCGCCAGCCGCCTTCCCAGTTGGTGTTCTTCTCGCCGCGGAACGGGTTCCAGCCGGCGTCCGGCCACGTGTTCATGTGCGGCCCGTTGTCGGTCGAATAGAACACGATGGTGTTTTCAGCGATGCCGAGATCGTCGAGCTTCTTGAGCAGCTTGCCCACATGCATGTCGTGCTCGACCATGCCGTCGCCATATTCGTTCTGTCCGGAGATACCGCGCAATTCTGGCTTTACGTGGGTGCGGAAATGCATGCGCGTTCCGTTCCACCATACGAAGAACGGCTTGCCGTCTTTGTGCGCCCTGTCGATGAAATCGAGGGTGGCGTCCACCGTCTCGTCATCGATGGTTTCCATGCGCTTTTTGCTCAGGGGTCCAGTGTCGATGATCTCGCCGCCGGCGGCGGACTTGATGACGCCGCGCGGACCGAACTTCTTGCGGAATTCCGGGTCCTTCGGATAGTCCGGCAGTTCCGGCTCCTCTTCGGCGTTAAGGTGGTAGAGATTGCCCAGAAACTCGTCGAAGCCATGATTGGTGGGTAAATGCTCGTCCTTATCGCCGAGATGGTTCTTTCCGAATTGGCCGGTGACGTAGCCTTGAGCCTTCAACAGGCCGGCGATGGTAGGATCTTCCACGCGCATGCCCAATTCGGCGCCTGGCAGACCCACCTTGGAAAGTCCGGTGCGGAACACGCTCTGGCCGGTGATGAAAGATGATCGCCCGGCCGTGCAGGATTGTTCGCCGTAGTAATCGGTGAAAATCATACCTTCATTGGCGATCCGGTCGATGTTCGGTGTCTCGTAGCCGACCAAACCGCGCGTGTAGGCGCTTATGTTGGACTGACCGATATCATCACCCCAGATCACCAGGATGTTCGGTTGTTTCTCTTGCGCGAACGCTGGCGCCGCCAGAAGCCCGACAATTGCCAAGCTCAAAATGCCGACGGCACTTCTAAGATTGGTCATTCTAATCATTGCTCCCTCCCTTCCGTCCATCGATTTACTCCGCTGGACACGGCCCTCTGCTCACCCCCTGACGACGCTTTCGCGCGCTAAGCCGGCCAAGCCTCCCCGCAAAACGATAAGCGCATTTCCGTGGAATGTCATGCGCGGGTTTTGCCCGGAAATGCGATGCGCCTTTGCGACGGGCGTAGCGCCGCCACGGTGCAAGTATCGCGAGCGCAACTATCGCTGGTAACGATTTCGTTATGTTTCGCCGCGCTCTCTGTCAGGCCGCCGACGACGATTTCTCCGCCGACGCCCGTCGGTTGGCGAGGGCTTTCTTCAGCGCCTTCATCATGGGGGTGTTGGGCAGGCGGTCGGTGGTGAGCGGCAGCCGGCGGCGCCAGTTGGGGCGTTCGTCGACGGTGCCGGGCAGGTTGATCTGATCCATCGCCTCCATCAGGTCGTCGATCTGGACCATCAACAGGCAGGCGGACGCCGTGGCCACGTAACCGTGAATGGCCGCCGCCAACTGCGGCGTCATCGGGGTGCCGTCCGGGTCGTCGACATTGACTCCCTCGGGAAGAAGGCCGTGAGCGGAGAGGGCGCTGAGCAGCAGCCAGCGGTCGTGGGTCCGGGCCTTGCGCTCGCCCTTTTCGGCGTCGGCCGAGGGGTAGAGCTTGAGGCGGTGTTTAAGCTCGATGTCGGAATCGCTCCAGAACCCCCACAGCGTCGCGAGATCGTGCGTCGAGATGCATGACAGTGCGAGAGCCGGATACTCGTCGGGGGTCTTGAAGCGGTCCCCGTCCTTTTCGAAGTACAGTACCTTGTAGGAGAGGACATTGGCGGCGGCCATGCGTTCGCGGAACCCTTCCGGGACGGTCCCCAGATCCTCGCCGATGACCAGGCATTGGTTGCGGTGGCTTTCGAGGGCGACGATGGCAAGCATATCCTCGAAGGGGTACTTCAAGTATGCCCCGGAAGCCGGCAACTCGCCGCCCGGAATCCAGAACAGATGCATCAGCCCCATCACGTGATCGATGCGAAGGGCGCCGGCGTGGCGCATGTTGGCGCGAACGATGGCGATGAACGGCTCATAGGCCTTGTCGAGCATGCGATGCGGATGCAGCGGCGGGGTGCCCCAGTCCTGCCCGAGCATGTTGAACGGATCGGGTGGCGCGCCCACCGACGCGTCCGTCACCACCACATCCTGCGCGCTCCACGCCTCGGCGCCGTCCGGCGCCGCGCCGATGGCGAGATCGCGATAGAGACCGATGGAGACGCCGTTTTCCTTGGCGCGATCCTGAGCATGGGCGAGCTGGCGGTCGGCCTGCCATTGAATATACTGGAAGAACTGAAGCCTCGCCTTGTTCTCCTTGGCGAATTTCGCCACCGCCTTGGAGTCCGGTTGCCGGTAGCTCTTGGGCCATTCCTGCCACGGCTTCCCGCCGAAATGCTCTGAAAGGGCCTCGAAGATTGAAAACCGGTAGAGAGGATCTCCGCCGTCTTCCTGGAACCGCATGAAACTCCGTTTCCGGCTGTTCTCTTCCTTCCCCATGATTGCGTGATTGCGTTGGAAGCTCTCGAACAGGATTTCAAGGACGCTTTGCTTCAGCTTGACCACGGCGGGGTAATCGACGAACGCCGGCCGGCGCGCCGCTTCGATGTCGCGGGCCATTCCCTCGACCGCCAGCTTGGCCTCGGCGGATTCCGCGAAATCGGGGATGGCTTCTACGTCCAGGTAAACGGGATTGAGGAACAGCCGGCTGCTTGGCGAATAGGGGCTGGCGCGATCCGGTTCGCGGGGAAAAAGGGCATGAAGCGGGTTCACTCCGACAACCGCGGCGTCGAGTTTGGCGGCGACGTCGACCAGCTCGGCGAGATCGGAAAAATCGCCGATCCCCCAATTGCGCTTGGAGCGAACGGTATAGAGGTGTGTGGCGATACCCCACTTCTTGGCGCCGCCGGAAACCTCGTCGGGCAGGTAGCAGGCCTCCGGGGCGACGATCAGTTGCACGATCCGATCGCCCAGTTCCTTCACCCGGATCGCGTGATAGCCAAGCGGAAAGGTTGTCGGCAGTTCGAAAACCCGGCGCTCCATGTCGCGGCCATCGATGACGCGGCTCTCGACGACCGGGATGTCGCGGGGCGTAAAGGGGAACGCGTGATAGGCGCCTCCCTCCTCGATGACCTGGAAGGTCAGGCCCGTATCCGCGGCCTCCGCCGCCATGGCGATCGAGATGCGGGGTTTCTCGCCGTCGCGGACAACCTGCGCCGGCGGCAGAGGGGTCCGCCAGGGCGCATCCTCCAGCGCACGAATGCCGGCGGCGACCGCTTTGTCATCGGCCGCCGGAATGCCCAACGCGCCGAGGATGCTTCGTTTGCCGGCGGAGGAAACCGTGTGGCGTTTGCCCCAGATATCCCAGTAACCCGGTTCGATACCCGCCAGTTCGGCCAGGGATTCCAGTTTGCCCAAATCGCTCATCGGTGCCGCCTCCCCGCGCCTGCGGTTATGTGTTTATCAAAAGGACGAAGGAGCGAGCGAGCACCGGATAGGGTCCCCCGCATTCGTGTGTTTCGTCGCTGTCCTCGACCGGGGTCCGGGCGGTATCCACCAACGGCTTCCAGCCTCCGCCGCACTTCGCTTCCGGCAGCGGAAACGCAACGTCGTAGTCGTGCGCGTTGTGCAGCATCAACAGCAACTCGAAAGAGCGCTCGGCGCCGCCACTCTTCGACTGCGGCTTCGCGCCGAACAACTGCGCCGCGAGGAACCTGCCGTCCGGCCGGTTCCATTTGTCGACGGTCATTTCCCGGCCCTCGCGCGAGAACCAGGTTATGTCCTTGATACCGGTATCGCCCACTTTGTCGCCGGTGAGGAACTTGGTGCGGCGGAAGGCCGGATGATCGTTGCGGATGCGCAGAAGCCACCGGACATATTCGGTCAGCGAGCGGTTCTCGGCAGAGGAGCCGTCCCAATGGACCCAGCCGATCTCGCTGTCTTGACAGTAGGCGTTGTTGTTGCCGTTCTGGGTTCGGCCGAATTCATCGCCGCCCGTCAGCATGGGCGTGCCCTGAGAAAGCACCAGTGTGGCCAGCAGATTCCGCTTCTGCCGTTCCCGCAGGTCGCGAATGGCGGGGTCGTCGGTGGGCCCCTCCACGCCACAGTTCCAGCTGTTGTTGTTGTCGGTGCCGTCGCGGTTGCCTTCCTTGTTGGCTTCGTTGTGTTTCTGATTGTAGCTAACCAGGTCGTGCAGCGTGAAACCGTCATGTGCGGTAACGAAATTGATGCTCGACCAAGGGCGCCGGCCTTTGTGCTCGAAGACGTCCGCCGAGCCGGTAATGCGGCCGGCGAGGGCGCCGATGAGGTGGGGATCGCCGCGCCAGAACCGCCGCACGCCATCGCGGAACCGGTCGTTCCATTCGGTCCATCCCGGGGGAAAGCACCCGAGTTGATATCCCCCCCAGCCAACGTCCCACGGCTCGGCGATCAACTTTACCTTGGACAGGGTGGGATCCTGCGTCACCGCATCGAGAAATCCGGAATACGGATCGAAACCCTGGGCTTCGCGGGCAAGCGCGGTGGCCAGGTCGAAACGGAACCCATCCACGTGCATTTCCTCGACCCAGAAGCGAAGCAAATCCATGACCATCTGCAGCACCCGCGGGTGCTGCAGGTTGAGGGTGTTGCCGCACCCCGTGACGTCGGCGTATTTCCGTTTGTCGTTCGCCAGCGTGTAGTACGAGGCGTTGTCGATGCCACGAAACGACACGGTCGGACCGAACTCGTCGCCCTCACCGGAATGGTTGTAGACGACGTCCAGGATCACCTCGAGACCGGCGGCGTGGAGGTGAGCCATCATCGTCTTGAATTCGTGGACGCGCTGCTGGTGGTAGAATTTGGCGTCGGCGGAGAAGAAGTTGACGGAGTTGTAGCCCCAATAGTTCTGCAAACCATTGTCGTTGAGGTGAGGCTCGTTGGCGCACGCCTGGATGGGCAGAAGCTCGAGCGCGGTGACGCCCAAACCGGTCAGTTGATCGATGACGGCCGGCGACGCCAGTCCGGAAAAGGTGCCGCGCAGCTCCTCCGGGACCTCGGGGTGAAGCTTGGTGAAGCCCTTGGCGTGCAACTCGTATATGACGGTGTTCGACCACGGCACATTGGGCGATCGTTCCGCACCCCAGGTGAACGCCTGTTCGACCACCCGGCACTTTGGCGTGACGCGGGCGCTGTCGCGGCGGTCGAACGACAGGTCGCCCCGGGAACTGCCGCGGCGATACCCGAAGTGCGACTCGTTGATCTCGAGCCGGCCCTCGATGGCTTTGGCATAAGGATCGATCAGCAGCTTGTTGGGATTGAACCGGTGGCCGTTCCGAGGGTCATAGGGGCCGTGCACGCGGTACCCGTAGAGCTGGTTTGGCTGCACGCCGACAATGTACCCGTGCCAGATCTCGTTGGTGTATTCGGGCAGGGTGATGCGTTCCAGTTCCTTGCGGCCCTTGTCGTCAAACAGGCACAACTCCACGCTTTCCGCATTCGCGGAAAAAAGCGCGAAGTTCACCCCCCGGCCGTCCCAGGTGGCGCCGAGGGGGGAGGGGCTTCCGGGCTCGATCCGATTACGTGCCGGCATCTTCAGCGGCGTCCGCCGTCGCGGCTTCTGTTTCGGCGGCGCTTTCCGCGCCCGCACCCGCCGCCGCGTCCGCTTGAGCGACCGTTATCGGCTCCGCCACTTCCTCCACCATGGGGCGCGGCGGCTCCATCGGTTTCAGGACAACGGTGCCCAACGGCGGCAAGGTCACGTCGAGCGAGAAGGGAAAGCCGAAAGCTTCCTGGTCGAACGAGTTCGACCTGACCGGCGTTGCCGACACCACTGCCTTCATAACACGACGCGTCGGTGTTCAAGATTTCCGCGTAGGAACCGCCCCGCGGAACACCGATCCGATAGGCTTCCCGGACCACCGGCGTGAAGTTGCAGATGACGGCCACAAAGTCGTCCGGGTTCTTGCCGCGTCGGATGAAGGAAATGATGCTGTTGTCCGAATCATGGCAATCGATCCAGGAGAATCCTTCGGGCAGGCAGTCCAGTTCGTACAGCGCCGATTGGGATCGATAGACGCGATTGAGATCCCGAACCAGGGTCTGAATACCCTTTTGCAGCGGATAGTCGAGCAGGTGCCAATCCAGACTCTGATTGTGGTTCCACTCTCTGCCCTGGCCGATTTCGATCCCCATGAACAGCAGTTTCTTGCCCGACATCATGTACATGAACGTGAGATAGGTGCGGAGATTGGCAAACTGCTGCCAGCTGTCTCCCGGCATTTTCGAGAGCAGCGATCCTTTGCCGTGCACGACCTCGTCGTGAGACAGCGGCAGAATGAAGTTTTCGGTAAAGGAATAGAGCAACCCGAAGGTCAGAAGATCGTGATGGTAGCGGCGATGGACCGGTTCCTTGCTCATGTAGCGCAGGGTATCGTTCATCCACCCCATGTTCCATTTGTAACCGAACCCCAGTCCGCCCAGGTAGGTGGGTCGCGAAACCATCGGCCAAGCGGTCAATTCCTCGGCGACGGTCATCACGCCTTCATTGTGGCCGTACACCAGTTCGTTCATGCGCTTGAGGAAGTCGATCGCTTCCAGGTTCTCGCGGCCGCCGAACATGTTGGGAATCCATTGCCCCGCCTCGCGACTGTAATCGAGGTAGAGCATGGACGCCACGGCATCGACCCGGAGACCGTCAACGTGGAATTCTTCCATCCAGTAAAGCGCGTTGGAGAGAAGGAAGTTCCGGACCTCGGAACGGCCATAGTTGTAGATCAGGGTGTCCCAATCCATATGCTTGCCCATGCGCGGGTCCGAGTGCTCGTACAGATGAGTGCCGTCGAAATAGGCCAAGCCGTGCGCGTCGCCCGGGAAGTGCCCGGCAACCCAGTCGATCAATACGCCGAGCCCTTCCTGGTGGCAACGGTCGATGAAGTATCGGAAATCAGCCGGTGAGCCGTGCCGGCTGGTGGGCGCGAACAGCGCCGTCGGCTGATACCCCCAAGAGCCGTCGAACGGATATTCGTGCACCGGCATCAGTTCGATATGGGTGAATCCCAGGTCCTTGACATAGGGGACCAGGTCGTCGGCGAGTTCCCGGTAGGTAAGATAGCGGTTGCCTTCTTCCGGCTTGCGCTTCCACGATCCCAGATGAACTTCGTAAATGCAGACCGGCGCGTCTCGGTCGTTCAAATGGCCGCGCCGGTTCAGCCAGTCGTTGTCGTTCCACTCATAGTGTGCTGGATCGGGAACGATGGACCCGCTCTTCGGCGGGTGTTCCGATTGCTGGGCGAGGGGATCGGCCTTTTCGGCCATGAGGTTTCCGAACCGGTCCTTGACCTCGTATTTGTAGATGGCTCCGACAGCCACGCCAGGGATGAAAATCTCCCACACGCCGCATTCGAGGCGAACGCGCATGGGATGACGCCGCCCGTCCCAATTGTTGAAATCACCGAGTACGCTGACCTTGCGCGCATTGGGCGCCCAGACCGCAAACGACGCTCCGTCGACACCGTCGATGGTCGTTGTGTGCGATCCGAGCTTCTCGAATACCCGAAGGTGATTTCCCTCGACAAGCAGATGGATGTCGAGTTCGCCGAGCACCGGCCCGAAACGGTAGGGATCCTCCAGGTCGTATTCTTCGCCGTCGTTGGGCTGGATCCGCAGTCGGTATTTGAAGGCCTTCTTGCGGCCGTCGATGGCTCCGGCAAAGACCCCCTCATCGCGGATCCGCGGCAGATCCGCGACGGCTTTGCCGGTTTTGTAGTCGACGACGGCGACACTGCGAGCCTGAGGCTGGTACGTCCGCACCACCAGCTTCGATTTGGCGCCCTCGCCTTGCGTATGCATGCCCAGGACCGAGAAGGGGTCCCCATGATCGGCATGAATGATGCGGTCGATCTCTGTATCGAGCTTGTCCTTGGTCATAATCTAGATAATCCCGTCGAGCGTTGCTTTTGCTTGTTTCAGCCAAATTCTTCCGATGCCCAGATCATCCAGCCCCTTGTCATGTCCGCCGGTTTCTTGTTCTTCAAATTGCGCCCGTCGTTTGACGGGTTGTCCCACGAAGTGCCGGCATAATGGGTCAGGTGGCCGAAGAAAGCGAGAGGGCAGCCTCATTTCGATGCCTTTTTGGCCTTCCCGCCGGTGTCCGTCTTCGTTTTCCCGGACTTTGTTTTGGCGGTTTTGGATTTGGTTTTGGCGGGCGCCTGCTTGCCTGAGCCCTGCGACTCCTTTTTCGATGTCGATGCGCTGGCGGATGATTTGGTGCGCGCGGGATGCTTGGATTTTTCGGCTTTTTTTCGCGGCCCCGCTTTCTTCACCTTGGTATCCGCGGCCGCGGCCGCGGCATCCTCATGGGCAATTTCGGTCACTGCCTGCCGCCAGTGCGCGTCGGACTTGCCATCGGGGCACCCCGCGCGTTGCCAGATCTCGTACGCGCGGCTTTCCACTCGGTTGCGTAGCTCTTTGTTCATTGTCTGCTTCCCCCGGGGCGGAACCACTGGCCGTGAACGTCAATTTCGCCCACCACGATGCGGCGAAAAGATCGCCAAGGCCAAGGCGATTTATGCGCAATGAAAACGCTAACGGCGACCGCGCTCGCTGCCTGAAGCAAGGCGACGGCGTTCACCCGTCTCGCCGGTCCCGGCCCCTGAAAATGATCTCCATTATCGACGACTTTCACACAAACAACGTTTACGCCGAGGGAGGTATGCACCACAATACCAATATCATCGGATTTGGCTCGACGGTGGGGAGCCTGCTTTTGAGTGCGTTTCAGGGTGCCTCTGATGAGAGGTTTGTCATCGACACGGATGGACTGCACGGTCTGATCCGGTCTTTGCGCGACACCGGTCACCAGGTCATCGGCCCGCGTGTCAAGGACGACGCCATCATACTTGAGCCGATCAATTCCGTTGCGGATCTCCCGGCGGGTTGGTCGGACGAACAAAATGGGGGCCACTACCGCATAGAGCGCGGCGACCAACCCGCGCTCTTTGGCCATGGTCCGGGCCCGCAGGCTTGGAAGCGGTATCTGTATCCGCCGGTCGAGCGAATGTTCAAGGCACGGCGCAACGGCGCCGGCTTTACGGTCGAAGCCGCGACAGAGGAAACGCCGAAGTACGCCTTTCTCGGCGTTCGCGCGTGCGATCTTCACGCAATGGATATTCAGGAGACGGTTTTTGACAACGGTCTGAACGCGGATCCACGGTACGTCGCGCGAAAATCGGCTTCGTTCATCGTCGCCGTCAATTGCTCGCGGGCCGGAGGAACGTGCTTTTGCGCGTCCATGGGCACCGGTCCCCGGGTGGAAAAGGGTTTCGATCTGTCACTGACCGAGGTCATCGGTCGCGGGTCGCTACGAATTTGTCGTGGACGTCGGCTCGATGCGTGGTGGGGATCTGCTTGATCGGGTCGAGCACCGCGTTGCGACGGAGGACGAACTCAAGAGCGCCGAGGCGGTCGTTTCGCGAACCGCCGCCAGCATGGGGCGCGAGATGGTTCCCGGTGTCGCCGAACTGCTCGGGAAAATCTGGAGAGTTCACATTGGGATGCGGTGGCCGAGCGCTGCCTGACGTGCGGCAACTGCACCATGGTCTGCCCCACCTGCTTTTGCACCACCGTCGAGGACGTCACCGACCTGTCGGGCACCGTCGCCGAGCGATGGCGCAAGTGGGATTCCTGCTATTCCATCGATTTCAGCTACATCCACGGAGGTAGCATTCGCCGCGGCACGGCGGCGCGATACCGCCAATGGATCACGCACAAGCTCTCCCATTGGCACGAGCAATTCGGGACGTCGGGCTGTGTCGGTTGCGGCCGATGCATAACGTGGTGCCCGGTCGGAATCGACATAACCGAGGAAGCGCGAGCGATCTTCGCCAAACAAGAGGGGCGCTAGCACATGGTGCAGATGCAAGGCTTGGATCGGATCCTACGCGAACATTCTTTTTTCAGGGGATGGCTGAAGACCATGTCGACCTGGTGGCTGGCTGCGCCGCCAATGAGGTGTTCCATGCCGACGCCTACATTTATCGAGAGGGCGATCGCGGCGGACAAGTTCTATCTCATCCGTCATGGTCGCGTCGCGCTCGAGGTTCATGTTCCGGGAAAGGCCCCGATCATGGTGGAGACGCTGGAACCGGATGACCTCATGGGATGGTCCTGGCTGGTTCCTCCCTTTCGCGCCAATTTCGATGCGCATGCCCTCGCGTTGACCCGTCTGGTGAGCCTCGACGCGGCCTGCCTACGGGGCAAGATGGAGCAGGACCCGGCGCTCGGCTACGAACTTCACAAGCGCTTCGCTCCCGTCGTCGCCGCCCGGCTCGCCGCCGCGCGGCGCCAGCTCATCGACCTCTATGGTCATCCGGCGGATTGAGCCGTATGCCTGAAGCGCCCACGACCGCGGAGCCGGTACTTCAACATCCCATGGTGCCCCGCACCTTTCGCATTGAAAAGGCGGTCCGCGACGTCAGCGACACGTTCACCCTGACCCTGCGCCCGGAGGCCGGGCCATCGGCGTTCCCGTTCGCCCCCGGTCAGTTCAATATGCTCTACCAGTTCGGCGTCGGCGAAGTGGCCATCAGCATCAGCGGCGACCCCGCCGACGATTCTGCTTGATCCATACCATCCGCGCGGTCGGCGCGGTTACGCGCGCCATGACCGGTTTAAAGAAGGGCGGGGTGGTCGGCGTGCGCGGACCCTTTGGAAGTTCCTGGCCGGTCGAAGCCGCCGAGGGCTCCGACGTCGTTATCGTCGCCGGCGGTGTCGGCCTGGCGCCGCTGCGCCCGGCCATCTATCATATTCTCAATAATCGCGGAAAATACGGCCGCTTCGTCATTGTCTACGGCGCGCGGACGCCGAAGGATATTCTCTATCGCCGACAATTGGAAAAATGGAGCGCGCGCCTGGATACGTTCGTCGACGTTACCGTCGATCGAGCATCCCGGGGCTGGCACGGCAACGTCGGCGTCGTTACCCGGCTGATCGGCCGCGGCGGCTTCGATCCGGAAAATACCGTGGCCATGGTCTGCGGGCCGGAGACGATGATGCGGTTTGCGATGCAGGCGCTCAACGACAAGGGCGTCGGCAACGGCCGGGTCTATACGTCCATGGAGCGCAACATGAAATGCGCCATCGGTTTTTGCGGACACTGCCAGTTCGGCAACCATTTCGTGTGCCGCGACGGGCCGGTATTTCCGTTTCGATCGCATTGAAGACTTGTTCAAGATTCGGGAGCTTTGGGCATGCCACGGCGTCGAAACAAGCCGAAGCTGGCCGTGTGGAAATTCGCCTCTTGCGATGGCTGCCAATTGTCGTTGCTGGATTGCGAGGACGAACTTCTCGATATCGTCGGCGAGATGGAAATCGCCTATTTCCTCGAGGCGACCCGGGCGACCGCTCGTGGCCCCTATGACCTCTCGCTGGTTGAGGGGTCCATCACGACGGCGCATGACGCGGAACGCATTCACAAGATCCGTCGACAATCCAAACGATTGGTGACCATCGGCGCCTGTGCCACGGCCGGTGGCATTCAGGCGCTGCGAAATTATGCGCGCGTCGAGGATTTTATCTCGGCCGTTTATGCCCACCCGGCGTATATTGATACATTGGCCAAATCCACCCCGATCCACGACCATGTGCGGGTGGACTTCGAACTGAGAGGATGCCCGGTCAACCACCGCCAATTGCTCGAACTGCTGTGCGCCTATCTGTCCGACCGGCGTCCCAACATTCCGACCTATAGCGAATGCTTCGAGTGCAAGCGGAAGGGCACCGTCTGTGTCATGGTGGCTCAAGGCAAGATGTGCCTCGGACCGGTGACGCAGGCCGGATGCGGCAATCTCTGCCCGTCGACGAACCGGGGGTGCTACGGCTGCTTCGGCCCCATGGAAACGACCAACGCGCGCAGCCTCGGAGACTGGTTCGTCACGGCTCGGCGCCGATAGGCGGGACATCCGCGACCTTTTCCGCAGCTACAATGCCGCGGCGACGGCCTTCAACCGGGAAAGTGGACGGCATGAGTAAATCCGCGACCCGCACCATCAAGGTCGGTGCCCTGGCACGGGTGGAGGGCGAGGGCGCGCTGCTGGTGCGGATCCGCGACCGTGAAGTGAAGCAGGTGCAGTTTCGAATCTACGAGCCGCCGCGTTTCTTCGAGGCCCTTCTCCAAGGACGGATGTTCGGCGATACGCCCGATATCGTGGCGCGCATCTGTGGCATATGCCCCATCGCCTACATGTTGGGCGCCAGCCAGGCGATGGAAGACGCGCTCGGCGTGCGGGTGAGCGGGCCGATCAGGGACCTTCGCCGATTGATCTATTGCGGCGAGTGGATTGAAAGTCATGTCCTCCACGCCTCCATGCTGCATGCCCCCGATTTCCTCGGCATGCAGGATTCGTTCGAACTGGCCAAGAAAAACCCCGACATCGTCAGGCGCGCGCTGGCCCTGAAAAAGCTCGGAAACGGGATTTTGGAAGTCGTCGGCGGCCGCGCGGTCCATCCGGTCAATCTGCGTGTCGGAGGTTTCTACAAAGCGCCGTCGCGCGACGCGGTCCGGGCGTTGATCGACCCCCTGAAAGAGGCCCTGGAGTCCGCGATCGCGTTAACGCGGGTCTTCGCCCGGTTTGATTTTCCCGATTACGATCATGACTACCACTTCGTATCGCTGAGGCATCCCGATTCGTATGCCATTCACGAGGGACGGATCGTTTCCAATCGCGGCCTCGACCTCTCTCTCAATTCGTTTCTGGCGCACTTCCGCGAGGAGCATGTGGAGCATTCCACCGCGTTGCAAGGCGCAACCATTGATGGTCAGCCGTATCTCGTGGGGCCGATGGCCCGCTACAACAACAACTTCGATCAGCTTTCCGATCTCGCCCGGGAAACCGCCCGCGACGCGGGCCTCGGACCGGTCTGCACCAATCCCTTCCGAAGCATCCTCGTTCGCATGGTGGAGGTGGTCTACGTCTGCGAAGAGGCGCTTCGGCTGGCCGAGGCGTACGAGGAGCCGGACTTGTCATGCGCTGAGGTAACGGCAGGGCGCGGCGAGGGATACGGGTGTACCGAGGCGCCGCGCGGCATCTGTTTCCATCGTTACCGGCTGGACGACGACGGCCGGATCCTGCAGGCGACCATCGTCCCGCCCACATCGCAGAACCAAAAGCAGATCGAAGGCGACCTGTTCGGCGTGGTCAGCGCCAACATGGATCTGCCCGATCCGGAGTTGCGCTGGCGGTGCGAACAGACCATCCGAAACTACGATCCGTGCATCTCGTGCTCCACCCATTTCCTGGATTTCACGGTCGACCGTGGGTGACGGTGTCACGCTCGCTACGCTGGTCATAGGGATTGGTAACCGGGATCGCGGCGACGACGCGGTCGGACCGGCCGCCGCCGAACGGTTGGCGGCGAGAGGCATCCCCGCCCTTGAACATTCGGCCGATGGCGCGGCGCTTCTCGAGCTGTGGGACGGACACCGTCGAGTGATCCTGATCGATGCCATGCGATCGGGCGAGCAACCCGGGACGATCCGCCGTTTCGACGCTTGGCGGGAATGCCTGCCGAAAGGTGCGTTCGGCATATCCAGCCATCTGTTCGGGCCCGTCGAGGCGGTCGAGACGGCCCGCGCGCTGGACCGTCTGCCGTCATGTCTGTTGGTCTTTGCGATCGAGGGCGAGGCTTACGGATTCGGCGAACCCTTGTCCCCGGCGGTCGACCGTGCGCTTGACACCGTTGTCGAACGTGTCGTCGAGGAAATTGATATCAAGCGTAATCGTGGGCGATGATCGCGTCGGCGCGGCGAATGATCTCCCGTCCGTAGTCCGTCCACAGGCCCTGGCCCCAGTAGCGGTAGCAACTGGTTTCCGCCGAGAGGAGGTGGTAGAGGGCGTTGCGGAACCGGTCCTCGTCGGTGGACGATTTCTTCGCCAGCACCTGCTCGTTGAAGCGCGAGCTGAGCTTTTCCATGGGGCCGAGGATGTTGTCGTATCCCTTCACCCAGGATAGATCGTTGGTCCAGCTGCCGCCGTCCATGTGGAAGCGGTGGTCCGCGCCCTTGCAGTCCTCGATGGCCTTCGCCAGCTTTTCCGGCCCGGCGCCCGGCTTGATCCGGTCCCAGATCATCTTCTGGAACAACGGCTGAACGGCGGGCAGGTCTGTCTCCTTGATGCCCATCGCGAACAGGTGCTCGAGATATTCGGTGGCATTCAGCATCGGCGTGTCCGAGCCCGTCGAATTCGCGCACGACTTCCATATACTTGGACGGAAACTCGTTCATCATGACGCCGCCGTTCTCGCCGTCGGCGATCTGGGTCACCAACGGCGGAACGCTCTTGCCGGCCAGCTCCCAGCGGTCCAGCGATTTGGCCTCGTAATAGGGCTGCATCTGCGCCACCAACTTGGTGTCGGAGCCCTGGGTCTTGATGATGGCGATGATCTCGGCGGTCTTGCCGTCGGAATTGGTGCAGACCAGCCGGTGGGGCAAGTGCTGTCTGTCGACGCCGCCGCCGTTGTCGGGGTTCTCGACGGTGTGCTCTTGGACCAGCACCCATTGGAAACCGCAGTCCTTGAGCGTCTTGACGAATTCGTAGGCGACGTCCGGATGGTTGGGGAGCGCCATCTCCGAGGGCGAGAACCCGCGAACCCGACCGAGGGCCTCCAGTCCGAAGAGGGCCGCGAAATGATGCTGCCACGCCTTGACGTGCAAACGGTAATCCTGGACCGGCGTCGACGGTGCCACGGCATGCCCCCACGGACAGCCGAGCCATTCGGCCGCATGTCGGTAGTCCGGATTGCAAGTGATGGATTTCAGGACATCCAGAACATCGTTCAACCCCATCTGCCGCATGCCGTGGAGCAGCGTACCCGAGTATTCGAGCATGGCACGCGGCTGCTTGCCTTCTTCGAGCAGCTGCGGGATGAACTCGCCGATGCGCTTGTAGCACCAGGCGAAGGCGGGAGCGTTGTAGTTGTCGCCGATGTGCTGATTGTCCCACATGTCCTTGAGATTGCAAATGATCTCGGCGGTTTTAAGTTCTCCTCCACCGGCGGGGATCAGCGGTTGGTGCATGTGCAGGGCGATCGCGCAGGCGGATTTGATGTGCTCGAAATCGACGGCGGTGTCCGTTGTGTAGACTGGACTCTTGGCCGCATCGCGGATCGCTTTCTCGATCTGTTTTTCGGAGCCGGCGAGATTGAGCGTGCCGTTGATGTATTCGGGTAGGGCGGTCATGGCATCACGCTTTCATTCCGTTGGAATTTGACATTGGAGGGAGGAGAAATCGTTGTCGGTCTGCGACGGAAAAGCGACGCCAACGGCGCGCGGTTTGTTTCCGGTAGCGCGCAATTCAATCAGCGATTGCCTTGGGCCGCGAGGCTATATACGCCCGCGCTGTTCTACTTGTCGAGGGTGATGCAAATCCCGAGCGAGGGGGGCGCGCGGGCGGTGGCGCGGCGGTTCGGCCTTCAGTACACTTGGTGATCGAGGCGGGTGCCGGTGTTGTCGTCGGCGAGTGGAGATGGGAGCGAAGCGCCCTCGCCAACCCTTCGACCGAGTTCTTCACCGGACATGGGCTGGCCGATGAAGTAACCCTGCGCCAGGTCGCAACCTAATTCCCGCAATCGCATCAAAATCAATTCGCTCTCCGCTCCTTCGGCCACGACCTTCATGTCGAGATTGTGGGCGAGGTCAATGGTGGACTGGACGATCACCGCGTCTTCGCGCCGGTTGGTGAGTTCGAGGACAAACGACTTGTCGATCTTCAACTCACCTATCGGGAGACGGCTCAAATAGGCCAGCGAAGAGTATCCCGTGCCGAAATCGTCGATAGACAAATGAATACCCATGTTGGCGATCCGCTGGACGACCTTGAGCGCCTGTTCGGGATCGATCATGATGGCGCTTTCCGTGATCTCCAGCGAAATCAGCCGCGCATCCACGTTCCAATGGGCCAGAAGGTCCGCCAGCATGCCGGGCAAGGACTGCTCGTGGAGGCTTCTTGCGGAAATGTTGATGGCCATGTGAATGTCGAGCGAACGCTTGCACCACTCCGCGAGTTGGCCAAACGCCGTGCTCAGAGTGAGCCGGGTCAGCGAAGTCATGAGCCCGGTCCGTTCCGCCTGCGGGATGAATTCTTCGGGCGGAATGGCGCCCAGCGTCGGGTGATCCCATCGCGCCAGGGCTTCGGCGCCACAGATGCGCCCGGTGGCGAGGTTCAGCTTGGGTTGGTACTCGAGGTAAAGGTGCGCCTCCTCGATGGCGCGCCGCAATTCGCCGCTTAGTGTCAAATAGCGGATGCTGTTGTGATCGTTGTCGCTGTCGTAGATCGAAATGGAGTGCGAGCCGGTCTTGGCGTCATACATGGCAACGTCGGCGCATCGCAGGAGCGCTTCCTTTTCCTCGGCGTGTTCCGGAAACAAGGCAATTCCGATGCTGGCCCCGACCTCAATCGACAGGCCGTCGAACTGGAAAGGCTCCTGGATGGCGCGGAGCATGCGCGCCGATACCCGCCGGGCGCGCGGCAGATCACTGAGCGCCGGCAACACGACGGCAAATTCGTCGCCGCCAAGCCGGGCGATGGTGTCGGTTTTCCGGATCACGCCGACAAGCCGTCTGCCCAACTCGGAGAGGAGCAGGTCGCCCACATGGTGTCCGAGGGTGTCGTTCACGTCCTTGAAGCGGTCGAGGTCGAGAACGAGCAGGGCCAGCGCCAGCGGATAGTCTCCCCGGCTCGCCCCCTGGATAGCCTGCTCCAGACGGTCATTGAGCAATACCCGGTTCGGCAATCCCGTCAGCGCATCGTGGAGGGCCTGATGAGCCAGTTGATCCTGCTGCTGCTTTCGCTCGGTAATGTCGCGAACGATGGCGACGTTGAGTGTTTCGCTGCTGAGCTGAATGGCACCGAGGGCCAACTCGACGGGAAATTGGGAGCCGTCGAAACGGTGAGCGTGGGTCTCGCTGTAGCGACCGAGAGCGCCCGGCGATTGCACTTCTTGCTGAATTCGCTGCCCGATATCGGAAATCAGTCTGGAGGCGGGACAATTGATCAACGCCTCGGGTAGACAGGCGAACAACTCTGCGGCGGCGGAGTTGGTTACCTCGATCAGGCCGCTTTTGCCGATGACGATGACGGCGTCGAAACTGCTTTCGAACACGGCGGTCATCAACGCATCGGAGCGGCGGGGTTTGATCGCCTGATCCGGTGAGAGCGCTGGCACGCGGTGCTGCCTCAGATCTTGGGCTCGCGCGACATAACGTGACAAGGGGGTTTCGGCATCGCTCTGCGGATCGAACCGGTCGTCCTTCACGAACTCACCAGACCAATCGTCTCCGACAAAGCGGAGGCTCTTTGCCGATCGGTGGCGACGCAAACCGTCGTTCGCACTGTTTTCCTTGGTTTGGTCACGTAACGATCAGCTCGTTCAATTGAGGCGGGCGCGGTGCGCCTGGATCCGCGGGTGGGAATAACTCACTCGAGATGGTTCAAATTATTCCCGGCATGGTTGATAAATAGTTAATTCCACCAGCGAAACGATGCTGCGGATGCTTTTGTGGAAGGTTCACCGGCATCGAATAAGCCCACACCGTGGGACCGAAAGCCCTACAAACCTTGACAAATAGGTAAAAATACCTATATTGACAGGGTTTGGACCCGGGCGGTCCAGACGGATCCGAATTGTTTTCAGGAAATGGCTTAAGTGACGCTTAAAGATTCCAAACCCAGCCGGCGGCTCGCCTCTAAGATTGCCGTGGTGATCATCGGCGCCGCGGCCAGTCTCTCCGGCACCTACTATCTGATCGTCAACAAGACCGACGCCTCATTCGATGGCAATGCGATTTCCCGCGCCATCAACACCACGATCAATGTTCAGTCGTCCCCATCCGAGAAATCGGCAAACAGTTCGAAGCGTGGCGGTGGCCCTTCCGGGGGTTCCGGTCCGGGAAACGTCTTCTTGTTCAACAACGAGTTCAAGCTCGAGGTGATGCGGGCGACCAATGAGGCTCCCACCCCCAAGAAACAGTTCAGAGACAAGGTGCTTGGCGTCATCGAGGCGTTGGTGAGCGGTCTCGCCGCCGGAGAAATCGGGGAAGAAAAGCTCCAGAAGCTGGGAAAGTCCTTGGGGACGATCATCGACGACGCTCCGATGTCGAACTACCAGTTGAGCGGCGGTGAATTTACCCTCCGGCCTGGCACCGCTTATTTCCTTCCGGGAGGCAACAACAGTCTGGCGGTGGTCGGGCCGTATGGAGCCGAACGCCCGGACGCCATTTACGTAAGACGCAACGGGCGCAAGGTTCCCATGAGCATTGGTTCGGTTCGGATATTTCAAGGTGGACGGCCGAACATGCATTCTGATGCTGCACGACGTGGCGCAAAACTACGCGTCGGCGACCTTCTCGTTCACGTGCGGCGAGTTGTAGCGCAGCGTCCGCATTCACCCCCGCCCCACCGCGCGACTACGTGAACACACGATAGTCGATCTCCGGAAAAATGTCATCCATGGCTTCCAGGGCTTGAAGCCGCTGCTCATCCACCTCGCCGGCAATGACCGCGTCCGCCAGATAGTGGAAGCGCGCAAGGTGATCGCGGGTCCGGCCATAGGCGTAGTCGACGGCGGTTCCGGTTTTCATGATGAAGGCCCAGTCGGAGGCTTGTGCCAGCAACAGCGAGCGGGCCGCCTGTTGGAGCGCGCGGTAGACCAGGGTTCCGGGCGCGGCGTCGGCCTTGTCCGTGGCGATCTCGTGCATTCGCCCGGCGGCTTCGTGGAGATGGCGATAGATCCAGTCGTTGCCCGGGTTCAGCCAGAAATCGCTGTAGCCTTTGTCGCCCCAGCTTGAAGCCGACGGCTGAGCGCACTGCTGAACGGGATGGCGTTCCAGGTATTGGCTGGGTGTGATCAGTTCCACGGTATCCTGATCCGCGGCCAGTTTGCGGAATAAAAAATTCAGCCACTGCGGTCCCTCGAACCACCAGTGCCCGAACAATTCGGCATCGTAGAGAGCGACGATCAGCGGCGGTTTGTCCAGCGAGGGCGCGTAACGTTCCACCGCCTCTTTTTGCCGCCGGATGAAATCATCGGCGTGTACCGCCGCGCGCTCGCGCGCCCGAAGCGGCTCGTACGGCTCTTTGTGTTCAGTGTCGCCGGTGATCCGGTAGTACTTGAAACCCGTAAATATTCGAGTCTTTCCGTCGAGAATATACGGCTTGATGTACTCGAAATCCGACTCGAAGCCGATGTCCCTGTAGAAATCCCGATACCACGGGTCCCCCGGATACCCCTCGTCGGCGCTCCAGACCTGACGGCCTGATGCCGGATCGCGGCCGAAGGCGGCTACGCCGTTGGGACAGGCCAAGGGGGCCAGGTAGCCATACTCTGGTTTCTCGGTAGCGTTTGTGATCCCGTGCGTTTCCACAAAGAAGTAGCGGCCTCCGGCATCATGAACGGCATCTTCCAGTCCGGGAAAGTAACCGCATTCCGGCAGCCAAAATCCGGGAAGGGGGCGGTCGAACGCCTGGCGATAGCTGTCCGCACCGATTTCGAGCTGCGCCTTTACCGCCGCCGGCTGGGTTCGCAGGATCGGCAAATAGCCGTGGGTCGCCGAAGCGGTAATGAGTTCGAGGTAACCGTCGTCCTGCAGCCGGCCGAACGCCGCGACCAGGTCGCGGCCATATCGGTTTTCGTAGACATCCCGGGTTTCTTGCAACAATCGCCGGTACATGCGCGCGGCCTCGAGAAATAGAGGATCCGAATGGCGCCGGTGGATCTCCTGATCGCCGAGGCGAGATAGGTGCTCAAGGTGGGCGACGTAGCGCTGCTGGAGAAAGTCGTCCCGCAGCATGGCCAATAGCGGCGGGGATAGCGACAGGGTCACATGAAAATCCACGCCGTCGTCGCGCAAGCCTTCGAAAACGCGAAGGAGCGGGATGTAGACCTCGGTGATCGCTTCGAAGAGCCAGGTTTCCTCGAGAAAGCTCTCGTATTCCGGATGCCGGACGTAGGGCAGGTGAGCATGCAGAACGATGGCGAGATAGCCCTTTGCCATCAGCTCCCACCACCGTCCGTCGACGCATCGCCGCTGTTCAATAGCGCTTCGATCACGGAAGGATCGTTCGGCAGGTGTCGTCTGATGGAGAAGCTGCCATCGGGCCGCAGGGGGACGTTCCGGCCAAACAGGGAAAGCAGCTGGCCGGGTTCGGCGTGGCCGAAGACATGAAGCTCGACGGCGACTTCAAAACCGTCGGCGCGCCCGAGGCCATAGCTGGAAGAGGTCAGCGCTTGCTCCAGAACGAGCGGAGGGCGGTCCGTTGACACGTTGTCCCGCGGAGCCGATCCGGTTGCGGTCGACGGCGCTTGCGTTTCTCTCGGTGCGTCGTCACGCAGGACCGCGTGTCCGCCGATAAAGTCCGGTGGAAGTGGGAATTGGACGGTTGCTCCGCCGGGCGGCGGCACGGGTTGCGGTGAAAACGACCCGGCGTGCGGGCTCTGCGTGTTGATCTGAACGACGGCATTTGACGCCGCCGCCGACAAGGGGGGCAATTCAACCGCGTTTGACGTTGCCAACGCCGCGAACCGGTTGTCGGCGGTCCGCAGGCCGAGAGCCGCCCGGTAGCGGCGAGCGTCGCTGAAGATATCCACGTAAGAGCGGCTCTTGAGGCCGCCAACCTCCACATCGAGAGCGGTTGCTTCGGCTTCGCCGATGTCGCTCGTTTCGTCGTCACGGATGCGCAGTATCAGGCAGGCATTGGCGGCATCCCCTCCCAGGTCGTCTTGGGCCCTTTGCATGGCCTCCCGGGTGACGGTCCAGAATGCATGGACGCGATAGGGATCAACTTCGATCAAGACAAGTTGCGGCTTTCCCGGCGCGCGGACAAAACTGCTTCTCACTTCGTCGGCGACATCGCGCAGGAACTGGGAGGACGGCATGGCGGCGCTTGTCATCGGACGCGCGGAGCCCTTTGGCGGAACCTCGATATTGTCGCTCACGGGCTTGGCGGTCGCGGCGGGGATTGGCTCCAAGCGCACATTAGTATGTTTCTCATCCACAACGCCCGGTCCCCAACTCGGATATATTCCACATCACGCACTCTTAAACTAGGCAGGCACGTGACGAACGGCTCCATTGATCAGCCATCACACTACAAAGAAATACACCTTTAAGCCGCGCTCCGGCAACCTTCGTTCATTGCAACCGCGAAACACACCATTCTCGTTGGCGTCCGTTCCCCGGACACTGACGCCGCCTTCCCTGGCCGCTGCATCAAACACCCTGCGTGGGCTCATTCCTTTGTTGCTCGCGGCGTTCGCGGAGGGTAGCATTTTGCTGCATGCGCGAAATTGACGGGCGAGGGGTGGAGACAACCATGAAGGAGATCTTTCACGCGCTGGTGCTCAACATGCATCAGCCGCCGAGCAATCTCGACGAACTGCTGGTAACCAACGAATGGGAGGTCAAGGAGATCCTGTTCGCCTATGACCGCATGCCGCGAACGCTGTGGCCTTATGAAGATGTCGCGCGGGTCAATCTCACCTTCTCAGGGACCTTGCTGGAGACACTCTCGCATCCCGATTTTCAGCGGAAAGTTTATGGTTCCGTCGATTGCGGCACTCTCCTTTGGGCGCTACAGAACGAGAAGCTGTTCGAAATATTGGGCACCGGATACTACCATCCGGTTCTAGCGCTGACGCCGGAAGCGGATTGGGACGAACAAATCCGCCGGTGGCAGGCCATCGGGCGTAATGTCTTTTGGCGCGAGCATTTCAGCGGATTCTGGCCGCCGGAAATGGGCTTCGACATGAAGCTCATCCCCCACTTGAAGAAGGCGGGATACCGGTACGTCCTGGTGGATAGCGAATACGTCGACCCCGTGGACGAGATGTCCTGGCAGGAACTACGCTACCGTCCCCACATCGCGGAATTCGAGGGCGAAGACATCATCGTTGTCGTCCGCGATCGGGATCTCTCCGCCGCGCAATTGGCGGGCATGGAATACAGCTGGTTCTACACCGAAATCCAGGAGCGGACGAAATGGTGTGACTTCCCGCCATTGGTCACGACGGTCAGCGATGGCGATAACGGCGGGTGGTTCCGCAACGTCAATCCGCAGGCCAATTTCTGGTCGTACTTCTACAAGAACGCGTTGGACGAGATCCGGGCTGGACACTCATCCATGCGTCCGACGTTCATTAGCGAGTATCTGGATCGCTTCGGCGCTCACGGCCGTGTGACGGTCCGCCGGGGCGCTTGGCCGACGGACGAGCACCACGGCTGGGACTTCCATCAATGGCAAGGTTCGCAGGCGCAGAGGGACGCCACGTTCCGCGTCCATGAGGTGAGCAAGGCTTTCCACGAAATCCAGGATACCGCCTGGGAGCGGGGAACCCAGGATCCCGCTTTTCACGACCATCTGGGCCAAGCCCACTGGCGCCTGCTTCGCGCCGAAACGAGTTGCAATTTCTATTGGGGCGAGGCCTGGGTTTACCGGGCCCACGAGGACCTGGATGCCGTCCTATATCACCTGCAAGAAGCGAAGAATCGGCTTGGATGATTTAAAAGTACCGTCTCGGGACCGGTCAGTCAGGGGAATCGGGGAGCTAATCGCGGCGCGCTTGCGACGCTACCGATCGCACTAAAATGTCCGACGCGTGTTCTCGTAGATGCCGATGTAGTGCTCGCCGGATTGTGCCCACGAGAGGTCATTGGCCATGCCATTCGTCATGAGCCTGCGGAACTCCTTCGGATAATCCCGCCACAGCCCGATGGCTCGGCTCATAGCGGATTCCAGGCCCTCAAAATCGGCCTCATTGAACACATATCCATTGCGTTCCTCCGGCGGTTTGTCGGCGTTGTCGCGATCGAATACCGTATCCACAAGACCGCCGACCGCTCGAACAACCGGAACACTTCCGTAGCGCATGGAAATCATTTGCGTCAGACCGCACGGCTCGAAAAGGCTCGGCACGATCATCATATCGCAACCGGCATAGATCTTGTGGGCCAGTTGTTCGTTGAAACCGATTTCGAGATGGCAGTCCTGATTGTCGTTCAGGTAGTGCTTTAGGCGATAGAAGTGATCGTTGATTCCGTCTTCGCCTCCGGCGCCCAGCAGGACGAACTGCGCACCGTGTTCCAGGCAATAAAACAGCGCATGCTGGATCAGGTGGACGCCTTTCTGAGCATCCAGGCGGCCGACATATCCGATCAGCGGTTTGAAGTCCTTGCGCAGCCACATATGTTCGCGCAAGGCCTCTTTGTTTTGGTACTTCGCGTCCAGATGCCAAACGTCATAGTGATGCGGAATGAAACGATCGATTTCCGGGTTCCAGACGTCGTAGTCCAGCCCGTTCAGGACGCCCGTGAACTTGTACTCGTGGGTGGCAAGCGTCGGGCCAAGACCGTGGCCCTGGTCGGTATAACGCGCTTCCCAGGCATGGTGCGGTGACACTGTGGTCACGTGATTGGCGTAGACGATCCCGCCCTTCATGATGTTGAGCGCGCCCTGGTTCATGTTGTCCAGAAGTCGGTCATGATGAACGTAGTGCTCCGGGCGGCAAAGACCGGACGCCCAAAGGATCGATTCGCCCGTTACACCTTGATGTTTGAAGTTGTGGATCGTGTATACAACCCTTTGGTTCTCCATGCCGAGTTTGTTGTAGATCTCGAACAGGAGAACGGGCACCAAGCCCGTCTGCCAGTCGTGGCAATGGATGATGTCCGGCCGCTTGTTGGACTGCAGCATGAACTCCATGGCCGCCTTCGAAAAGAAGGTGAACCGCATGGCGTCGTCGTGAAAGCCGTAAAACGAACCGCGATTGAAGAAGTCGTCCTGGGAATGGGGTTCGATGAAAAAGCATTTGCGACCGTGAACGAAGCCGAACCACACCGAGCAGGACATGGCTCCGCCGTACCACGGCACGGACAGATTTTCCCAGATCCGATGAAGTCCCCAGATTTCGTCGTACCACATGCAGTCGTATTTCGGCAAAAAGATCTCGACCGAGTGCCCACGAACCTCCAGTTCACGACTGAGTCCGAATACGACATCTCCCAAGCCTCCGACTTTCGCCACGGGAGCCAGTTCCGCAGAGACCATGACTATGTACATGCTAAATCAACTCTTGCCTTAACTTCCGGAAATCGCCCGGAGAAAGCACGGGTTCTCTCGGGCCAATCGGATTAGTCACCATACCTGCCGTCCAAACTGAGCACCGGGAGTAATCATCGTGGGTCATACTCGGGTCGGGAACGACGTTTGTGCATCGCAGCAATATCTACATCAGATGGTTTACAGCCTTCCGCGCCGGAAGGAAAGGCCGCTGTGCCCCATCGCCAGCGCCGCTTTCCACGGTCCGCGCCGACCGGCTATCGCTTGGAGCACGGCTCGGTCGGATTGGGTCAATCTGATCGAACGCTCGCGCGCTAGACTTTTGATGCCTAGCAGCCTGTCGGACTTGAATGAATGGTTTGGATTTGATTCACTCGCACTGATTGGTTCTAGCTTGCTTGAGGGATCTGGGATGAGCAATTTTCGCCAAGTTGATCGGGAGACCGATTATCTGCTGCCGCCTTCGGTGGATGATTGGCTTGCGGAGCGTCATCTGGCGCGTTTTGTTGTCGAGGTGATCGATCAGCTGGACCTGTCGTCGATGGTCAAGGCGTATCGCGGCTCGGGCTCGGCATCGTATCATCCATCGGTGCTGCTGGGGCTTATGGTCTATGGCTACGCCACCGGCGTGCATTCGAGCCGCAAGATCGAGCGGGCGACGTACGATTCCGTGGCGTTTCGTTTCATCGCGGCCAACGATCATCCCGACCACGACACGCTCGCCAGCTTCCGGCGGCGCTTTCTCAAGCAGATCGAGGGGCTGTTCGTGCAGGTGCTGGTGTTGGCGCGCGAAAGTGGAGTGCTGAAGATGGGCACGGTTGCCCTGGACGGCACCAAGGTGCACGCCAATGCCAGCCGCCATAGTGCCCTGTCGTACGAGCATGCGAGTAAGATCGAAGCGCGGTTGAAGACCGAGGTGGCGGAGCTGATGGCGCTGGCGGAAGCCGCCGATACGGCGGATGTGCCGGACGGGATGTCGGTGCCGGAAGAGCTGGCCCGGCGCGAAGAGCGTCTGCGCCGGATTGCCGAGGCCAAGGCGAAGATCGAGGCGCGGGCCGCGGAACGCCTGGCGCGCGAGGAGGCCGAGTATGAGGCGAAGCTCGAGGCGCGCGAGGAGAAGGCCAAGGCGACGGGCCGCAAGCCCGGCGGCAAGCCACCGCAACCGCCGACGCCGGGGCCCGATCCAAAGGACCAGATCAACCTGACCGATGAGGAGTCGCGCATCATGCCGGTCGCCGGCGGCGGCTTCGAGCAGGCCTACAACGCCCAGGCGGCGGTCGCCATCGGCAGCATGCTGGTGGTCGTCAACGACGTCGTCCAGGCCGCCAACGACAAGCAGCAGATCGCGCCGGCCGTGGAAAGCCTTGGCCGGCTTCCCGAGGCTCTTGGTCGGCCCGAGACCCTTTTGGGGGACAACGGCTACTTCAGCGAAGCCAATGTGACGACCTGCGCCGAGGCCAACATCGCACCGCTGATCGCCCCGGGACGGGATCGTCATCATCCGTCCTGGAAGGACCGGTTCGCCGAACCACCGCCGGCTCCACAACAACCGACGCCCCTGCAAGCGATGATGCATCGGCTGGCATCGCCCGAAGGCAAAAAGGCCTATGGCCTGCGCAAGCAGACCCCGGAACCGGTGTTCGGCATCATCAAATCGGTCATGGGATTCCGCCAATTCAGCTTGCGCGGCCTCGAAAAGGTCAAAGGCGAGTGGAACCTGGTCACCCTCTCCTGGAACATCAAGCGGATGTTCGCCCTCAACGACGCTTGAGGGCGAGGCGTCCACCCCAATGCCACGCGGCGACCGGCCTCGATGTCCCAAAAAGCACCTATCCGATGGAATATCCACGTCCGAACTCATCCAAATCCAAATTCCATGACCCCAGTCCGACAGGCTGCTAGAGCAACTGCATCCAATCGAGTGGGTCCACTCAAACGGATATTGCTAAAGTCGAAGCGAATCGTTCGATCGGCATAAGGCGCTATTGGGCAGGTACCTCAATCGCTTCGACCCCCCATATATCGCGGGCGTACTCGCCGATGGTACGGTCGGAACTGAAGCGCCCTGTTCGCGCAATGTTGATCACGGCCTTTTCTGTCCAAACTTCCTGGTCGCGATAGACTTCGTCGACGCGTGATTGCGCCTCGAGATAGCTCCGAAGGTCGGCCAGAAGCATGTAATAGTCGCCGCCTTCCAGAAGATTCGCGACGATCGGCCAAAAGATGCCCGGTTCGTCGAGGCTGAAAAAGTCGTCTCGGATGAGATCTATGGCACGGCGAATCTCTTCGTCGTTCATGTAGATTTCGTAGGGATTGTAATTGTTGCGAAGCAATTCGACCTGTTCGGTCGTCAGGCCGAAAATAAAGATATTCTCGTCGCCGACTTCCTCTTTGATTTCGATGTTGGCGCCGTCGAGAGTGCCGATGGTCAACGCTCCGTTCATAGCGAACTTCATGTTTCCGGTACCGGACGCTTCCATGCCCGCCGTAGAGATCTGTTCGCTCAGATCGGCGGCCGGCATGATCTTCTCGGCGAGCGACACCCGGTAATCCGGAAGGAAGACGACCTTGATCTTGTCTTGGAGATCGGGATCGAAATTGATGACGCTGCCGATCTGGTTGATCAGCTTGATGATCAGTTTGGCCATGTGGTAAGCGGGCGCCGCCTTGCCGCCGATGATGAACGTACGCGGCACGACATCCAACGTAGGGTTGGCCTTCAGGCGATTGAAGAGCACGATAATGTACAGGGCGAACAGGAGTTGCCGCTTGTACTCGTGGATGCGCTTTACCTGAACGTCGAACATGGAATCGGGCGATACGGTGATATCGAGTGTCCGCTGGATATAGTCGGCGAGGACCTGCTTGTTGGCCCGTTTGATATCTCGCACCTTTTGCCGGAATTTCTTGTCGCCGGCGTATTTTTCGAGCCCTCTCAGCTGATCCAGATCGGTGATCCAGCCATCTCCGATCTTCTCCGATATCAGCGCCGCAAGACTCGGATTGGCCTTCAACAGCCAACGGCGAGGTGTGACGCCGTTGGTCTTGTTGTTGAACCGCTCCGGATAGAAATCCGCGAAGTCCCGCATCATGCCATCCATGAGCAAACGGGTATGGAGGGCGGCGACGCCATTGGTTGAGGAACTGCCGACCACCGACAAATTCGCCATGCGGATCGCTTTTTCCGGCTGCTCCTGCACGATACTCATGCGTTCCAAACGGCCGAAATCGCCGGGATAATGGGTGGCGACCCTGCGCAGGAAGTGACTGTTGATCTCATAGATGATGTTCAGGTGCCGCGGCAGCAAGCGTTCGAACATACTGACCGGCCACCGTTCGAGGGCTTCCGGCAGGAGCGTATGATTGGTGTAGCCGGTGGCGTTGACCGTAAGTTCCCAAGCTTGATCCCAATCCAGATCTTCCTGGTCAAGAAAGATCCGCATCAACTCCGGTACAACCAGGGCGGGATGGGTGTCGTTCATCTGAATGAACACCTTATCCGGAAAGGCGTTCCAGTCGTTGTTGTCGGACTTGAATCGACGAAGGATGTCCTGCACGGAACACGAGACGAAGAAGTACTGCTGTCGCAGCCGCAATTCGCGCCCGGCATAGACACTATCATTGGGGTAGAGGACTTTGGTGAGGTTTTCGGCCATCACCTTATCTTCCACCGCTTCCACGTAGGAACCTCGGCTGAAGTCCTGGAAGTCGAAGTCCTGCGTCGCCTTGGCCGTCCACAGCCTCAGTGTGTTGACGTTGTAGGAGCCGTAACCAACGATCGGCGTGTCGTAGGCCATACCCACGGTCGGCCGGGTGTCGACCCAATCCCAATGGGTAACACCGTTGACGCGTCTGGGTTCGGCATGTCCCTCGAATTTGACCGAGTAGGCGACTTCGGGATGGCCAACCTCCCAGGGGTTGCCCGAGCGCAGCCAGTTGTCCGGCTCCTCGATCTGCCAGCCGTTTTCGATTCGCTGTTTGAAAACGCCATAGTCGTAGCGGATCCCATAGCCGAACGCGGGGAGTTGCAGGGTGGCCATCGAGTCCAGAAAGCAGGCTGCAAGGCGACCGAGGCCACCATTGCCGAGCGCGGCATCCTCTTCGACGTCTCGGAGCACGTCCCAGTCCAAATCGAGCTTCTGCATGGCTTCGCGGCAGGTCTCTTCGAACATAAGGTTGATCACGTTGTTCCCCATCGCTCGCCCGATCAGGAACTCCAGCGACAGGTAATTGATGCGCTTGACGTTCTGGTGGTGGTAAGCCTGCTGCGTGTCGATCCAGCGCCCGATGAGGCGGTCGCGGACAGCGAGAGCCAGCGCCTGATAGCGATCCTGGACGGTGGCCGAGTACTCGTCTTTCGCAAGCGTGAACTTCAAGTGAAAATTGAAGCTTCGAATTAGGCTTTCTACATCCATGCCCTCCGCGGCCCGGAAGGCAATCTGGTGCAATTCCGTCTCCCCGGTGGCTTTGGAAGTTTTTTGACGCGCCATTTTTTTCGTTCTCCCCGATCTAGTACAACCATGACCGCCGATTAACAGGTCTTTGTTCGCTCTTTTAAATCGATCCGCTGATCACACCATCATTAGTGGTTTAGATCCAACGTATGGGTACCATATGTTAGATCCAGACCACTAGAATCCTTATTCTCGAATGCGCCTTTGATACGAGCAATGGTGTGTCGATTAAAGAGAGAATGCGAACGGGCAAAAAGATTTCATCGAGGGTTCAACGAGGTCCATGGGCGATTAACGCGAAATTGATCGCGGACCGGGCTTGCAATATATCTGGTCTCGGCCTCCCGCATGGCACGCATCGGCACCCCCTGCTGAAACAACCATCCTGGATATGCATGCATGACGACGCTTCCCGGAGGCTTGCCGTGGAGACCGGCTTCACAGAAAACAGAATAAGAGTTACAACATTTAGGGGGTGCGTTCGGGGCGGTTATACGGGGTTATTGCTGGCGGAGCCTTCGCTTTCATGGGCCGTTCGATATGTGTCTCCAGCACGCTCTGAATATCGTTGGCGCTGACCGATTAACGTAGTAGATCCGAATGCGGGGTGAGATGGTGGGGCGCCGCCGCGGGTGCTTCAAGACAACTGCGATGATTTCAGGTGGCCGTGCTTTCTCGGAGGACGAGCGCGCATTCGATTGTCGGCGCAAGCACATGCCGCCGGGTTGCGAGGCTATGCCGGACCGGCCGTCCAGTTGGGTTCGAAGCCGCGCGAAAAAGGAAAGTATGGATATGAGTGCCAAAGGAAAGGCCGATCCCGAAAAGAAAATCGCTCCGGTAGCTACGCCGCCTAGCGAGCCGACACCCGAGGCGTCCAAGCGTCGGGCGCAACGTGCCCCTGCCCCCGCGAGCGGTGAGAGTTCTCAAGGCAAGGCGGCCAGAGGGAAAGCGACAGCTGTGCCGGCATCGGTCCCGGTGGCCTCCGCTTCGCAGCCGAATGCCGCGCCGCGACAGCTCCCGCCGCTGGCGATGGACGGCGATGTTTACGCCGTGGTGATGGCCGATCATCGCGATCCGTTCGGCTTTCTCGGCATGCATGAACTCGAGCCCGGTGGACCATTGGTCGTTCGCGCCTTCCTTCCGTGGGCGGAGGGGGTCGAGGTGATCGATAGCCGGTCGTCAAAAGCGGTCGCCACGCTGTCGAGAATTCATCCCGACGGTCTGTTCGCCGGCGTCCTGGAGGGAATCGATAAACGGTTTCCCTACCTGTTGCTGGCGGAGACCGGGACCGGGAAAATGGAATTGGAGGACCCCTACCGCTTTCCGCCCATTCTCGACGAAGCCGACGTGCGGTTGCTCGCCGACGGCAGCCACCTGAGAAGTTACGAGAAACTGGGCGCCCATGTCACTTCCATGGACGGGATAGCCGGCGTTGCTTTTGCCGTGTGGGCCCCGAACGCCGGGCGGGTCTCCGTCGTCGGCGACTTCAACGATTGGGATGGTCGCCGGCACGGCATGAGACTGCGCCACGATTGTGGCGTGTGGGAACTGTTCGTCCCGGGCATCGGCGCGGGTGCGCTTTACAAATACGAGATCAAATCCGATAGCGGCGTCAAGCTGACCGACAAGGGGGATCCCTATGCGTTTCTATCCGAACCAGCGCCGGGATCGGCCTCCATCGTTTCCGATCTGACCGCGTACCGGTGGCGTGACGCCAAGTGGATGAAAGCCCGGACCGCGAAGAACAGGCGCGAGGCACCCATGGCCATCTACGAAGTGCACTTGGGCTCATGGCGACGCAATCCCGAAGAAGGTCACCGATGGCTGAGCTACAGTGAACTCGCCGATGTCCTCGTTGACTATGTCAAGGAGATGGGGTTCACCCATGTCGAACTTCTCCCGGTCAGCGAGTTCGATTTCGACGGCTCTCTCGGCTACCAACCTTATGCTCCCTACGCGCCAACCTGCCGTTGGGGGACGCCCGACGAGTTTCGGACGTTCGTCGATCGCTGTCATGAAGCGGAGATCGGGGTCATCGCCGACTGGGTTCCCAGCCATTTTTCCGACGGACCGCACGGCCTCGGCAATTTCGATGGGACCCCTCTGTACGAGCATCCCGATCCGCGTCAGCGTCGCCACCCGGGCTGGAATACGCTCACGTACGACTATGGCCGGCGGGAAGTGGCGAATTACCTTCTTAGCAATGCCCTGTTCTGGTTGGATCGGTACCATTTGGATGGGTTGCGGCTAAACGCCTTGGCCTCAATGCTCTATCTCGACTATAGGCGGGCCCGTGGAGAGTGGACACCCAACCGTGACGGCGGCCCCGAAAACTTCGAGGCCGTCGATTTTCTCAAGCGACTGAACGAATTGGTGGACGAACACCATGCCGGCGCCTTCACGGTCGCCGAGGACAACTCCGGCTGGCCCAACGTCACGCGCCCCACCGGTTCGGGTGGTCTGGGCTTCGGCTTCACATGGAACGGCGGTTGGGTGCGCGAGACGCTTCGCTATATGTCCAGGAACCCCGTGCACCGAAAATATTATCATGATGAACTGACTCATCGGCCGGCGACCGCCTTCGACGAAAGCTTCGTTTTGCCGTTGTCGCATGAAGAAGTCGGCTATGGCCGGGGGTCGGTGTTGCGGAAAATGCCGGGGGATCGTTGGCAGCGGTTCGCCAATCTTCGCCTTTACTATACCTTCATGTACACGATGCCGGGCAAGAAGCTTCTCTTCATGGGCGATGAATTTGCGCAGGAACGAGGTTGGAGCGCGGAGGCCAGCCTGGATTGGCATCTGCTCGACGATCCCATGCATCTGGGCGTCCAGCACCTGGTCCGCGACCTCAACCGCGTCTATCGATCCTGTCCGGCTTTGTTCGAGCGCGACTGCGAAGAAGGCGGCTTTACGTGGATCGACGCCAACGATACCGAACAGAGCATCATTTCGTTTCTCCGGCACGCAAGCGCGGAGGACGAGCTTGTCGCCGTGGTCTGCAATTTCACTCCGGTTGTGCGAAAAGGCTACCGGATCGGCGTTCCGCAAGGCGGCTTCTACGAAGAGGTGCTGAACAGCGACGCGGAAAAGTATGGCGGGGGCAATGTGGGCAGTCTCGGCGGTGTCGAGGCCGACGCGAAGGCCATGCACGGCCGGCCTTATTCGCTGAGCATCAACGTGCCGCCGTTCGCCGCGGTGGTTCTGCGGAGGCGAGCGGCGTTTAAATGACGCAAAGGTGCTTGACGTCGCGCTCTTGCCCTCTAATGCCCAATTTCGGCGCCCGGTGATCGCTGAAAAATTGTGAATAGCGATTTCACGAAATTAAGGTACACTTTTCATCAAATGATACCGCCCCTTAAGGCGTGACCGGGCAAAACGCGAGGCGGCAAAGTCGCCATGGAGGGAAGGCTTGCACGAAGTATCGCTCTGCGAGAGCGTACTCAGCGTTCTGCGAGAACAAGCAAAAGTGCACCAATTCGATCGGGTGAAGACCGTTTGGTTGCAAGTCGGCGCCTTGTCCTGCGCCGCGCCGGAGGCGCTCGAGTTTTGTTTCCAAGCCGTTACTTCAGGGACGCTCGCGGAAGGAGCGCGGCTCGAGGTTATTCGAACACCTGGTCAGGCGTGGTGCATGAGATGTGGCGAAACCATAAACATCGCCGAGCGCTATGAACCCTGTCCGCAATGCGGCACGTTCGAGTTGCAGGTGACGGGTGGCGACGAAATGCGGATCAAGGAACTGGAGGTGGCGTAATGTGTACGGTTTGCGGATGCGACCAGGCGACACACGAAAGTTCTCCCAAGTCCCGGCGGCACGGGCGACATCACCATCATCACCACGACCACCATGACCATCAGCATCATTCCGATGACGACCATGGTCCGGCGGTAAGCATCGTCGCCGACGCCGGTGTAATCGACTATGGTTCGGGTTCAGCGGGCGCGTACGTCCCCGGTATGAGCCAAGCGCGCATTGTTCGGGTCGAGCAGAACATTCTCGGCGAAAACGATCGGTTGGCCGCCGATAATCGATCGTTTTTCACCCAACGTGGTGTCCTGGCGTTGAACCTGGTGTCCAGTCCCGGGTCCGGCAAGACCACGCTTCTGGTCCGCAGTATCGAAAGCCTGGCGGGACGGTATCCCGTGGCGGTGATCGAGGGCGATCAGCAGACCAGCTTCGATGCCGAACGGATCCGCGAAACCGGCGTGCCGGCGTTGCAGATCAATACCGGCAAGGGCTGTCATCTCGATGCGCGCATGGTTGGCGAAGCCGCGCGGCGCCTCGATCCGGACGCGGGTTCGGTTCTGTTTATCGAAAACGTCGGGAACCTGGTCTGTCCGGCCGCCTTCGATCTTGGCGAGGCTCGAAGGGTGGTCATTCTGTCTGTCACCGAAGGCGAAGACAAGCCGCTCAAGTATCCCGATATGTTCCATGCGGCCGATCTGATGGTGATTACCAAGACCGATCTGTTGCCCTATGTGCCCTTCGACGTCGAGCGGTGTATCGACTTCGCCCGCCGGATCAATCCGGCGATCGAGGTTTTGCGGGTTTCGGCGACCAATGGCGAGGGTCTGGACGCCTGGTTCGAGTGGATCGACCAGCGCCGCGCCGCGCTGACCGCGTCGCATGCGTCTCCCCAAGAGGCGCGGGCGTGAGCGATGGGCGTTGCCGCGGTTGATCGGACGGAAGACACCATCATCGACACGGTGATCGCGTTTTCGCGGCCCCAGCCGACGGTCCTCGCGTTGGGCGCGTTTCTCAAGAGCACGGTATGCCTGACTCAGCGAACCGAGGCGCTGGTTTCCCGGGGCAATGGCAATCTCGAAACCGTTGACGCCATCCTTGGTTTCGAGCACTCGATAGAGGCGCTCCTCCGTCATGCCGAGGGCGCGCCGACAGTCATCGCGCACGATCTGCACCCGAACTTTTACAGCTCTCGATATGCCGAGCGGACGGCCGCCCGGCTGGGCGTGGAGACGCTGCCCGTACAGCACCACCATGCGCACGTGGCGGCGGTGATGGCCGAGCATGATCATCGCGGCCCGGTGTTGGGGCTGGCCCTCGACGGGTTTGGCCTCGGGGAAAACGACCAGTCATGGGGCGGAGAGTTGTTGCTGGTCGAGGAGGGCGGTTACCGCAGGGTCGGCCATTTGAGGGAATTGGGCCAACCGGGCGGCGACATGGCGGCGCGCGAGCCCTGGCGGATGGGCGCGGCCGCTCTCCATGCGTTGGGGCGGAACGGCGAGATCGCCCGGCGCTATCGGTCCATCGGAGGCGCGGACGTGATCGCCGCGATGCTGGATCGGAACGTCAACTGCCCGCCGACGTCGAGTTGCGGCCGCCTGTTCGATGCCGCTTGCGGGCTTTTGCGGGTCAAGCCGGTGGCCAGCTTCGAAGGCGAGGCGCCCATGGCGCTCGAGAACATGGTCGGGAGGCCGCGCAGTCGATCCCGACGGATGGATTCTGGCGGACGGTATCCTCGACATGACGCCGCTGCTGGGCCGGCTCGTGGATCTGGAGGCGGCCGACGGCGCCGATTTATTTCACGGTACGCTCATCGCCGCCATGACCGACTGGGTCGTCGGGGCGGCGGAGGCCACCGGCGTTCGTCAAGTCGTTTTCTGTGGCGGATGCTTTTTCAACAAGGTTTTGATGTCCGGACTGGCGGCCGACTTGAGCGAGCGGAACCTGGAGGTGTTGATGCCGGTTCGGCTGAGCCCTGGAGACCCCGCGATCAGCGCGGGCCAGGCTTGGGTCGCGGCCATGGCAAAGGGATAGGGAACGGATGTGTCTTGCAATACCCGCGCGGGTGACGGAATTGCTCGATCTCGACATGGCCAAGGTCGAGGTGGGCGGTATCGTCAAAACCATCAGCCTCTGTCTGGTGGATGACGTTTCCATCGGCGACTACGTCATCCTCCATGTGGGCTTCGCGCTCTCGAAACTGGAGCCGGACGAGGCGCGCCAGACGTTGGCCTTGTTCGCCGAGGCCGGCGTGCTGGAAGGTTTGAGCGAGGAGTTGGCCGGGGACCCGATCGAGGACCCGCCCCGATGACGGTGCGGTTCGTCGACGAATTCCGCGACCGCGACCTCGCGCGTAATCTCGCGACAGCCATACGCGGCGAAGCGCGCGGCGGGCGCACCTACAACGTCATGGAGTTCTGCGGCGGCCACACCCACGCGATTTTTCGCTACGGGGTGCAGGATCTCCTGCCCGACAACGTGCGGATGATCCACGGTCCGGGCTGCCCGGTGTGCGTTCTGCCCATCGGCCGGATCGATCAGGCCGTCCAGCTTGCCCGCGACCATGGCGTCATCCTCTGCACCTACGGCGATCTGCTCAGAGTGCCGGGTGTCCGGCGCATGACCCTGCTCAAGGCCAAGGCGGAGGGTTGCGACGTGCGCATGGTGTACTCCAGCCTTGATGCCCTCGCTGTCGCCGAGAACAACCCGGACAAGCAGGTGGTGTTCTTCGCCATCGGCTTCGAGACCACGACCCCTCCGACGGCGGTCGTGCTCAAGCAGGCCGCCGCGCGGGGGCTCGGGAACTTCACCGTTCACTGCAACCATGTCCTGACACCGGCGGCCATCACCAATATCCTGGAGAGCCCCGACGTTCGGAAATACGGATCGGTCCCGCTCGACGGGTTCATCGGCCCGGCGCACGTCAGCGCCGTCATCGGCAGCGGTCCGTTCGAGTTCTTCGCCGAGGAATACCAGCGCCCGGTGGTGATCGCCGGGTTCGAGCCGCTGGACGTGATGCAGGCCATCCTCATGCTGGTGCGCCAGCTCAACGAGGGCCGCGCCGAAGTGGAAAACGAATACAACAGGGTGGTGAGCCGCGAGGGAAACCTCAAGGCCCAGGCCCTGGTGGCCGAGGTTTTCGAGTTGCGCAAGAGCTTCGAATGGCGGGGTCTCGGCGATGTGCCCTACAGCGCGCTCCGCATCAAGGACCCGTCCGCCGGCTTCGATGCCGAGAAGCGGTTCGCCCTGACCGAGGCCCATGTTCCGGACAACAAGGCGTGCGAATGCGGCGCGGTGCTTCGCGGCGTCAAGAAGCCCACGGACTGCAAGATCTTCGGCACCGTGTGCACGCCCGACAATCCCATCGGCTCGTGCATGGTGTCCTCCGAGGGCGCGTGCGCGGCCTACTACAGCTTCGGCCGGTTCCGCGAGACCAAACAACCGGTGACGGCTACTCAATGAACAGGTCCTACGGCCGGCCGCTCGATATCAAAAATGGCAGGATCGATCTCACTCACGGCAGCGGCGGCCGGGCCATGGCGCAGTTGATCGAGGAATTGTTCGAGGCCAATTTCGACAACCCATATCTGGCGCAGCGCAACGACCATGCCTGCTTCGAGGTGGATGCCGGCCGCATGGTGATGACCACCGACGGCTTCGTCATCTCGCCGCTGTTCTTTCCCGGCGGCGATATCGGCTCGCTGGCGGTGCACGGGACCGTCAACGACGTGGCCATGGGCGGGGCGCGGCCGCTCTACCTGTCGGTGGGCATGATCATCGAGGAGGGGTTCCCGCTCAGCGATCTCAAGGCGATCGTCGAGTCCATGGCCGCCGCCGCCAGGGTCGCGGGCGTGGCGGTGGTAACCGGCGACACCAAGGTCGTCGAGCGCGGCAAGGGCGACGGCATTTTCATTACCACCACCGGCGTCGGCGTGGTGCCCGACGGAGTGAGGCCCGCCCCGGATCGCGCCCGTCCGGGCGACAGGATCCTGGTCAATGGCACCCTCGGCGATCACGGCGTCGCCATCATGTCCAAGCGGGAAAACCTGTCCTTCGAGACCGAGATCGTCTCGGATTCCGCCGCGTTGCACTCCCTTGTCGCCGAGATGATCGATGCGGTCCCGGATATCCACATGATGCGCGATCCCACACGCGGCGGCGTGGCCACTGTTCTCAACGAGATCGCCCGTGAATCCGGGGTCGGCATGAAGATCCACGAAGCCGCCATTCCCATCGCCACGGCGGTGCGCGGCGCCTGCGAGCTCTTGGGTCTCGACCCGCTCTACGTGGCCAACGAGGGCAAGCTGGTGGCGTTCTGCGAGGCCGGCGACGCCGAGACGCTGCTTTCGGTCATGCGTGCTAATCCGCTGGGCCGGAACGCCGCAATCTTCGGCGAGGTGATCGAGGACGACCATCATTTCGTGCGGATGGAGACCGCGTTCGGCGGCGACCGGATCATCGACTGGCTGGCCGGCGAGCAACTTCCCCGCATCTGTTGAGAGGGGGGAGGGGGTGTTTCAATATATCGAAAACAACCCCCTGCACAGTAGAGATGCTGTGGCGAAACATCGGTAATTGTCGCTTTTCAATGCTGTCAGGCATGGTTCCTGAATCGCGCTGTCGTTATACTCCGGCCGATGTCCGACCCGCTCTCCATTCTCAATACGATTTTCGGCTACTCCGCGTTTCGTGACCGGCAAGGAACGATCATCGATCATGTGACGGCGGGGGGCGATGCGTTGGTGCTGATGCCGACGGCGAGCGGCAAGTCGCTTTGTTACCAGATACCGGCGCTGGCGCGGCACGGGGTGGGGATCATCGTCTCGCCGTTGATCGCCCTGATGCACGATCAGGTGGCGGCGCTCCAGGAATTGGGCATCAAGGCGGCCTGTCTCAACTCTTCCCTCGCGTTCGACGAGGCTTCCGCGGTGGAGCGCGGCCTTGCAGCGGGCAAGTTCGACCTGGTTTACGTCGCTCCTGAACGTCTAATGACGCCACGGTTCATGGCGCTCCTCGAACGCGTCGCCGAGGGTCCCGGCGTGGCGTTGTTCGCCATCGACGAGGCCCATTGCGTCTCCCAGTGGGGCCACGACTTCCGGCCGGACTACATCCAGCTTTCCGTGCTGCACGAGCGCTTCCCCCAGGTGCCGCGCATTGCGCTGACGGCGACGGCGGACGCCGCCACCCGGGGCGAGATCGTCAGGCGCCTGCACCTCGACCACGCACGCATCTTCGTCTCGAGCTTCGACCGGCCCAATATACGCTACCGCATCGTCGAGAAGAACAACGCCCGGGCGCAGGTGCTGAGGTTCATTTCAACCGAGCACGCCGGCGAAGCGGGTATCGTGTATTGCCTGTCACGCCGGAAGGTGGACGAAACCGCGCAGTGGCTGACCGGCCATGGCGTCCGCGCGCTGCCTTACCACGCGGGGATGGACGCGGAGGCCCGCCGATCCAGCCAGGATGCGTTCCTGCGCGATGACGGCGTCGTGGTGGTGGCGACCATCGCCTTCGGCATGGGCATCGACAAGCCGGACGTGCGCTTCGTCGCCCATCTTGACGTGCCGAAGAGCGTGGAAGGCTATTATCAGGAAACCGGCCGCGCCGGCCGCGATGGATTGCCGGCGGACGCGTGGATGACCTATGGCCTGAATGACGCCGTGCAGCACCGCCGGATGATCAACGAGTCCGGTGCCGACGACACCTTCCAGCGCCTCGCTCACGCCAAGCTGGACGCCCTGCTGGCGCTCTGCGAGAGCGCTACATGCCGACGCCAGCGGATGCTTGCCTATTTCGGCGAGGAGAGCGAACCGTGCGGCAACTGCGATACGTGCTTGAATGTCCCCGAAACCTGGGATGGAACCGAGGCGGCGCGCAAGGCGCTGTCGTGCGTTTATCGCACCGGGCAGCGCTTTGGCGCCGCCCATCTGTGCCATGTTCTGCTGGGCCGCGATACCGAGCGCATTCGCCAGTGGAGACACAACGAGGTGAGCACCTACGGCATCGGCAACGAGTTGGACGAGAAGGAATGGCGCGCCGTGTTTCGCCAGCTCGTCGCGCTCCGCATGCTGGAGGTGGATCACGACGCCTTCGGCGCGTTGCGGCTGGGCGACGCGAGCCGCGACGTGCTCAAGGGCACGCGAACGGTGACCCTGCGCAAGCCGGCCAAGGGCCGGATTGCGAGAACGAAAGCCGCTCGTTCCACCCCCGTTGGCGTCACCGCCGCCGACCTCGACGCCGTCGAGACCGTGCTATGGGACCGGCTCCGGGCCTGGCGGAGCGAAACGGCCAACGCCCACGGCGTGCCGGCCTACGTGGTGTTCCACGACGCCACCCTGCTCGAACTCGCCCGGGCGTGCCCGGGCAGCCTCGGGCGCCTGTCCGACGTTCCCGGCATCGGCGCCGCCAAACTGGAACGCTACGGTCAGTCGATCCTGAAGATCTGCCAAACCCACGCCGCCGAACACGGATCGGTGGCGCGCTAGTGGTCTGGATCTAACATATGGTACCCATACGACGCGAGTCGACGACCGGCTTTCTTACTTGGTGGGCTGAATGCTGAGAGCCGGATCCAGGCGGCCGGCTTCGGCGTGGTCCCGGGCGCCGTGTTCGGCGTCACCCGATCGGAGATAGGCATCGCCGCGGGAACTGTAGGCCAGCGCCCAGTCGGGGCGGAGCCGGATCGCCTCGCTGAGGTCGGCAATGGCCCTTTCGAAGTCGCCGAGGTTGGCATAGGCGGCGCCCCGGTTGTAGAAGGCGGCCGCCATTTGCGGGTCGAGACGGATAGCCTTGGTCGAATCGGCGATGGTGTCCTCGTACCGGCCGATCACGAATGCGGCCAACCCCCGATTGTAGTACGCCACTTTTGCATCGGGTTTGAGTTCGATGGCTTGGTCGAAGTCATCCGAGGCCGTTTCCTCTTCGCCCATGCGGAAATACACACTGCCCCTGTTGGTTAGAACCACGGCGCGCTGTTCGGAAGTGAGGTTGGCGGTCTTGAGACACTCGGTATAGAGATTGATTGCCGCTTGAGATTTTCCCTCGGCGCGGGCCTCGTCGCCCGACGCGCAGGCGCGCGACGCCAGATTGGGCGCCGGTGTATTGGAGGCATCGCTGGCAATCGCCGGACCCGAAAAAGCAATGACAAGACCGAGGACCAGGGCGAACGTCAAACCTCCCCCGTGTGGCGAGCGCTTGTATCGACCGTCGGTGACATTCGGAGAGTCGGTGTATTTTTGGTGCATGGTGTCGACCTTGATAATTGTGTGATTATGGGAGTTTGGACAGCGGCAATCTTCGGCCAATCCAAGGCCGCATGTATTGCCGATAAACGTTTCGTCGTAAAGTCCTGGGGAACATTTCGCGCATTTAGCCGTTTACGTCGCGCATAATTGGAATTTGAACAAGTTAATTAGAATTTGAACAAGTGGCGAGGGAGGTGCGTTCGATGCGACTTGGAGCATTTTGTGCGATTTCGATCATCCTCGGCTTTGCAATGGCCCTGTCATCCATGCAAATGGCGAACGCGTCCGAGGATCGGGCTACCACCGAGGAGAGCGGCTCCGCCACCGGCGCCGAGGGCCAGTCCGCGGATGGTGAAAAGGACATTCGTGACGTCGGCGAGGCCGGCGGCGGCGGGCAATCTTCCGGAAACATGAAGCCAATTGACGCTGATCCACGGCTCCCGGCCGCGGACCCGGAGCCCTCGCACGAACCATCTAAAAAGCGCTAACGAGCATTTGTAATCGACGAGCAGGGGTTGGGTTCGGCGAACTGATCTTGGTGCCCTTCGCGGTAGCGCTGGTACAGGTCGCCGCGCTTGCCGTGAAGCACGTCGCGTACCAAACTGTGCCGGCCTTCGCCGAGAGCGGGGGTGAGGAAGCCGACGGACATCGGGGCGTCAAAGAGCTTCCGCGCAGAACGCGGCCGGCGTGAGGATGCGTGCGCGGCCTATGTGCCCCCGTCGCAGCAGGCCGGCGCAATGGTCTCCGGTCACCAGGTAATCGGCCTCGCCGACGATGGCCATGGCGAGCAGGAACGTATCGAGGGGATCGTCGGCCTCGATGTCCGAGGGCAGGTGCTCCAGCACCGCGGCGCGCTGCAGGTTCTTCACCATCGTGCCGACACGGTGCGGCTGGAGCACCGTCTTGAACTTTGGGTAGCGGCTGGCCCACCGCAGTTCGTCGAGTTGGGCCAACGAGGTCACGATCTCGAAGCGCGCCGCGCGCCAGGCGCGGTAGATGGCATCGGGCGGGCCATGCGGCGAGATGAGCGCGCTGAGTAGGACGTTGGTGTCCAGGACGACGCGCATCAGTGCTCACGTGCCTGTGCCCACTGCACCGCTTCGGCGACGATCGCCGTCAGGTCGGCCTCGCTCACGTCGGCATTGGCGGCCTTGGCTTGCTCAGCGGTCAGTTCGAGGATGTGCGCCCGCACCGCTTCCTCGATGAAGCGCGACAGGTCGCCCTTGCGGCCGCCGCCCTGGCCTGCGAGGTACATCCGTACGGATTGATCGGTGTCCGGCGACACCGCGATGTTCCAGCGCACTGAACTCATGATGGGTCTCCGTGTTTGTGTGTATGGGTGTTTATACGCCTGAGCTGGGATGGACGCAACGGTTCAAGGCGCTGGCGAGTTTGAACTCGCTGGATCGAGGCGGAGGGCGTCGGCGTAGTCGCGAGCGGCGTGTCCCGCGTTCCCGATCTTTTGGTGGACATCACCACGGGTCCTGTAGGCGAGAGCCCAGTTGGGGCGGAGCCGGAGGGCCTCGCCCAGATCGGCGATGGCGTTGCGGTCGTTGCCGGTGTTGGCGTGAGCGATGCCCCGGTTGAAATAGGCGGACGCCAACGTCGGATCGATGCGAATGGCCTGGCTGTAGTCTTCGATCGCCCGCCGGTAATTGCCTAATTGCGCGTAGGCATAGCCCCGGTTGTTGAAGGGACAGGCAAATGTGGGGTGAAGGCGGATCGCCTGATCCGCGTCCTCGATGGCACGCTCGAAGTCGCCCTTGGCGATATGGGCGCCGCCGAGATTGCAGAATGCTTCATGGTAGTCGGGCTTGTGGCGGATCGCCTGGGCGTAGTCGGCGATGGCGTCGTCGTAGCGGCCCGTGACGTATGCGACCAGTCCGCGATTATAGGAGGCGGCCGCCAATTCGGGCGAGATCTCGAGAGCGCGGCTGAAGTCGGCGGTTGCGCGGTCGTATGCGCCAAGCCGATAGTGCGCGGTCCCCCGATTGGTCAGAACGCGCGCCCGCTGCTCCGGGGTCAGGTGGCCTGACCCGTCGCATTGCGTATACAGCGCGACCGCCGATCGAAATTCGCTCTTGGCGCGCGCCATATCGGCGAAGGCGCAGGCCTGAATGGCTTCGGTGCGTTCCGCGGCCATGGTGTCGAGGGCAGGAATGACGAGGAGGCAACCGATCACGGCGCCCAGCAGAGCGCAATGACCGGGTGCGGATCGATTGGGCCGGAGGGAGGCTAGGTAAAATGTCATCATGCCCTCATCTTCAAGTCTTGGGTTCCGCGTCCCGATAGGCTACGTTCATGCCGCACCGCAGCATTGGACCCGCCATGAACCTAGAAGTCATCAGTCGAAAACCCAAAGGAAAAACCCGCGGCACGCCGCTGCTGTTCGTCCATGGCGCCTACGGGGGCGCGTGGATATGGGACCAGCATTTCCTCCCGTACTTCGCCGAACATGGGTATGCATCCCATGCACTGAGCCTGCGCGGCCACGGCGAGAGCAACGGATGGGAGGAGGTCGGTGTCGCGCGGCTTCGCCACTATGTCGCCGATCTGGCCCAGGTCGCGGCTACTTTCGATAGGCCGCCGGCGCTTGTCGGTCATTCCATGGGCGGAATGGTCGTGCAGCAGTATCTCCGTGAACACGAGACACCCGCCGCCGTACTGATGGCCTCGGTTCCGCCGCATGGTCTGGCCGGCTCGTTTCTCGGTATGTCGTTTGGCAATCCGGGTCTGTTGCTGGATATGGCCAAGATGCAGGTATTCGGTCCGGCGGTATCCGACGGTGAAAGCGTGCGGCGCGCATTGTTCTCGGACGAGACACCGCAGGAAACCATCGACAGGATGCTTCACCGGTTGCAAGGCGAATCGACAATGGCCATTCTCGACCTTTTGGGCCTGGACCTGCCGCCATCGACGCCAACTCTTGATCTGCCAGTGCTGGTGCTGGGGGCGGACAATGACAGGTTCGTGTTTCGCGGCGCACTGGACGCGACCGCGAGAACGTACCGGACGCGCCCGGTGATGTTCCCGAAAATGGCGCATGCCATGATGCTTGAGCATCACTGGGAGACGGTCGCAAAAAAAATCCTCGACTGGCTGGATGAGACCTTGCCGGACGGGGAGGCGCTTCCGGCGCCCCGCGGGCCTGGAGCGCCTAACGCGGCGGTGTGAGCTCCGGGGGAGGCGCGAGCCTCGGTCTCGGTCTCGACAACGTGGCGGCGAAGTCGCGTTTTTTCAGGGCCGCGCCGAGTTTCATTTTCAGGAAAGCGCCCGTCCTGTAGCGCGTGACCTGGGCGTAATACCGACAACCGGTGAGGTTACTTTCCCGTGCTGACGGCCCGGGCGGCGAGGATCTCGTCTTCGGGGCGCCATACGTCCGGCGCCTTGAACTCCACCAAGTCGCTATAAATCGGGAACTCGTAGGCCGGATCGTCGCTAATCTTCCCCAAATACGCAGAGACGCTCAGCTGGTTGTCGACGTCGCGGAAGAAAAGCTCGCCGCGCGTCGTTTGGATCGTCGAGCCCTTCATGACGTCCTTGACCTTTTCCGTATCGATGCTTCCGGCCTTTTCGATGCCCTGCTTCAACGCGTATACGCCGTCGTAAGCCATGACCGCCCAATCGCTGGGATAACGCCCGTATTGCGCCAGATACCGCTGGACGAAATCGGCCATCATCGGGATGTCCATGTGCGCGAAAAATGGTGCCCTGGCTCTGCCAAGCGTGCCGCGGCGTAGCCAACTCGCCTGGCTGATGAGTTCCGTGACGCTGATCAGGCCACCGGGGATAGCGACTGTGTCCGCGAGATGGTAATCGCGTGTCGCGGCGTCCCAGCGCGCATTGTCCTCGCCGGCGATGGAAGCCAGCACGAAGTCCGGCCTTTCATTCATGATGGCGAGCACAAACGTATTGAAACCGACGTGGCCGATCGGCGGCCAATGCTCGCTCATCAATTGCAGCCCGGGCGTCAGCTCTGTCAGCATCGCCACCTGAACACCTTGGCTGGAGCGTCCCCAGGCGTAATCCGAGGCGATCGTCGAGTATGTTTTCCAGCCGTTCTCGGCGGCCAGCTTGGCGACGCCCATCGCGGTCGCCTTGGAAAGCATATAGGTGTTTGGCACCACGGAAAATGTGTACGGGCTGGGGTCGAGCCGCGTGATGTCCTCCGAGTTGCTGATGGTGGCAATGTGGAGAACTCCCTTGGCGCGGCAAATGGGCTTGATGGCGAGGGCGGTGGCGCTGGAATAGGTACCAATAACCGCCCGGACCTTGTCCTGTTCGATCAGCCGCGTCACAACCGCTTCGGCAACTTCCGGTTTGGTCCGGGTATTTTCCGTAAACAGCTCGATCGGGTGCTCGCCGTAGAAAACCGCCGTCCGCGTTGATTTCGTCGACGGCGAGGCGAATGGCGTTGACCGCTTCTCGGGAATACGGCGCTCCCGTTCCCGTCAGGCCGAACGCGGCGCCCAAGCGATAGGTTTCGGCCGCCAGCGGCGAGCGGGGGCCAAGCAAGCCGGTTGCAAACGCGCCCACGGCTAGGATCACAATAGCGAGGATTCTCATGATACTCCTCCGGGCCGAAATGCGTGAATATCCTCTTTACGTTACTGGCTATAGGCCTGTTTCGGTAGCCATGTAACAATCGCTGGAAACATGTAGACGATCGCGAGGCCGAATAGCTGGATGCAGATAAAAGGTATGACGCCCTTGTAGATGTGGCGGACCGTGATCTCGGGTGGTGCCACGCCCTTGAGATAGAACAGCGCGAATCCCACCGGCGGCGTCAGGAAGGACGTCTGCAGGCAGACGGCGAACAGGATCATGAACCAGTTGAGGTCGAACCCGAATGCAGTTACGACCGGCGCCACCAGGGTGAGGATGATCAAGATGATCTGAATCCAGTCGAGAACAAAGCCCAGCAAGAAAACAATGAACAGGATAAAAATCATGGTGCCGTGAGGACCGAGGTCGAGGCCGAGCAGCGTCGACTCGATCAATTCGTCGCCGCCTAGACCGCGCAGCACGAGCGCAAACGCGCTGGCGCCTACCAGGATGCCGAAGATGAAGGCGGTCGTAGTCGTCGTTTGGCACACGACTTCGTGCAGAACCTTGAGGTTGAGGCGCCCCTTGATCAGAGCCAGCATGGTCGCGATGAAAGCGCCAAGGCCGGATGCCTCGGTGGGTGTCGCGATGCCAAAGAAGATGCTTCCCAGAACGCCGAGGATCAGCAAGGCCGGCGGTGACGCCGACCATAGAACGCCGAGCACGACACGCACGGAAAGCGTCGGCATGTCCTTGGGAAGGGGAGCCACCTTGGGGACGCAGCAGCGAGATGATGAGAATGTACGCGATATAGAGCGATCCAAGCAGCAGCCCCGGAAATACCGCGCCCATGAACAGATCGCCCACCGACCGGGCCAGCCGATCCGCCATGATCACCAGCATGATGCTCGGCGGAATGAGAATGCCCAAGGTTCCCGCCGAGCAGATGGTTCCGACCGCCAGCTCCTTCTGGTAGTTGTTTCGCAGCATGATCGGCAAGCCGAGAAGCGCCAGGAGCACGACGGAAGCGCCGATGATGCCGGTGGACGCGGCCAGCAATATGCCGATGATGGTGACGGTGACCGCCAACCCCCCCCGGACGCGGCCGAACAACTGGGTGAACTTGGCCATCATTTGTTCGGCGATGCCGGAGCGGTCGAGCATCAGACCCATGAAAATGAACATGGGCAACGCGACCAGCACCCAGTTCTGCATGGTGTTCCACAGGTCGTCGACCGCCAGCGACACGTAGGCCCAATCGATACCGATGAAGGTGTCCAGGTAGGTATCGAAGGCGATGGAAATCGCGGCGAAGATGATCGCGATACCGCCCAGCATCCAGGCAACCGGAAAACCCGCGAACAAGAGCAAGATGAAGGAGACAAACATCAAGATGGCGAGGACTTCGTTGATTTCCATCGTGCGGTCCCCCTAGCGCACGGCACTGTTCAAATCGGAACGGCCGAAAAGCATCGCAATCACTCGGATCAATCTCGAGACGCCCGCGATCATCAATAACGCGTAGCCGATGAACATAAAGGACTTCCAAATGGTAATGAGGGGGTAAGGCAGACCGCCGGGACTGGCGGATCGCTCCCCCGTCTCTATCGAGTACTCAATCATCGGCAGAGAGTAGATCAGGATGACAAACACATATGGGATCAGGAAAAACAAGATGCCGATGAGATCGATCCACGCTTTGGTCCGTGGTTTGAACCGGTCGTGAAAGATATCGATCCGGATGTGGCTGTCGTTTTCCACGCAAAAGGAAAGGCCGATCAAGAATCCCAGCGCGTAAATAAAAGACTGCGCTTCCTCGAAATATATCTTTCCTTCACCGAAGAAATACCTCATCACGACGTTGACGACGATGATTCCCATCAGAAAAATCCAGCAGAACCAGGACGCTCCATATCCGGCCCAGCGGATGATGGTGTCGAGAAAATTGGATACTGGCGTGCGGGGCAATTCGGTGTGGTGGATCAGGTCTTCCACGTCGAGATGGGGTTCACTTTCCCGTGGCTCCCGTTGATCGGTCATTTCGCTGTTCTCCTGACGTCCACCACACCGATGAGCACTATGTGATCACTTTGAATTCGAGTAGAAGTCACGCGGCAGGTAGCCGTATTCCTTCCAAATCGCGTACTGATCGCGGAACGCCTTCTGCAACTCCCAGATTTTGGCGAACATCGCGTCATTCGCCGCTTCCTCGGCAAGAACTTCGTTCGTTACCCTGAGAAGTTCACGCAGGATGGGTTCCGGAAGCTTGCGAGGCGTCACGCCCTTATCGGGGAATCCGGCCATGATCGGGCCTTGGTTGTGTTCGGACTTCGCCAAGGCGTCGGTCACCGCGGCTTGGCAAGCCAAATTGATCAAGGCTTTGGACTGGTCCTGAAGACCTTCCCATTCCGGCTGGTTGACGAGCAGGAACATCGTCGTGAAGGTTTGATGCCAGCCCGGGAAATAGTTGTTCTTCGCGACCTTGTAGAAACCCAGCCGCTCGTCGATTTCGGGCAGAGAGAACTCGGAAGCGTCGATGTTTCCTTTTTCCAACGCCTGGAAGATTTCACCGCCGGGGATCATCGTCACGGATGCGCCAAGCTTCTCGAGCACTTTGCCGCCAAGTCCGGCGAAGCGGATCTTCAGTCCCTGGAAGTCCTCCACGGAGTTGATCTCCACTTTGAACCACCCAGCCGTCTCCGGCGAAATAATTCCGCATAGAACGGGATGAATGTTGTGAGGAGAATAGAGTTCTTCACCAAGCGCTTGGCCGCCCCCATAATACCACCAGGCATTGAATTCCCATGGCTCCATGCCGAACGGTACCGCGGCAATCAACGGGACCGCTGGAATCTTTCCCTGGTCATACCCAACCCAGGTGTAACCGGCCTTGACCTTGCTATCCTTTACCGCGTCCAGGATCTGAAACGGCGGAACGATCTTGCCCGGTTCTTCGATCTTGAGCTGGATGTTGCCGCCGCTCGCGGCGTCCAGATGGTCGGCCACCCAAGGGGCGGTATCGCCGAGCGCGGGAAGATTGGACGGGAAAGCGATCGGAACCTTCCAGCGAACCTTTTCCTGTTCGGCAGCCGGCGAGGCTGTCGCCCCCATCAGGAACGCGCCGGCCACCAAGGCCGACGCGGTGCCAGCCATGACGCGGCTGGTGAGCGTGTTGCTTCTCATCTTGGACGTTCTCCTACATTTGTCGTTGAGTTAATGAGAAAATCTCACTGATCGTACCAGATCTTGTCCAAGCAACAGAACTTTGGAAGACTGGGGCGGTCATACCGAGGAGCGACGAGGAACGCCGTCGAAACGGACCCGGGGGTCCGTTTCCCGCAATGCAGGCCGATAGCGAGAAAAGCTTAAGTCCCGGCACGTCGTCTCCCTTAAGTTGCCTTGGCTCTTCGGTCGAGCAGACCGGAGCGTGGCGATCTCATTTTTTAACACCATAAATCGCGGGGATCGGGGAATACAACCCTTTCCAACAGCGATCGCCGGCCTTCATCGCGGTTCGCCCAAACAGCATGCCGAAGATTCCCTGAGGGAGCTCCGGCCTTCTTCCGCGTCGCGGAAGCTCCACATCGACGGCAATCCACCTTTCGGGCCGCCGAATAGTCTCCAAGCATCGGATTGTCTCAAGACGCGCTCTCCGTGCACCGGTCGACGAGATAGACGATCGAGCGGTAATGGCGCCCGCTGTGCATCGACAGACCGATCTCACAGGTGCGACTCGTCGAGTATCCCGCCGTGCACTCCGACGGCAATTGCGATGCAAGGTTTCTCAGGGCATTGGCATTGAGTTCGGGCACCGTGAAGCCCTTGTCGCCGGCCCATCCGCAACACGTGATGTCGTCCGGAACGATGACCGTATCGGCGCACCATCCGGCGACCGCTCGGAGCTTCTCCGCCAGTCCCATCTTGATCACGCTGCACGTGCCGTGAATCGCGACGGTTTCCGGCGCTTTGGCGAACGTGAGGTGGTCCGGAAGGACATCATGAATGAATTCGACGACATCGAAAACCTGAAGCGGCGCCTTGAGCTCGCGTTTGAGCCGGTGCGTACACAGGCTGGTATCGAACACCACGGGATCTTGGCCGTCGCGACTGGCCTCGAGCAACGCGGTTTCCAGTTCGCGCAGCTTGGTGTCGGCTTGCGGCGCCGCTCCCTTGCTCTCGAAAGGAGTGCCGCAGCAAAGCGACCCCAGTCCGTGCGGATAGTGCACCGCGAAGCCCGCCTTTCTCAGCAGACCTTCGGTCTTGGCGGGCAATGGGACATCTTCCGGGTCGCCGCGGGCGGGGCCCATGGTCTGGCTGGCGCAACTCGGAAAGTACACGACACGCTTTCCGGCGCTTCCGTTGGTCGCTCGCGCCTTGGGCGGGCGGGCCGCGGTTGGCATGTAGGCGTTCCATGCCGGAATGCGATCTCCGGACATCTTGCGCAAGCCGCCGGTCATTTTGACCAGCGCGGCCTTGCCGAAAGCCTTTTCGGCGATCCCGCCGGCCGCGAACCCGAGACGCATCCCGGAAGAGAGCAGGCCATAATTGTTGGCGGCGATGTCGGAGACGCGGCGTCCCAACGCGCCCATGTTCCGGCCGCGAATGGTTTTCATCATCTTGCCGGTGTCGATATCCACCGGGCAGGCGACGGAGCACAGGCTGTCGCCCGCGCAGGTATCGACGCCCTGATATTGATACAACTCACGGAGCGAGCGTCGGGTCGCCTCGTCGCCACCGGCCGCCTCCAAGCGGGCCAATTCGCGCAGACCGACAATGCGTTGGCGCGGTGTCAGCGTCAGCGCGCGCGACGGGCACCAGGGCTCGCAGAAGCCGCACTCGATGCACTTGTCCACCAGTGGATCGACCGCGGGCAGGGGCTTAAGGTTTTTCAAGTGCGCATTGGCGTCGTCACTGAGAATCACGCCGGGGTTGAGGATGTTCCGAGGATCGAAGATCTCCTTGATCCGCTTCATCAAGCCATAAGCGTCCGAGCCCCACTCCAACTCCACGTATGGCGCCATGTTGCGTCCCGTGCTGTGTTCGGCCTTCAACGAGCCGTCGTATTTGTCGACGACCATGTGGCAAAGCTCGTCCATGAACCGGCCGTAGCGATCCACTTCCGCGGGCTGTCCAAAATCCTGGGTGAACACGAAGTGGAGATTCCCCTCCAGGGCATGGCCGAAGATTATCGCCTCGTGGTAACCATGCCCATGGAGCATCGACTGGAGGTCGAGCGTGGCGTCGGCGAGCTTCGAGACGTCGAACGCCACGTCCTCGATGACGACCGTCGTGCCCGCCTCACGCACCGCGCCGACGGCCGGAAACAATCCCTTTCGGATCTTCCAGAGCTTTGCGTTCTCCTCGGCATCGTCGGTGAAGTGCACGGGAAAGAGGGTCTCGATGTCGGCAAGCGAGGCGGTTATGTCGGCAATTTGGCCGGCCAGCCGCCCTTGGTCGCCGCCGCGGGTCTCGACGAGCAAGGCGGTCGCGGATGCGGGAAGGCCCGCGAGGAACCCAGGCATCCCGGGTTTGGTTTCGACCGACCGCATCGCCGCCCGGTCCATCAGTTCGGCAGCGGCGACCGGTGCGTTTTTGAGCACGGCCACGGCCCGGCAAGCCGTGTGAATATCGGGAAAAAGAATGAGCGCGCTTGCCTTGTGGCGATGTTCCTCCACCGTGTGGAGGGTGATCTCGGAGATAAAGCCGAGGGTCCCTTCCGAGCCGATCATCAAATGCTGAAGGACCTCGAAGGGATCTTCGAAATCGACCAGCGCGTTCAGGCTGTAGCCGGTGGTATTCTTGATCCTGAACTTTTCGCGGATCCTGTCCGCGAGGCGCACATTGTCGCGGGTGCCACGCGCCAGCGCATCGAGCTCATCCAGCAGCCTTCCATGGCTGGCTTCGAACGCCTTGCGGCTTTGCGGATCGCCGGTATCGACAACGCTGCCGTCTGCCAGCACGACGCGCATGCTCTTCAGGGTTTTATAGCTGTTCTGCGCCGTCCCGCAGCACATGCCACTTGCATTGTTGGCGGCGATGCCGCCGATCTTGGCGGCGTCGATGGATGCCGGGTCGGGGCCGATCTTCCGATCATGGGCCGCCAGGCTTGCGTTGGCTCGGCCGCCGATAACTCCCGGCTGGAGCGTTATTTCCGAAGCGTCGGCGCTCACCCGGGTGCCGCGCCATCCCGTTCCGAGCCTCAAGAGGATGGAATTCGGTAACGGCCTGGCCGGACAACGACGTTCCCGCGGCGCGGAAGGTCACCGGTGTCCCGCACTCGCCGAAGACGCGCAAGGTTCGCACGACCTCGCTCTCGTCGGAAACCTCGACAACCAGCTTCGGCGTCAGGCGGTAGAAGCTGGCATCGGTTCCATAGGCCAATGTCCGCAGCGGATCGGTGACCAGACGGGCTTCGGGCATGAACGAAACCAACCGGCGATAGACCTCGTCGTAGGGGGGCGGGAGCGCGGACGGGGACACGGCTAGCTACGCCCGCCAGCGATCGAACGGCGCGAACCGTCATATCGCGGGAATGAATGGACGCTGGCGCCGGCAATCGTGAGAAATCCGATCGCAATGCATTTCCAATCGACAACCGAAGCATTACGCTCATAGGGATTGTCGGCGTAACCGTGCACGACCACAGGCGTCTCCCTTCCCTTTTTTTCACACTCTTCGGTGTGTCTCTCGGCCGCCGATCCACTAAAATGTGGACCGATCGATTGGTAAGGCCATAGAATTGGTCTGACCACATTACGGATTTGAAATTCGACCTGTCAAGGGGTCTATTGGGGTAAAGCGAATTGACGAAGCAGCGGCGGACCAATGTGGAGTTCGAGAGCATCCGGGTCCCGAAGATATCCGATTCCATTGTCGATCAGCTTGAGGAAATGATCCTCGACGGCGTTCTGAAACCGGGCGATCGACTGCCCGCCGAGCGCGAACTTGCCCTACAGCTCAACGTGTCTCGCCCGTCACTGCGCGAGGCCATCGTCGTCATGGAGTCGAAGGGGCTCCTGCAGGCCAGGCGGGGCGGCGGCACGTTCGTCTGTGACGTGATTGCCCATACGGTCACCGATCCGCTGGTCCACCTTCTGAAGAGGCGGCCCGGCGCGACCCATGACATCGTCGAGTTGCGTCTTTCGCTCGAGGAAGTGGCCGCGTACCATGCGGCGCTCCGTGCCAACGAGGCCGACCGCGCCGTCCTCGGCCGCCGCCACGAAGCCCTCGAGGCATCTTATGCAACGGGTGATACCGAGCGGAATGCCGAGGCCGATGTCGAGTTCCACATGGCGATCGCCGACGCTTCTCACAACGTCGCTCTGGTACTGGTTATGCGGGGTCTGTTCAATCTGCTTCGAGTCAGCATTTTCGGCAATCTCGAGAGGATTTACGAAGAAGCGTGCGGCAAGGAAATCATTATCGGGCAGCATCGCGAATTATTTAACGCGGTCATGGCCGGGGAAGCGGAAGCTGCCCGCGAAGCCGCCCATAATCACCTTGCGTTTGTTGCCGCCACCTTCCGCGTGGGTCTGGAAGAAGCCGAGCAGGAGAAACGTTCGCGACGGCGATTGCAGAATCTGGAGGATTGACCCTGCCGACCGGCGTACTCGCGGATGCGGGTGCGACTATCCTGTTGATTTTTGTTGGTCTTTCGATTTTTGCCGTGCCGGCATGGCGGATACCATCGGATCGGCATTCCATTATTCTCTAAAAAAATGCCGGATTCGAGGCTAAGCTTTCAGGCTCGCGGTATCTCACTGAAAGATGCCGGGCGGGGTACGGGCACCGATGTAATGGGTTGCGGCTGTCACCCGCCGCGTTTTTTCGGTACGTTAGGCTTCGGGTTGTAGGCTAGGGCGTTTTCGTCCCGTGCGGTAATCGAGCCCGAGCTGAGAAAGGAATGAGCACGTGCATTGGCGACTGGTAAAAACAACGCGGTCTCTTGCCCTTGGCTTGATGATCTTGGTGGCGCTCCTCGCCCCGGACAATCGCGCCCACTCGACCGAGAAAGCGACCCAGGCGAGTAAATTCATCGAGGGGATGGCGGGCGAGGCGGTCAATGCGTTGACGGCTTCGAATGTATCACCGGAAGAACGGGAGCAACGTTTTAGAATGCTCCTCAACGAGAACTTCGCGGTCACGACGATCGGTCAATGGGTGTTGGGGCGCTATTGGGGGAAGGCGACCGCGGAAGAGAAACGGGAATATCTTAAGCTTTTCGAACAAATGATCGTGGTTACGTATTTGAACAGGTTCAAGCAATATTCGGGCGAGTCTCTTAACGTGACCCGGGCATTGGTCGACGATCAGAGCGGTGACGCCATGGTGTTCTCTCAGATCGAGAGACCCGCGGGGAGCGAACCGTTGAACGTCGCATGGCGTCTCCGACCCAAGGGGAACTCGTTCAAGATCGTCGACGTCTCGGTGCAGGGCGTCAGCATGAGCCAGACCCAGCGAAAGGAATTCGCGTCCGTCATCCGCAGAAATGGCGGCGAGGTCGAGGGACTGCTGGTGGAGATGCGCCAGAAGGTCAAAGGTTGAGCGTGGAAAGCCGTCATCGTTGTTCTTAACGGGCGCCCGTCATGACAGCCATCCAGCGGTCGCACGCGGAAATGCCGTCCGGAAAGGACGCGGCATACGAGAATTTTCCGGTTGGCTCTTGGATGTTACCAAGCCATTTGCGACCACATATCGCCGCGTTCTATGCCTTCGCCCGCGCGATCGACGATGTCGCCGATAGCGCGTCGTTGCCGCCGGCCGAGAAGATCGCGCGGCTCGAGGGGTTCAAAAGGGCCATCGAAGGTCATGATCTCGACGACCCGGCTTTCACCAAGGCTCACGCCATGCGGCGTAGCTTGGCGGCGACGGGCACCACCAGCCGCCACTGCACCGATCTGATCGCCGCCTTCAAACAAGATGCCGTCAAGCCAAGATATGCAGATTGGAACGATTTGATGGCGTATTGCCTGTTGTCGGCATCGCCGGTTGGGCGCTACCTGGTTGACCTGCACGGGGGTTCGGCGGACGGTTACGGCCCGTCGGATGCGCTTTGCAACGCACTGCAGGTCATCAATCATCTGCAGGACTGTCAAGACGACTATCGTACGCTCAACAGGGTCTATCTGCCGATGAACTGGATGGACGATGAAGGCGCGAGCGTGGACGACCTGGACAAGGCGGCCTCGGGTGAGGCCATCAGACGCGTGATCGACCGAGCCTTGGATGGGACGGAGGCATTGCTGCATGTCGCGGCTGGACTTCCAAAAGGACTGGTAAGCCGCCGCCTGGCAATGGAGTCGGCGGCGATCCTCGATATCGCGCGGTCACTGGTTGAGCGTCTCCGCCACAGGGACCCACTGGCGGGGCGCGTTCAACTCACCAAGCGGGAATACGTGTGGTGCTGTTTCCGAGGAGCCGCATCGGCGCTGGTATAGCTTATGGTCGAACACATTCTCATGTTTCTAACGGCCATCTCTTTGGTATCGCTGCTGGGACTCTGCTTTTTTCGAGGCGGCTTCTGGCGCGCCGATCAGAAATTGCCTCAAATTCCCGAAGCGTGCGACCATTGGCCGGCGGTGACCGCGGTGATACCCGCGCGTGATGAAGCCGCGACCATCCAGCCTGCCGTCGCCTCGCTGCTGCGTCAAAATTATCCAGGGCCGTTCAACATCATCGTGGTTGACGATGGGAGCGTGGACGGTACGGGCCGATTGGCAAGAAAAGCGGCGGCGGAGCCAAAGGGGGTAACGCTTACGGTGATCGAGGGACAGTCGTTGCCTCGGGGCTGGACCGGCAAGCTTTGGGCCTTGGAACAAGGTTTGCGCCAGGGGGCCGAGCTTTGGCCTGGAACGGATTATTGGTTGCTGACGGACGCGGATATCGAGCATGATCGCGCTGTCTTGAAGCGTCTCGTCGCCAAGGCGGAGTCCGGCAAGCTGGACCTGGTCTCCTTGATGGTGAGGCTCTATTGCGGAAGTTTCTGGGAACGCCTGCTCGTTCCCGCGTTTGTGTTTTTCTTTCAGAAGCTTTACCCCTTTCCATTGGTCAATCATCCGGAACGGCGGGAGGCCGCCGCAGCGGGCGGATGCATGCTGGTTCGCCGGACCGCTTTGGAACAGGTTGGTGGGGTTGCGTCAATTCGCCATGAGCTTATCGACGACTGCGCGTTGGCCGCGCGAATTCGGCGTCGGGGCCGGGTATGGCTGGGGCTGGCGTCGCGCACGCGAAGCCTGAGAGCATATCGCGGGCTTTCCGGTATCTGGACCATGGTTGCCCGGACGGCGTTTACTCAACTGAACTATTCCACCGGATTGCTGGCGGCGACCGTGCTTTCGATGTCTGTAATCTATTGCGTGCCGGCGTTGGCCATGGCTTATGGCATCATGTTCGGGGAGCTTTCGCTTGCCTTGCTTGGCGGTATGGCGTGGTGTCTCATGACAGCAATGTATTGGCCGACGCTGCGGCTTTACGGTCTACCCATCTGGCGCGGGTTTCTGCTGCCGGTGGCCGCCTTTCTCTTCGCACTGATGACGGTGGACTCCGCGTTGTCGCATTGGAAGGGAAAGGGAGGTCGGTGGAAGGGGCGTTCTTATGGCGGTGCGTGAGTCCGAAACCGTTTCCACGGCCGTGGACGATGAACACGTCGAGGCACTCGTTCGTCGATCGGGAACTTCATTCTATTGGGCCATGCGGCTGCTGCCTCCCGAGAAGCGTCAGGCAATGTTCGCGATCTATGCATTCTGTCGTGAAGTGGACGATATCGCCGACGATCCCGGCGACGAAACCGCAAAGCGGAGGCGGCTCGCGGACTGGCGCGGCGAAATTGATCGCCTCTATGCGGGCGAGCCCTCGCGGCGAATCTCTCAGGCGCTGCTCCACCCCTCAAGTCGTTTCGATCTTCGGAAGGAGGATTTCGAGGCGATCGTGGCCGGGATGGAAATGGATGCCGGCGATCGCGTGCGTATCGCGGACACCGCCGAGCTCACGCTTTACTGCGACCGTGTCGCCTGCGCGGTCGGGCGCCTTTCCACGCGTGTTTTTGGTGTGGATGAGCCGACCGGCGGTCGATTGGCCATGGCCTTGGGGCAGGCGTTGCAGTTAACCAACATCCTCCGGGACCTCGAGGAAGACGCCTATCGCGATCGCCTCTACCTTCCGCAGGATTTATTGCGTGCGCACGGCATCGGGCCCACGGAGGACGCGTTGGCCGTTCTGCTAAACCCCGCTTCGGCCGAGGTCTTCTCGAACATCGCGGAACTCGCTCGAGGACAATTCAGTGAAGCGGCGGCAATCCTCGCCACCTGTGACCGGCGCCAAGTCAGGCCCGCGACCATAATGATGGAAGTTTATCGGCGAACGTTTAAACGCTTGGCGTCGCGCGGGTGGCGCAGATGGTCCGAGCCGGTGTCCGTTCCAAAAATCGAAAAGCTCTGGGTTGCCTTTCGTCACGGGATGATATGAGTGAAGGGCAGGGTTCACATCATCGGAGCCGGCCTGGCGGGCCTCTCCGCCGCTGTCTGGCTGAGCAAGGCCGGACGAAGGGTGACACTTTACGAGGCCGCGGGGCAAGCGGGGGGTCGATGCCGATCCTATGTCGATGATACCCTCGGGCGGCAAATCGACAATGGCAATCACCTCGTCCTCAGCGGCAACCGCGCCGTCTACGCGTTTTTGAACGCCATCAGCTCCGCCGACGCGTTGTGCGGACCCGATCGATGCGCGTTCGAGTTCATTGATGTGCGCAATGGCGAACGGTGGACCGTCAGGCCAGGTGCCAGCCTTTTTCCTTGGTGGATTTTCTCGAAGAAGCGGCGCGTTCCGGGAAGTCGGCCGGCGGAATACGTCCGAGCGATCCGTCTTGCCATGGCCGACAGCGGAGAAACCGTGGCCCAATGCCTCGGCACGGACGGCGTTCTCTTCGAGAAGTTCTGGGAGCCGCTGACGGTGGCCGTGTTGAATGCGGACGCCGATGAGGCAGCCGCCAGTCTGCTTTGGCCGGTCATCCGGGAGACTTTCGGCCGGGGCGAGGCGGCCTGCCGGCCCCGTATCGCGCGTGTGGGTCTCAGTCATTGTTTTGTCGACCCGTCCCTCCGGGTGCTGGCGGCACATGCCGCCAAGGTCCATTTCCGGCGGCGCTTCCGGTGTCTCGATGCCGACATGGGCAGGGTCGGCGCGCTGCTTTTCGCCGGCGGCGATCGCGTCGATGTGAGTATCCACGACAGCGTGGTCCTGGCGATTCCCGCGACGGCGGCGGCCAAGGCCGTTCCCCAGATCCAGGCTCCCAAGGAAACCCGGGCGATCGTCAATGGTCATTTCCTGCTACCGCGGCGGGCGGACCATCCGCGCATTACCGGCATGGTCGGAGGCCTGTGCCACTGGTTGTTCGTTCGCGACGATGTCGCTTCGGTCACGGTCAGTGCCGCCGACGCGGTGGCCGGCCGGCCTTCGCAAGACATCGCAAACCATATGTGGGACGAAATTCGTCTGCCGCTGGGCCTTGGCGATGCACCACTGCCGGCGTATCGAATCGTGAAGGAAAAGCGGGCGACTTTTGCGCAAACGCCCGGAGAGGTTGCGCGCCGTCCCGAGGTGCGCACGGAGTTTACCAATCTGTTTCTGGCCGGGGATTGGACGGATACCGGGCTGCCCGCCACCATCGAGGGAAGCCTGCGTTCGGGTCACACCGCCGCCGAAACCGTTCTCGCAGTTGCAACAAGTCCTTGACAACGTGCGGTATATCCCGCACCAACCGAACGATTGTTACACAGTAGTGACGCTCCGGTTCCGGGCACGTTGGTGCGTGTAGTCGCTTCAGGGGAGTGAGGCATGAGTAATATGTCTGCGAGCGCGGATGCGCTACAGGCGGCTGCCGTACATGTCAGAGGGGCGCTCGACGATGTCATCGACGAGGCGGCGGCTTGGCTTGCCAGCCGTCAGGCCGACGACGGTCACTGGGTCTTCGAACTGGAAGCCGACGCCACTATTCCCGCGGAATACATTTTGTTGAACCATTATCTCGGCGATATCGATGACGAGATCGAGGCGAAACTTGGTAATTATCTGCGGCGGAAGCAGGGACCCCACGGGGGCTGGCCGCTTTACCACGACGGTGATTTCGATATCAGTGCCACCGTTAAGGCCTACTACGCGCTTAAATGCATCGGCGATGATCCCGACGCGCCGCATATGATGCGGGCAAGACAAGCCGTCCTCGCTCATGGTGGTGCCGCCGAAGTCAACGTTTTTACACGAATCGGCCTCGCTTTGTTTGGGCAGGTTCCTTGGCGGGCCGTGCCCTGGATGCGGCCTGAAGCGATGCTGCTGCCGAAATGGGCGCCGTTCCACATCGATAAAGTCTCGTATTGGTCGCGAACCGTCATGGTACCCCTCCTTGTGCTGGCGGCGCTCAAGCCCCGGGCAGCCAATCCGAGAGGGATGTCCATCAGGGAATTGTTCACCATTCCGCCGGAGAAGCAGAAATCGTATCTGAGGAACCCGACCGGCCACCGGCTGGGCGACCTGTTGTTGGTGCTGGATAAGGTTGGTCGTCTTTGCGATCCGTTGTTTCCAGGGTTTCTCGAGAAAAAAGCCATCGACAAGGCGATGAATTTTGTCAGAGAGCGGTTCAACGGCGAAGATGGCCTTGGCGGCATTTTTCCGGCCATGGCCATTGCCGTAATGGCGCTGGACGCCCTTGGCTGTTCGCGCGATGCTCTGGAGTTCGTTACGGCGCGGCGGGCCATCGATAAATTGGTGGTCATTCGTGACGACGAAGGCTATTGCCAGCCATGCGTTTCGCCGGTTTGGGACACGGGTCTTGCGATCCACAGCATGCTCGAAGCCGGGTTCACCGCGGACGATCCGATCATCATTCAAGCCAACAACTGGTTGCGCGATCGACAGGTCCTGGACGTTCACGGAGATTGGACGGTCAATCGCGCCCACGTTCGCCCCGGCGGTTGGGCCTTCCAGTACTGGAACGACCATTACCCGGATGTCGACGATACCGCCGTTGTGGTCATGGGGTTGGATCGGGCCGGAGACGCAGAGTCCCGCGAAGCCGTCGCTCGCGGCGCCGAATGGGTTATAGGCATGGAGAGCGACAGCGGTGGATGGGGCGCTTTCGACGCCGACAACGAGCATTACTCGCTCAACAACATTCCGTTCGCCGACCATGGCGCCCTGCTTGATCCGCCATCGGCCGATGTGACCGCGCGTTGCCTCGGCATGCTGGCGCAGCTGGGGTACGATCGCACCCATCCGACCGTGATTCGGTCGCTGGACTACCTTAAGAGGCAGCAGGAAGAAGATGGATCCTGGTTCGGCCGGTGGGGTACAAACTACGTTTACGGGACATGGTCTGTTCTTTGCGCGCTCAACGCCGCCGGCGAGGATCCAGGCGCTCCGTACATTCGCAAGGCGGTGGCGTGGTTGAAATCGCGCCAACGCGAGGACGGCGGCTGGGGCGAGGATTGTGCCAGCTACTGGGTGGAGCGAAAGCAGGAAACGAAAGTCAGCACGCCGTCACAGACGGCCTGGGCTGTCCTTGGCCTGATGGCGGCGGGCGAAGTGGATAGCGACCACGTCCGGCGCGGCGTCGGCTACCTGATTCAGGCACCCCGCGAGGGCGGAAAGTGGCAGGAGACCCATTACAACGCCGTTGGGTTCCCGAAGGTCTTTTATCTGAGCTATCACGGGTATAGCGCTTACTTTCCGTTATGGGCGTTGGCCCGCTACCGCAACCTGAGCCAATCGAATGCCAAGACGACCATGTACGGAATTTGAGTGACCGTTGGTATTATTACCGGTCTTGCCCGGGAGGCGGATTGTTTTGGCGCCATGCGATATGGCGACACGCTCTCGGTGTGCTGTGTCGGAGGCGATGCCGAACGAGCCGCGAATCGCGCCCGGGCGCTTGTTTCCGAAGGCTGTGTCGCGCTGGTAAGCTTTGGAATTGCCGGCGGTTTGCGGCCATCGCTCGATCCGGGCACGGTCGTGATCGCGGCCTCGATCGTCGGTGAAGACGGATCCCGAATGCCATGCGACGTTGAGTGGCGACGGCGGTTGATCACCGTCCTGAAAAGCGACCTGTCCGTCGTTGAATCGGATCTTCTGGGTCGCGACCAGCCGGTTCTGCTGTCCGAAGAGAAGCGACGGTCGCACCGGCAAACCGGCGCCGCCGCCGTCGACATGGAAAGTCTCGCCGTTGCCCGGGTCGCGGCCGAATATGGCTTGCCGTTTCTGGCCGCACGGGCGATCGCGGATCCGGCGGACCGAGATTTGCCGTCCTGGGTGCCCGGACTGGTGGGGCCCGACGGGCGTCCCCGGATGCGGGCCGTGATCCGGGAAATAACCGCACACCCCGCGTCAGGCGCCGGTCCTGTTCAAACTCGCCAAGGATTCGAAAAAGGCGTTTGCGGCGCTACGCCGCGTTGCGCTCTCGGGTGGGCCGTTTCTCCAATTCCGCGCCTAAATCCTTGACCAGCGAATCGTAAACATATTCCGCCGGCCGCTGGTTTTCGAGCGGGATTTCGGGAGCCATGGGGAGATCCGTACGCGGGCCCCGCAAGGCCACCTTGAGGGCTTTCCACGGATTTCGAGACGGTATCGTTCACGGCCGTGGCTTCGTATCCGCAATGAACCATGCAGTCCGCGCATTTCTCATAGTTGCCGGTACCGTACCGATCCCAATTCGTCTCCTCCATGAGTTCACGGAAGGTCTTCGTATAGCCCTCGTTGAGGAGGTAACAGGGGCGCTGCCAACCGAATATGTTGCGGGTCGGATTGCCCCAGGGCGTGCAGCGGTACTGCTGATTTCCGGCAAGGAAATCCAGGAACAGCGAAGACTGGCTGAACCGCCACTTGCTATCGCCGCGGCGCTCGAAAATGTCCCGGAACAGTTGCTTGGTCCTGGATCGATTGAGAAAGTGCTCCTGCTTCGGTGCGCGTTCGTAGGCGTATCCCGGCGACACGGTTATGCCCTCGATGTCCAGCTCGTCGCTGCAGAAGGTGAAGAACGCCGCCACCTCGTCGGCCGTCATGTGATTGAAAAGCGTGCAATTCACATTGACCCGGAACCCAAGAGAGCGGGCCTTCTTGATGGCCGACACCGCCCGGTTGAATGTGCCCGGCTGATTGACGGCGCGGTCGTGCTGCTCCTCCAAGCCGTCCAGGTGTACGGAAAAGGTGAGGTATTGGCTTGGTTTAAACAGGCCGAGCCTCTTTTCCAGCAGCAGGCCGTTCGTGCAGAGATACACGAACTTCTTGCGGGCCGTGATACCGGCAACGATCTTGTCGATTTCCTTATGAAGCAGCGGTTCGCCACCGGGAATTGAAACGATGGGAGCGCCGCATTCATCGACCGCCGCAAGACACTCCTCGACGCTCAGTCGTTTGTTGAGAATGGAATCCTCGTAGTCGATTTTCCCGCACCCGGGACAGGCGAGATTGCATCGGAACAGGGGTTCCAGCATCAACACGAGTGGATACTTCTCGGCTCCGCTCAATTTTTTGCCGAGGATGTAAGAACCCACGCGAATTTGTTGGATGGCCGGAACGCTCATGGTTTCTGAAACCCTATTCTTATTCAGTGGCAACGGTGGGCTGAATCAATTCCCGAGGCAGTTTGAACTGAATGTGTTCGTGGACACCGTTCAGTTCCTCGACGGCGACGTCACCGAATTCGCCAAGTCGGGCGATCAGGTCTTGAACAAGTCCCTCTGGCGCCGACGCCCCAGCCGTCACGCCGACGGTGTCGACATCCGTCAACCACTCCGGTTCGAGTGCGCTCGCGTCGTCGATCAGGTAGCTGGGAATTCCGATCTCCGAACCAATCTCGCGCAGCCGATTGGAGTTCGAGCTGTTCTGCGCGCCGACCACCAGCAGGATGTCGACCTGGGCCGCGAGTTCGCGAACGGCTTGTTGCCGATTCTGCGTCGCGTAGCAGATGTCTCTGACGTCCGGGCCGACGATCGCCGGGAAACGCTCCTTCAGCCCCTCGATGACCTCGCGGGTATCGTCCACGCTGAGCGTCGTCTGGGTGACATAGGCAACCTGATCGGGATCGCGCACTGTGACGCCCGCAACTTCGTTTACCGCCGATACCAAGTGCACGCCGCCGGGTATGCGCCCCTGCGTGCCTTCCACCTCCGGGTGACCGGCATGACCGATCAGGATCACTTCCCGCCCCCTGCGGGCATGGTTGCGGCCTTCTTTGTGCACCTTGGAGACCAGCGGACACGTAGCGTCGATGACGGGAAGACTTCGCCGTTTCGCGTCGTCTTCGACGGTCGCCGAAACGCCATGGGCGCTGAACACCGTGACGGCCCCATCCGGGATCTCCTCGAGTTCTTCCACGAACACCGCGCCCTTCGCGCGAAGCGACTCGACCACATGCCGATTGTGGACGATCTCGTGACGGACATACACGGGCGGCCCGTAGATTTCGATCGCTCGCTCCACGATCTCGATCGCGCGCTCCACGCCGGCGCAAAAACCGCGTGGCTTCGCCAAAAGGACACGCATGGATTTCCCTCGTATTTCCACAGCCCGGCCGTGGCTCTCCAAAGTACCGTCAGGTTCGGAATTCATAAGCGGAACATAGATTGCTTTGGCGCGAACGGAAAGAGGGGAATAACCGCTAAAACATTCCGGTTTTTCAAAACCCAGCCACTAATATACCGATGCACTTGACCATCACGCTACCGCCTTGTGATGGCGCGGCGCACGCTATTCGTCTCCGGTGTGTCAAATAAGCATCGACTTTGTTGGTGGCCGAGTGGAATGACCGTCTTTATTTGGTACATGAGTTGTTTCACGCAACAGCCGCGGATCGGGATGGCGCCAAGCTGGCAGTGAATTCCGGACCGCGCGTGGAGGTCGTGTGTATCGGTCGCTCCATAAAGCTGGGAATGACCCCCGTCATTGAAGTATAGAAAGTCCAGTTCCCGTCGAATGGTTGCTCCGGGCCGCTCTCACGCCGCCCGTCACGGAGTTGGAAGGTGATCCGAATGGCCGCCAAGAAGGCAAGAAAGCATTGGATTGGATTCGACCTTGGCGGGACGAAGATGCTGGCGGTCGTTTTCGATGACGACTTCAACATTTTGAGCCGCAAACGCCGCAAGACCCGCGCGCAAGAGGGCCCGAAAGGCGGTCTTCATCGCATGATCGGTTTGATCGAAACCGCCTTGGAAGAAGCTGGGCTGTCCGCGAACGATCTGGCGGGCATTGGCGTTGGGTGTCCCGGACCCCTTGATCTCGATCGCGGAGTTGTTCTGGAAATGCCCAACCTCGGTTGGAAGAATACCAAGATCGGCACGGAACTCGAAGATGCGTTCCGGTGTCCCGCGATCGTTCTGAACGACGTCGATGCCGGGATCTACGGCGAATTTCGCTTCGGAGCCGCGCGCGACGCTCGCTGCGTTGTCGGGGTTTTTCCCGGCACGGGGATTGGCGGCGGCGCGGTCTACAAGGGGGAAATTCTCCGTGGCACCAGCGGCTCGTGCATGGAAATCGGGCATATGCCGGTTGTGCGGGAGGGGCCGCATTGCGGATGCGGTCGGCGTGGATGCTTGGAAGCGGTCGCGGGCCGGCTGGCGATATCGGCCGCCGCCGCGACTGCCGCTTACCGGGGGGAGGCGCCGCACCTTTTGGCGACGGCGGGCACGGATCTCAGCAATATACGAAGCCGGGCGCTGAGCGAATCCATCGCCGCGCGGCGATGCCGTCATCGAGGCGATCGTGCGCGACGCCGCCCGCACCATTGGCTGGGCAATGGCCGGCATCGTCAATCTCCTGGCGCCCGATATCGTTCTCTTGGGCGGCGGGCTGGTGGAGGATATGCCGGACCTGTTTCGAGGGGAAATTCATGGCGCGATGAAGGCGCGGGTCATGCCGTCGTTCGAGAACGCGTTCAGGACCGAGGTCGCTGAACTCGCCGGCGATGCCAGCGTCATCGGCGCCGCCGCCTGGGCGAGGCAGTCGCTCGCCGCCTGACCGGCGCGAGGGGTGTCTCGCCGGTCTAAAGACGCGTTGGATTTGGCGCGTCGCCGTATACTTCTTTCGGATCGAACGTTTTCGATTCTTCTTCGAACTTCAGCGCGGGCCTGTTCCCCGTTGCATCCTTGCCTACCGGAATGGATCGGTAGAAGCAGGACCGATAGCCAACATGGCAGCTGGCGTCACCCTCGACGTCGACCCTGAGCCAGACGGCATCCTGATCATCGTCAATCCGCATCTCGACGATTTTTTGCACAAGCCCGCTGGTTGCCCCCTTGTGCCACAAGCATTTACGGCTGCGGCTCCAATAGAACGCTTCGCCATGCTCGATGGTTTTCGTAAGTGCTTCGGCGTTCATGTAGGCGTGCATCAGAACTTCGCCGGACCTCGCGTCGGTGGTGACAACGGGAATGAGGCCATCGGCATCGAATTTGGGTGCGAGATCGGCGCCCTCTTCCACTTGTTCGACACTGACACGAGCCGAGAATTCCGATTGGCTTTCTGAAGCGGGGTTATCGCTCACGGGTCTGATCATCCTTGTTAGTAGGCTGGGTTAGAGGCTGGAAACCGACGTCATATGTCACACTGGTATGATGCGGGCAAGGCGGCGCGGCGATTTTTTTGTGGCGCGATACCGGCGTGACGTTATAAACACGTTCCCTCGCGTCATTGCCCGCTCATCGATGTGGCGGGTTTGACCCGGGCAGTTTTAGAGGATAGCGAAATGGCGGTACCCAGAAAGAAGACGTCGAAATCAAAACGCGGCATGCGGCGTTCCCATCAGGGGATCAAGTCAGCGGCCTACGCCGAGGACAAGACGTCGGGCGAACTCAAACGCCCCCATCATATCGATTTGGCCACGGGCATGTACCGCGGCCGGCAGATACTCGAGCCCAAATAGCAGCGCGTGCACGGTCTCGGCTGCCGAAGATCGAGCGCAAGTTTTCAAAACACGGGGCTCAATCGTTCATCGAGACGGTCACGGGGCCAGCAGCCGGCTACGGCCCTCTTAGACCCTTCCGTTGAACATCCAGTCAAAACGATTTTTGATTGTTCAGTGGCATCTCGGACGACGCTGAACGGACTCAATCACGTCACCGGGGTCGGTGTGCGAGCGTTTCTGGAATAAGGGCTGGCGGCGTCGGCATGTCGGGACCCTGGGGCGGCTGAAAATGTCATTTCGTGCTCGGGTTGCTTGCCTGTCGATGCGCGCTTGAACAGCCGCGGGTGATCGCTGGCCGCGAGGCAACGGCCGAGTGGAAGCGTTTCCTCCATGACCAAGAAGTTTCTCAACGCATATCGCCACTTTCTCATTCGATGGACCGATCTCGTTCGGCGCAGGGCCCGGCTCGTTGTCGTTTTGTCCCTGACGCTCGCGATTGCGGCCGGCGTCTACGTGGCGAAGAATTTTGCGGTCAATACCGACACTCTCGAGATGCTGTCGAGCGAACTGCCTTGGCGGCAATGGTGGCAGCAGGAGCACGAAGCGTTTCCCCAATTCCATGACACGCTGGTGATCATGGTCGAGGGACAGACCGCGGATTTAGCGGATGACGCCGCGATGGAACTTGTCACTCAGCTTCGAGAGCGACCTCGGGTGTTCGGCAATGTCTTCTATCCTCAGGGTGACGCGTTCTTTCGGCGTAATGGCTTGCTGTATCTCGATGTCGACGGGCTTTACGAGCTCAGTGACTCCCTGGCCGCCGCGCAACCGTTTCTCGGCGCGCTCTCATCCGATCCGACCCTGCGCGGTCTTCTGGACATGCTGGGTTCTCGCGATCGACGAGAAGTCGAAGGAGCGGCAGGTCGTGGCATTTGACCTGGCACCCATCCTCAATTCCATCGCGGCCGTGGTCGAGGCGCAGACCGAGGGGCGCTTCGCTCAGTTGTCTTGGCAGCGGATCATGGCCGGAGAGACGGCACCGGACACCGAGAGGGCCGTTCGCCTTATCGTGGTTCAGCCTGTCCTCGACTACGCTTCCATGCAGCCGGCCGCCGCCGCAATGGATGCGATCCGCGTCGCTTGCCCGTGAACTCGACCTGGACGCGGCCCATGGCGTGAGCGTGCGGCTGACGGGCGAGGCGGCTTTGGAGACGGAAGAACTCGCGAGCGTAGAGAGCGGAATGGGGTTGGCGGGCATTTTATCGCTTTCCCTGATTTCCGTATTGCTGACGATCTGTTTCGGTTCGGTGCGGCTGATCATCGCCACCTTGATTACTTTGGTCGTCGGGCTGGTTTGGACATTCGCGTTTGCCTTGGCGGCGGTCGGGACCCTCAACCTTATATCCGTATCGTTCGCGGTTCTTTTCATCGGTCTCGGCATCGATTTCGGTATTCACTATTCCCTGCGGTATCGCGAGGCTTTGGGGAATGGCGCCGCCCACACCAGCGCGCTGCGGCAAACGGCAAGGGATGTGGGTGGAGCCTTGACCCTGTGCGCCATTGCCGCCGGTATCAGCTTCTACTCGTTCCTGCCCACCGATTACGTCGGTCTGGCCGAACTGGGGATCATTTCGGGAACCGGCATGTTGATAGCGTTGTTCGCCAACCTCACCTTGCTGCCGGCGCTGCTGACATTGTCGCCGCCGCATGCGCCTCGTCCCTCCGGTGTCATCCGATCGTTCGCCGCCCGGTTTTCTCAATTCGTTCAATCGTATGCACCGGCCGATCATCTGGGGCGCCGTGGTTCTGGCGATAGTGTCGGCCGTTCTGTTGCCCAGTGCGCGCTTCGATGCCGACCCGGACAAACTCAAGGATCCTGAAAGCGAGTTGGTCACAGCGCTCGCCGATCTTAGAGAATTGGAGGTTGGCGCCACCACCTTTGTAAACGTCCTTGTGGAAGATCTGGGCAGCGCCGAGGCGTTGGCCCAGCGCGCTTCCCAATTGAACGCGGTCGGTGGGGTCCGGACGCTAGCTGACTTTTTGCCAGGTGGGCAGGCCGAGAAAGCGGAAATTGTCGAGTTCTTGGCCTTTGTGCTTTCGCCAGCCCTCACCGAAGCCACCCAGGCGCCCCCATCGGCCGCGGAACTGAAGGCCGCGCTTGGCGAGTTTGAGCGCAAACTTGGCGCTTTAAAACTATCGCAGGACGAGGATACCGCGGCGGCGGCAGAAAGGCTGCGCTTGGCGCTTGCGCATTGGCGCGATGAAAGCGGCGACGAAACGGCCCTGAAACAGTTGCAGTTTCGGCTTATGGCCGGCTTTCCGGGCCGCATGACGGCCCTTCGCGAGTTGCTGGGGGCGACGCCGTTCGATCTGGAGGATCTGCCGCATGAGGTAAGAGTGCGCTGGGTCGCGGAGAGCGGTGTGGCACGGGTGGAAATCTATCCCAAGGAACGTATCGAACTGGATGACGAAGCTCTTCAACAGTTTGTCAAGGAAGTGCGAACGGTAGCGCCTGAAGCCATCGGTGAGCCCGTAATACTGGTGGAGACGGAGCGGACGGTCATTGGGGCGTTTGTGAAGGCGGCGATGATCGCCGTCGTCGCAATCGCGGTATTGCTCAGCGTGCTGATTCGAAATTTGAGAGACGTAGCTCTGATTTTCGCCCCGCTGATTCTGGCCGCGTTATTGACCGTGGCCGTCACCGTCATCATCAATTTGCCGTTCAATCTTGCCAACATCATTGCGTTGCCTCTCCTGTTCGGCCTCGGCGTCGCCGGGAGCCTGCAGCTGGTGATGAGAGAACGGACCGTGGGAGAATTCGGCGGGCGCGTTGAATTCGAGCACACCCAGAGCGGTGCTGTTCAGCGCCTTGACGACAATTGGTTCGTTCGGAACGCTGGCGCTATCAAATCACCTGGGCATCGCAAACATGGGATTGCTGCTGGCAATCGCCATCACCCTTTCTCTCGTGTGTACGCTCATTGTCACGCCGGCGCTCATGGCGGTCTTCGGCCGCACTGGACAGTGAACGGGGCGCCCAAATTATTCGGCCAACAATTATTGGGCCAGCCTGGAATTATTCGGCCAACAAGGTGTCGGCTTTCGCGTTCAACGCGGCCGTCAATTCATCGGGGCCGCCTTTGCGTAGAACGGGGTTGTATTCGGAGCGCCGGGTGGCCATTTCACTGACTTTGCCCTCGAGAAGGAGATCGACGATACGCCATTGGCCGTCGGTTTCCGTCATCACATAGCTGATCGCCACCGGCGGCTCCGCGGTCCTGACGATTTGCGTATCGACGAGCACGCTGCCCCGCGGTCCTTGCCGCTGGCCGAGGGTTTCGAAATGTTCGCCCGAATAGCCGTTGAACCGTGCGGCATAGGTACTCGCGCTCATTCGCGTGAACGCGTTCACGAGATCGTCGCGTTGTTCACTCGGCGCGGATGCCCACGAAGAACCGGTGGCAAATTGGGTCATCTTTTCGAAATCGTAAGCGTCTCGCAAAGATGGCAACAACTTGTCGTAACGTCCCTTTATGCCAAGCGAGTCGGCATTCTTCATGACGGAGAGGAGTGTCTCCTGAAGGGAATTGACGACGGTGCTGGCACCGGGAGCGTCCGCCCGGGCCGCCGTGACGGTGAGTAATAGTGAGAGAAGGACGGCAACCGTTCTTGAGGCCATGGGCGACTCGGCAGATCGATATTCGAAGAACCATTTCTTGGGTTCGCGGCAACACTACCGGGCGGCATAGCCGGTGACAATGCCGCTGTAGCGATCTCGTAACGGATTCTGGGGCGGCAAGGGACGGTTGGGCTCGCGCCAAAGCCCTTGACTTTCGTTGGTCTTTGGTAATAATATTGCGCTATGAAAACGGGGTGAGCGTAGTGCCTGATGGGCTATCTTCCCTGGAGCTGGCTTTTGGCAGTGGCTCGAGAGCGAATGTCGCTTCGGAATGAAGGGTATCGCAAATGAGGATTCGATTTTTGACTCCCCACTGAGGCCCAACCAATCGGCGGTCCGTCCTGTAACTTGCAGGTCGTTTTCATCTGATGTGTATGTGTGCCCGGACACGGCCGCGCACGATTGGCGCGGTGCCGGGTTGGCTAAAAAGGGAGGTTCAGTACAATGACCACATTTAATCTGCCCGCGGTTCGCGCGGAAGGTGGCTTGGCGCAATATTTCCAGGAAATCTGGAAGTTTCCGATCCTGCCCGGCGAAGAGGAGCAAAGTCTCGCCACCCGCTGGCGCGACCACGGCGACGTGGATGCCGCTCATAAGCTCGTGACCAGTCATTTGCGGCTGGTGGCGAAGATCGCCATGGGCTATCGCGGCTACGGGCTGCCGGTGGCCGATCTGATATCCGAAGGCAACATCGGGTTGATGAAGGCCGTCAAAAAGTTCGAGCCCGAGAGGGGGTTCAGGCTGTCCACCTATGCCATGTGGTGGATCCGAGCTTCGATCACCGAGTACATTCTCCGATCCTGGTCATTGGTGAAGACCGGCACGCTGTCTGCCCAAAAGAAGCTGTTCTTCGGCTTGGGTCGGATCAAGACGAAGCTCAATATCCTCGACGGCGGTGAGCTCGATCCCGATCAGGCGCGCCTCGTGGCCGAGAACCTCGACGTTTCGGAGAGGGATGTTATCGAGATGGACCGGCGTCTGTCGAGCCGCGATCTCTCGTTGAACGCTCCGAGGAGTCATGAGGATGGCGACGGGGCTGAATTTCAGGATGGCTTGATGGACGAGTCGCCGAGCCCTGAGGCCTTGACGGCGGATCGCGAGGAAAGCCGGTACAGGATGGGGTTGCTGGAACGAGCGATGGAGCAGCTCAATGAGCGTGAGCGTCACATCATCAGCGAACGCCGTCTCAGCGACGACCCCATGACCCTGGAGGAACTTGGGCGGATTTACGGTATCAGCCGGGAGCGGATCCGCCAGCTCGAGGAGCGCGCCTTCAATAAGATACGCGCGGCCATGCAGGAAATGGCGGCCGCGACGGTATCGCCGGTGAGTGCGTGAGCCGGCGCGCTGAATTGGCCGGACACCCTTCCGGCCATCTTTCTACTGCAGCGTGAGGAGACCGTCGGCGATTCTGAACTCCGCCGGCCTGATAAGCTGGCGGGAGGCGACAACGACGGAGTGCAGCGGCCCGTCCAGGTTTTTCTGCCAAAACTCCAGAAATTGCGTGAGCACCGGGAAATCCGGCTGGATATCCAAGTCCTGCCATACGAAGTTTTGCAGGACTCCAGGATAGTCCGGCAGGTGGTAGGTAATTTCCGCGGTGGTCAACCGGTACCCCAGCAACTGCTTTTCGAGAAGGCTCATCGACCCACTCCTCTCAAAGTGTATCGGGCAACTTGAATACAACTATAACGATTTTTGTCTTCATTTCAACTTCTTTCGAGTAATTTTTATCGCGCCGGTGGGTGCGGGCGGCACCTTTTCTGACAAGATGGATGAAGATGGGCCATTGTTCAAAGAAAGAACGCACCGCGGACGGTCGAAGTCGGGCGCACCGGCGAAGATGATCGTTCTTTTCACGGATTTCGGTCTCGCGGGGCCGTACACGGGTCAGGTCAAGGCCGCGCTTTATCGCGAGGCGCCGCATGTTCCGGTTGTCGATCTTTTCGCCGATGCGCCAACGCACGACCCTCGGGCGTCGGCCTATCTTTTGCCTGCCTATGTCCGCGAGTTTCCGGTTGGGACAGTTTTTCTTGCCGTCGTCGATCCGGATGTGGGCGGCGACCGGCGGGCCGGGATCTTGTTGGCTGACGGCCGCTGGTACGTGGGACCCGATAACGGCTTGTTCGAAATGATCAGAAGGCGGGCCCGTGACGCCCCTCGGTGGTGGCGTGTTACATGGCGTCCCGAGCGGATGTCGGCGACCTTTCACGGCCGTGATCTGTTCGCGCCGGTCGCGGCGCGCCTTGCGTGTGACCAGATTCCCTTAGGTCAGGAATATCCGGTCAGCGAGATGCTCCGGTCCGACTGGCCGGACGATCTTGCTGAAGTGGTATATGTGGATGTGTTTGGAAACGCAATTACCGGCGTTCGAGCGTCGGCCCTGAGCGAACGGTGCGACGTGCTTGTGTCGAACCGGCGTCTTGCGCGCGCGCGGACATTTTCCGACGTGTCGCCGGGCGAGGCATTCTGGTACGAAAATTCAAACGGCCTCGTGGAGGTTGCCGTCAATATGGGTAGGGCCGATTCAGTATTGGGCATCGGTCCCGGCAGTCCGCTTACGATAATCGGGAACCGAGCGCCGCGTGAGGCATCCGCTGGTACCGAATAAGAAAACCGACAGATTGTGGTAATATTGGATTTGACACGCCAAATTGTATGGCCGTCGTCGGATGCAAAATGTGCATCCAGCTGTTTGTCGCGGAGCGTGCATCCAAATGTTTAGCGTAAAATTCTGGGGCGTCAGGGGAAGTATCGCGGTATCGTCGCCGGACCATATCAAGTATGGCGGCAATACGAGTTGCATCGAGGTTCGTGTCGGCGACCATCGGTTCCTCTTGGACGCCGGCACCGGCATTCGTTGCGCGAGCAAGGAATTCCTGCAACGCGACGTGCGAACGACCCATCTCCTGCTCACCCATACGCATTGGGATCATATCAATGGTCTGCCTTTTTTCCGCGCGGCGTACGATCCGGATCGACGGGTGCATATCATGGCGGGACACCTGAAGGGCCATGGCGGCGTACAGAGCTTTTTGTCGGCGCAAATGATGCATCCGTTTTTTCCCGTTCCGCTGGAGGCCATGAAGGCGATCGTCGAGTTCGAGGATTTTGAGGCCGGAAGTTCCTTCTGGCTGTGTGAAGGCGTGAAAGTGGTCACGGCTCCCCTGAACCATCCGAGTGGAGCGACGGGATATCGCATCGAATACGGTGGCAAATCGGCATGCTACGTTACCGATACCGAGCATGTGCCCGGGCACCCGGATCAGAACGTCCTCGGGCTGATCGAGGGCGCCGATCTGGTCATTTACGATAGCACGTACACCGAACTGGAGTTTCCGGCCCACCGTTCCTGGGGACATTCCACGTGGAACGAGGGAATGCGTTTGTGCCGGGCCGCGGAGGCCAAGCGGTTGGCCATCTTCCACCATGATCCCGATCATGACGACGATTTCATGGACGCCATCAGCGATGAGGCCGCCACGGCCTGGAATGGCAACATAGTTGCGCGCGAGGGAATGGAAATCCGTTTGGACTGATGATCGACCCGCAAGGACATTATGGCTTGCGCGTGGACGTCGTGGTCAACTCATCGTTCCCGAAAAGCTTCGTGGCGCAGCTTCAGTACGGGTTTGATCAAATACTCCATGACCGACTTGTGTCCCGTATGAATATCGACCGTCGCCTGCATGCCGGGCATGATGGGGAGTTGACCCTCCCGCGGACCCAGATAGGTTTTGTCGGTGGTGACGATCACGCGAAAGTAGGGAGCTCCGTTCTCGTTGGTGCTTGAATCGGGAGCCACGTGAGTGACCAGTCCCTCGAGCCCGCCGTAGCGAACGAAGTCATATGTGGAAATCTTGACCGTCGCGGGCTGCCCCTCGCTGACATAGCCACGGTCGGTGGGGTTGAGCTTGGCCTCGACCACCAGCTTGTCACCGGTAGGGACAATCTCCATGATCGGCTCGCCGGGCGATATCACGCCGCCGATGGTATAGTAGCGGAGGTTTTTTACGACGCCGTCGATCGGGACTCCTGATCTCGGCGCGCATGCCTTGCTCCGTTGCCTCCGCTAGGATTTCTTCCAGTTGAGCAATGGCCTGCTCGGTCTGACCCATTTGTTCCTGAGCCTCTTGCTGGAACATGTTTCTTCCCTCATCGAGGCGCTGCTCGGCTTCCGCGACGGCGGCTTGGGCGCGCGGCACGGCGGGTTCAAGGCTTTGCAGTTCCCCCTGAAGCTCTTCGACCTCCGCTCGCAGCTTCAGGTGCTCCATTTTTGCCGTCAGGCCCTCGGATAACAGCGATCGCGACATGTTCAATCGTTCACGCGTGAGCGCCAGATTTCTCGTGACCGACCGTTTGCGGGCTTCCAGCTCCTCCACCTCCAGTTGCCGCTGACGCAACTGCTCTCGAAGAACTCCCAACGTTGTCTCCAGGCTGCGGCGGCGGGCGCGAAATCCCTTTCGTTCAGCCTCGGCAAGCGTGGGGTGACGCGCGCTTGCGCCGGAGGGCAGTTGCAAATCATCGCCTTCCAGTTCAGCCGCCAGCCGCGCCCGACGCAACAGCTCGCCGTCCAACCGTGCCTGCAATTCGTCCCGGTTGACACCGGCGGTCGCTAGATCCAACAGCACGAGAGGGTCGCCGGCCTGGACCACGGCGCCCTCGCTTACGTGGATTCGCTCGATGATGCCACCTTCCAAATGTTGGATCACTTTGACCTTGCCCTGGGGAATCACTTCGCCCGGTGTCACGGCGACCTCATCGAGCTGCGTGAAATAGGCCCAAAGCAGGGCCGAGGCGAGCAACGTCATCACCACCCAGGCCAACGAACGCCAGGTTGGAAGCGGTTGATTGAATGCGAGCGCGTCCAACCGGCTCACAGCGCACCTCCGGTGCGCGAGGGGGAGGGCGCCGCGGCCGGTTGCGATTGCTTGTTGGCGTCCCGGCCGCTATCCGTCGCCACGGCAGGCTGAGGACGGCGCCCTCGATTCAGGATCTGCGGAAGGATTTCGATGGACGGGCCCGAAAGCACGATCCTGCCTTGGTCCAGGGCAAAAATTTTCTGGCATACGGAGAGCAGCACCGGGCTGTGCGTGACCACGACAACGGTTCTGTCCCGTCCGATCGCCGCGAGGGCGGTTGCCAGGTCCGTCTCGGCATCTCGGTCGAGGTTGCTTGAAGGCTCATCAAGGAGAAGCAAGGGAGGACATCCAACCAACGCGCGGGCGATGGCAATGCGTTGACGCTGGCCAGCCGACAGGCGGTAACCGGCTTCACCGATGTTCGTCGCGTAGCCATCGGGAAGGTCGACGATAAACGCATGCACGCCGGCGGCCGTGGCGGCCTCGATGACTTCGGCGTCGTTCGCGCCGGGTTTGCGGTGGCAAATGTTCTCGCGCAGGGTTCCAGCAAACAGAACGCATTCCTGCGGTACATAACCGGTCCATCCAGCGAGTTGGTGATGTGTGAACTGCTTGATGTCGGCTCCGTCCAAAAGCACGCGTCCCGCCAACGGTTGGTAAAGACCCAGGATCAATTTAAGGATCGTGCTTTTGCCACTGCCATTGCGACCAATGAGAGCGTGAACGCCGGTAACCGGAAAGGAGAGATTGATGCCGTCGATGACCGGCTTCGCATCGTGGGAATACGAAAACGACAACGTCTCGAGCGTCACTTGCCCGCGGGGTCTCTCCTGTTCGATGGCACTGCTCTCGCGGTCTCCGGGAGTGGCGAAGATCTGACCCAGGCGATCGATGGATTGCCGGAACGCCATATAAGGCCGCCACATTCCCACCAGCTGGTTCAGCGGGCCTATCAAGCGACCGCTCAGCATGTTCGCGGCAATCAGAGCGCCGATCGTCAGCTCCTGATTGATGATGGCAACCGCCCCGAGCGACGTCAGCGACACCGTGGTCAGCATGGTCAAGGTCGTTCCCAGGTTGGCATAGGCGTCCGCTTTGCCGCCGCGGGTCATGGACCGCTCGATCGTATCGGCGTGACGCTCTTCCCACAGCGGTCGCATCGCCCCGTCCAACGCCAGGGCTTTCACGGTGGCCCGGCCGGCAATGATCTCGGAAACGAGTTTGTCTCGCGCGAGAGCGGTATCGCGTTCTTCCAGACTGGCGCCGGCCATGGTCTTGCCGGATCTCCAGGCCACCAACAGGAACAACGGAAGGATAATGAGCAAGACCCAGGCAATGGGCGAGGCGATGACAAAAATCAGCGCTAAAAACAGCAAGGCGAAAGGAAGATCGGCCAGGAGGAGCGCCGATGCACCCGACACCGTGTTGCGCACGATATCGACGTCGCGAAAGAGGGTCTGCCAATAAGCCGATGGCCGGCTCTCCAGCGTCTGCAAAGGCAAACACATCAGCTTGTCGAACAATCTTCGTCCGACCGCCACATCAACTCGGAGCGCCACCTTTTGAAGGAGGCGAGCGCGCGCTTGCCGAAGAACGAAGTCGAAAATCAGGACCACGGCCATACCGAGCGCAAGCCCATGAAGAGTGCTCAATCCTGCATGGAAAACGACGCGGTCGTAAACTTGCAGAACGAAGACGGGAACCGCTAACGCCAGGATATTGACGAACGACGCCATCACGAGAACCTCGCGAAAAGCGGGTTTCAGCGGTCTCAGCAGTTCTAGGAACCAGGCGCGCGTTCTCGTTTCCTTCATCAACCATGACCATACCCTATTTGGGGGGGTAATGATGAGAGATAGTTGAGTCGTTCGGGATCGTTCTCGGTTTGGGGTCCGTGCTTGCGTCGCTAGCGTAGGAAAGCTTGAAACGCGCCATGCGCCGAACGCCGATCATCCGCAACCGCTGATCATCGCAGCTTTCATGTATCACCAGGGCAGGATGAACCTCCCTGAATTTAAAGGTATAATAGCCTTGACATATGAAAATTTACCTATTATAGATTTGTTGCGGTTATCGTGTGCAGTCATCAACAACGGTACTAGGTAATCAAAGCATATCAATATATCCGCCGGCAAAAATCCACGTGCTTAGTATTGACGTAGAGAGTATCATATGCCCCAAAATAGTGATCATATTAAAATTACAGACACACAGCCACGTGTTCAATATGTCGCGGATGGCGTTAAATCCGATTTTCCTATTCCATTTCATATAATCAACAAAACAGACCTCGAAGTTTATATCGACGAGCAAAAGCAGTCGTCGAATTATACGGTTTCTGGCGAGGGTCTCGCGGATGGCGGTGTGATCATTCTCGGCGAGGCCCCCAGTGCGGGCGCAGTCGTCACGCTGGTTCGCAACACGCCAATTCAGCGCATTAGCGATTTCCAAGAAAGCGGCATGTTCCAGGCAAAAGTCCTCAACGACGAACTGGACGTTCTCACGGCGGCTCTCCGCGACGTCGCGGAAAACGTGCGTCGAAGCATCAAGCTGACCGTTGTCGATGGCGACGCCGAGTTGGATCTTGCCGTCAAGGGTGAGCGAGCCAATGGCATCCTCGCTTTCGACGCCGATGGCAATGCGACTATTATTGCTGCTTCGGAAAACGACAACGTCGAGGCAACTCCCGGCGGCATGGATGGACAGGTCCAGTTCAACGATGCTGGGATCTTCGGCGCCGCGGGCGGTTTGACCTACGCAAAGTCGACAGGCACCCTGAGCGTGGACGGGGGCGTGCGGGCGGATACGATCACCGAAAAGACGTTGGGTGCTGGCGTCACGCTTCAGGGGCTGATGGTCAAGGACGGTTTGATCGATGGCCGGGACGTCTCGTCCGATGGCGTCAAACTCGATGGGATCGAGGTCGGCGCGGACGTCACCGATAACGCAAAAGTGCAAGCCGCCGGGGCTGTCATGAACGGTGATGCGACCACCGCCGCGATGCAGTTCGTTATCGACGATGATACGATGGCGACGGCGACCAACACCACCGTTGCAACGTCGGGATCCGTCAAGGCGTACGTCGACGGTCGCGCTCATTCCGATGGGGACAAAGGCGATATCACCGTATCCGACGCGGGGGCATCCATGACCGTGGGCGATAACGTGGTGACAAATGCCAAGGCCGCCGATATGGAGCCATCCCGCATCAAGGGCCGGATCGCTTCCGGTACCGGTGACCCGGAGGATCTTACAGCCGCCGAAGTCCGCGCGGTTGCCGACGTTTATTCGACATCGCAGGTGGACGCTCTGACATGGGATGCCGGCGATATCGTGAGCGGGGCCTTCGCCGACGCCCGGATTTCGGAAACCAGCGTTGCCCAGCACGCGAGTGCCATGGACCACGATGCCCTGGCCAATTACGTCACCAACCAACACATTGACTGGACGTCGTCGGCCCAGAACTTTGCAACCACCGGTGCGGTGGCGGCGGGCAATCTAACTGTGAACGGCGACATTACCCTTACGGGAACCGTTGCTGGCCGGGATGTCGCGGCGGATGGTGCCGTCCTCGACTCATTGACCACGCCGTTGGCGTATTCAAATCCAGCCAGTGTGGCGGAAATGAACGCCCTGTCGGCGGCCGGTCATCCCTCGGGAGCGATCGTCTTCGTAGACCAGTATGCGGTTGCCGGGGACGGTGGAGGCGGGTGGTTCGAGGCCCGAGACAGCGGAGATACCGTGGACAACGGATATGTTTTTGTTCATGCCGCCGGGGAAGACATGCGTTGGCACCGCTTGCCGCGGACGTTGGTGTTTGCCGGCTTGCATTCCATGTAGCGCGCCAGGGAGCAAATTTGGACCAGTCCTGACCGACGAATATCTGTTAAGGCAATTGCGATAAGGCTGTGCGGGCTCGTTCCATCCCGGGATAATCCGAGCCTGACGATACCGCTTTCTCCAGCGCATCGCGGGCGCGGTCGTGCTCGCCGAGCGCCTTCAGAACCATGCCCATGTGGTATTGGATTTGAGGTATGTCGCTTTCCAGCTCAGCCGCTCTTTCGATCAATTTCAGCGACTGCTCATACTCGCCCATCCTGTAATAAATCCAGCCAAGAGTGTCCAAGAAGAAACCGTTTTCCGAACCCTGAAAGCGTGTCGTGAGTTCGAGCGCCTTTTTCAACATTGCCGGATCGTCGAAACGATAATCGGATAACAAGGCGGCAAGATTGTTCGCCGCGGCATCAACATCCGGGTTCCGTTCGACGATGGTTTCGTAAGTGCGGATCGCTTCGGCATGATTGCCCGTCTTTTCGTAGTCCAGGGCCAGAGGAAACAGGAGCACCGCGTTATCGGGCTGCGAAGCAAGGCCCGATCGATAAACCTCGATGGCTTCCTCCGTTTGTCCTTGCTTGTCGAGCATTTGACCGAGGCTGAGATAGGGTGCTGGCCAGGTTTCGCGGAGCTCGATCGCGCGCTTGTAGGCGTTCTTGGCGGCGGCGAAGTTCTCTTGCTCTTCATGGGTCTGGCCGAGAAGTTGGTGAGCGAACGCATTGTCCGGCGAGTTCAGAGATAACGGATCCGAGAAAGAGAAGGGCTTCGTCCAGTCGCTCTTCCGCCGCATAGGACTGTACGACGCCATTCAGCAAGTCCGGCGCCCCAGGTTCAAGTTCCAGCGCCTTTTTGAACGCCGTTACGGCGTCGTCATGCTGACCTTGGGACTGGTACAATTTCGCGGCTAGGCGATTTCCCGTCGCTCTTTGTTCGGGCAAGGCATCGATCCGCGCGATGACATCCCGCGCCTCCGCCGATTTTTCACCTGCTATGAGTATACGCGCCTTTGCCTGCAATGCCGTTGCCGAGTCCGGCTGTATCTTCAATGATTCGTCCAGCAATCGAAGAGCTTCCTCATGGTTCCCTTGCCGAGCCGACAGCATCGCCAGTTGCTCGCGGGTCTGAAAATCCTCAGCATCGAGCGCGACGATCGTCGCCATGGTTTCCATGGCCAGATCGATGTCGCCATTGCGGACCTGGGCCTGGGCGAGCATTTTCAGTCCTGGCGTGAACTCCGGCGTTTCTCTCAGCAACCGGCGCAAATCGGTTATTGCCTGTTCATAGTCCGCGGTTTCGAGAGCCAGGCCGGCCTTGACGAGCAGCGCTTGGGTGTTTGCCGGGTCTTCCGTCACGACCTCGTCAACCAGTTCCCGTGCCGATTCCCGATCATTGGCGGCAAGGCGAAGTTTGGCCAACGCGAGCCGGGCTTGAAGACCGTTCGGGCCCGTACCGTCACGTTCGATGACGCCGCTTAGGACCTTCTCCGCGCGGTCCGCCATGTTCTGCCTGGCGTACAGATCCGCCAAACGGAAATGATATGCGTATTCCTCGGGCTCGGCATTGATGGATTTCGTGAGCTCTTCCTCCGCCACATCGAAACCTTTTTTTCGAGCGAGGAGATCGACCAGAAGAAGTTTGGCCTGAGCCCCGCCGACATCGTTGTCAATGGCCTCTCGCAACACCTGCTCGGCATCCGAGACCTGATCCCTTGCGACATACAACCTCGCCAGCGCCACTCGGTGCGCGTAGTTTTCAGGGTCGATCTTGAACAATTCCCTATAAATGTCGGCTGCGGAATCAAAGTCACCCTGATCAATCAGAAGCTTAACCTTGAACAAACGCAGAGCAACATTGTCGGAATTCAACTCCAGAGAGCGATCGATGGCGTCGACCGCGTCCTTTGTATTTCCCTGTTTTCCGTATATCCCCGCCAGCAAGGAAGCCGCTTCGATGCTTTCCGGTTGAGTGGACAGCGTTAGTTTGGCCTGTTCTTCCGCCTTCACCAGATTGCCCTGGCGAAAGTAGATTTTTCCGAAAAGCGCCAATTGTTTGGGGTTGTCTGGATCGATGTTTTTGGCGATCTCGGCGTGTTTGAAAGCGTCGTCGACTTGCCCGGCGAGAAGATAGTAGTTGCCCAGTTTTATATGAGCGTCGATATGGTCGGGCTTCCTGGTTACGACCGCGTTGAAGCGGCTGAAAGCAGGCCTGAAGTCACCCTGCTTTTCGTCGATGAGGCCCAGATAATACAGGGCATCAATTCCTTTTGGGTTGATCTGGAGCGCGTTTTTGAATTCAAGCCCGGCTTTTATGTAGTCGCCCTCCTCATACAGTGACTTGCCACGGTCCAGGTATTTTTTCTCGCGCTCTTCGGCGCCGCCACACGACACCACGACAAGAGCGGCCAGTAGAAGGCAGGCCATCCGTAGACGGTTGGGAGCGAACAGAGCCCACGCGCGTCGAGGGGTGTTGCGACCACCAGTGATCCCGTTGCCCCCAACGACGCTATCAGATAATTGCCTTGCCATTCGTTAAACACCCTCGGTTGCACTACTCGAATGTATCGATTGACCATTACTGGAGTTTGATCCGTGTGGCCGGTGAAAACCCCATAAGCGGGCACATCAGAAAAAGATGCCTCTTACGCCGATGATGCTCAAACTGAAGAGGGATCCCAACCTGATCGCCCAATATCCACGTTGATCGCGCGTCAGTATAAACTCGCTCGCATAAAATATCACGATAAGCATTATACCCACTTCCCCGATCTGATACTGATCGAGCATGTGCCCCGAAATATTTGGTATCGCAAGCGCAATGAATAGGATCAACAAATCCTGGGGGGTCACTTGAAATAGATCACGCCTGGTGACACGAATGGCTAAAATCAACACCAATGTCAATGCCAGCAAATAGGCGCCAAGTATCCAAGACGGTACAGTGCTGTCAATTTCCCAAGATGCGATCAAATACGCGGCGATGACGGTGGCCAGATACGCGCTCAGTCGCACGATGATCAAGGACTGGGATCTAAGAAGGACGATAGCGGCAACGGATAATCCCGCGACGCTTAGAGCCAAGACCGACAGATCCATCGAAATGCTGACGGGCACGAGAGCCCCCGCAATCATGAAAACCGCGACCGCGTATCGAACGAATTTTACGGCGAATACTGGCAACCACGTTCGTTTTCTCAGCCAGAGATTTCGCTTTTCGACAAAAACGCCCTCGATAAACTCCGGTCGTATTCTCCAGTGCAGAACTTTCGCCCCGTGAAGCGAGATGAAGGAAACAGCGCAAATAAGGGCAAAAACAGAAATAACGACCGCGTCCGATTCGTAGCGAAACGCAAGAGCGCTGCAGACCATCAGGGCCTGTACGATGTAGACGATGCAGACGGCCTCATATTGCGTGAACGCGAGGCCGAGAATTTTGTGATGAATATGATTCCGGTCAGCCGTGAACGGTGAACGACCCGCCACGATACGCGTAATCATGACGGACAAGGTGTCCAGGATCGGCAATCCCAGCAACAGCAGTGGCAAACCGGCGTTGAGGGATTGATGGTGCTGTTCAAGCAGAAGGATCGAGAGAACGGCCGTGGTAAAGCCGAGAAACTGACTGCCGGCATCGCCCATGAATACAAAGGCGGGATGCGTGTTGAACCGCAGAAATCCAAAAACGCTTCCCATGGCGGCCAAGGCGAGCAGGACAACCGGCAGTCCATCGGCTTCATAGGCTAAAACACCGATCGCGCTGAGGGTTAGCAAGACGCAGCCCCCGGCCAGGCCATCAAGGCCATCGAAGAGATTGACCGCGTTGGTGATACCCAACAGGAACAACACGGTGAGTGGATACGTGACGTAGTCCGGTGCCGGGTCGAGCCCGAAGAAGGGAACGTGCTGGATCGCCACTCCGCCCTGGATCGCTATGACCGCTGCGACGCTCTGCCCCAGAAACTTCCATTTATAATCGAGCGGGCTGATGTCGTCCCAGACCCCGAAAACGAGAATGATTGTTGCGCCGACGAGATAGCTGGATATCGCCCGGTCGAGTGGCACCCACATCAGGATCGGCAAGATCGTGCCGATGGCGATGGCGATTCCTCCGCACCGAGGTACCGCTTGAGAATGGATTTTCCTGGCCGCGGGCTCGTCCATAAGGTGCAACTTGCGAGAAAACCGCATCAGCGGAGGGATCGCGACCAGCGTTACGAACAGGGCGACGACGAAACTAAAGAACGCTGTCATCGTCGAACCAATCGCGCCGCCGGATGACGCCCAAAGTATTTGTTGTACCTGTCTTGATCCTTATGCACATGATGTCGACACGGACCTTGCGGCAGACGATGGTTTTGCGGCGGTCGCTGGAGCGACAGAGGGGCGACGACTGCTTATTCGGCGGACTAGGAAGACAATGACCGCCACGTCCTCGGAAACCACGATCAGCTGGGCACGAACTCGGAGATTTTGGGGAACGTTTGCTGCAGAAAACGCGAGAGACGTTGATCGGCGCTGGCAAGATTTTCATTCGGGCCCACCGCTGTCGTGAGCCGGACGAGCGCTCCATCCGTGCGATTGCGCGTTAACGCGTCCCAGAAAATCATCCACTTTACGAGATATTCGTTGGTCATTTGCCGGCCCCTCTGGTCGAACCAGTAATAGACCAGCTGCTTCGCCGAGCCTTTCGCGATCACGACGCGGTTCACCTCGATCGGCCGTCCGTCATCTTCGGCACCATCAACGGAAACCCGCGACAGGTCGGCGATTTCCCATCCGCCGCCTGGAATGCACGATCTCGGAGAGTGCACGGACGCGCCCTTTCGCTGCAACTCGTAAAAGGCAACGTAGAAATTGACGCGGCTCTTGTCCTCGGGGTTCCAGTAATCGGCGATCACGTAATCGTCGAGCTGGAGGACATCCAGATACTTCTTTTCTATATGGTCTTCCCGACCGCTCCACTCGCCGATGTTCATCGGGAACAGAGCGAGGTTCTTGCGTTCGGGAATGATTTCCAAGCGTTCGGGGATGAGAACGGTACCGGCGGCCGTGACCAGGACCAGCATCACCGAGGCCAGATAGGCGCGCGGCACTCTCCATCCCTTGACCGTGGTGGAAACAGCCGCCAGCCCAGGGAAGTCGAGGTCGAGGATGTCCCTCATTGGTCCCCTGAAGCCAGATAGGCGGGCCAACAACAGGATCTCGCCGAACAGGAGGGCCACTCCCGCCATGAAGATGATCCATCCTTCGAAGTCGTGGAGAAAGCCTTCCGCCATGGCGATGCCGCCATAATTCACGAGAACGCCGGTCACCCCGATTCGAAAGCTGTTCAGAAAAATGGTCCATGGCGCCGCCGACAGGAAAATGATCGCTTTCTGCCAAAACGGGCCTTTGTACAGATAGGCGCATAGATATCCGAAGCTCATCAACGGAAACAGATACCGCAGGCCGTTGCAGGCTTCGACAACCTGGAGTTGATAAATGCCGAGGTCGATGACATTGCCTTGCAGAAACACGGGAATGCCCAGGACGCGAATAACGGCGACACCGAGTTCAGACGAAATCAGCTGCATTTGGCTGGAGAGGCCGCGATACAAGAAAGCCGGCAACGGCACCATGAAGATGAGGTAGGCCAGCGGCGCCCATAGCCGCCGAATTCCCTGCACGCCAACACATGCCAGGACAATGCCGAACACGGTTAACAGAAAGGCATACTCGACGATGGTGTAGAGAGTGCCCCACTCTCCCATAAGGGCGACAATAAAGCCGACACCGACGATCACGAAACCGATCCAGCAGCCCGTCCGTTCGATGTTCCGTAGCCCGGGAATTCTCTGCCAGACGAGCGCGGCGCAGATCACGGGTATGAGATAGCCGTGGCTGTATTCCTCGCGTTCCCACGCTTGGACCATGTGGCTCAAGCCGTTATGGTAGACGAGGGAAAGCCCCACCACGATGGCAACCGCGGACATGCCCCACAGCATCGGATTAGCGGTCGGCCGGCTCGTTTCTGAAGTGCTCATGTCGTATGCTTGTGTCCTTGTACAACCGGTCCGGCTTGTTGGGTTTCCGCCGGTCCACCGGCTTTGAGCCGCGCCAAACTCGGACACGCGCATGATAGGCTTTCAAAGGTTTCCGAAACATAAACTCGGGACCAAACACCGATCGAGGCATGCCTCACGCACTAGGCACCGATCACAAAAAGCGGCGCCACGTCCCTTTCACCGGTCGTCGAAGCGACGATGCGTTGGCTCGCCTGACCGTCACCATAGGGATTGTGGGCGCGGCTCATTACCGCATACCGCGCGGGGTCATCCAGAAGCCGCTCGCTCCAATCCAGTATCTTGCTACCGTCGGTTCCGACCAATGTGACCGTCCCGGCTTCGACGGCCTCGGGTCGCTCGGTCACGTCGCGCATGACCAGGACCGGTTTTCCCAATGATGGAGCTTCCTCCTGAACTCCCCGGAGTCCGTTATGATCAGGTAGCACCGGCTCATGAGATATACGAATTCAAGGTAATCCGCCGGCTCGATCAGGTGCACGGCGGGGCATTTGCCGAGAATGCGCATGACCGGCTCACGAACGTTCGGATTGAGATGGACGGGGTAGACGATCTGCACGTCTTCACGCTCGCTCAGGGTCGCCAGCGCGTGACAGATCCGCTCGAAACCCGGGCCGAAATTCTCGCGGCGATGGCCGGTTACCAGGATCATGCGGCGCTGAATGGCTGCTCGATCACCGTCCAGAAAAGGAAACTTCTCCTTAAGACTCTCGTTGAGAGCGCTGTCTTCGCTGATCATCCTGGTCACGTGAAATAGCGCATCGACCACGGTGTTGCCCGTGACGATGACTTGATCAGGGTCGACACCTTCTCTGAGAAGATTTCGCTTCGAGCTTTCGGTCGGGGCGAAAAATAGGTCGGCGATGGCATCCGCCAGTTTCCGGTTCATTTCTTCCGGCCACGGCGCATAGATGTTGCCCGTGCGCAATCCTGCTTCCACATGGCCAACGGGGATCTTGCGATAGAATGCCGCGAGGGACGCGGCGAAGGTGCTGGTGGTATCGCCGTGCACCAGCACGCGATCGGGCTGGAAATCGTCCAGGACCTCTTCCATTCCCGATAGAACCGCGGCCGTGATGTGGGTCAGTCCCTGATTGCTTTGCATCACATTGAGGTCGTAATCGGGCTTGATGCGAAACAGATCGAGCACCTGATCCAGCATGTCGCGATGCTGGGCGGTCACGCAAACACGGGATTCGACCCCCGGAGTGCTTTCGAAGGAATTCACCACCGGCGCCATCTTGATGGCCTCCGGTCGGGTTCCAAAAACGGTCAAAATGCGCATTTGCCAATCCAGCAGCTATTTACAACTATTGATTTTATTTTAGGGCTGGTTTGCTATTGTGCAAGAGGGAAACAGGAAGGGGCTGATTATCGAGAGGTCGAGCAAACATCGAAAGTTCGTCGGCGACATTGGTGAAAATCTCATCGCGAGGCAAGCGGTTAAGCGCAGATGACTTGGCGCGATTGCATTGGCGACGGTTTATGTTACGGTTCCGATCATGGTGGAGAAACGGACCGAGCCCGTATCGTTGGCACCGACCGAAATTTCAGAAATTCGCAAGATTCTGGCTCAGAATTTCCTGTTGCGGTTTTTGCCCCCGGTGGATCTTGATCGCCTCGGCGAGCTTGCTCTTCGACGGACCTATGGCAAGGGCGAACCCATCTTTTTCAAAGGCGACCCCGGCAATGCCATGATGGCCGTGCTCAGTGGCCGGGTGCAGATTTGCACCTATTCCACCGACGGCCGCGAGGTCATTCTCAATGTCATTCTTCCGGGAGAGGTTTTTGGGGAGATTGCGCTGATCGACGGCGGAGAGCGCACCGCCGATGCTTTCGCAATGGAGCGTGCCGAGCTCGTGATCCTGAGCCGCCGCGATTTCTTGCCTTACCTCGAACGCAATCCGAAGGTCTGCATAAGGCTGCTCGAAATGATGTGTTTGCGTATGCGGTGGACGAGCGAGCAACTTGAAGATTTCAGCTTTCTCGATCTGCGGTCGCGGTTGGCGAAGAGGCTCGTCTACCTGGCGTCGCTGCACGGCGAGGAAACGAAGCATGGGACGCGCATCGGCGTCCGCCTGCCTCAGCACCTCCTTGCCAGCATGATTGGCACATCGCGCGAAGCGGTTAACAAGCAACTCAGAGCTTGGGAGGGCGAAGGCGTCGTCGATGTGAGCCGGGGCTCGATTACCATCCTTGACCGAGAGGCTCTCATGCAAATCGTCAATGAGGGTTTTTGAGGCTTTCTCGCTTTTTTCCGTTCGATGAACCCGGCTAAATGCCTTTGCCGTCGTTGTCTTGCCGAGCCTGCGAATTTCAGATCAACAACTGTCATGGTTTCCATGCCGACGGGCGTGCTCCCTCGGCGACACCGCCCCCTGGCGGAGCTCGAAGCGTGGCTCGTTATTGTTGCCCTGACTTATTAAATTAAACGTAAAGGTTGCATAAATAGTAAATATTATGCTAAAAATTCTTCGAGGATACGCGTCATGTGAACGTGTTTGCCGGGAGGCGGTTGGGCATTTCCGGCAAGCTGGTTTTCGGACCGAGTAATGGCATGGGCGGTTGCCGGGCTGAAAGGTCTGGTTGAGGAGGGGCTGATCCCGGCGGATCCGGCTGGGCGGAAGCCACGGGAATGAACTGGGAAGGCCAGCGATTATAAAAGAAAGAGCGATACCATGACCGACATCAATTTCGAGATCCGCTCCATTGACGGGACCGGAAACAACCAGGGGGATGGAAAGGATAGCTGGGGTTCGGCTGGGCAAACTCTGGATCGCATTTTGGATCCGGCCTACGGGGACGATGCCTCCACGTTGGCGGGGGCCGATCGTCCCAATCCTCGGGACGTCAGCAACGCGGTGTTTCATCAGCACGCATCGGTTTCGAACGCCGAGGGGTACAGCGAATTGTTCACCGTGTGGGGACAGTTCGTGGATCACGACATCGACCTGACACCGGATTCGTCCAGCGAACGGGCGGATGTAGACGTTCCAGCCGGGGATCCCTGGTTCGATCCGATGACGTCGGGCGCCGTGTCGCTGATATTCAAGCGTTCCGGCTACGTCGACGGGACGGGCTCGGGTGCGGACGATCCGCGCGAACATCCCAATGTCGTTACCTCGTTTCTCGATGCATCCATGGTCTATGGCAGCGGCGCCGGACGAGCGGCCGCGCTACGCGACGATGCAGGCAAATTGTTGCTCAGCGGAGGGAACCTTCTGCCCTTCAATGATCCCGAGGACCCGTTGCCCAACGGCGGTCCCAATGGATCGACGTCGTTTCTCGCCGGTGACGTCCGGGCCAATGAGAACGTGGCGCTCACCGCGTTGCATACCGTCTTCGCCCGTGAGCACAATCTCTGGGTCGATCGCCTCGCCGCTGACAATCCGGACGCTTCCGACGAATGGCTTTACCAAAAAGCCAAGACATTCGTCGAGGCCGAGATCCAGCACATCACGTATAACGAGTATCTCCCACTATTGCTGGGGGCCGATGCGATATCGGCATACGAAGGTTATGATCCGGATGTGGACCCCGGCATTACCACCGAGTTCTCCACCGCGGCTTTTCGGTTCGGACACAGCATGGTCGCGCCGATCATGCCGCGTCTTGCCGAGGATGGTGCAACCGTTTCCACCGGCCATCTCGATCTCAAGGATGGGTTTTTCGCGCCCCATCGGATCACCGATGAAGGGGGTATTGATCCGCTTATCCGCGGTGTCGCCGATGTGGTGACGGAGGAACTGGACGCCCAGATCGTCGACGGTCTGCGGAACTTTCTGTTCGGTCCGCCGGGTGCGGGCGGGCTCGACCTTGCCTCCCTCAATATCCAGCGGGGCCGGGATCACGGTCTGCCTTCGTATAACGAATACCGCGCCGCCCTGGTGGGCGAGGCGGCCGACACGTTCGCCGATATCACCAGTGATCCGGTGGTGCAGGCTGGGCTCGAGGCCGCGTACGGAACGGTCGACAAGGTCGATCTCTGGGTCGGGGGACTTGCCGAGGATCATCTGGACGGCGCCATCGTCGGGCCGGTGTTTCACGCCATCCTTACGGACCAGTTCCTTCGGATCCGCGACGGCGACTCATTCTGGTACGAGAACGGCCGGTTCACCGACGCGGAATTGATGGAGGTCAAGTCCACGAGCTTGGCCGATGTTATCGAGCGAACCACCGGAGTGCGGCATCTTCAAGACAGCGCGCTGTTCGCCTATGACCGCCAGGGCGGAACGGATGGCGACGATGATCTTGCCGGAACCACCGGGCGCGATCTGCTTCTGGGATTCGACGGTGACGATGTCTTGGTTGGTTTAAGCGGAGATGATCAGCTTATCGGCGGTCGAGGCGACGACACGCTCTCGGGTGGCGCCGGCCATGACAAACTGGAAGGCGGGGAAGGCGCCGATCTTCTGCGCGGGAAAAGCGGCAACGATAGCGTTGTCGGCGGAAATGGAGCCGACACCCTGCGCGGTCAAGGCGGCGACGATGCGTTGTCGGGTGGCGCCGATGACGATCGCATCGCGGGCGGCGCGGGCAATGACCTTCTGTGGGGCGGCTCCGGCGCGGACACCCTTATCGGTGGGGCCGGCGCCGATACCTATCTCTATCACCAAGATGATGTGAACCTGTTCGACTTCGGTCACCCCATCGATCTGATCCAATCCTGGGACAACGAGGATGTCATCAAATTGATTGGTGGCCCGGAGTTTGTGCCGGTCAAGATCCAGTGGGGCGCCATGTTCGGAAGCGCAAGGGCGGACGACGTTCGAATTCTTCTCGCCAATGGCCAGAAGATCTACATCGAGGGCGCGGTCCTCGATTCCGAAACGCCATGGCTGGATTCAGGCGCTCCGAACATCGAATTTCAGGCGGGTATCGCCTCATTCAGCGATCCCTTGATGTCCGGGCTCAATGCCGACGATTTCGAACGCGTCGAGATGACGGACGAAGCGACCGGCGTCCTGACGGACTTGCTGTGACGAGGGCGGCGATCAAGTAAAACCAACGACCGTTGGGATAATTCCCCTTGAACGGAGATTGTTTTAGTCGTCCGCGTCCTCGTGCATTGACGCGACCAGGGCGGCGCGGCTGGCGAGCGCGGCGCGCGACGTCAGCGCCGCCCGCGATGTCAGCGCGGCGCGACCGGTCAAGGCGGCGCGCGAAGTCAGCGCCGCCCGGCCGACCATGGCGGCACGCGCCGTCAGGGCCGCGCGCGTGGTCATCGCTGCTCGCGCCGTCAGGGCTGCTCGCGGCGAGAGCGTTTTGACCCGGAGCGCCCCCAATTCGGCGCCCGCGCATATATCCAAAGTCGATTTGCTATCCTCTTCAAGCACCTCGAAGGAGTCGAGGCTGGCCGGAATGCAATAGACACGGCCGTCGGCGCCGCGAATGACGGTGGCGCCGTCGGGGCCGCCATCGTCGCCACCGACACTCACGTCGGTATCCAGCAGATCATTCAGCGATCCGATCAGGACGTCGAAGCGTGTCGAACTCGTCGGTGGGGTGCGCCTTCCACATCCGAAACTCGTCCTCGGGGAAGGTTTTTCCATACCGTTTGGGCGGATCCTCGCCGTCTCCATCGACGACAAAAATCGCCGGCCGTGGGAGCCGCTGCAGCACGCCCTGCGTGGCATATCCGAAGATATAGGCGAGGGTGGGTTTTTTGACCCAGTCCCTGACGCCGGGAGCCAGCGCCGTTTGGGCGACGGTGAAACCTTCGATCAACTTGCCGAACAGCGTGAAGTCAAAAGGTTCATGTAACGGTGTGGACCAAGTCTTGCCGCTTGCCATCGTGCCCCCCTCGAATATGTGCCACTTGAAATTTTACGCCCATTGGAAATGAATTGAAAGATAGGGAGCGATGCGCCGGCAAAATTTCCCATAATCTCCGGTCGGAACGTCGCCGAGATTTATCGAGGGAACCCGTATCCAATCTCTCGCCAGCGAAAACTATCTTTGATGATCTCTTGGTACGTGGGCCCGGTGAGCGCGCGATCGGCGGAAAGAAACTTGACCGCAACATCCGCGAAGCTGAGGTTATGGGGAGAAATCTCCACCCACGTTCGCGCCAGCCGCTCGCCGACAATATCCCGAGCATCGCTCAGAGCGTCCTTGAACTGGGCCGCCTTGTCACGGTAGGCGGCATCGAAACCGACCTGCACCGCGGCGGCGGTCCCGGGGTCGTCGGAAACGCGAAATGCCATATCGGCCAGCGTCCGGGTGATCAGTGATCGCTCGACCAGTATCTCCTGAAAAATCTCCAAGAGCACATCGAACATCGCGCCGGTCATCGGCTCCCCCAGCGCGTGCAGCTCTTTCTGACTCAGCCGGTTCCAGGGGGTGGAGACATCGGCGACATCACGCATTCTCTTTCCGTGAGACGCCTTGCGAATCTCTTCGCTGTCGGACAGCTCGGCGATACGGTTCAATTCGTTTTCGGCGCAAAGGTTGCCGCTCGTATCCGTGAGCAGGTGATCGACAAAGCTCGCGAAATGGAGGAGGGAGAGCAGCGCGACCATATCGCTGGAGCTTTCGTGATAGGCCTTGTATTCGGCCGTGAGCGTGTCATCGTGCGGAATTCCTACTTCCGAGAAGACGATTATATGGCCTGTTTCATGGGCCAGGACATCGAAGTTGAGGCAATATGGATGCCGCTCGCCGGTCTTGGCCTTGCCATATCCCGTCTCGAGAAACCCGTATCCCGCATGGGCGTTGTTCCACTCGACGTAGGGAATCAGTTCCAGCCGCTCCTGGATGTCCTCGAAGTACCATCGAATGCGTCTGCCGAAATATCCCTCCCAGATGTCGAGAACGCGGCGGGTCACGGCGTATAGATGCGCCGCGCCGAATTCGCGGCTCTCGTCGTCGAGATGGTCGAAATGGCCGTGGGCGTCCGGAGAGGGTCCCGGCATCGCGTGCCCGGCGTAGGGGGGCCAACTCGTATCGTCGTAGGGCTTCTTGCCGATGGCGTCGATTACCGACATTCGATCGTCGGACGGGCCCTGCGCCAAGCTACCGGCGGGCGGTGAAAGCCAGATGATCTCGGGTGTATCGAAGCCCGCTAGAAACCGCGGCTGCGGGAAAACCTTGAACCGTGTTCCACTGCCGCAAAGCTCTTTGTCCTGTCGTAAGGGTATGACCGCGGCCCCCCAAGCGTTTCCCGCTCTCGCCCGGGGCCACCTTGTGGTCCTCCGGATGCTAATCACTTGTTTTCAGCATAAAGATATTCTCCGGCAAGTGCACGCCAGAAGCTCAGCGTGTCGTCGAAGTGGAGACGGCTAGCCGAGGTCGTTGGGTCGGTCTCCGGATCGCGCTGGATGCGGGCAGAGAACCACGCCGTAAGGTCTTCCGGTGTGACATCCACATCGCCGAGCTCCGGCGGAAACAGATCCATGGACGCAAGCCAGGCCCTCTTGGCCTGGGCGCGAGCGAGCAAGCGCTTGTAATCACCGCTCTCGCGCAGGTGCTGCACGATGATCGTGTCGACCAACGGCTCGCTCAGAATTTCGATCCTCGCGCGCCGCGTTTCGCTCCGGGCATGGTCATGAAGCCGCCGCGCGGTCCTTTCTGGATCGAGTGCGGTGGCGGCCTCGGGACCGTCGATTGGACCAAGGTCACGCATTTCGCTATCCGGAGCTGGGAAAAGGCTTGATGCGGCGCGCTGGCGGGCTTGCAGGTAGGGGCGGCCCTCGAGGCGCAATTCGGTGAGGACCATGACGTCGGTCGGATCGTCCGTCGCCGCCGTCAACAATTGCTCCCACATGGTCGTGCGCTCGAAATGGAAGTGCGCGTTCGGCGCGTCGGGCCGCGATCCCCCGACATGGTGAAGAAGCGCGAGGGCGTCTTCCCGCTTCAGATCGATCCTGCCCTCCGAAAGCCACGCGCCGAGCGGATCCAAGCCGGCGGCCGAACCGAATTTATCGGCGGCCAGTTTCAACAGATAGGCATAGCTTCGATCTTTGTAGAACACGCCCTTGGCGATACCGACAAGGTCGTCGCGCATCCGGTCGCTGATCACGCCTTCATCGGCCGCCTTGGCGACTGTGCAGCGGATATTGACCAATGCTTCCGACGACGCATAGCCGCTTTCCGCGGGGCCGTGGACGACGGCCACTTCGTCATCGTCTTCGAAAGGCGCGTCGGTGTAGGGAGGGAATACGCCATCGCGATAGGCGGTAAAAATTCGGCCAACCCCAACCATCCCGAACTGTTCGAGCTCGGCGGCGCGCAGCGCACCCATGCTGGAGGCGCCGAAGACCGGTATGCCTTGGGAGAGGGCCCACAGGATTTCCTTGTGCCAGACCGAGGGCACATGTTCGAAGTAGCCGTCGATAATGGCGATCGCCGACGGATTGCCGTAGGCCGCGACGCGCCAAACGTCGCCGTGCCGGACGGGAGGCAGGTAAACAGCATCGAGAATGGATCGCGCCATGTCGACGGGAAGTGACGGCCCGAGGAAAACATACACCGTCATGGCGCGTCACCGAGCGATCGCCATGGCGCGGCGGCCGGGCAGGTAATCACCCTTGTCTTCTTCGAGAGCGGCCTCGAGCCCTGGAATGACCATGCGGACCACCGGAAGACGAAACGCGGGCTTGGTCAGATCGACGACGACCACTTGGTTGACCCCCGCCGATCGGAGCCGTCTCACCTCTTCCGCGACGTCCTCCGCGAAGCTCTCGGCATGCCAGGATGGCGCGTCGTTGAAGGCCCGCACCGGCGGATGCGCCTCGAGAAGAGCCCGGCAATCCCTCAGCCGGCGGGCGCGAGTCGTGGGCTCGTAAAGGTGCGGCGGAAAATCGTCGCGCGCACCGGAGATGTACGTGGTGCGCGCCTGCGCCGCTTCGGTGAGGGCCCTGAGCAGCGCGACCTCGCGCGCCGGATGACATCCGGAACCGAATTCCGGATCGGCGTAGCGGTCAGTGCGGCCGACGATAAGACATTGGAAACACGCCACGTTCACATCGCTGGTCGTGTCCCAAACCTTGACGTCGATGTCCGCCGCCTCGAGCTGACGGAGCAAGCCTCTGCAGGCTTCGTCGTCGACGGTGTCGAGATCGACGGCGGTCGCACGCCGGTCTTCCTCGCTTCGCAGTTTCCAAAGGGTTACGGCGTCCCGCTCCACGACCTCGCAAATTCCGTGACTGACGGCCTCCAACAGGTGGTTGCCGGATGCCAGCCCGTTGGTGTTGGCGACAAAACAGCCGCTTCCCGCCGGCAAGGGCAAGGTGTAAGTTGGTGTGAACCGTCTCGTACGGAAGCCACACGCCTGCTTTGGTCACTAGGTTCTCCCCCTCGATCCACAAGATCTGGCGCTGCCCGTGGTATCGGCTGTTCATCGGCGACGGCAGGCCCGATACATCGATCATCGAATGGCTGTAGCGCAGTTCCTCGTAGCTTCCGAGTTTGAGCGGCAGGTGAATGGTTTCCCCGTGATACGTTTCGACGGCCTCCATCACGCCCGAAACCTTTGCGGCCTCGAGATCCAGCCCCTTGCCCTGGGACACGGCGATGGAACGCGAGTTGGGTCGGCACACCATGACCACCGGCAGGCCGATCCGATCGAGACCGGTAACGTTGGCGATGCGGGTAATGCCCATCACCGGCATGAGCGGACGGACCCGCGCCAGGGTCAGAGAGGGAGCGACCAGACGGTGCGTGCCCAATCGGTAGGCCTTTCGCGTGTCGTCGCTCATCGAGGTATCGAACAAGGGGTATGTCAAGGGAGTGTCGGTGTGAAGCACGTGGGCGTCCCCGTCTTCGGCATCAGTTGCGCCAGCGTCAGCTCGCCCTTTTCTTCAGGTTTTCGAGCAGGTCCAATGCCTCTTTCAAATCCGGCGTGCCGGCACCTTCCGTAAATCCGTCGTAAACGCTGGATAGCAGGCCGCTCGCTTCTCCGGTCCGGCCTTGCTTTCGCCAGAGCCGGCTCAGGCTGATGGACGAGCGAAGTTCCAACGATCTCGTGCCCTGCTGGCGGGAAATCATCAATGCCTTCAGATGACAGGCTTCGGCTTCTTCGGCATTGCTTTCGCAAACCGCAAGGAGAAGTTCCCCCTTGCGCCGATGCAGTTCGGCATCCCAATAATGAATTCCGCTCGCGTCCGCCAAGGCAAAACCTTCCTCAAGCTCGCTCAACCCGCGCTCCGGCTGATTCAGAACCTGACAGGCTTTCGCCATCATCTCGAAATAGACGGGAAAGTCCTCCTTGGTGCCGATGGCTCGTTGCGCCGCGATGCCGTTGCGCAACTCTTCGAGACCGGCCGCCGATTTATCGAGAAGAACGTCGGCCCATCCTTTGAAAATTCTGCCCTTGGCCAAATGGTCCGGAAATCCTTTTTCCTCACTGAAGGCGATCATCGTCCCGACGAGTTCGCGGACGCGCTTCACATCCCTGAGATAGCGATGCAGCATCACCGAAATATCCATGGCATGCAGACGGCTTCCCGCGTGGGCCAGCGCATCGGCCGATGCATTCGCCAGATGGATCCGCGCGAGCGCCTGATCGGGAAATCCCAGTAACCACAGCGCCAAGGCCGCTTCTCCGAGGGCGCACACCCGAGCATCGTGGCCTCCGTAGATCGACGCGTGCGAGCGATGCCTGGGTTCATCGTAGAGGTTCAAACCTTCTTCGATGTGTTTTCTGGTGGCGGCCTGATCTCCCAGATTGAAGGTTGTCGCCCACAGGCAGTGGTGGGCCTGCAGCCGGAGGTCCGGGTTCTCGAGGTTGTTGGCGAGTTGAAGAAGTCTATCCGCTCGTTCCCGCCCGGTCTGGAAATCCATGGATATCCGCCACCATCCCCACAGGGCGGCGAAATGAAGCTGTGACTCCGGCAGCTCTTCGCACAATTCCAGAGCGCGGGCGTATGTTCTCTCGACTTCGGGAGATCCCGCGCCTTTCACCGCGATCAGGGCGGCTCCGAGAGGAATGCGGAGGCGGAGTTCGAGCGTGTTCCGTTCGGTCGTCTCCGCAAGGCCCTGGATCGCTTCCAGGCCCGCGTCCAGATGGTTTGCCGCTTCCACGCAGGCCGAGCGGGCGCTCGCGCTTTCCGCGGCTTTCAGCCAGTAATGAACGGCGGTCGGTATGTTTCCCGCCTCGCAAAAATGATTGGCGAGGATCTGAGGGTTGGCCTCGACGGTGTGCGGAAACCGGCTCTCGATCGCCGTCGCGATTCGTCCGTGAAGCGCCTTTCGCTTGCTGAGCAGGAGGCTCTCGTAAGCGGCGTCGCGGACCAATGCGTGTTTGAACGTATAAAGCGCTTCCGGGGGCGTGCCGCGAGAGAACACCAACTCCGAATTGACCAGGGCCGCCAGAGCTTCCTGTAGTCGTTCCTCTCCCGCGGACGTGATGGCCGCCAACAGGTCGTGGGAAAATTGTCTCCCAATCACGCTGCCGATTTGGGCCGTTTCCTTGTGCGGGCCCAGTTGATCCAGACGAGCCATCAGCGAGTCTTGAATGGTCGACGGAATGGCCCGTGGCGGCAGCGGCCCATTCATTACGTAAACGCCGTCTCGTTCCCGCAGCAGATCGGTGTTCAGCACGGTCTTCGTTAGTTCTTCCACGAACAGCGGAACGCCGTCGGTCTTGCTGATGAATTGATCGATGACCGAAGCCGGCAGTGCCTTGCCGTGCGTGATGTTGAGGACGAGTTCCGTCGAGGCCTTGGTGCTCAGGCGATTCAGCGAGAGGAGGGTGGCGCATCGATGGCCGGACCACGACGGCACGAACTCGGGGCGAAAATTGACGAGAACCAGGATCGGCAAGTTTGGAATCCGATCGACAAGAAGATCGAGAAACTCTCGAGATGTCGGGTCGATCCAATGAACGTCCTGGAAAACGACAAGAAGAGGCCGGATACACGCGTATGCCTCGAGGGCATCCACCAATGCTTGGAGAATGGACTCTTTCTGCCTTTGCGGGCTCAAATCGGTTTGCGGATAACGCCCCTCCGTCGATATGGACAGCAAGGTGGCAAACAACGGGATGGATTTGTCTCCCCGAAGACCTATTTTGGCAAACAGTGATTCCAGCTTATCGAGCTTTCGTGCGTCCGAGTCCTGGCGGTCCAGCCGGGCGGCGCGGGTAATCTGCTCGACGATCGGATGCAATGCGCTGTTTCGGTGGAACGGTGAGCAATGATAGCGCACCACCGAATGCGCTTCTTTGGCAATTCGGCTCTGAAGCGCGAGCGCGATGCGTGATTTGCCAATCCCGGGTTCTCCGGACACCATGATCAACTGTCCCTCGCCGTCGCGAACCAGTCCCCAGCGATCGAGAAGGAGCGCCACCTCTGTCTCACGATTGACGAATGGGGTCATTTGAGCCTGGCGCGGTAGGTCGAAGTCCGGCTCTACGTCCAGGCGATCAACCACCTGCCAAACCTGAATGGGCTTGGAAAATCCCTTCATGCGATGGTTGCCAAGGTCGCGATATTCGAAACGTTCTCCGAGGAGACCGCGTGTCGCAGACGCGATGACGATGGCATTGGGCTCGGCCAGGCTCTGCAGGCGGGCCGCGAGGTTGGGTGTTTCGCCGATCGCGGTGCTTTCACGGGAATGCCCATCGCGGACGAGTCCGCCCACCACCACCAGGCCGGTGGCGATGCCGACGCGCACGGAAATGTTCACGTCATAGATACCGCGCAGGGATTCGTTGAGTTCATCCATTGCGGCGACAATGGACATGCCGGCGCGCACGGCCCGCTCCGCGTCATCTTCGTGGGCCAGGGGGTACCCGAAGTATGCCAGATTACCGTCACCGAGATACTGGGCGACGCAGCCGTCGTATTCATCGATAACCTGGGCGCAGGCATCGTGAAACGACCGCAAGACCTCGCGCATGTCCTCCGGATCCAGATTACCGGCAAGTGCCGTCGAACCAACCATGTCGCAAAACATGACCGTAAGCTGACGACGTTCGGCGTTAAGAGGCGGGACGTCTCGTCGGTATTGGGTTGGCGTGTCCGGTGCGAGCGGCGGGACGTTGTCGGAATCGCTCATGCCGGGTTCGGCATTGGCGAGCCAAACGTCGTTTTTCGCCAGTTTCGCGATGGCTCGGACCAGTTTCTTGCGATGTCCGATTCGGACACGCAATGCCTCAAGGTCTCTCTCGGTCAGATCGGGTAGCACGCCCCAGTCGATTTGGCTTTCGGCGAATACCGCCGCGTACTCCACGAGACCCAAGTTATCGAGCCAGCGATCCACTCGGGGATCACTCATCATCCTCGTCAAGCCGTTTCATCAATGCACCATTGTGGTCGTCGTTTCAGCGTCTGCGACCAGATTAATCGGAGATCCCCGGGGTGAAGTAGGGCCCGTTACACCAAACGAGCACGATCCCCTACCGTGTGTCGTTGTCGTTTCGGCGGAGCAAGCCACCTCATGGTTGCCGACAATCCGTGACACGTGATCGGCCGGTTGCCTGCCCCTTCGCTGTGAGTTTAGCACAACGGCGTTCATTGGTGTCCCGCCTTTCTTCGCCGTGTCTTCACAAACACGACACCAAATCGGCGACCTTGGCGAATGTCGCCATAACGGGGATATGGGACGACGAAGACAGAGATAGCCTCAATGGAAAGAGGGCTGGCGCGAGCCAGCCTCTCAATCTTAACCGCACTTTGACAGAGCGATTATTAACGCATGTGCTCGACGTCGACGTCATGGCTGCGCTTGCCGTAGTGGTCGCTCCAGGTCGCGCCCGTCGGGACATTGTCTCCGTGGGTGTGCAGTTCTTCGGACCGCCGGTGGAACGGCATTCCGAAGAACATCCGGTCACCCCTAAAAATCCGCGCCCAACTGGCGAGCACGACGCCTGCCGCGCAACACGTCGCAATCGCCGCCGCATGCTGCACTTTCAGGGAAAAGGTCATCGGATCCAACATGGTGTTCACCTCCTTTCCCATCTTAATTAATCTACATTATACATCGAGTAAAACAGGCGTGCAATCGATAACGTTGCATGCCTGCCATGGTTGGACGGGGTCGATCGCCGCGACGATTTATTGCACCCTTTCCAGATTATGGGACATTTCCTCGGGTGCCGGTGGCGATGGAGACGCTCCGGCCTGGTGGTGAAGCATTTTCCATGAGCCGTCCTCACGCAGGAAAACGTTGGTGGCGATCAGAAAGGTGTTGTCCACGTTCTCGTAACAGATGACGTAGGCCACGTTGCCGTGGACGCGGACCGAGGCCGAGTGGCATGAAATTTTGGGCGCATGGGGACTGGTGAGGATGGACCGCCAGCGCTCCATCACGTCGTCGCGGCCGCTCAAGGCTCGCCACCCTGGGTGGATACAGGTGACCGAAGCCCGCTCGGCCCAAAGGTTGCCCATGGCTTGAACGTCTCGATTGTCGAAGGCCAGATAAAAAGCCTCGTTGGCGAACAGAACGGCGGCATCGTCGGACACGGTTGAACTCCCGGCTATCCCCAATCCCAAAGGTTGGGCGGAGTGTAGCGCAGCAGAGCTTGGCTTGAAATCATTGCTGACGCGTCTTGATCGCGACCGGCGTATTTTCTGCCTGTCTCGGCTCCGGAGAGCGGCCGCAATCGGAAAATCTGCGCACGGATCTGTCCCTTATCGCGGCTTTCTCATAGAGTGCGCGCCAAGTGTTTTCTAGGCCTAAGCCGACACAAAGGACGGATCCTTGATGGCAGACCTGTACTCGCTGGTTTGGCCGGCGTTGCGGCGAATGGACGCTGAAACCGCGCATGGCCTCGCCGTGCGCGCCCTGAAGGCTGGCGTGGTGCCTCGGTGCGCGGGGGTGGACGACCCGGTCCTTCGATCCGAGATATGGGGGCTGCCCTTTGCCAATCCGCTGGGCCTGGCTGCCGGGTTCGACAAGAATGCCGAGGTGGCGGACGCCATGCTTGCTCAGGGATTCGGACTGGTGGAGGTGGGGACGGTGACGCTCTGGCCGCAGTCCGGCAATCCCCGGCCGCGCATGTTCCGCCTGCCGGGCGACGGAGCGGTGATCAACCGCCTTGGCTTCAACAACGACGGTCTCGAGGCCGTTGCCCGGCGGCTCGCCGGGCGGCGCCGGGTGGCGAAGCGAGACGCGCGGGCGGGCATTGTCGGCGCCAATGTCGGACCCAACCGGGACAGCGCCGACCCGGCGGCCGATTGCGCCACCGCCATCCGGGCCCTTGCGCCGCTCGTCGACTACCTGGTGATCAACGTGTCTTCGCCCAACACGCCAGGGCTGCGCGACCTCCAGGGACGAGAGGCGTTGGCGGCCTTGGTGCGTGGCGCGTTGCGGGCGCGCGCCGACGCCGGCGTCAAGCCGCCGCTTCTGGTCAAGATCGCCCCCGATCTGTCGGAGGCCGACTGCCGCGACATCGCCGAGGTGGTGCTCGAGGCCGGTATCGACGGTCTGATCGCCACCAACACCACGGTGGCCCGGCCGGACACGCTCACCGATCCTAACAAGGCCGAAATGGGCGGTCTCAGCGGCCGGCCGCTCATGGCGCCCTCGACGGCGGTGCTGAGTCGCATGTACACCTTGCTGGGTGGGCGGCTGCCAATCATCGGCGTCGGCGGCGTCGACAGCGGTCGCGACGCCTATGCCAAGATCCGCGCCGGCGCGTCCTTGGTGCAGCTATACACCGGTCTCGTCTATGGCGGTCCGGGGCTGGTCGGCCGCGTCAACCGGGAGTTGGCGGCATTGCTGCGCGCCGACGGTTTTTCCAGCGTTTCCGAGGCGGTCGGCAGCGCAAGCCGTTAGGAGCCGGAGCTAAAGCAAGAACTGCTCCTTGATGATCCGCTCCTCCAGGTTGTGTTCCGGATCGAACAGCAATGTCAGGGCGACGCCCCGGTCCTCGCGGATTTCCACCCGGACGACGTCGCGGATCTCGGTGTCGTCGGCCACGGCGCTGACCGGCCGCATCTCGGGAAATACGGCATCGATCACCACCGTCACGGTGTGCGGCAGGATGGCGCCGCGCCATTGCCGGGGACGGAACACGCTGATGGGCGTCAGCGCCAAAACGTGGGCATCGAGCGGCAGGATCGGTCCGTTGGCCGAGACGTTGTAGGCGGTGCTGCCGGCGGGCGTGCACAACAGGACGCCGTCGCAGATCATCTCGCGCATGCGCACCTTGCCGTCCACCTGGATTTTCAGCTTGGCCGCCAGCCGCGTCTGACGCAGCAACGACACCTCGTTGATGGCCAGCGCCTCATGGGTGGCGCCGGCGGTGTCGGTGGCGGTCATGCGCAGCGGGTGAAGGGCGATGGGCTCGGCCCGCGCCAGGCGCTCCATCAGGCCGTTGTCGCTGTAGGTATTCATCAGAAAGCCCACCGATCCGAGGTTCATGCCGAAGATGGGAATGCCGCGGGTCAGGTACTGGTGCAGGGTCTTGAGCATGAAGCCGTCGCCGCCGAGAGCGACGATCACGTCGGCATCCTCCGGCGCCGCTGTCTTGTATTTGCCGGCGAGGCGTTCAAGGGCGGAGCGCGCCGCTCCATGGTCGGCGCCGACGACGGCGACAGTTCGGAAATTCATGACGTTGCGGCGCGGACGCTCGCCCCCCTGGTGATCCTCGTGATCTTGGGAAGCGAGTATAACCGTCGCCCGGACCGATCCGAAACCCCGGATCGGCAAAACAGATTGGCAAAACCGCGAGAGAGAGCGCTCAGGAGGCGGCGAGGGCCCGCATCAACTGGCTGATGGCGTTCAACTCGCGGGCCCGTTCCGGCGAGGCGATCTTCGCCAGTTCACTCAGGTCGGCGGCCATGTAGAGCAGCCCGGCGCGGACGATGCCGGCGTCGGGCGATTGATCCTCGGAAAGCGGGCGGGCCTCGTTGCCGGGCTCGGCCGTCGGGGCATGAGAAGGGTGGGACGCGCAATCGAGTTCGGGGAACAGATGGATCAGATTGTGTTCGGTCATGGGCCGGGCCTGCCTAGCGCTGATGGGTTTGCGGGGACGCCCGAGCGGCTGGCCGGCGGGCGACTGCCATTGAAATACGGGCGAAACCGTTAAAGCCCGGTAAACCAAGGCCGTTGCGGCCGTTTCTGGCCCGCACTTTCAACCCACGCGGGTAAGAAAGAACCCCTTCTGGTTTTGTCCGGACCCCGATCGGCACTGGACGGAACGGCAAGTGGATTGGAAGCCTACGGCCCCTCCGGCGGTCCCTTGAGTTCGACGGTGTTTCCCTCCGGATCGTCGATATAAATCGACGGGCCGCTGCCGCGGGCGCCGTAGCGGGTGACCACGTCGCCGACCTCGATGCCTTGGCTCCGCAAATGGGCCGTGATGGCGTCGACATCCCACGGTTCCACTTGCACGCAGAAATGATCCATGGTGGGCATGCCGGAGTCCGGGGCGCGGCCGCCCGCGAGACCAAGCGGGCCGCCGGCGGCGACGAGATCGATCAGCGAACGTCCCGCCCTGAGCTGAATCAGCCGCAACTCACTGCGCCGCTTCTCTTCCGCGCAGCCCAGCACGTCGCGGTAGAAGGCGACCAAGCTCTCCAGATCGTTGGCGCGGATCACGACGTGGTCGATGGCGCGAATGGTGATCGGGTGGGGGGGTGCCATGATGGCCTCCGGGTCAGGAATAGGGTTTGCAACGTAACATTACAAAAAGGAGTGCGGCTGGGAAGAATGCAAACAGAATGTCCAGCGATTAGTTCGGATGCACCGTCGGCAAGGCCGCTTTTTGCGTCCGAAGGCCATGGTGAGATTTGGTTTTACGCTGCACTACCGTCGCAAAACGGGCGACGGCGGCGATGACATCCGTGTGACATTGGCGGGGTGGGCTTGACGCGGCGGCTTCGAGGGTGCATGAGGCCCTAGCGGTTTCCTGGCCGGTGAGCGGAGAGCGATACGGTGACGACGTTGCGGACCCTGTTTGAGGAAGCGGACATCGCCGGCCGTGTGGACGATCTCGCCGAGGAGGTCGCCAAGACCTTTCCCCGGGATTTCACCATGGTCGGTCTGCTCAAGGGCAGCTTCGTGTTCGTCGCCGATCTCGCCCGCGCCATGGACCGCATCGGATACGCGCCGAGGATCGAATTCGTCAAGCTGAGCAGCTATGGAGACGGACGCGACAGCCCGGGCACGGTTCGCCTGGAAGGAAACATTCCCGCCAGCGTCGCCGGACGTGCCGTGTTGCTCGTCGACGATATCGTGGATACCGGAAACACGCTGTCGCTCGCCCGAAAGCTGTTGCTGGAGCAAGGGGCGGAACGGGTGACCACCTGCGTGCTGCTCGACAAGCCGAGCCGCCGGCAGGTGGACATCAACGCCAATCTCGTCGGCTTTACCGTGCCGGACGTGTTCATCGTCGGATACGGTTTCGACTATGGCGAAAAGTATCGGCACCTGCCGTATCTCGCGACCATCGATTGAAGCGGTCTTTCCCTCACCGCCCATCATCCAAATTACCCACAAAGGCCATTTTTACCCTTCTGCGGACAAATCGGCGTGGCCGCATTCTCGCGGTTTTCATCGGCGCGCCGGACAAATCCCTCAATCATCCGGCGCCCCCGGGTTGCCCTTCAACCCGATCACGTATTGATCCAGGCGTCGATGTGTCGATCTGCGAATAGGGCTTGAACCGCGTTCAGCGACTAACGATGTTACAAATTCGTGCCATCGGAGTGGCACACCAGGGTGCTTAACGGGGGCGCCAAAAGGCGCCGGGAGGAGAAATGGGCATGGCCGGATCGCTAACGTTCGCCACATGGTTTTGGCTACTGGTTCCGATGCTGGCTTGCGTCGGGCTCTCCATTATAACTTACATACTGAAAAAATAGGCGGTCTGGAAAAACAGGGTTTTTGCAAAAAGGACCGCGCCGGCAAGAGCGCCGATAGAGCGACGCGGCCGCCGCCAGGGAGGCAATGCCATGGACGCAGGATCGATCAGCGCATTCATCATCTATCTGGTGGGAATGCTCGCCATCGGTTTGATCTGCTACAAACTGACCAAGAATCTATCCGACTATATGCTCGGCGGCAGAAACCTTCCTCCTGCCGTGGCCGCGCTTTCAGCCGGAGCGTCGGACATGAGCGGGTGGCTGCTGCTCGGCCTGCCCGGCGCGGTGTACGCGGCGGGGATGAACCAGATCTGGATCGGCATCGGTCTGGTCATCGGCGCCTACCTGAACTGGCAGTTCGTCGCCAGGCGCCTGCGGATCTATACCGAGGTCGCCGAGGACGCGATCACCATACCCGACTATCTGAACAACCGCTTTCAGGATACCTCGCGGATTCTGCGGATGATCTCGGCGATCGTCATTCTATTGTTTTTCACGTTCTACGTGTCGGCCGGTCTCGTCGCCGGCGGCGTCCTGTTCGAGAAGACCTTCGGGCTCGACTATCAGGTGGCGTTGTGGGTCGGCAGCGCGGTCATCGTATCCTATACCTTTCTCGGCGGCTTCCTCGCCGTTTCCTGGACCGACTTCTTTCAAGGCTTGATGATGTTTCTCGCGCTCATCGTGGTGCCGATGATCGCCGTCGCGTCCATTGGCGGCTGGGCCGAAACCACGGCCGAAGTGGGGGCCATCGACCCCGCGTTCAATGACGTGTTCACCGGCATGACGACCATGGGCATCATTTCGCTGATGGCCTGGGGGCTCGGCTATTTCGGACAGCCGCATATCCTCGTCCGTTTCATGGCGGTGCGGTCGCTGAACGACGTGCCGACGGCACGGCTGATCAACATTGTCTGGATGGTCTTCGCGCTCTACGGGGCGGTGTTCGTCGGTTACTCCGGCATCGCCTATTTCGCCGGCAATCCGCTTGAAAACAGCGAAACCGTGTTCATCGAATTCTGCAATGTGCTGTTCAATCCTTGGGTTTCCGGGTTCCTTCTGGCCGCGATCCTGGCGGCGGTCATGAGTACCATCAACTCACAGCTTCTCGTGTGCTCGAGCGCGTTGACCGAGGATCTGTACCGGTCGTTCCTTCGGCGCGACGCGAGCCAGACGGAGCTGGTGAACGTCGGACGTGCCAGCGTGCTCGGCATGGCACTCATCGCGACCCTGCTGGCGACCGATCCGGAGAGCGGAGTTCTGGACCTCGTCGCCTACGCCTGGGCCGGGTTCGGCGCCGCGTTCGGGCCGGTAATCATCCTGTCGCTGTTCTGGCGACGGATGACGCGCAACGGCGCGGCGGCGGGATTGATCGTGGGCGCGGTGACCGTTGTCGTCTGGAAGCAGCTCCAGGGCGGCATCTTCGATCTGTACGAAATCGTGCCGGGCTTCATCCTCTGCGCCATTGCCGTTGTCGTGGTCAGCCGCATGGGACCGCGGCCGGCCGGCCTGGTTGCCGAGGACTTCGAGCGCGTGCTCGAGGCGGAGAGCACGGGTATCATTCCCAGGGCCGCGGAATAACTGGACCAATTGGGGGTTCGCGCGATGATCTTCGAGCAGCCGCTACCCGAGCGCGACGCTCTTCGGGCGGCGATGGACGCGCAGTATCGCGGCGACGAGACCGCCTGCGTGCGGGGTCTCCTGGAAAGGCTCCAATTCTCCGACGACGGCCGGGCGCGCATCGAGAAAACGGCGCGTCGTCTGGTGAAGACCGTCCGCTCGCAGCAGCACGGAAAGGGCGGGATCGACGCTTTCCTCCACCAGTACGGCCTTTCGACCCAGGAGGGCGTGCTGTTGATGTGCATCGCCGAGGCGCTGCTGCGCGTGCCCGACGACGAGACACAGGAACGCCTGATCCGCGATAAGATTTCGGCGGCCGATTGGGAGCGGCATCTCGGCCAAAGTGAATCGCTGTTCGTCAACGCCTCGACCTGGGCGCTGATGCTGACCGGGCGGATCGTCCGCATGCATGACTACGCCGGACAGACCACCGGCGGCACGGTGCGCCGTCTGGTGGCGCGGCTGGGCGAGCCGGTGGTGCGCGAAGCGGTCAACCAGGCGATGCGCATCATGGGACGGCAATTCGTCATGGGCCGCAGCATCGGAGATGCCCTGGAGCGAGCGCGGAAGCTCGAGAGCCGAGGCTACTGCTACTCCTATGACATGCTGGGCGAGGCGGCCCGCACCATGGCGGATGCCGAGCGCTACTTCGAAACCTATCGCAATGCGATCGCGGCCATCGGCAAGGCGGCCGCCGGCCGGGGGGTCATGAAAGGACCCGGAATCTCCGTGAAGCTCTCCGCCCTTCACCCGCGGTTCGAGGTGGCGAAGGCCCAGCGTCTGATGGACGAGCTGGTGCCCAGGGTGCAGGCGCTCGCAAGGAACGCGGCGGCCGTCGATATCGGGATGACCATGGACATGGAGGAAGCCGACCGGCTGGATATCTCGCTGGACGTTCTCGACGCGGTGTCGGGCGACGACGACCTCGCCGGCTGGGACGGCTTGGGCATCGTTGTCCAGTCCTATCAGAAGCGCGCGCCGTCAATGATCGACTGGCTCGCCGACATGGCGGACCGGCACGACCGCCGCCTCATGGTGCGGCTGGTCAAGGGCGCCTACTGGGACGCGGAGATCAAGCGCAGCCAGGAACTGGGCCTGGACGGCTATCCCGTCTTCACCCGTAAGGTATCGACCGACGTTTCCTACCTTGCTTGCACCCAGCAATTGCTGGAGAACCGCAAAGCCTTCTATCCGCAGTTCGCCACCCACAATGCCCACAGCATTGCGTCGGTGCTGGAATATGCCGGCGACCGCCGGGATTTCGAGTTTCAGCGCCTGCACGGCATGGGCGAGGAGTTGTACGAGCAGGTGATAGAGAGGGACAAGGTCGGTGTCGGCTGCCGGATCTATGCGCCCGTCGGCGAGCACGAAGAGCTGCTCGCGTATCTGGTCCGCCGGCTGTTGGAAAACGGCGCCAACTCTTCGTTTGTCAACCGCATACAGGACGAGAAGCTCCCCATTGAAGAGATCATCGCCGACCCCGTGACCGCGGTTCGCGGGCTCGCCTACCTGCCGCACCCGCGCATCCCCCAGCCGGTCGACCTCTACGGCGTGGAGCGGCGCAACTCGAGGGGAATCGATCTCAGCGACCGGGTGCGTTTGTCGAGCCTGGCGCAGGCGATGGGCGAAGCGGCCAAGCGCACCTGGACGGCGGGCCCGATCATCGCCGGCAGCGAGCGCGCGACCAACCCGCGCGACGTCGTCTCGCCCGCCGATCATGGCGTGGTCGTCGGCCAGGTCGCCGACGCGACGGCGGACGACGTAGAGGACGCGCTGGCGGCGGCGGCGCGCGCGGCAGGCGCGTGGGGCCGGTTGCCCGTGGAGGAGCGTGCCGCCTGCCTTGACCGCGCCGCCGACCTGATGGAGGCGGAGACGCCCGAGATCATGGCGCTGTGCGTCCGCGAAGCCGGCAAGACAGTGAACGACGGCATTGCCGAGGTGCGCGAGGCGGTCGACTTCTGCCGGTACTACGCGGTGCGCGCGCGCGCCGAGTTCGACAAGCCGTTCCATCTGCGCGTCCCCGCCGGCGGCGCGCCGCGGGCGAAGCTCCGGGGCGGCGGCGTGTTCTGTTGCATCAGTCCATGGAATTTCCCGTTGGCCATCTTCATGGGACAAGTCAGCGCGGCGCTGGCGGCCGGCAACGCGGTGGTCGCCAAGCCGGCCGAGCAGACCCCGCTGGTCGCCGCCTATGGCGTGCGGCTTCTCCACCGCGCCGGCATCCCGGGAGACGTTCTGCACCTGCTGCCGGGCGACGGCGCCCAAGTCGGAGGCGCGCTGGTCGCGGACCCGCGCACCACCGGTGTCGTCTTTACCGGCTCGACGGAGGTCGCCCAGCTCATCAACCGCACGCTTGCCCGGCGCGATGGCGCGATCGTGCCGCTGATCGCCGAAACGGGCGGACAGAACGTGATGATCGTCGATTCCACGGCACTGCCCGAGCAGGTCACGCGCGATGTCCTGGCCTCCGCATTTCAAAGCGCCGGCCAGCGCTGCTCGGCATTGCGCATCCTGTGTGTGCAGGAGGACGTCGCCGACGGCATGCTCGAGATGCTGGCCGGCGCCATGGAAGAGCTCTCGGTCGGCGATCCCGCGCTGCTTTCCACCGATGTTGGACCGGTCATCGACGAGGAGGCCCGGTCGATGCTGAAGGGGCACGTCAAGCGGATGATGGGCGAGGCCAAACTCATCAAGCGCGCGCACCTGGGGCCGGGCACCGATAGAGGCAGCTTCGTCGCTCCGGCGGCGTTCGAGATCGACCGCATTTCACGCCTCCAACGCGAGGTTTTCGGGCCGATACTGCACGTGGTCCGTTTTCGCGCCGAGCGCATGGACAAACTGATCGAGGCGGTAAACGACACCGGCTATGGCCTGACGCTCGGCATTCACAGCCGGATCGATGAAACCGCGGATCTCATCTATAACCGTGCCAAGGTCGGCAACACCTATGTCAACCGCAACCAGATCGGCGCGATCGTGGGCGTGCAGCCGTTCGGCGGCCAGGGACTTTCAGGGACGGGGCCGAAGGCGGGCGGGCCGCACTATTTGCATCGCTTCGCCACCGAAACGCCGGCGAACGGCGCCGACGATACCGCGCCGGCCGATGGGGCCGGTGATTTCCAGGGGGATATCGGCGCCATCCGTCTGGACCGCGGTCATCTGGAGGGGGCGCTGGAGGCGGCGACGGCCGCCGGTCCGGGCTGGGCGGCGATGGGGGGCCGGTTGCGCGCGTCTGTCCTGGAACGCGCGGCCGAAGCCTGCGAGGCGGCGATGGATGAACTCTCCGCGCTCGATGGCGGCGGCAAGGGTGGGGTGACGCGGGCCGTCGAATACCTCGACTTCTTTGGCGCCCAGGCGCGCGCGCAATTTGCCGGGCCGGAGCGTCTGCCGGGGCCGACGGGCGAGCAGAACGAACTCAGCCTAGGTCCGCGCGGTGTGTTTGCCTGCTTGTGCCACGGTGGCCCCGGATTGACCGCCCTCGTCGCCCAGATCGGCGCGGCGCTGGCGGCCGGCAACACCGTCGTTGCCTGGCATCCGGATGGCGATCTCTGTGCTCGCGTAGCAATGGTGTTCAAGCAGGCGGGGGTGCCCGAGGGCGCGCTTTCGATCGCGCGGCCGGGACGGGACGCGAGTCTCGCCGAATTGATCGGCGACCCGCGCTTGGCCGGCGTCGCTTTTGCCGGATCGCGGGAGCTGTCCGCCGCCATCAACCGGACGCTCGCCACGGGCAGCGGACCGATCCGTTCACTGGTGCTCTTTGTCGAGGCCCCAGACCCGGGAGCCGGCCTTGGCAACCCGCTGAGCTCGGGCCCCCGATACCTCCACCGCTTCGCGCACGAGCGCACGTTGTCCATCGACACGACGGCGTCAGGGGGCAATGCGTCGCTGTTGTCGCTGGAGGAAGATCAGGGGTAGGCCCGACAGCTTCCGCGAGCCTTCGGTGGTTGTCTCTATCAGGCCATGTCCGCGATACTAAGCTTAGTCATGGTTTCGGGGAAATAAATATACGAAGCTCCGCCGACCGTTTTTCATGGAACGGCGGATTGCGATCCCGCGCGTGCGCTCGCGTCCGGGTGCGCCTATGATATATGCTGGATGTTGGCGGGAGATGGGATGGTCGAGGAGCATGGGGTCATGGGTGAGCGGGTGCGAGATTCAGGAAAAACCGATCCTTATTTGCGCGAGCGGATCGTCGACGCGGCGATCGAGCTTGCGGAAGACGCTGGCTGGGACAATGTGCGCCTTCACGACGTGGCGGAGAGTTCGGGCGCCGGTCTTTCCGAAGTGGCGGGCCTCTATCGCGATCTCGACGCGGTGGCGAACGCCTGGTTCGCTAGGGCGCGTCGGGCCATGCTGGCGCCGAGGCCCCCTGAGTTCGCGGCGTTGCCGCCGTCCGAACGCCTGGAAATACTGATGCTGCGATGGTTCGATGCGCTGGCGCCGCACCGCGCGGTCACGGCGCAGATGCTCGCTGTCAAGATGTGGCCGTTTCATCCGCATCACTGGGTGCCGATGATCTTCGATCTGTCGCGGACCATCCTTTGGTTGCGTGACGCCGCCATTCTCGACGCCCGTCCGCCGCGCCGGGAGGTCGAGGAGGTGGGCCTGAGTACTCTCTTCGTGGCGACGCTTTTGGTGTGGGCGCGGGACGAAACCGTCGATCAGGAACGGACCCGCCGGTTCTTGAGGCGTCGGCTCGAAAACGCCGACGGGATCATGGCCCGTGTTTTCATGGAGCGCGGAAACAAACGTGACGCGGAGTGAACGTGCGGAGGGCTCCTCCGAACATGCGCCTTGGCGAGGAACATTCCGCTCCATGCTCTGCTCCCTGGGCGCCGCCGTGTCGGCGGTTGCGTTGGTCGTCGTGTTGACCGTCGTGGCGGCTCGGGCCGACGAGGATCGCGACCCCTGGATGCAGGCGCAGGACCAGCCGAAACCGCCGCCGGCGTATGACGTGGAGATCTCGGGCGTGGATCGGCGCCTGCGCCGGCTCATGGAGGACAGCTCGCAACTGATCAAACTGCACAATCAAGCCCCCGATACCGAAGCCGGATACCAGCGCAGGATTGCCGGTGACCTTGAGCGTTTCGACGAGATCCTGCGTTCGAACGGCTATTACGCCGCCTCTTTCGCCCACGGCATACGGCGCAACGGCAACGAGATGACCGTGTCCATCCGCGTCAAGCCGGGACCGTCGTATGTGCTGGCCGTGTTCGACGTCGAGTACGTGGGGAAGGAAGCCGACGACGCGCCGGTGACCCCCGGTCCGCGGGACCTTGGCCTCGAGATGTGGCGCCGCGCCGAGGCCGCCGAGATCGTGGCGGCCGAGCGTCGATTGCTGAAAGCCTACGCGCGTCAGGGACGCCCGCTGGCGCGCATCATGGATCGCAGAGTGACGGTCGATCATCTGGCCCGGACGGTGGACGTGCGCCTGGCGGTGGCGCCGGGGCCATTGGCCCGGTTCGGCCCCGTCACGTTCGACGGGCTCGACAGCACGGACGAGGACTACCTGCGCGGTCTCATTCCGTGGAAGCGCGGCGATCCATACGACGGCAACAAGCTGGATCTGTTCAAGGCCAGGCTGCTGCGCGGCGGCCTGTTTTCCTCCGTGGTCACCGAAAATGCGGCGACGCTCGATGCCAAGGGTGAACTGCCCCTCACGGTGACGGTGGTGGAGGGACCGCCGCGATCCATCGGCGCCGGGATCAAGTACTCCACCGGCGATGGCCTGGCCGGCGAGATCACGTGGGAACATCGCAATGTCCTCGGCGCCAACGAAGACTTCAAAGTCAGTCTCGAAGCCGGCCGGATCACCCAGCAAGCGAAAATGGCATTCCGCAAGCCGGATTTTCACGAGCCGGGCCTGGATCTCATCACCAGCGCCAGACTGATCCGGGTGGATAGCGATGCGTTCGACGAACTGGGCGCCAAAGTGGTGGGCGGGGCGCGGTTGCCGCTCGGTGGCGGGTGGCGTGCCGCGACCGACGGGTCGCTGGAGATATCGCGACTGAAGGATAACGATGGAACGCGGACGTCGCGATTGTTCGGAGTCCCGCTGTCCTTGCGGTATGATGGGACCAATAGCCAGTGGCGTCCCACCGGGGGCACTCGCTTCAAGCTTTCGATGACGCCCTACGCCGGCGAGTTCGACAACATCACGACTTTTCTCGTCAACCGGATCGACGCCAACGCCTTCGCGGCGCTTGACGACAACAAGCGGTTCGTGCTGGCGGGACGGGCAAGCGTCGGTTCCATCGTCGGCGAATCACGAAGGGACATTCCATCCAACAAGCGGTTTTACGCCGGCGGCGACGGCTCCATCCGCGGCTACAAGTTCCAGAAAGTGGGTCCACTGGACGACGACAGGGATCCCATCGGCGGCCGCTCGCTGTTTCTCGCCGGCGCCGAGCTTCGCGCCATCGTGTGGCGAAGCCTCAGCGTCGTCCCGTTCTTCGAGGGCGGAAACGTCTACGAAGACCCAATTCCCGATTTCTCGCGCGAGCCCCGCTGGGCGGCGGGTATCGGTCTGCGGCATCACACGCTGTTCGGTCCGGTACGCCTGGACTTCGCGTTTCCCATCAACAGGCGCGACGAGGTCGACAATCCTTTTGAGTTTTACATCAGCATCGGCCAGGCTTTCTGACAGCACGGGCAGGGCGAACTCGATCGATCGGTGAAGAGCGATGGCCATGAGAGACATTCATTTTCAGTTTGATTGTGATGTTGCTGATCGGGGTTTCGGCGATGGCCGAGGACCCCGGTGCGCCCGCCGGTGGCGGCGATGGTCCGCACGCCGGTGGCAGCGATGACAGCGCCCTTTCGCTCGTCTGGGAGGAGGACGACAAGGGAGCCGTGAACGGCCGCTTGAGCGTTCGGGGAGACTTGGCGTCCCTGGCGACCACCATGGCTCTGGCGAAGTCCCGGATCGGCGGTAAGGCCGATATCGATTTCCTGGTTGCCGGGACGGCTTCGCGGCCGAGCGTCGCGGGGCAGGGGCGCATTGTCGGTGGCGTCTACGAGCACCTGGTGGCGGGAACCCTGCTCCGCGATCTCGTAATCGATGCCTCGGCCACGACGGGCTCTTATGTGGCGCTCGCGTTGCGCGGAAACGATGGCGCCAAGGGCGCGGTGCACGGTCGAGGCCGCGTCATGCTGCGGCCCGATGAGGGGATCGGCATCGAAGGCACGCTCGACTTCACCAAAACCCAATTGGTGCGCCGTGACGACATCACCGTCACCGCCAACGGCAAGCTCGACTATTCCGGAACCCTGCAAGCGGGGCTGATTTCCGGCCGGTTGGAGGCGTCTCGGGTGCTCGTCCGATTGCCCGATCCGCTGCCGCGCAGCGTCGCCGCCCTCGACGTGGTGGAGCAGGGACCGAAACATCTGGGCGGGCATGCCGTGGATGGCGAGATCGACGGCGACATCCACGGCGGCGACGCACCGTGGGTGGGCGCGCTCGATCTCCTGGTCGGTATGCCGCGAAGCGTGTTCGTCCGAGGCCGCGGACTGGATTCGGAATGGTGGGGTCTGGTGCGGGTGACGGGAACCACGGACGCGCCCAGGCTGCTCGGGCAACTGAACCTGACGGAAGGGGAGTTCATGTTCGCGGAACGGCTTTTCGTTCTCCGCGAGGGAAGCATGGAGTTCACGGGTATCGTCGGTATCGATCCGCTCATCGAGTGGTCGGCCCGATCCGAGTTGCCGGACCTGACCGCCATCCTCGAGGTCGCGGGGTGGTCGTCCCGCCCGACGGTCACCTTGAGGTCGGAGCCGAGGCTGCCGCCGGACGAGATCCTGGCCCGGATCATGTTCGAGAAAAGCGTCTCGCGGCTCACCTCCGGCGAGGCCCTGCGGCTTGCGGATTCCCTCAAGATGCTGGCGCGCGGCGAAAGCCCGACGGTCGGCATCGCCGCCTTCAACGACCGCATACTGGGCGTCGATGTGCTGGCACTGGAGCGACAGCGGCGATTGGCCGGCGATATCCGCCCGAGCCGAAGTTCCGACCGCTGGGATCAGGAACAGCTGGGCGCCAAGACCATGGAAATCGAATTGACGCCGAACATCAGTGTGGCCGGGGAGCAGGAGGACGAGGACGACAATCTCGAGCGCGGCAAGCTCGGCGTCATCTGGAAATGGGACTACTGATGGTTTGTATCATCCGCGATGAACCCTCGGCCGTTCCCAAACGCTGGGTCGGGATGATCGTCGGCGCCGGCGACCATCGCTTGTCGCCGCTGCCGGGGCGGCCGCTGCTCGATCCGATCATCGAGAAGGCGCGGCCGCAGATATCATCGCTGGTGATCTGCACGACCGCCGACGCCGATGCCTCACCCGTGTCTGTCCAAGGCCTGCCGGCCGTCGCGCCGGAACGCGATGGGCTGCTGGCGGCGATCGTGGCCGGGCTCGACTGGACGGCGCGGCATTCGCGGGAAACCCCGTGGCTGGCCACGTTCGCCGCCGACGCGCCGGTATTCCCCGCCGATCTCGTGGAACGGCTGGGCCTGGCCGTCGGCGCCGAGGGCGCGGACATGGCGTGGGTTGACTCCGCAACCCGTTCCGGGCCCGCGTTCGGGCTGTGGCCGGTGCGGCTTCGCCGGGCGCTCGGAAGGGCCATCGAGCGGCATTCCGGGTTTGGTGTCGCCGCCTGGTCGGCAGGCCTTCGCGTGGCGCGGGTGGCGCTGTCCCCGGCAACCGACACGCGGCTGTCCCGCGAAATCTCATGAACCGAAGACGGCACCTCTCGGATCGAGAACCGGGGTGGGGGGAGGGGTCACCGCGTTTTCTAAAGAACAACCCCATGCAAAGTAGAAATTCACGGGTAGAGCGCATTGAACGGCGGGCCGCCGGTGACCGTGCCGACGAACCCGGAGGCTATCCAGCGCGCGCCAGTGCCCTCATAGATAGTATTTTATATTATTTTTTCTCAAATAAGTAGAATTAACGCGGAAGCTGTGCTACATCCAGGACTACCCTTTTGGGTAGTTCTGAGAGTCTTCCGAACAGGGGGACGACGACAGGCACGGAAGGTCCGCTGATACATGTTCCCGTCCTCGGCCAAGAGTGCGACGACCGATCCCTTGCGTTCCCATTCGCATTCGGGGTCGACCGGCCGCGACAGCACCGTGGTCCCGTCGGGCGTGGGGTCTCCGCTCGACGACAATGGCGTCGCCACCGACATGAGGGTCGCGCGGCTCCTGTGCTCGCGTCTGTGTCACGACTTGGCGGGCGCGTCGGGTGCCATTCACAACGGGGTCGAGTTGCTGAGCGAGGACGAAGGCGCGGATCCGGCGGCATTGTCGTTGATCGCCGCCAGCGCTCAGCACCTGAACAACCGCCTGGCGTTCTACCGGGTGGCGTTCGGGCTCGGCGGCGGTGCCGGGCGGACGATGACCGTGGACGAAGCGAAAGCGCTCGCGGGTGGTGTCCTCGCCAGTCCTCGCGTGCACTTGGACTGGCGGATCGAATGCGGCGCCGAACGCGGCACCGAATTCAATGCGAACCGGGCCTTTCCGGCCGATGAGATGCGGTTGGCCCTGATCCTCGTGCTGATCGGCGCCGACGCATTGCCGCGGGGCGGCACCCTCAACGTCCGATGCGCCGGCACGGCCGCCGGAACCGAGGTGAGCGTCATCGCCCGCGGTGCCCGCGCGCGGCTGCCCGCCAGCCTGCGTGCCGCCATCGATCCGCGTGTGCCCGCCGGCGCGCTGACGTCGCGGACGGTGCACGGATATCTGGCGGCGGTCCTGGCGCGACGCCTCGGCGCGGCGGTGGCGATCGGGTCGCCCGACCCGGACGCATGCGCGCTGACGGTATCCCTGCCGCGCCCACGACAGGCCGAGCCGATCCCGCTCCCGGCGCCCGGCCGCTCGTTCTAAAACGCTGCCAGAAATCTGGCATGCCGCCAGTGCGGGTTCCTTCCAATCTACCACGACCACTCCGGCTCGAAGCCGACCTTCGTCGCGCCGCAAAATGTGCCAGAACTCAAACCTTTCTGGCTCTGGCGAAAACCACCGGTTTTGGAGGTCGACAAACTCACCTTCGCACTGGGGGTTGCGCTTGGGCTTCTACTTCGGATCCGAGGCGCATGCCGGTGTGAGGTGCTCTGCAGCGCAGTCCATGGTGTGCGAAACCCACTCTAAATTACTTACCTTGTCGTAGATGGCGGAGTATGCGGCATGGTAAATGGCGGGGTATACGGCGCTGCACCAACCGCAGCAATGGTTGTCTCGAGTAATGCTTCGAACAGCACGAGTTGACCGCAAACTGCGAAAGGATGGTTCATGCTGCAAGTGTTGTCCGGGGTCTGGGCCCTTCTGATAGGCATCTTGCTCATCATGCTGGGTAACGGCATGCATTTTACCCTCATCGGCCTTCGTGGCGGGATCGAGGGCTTTTCTGCCACTGAGCTGGCCATCGTCACCTCAGGCTATTTCATGGGTTTTCTGTCAGGCGCACGCTTTACCCCTCTGCTGATCCGGCGGGTGGGTCACGTGCGCGTCTTCGCGGCGCTTGGCAGCTTCATGTCCGCAGGTCTGATCGCGTTTACGCTGCTGGCCGAACCCTGGGCCTGGACGTTGCTGCGGGTGCTTATCGGATTTTGCATGTCGGGCATCTACGTGGCGGCCGAAAGCTGGCTGAACAACGCCGCGACCAACGACACACGCGGCAAGGTGCTGTCGGCCTATATGATTGCACAGACGCTGGGGATCATCGGCGCGCAGGGGCTGCTGACGCTGGGCGATGCCGGCACCGCGGCGCTCTTCATAAGCGCGTCGATCCTGGTGTCGATCTCTTTCGCGCCGATCCTTCTGAGCGTCACGCCCGCGCCGACGGTCGAGGTGACACGCCCGATGTCATTGCGAAACCTCTTTTCAAGCTCGCCGCTCGGCGCCGTCGGAATTTTCCTGCTCGGCGGCCTTTACGCTACGCAATCGGGCATGGGCGCGGTCTTCGGCACCCAGATCGGGATGTCGGCAGACTCGATCGCGCTGTTTGTCGCGGTGCTGTTCGCCGGTGCGCTGGTGCTGCAATATCCGTTCGGCTGGCTTTCCGACCGGATGGATCGCCGCAAGCTGATCCTAGGGGCGGCCGCTGTCGGAGCGGCATCCTGCGGACTGGGCTGGATGAACGTCGGCGATCAGTGGGGCCTGATGGTGGCGGCCTTCTTCGCCGGCGGCGTGACGACGCCGCTCTACGCCCTGTTTCTCGCCTACACCAACGATTTCCTATCCGCCGAGGAAATGCCATCGGCGTCCGGAGGGCTGGTTTTCACCTTCGGATTGGGCGCCATCGCGGGCCCGCTGATAACCGGCTGGGCGATGCAGGAATTCGGCCCGTTCGCGTTCTGGTTGGTTCTTGCGGCAACTTTCGGTGCCGTGGCGCTCTATGCGCTCTACCGCATGACGCAGCGCCTGGGTATCCCGGTGGCCGAGACCGAAAGCTACCTCGGCGTGCTGCCCACCACCTCGCCGGTGGCCGTAGAGGCCGCGGGTGCCTGGGCCGCTGAACAGGCCGAGACCGAACGCGAGGCGGCGACGCAGTCCTGATGGCGGAGAAGGACCTTCTGGGTCTCGTCGACTGAAACAGATTGTGCCACAAATGAGCGTTTTTTGCCATGACGCAGTCAACTCCGCGCTTCCTGCAACTGATAATCAGTTGTAGAATCCCCATTCAACGCTGGGCAGGGGCAGCAAGCCTTAACCGGTCCGCCTACCCTGCCTAGGGACGTGCGATCATGCATGAAAATAGCCCAGTCTCGCCGAATGGATAGCTCTGAAGAGCTTCAAAAGGGAGGAGAGACCATGTTCCGCCAGAATTCACGAAACCTGCTCATGCTGAGCACCGCATTGGTTATCGCGTTGCCAATCTTGCCTCGGGACGCAAGTGCGCACGGTCCGGAGCAACCGGTCGTTCCTGCCGCCGGCTCGGCGCCGATGTCGGCCGCCGCTGGAACGGCATCCGAAAGCCTGATCCCGGCGCATCTGCTGGCGGCCGTCTGCGGCAAGCCGGCCGACAAGGACATGGCCGGCTTCGAGCGCCGGCTTCAGCTCGCGAAAGCGTCTCAGGACCAGGTGAATACCTACGGCGCCGCGCCGCCGCCGCTGTTCGAGAACCTCGGCGACGCTTCCTTTTCGATCACTGCAAACAGCGACGAGGCGCAGCGCTATTTCGATCAAGGCCTCAGACTCGCATACGCGTTCAATCATCCGGAAGCGCTCCGGGCCTTCCGCCACGCCGAGCAGCTGGACCCGGCGTGCGCCATGTGCGCCTGGGGGCAGGCCTACGTGCTTGGCCCCAACATCAATGCGCCCATGGACCCGGCGGCCATCGGACCGGCTCGAAAGGCCGCGGACCGTGCGATGGCGATGCGGGCCGGCACCGCCCCATTGGAGCAGGCCCTGATCGAGGCTCTGGACGCCCGCTACGCGGCCGATCCCGACCGCGACCGTGCGGTTCTGAATCAGGCCTACGCCAATTCCATGGCCAAGGTGGCCGAAGCCCATGCCGACAATGCCACCGTCCAGTCCCTCTATGCCGATGCGCTGATGAACATCTCGCCGTGGGACTACTGGGAGGAAGACGGCAAGACCCTGAAGCCGGCCGTGGCAGGACTGGTCGAGACCCTCGAGACGGCCCTCGCCGAAGAGCCGCGCCATCCTTACGCGATCCACCTTTACATCCACACCGTGGAAGCCTCAAAAACCCCGGAGCGCGCGGAGCCTTATGCCGATCATCTGGCAGCGGAGATTCCCGGCGCCGGCCACATCGTTCACATGCCGTCGCACATCTACTTCCGTATCGGCCGCCTCAAGGATTCCATCGCCATCAACCGGAAGGCCGTTGCCGCCGACGAGGCCTACCTGGCCCAGGTTTCTCCGGACGGGCTCTATCCATACTCGTACTATCCGCACAACGTACACTTTTTGCTAGAGTCGGCGCGCATGGCCGGAGACGGAGCGACGGCGGTTGCGACAGCGGAGAAATTGCCGGAAACCACCATCGTCGACGTGTCGGCGGTGCTGCCGTGGGTTCAACTCATCGACGCGGCGCCTTACTTCGCGCACGCCCAGTTCAGCGAGCCGGAGACAATCCTTGCCCTGAGCGATCCCGGCGACGCGCTGCCCTACGTCAAGGCCATGTGGCACTATGCCCGCGCTGTCGCTCTCGCGACACGCGGAGATGCGGATGCGGCCAAGGCGGAGGCGGACGCAATCGACACCATGGGAGAAACTGTCGACTGGACAAGCATGGTTGACGGCGGCGTGCCGGCCCCTCAGCTTCTCGAGCTTGCTGGTCACGTCATCGACGGTCGCGTTCTCCAAGTGGCCGGTGATCATCAAGGTGCCGTGAGAGCGTTTGAGGAGGCGGTGGCCATTCAGGATTCGCTTCCTTACCTGGAACCCCCGTATTGGTACTACCCGGTCCGCCGGTCCCTCGGTGCGGCGCTGCTGCAGGCGGAGCGGCCGGCCGAGGCTGAGAAGGCATTTGCGGCGGCGCTAGAGCAGTTCCGGAATGACGCGTGGTCGCTGTACGGACTGCACAAGGCTCAACTGGCGCAGCACCACGCCGCGGCCGCAGCCGAGACGGAGAAGAGACTCGAGGCTGCGCTTGTCGGCGACGTCGCAGGGTTGGATCTGGCCCGCTTGTAGTTCCGGGCAAGATAGCCCGCGTTGAGACGGGGGAGCGGTTGAGGTCGATCCTGTGACGTTGGTCAGATCCATGCGGCGGGTGCCGCACATTGCGCTATCGCCGACGAGGCGAACATCCGCGCTGTAAATGTTGAAGACGCCTCCCGGCCCGTAAGCGGCCGCCGACCTCCGCCTTGGGTCAGCAGTGACGGTCCGCGTCGCGTTACTGGATGTTCCGCGGCTGAGGGTGTTGCCGCTGTGGCTGGTCCTCATTCGGCAGGGGAAGGGTTAACGTTTTCTGAAGTCCGATCATGTTGAGCCATTGAGATTGGCCGTCCGTTGCCGATCGTGCGATCCGCTGTCGATCAGGGTCTGCTCTGTCTCCTAGCCGAAGCCTCCTCCCCATACGCGTCACATTGTTCCCATGCGCTGGTAGCGGTGATGGCGTGCTACGATTGCCGCGGTCCGATCGTGCGCCTGGGAAAGGCGAACGCAAACTCGGAAAGGTATGCGAGATGAAAGACACGGAAGACATCGGGTTCGGCACGCAGATCCGCAAATCCCCCTATTTTGAGGCGACGCTGCGGTGGGGTGCACAGGGTTTTTCAGTGTACAATCATATGTACATCCCACGCGATTTCGGCGACCCGGTCCAAAATTACTGGAACTTGGTGAACGACGCGGTCCTGTGCGACGTGGCGGTAGAACGGCAGGTCGAGATCACCGGCCCGGACGCGGCAACCTTCGCGCAGCTTCTGAGCCCACGCGACCTGTCCCGGATGCAGGTAGGTCAGTGCAAATATGTGCTGCTCACGAATGCCGCAGGCGGCATTCTCAACGACCCGATCCTGCTACGCCTTGGTCAGAACCATTTCTGGTTCTCGCTCGCCGACAGCGATGTCCTCTTCTGGGCCCAGGGGGTTGCTGTCAATGCCGGGCTGGAGGTGGCGGTCCGCGAGCCCGACGTCTCGCCCCTTCAATTGCAGGGGCCGAAATCGGGCCAAGTGATGCAGGCGCTGTTTGGCGACGGGATTGCGGACTTGCGCTATTTTCGCTTTCGAGAGCTCGAAATCGATGGGATTCCGCTGGTTGTCTCCCGGACTGGCTGGTCTGGTGAACTCGGCTACGAACTCTATTTACGCGACGGTACGCGTGGGTTTGAGTTGTGGGAACGTATCATGGCGGCGGGAACCCCCTATGGCTTGGCACCTGGCCACACCTCGTCGATCCGCCGGATCGAAGGCGCAATGCTGTCCTATCATGCGGATATGGACATCGACACGAACCCCTACGAGCTCGGCCTGGAACGACTAATCGACCTGGACGTGGACGCGCATTTTATCGGCAAGGAAGCCTTGCGGCGCATCCGTGCCGAGGGGGTGTCGCGAAAGCAGGTCGGCTTGCGGATCGAGGGCAATCCGTTGCCCGGCCCGAACACCAGCTTCTGGCCGGTTCGCAAGGATGGAGAGACCATCGGCAAGGTTACCTCGGCGATCCATTCGCCGCGCCTGAAAAGTAACATCGCACTGGCGATGACGGCGGTGGAGCACGCTGTACTCGGAACGGAACTTCAAGTGCGGACGCCGGCCGCAATGCTGGCTGCGGAGGTCGTCGAAAAACCATTCTTCGACCCGAGAAAGACGATCGCCACTGGCGCCCGCGGTGTATAGGGCTGTAGCCTGAGAGAGCCGCCCCGCAAGCCTATGGCTTCACGTTTATAAGTGCACTGCTGTCACGCGAGCGCATTGTCTGGCTGTTGAATTGGGCGGACGGAAGTGAACCGCTTGCGGGTCTTTGCCGGGGGCGATGGTGTCGGGGCCGCGATGGGAAGCGTGGGGCTCAGACGAAGGAACGGGCCGCGTTCGGCGCGGTGGAAAGGGAAGGGTCGGTACGGCGGAACCCGGCGGCCGACCGGGACGGCCGCCGGTTCGCATTTTGCCTGGGGTCGCGAGGACCCCTTCGGCGCTCAGGCGGCGACGGCCGCGGGCTCGAGAATCTCGGTGTTCTGCGGATCGCGAAGGACGTAGCCGCGGCCCCAGACGGTCTCGATGTAATTGGCGCCGTCGGTGGCGGCGGCGAGCTTCTTGCGCAACTTGCAGATGAAGACGTCGATGATCTTCAGCTCGGGCTCGTCCATGCCGCCGTACAGGTGGTTGAGGAACATTTCCTTGGTCAGGGTCGTGCCCTTGCGGAGGCTGAGGAGCTCGAGAATACCGTATTCCTTGCCGGTCAGGTGCAGCGGCCGGCCGTCCACTTCCGCGGTCCGGGCGCAAAGGTTCACGGCGAGGCGGCCCGTCCGGATGATCGATTCCGAGTGCCCCTTCGACCGCCGCACGATGGCGTGGATGCGGGCGACGAATTCCAGCTTGTTGAACGGTTTGGTGAGGAAATCGTCGGCGCCGCTGCCGAGACCCCTGATCATGTCTTCCGGTTCGTTGTTGCCGGACAGGATCATCACCGGCGTGTTGACGCGGGCCTGGCGGAGGCGGCGGAGTACTTCCATGCCGTCCATGTCCGGCAGCATCAGATCGAGAACGATGATGTCGTAGTCATAGAGCTTGCCGATTTCCAGACCGTCCTCGCCGAGATCGGTCGCGTCGACCACCATGCCTTCGGATTTGAGCACCATCTCGATGCTCTGTGCCATCGTCTGATCGTCTTCTACTAAAAGTACGCGCATCTGTTACCCCCAAACACGGTAAGATTGTTTAACCAAACTTAATAACCGTTTAAATAGTACGATTCGGTGATCGAATGCAAGCTAAAAGTTGTACCCCAATTTAAATACAATTATAACGGGTTGTTTCCGGCTCTGTCGAGGCCGCCGTGAAACTAAAGGGGCGCGACAGCCCGCACCCCGGCCGCCGCTTTACCGAACGTTAAGCGGCCATGGTCTAACCTGTTGGTGTTTCGATATTTATTGTCATTTCTTGGCTGCCACTCGAGGGAAACACGTGTCCGCATTTGCACAGAACATCGTTCGCGAGATCGATCGGCTCGCCGATTGCCGGTTTTTTGGCCGCGTCAGCGGCATCGTCGGCCTGCTTGTGGAGGTGGAAGGGCTGCAAGGGTGCCTGTCCATCGGCGATCATTGCCGCGTTCGCGGCCGGAACGGGGCGTGGCTGGCGGGCGAAGTGGTCGGGTTCCGGTCGGGCGCGGCTTTGCTCATGCCGTTCGGACCGCTGGACGGCATCGGCGTCGGGTGCCGTGCCGAGGTCATGCGTGACGGGGGAGAGGTTCATCCTCACGAAAACTGGCTGGGCCGCGTCATCAATGCCTTCGGCGAACCCATCGATGGCAAGGGACCGCTGACGGCGGGCGCCCGGCCGTATCGTCTGCAACGCCCGGCGCCGCCGGCCCATCAGCGCAACCGGGTCGGCGGCAAGATCGACCTCGGCGTCCGCGCCATGAACGGCTTCCTGACGTGCTGCCAGGGGCAGCGCATGGGCGTATTCGCCGGCTCCGGGGTCGGCAAGTCGACGCTGCTGTCGATGATGGCGCGGCATACCGACGCGGAAATCAACGTCATCGGCCTGGTCGGCGAGCGCGGCCGCGAGGCGCGCGAGTTCATCGAGGACAGTCTCGGCGCCGAAGGCATGCGGCGCAGCGTGGTGATCGTTGCCACGTCCGACGAGCCGCCGCCGGTCCGCCGGCAGGCGGCCTACATGACCATGGCGGTGGCGGAATATTTTCGTGACGGCGGCGCGCACGTGCTGTGCATGATGGACAGCGTCACCCGGTTCGCCATGGCGCAACGCGAGATCGCTCTGGCGGTGGGCGAGCCGCCGGCCTCCAAGGGGTATACGCCGTCGGTATTCGCGGAGTTGCCGCGCCTTTTGGAGCGCGCCGGACCGGGCATTGACGGGCAGGGGAGCATCACCGGGCTGTTTACGGTGCTGGTGGAGGGCGACGATCACAACGAGCCCGTTTCCGATGCCGTTCGCGGCATTCTCGACGGTCACGTGGTGCTCGATCGAACCATCGCCGAACGCGGCCGCTTCCCGGCCATCAATGTTCTGCGCAGCGTCTCGCGCACCATGCCGGCGTGCAACAGCGCGCGCGAAAACGAGATCATCGGGCGCGCCCGGCGCTTGCTCTCCACCTACGAGGACATTGCCGAATTGGTTCGCCTCGGCGCCTATCAGCGCGGCACCGATCCGGCGGTCGACGAAGCCATCCACCATTATCCGGCGCTGGACGCCTATTTGAGCCAGACCAGCGACGACCGGACAAGCCTTTCCGATACCTACGAGCGGCTCGCCGAAATTCTCGGCATGACCGCCGAGGCTGGCGCCGCGCAAACGGGCGCAACGGACGCAACGGGTGAAACCAGTGCGGGTGCGCCGGGTCGCGAAGCGGCATGACCGGGACGCGGCGATGACGGCCGACCTCAAAACGCTCGTCCGGGTCCGCGACTGGCAGGTCGATGAAAAAAGGCGGGTACTCGGTGATTGGCTCCGCCTCGTCGAAGAGCTTAAAGACCAGGTGCGCGCGTTCCAACGGGAAGTTCGGGCGGAACAGGAGATTGCCCGATCGTCGCCCGACGAAGCGGGGATGGCCTATGGCGGGTACGCGCGACGGGTTCTCGAACGCCGCGCCGTGCTCCAGAAGGCCGTTACCGATGCCGAGCGGGCCGTATTCGCCGCCAAGGACGATGTGGCGAAAGCCTACCGCGACCTCAAGACGGTGCAAATCGCCCAGGAGAACCGGGAGCGCCGTGACGCGGCGGAGGCCGAGCGCCGCGAGTCCATCGGCCTCGACGAGATCGCCCTGCAAGGCTTTCGCCAAAGGCGTGCCGACCGGTAAAACAGCGCGATCGGATCGGCAATCAGCAACCGCGCAGACGGGCCAGCAGGTTCGGGTTGTTCCATTGCGGCTGGCGGTCTTCCACCAGAACGCTGTGTCGGGCGGATTCGAGGCTGGCCTCCGACGGCGACACCACGATTTCCAGCCAACGCGGGATCAGCTCGTTGCCGAGATCGTCGCGCATGGCCAGCACCATGGCTTCCAGGGTTGGCCATGCCGGCTGGGTCAGCGCATGCAGGTAGGTTTTCAGGCATGACGGATCGAGCAGCAATCGGTCGGGGACGTAGCGCGCGACGAATTTCAGCGGACCCAGGGCAAACGACGGCGTCGTCCGCATCTCGAAACGAATGATATAGTCGGAGCCGGTGTCGGGATTGGCGGCGGTGCGCACGAGGTGGCGCCGATCGAGCGGCACCGTCGCCGTTCCCGTGGGCCGTGCCCGGGACGGGTTCGGCGCCCGGTTGGAGGACCGGTTCGTTCAGCGGGGCGGCCTTGGGACCGGCGGGCGGTTCGTTCGGTTGCTTCATGAGGATTTCAGACAATCATGGCGTTGCGGGGAGCGGGCCGGGGGCATGGTCACGACGTCGACGAACTCAGGCGGTGTCGCCTGGAATCCGACCTCTCCCCGCAGGCCGGCGGTCTCGCCGGAGCGGGTGAACAGGGCGCGGATCTTGTCATGGAGCGCGGGCGGCAGGGGAGGGTCGCTGCGGACCATCAAGTCCAGTCGCTTGCCGTCGTCGCGCACCAGGCCGTCGAATTGAATCCGGCCGAGGCGGCTCAGCGTCACGTCGATCACGAACCGGGTATCGGGGTCGTCTTGGCCCGAGGCGTTCCGCTCTCGGCCGTGGCGGCGCATGAGGAGCCGCACCGGTTCGATCTCGGCGCCGGACGACAATGGAAGGTGCACGACCCGCCAGTCGTCGCGCTCCGTCTCCGCGGTCGATCGCGCCATCTGACGGAACTCCTCGCCCAGTTGCGACAGAAGCCCCGGATTGGCGCCTTTGAGCACTTCCGTCGCGGTCTCGCCGAGCCAATCGCGGACGTTGCCGCGACCGAGCGCCCGCAGGAAAAACAGGGTTCGGGACGTCAAGCCGGCGTCGAAGCCTGGCAGAACGCTGTCCATGACGTGGCGGATGGCCGCCGGATTGATCCCATGAACCGTTTCGAGGGCCGCATCCAGTGCCGGCCACCCGGCGCCGGCGGGGCTCGGAGGGGCAATGGCTGGCGTCGCCGCGGCCGGGGACACGGACGGGGTGCCGCCTGACGGCAGGCTTGGCGGGGTGAGGATCCGCAGGCTCACGGCGGTTCCCCGGGGCAACACCGAGAGCCCGTCCAGACCGAGAGCGCCGATCGGCGTGGCCAACAGGGGCGTTCCGCCCGCCGCCGGCGTCATGACGTGGCCCCCGAGGGTCTGTCCGGGGGTCAATGCCGGCGGTCCGGCCACGGAGCCCGCCGGCGCGGCGGTCGCGCCATGGCCGCCCGCCGGCGGTGTCTGGACCGAGATCACCCGAACGGCGATGCGCAAACCGGCCACCTGGGAACCGGCCGCCGGCGCGGCCGAAACGCCGGCCCCGGGCTTAATAAGGGTGGCGTTGACGGTTGCGCCTGGAATTAGCGGCAGCGTGCGCGCCGTGCCCGGCGGGACCGCCGCCGGGGCGTCCGGCACGCGCGGGGTGACGGAGACGGCCGCGACGGGCGGCGGGCGCCCCGACGACGCGGGCGGTACGTGCGGGGCGTGCGACGCTTGACCGTTCGTGGCGGTGATTTGAAAGTGCAGGCGAGGTGTCCGGGCCTGCAGAAGCAACGTGACGTCAGTCCCCTTGGCAAGCGGCAGGGTGCTTTTTCCCACCAGCATGCCGGCGTCGCTCTGGATGTGCACGAGGCCCCGAGGCGCGTCTGAAAGGACATGTCCCTTCAGGCTCGCGCCCACCGGAAGGCGCGCCGTGTCCAACGGCGGTTCGCCGATCAATTGCACGCGCGGCGATGACAACGCGCTGGCCGTTGTGGACGATGATGTCGGCGGCGGCGGCGGGATGGCTTTCATCAGGTTGGTCTCTGGTGGTTACCGGGGCGCACACTGGGCGTGCTCGGAGGAGGCCGGGGCCATCAGCCTGGCGGCGATGGCTTCCACGTCCGTGGTCGCGTCGGCGTTGGGATAGCGGGTCAGGATGGAGGTCTGATTGCGGATCGCCTCGCGCACCTTGGAATCGCGCCGGATCACGCCGAGCAGCGGCGGTGATATCTTGAGAAATCCCTCGCAGGCCTTGAGCAGGGTATTGTAGGTGCGCTCGCCCTCGCGCGCGGTGTTCGCCATGTTGATGACGATCCGGATGTCGTCCACCAGACGTTCCATGTGGGTGAGTTTGATGAAGGCATAGGCGTCGGTCAGCGCCGTCGGCTCGTCGGTGGTGACCACCAGGCAGGTGCTGACGGCGCGGGTGAGTTGGCGCACGGTTCGATCGACGCCGGCGCCGAGATCGAGGAACACCCGGTCGTACGCCTGCGCCACCTGGGTCAGATCGTCGGCGACCGCCCGCAGCCGGCCGGGAGGCACGTTGGTGAGCCGGCCCGAACCGGAGCGCCCGGCGATGATGTCGAAGCCGCCTTCGGCGAACCGCATGGCCGCCTGTTGCAGGGTCAGGCGGCCGGCCAGCACCGTCGCCAGGTCGCGGCTGGGCATCAGGCCGAGCTGGATGTCCACGTTGGCGAGGCCGAGGTCGCCGTCGAACAGCAGGGCGCGTTGACCGGCTGTCGCCAGCGCGTGGGTGAGGGTGATGGCGAACCAGGTCTTGCCGACGCCTCCCTTGCCCGAGGCGATGGCGATCATGTTGCGTCCCTTGACGATGGAGGCCGGAGGTTGCGCGAGGGAAAGGGCGGTCGTCATGGAGTTGCCTCTGTCATGTGGGGAGTGGATGAAGCGGCGCCGTGGGGGAGCAGGAGGCGCGCCAGCGACACGGGGTTGATCGGCGTCAGTCCGTCGGCGACGTGAGGACTGATACTGACTTCGCAGAACGCATAGGGCGGACACTTCGGCGGCGGCGAGCACGCCGCCGAGCCGGCGCGAGAGGTCGAGCCGGGTCGCCACCAGCCGTTGCGGTCCGAGCACATTGAACCGAACGGCGATATCGGCGGCTTCCATGGGATCGATGCCGGCCGGCAGCACCATCACCGGCTCGGCGTCGACGGCGCGAACCAGCTCGTCCAGGCTTTCCATTTCGACATCGCTGAACGGGTTGGTTCCGGCCGTATCGATCAGGACGAGGGTGCCGCGATGGGCGGCGACAGCGGCCGCCAGGTCGGCCGCCGTGTCGGATGTGATCAGGTCGATCCCGAGGATCCGGGTGAAGGCCTGAAGTTGCTCGATGCCGCCGGCGCGCCGCGTATCGGTGGTGATCACCATCGACCGCAAGGCCGCCGCGCCGCGCGCGCGTCGCCAGCTTGGCGATGGCGATGGTCTTGCCGACGCCGGGCGGGCCCACCAGCATGAGGGGCCGGGTCGTGTTCTTTCGCGAAAAGGGCGCGAAGCCGAACACGGCATCGAGGGCGCCCGCCAACGCCATCACCGGACCATCGGCCGCGAACGTCGCGGCGGTTTGCAGCAAGGGTTCGGCGACGGTCTTCGGAATTCCGTGAAAGGCCAGGGCATCGCGGATCTCGTCGCCGGCACTCTCGGGCGCTTCTTCCTGGTCGGGCCACCCGGCTGGGTCGGGCCACCCGGCCGACGCCGGCTGATCGCTCGGGGGTTCGTCAAGCGCGGCGGTCACGCGGGCGCCGCGACCGTCCATTCCGGGCTGGGTGGAGACGATGATGGCGTCGTCTCCCATCTCTTTTCTCACCATGTCCATGGCCGTGGCCATGGTTGGCGCCGAGAATGTTTTCAGTCGCATGGCGCGATCTTCGCTCTGTTACACTTGGCCGATGGTGCGGATGCGGGCCTTCGCGAAGACCTCGTTCTGCGACATGACGGACGACATGGGACGGAAGCGCTCGATGATGGAACGCACGTAGGGACGGATCGCCGGGCTGGTCAGCAAGACCGGGGCCTCGCCCGCCATGGCATGGCGTTCCAGCGTCGTCCGGACGGCGTTGATGAATTCCTGAAGCCGGCTCGGCGGCAGCGTCAGCTGCCGGTCGTCGCCGTTGCCGACGAGCGACTCGGCGAAGGTCTGCTCCCATTCGGGGCTCAGGGTTACCAGCGGGATGAAGCCCTGGCCGTTGGTGTTCATGTCGCTGATCTGGCGGGCCAGCCGCGACCGCACATGTTCGGTGATCATGGTGACGTTGCGGGTGTAGCCGCAGGCTTCCGACATGCCCTCGAGAATGGTCGGCAGATCGCGGATGGAAATGCGCTCCGACAGCAGATTCTGCAAAACCCGCTGGGCGCCGCCATAGGAGATCTGGTTGGGGATGAGGTCGGCGATCAGCTTCTGCTGGTCGGAGTCCATGTCCTCGAGCAGCTTGCGGGTTTCCGCGTAGGACAGCATCTCCGACATGTTGTCCTTGACCAGTTCGGTCAGATGGGTGGTGACCACGGTCGCCGGATCGACCACCGTGTAGCCGCGGAACAGGGCCTCTTCGCGGTTCTGCGCGTCGACCCACATGGCCGGCAGGCCGAAGGTCGGCTCGCGGGTGGCTTCGCCCGGCAGGCCGATGGCCTCGCCCCGCGGGTCCATCACCAGCAGCATCTCGGGCCGCAGCTCTCCCTGGCCGGCTTCGATTTCCTTGACGCGGATGACGTAGGCGTTGGCCGGGAGCTGCATGTTGTCCTGAATGCGGACGCTCGGCATGACGAAGCCGAATTCCGCCGCGAGCTGACGCCGCAGGGCCTTGACCTGGTCGGTCAGGCGGTGACCGTCGGCGGTGCCGTTGATCAGCGGCAGCAGGCCGTAGCCGAGCTCGACGCGGATATCGTCGAGGCGAAGCACCGACGATAACGGTTCTTCGGCCGGCGGTGCCGCCTCGGCGGCCTGCGCCGTGGTCTCGGCTTCCACTTGCTGGCGCTTCTGGCTCTGGTTGAGGCGCCAGGCGAGACCGCCGGTAACGGCCGCCAGCGTCAGGAACGGCAATAGCGGAACGCCGGGCAGGGCGGCGAGCGCCGCCAGCACCAGGGAGCTCATGCCGAGCACCCGCGGCTGGCCGCCCAGTTGCCGGAACAGGGCCTTTTCGGTGGCGCCGCCGACACCGCCCTTGGTGACCAGCATGCCGGCCGCGGTGGAGACGATCAGCGCCGGCACCTGGGAGACCAGGCCGTCGCCGACGGTGAGTTGCGTGTAGGTGCTGGCCGCCTCGCCGAAGGAGAGGCCCATCTGGGCGACGCCGATGACGATGCCGCCGATCACGTTGATGAAGACGATCAGGAGGCCGGCGATGGCGTCGCCGCGGACGAACTTCGAGGCGCCGTCCATGGCGCCGTAGAAGCTGCTTTCCTCTTCCATGTCCTTGCGGCGCTTGCGGGCTTCGTCTTCGTCGATCAACCCGGCCGAGAGATCGGCGTCGATGGCCATTTGTTTGCCGGGCATGGCGTCCAGGGTGAACCGCGCGGCCACCTCGGCGATACGGCCGGAGCCCTTGGTGATGACCACGAAATTGACGATGACCAGGATCGAGAACACGATGATGCCGATCACGAAGTTGCCACCCATCACGAAGCCGCCGAACGCCTCGATCACCCGGCCGGCGGCGGCGGGTCCTTCATGACCGTCGCTGAGAATAAGCCGCGTCGATGCCATGTTGAGCGCCAGGCGCACCATGGTGGCGAGCAGCAGGACGGTCGGAAAGGCGTTGAAATCGAGCGGCCGATCCACGAATAGCGCGGTCATCAGGATCAGCACCGAGAACGTGATGGAGAAGGCGAGCGACACATCCAGCAGCCAGCTCGGCATCGGCAGGATCAGGACGACGAGGGTCGCCACCACGGCGAGCGCCAGGCCGATGTCGCCGCGTTTCATCACGGCGGCCATGATCTGCTGGAAATCGCCGGTCATTGCCGGCGCCGCGGAAGCCGAGGTCGTGTTGTCAGCCACGTTGTTTGATCCTCGTCAGGGTCATTTTTCCTAGGCCACCGAGCGCTCGCCATCGCCCGGCAAGGGAACGGAAAATCCTTCGCCCGAATACTGCTTGAGCTTATTGCGGAGCGTGCGGATGGAAATACCGAGGACATTGGCGGCATGGGTCCGGTTGCCGATGCAGTGCGACAGGGTGTCGATGATCAGTTGCCGTTCCACGTCGGCCACGGTGCGACCCACCAGCGCCGGGTCGGCGCCGGCCGATCCCGTCGCCGTTCCGCCAGCGACAACGCCAGGCGCGAGGGTGGCGCCGCTCAGGAGAATGTCGTCGCGCCCGATCTGCGTGCCCCGGGCCAGCAGAACGGCCCGGTGCATTGTGTTTTCAAGCTCGCGCACATTGCCCGGCCACGAATGCGTTTCGAGCATCCGGTTGGCCTCGGTGGACAGCGGTAGCGCATCGACGCCGTTGGCGCGGGCATAGTGCTGAATGAAGTGCTCCGCCAGAACTTCGATGTCCTTCGGCCGTTCGCTGAGCGATGGGATCTGCAGTGTTACAACGTTCAGCCGGAAGTAAAGATCTTCGCGGAATTCGCCGGCCGCCACCGCCTTCTCCATGTCGCGGTTGGACGTGGCGATGATGCGGACGTCGACCTTGACCGGCTTGGTGCTTCCGACGCGGTCGATTTCGCGCTCCTGAAGGGCTCGCAGCAGCTTGGCCTGGAGGCGCGGGTCCATTTCGCTGATTTCATCGAGCAAAAGGGTTCCGCCGTTGGCTTCCTCGAACCGGCCGATTCGCCGCGCCACCGCGCCGGTGAACGCGCCCTTCTCGTGACCGAACAGCTCCGATTCCAGGAGGGCTTCGGGAATGGCCGCGCAATTGACGGCGACAAAGCGTGCCTCGGAGCGGCGGCTCTTGGCGTGGAGGTAACGCGCCATCAGTTCCTTGCCGGTGCCGGAAGGACCGACCACCAGCGCGCTGGCATCGCTGCACGCGACCTTGTCGGCGAACGCCAGCACCTGGGCCATCCGCGGGTCGGCATGGATGATGGCGTGGTTTTCCTCGGTGATGGCGGCCAGTACCGCGGCCATCAGCTCGGCGTTCGGCGGCAGCGGCAGGTATTCCTTGGCGCCGGCCTTGATCGCCGCGACGGCGGCGCGGGTATCGTTGCCGACACCGCAGGCAATGACCGGGATCGCGATGCGTTCCTGCTCGAGGTTCTGGATCAGGCTGGCCACGTCCAGTTTGACGTCGGCAAGGACAAGGTCCGCGCCCCTTCCGGAGCGCAAGATCCGAAGCGCGGTGGCGATGTCGTCCGCCTGCACGACCTTGGCGCCGCGCTCCACCGCGATGCGGCTGGCCGCGCCGACCTGGCCGGCAAGGGTTCCCGTAATGAGCAAACGCATGGTCTTTACCTCCCAGAGGGCATAATCAATCCGGCAGTATCAATCGAAGTATCGCACCCGCTTTGACGGCGGCAGGACACTGTTAATCAGCATTTCCAATCGGCGTGGATTTTCCTTGCGGATGACCGAGACGGCGCCCATCACGTAGACGAGGCCGACCAGGCTCTCGTCCGCCGAGTTGCGCTCGAGCTTCGCGGCGAGCGGCGAGAACACCATGTTGGCGAGAACCGCGCCGTAGAACGTCGTCAACAGCGCCACGGCCATGCTCGGGCCGATGGCGGCCGGGTCCTCGAGATTGCCCAGCATCTGCACCAATCCCACCAGGGTGCCGATGAGGCCCATGGCGGGTGCGAATTCGGCGGCCTTGCGGAGCACGTCGGCGCTGCGTGCATGGCGCTGCTGGGTGGCCTGCAGGTCTCGGCGCATGACGGTCTCCACTTCCTCGCCGTCGGCGCCGTCGATCACCATGGTCATGCACTTGTGCAGTATCGGCTCGGCGGCGAGATCGCGTTGGATGTTCTGAAGCGCGAGTACGCCGTTGTGCCGCGCCAGCTCGGCGATCCCGAGAACCTGCGCTGCCGCGTCCTCCGGCTTGCAAACGCTGGGCACCACCGCCGTCGCCACGACCTTAAATGTATTGCCGACTTCGGAAAGCGAGAAGCAGATGGTGACCACGGAAAACGTGCCGCCCAGCACGATCAGCACCGAGGGAAGATTGATGAAAGAGCCCGGCGAGCCGCCGAGCACGATGGTCGCGATCAGCAGGCCGAACCCGCACACCAGGCCAATGACCGAGGCCGTATCCATTGTCAGGCTCGAAGGGGCCATGCGCGAGCGGATGTCGGCGGCGAGGGTTCGGGTGTTCACTGTCGGTCAGCCCTGTATCCGGTCGCTCTTGATGATTGACGTCATGGTGACGCCGAGGCGATCCTCGACCACCACCACCTCGCCGCGCGCGACAAGGCGGTTATTGACGTAGACGTCTATGGCCTCGCCTACCTTGCGATCGAGTTCGATTACAGCGCCGCGGCCTAATTTGAGAAGCTGGTTGATCTCCATAGTGGTTTTGCCCAGCACCGCCGAGACCTGTACCGGAATGTCATAGACGGCATCCAGTTCTTGAGGCTTGCAGCCCGCACTGTCCGGCGCGTCGGCTCCCCCCGTGTCGTCCGGCGCCCGTTGCGGTTTGGTGGTCTCGTCCAACTGCTGCAGGTCCAGATTTTCGTCGTCAGTCATGTGTCTCTCCGTCCTCGTTTGTTGCGGAGGGTGCGTGCGCGGCGCATTCAAGCATGGGAGTGGTGTCTTCCTCGTTAAGGTCGCCGCGATCGCTGCGTGAATAAGCGTCGCCGTTGACTAGGGCCGGAACGAAGCCGAGGTTTTTCTCGACGATGCCCTCAATTTCCATCCATAGCGCCGCGCTGATCCGTTCTGCGCCGCCGCCCATCCATTCAATCCGGCAATCGCCGTCGCTAAGGGAGTGATCCGCGGTAATTCTGATTCTGTCGCCGATATCCCGGGTCTCGGCTAAGGCGATCAGGCGCTCGCGCACCGGATCGGCGAGCGATTCCGCCGTGTGTACGGTCAATGTTTTCGTGTCCAAGACCTGCGACAAAACGGAGGTCACCGTTTGCTCGATTTCGGCAGCGGCGTTTCGACGATACAATTCGGGAACCATGCGACGCGCAATGGCGACGGCAATGACATTTGCGTCCCGCGCGGCAGCGGCGGTGGCCACGTCGGTAGAGGAGATGATTTCGCCGAGGCGTTCACCGACGGCTTCGATAGCGACCGTCAGGCGCCATTCCAGGGATTGAGCGGCGTCCCGTGATGCCTGTTCGCGTCCTTCCGCATACCCCTCGGCGCGCACGCGGGCGAGATCGTCCTCGGTAAACACCGGTTTGGCATCAGACTTGGCTCGCTCGCCGTTCTCCACCCGTTGCCCCGAGCCTGAACCGCCGTTGACCAGCAAGTCCGGATCGAAGTCGCGGTCGAACAGGAATCTTTGTTCGGGAATTACGTTCTCTCCCATACGACTACTCGACCATTTCCTCGGCTCCTTCGCCGTCGTTCCCGGAAATCACGATCTCGCCAGCGTCCGCCAGCGTTTTCGCGGCGGTGACGATGGCCGCCTGCGCTTCATCCACGTCGCGCAACCGGACCGGTCCCAAAGCTTCCATGTCCTCGCGCATCATCTTGCCGGCCCGCTCCGACATGTTCCCGAAGAACAAGGCCCTGACCTCTTGTGAAGCGCCCTTGAGTCCGAGGGTTACCTGCTCCTTGGGCACTCTACGCAAAACGGCTTGAATACCGACTGAATCGAGGCGCAGCAGGTCTTCGAAGGTGAACATGAGCTGACGGATGCGCTCGGCCGACTCGGTGTTTCTCTCCGCGAGGGCGGTCATGAAGTGGCTCTCCGTCTTGCGATCGAGGCTGTTGAAGATGTCGGCCATCGTTTCATGAGGGTCGCGCCGAGAGGTCCGCGACAGGCTGCTGACGAATTCCGACTTCAGGGTCTGCTCCACGTGCTGAAGGACGTCCTTCTGCACACCCTCCATCCGCAGCATGCGCATGACAACTTCCATGGCGAAATTTTCAGGAAACTGGGTAAGCACGCGGGCGGCGTGGGCGGTCTTGATCCGCGAAAGGACGACGGCAACGGTCTGCGGGTATTCGTTTTTGAGGAAGTTGGCGAGCACTGTTTCGTCGACCTTGCTCAGCCTTTCCCAGGTGGTTCGGCCAGTCGGACCTCGGATGTCCTCCATGATTGCTTGGACCCGGTCCTCGTCTAGCATCTTGCCGAGAAGCCGAGCCGTACTGTCCATGGTTCCTACCACCGTGCCTGCGGAGGACAGCTGTTCGGCGACTTCGACGAACAGCTGCTCAATCACCTCGGAGCCGACCGATCCGAGATGAGCCATTCTTTGAGACAGCATTCTGATCTCGTCATCATCCATCAACTTGAAGATCTTGCTCGCCTGTTCTTCATTAAGAGAAAACAGGAGCACGGCTGCCTTGTCAGGGCCGCTCAGATCGCTGTAGCTGTTTTTCGTTTGTGGCATGGACTGGTTCTTTTTTTTACTCTGCGTGTAGCCAACCGCGAACGAGCGAGAGCGCTTCGTCCGGATGCCGTTCGACAATCTCGCCGACCCGTTTGACCGCCGGGGAGATACTTCGGCTTTCAATCTGTTTTACATCGACCTTACCTTCTTCGGCGTCGGCCGGAAGGTAAGTCATCTGAGGCTCCGCATCATCGCCCTGCGGTGGGGCGAGGGCGGGGTGCGATGGCCCTTCGCTCAGGAGGCCGTTGTTGATGTTGGCGGCGGCCAGCGGAATGGCCTCCGCGGCATTCTTGACCAACGGCCTGACCACCAGAAACAGTATCAGCACGCCGAGGACGACGACCACCAGGTACTGAGCGATGCGGAACAGATCCTCCTTGTCGAGACCGAACAGGAGCCCGGTCTCTTCGATTTCAGGCGCATCCATGTCGGCGAACCGCATGTTGATGACCTCGACGCTATCGCCGCGCTCGCCGTTGAAGCCGATCGCGCCCCGCACCAGTGTCGCCAACAGGTCCAATTCATCCTGAGAGCGCGGCTGATAGGTTTTCGATCCGTCTTCGGCGATGGCGTAGGTGCCGTCGACGAGAACCGCGACGGACAGGCGGTTGACCTCGCCGGTCTCGCGGACGTGATTGATCACCTTCTTGGAAATTTCGTAGTTGACGGTCTCCTCGGTGCGGTTTTCCGACGTCGAGCTGCCGCTCGGCTCGGGAAATCCGAAATTCGGGTCCGGCAGGTTGGTGCCGACGCTCACCGGCAACCCGCCGGTGCCTTCCTTGTTGCTGCCGGATTGTTCCACGGCCTGCGTCGAACGCACGACCTGGCCGTCCGGATCGAAGACCTCTTCGCTGGTGTTGATCCGGTCGAAATCCATGTCGGCGAAGACCTCGGTCCTGACGTTGCCGACGCCGACGGTCTTGGCGAGAAGGTGCTCGACCGTGCGCGCCAGAGTGGTCTCGAACTTGCGGCGGCGTTCGTCGGCCTGGCTGCTCGCCAAGGCGGTGGCGTCGCCGTCCTCGGAATCCGAAGTGAGCAGCGTTCCGCTATCGTCGATGATGGAGACGCGGCGGGGATTGAGATCCGGTATGGCCGAGGCGACGAGGCGCTGAATTGCCGCCACTTGCCCGCGTGAAGGGCTGCCCGCGCCTCTCACCTGAAGCAGCACCGAGGCGCTCGGTTCCTGGCGGTCGCGGGTGAACAGTTCGCGTTTCGGCAGGACCAGGTGGACGCGGGCGCTCTTGATCGAATCGATGGAGCGGATGGTGCGCGCCAATTCGCCTTCCAGCGCCCGGACCAGGTTGACGTTCTGGCTGAAATTAGTGGTTCCGAGCGCGTCGCTGTTGTCGAAGATCTCGTAGCCGATGGAGCCCCCGGAGGGCAGGCCCTGTTCCGCCAGCGCCATGCGGGTCCGCAGCACCTGATCGTTCGGGACGTAGATGAAGCCGCCCTCGTGGCGGAGCTCGTACGGCACGCCGCTGCTTTCCAGTTGCGAGACGACGCGGGCCGAGTCTCCCGGGTCGAGGTCTCCGTAGAGAAGGGCGAAGTTGGGTTTGGCCATTTCGGCGAAAACCCAGACGAAGAACCCGATGACGCACGCCATGACCCCGCCGATGATGGCGAGGCGCTTGGGGCCGAGATTACGCAGAACCTGAAAAATGGAGAGCATGCTTGTCTCTTCGTGCCGGTACGTGTGGAAACGTCCACGGGATTTCGACTACGAAGAGGAACCGTAAAGATGCTGAATGAACAACCCGTTAATGAGTGGGCATTTTTTGCCTACCGGCCGCGTAAGGCGGTACGGCCGGCTGTCGAGCGCTCGCGGTTTCGCGCTGTCCAGCCGGCCGGCCTACGGGGTCGGTGGATTATGGCTAGCGTTTGATCCGAACCAGTTCCTCAAGCATCTCGTCGGCCGTGCTGATGATCTTGGTGGCCGCCGAATAGGCTCTCTGGACGACGATCATGTCGGTGAACTCCTCGCCGATGTCGACCGTCGAGGCCTCCAGTGAAGACTGCTCAATCTCCCCGGCCGGACCACTGCCGGCGCTTCGGACCGTCGGGTCGCCGGAAGATTGCGTTGCGTTCCAGGCATTGCCCGTCTTTCCGCCCAAGCCGTTGGGATTATCGAACGTCGCCACGGGCAGCTTATAGATGGTGCGCTGTTGGCCGTTGTCGAACAGCGCGACCATCTCTCCTTCCGGAGAAATGGTGACGCCGGAGAAGGTACCGAACTCCGCGCCGTTCTGATTGACGAATACCGGCTCAAAGTCGGCGCCATGCTGAGTGACTCCGTCGCTTCCTCCGATACTGCCGAAGCCCAACGAAATTTGCTCGACGTCCAAATTGCCGTCGCCGGTGAGATCCGTGTCGTCCAGGTCGGCGGCACCGTTGGAGAATCCGTGAACCGACATTTTCTGAATACCGAATCCGGTCGGGAAACCGTTGCCGGCGAAGGTCAGGGCGGGGCCGGTGGCAACCTTGGGCTGGACGGAAAATGGGTCGGTTTGCGACGTTACCGGGACACCGCCGGCGGTCACTGCGCTTGGATCCACCGTTATGATCGGGTTCGTGGTGTCTCCCTTGATCAGCAGAACGGTGCCTTCTCCGACTTTTGTCGATGCCGGGCCGCTCGGGAGATCAGCATTGATCTCGGCCCGCAGTTCGCCGACGATCTGAGCCAGCGTCCGGTTGCCGTCGACCTGAATCTGGCCGTCGCCCGCGACCGTGGAACCGGCAACGAAATCGTAGGAATATGGCGTTCCGCCGACGTCTAATGACAGGCTCTGCCCGGCATCCGGAATATCTTTGAATGCCAGTTGGCCAACGCTCTCGTAAACGTCCCCCGCGTCATCATACAGATTGGCCACGGCGGCCCCGGGCGGCGGATTAACCTCGATTTGCCATTCGTTGGCATCGGACTTGGTAAAGACAATGGGGGTGTTGTTGGCGTTGCCGAGCGTGTCGAAGAATTCAACGTCCATGCTGTACTGGCCGCCGACGTCCGCGGTGGACGGGAGGTTGGCGCCAATGTCGATCTGCGAGGTCACCGCCGGTGTTCCGCGAATGCCCCTCAGATTGACGGTTTCCATGAAATTCGGGGAGATAACCCCGCTGTTGGTGAGGCCCGCGCTGCTGCCGTCCGTAAGAACAACCTGTCCCGAGGCGTCGGTGGGCCATCCCTGGAGGTAGTATCCGGCCGTGTTCCTCAAGAATCCGTCGTTATCCATGGAGAACGAACCGGCCCGGGTGAACATGTACTCGTCATTGGCGCCCGGTTGAGGCGCTTCGTTGACAACGAAAAACCCGTCGCCGGAAATGGCCAGATCCGTCTGTGACGTGCTGGCGTGAAGCAAACCCTGCACGTCGGTCGCCGCCCGGGGGCGTGCCTGGACACCGCCGGGCGAATAACTTGAGGAAGACGCCTGTTTGGTTACCAGGGTCTGGAAATCCACGCCGGTTTTCTTGTAACCGACGGTGTTCACATTGGTGATGTTGTCGGCGATCGCGGCCATCGCGCTGCTCTGCGCGACGAGCCCGGAAACGCCGGAAGTCAGTGCACCGAACAAACTCATACTCAGTCTCCTTGCTTATGTCTCGATTGCGGACGCTGATCCGTCGGATCACGCGGGCCCTCCACGAGGGCGGTTTTGCTAGGCGGAAATCCAAGCGGGTCGAAGGAACGCGGTCATGGGTCCATGGGGTTGCGAGTTTCCGCGACCGACAAGACGCTTTCCATCGGGACAGCGGTCGCCCCCATGTACAGGGATCTCCGGTCGCCGTCGGCGCTTGCCCCGGTGACGCGTCCAAACGTCGTCGTCTCCGTATCGATCGGAGAGCCGTCCGAACGCTTGGCGTTGACCATGATGCGGTAGGTTCCGTCGAGCGCGGGGGTGCCTCGGGTGTCCAATCCATCCCACTGGAAGAGATGGCGTCCCGGCGTCGTGGCGGCGTTGGCCGCAAACACGACCTCGCCGAGATCGTTCATGATGGTGATCTGGGCGGCGTCGGCTGCGTCGTGGAGCGTGTAGGATGCCGTCGCCGCGCCGTTTTCCAGCGGCAGGGCATCACCGGCCGCCTCGATGGTCGAGCCGATGTAGCCCACCATTCCCGCCACCTGGTTGTCGCGCTGAAGGTGCACGAGTTCTTCGAGGTTGGCGTTCTGGTAGATCTGCTGCTCGACGTTGGCGAACTGCACGAGCTGATTGGTGAACTCGTTGGCATCCAACGGATCGAGCGGATCCTGGTGCTGGAGTTGCGTCGTCAACAAGGTGAGAAAGCGATCGAGATCGTTTTCCAGCTGCGCGCCATCGCTCGCCGACTGGCCGGAGCCGGCGGGCGCCGTTCCTGTTATTCCTTGAAGCATGGTTTGTGCCTTTCGCGTTGGTTCCGGTCAGATTTCAATGTCGATGCGTCCGTCGGCGGACGTGCCGCCGCGTGAATAGTCTCCAAGCGTGCGCGCCATGGGATCGCCGTCCCCGTCGGCATCCGCGTCGGCGGTGCGCCCGCCCGGGGGCTCCGTCCGGGACGGCGAATTGCCCGACGGGCGGTCGTCCTGACCGCGCAGGTTGAAGTTCAGAGTGTTGGAGTCGGCCTTGAGGCCGGCGTCGTCGAGGGCTTTTTCGAGCCCGCGCGCGTCGGTTTTCAGCAGTTCCAGCGTCTCGCGGTTGTCAACGGTGACGGTGGCGCTGACCCGGCCGTCGCCGGTGAGCTCCAGGCGAACGTCGATGCGTCCGAGCTCCTTGGGCCGGAGCTGAATGTCGATGCGATCGACACCCGCCTTGACGGCCTTGGAGATCTGAACGGAGATCTGTTCGGCAACGGGCGGATGCGCTAACGCCGCCTTGGCCATCGTCGACAATGGTGTCGATACCGGCGTCGAGGCGGCCTGCGATCCGGAGCGCTGCGTGGCTTCCGCCGCGCCGGTCGAACCGAGCCCGGTGATGTCGGCGAAGGAACCGCTCGACGGCGAAGCAGCCGTCCCGGCGCTTCGGGGCTGGGCCGCCGCCACGGTTGCCGAGTTTCCTTGCCCGACGGTTTGCGACGCAAGGTCGCCGGCGCGCGCGCCGGCGTTCGGCGGGACCGCGGGCTGCGCGGCCGCCGATGCCTGGCCCGCACTCGGGGTGCTGATGAACCCCGCCTTGGCACTGGCGCCGACGGTGATCTCGCCCGGCCGCGGTCCGTTCTTCTGGACGCCGCCCACCGGGGTCGCCGCGAGGCTGGACGCCGGCTGCGAGAACAGGGTATCGCCGGATTTGGCGACGGCGACTTCGATCTTCAGGTTCTTGCCGGCGGCGAGGGATGTCGCCAGATCGTTGGCCTGACCGGCCGCGCCGCCGGCCTTCCCTTGCGCGTCGGCGCCACCGCTTGCCGGGTTCGCGGCCAAGGGGGCGGCGGCGCGCCGCTCCGCGGTCGCCTGGACGGCCGTCGTCTCTTGGCTCCTCGCCGCCGCGCCGGATGTATCCGGTGCCTCCTCGACGTTCTGGCCGGGCCCGGTCCCCGAGTTCGATTTTGCCGAGCGCTCGAGAGCACCCGCCTCGGCACCATCCCCATCGACCGGTGAGTGCGCGGTGGCGACGGCTTGGTGCGAGCTCGAGAAATCGTCGCCGCGACCGCGTGGTTCGGTCTCCCGGTCCCGGTCGGCGCGTTCCCATTCGTGGTGGTCGTCGGACGCAACCGCGTCATCGTCGTCGGAGGCGACAGCGTCATCGCCGTCGGACGCAGCGGCGCCGTCGCCGTGGCCTGGACGCCATGGCGAAGCGTCATGCTCCGACGCCGAACTCGGATCTCGCGCCGTCAGTTGGGCGAGGCTCATGGACGCCGTCATATCCTTGGCACCCATATGAGCGCCCTTGTACAGGATGTTCTGAAAGGAAGAGGTCAGGCCTCCCAAAGAGGAGAGTGAGGACTGACCATGGCGTCCGCCGTGGGTGAGCGCTTCGGCGGCGTCGCGGACCGGTGGGCGCCGCGAGCGCGGCGGGGAAAATGTTGTTCGTCACTTTGTTGTCTCCAAAACAGGGGCCGAACCTTTGGGAGCAATCGCCGGGCCAAGTTGGACGAAAGAAGCAACGCACTGGAAAACAAAGAGAAAAATTGCAAGGATGCGGAATGTCGGGTTGCGCGCGGTGCGCGCTCGGCAACAATTGCCCGGCACCGCCGGTCGTTTGTTCCCATTGCCGGCGTCACCGCGGGCCGGCGGCGCGGGAGCAGGGCGCGGAAATACAACTTTAAATACTCTTGATTGTGTGTTACTGTAACCTTTAGGAGTAATTAAATTGGCAGAGTTGTGGCCATGAGTGTACCCATAGATCCCACCGCGCCCCCCGTAACCCAGCGTCACGGCGTTACGTATGCCTCGGCATCCTTGCTTGGCGAAGACGGGCAACCGGCGCACAGGCGGCTGTCGAACGGCACCCGTAAGGTGGAGCCGGTCGAGCGCCTGGAAAAAAGCCAGGCAACCGACAACGGTCGCCTCCGCGAAGAGCGGCCGGAGCCGTCGCGCGATCGATCGCCGGGCGAAGCCGAGGCCGCGGCCGAGGTTGCGGCCCAGCCGGCGGTGACGAGCAACAGCTACGATCGCAAACTGAGCTATGACGCCGATGTCAACCGGGTCTACCTGGACATCGTCAATACCAAGGACGACGAGGTCCTGCTGCGCCTGCCCTCCGAGAACACCGCGAAATATCTGGAGCAGGTTACGGCGCAGTCGGATGAGAAGGACGAGGGACGATCAGGCCCGAGGTTCCAGGAAATCGCCTGACGGACAGGCTCGGCGACACCGCTAAGTAGCAACGCAACCTGAAATAAGCGCGAATGGGGCGCCCGGTGTCACCGGCGCGCCCCATTCGGCATCCAATTCCAATGTCGGGAATTACGCGTCGGCGGTGCGCGGGTCTTCGCTTGCCGTTCCGACCGGGGTGACGGGCAGGGTTTCCGGGCGTGTCATCAGACCGGCGGCGATGTTCTTGTTGATCTCGATCAAGGCGTCGATCTTCTCGGCGGTGGCCGCGGCCTGAAGCTCGACCGAGCGCTTGAACACGAACACGGAAATGCTGCCGATGTTGTTCTTGACGGTGATCGGCAGGCCGTGATCGTCGTTGGCGGCTTCGGCGGCGAATATTGTCCACAATTTCCGATTGTACAAAACCGCCTCGTCGAGCCGCGGCTGCAGGCTCGGGGTCCAATCCCGTCTGACATCTTCGAGCTGGCGGGCGGCCTTGAGCAGCGCGTTGGCTTCCTGCTCGCGTTGATCGACGGCGTGGCTTGCGCCTTTTCCGTAGGCATTGGCTGCGCGGTTGTAAACATTAAGCATCGGCTATCAACTCCGCTTCATATTTGATGAGGCGCTTGGCCTCTTTAAGCGCCTTATAGTAAGAGCCACCGATTATGTTTTGGTTAATATCGAGCACGATCGATGCGGTACTGGGCGCCGCGTCCTGTATTTTCCGCACCTGTTCGAAGTAGGTTTCGTGAAACCGCGAGGGGTCGGGGTCCAGATACATCAGTTGCAGCGTCAGATAGAGGTTCTTGCACGGCGTGTCGGCGTCTTCCGGACGGATGATGTCCTTCTCGCGGAGAATGGGGGCCTTGCCGTCGATGTGCAGCCGGGTGCGCTGCTGGTCGTTGGTGATGAGGGTTTCGCCGATGATCACCCGCTCGCCGGGCTTGAGATCCAGAACCAGGGCCATGGTCACGCTCACTTCTGGGTTGGGGAGGGCGTCAGATGATACCAATTCTGTTGATAGGGTCACAATGGTCCTATCAATGAGATTTGGTATTAGCAGGAGACCCGGGTGCCCAGACAAGAAAATGGCCGGCGGCGCGAAGCGCGCCACCGGCCGGTCTTATCTTGCCGCGTGGATCGCCCTTAGAACAGGGAGAGCACGGCGGACTGAGACTGAGACGCGAGAGACAAGGCGGTGATGGACAGCTGCTGCCTGGTCTGCAGGGACAGCAACTTGGCGCCTTCCTCGTTGGGATCGGCCAGGGTCAGCTTGTCGCTACCCTCTTCAAGGGTGCTGATGGTCTTCTCGGTGAAGTCCTGACGGGTCTGGATGACGGCCAGGTCGTTGGCGATACTGCTGCCGAAGTCCCGCACCGCGCTGGTGGCCGAAAGAAGCTGATCGATGGACATCTGGACCGCCGTTTCGTTGGAGAAGTTGGCTTCCGAGACACCGAGGCCGACGGAGGTGAAGTTGACGCCCTCCGTGGTCAGCTTGTTGGTCCGGCCCTCGTTGAAAACCGTCTCCATGTTGTCGCCCTGGAGCAGGTTGACACCGCGGTAGCTGGCGTCGGCCACGAGCGCGTCGATCTGGTTGCGAATTTCGTTGAAGTCGGCTTCCAGTCGAGCCACGTCGCCGGAACCGCCGCCGAAGCCGATGGTTTCGGTGACGGGTTGGCTGATCGCGGCAAAGGTCGCGTCCGCCGAACCGGTGCCGAAGTTGAAATCGACCGTGGGACCGCCGCCGGTGATATCGGTGGCCGCGAAGCTCAGCTCCATCGAGGAAACGTTGCCGTTGGCGGTGAGCTCGATCTTCTTGGTGTCGGTGTTGAACGACGCGGTGACATCGCCGTCGAGACTGGCGTCGTTGTTGATGCTGTCGATCAGCCCCTGGATGGTCGTGTTCTCGTCAAGGGCGATCGCGCTGCTGGCGATCCCGTCTACCGACAACGTCGCCGACGCGTCCGAGGTAGCGGCGATGGTCACGAAGCCGGCGTCGTGAAGGGTTGAGCTGGCGCTGACGCCGGAAAGCGGTGGACGCCTTCGAGGTCAGGGTATTGCCCGCGACGATGGTGCCGGCGACCCGGTTGTTGCCGGCGCCGTCCGTTTCCGTGGTCACCGCGGCGCCGAGGCCAAGGGCCGCGAACGTATCGGTGTCGGCGTTCGACACCGGCTTCGATGCGGATGGAAGCATCGTCCACCAGCGACTTGATCTGCAACTGGCCGGACTCGTCGAGGGACGCCTCGATCTTGCCTTCCAGGTCGCTATTGTTGATCTTGGCCACCAGCATCTCGGCCGAATCGCCATCCTCGATCACGATATTGCCAGAAGACGGTCGCCGTCGATCGGTCAGCGTGAAGGTGGCATTGTCGTCGATCCCGGCGAGATCCACCAGGTTGGTTTCGTCGCCGATGTTCTCATCGCCGGTCGCGATCGCTTGGCCCTGGGCCTTGGTCAGTTCTTCCTTGGCCTGGATGGCGAGCGAGTCGGCCTGTTCGAGCAACTTGGTCAGCGACGACACGCCGTTGTCCGCTTCCTTGATGGTGGAAATGCTCTGGCCCATGGAATCGAGCAGCCGGTTCAGGTCGCCGGCCCGGTTGTTGAGCGACTGCGCCGCGAAAAAGTTGCGCGGATCGTCGAGAGCGCTGTTGACCTTGCGGCCCGTGGCCAGCCGGTTCTGGATGGTGTCCACATCGCGCTGGGTGTTGACGAGGGAGAGAAGGTTGGAGCGCATGGCTCCGGAGAGAGCGACATTGGTCGTCATGATCGGGTTCCTTTTCTAGGAATGACACAAGCGGACAGTTCCGTCCGGTAGTGCACTTAATACGAGCATAGACAGGCAATGTCAACACTTTTTGAGAGAATCACACTAGAAAGATAACCTTCTGGTTGCAGTGCTCCCCTATAGTGTGTCCCGGCCGCCGTGCGCCGCCGACCATGCCACCGGGTCGCCGAGAAAGGCCCGCACCTCCGCCAGATCCTCGGCGGGAAAGTGTTCGCCGGCCTCGGCCTCGCGCAGGATGTCCCACCAGGTGGCGAGGTAGTGCAGGCGGATCCCCGCGTCGGCGAGGCTATCGAGCGCGCCCGGGAAGATGCCGTAGTAGAACACCACGAAGGCGTCCGACACGGTCGCGCCGGCGGTCCGGAGCGCATCCACGAAGGCAATCTTGGAGGCACCGTCGCTGGCGAGGTCCTCCACCAGCAAAACCCGGTCGCCGTCTTCGAAGGTGCCTTCGATCCGGGCATTACGGCCGAAGCCCTTGGGTTTTTTGCGCACGTACAGCATCGGCTTCGACATCGCCTCGGCCAGCCACGCGGCATAGGGAATGCCCGCCGTCTCGCCGCCGGCCACCGCGTCGATGGCGTCAAAACCGATGGCTTCGTAGAAAACGTCCAGCGCCTTGGCGATCACGTGACGGCGCTCAGGCGTAAACGAGATCAGCCGCCGGCAGTCGATATACACGGGGCTGGCCCAGCCCGAGGTGAATACGTATGGCTCGGCCGGGCGAACGCCGACGGCGCCGATCCGCAACAAGATCCGCGCCGTTTCCGGATCGGCGCCGAGGACCGGCTGTTGGCCGCCTGCTGGGTCGGGTGCGGAGGATGGGGTCATGGTCGTTCTCGCTGGTCGGGAAGGATTTCGCTATCGCGATGTGTGTTTAGAGTGAACGCGGGGGCGACTCAATGGCCTGCCGGTCCGGTTCCCGCCGGAGGACACGCCGCCAACGGTTTTGACGCCTGGGAGTTGCCAGTGAGTCCGTAGTCCGTAGCCTGGAAGGAGCGAAGCGCATTCCGGGATTTCGAATGCAGTGCGAGAATCGCCACCGCCGGTCACGTTTCTCCTAGCAGTCTGTCGGACTGGGGTTTGTGAATTGAGGCTGCGACGAGATGGGACATGAGGGGGCATGGTTTCGGAGCCTTTCGTCGTCGGGCGGAGTCCGGCTGCGGGATCAGGCGCAGCCGAGGGCGAACATCCGCTTCATGTTCCAGGCGAGGGTGACCAGGTTCCACTCGCCTTTGGCCTTGTCGAGGCCGCGCAGGGAGAACTGGCGGAAGCCCATCACCGCTTTGATGATGCCGAACACCGGCTCCGGTGTCTGCTTGCGCAGGGCATAGGTTTGCCGACCTTCGGGGGTGGCTAGGCGATGCACCATCGCCGCCAGCGGCGTCGGCTGTTCCGGGGCCGGCGGCGCCGCGGCGAAGCGCTCTTTCCAGCAACGATGGTGGCGCTCGCGCCCCGGGGCGATCAAGGGCGCGATCCCGGCCTCGGCGCACGCGGTCACGTTGGCCTCGCTGAAGTAGCCGCTGTCCGCCAACACGGTTCCGGGCTTGTCCAGGACGTCGGCTAGCCGGCCGAGCCGGTCCAGCATCGGCGTGATCTGTTGCTTGTCGTTGGCGGCCTGCACCACATCGCCCGCCACCACCAACAGGCTGCCGGCCGCCACCGTCGCCTGGGCGTTGTAGGCCTGCTCGAAGCCGCCGCCGGCCACCGGCATGATCCGCGAGTCCGGGTCGGTCAGATTGACCTGATCCTTGCCCGTGGGACCGGGCGTCGGCGGTTGCGGCCGCCGCCCGCTCGGCTTGCGGCCGGTCTTCTCGGCCTTCTCCTGGCGCGCCGTCAGCTTCGCGTCATGCTCGGCCTGCTCGCGCTCGAAGCGCGCTTTCGCTCGCGCCTCGATCGTAGCCTTGGCCGCGGCAATGCGCCGCAGCCGATCTTCGCGCCGGGCCAGCTCTTCCGGGATCGACATCCCGTCAGGCACATCCGCCGCATCGGCCGCTTCCGCCAGCGCCACCAACTGCGCGACCTCGGCCTTCAGTTGCGCTTCCAGCTTGTTCGCATGCTCATAGGACAGGGCGCTGTGCCGGCTGGCATTGGCCTGAACCTTGGTGCCGTCCAACGCCACCGTGCCCAGCTTCAGCAACCCGGCCTCCCGGGCCAGCAGTAAGACCTGCACGAACAGCCCTTCGATCTCCTCGAGGAACCGGCGCCGGAACGCGGCGATGGTGTCATGGTCGGGGTGATCGTTGGCGGCGATGAACCGGAACGCCACCAAATCGTAGGTCGCCCGCTCGATCTTGCGGCTCGAAAACACTCCCGTGGCGTAGCCGTAAACCAGAAGCCCCAACAGCACGCTCGGGTGATACGACGCCGAGCCCGCGCCGCGATACGCCTTGACCATCGCCGACAGGTCCAGCCGCTCAATCACCTCGACTACGAACCGCGCCAGATGCCGCTCCGGCAACCACTCATCCACCGACGGCGGCAGCAGAAATCCGGTCTCGCGATCAACCTGACGAAAATTGCCCATGACGCTCACCGTCCCTCGTAAATCGATCCAAGGATGATACAACACCTTGTGCCAACAGCCGACCTAAGTCCGACAGGCTGCTAAAGTCCCGGATTGCGCTGCGCTGTATCCAGGCTACTGCCGCGACCGCCGTCGCACATACCACACGGCCGCCGCCACGACGGCGGCGAGCGCGCCCAGCCCCGCCGCCGCGTAGCCGAAGCGGTGCAACCACGGCAGGATGGCGGCCATGTGGTGTCCGAGGGTGTAGGCGCCGTAACCCCAAACGGCGGTCCACAGCGCCGCGCCGAGGGCGTTGTAGAGCAGGAATTTCGCCCATGGCATGGCCGCCGTGCCGGCGGTGATGCCGTTGAGCTGGCGCAGCACCACGACGAACCGCGCCACCAGCACGATCTCGCCGCCGAAGCGGCGGAAGAACGCCTCCACCCGAACCAGGCGCGGTTCCGTGATGCCCACCCGCGCGCCGTAGCGCAGCACCAGGCGCCGCCCACCGAACAGCCCGATGGCGTATCCGACGTTGTCGCCCAGCACGGCGCCCAGCCAAACCGCGCCCAGCAGCGCCCCGATATCCATGTCGCCCTTCGCCGCCAGCAGGGCGCTGGCGATCACCAGCAACTCGCCGGGCAACGGCGCCCCGAAGGACTCGAAGAACACCACCACGAAAACGGCGGCGGCGCCGTACTCCCGCAGATAAGGCTCAATCCAAGCGAGGGCGTGTTCAAGTCCGGTCATGGGATGGCGGAAGTTCCCGAAGTGGATCGAATTAGGATGTTCGGTATTGTAGGGCGGGTCGGCGCCTGCGTAACCCGCCGAATTCCTAGACGGTCTAGTGGTTCGGATTTAACATATGGTACCCATACGACGGCCTTCCGAGTTCCGCTGGTTAGGCGCGTGGTGCGGCGTGATGCTGTCGCATCACAAGCGCCGCGAAACGACGCCAGGGGGCTCGGAAGGCCGCCCTGCGGGTCGCGTTTCGCCCTCCCTCGGGGCGTTGGACGCGCTTGACGATGGATCCCCATCGCCGGCGCGCGCCCTCCTGCCGAGGGAGGGCGAAACGCGATCGTATGGGTACCATATGTTAGATCCCAACCACTAGATCGACGCAGCGCGCTATAGCGCGCCAAAGGTTGAGATGGCACCCTCGGAAATTGCCCAGCTATGATTTGTCGAACGGGGCAACCGGCATTGTGGGGGAGTGTTGCCGGGTGACGAACAGCTACGATGTTTTCCTGAGCTATAGCCACAACGACCGGGACGCGGCCGCGCACCTCCACGGCCAGCTCGGAAAGCTGGGGCTTTCCGTTTTCTGGGACGAGAAGGGCATCCGCGCGGGCGATCTCTGGCTCGACGCGCTGCAGGACGCGGTGGACGGCTGCGGCGCGTTCGTCGTGCTGGTGGGCCGCGACGGCGTGGGGCGGTGGATCGGCGCCGAGACCAAGGTGGCGCTCAACCGCTATTTCGGTCCCCGCGACGGGGCCGAACGCCTGCCGATTTTTCCGATCCTGCTCGGCGACACCGAGCCGGACACGCTTCCGGCCTTCCTGCGGCTGTTCCAGGCGACCGCGTGGAATGGCGCCGATGCCCTCCCCGACGCGCTCTTCGAAGAGATCCGCGATCGCAAAATCGTTCCGAATACGAACGATCACAATCGAAGGCTGTCCGTTCGTCGGGCTCAACGCCTATCGGACCCATCAGGCGCACCTGTTCTTCGGCCGGCAAAAGGAAACGTTGGACGCGCTCGCCTGCTTCGACACGCGCGCGCGGCAGCCCGACCGTGCGGTGGCTGGAGATAAACGGCAACAGCGGCTCCGGCAAGTCATCGCTGATGAATGCCGGCCTGCTGCCGCTGGTGGACCAGGGGTGGCTGTGGCCGCGCACCGGCATCGCGCACTGGCATCGCATCGGGCCGATGATGCCGGGCGCCCATCCGGTGGAAATGCTGGCGGAGTCCCTGGCCCGCGCGTTCCAGGAGAAGATGGGCGCGATCGTCAAGGATCTGCGGGATAGCGACGAGGCCTTGCGCTACTGGCTGCGGGAACACAAGACGAGACGATAGCGCCTTTCTGCTTGCCGTCGATCAATTCGAGGAGCTGTTCACCTTCGCCGATCCGGACGAGCGGGGCCGTTTCGACCGCCTGCTTGCCACCGCGCTGGAGGATGCCGACTGCCCGATTTTCGTCATTTCCACGGTGCGCGCCGACTTTCTCGATCGCTTCGACGATCTGCCGCGATTGGTTGCCGCGCGCAACCGGCTGGGCCGGCCGTGGACGCTCCCGCCGGTGGGCGCGGACGGGCTGCGCGAGATTATCGACGGTCCGGCCCGGCTCGCCGGCCTGGATGCAAGCGCTGTGCGGGAGGCGGTGGTCGCCGAGGCGCGGGACGAGCCCGGCGCCCTGCCGCTGGTCGAAAACGCCTTGCACCGGCTGTGGAACCAGCGGGAGAACGGCCGGCTCAGTGGAAAACTGTTCACCGAACAAGGCGGCCTCGCCGGCATTCTCAGCCGTGGTGCGGACCGCTTGCTTGACGCACTGGAACCGAAGGAGCGCGACCGTGCGCTGGATCTCCTATTCCGGTTGGTCCAGGTGGATCCGGAGGGCCGCCGTCACACCCGCCGGCGGATCTCGTTCGCCGAGGCCGAGGATATCGCCGGCGGCGGCGAGCAGGGCCGGGCTTTGATCGCCCGCCTGGCCGGCGAGCGCGCGCGCGATGGACGGCAGACCGAAGGTCCGTTGCGGCTGATCACCGTCACCAAGGAAGCGGCGGGCGCCAACGGGACCCCGGGTGACGGCCGGTGGGTCAACCTGATTCACGAAACGCTGATCCGGAGCAAGGGGCTGGATGCCGAGGGCAAGTCCCAACCCTACTGGCCGACGCTGTGGAGCTACATCGAAAAGCACAAGGATCGGGCGGCGCGGCGGGAACGCCTGCTGCTGCAGGCGCGGGAATGGAAGGATCGCACGGGCCTCTCCCGACTGGGTGGACTTGCCGGCTGGTCGTCGCTGTTCGGCTTTCGCGGACTTGCCGCCCCGGGCAGTCTCGAGCACCGCTACCTGCGCTGGAGCCGGGGCCGGGCCATGGTTGAGGCCCTCGTCATGGTGGCGGTCCTGGCCGTTGTCGGGGAAAGCCTGTTATGGATGGGAGTGAGAGGGCTTCCGTTCGAGGCGCTTACGGAGCGCTGGGCTTACAAATTGGGTAAGGAGCTGCCGATACCAGAGGTTGTCAAAGTTCCCGGGGAGGGGCTCAGTCCCACGGACGGTTTCGATATGGGGAGCGAGAGAGACATTTGGTCGCGGCCGGTGCATCCTATAGCTTTCGCCGTATCTTTCTGGCTTGGTAAATACGAGGTGACCTTTCGCGAATGGGATGCGTGCGTCGCGGACAACGGTTGCTTCGGCTATCGTCCCCCCGATCAAGGCTGGGGCCGAGAAAGCCGGCCGGTCATCAACGTCTCCTGGGGGCACGCAAATGCGTACGCGGCGTGGTTGAGCGAGAAGCAGAAGAAGGCAGGCATGAAATGCCGATTGCCAAGCGAAGCCGAATGGGAATATGCCGCCCGCGCCGGCACCATCACGGAGTACGCGCTCCCGGCACCGGGTGGCAGCGATGATATCGGAGGCAAGGCGCTTGCCAATTGTGCTGACTGCGGCGGCGAATGGGCGGGCATACAGACGGCACCGGCGGGAAGCTTCCACCCCAACGCCTGGGGGTTGCACGATATGCACGGTAATGTGTTCGAGTGGGTCGAGGACTGCTGGCACGAGAACTATGATGGTGCGCCCAAGGATGGCCGGCCGTGGCTTCAGGCAAATGGCGGTGATTGCGGTCTTCGCGTGCTGCGCGGCGGGTCCTGGTACGACGATCGGGACCTCGCGCGCTCGGCCGACCGCTTCAGGGGCTTCCCGTACTTCCGGGACAACAACATCGGTTTCCGTGTGGTTTTTTCGTCCCCATCCTTGGACACTGATCCCTGAACGCGGCGCGTCAGCGCCGCGCCAATTTTTTTAGCGCATCCCTCGCTTGCCGAGCCGCTATCGATCGGCGGTGTTCGGCTGGGCGGATCGGCAAGCTCTCGAGGATCTGGCATCGCAAGCCCCAGGTATCTGCATGGCCAACATGGTTGATCCAGCCCTAGATGCTGGCGTCCAGCTCGGCGAAGCTGATCTCGCCTTGGTGATAGGCGGCCAGGCGCGATCGCAGCCGCCGGTGGGCGTGCCGCACCTTGCGGCCCTTCACGAGCCGGTGGGTCGGGTAGACGACGAAGCCGAGCCAGGGAATCCCCGCGCCGACCGGCAGTGCTTGCGCGCGCGTCGCGTGAATCACCAGACGCAGCCGGGCCAGCCTCTCGATGATCGCCGCTTTCCAGGCCCACAGCTCGTGCTTGCTGTCGCTGAAAAGGGCAAAGTCGTCCACGTAGCGGAGATAGGCGCGGCAGCGGAGTTCGCGGGTCACGAACTGATCGAAGGGGCGCAGGTAGCAGTTGGACCAGAACTGCGAGGTGAGGTTGCCGATGGGCAGCCCGCGCGGCCTGCAGATCGCGAGCAGGTCGTCGCCGGGGAAGCGCACGTAGCGGTACTCGTCGTCGAGCACCCCGCGCCCGCTGTCGACGATCGTCTCGGCCAACCCCATGACGTCCGGCTCCGGAATCCGCCGGTTGAGAAAATCGAGCAGGATCGCGTGGTCGACGGAGGCAAAGTGCTGCACGATATCCGCCCGCAGCACGTAGCGGTAGCGTCGGGCTAAGCGCTGGAGCCGGTCAACGGCCCGATGCGTGCCCTTGGCCTTGCGGTTGGCGTAGCTGTCCGCGATGAACAGGCGCTCGAAGCGGGGCTCGGTCACGGTGCAGAGGGCGTGGTGGACGACACGATCCTGGAACCGGATGGCGCTGATCTTGCGCCGCTTGGGGTCTTTGACGTGGAAGTGGACGTAGCGGCCCGGACGGTAGGTTCCGGCGAGGAGTTGCGCTTGCAGGTCGGCCAGGTGTTCCTCCACCCGGTATTCGAAGCGGGCGACGCTCGCCGTTCCGCGTTTCCCGCGCGAGGCCTTGCGCCAGGCGTCGACTAGGTTCTCCCAAGAGCACAGGTGTCTGAACGCGGGGCTCGTCATGGCGCCACGCCGTTGCACGGGCACGAAGCAAACAACATTCGGAGTGCGAACATGGACCAGGACATGGTGATCCTCGCGCGGACATTCGATCTGCTTGAATGGCTGCTGCCGAACTCGGAGCGGTTTCCCAGGATCTATCGTTCGACGGTGACCCAGCGGCTTATGGATGCGTCGCTCGATCTTCAGGAGGCGTTGATCGCGGCCGAGTCGCGCGCGGGGAGACCTCGCGTCGCCGCCCTGCGCGACGCCGACGCCGCGCTCGGCCGCCTGCGGATCTATCTGCGCCTCGCTCACCGCTGGCGCTGGCTGAGTGTCGGGCAGTACGAGCACGCAAGCCGCATGGTCGCGGAGATCGGTCGCCTGCTCGGCGGTTGGTTCAAATCCGAGCGGGCCCGAGGCCGCTCAATGAATATTGGAGGGCAGCAAAGTAGGGGCGCCGGGGGAGCAAAGTCCGGCCGGCGCCCCCTTTTCTGTATGCGCCCGACGGCCTGGCCCCACCCGGCCCTGCCGTGCGGACGGGACGCGCCCGCGCCATCTTTCCTTCCTCGCCTCGAGCCCGCAAACCGTGGTCGGCGGACAACGCCGGGAGCGCGCCGGGTTCGCAACGCGAAACCTACGCGCTCGCCCGGCGCCCTCGGACGCCGAGCCTCGAAAGGACCGGGAAGATGTGGACGAACAAACCACACGGAAACCGATGTTGTTGTTCCGGTTGTTCGGGTTGTTCCTGTTGCGGTTGGCCGAGCGCGCGTTGTCCTGATTGTTGTTCCAGGACCCGCCGCGCAGCACGCGAAGACACATCAACGGGCGGCCCCACCGGCGTGGTCGGCCGGCAAGACCGACCATAGCGTGGGGAGCGGGCCGGTTGCCAGACCAGCGACGGCCTTTTCACCGTCATTGCGAGGGCGCGGAGCGGCGTGGCAATCCAGAGACGTGGGCGACGGTCTCTGTCGTCGGAAGGACTGGATTGCTTCACTTCGTTCGCAATGACGGCGGCGGGGTTCGCAACGGCGGCGGCGGGGTTCGCAACGGCGGCGGCGGGGTTCGCAATGACGGTATCGAGGACGGCGCGCCCGGCCGACTTACCGCGCTCAAACGCGCGCGGCGCCGTCCTGTTCTTCCCAGATGGCGAAGACCTTGCCGTTGCCGTCGTAGCGGGGCCATTGGTCGCCCCACAGTTCGGCCTGGCCGCCATGCTCGCGGGCGCAGGTGCCCACCAGGGTCATGCCGTGCGCCGCGAGGTGGCGGCGGACCTCGTCCAGGGTCTTGCCGTCCTGGGCGACGGCGGCTTCGGGATCGGGCGGATAGAACGTCCCGTCGGCGGTGTCGTTCCAGGCGGCTGCCTTGTAAACGGTCATCGTTCGCCAATCCTCCCTGTGATGGAAAGGGATTGATGGGTGCGGGATCGCAATTGACCTTAGCGATTATAGGGAGAAGCACGTCGGCAATCCAGAAAAACCGGGCCGCCGGTCGCTCCGGTGGCTCAGTCGGCGCTCACGAGGCGGCGATGCCGTCGCTGGCGGGTTCGCCGGAGTTTTCGGTAACGGCTTGGGCGAGGCCGAGCAGCGAGGAGAGGCGCCGGCCCGGCCGCAGCAGTTCGGCGAGGGTGTAGCCGTCGAGAACCTGGAAGAATGCGTCAAGGGCTTCGTGCAGGGCGCGGCGAAGTTCGCACTCCGGTGTCAGCGGGCAGGCGTTGCGCTCCGCGTCGAAGCACTCGACCAGGGTCAGGTCGCCCTCGGTGGCGCGAATAACCGCGCCGATGTTGATGTCCTCGGGCGGCCGGCCGAGCCGAACGCCACCGACACGACCGCGAACGCTCTCGAGATAACCGAGCCGGCGCAACTCCGCCGCCGCTTTCTTCATGTGGTTGTACGAGACGCCGTAGGCGCGGGCAATGTCGGGAACGGAACTCGGCTCGTCGGCGTTCAGCGCCGCGTACATCAAGACGCGAACCGCAAAATTGGAAAACTGCGTCAGGCGCAAGAGCACAAACTCCTTCTTTACCCGATAGCGGCCTTGCCAAATACAGGTATATCATATACCTTATTTTTATACAGGTATTCAAGATATACGATTTAGCCCGGCTCGGGGAGAGGTCGTTTCTCCCCGCGGGCGTTCGAAGAGGGAGTATGAGACATGCCGACGCGCGATGATTTTGCCAAGGACCTTCACGCCCTGATGGAAAAAGGAGCACGGGAAGGTGTTGATCCGCTGGACATGGCCAACGAGCTCCAGGATCAGGTCAACGTTTTCATCGGCCAGCACAACTTGGAATACGAGCTGAACCGCCCCATCAAGTAGGCCGGCGAATAGGCCGGGAACTCAAACGGCGGGCTTACGGAACTGGGTTGGCGTGGAACCGGTCCAGCGGCGGAAGGCGCGGTTGAATGCGGTGGGCTCGGAATAATGACCCATGGTGATGGATCACGCTGGCGCACCGTCGCCGACGACGCAACGGTCATGGCGGGCGCCGATCCGGTGCCGGCGCGCGTTTCGCTAGGGACGGGGCGCGGGAACCGGCATGGCCGGGTCGAGCCGGGCCGGGTTGCCGCCGCCCACCGCGGTTTCGCGGGCAGCCGCCGCTTCCGGTGACTTTTCGCGGAAATCCGGCTCATGGGTGTCCGGCCCGGGCATCAGGGCGAGCACGATGAGAGCGAGGGCGGCGGCGGCCGACAGCACGGGAATGATCAGAACACCGAGGGAGAGCGGTCGTTTCACGGCTTGGCGTCAGCCTCCGACCCGTTTGAGATTGCCCTTGATCTGCTGTTCGATGTGACCGTTGCGCATTCGCATGAACTCAAGCACCATTCCTTTATTCGTCAACGTCCGGTCATAGGTTTGAACCACGTAATCGCCGTTGTCTTCGATGGTGAGGACGTTGACCGTCAACGTGCGGCCGTTGATGCGCGCCCATGCGTAGGGCGCGCCGCCGACCAGGCCGCCGATTGCGGCCGGCTGATCGCCATCCGCTCGGGAAACCGCCGTATAGACCTCCGGCCGAGGCGTCGGCTCGAACTCGAGCAATTGGTTGCGCTCGACCGCCTTGTTCTGAGTTTTGTGTATGGTGGTCCGCCATTCCACGGTGAAGCCGAAGCGTCCGGCGGCCGCGATGCGAACCGACAGTTCGCGATTGCGCGGTTCGCCCATCGGAAACAGGGTCCGCCCCTCGAATTCGCCGTAGAACGCCTGGATGGGCACTTCGTCCGATTGCGCCGGCGCGGCCATCGGCGCCTTGATCGCCGCGTTCATCGCCGCCGTGGCGGCAACCACCATCAGAACAAACACGAGTGGGCGCATGATGTCTCCTCTTCGGGCGCGGCGGCGGATGCTCGGGAGCCGTCCGCCAACCGCGAGGTTTCGGCGGCCGACCGAACAGGCGGCCAAGAGCGGGCTGCTCATGCGCCCCACTTAGTGTATTATGTACCACATGATCCGGCACGAGAAGGAAATGGAAAGGGCGGAATACGGCCAATGCGATCGTCAATGCACGGAACCAGAAAACGGCGCGCGATCATGACCCTTGCCGGTTTGGCGACGGTGACCCTGGCCGCCGCCTGCTCGGCGGGCAGTCAATCCAGCGCCAATCTGGCCGGAGCCTGCCAGATGACCCCGTGTCTGTGCGCCGACGCCTCGGCGGTATTCTGGCAGGCCGCCAAAACCGTGCCCATCGAATGGCAACGCGACGGCGATGCGTCCTGTCCGCCCGGTTATGCCCTGGTGCGCGCTCCGGAAGACAAAAGTAAAAACAAGAGGCGTTGACCGCGCAATCCGGGGTGACGCTAGATCGATACCGAGGACAGCGGCAGTGGCGTTCGGGTGCCTTCGACGACGACGATACCGCTATCCGAAACGCTGTATTTCTTCTTGTCGGCCTCAAGATCGTAGCCGATCACCGCGTCTTCCGGGATCCTGACGTTCTTTTCGAGAATACACCGGCGGAGCTTGGCGCGGCGGCCGATGTGGCAGTGGTCGAAGACGATGCAGTCCTCGATTTCGGCGCCGGCATGAACGTAGACGTCGCGCCCGACCACCGAATTCCGGATCATGCCGCCCGAGATGATACAGCCGCCGGCCACCACCGAATCGATGGCCTCGCCGCGCCGGTCCTCCTCGTCGAAGGCGAATTTCGTCGGCGGCGTGGAATAGCTCGATGTCCTCAGCGGCCACTGCGAATTGTAGAGATTGAGTTCGGGATCGATGGCGCGAATATCCATATTGGCCTCGTAGTACGCGTCGAGGGTGCCGACGTCGCGCCAATAGGGCAGTTTGCCCTGGGGTTCGCCCGGAATGTTGTTGGTCATGAAATCGTAGGCGAAGATTTCCGCGTGTCCGATGGCCCTGGGCAGAATGTCGCGGCCGAAATCGTGCGAGCTGTTCTCGTCGAGCTGGTCCTCTTCCACCATCTTGAGCAGCATGTCGGTGGAGAAGATGTAATTGCCCATGGAGGCGTAGACGCGATTGGGATCGTCCGGCATGGTCGGCGCGTTGGCGTCCTTCTCGATGAAGCCGGTGATGCGTCCGCCGCGCTGGGTTTCGAGGACGCCGAACTCCTTGGCGAACTTGCGGTCGACCGGAATGGCCGCCACCGTCACGTGCGCGCGCTTCTGCTCGTGGAATTCGATCATCTCGCGAATGTTCTGGCGATAGATGTGATCGGCGCCGAAAACCGCCACGATATCGGGGCGCGACTGCTCGATCAGATTGATGTTCTGATGGATGGCGTCGGCGGTGCCGCGGTACCAATTCTTGCCCGAAGAGCGCATCTGCGCCGGCACCGGTACGATGAACTCGCTCTTGAGGATACCGCCGAAGCTCCAACCGTCGCTGAGGTGCTGGAGCAGCGACTGGCTGCGGAACTGAATGACCACGTAAATGGAATAGATTCCGGAATTGACCAGGTTGCTCAGCACGAAGTCGACAATTCGATACTTGCCGCCGAACGGTACGGCGGGCTTGGCGCGTTCCTTGGTCAACGGGTAGAGGCGCGTTCCCTCTCCGCCGGCAAGCACGATGGCCAATACTTTAAGTTGCATAACCGTTTCCCCTTCTTAGCGTTCTCGGCGCGGATTGTTTTTCAGCAATCAACTTAGCACCTGCAGCAAAAATAGGGGAGCGTTTCTTCAGGGTTTTTGGCGTTGGTCCCGATGACGCGAAGGAGGGGAGCAACCGTCGGGACGAATATCAACCAGCGTTGTTATGGGCCCCACAAGCGATGGCGGACGCGACAACCGGGCTGTCCTCGATATTGGATGACCGCGGGTTCCCAGTACTCGCGAGGCAGGATATTGCTCATCTCCCTCGCCGGCTCGATACGGGCGCCGCCGGTGATCAGGCCGCGGACCTGCTCGCTGCAGATATCGTCATAGGGATAGCCGAGTTCGATGGCGCTGGCGGCCTCGAGCCGATGGCGGTGCTCCGCGTCGAGGGTAAACTCCAAAGCGGCGAGATTGTCCTCGAACTGATCGAGCTTGCGGGCGCCGGGGATCAGGCTGACCACGCCCTCGCGGGTAAACAGCCAGTTGAGAGCCACCTGCGCGGGCGTGCGGCCGATCTCCTCGGCCAGGGCTTTGACCGCGTTGGCGACCCGCAGTCGGCGTTCGGTGAGCAGCAGCGACCGGTTCTCGGGACCGAACCACGGCTGGTTCTCTCCGACCCTCTGGGCATCCAGATCTCGTAAGCTGTACTTGCCGGTGAGGATTCCGCCCGCCAGGGGCGACCACGGCAGCACGGCAATACCCAGTTCTCGCGCCATCGGCAACAGTTCGCGCTCCACGTCGCGGACGGCAAGGCTATACTCCACCTGCATGGCGACGAAGCGCGTCCATCCCATCAGTTCCGAAAGGGTATTGGCCTGGGCGATTTTCCAGGCGGGCGCGTTGGAGGCGCCCACGTGAAGGATCTTGCCGGCGCGCACGAGGTCGTCCAGTCCGCGCATGACTTCGTCGGTCGGGGTGGTGAAATCCCAGGCGTGCAGCCAGTAGAGGTCAATGTAGTCGGTGCCGAGCCGGCTGAGGCTGTCCTCCACCGAACGGATCATGTTCTTGCGGTGATTGCCGCCGGCGTTGGGATCGCCGGGGCGCATGTTCAGCGTGTATTTGGTCGCCAGCACGAAGCGGTCGCGGTCCGGGCCGATGAACTCGCCTAGAAGCCGCTCGCTGGTTCCGTTGGTGTAGAAGTTGGCGGTGTCGATGAAATTCCCGCCGCGATCAACGTAAGCGTCGAAAATGTCCTTGCTGGTCTCGTCGTCCGCGCCCCATCCCCAGTCGGAGCCAAACGTCATGGTTCCCAAGCACAGCGGGCTGACGCGAAGGCCGCTTCTTCCCAATAGCCGGTATTGATCGAGGCTTGCGATGGGATGCTCATACACGCCGTTCTCTCCGGTGGTTTGCTGTCTGGCTGACCCTTTCTTAGCTGACTTTTCTTACGATTTGGTTGTCGTGGCGCCGGTCGGCGTGCGGCTCAACCACAAAATCCGAGGCGAAAGCTTTACACCAACGAGCCGCCCCGTGTGTCCACGACGGGTTAATTTCCGGCGCGGCGCGGCACATAGACCCCGTTGTCCATGCCGCTGAAATGATCGTCGAGATCGGGATGGCGTATGGGGTCGCTGGACGGGTCCGGCTCGAGGTTGCGTTCGGCGACATAGGTGCGGCCGCCGTTGCCGTCCTGGAGCACGTGATACCACGGTCTGTCTCTCGGTGGACGGCTGATAGCCACTCTCTCGTACCAGGTTTCACTGCCGCTGTAAGCCGGGTCGACGTCGAGGATCACGCCCCGGTAATCGAACAATGTGTGGTGCACCATCTGGCCGACGAAGAATTTGGCAATTGTGGTGTTCATGGTTCGGCCTCTCGTTTCCACTGAAAGTGCGGGTATCGGGTGCCCAAGGCTGGCGACGGGCGGCGCTCCCGGTGTATTTTGAGCAAAACACGAGAACATGGGAGAAACGGCCATGAACATCGGTTCACTTCTGACCCGCCATGCGCGGTACCGGCGGGACCATGTCGCGCTGGTGGTGGGTGGAAAGCGTCTCACCTACCGAGAACTCGACGCCGATGTCAATGCCCTGGCCAACGCTTTGCTGGCGGCCGGTCTGGCCAAGGGCGACAAAATGGCGACCGTGCTGCCCAATTGCCGGGAGCTGATGGTCGCGTACTGGGCGGCGGCCAAGACCGGCATCGTCATCGTGCCGTTGAGCCCATTGCTCCAGGACGCGGGTCTGGCAAGCTTGCTCATTAACTCCGAGACGTCGCTGGTCATCGGCGACGCCGCGTTCGCGGCCACGTTCGATCGCATTCGCGCCGGCCTGACGGCCATCGCGGACGACCGCTGCATCTTGGTGGGTGAGGGGCCGGCGATCGCGGGATACCGGTCGTACAACGATTTTGTCGGTGCCGCCTCCGCGGACGAGCCGCCCAACGCCGGCCTCGGCGACACCGACATGTACAACATCATGTATTCCAGCGGCACCACCGGTCTGCCCAAGGGCATCGTTCACAACCACTATATCCGCGCCATGTATTGCATGCTGTTCGCGCAGGCGTGGCGGATGACGCCGGAAAGCGTCGTGCTGCACGCCGGCTCCATCGTTTTCAACGGCGCCATGGTGGATCTGATGGCGTGGATGTTCGTCGGCGGCACCTACGTGCTGCACGAGGCGTTCGATGCCGAGCGGGTGATCGCGGATATCGAAAAGGAAGGCGTGACCCATATCATCATGGTTCCTTCCCAGATCATCGCCGTCCTCAACAGTCCGGCTTTTCATCCCGACAGGCTGGCGTCGCTGGAGATGCTGCAGAACATCGGCGCGCCGCTCCTTCGCGAGCACAAGCACCGGCTGAACGAGGTTCTGCCCGGCCGGTTCTACGAGCTTTACGGGCTGACCGAGGGCTTCGTCACCATCCTCGACAAGCACGACGCCAAGCGCAAGGAGGGCTCGGTCGGCGGCTGTTCGCCGTTTTTCGAGATCAGGATCCTGGATCAACGAGGCCACCAATGCTCGCCGGGTGAGGTGGGCGAGATCGTCGGCCGGGGGCCGATCCAGATGCCTGGCTATTATAAGCGGCCGGACCTGACGGCCGAGGCCATCGTCGACGGCTGGCTGCATACCGGCGACGCCGGCTACCTTGACGAAGACGGCTATCTTTTCCTGGTGGACCGGCTGAAGGACATGATCATCTCCGGCGGCGTCAACGTGTATCCGAAGGACATCGAGGAGGTGGTCATCCAGCATCCGGCGGTGCGCGAGGTGGCGGTGTTCGGCGCGCCGGACGAGCGCTGGGGCGAAGTGCCCATCGCCGCGGTGGTTGTCGACGACAAACAAACGATCACCGCCGAGGATCTGATCGCCTGGACCAACGAGCGGGTGGGCGCCAAGTTCCAGCGCATCCGAGGCGTTGCGTTCTACGACGAGTTCCCGCGCAACGTCGCCGGCAAGACCCTCAAACGCGAGATGCGCGATGCGTATGGCGAGGACGGGTAAAGACGGGTGTATGAGGAACCGGGGAAGCGACATGTGCTGACGCTCGACGATCACTTCCGGCGATTCCGGGTTCGCTTCGCCCTCAAGGTGACGCTGGCATCGATCGTCTGCGCCCTGATCGGCTTTATCTTTCACCTGTCCTATGGCTATCTGTCGCCCGTTCTCGTTGTTATGATCTTCGTGGCTTTCCGCGGTCAGGTCGTCAAGGCCGGAATTCCGGCATTCTTCGCCGGCATCGTCGCCGGCAGCGTCTCGCTCGTGCTCTGCGGGGTTCTGATCGAGGCGCCCATCGCCTTGGTGCTGTGCATGCTGAGCTGGCTGTTCCTGTGGATGGCGTTTTTGGGCCGTGTTCCGTTCGGCCAGATGCTCGGCGGCATTGTGATCGCGATGACGCTGCTCACGGTCGCCATCGGTTCCGGCCGGCCCGAAGAGTTGGTGACGGCTTTCTGGACCCAGGTATTCATCGCCATCGTGGTCGCCATCGCCTTCGATCGTCTGACGTGGCGCACCAGCACGGACAATGCCGTTTACGAGACGCTCGCGTCCGTGTTCGGCGAATTTTCCGGTGTCGCGCAGGCGCTCACCGAACGACTACGGGCACAGTCCCGGGACCCGCGCGCACTGAGCGTGGATCTGTCGGACATCGCCAACGTTTCGGGTCTCCTCAGACACACGTTGAGGAGCAGATCAGAGGCCGAGTTCCAGTTGAAATTTCGGCTATGGCTGATTTGGCAACGCACGCAGCTCATGAAGCGGCAGCTCCGCATGGAAGCGTTTGCCGCGCTTCCGGATAGGTTCGTCTCGAATTTTGCCGATATCATCGCCGACTTCGCATGGCACTTTCGGGAAATGGCGGATGCCGCTCTTCATGGACGCCCCGCACATAGTGTTGATGACGACACGCGGCACAAGGTAGACGCCCTCGTTGATGTGCTTCGGGACGTGCGGTTCCGAGAATCGGCGGCAACCGAGGCGTCGCACTTGGCGACCACCCTGATCAAGTTCATGAGCCATGCCCTAGCCGATCACGTGCGGCTGGCGGACGCTTACAACGCGGTCCTGGAGAGCGGCCTCATTGATGAGCACCAGCCCGACCATGCTGTTTTTTCGGTGGGGGATCTTTTCGTCCGGCCCTCCGTGGACGATTACAAGGTCAGCGCCAAGATCACTCTGATCGTGCTCCTCTTGCTCATGGCAATTCTATACCTGGATTTCCCCGGCAGCAGTCTTGTTGCTTTCTACGCCATCCAGTTCGGCCTGACGGTAAATCTCGGACAATTGTACATCAGGGGCGGAGCAGGCTTTTTCGGGATCGTGGTCGGCTTGGCTTACGGAATGGTCGGCGTGCTCGTCGTCATGCAAAGTCCCCATCTTCCGATCCTGCTCGGCCTATTCGCTCTCGGCATGTTCGTTTCGGTCTATGTCGCTTCGGGCAAGGAAGCGATGATGTTCATAGGGTTACAGGCGGCGCTGCTGGTTCCGTATGTGTTCGTGATATACGAGGGACCGCAGTGGACCCTTGCCAACGCGACCACTCGGGCCGCGGCGCTGGTCGTCGCGGCGGCGGTTGCGGTCCTCGTCCAAAGGTCAATCTGGCCGGTCGATCCCTTGATCAAATTCAGGGAAGCGACGGCGCGCGCGCTGGACGATATCGCGGCCTCATGGCGGCACCTGTGGGAAACCGGAGAAAACGGCGCGGGCGAGACACGGGCCGGCGCACCGGAGTTTCCGGATGCGCTTATTCAGTCGTTCTGTCGGCCGGCCGCATGGCTGAAGGACAGCCGCTATCTGGTCGGGTCCGGCCATGTGGCGGCGAAGCGCTACGCCCCCATTCTCGGGTATCTGGAGGAGCTGTTGGCGGAGTTGAACGTGCTTGACCGATTGCTGCGGTCGAGCGGGGATGGCACATTGCGGAAGCGCGCCAAGCGCGAACTCGCGGATACGATCGTCACCGCCGCTCGGGCGCTCGAAGCGCTTGCGTCTTTTTACCGCGATCCGCGTTCAGTCGACGAACTCACGGACCTGCAAACACGCCTGGTGGGTCTGCAAGACGTTTTAACCCACTCATTCGATGTCGACGGCGCGCAAACCGTCGAGGATCGGCGGACCGCTTCCGTCGTGCTGCACACTATCGCCGATGTGGCCGGGTCGCTGGTCTCGGCGATGGATGCGAGTTTGCAGTTGTCATCGCTCGACGATCGACGACGCGTCCCTTTGCCCGCCCGCCCACGGTTGCTTCGTTCTTCGGGCTAATAGGCGAAATTGAGCACGCTGGCGACATTCAGCCACAGTCGCGCAAGGCCGTTCAGTACCGCGGTGTCCGTCGGGTAGACCGCGACCGTTATTGAACCGCCGATGCGCATATCGACGGCGGGGTCGGGGTCGCGGAGACGCAGCCGAACCGGGAACCGTTGCGACGCCTTGACCCAGTCCGTCGGACCCTCGATGTCCGGCAACTCCCCGGACGGAACGCCCTGGCCTTGGCCGACACCCCAGCCGACGCTCTCGACGACCGCGTCGTAAATCCGCCCCGGATACATGCCCATGGTCACCTCGGCCGGTTGACCCGGCTTCATCAGCGGCAGGCTATTCTCGCGAAAGTTCGCGACGATCCGCCAATTTTGCGTATCCACAAACGTCATCACCGCCACGCCGGCGTCGATATAGGTCCCCGCCGTCAGTTGAAGGTTGGTCACATAGCCGTCGGAGGGGGCGTACACCTTCGCGCGTTCCAGGTTGTATTTGGCCTTTTCGAGACTGGCCTTCGCCTTCGCGATCAGCGCGTTGGTGTCGCCAATCTTGGCGGCAAGGCTTTCTTCGGCCTTCGCCTGGTTGGCCATTGAACGCTGCAGAAGGGCCTGATTCACGTTCAGCCGATCCTTCGCCTGATCCACCTGAATGATCGGCGTGGCGCCCTTGGCGGCCGCCCGGGAAAACTTGTTGTACTCGGTTTGTGCGAACTTGAGGTCCGCTTGCACCTGTTTGATGGTGTCGTTGGCGAGATCGAGATCCCTTTCCAGCAATGCCACGTCCTTCTGCGCCAGCACAAGCTCGGCCGCTAGCTGATCGACGGCGTAGGCGTACGGCCGCGCGTCCAGCTCGAACAGGAGGCTCCCGGCCTTGACCTGCTCGTTGTCCTTCACGTGCACGATCGTAACGATGCCATTGACCTGCGGCGCGACCTGGGTAACGTTCGTCTGCACATAACCCTCGCTGGTCATCGGCGTATACCGGTCGAGAAGCGCATAGTAGATGATGACGAGGACTATGACAAAAACGATGCACGCAGCGATAAAACCGGGCGACGTGCGCAGCCTCCGCGATTTTTCTGGCGCGGTCGCGGACTTTGCAACGCGATCGCCGTTGTGAGATGAAACCGTCATTCCGCCAACCGGGAGAAGTCCAATCGCCAAATCGGAAGATCTTGTGTCCCTCGCCGTCACCGGTCAATGGACAATACCGGCTTCCACCGGTCTTCGACGGGCGCAGCCGGGATTTCATCGGTTGAGGGTCTTGGCGATGAATGCGGCGGCGCCCATCCCGCCCTTGTTCTTGAACGTCCCGATACAATGGTTGAGAAAGGCCGCGCGCGGGGTTTGGTCGGCGCTGAAGGCGGCCTGTTCGGCCGGCGTCGGGGTCCATTCCACCACCACCACTTTCCCCGCCTTGCGCATGCGAAAACGCGCGTCTTCCGCTTCAATTTGCACCTTGACGCCCGGATACACGTCGACGGAGCCGCCATCACCGGAATCGAATTCGTAGTCGTCCCAGGCGTTGGGACCGGCGCGCCGGTAGGATCCGACGATGCGCCCGGAAAAACTCCGTTTCGTCCTCGCATTGGGCTGGAAGACAACGCGGCTATCCACGCGTGTTGTTGACCGTCCCGGGCTCATGCTCAAACTTTCTGTGCCTCACCGTCTATCGCGCGCGGGGAGCCGGCAATGACGCTCACGCCGCCGACCTGAGCTCGACGCAAGCGGCGCGGATGATCTCCTTTTCGGCCACGCGCCAGTTCTGTGCCTGGTTGTTGTCCGGATGCAGCAGTGAAACTTCGAAAGCGCGGCGCTTGATGGCTTCGCGGTAGGTGTCCAGCAAATCCCGGTAACAGCCGTCATAGGCCTCCCAGTACGGCTCGGCCTGGGGGCGTCGTTCGACGATCAATCGAAAAGCGGCGTCCTTCGACATCCCCTCGACGAAGGTAAGATACGCGAGAACCGTCAGCGGCGAACGGTTGATGCCCGCGGTGCAGTAGACATAGACCTTGTGGCCGTCACCGAGGGTTCTCTGAAGGCTGGCCACCGCCCGGGGCAGGTGGCGACGCTGGTCGGGCGGATCGAAATCGCGCATGGGCGCGTTGAGGAGCACCAGTCCCTTGCGTTTTCCATGCTCGCGATGCGCATTGTAATCGATGTCGAAGGCATTCCGGCACTCGTCGGTCTGCACCGATAGGAACGCCGTCGCGCCGGTCTCTCGATGAATGGTGTCGATATCCCCTGGCGTCATCGGGCAGGCGCCGATGACCAAATCGTCGCGGATTTCGTTCCAATTGAGCGTCCACTTCCACATGGTCCCCCCTTCCGGCCGCGCCGTCTGTTTCCGACCCCCGCGTGTATTCGGTACCCGCGTGTATTTTGATAAAGGTGGATAATGCCGGACAGCGCCGCAAGTCCCATACGGGGGAGAAGTGGTTGGATCAACGTAAATGTAACCTTCGCCCTCCCGCTGGCCGCGCTCTTGACGTAGACTCGATATTTCAGGCGACGACCACCAACGGATACCGAAGAAATGCAAGGCCAAGGCCAGAAACGAACGGGTGGCCAGATCGTCGTCGACGCTCTCAAAAAGTTCGGGACCGATACGGTGTTCTGCGTGCCGGGCGAGAGCTACCTGCCGATCCTCGACGCCCTGTACGACGCCAGGCGCGCGGTGCGCGTCGTCACCTGCCGCCATGAACACGGCGCGGCGGTCATGGCGGAAGCATCCGGAAAGCTCACGGGCCGGCCGGGCGTGTGCTTGGTGACGCGCGGACCCGGCGCGTGCAATGCCGCCATCGGCGTCCACACCGCCTTTCAGGAACTCGACGCCGATGATCCTGGTGGTGGGGCAGGTGGGCCGGCGGTTCCTCGGCCGCGAAGCCTTTCAGGAAGTGGATTTCGTCGCCATGTTCGGACCCCTCGCAAAGGACGTCGTGCAGGTCGACGCCGCCGACGCGCTGTCCGACGTCATGGCGTCGGCGTACCGGACCGCGCTCGGCGGACGCCCCGGGCCCGTGGTCCTCGCCATGCCGGACGACGTGCTTTCGGACACCACCGGGGCGGCGGACGGGGACCGTTGCGAGCCGGAAACCCGAACACCGGACCCGGTGTCGATGGAGCGTTTGCATCACATGCTCGGGCGCGCCGAACGGCCGTTGATGCTGGTGGGCGGGGGCGGCTGGACGGATCGGGCAAAAGCCGATATCGGCGCCTTCGCCTCGGACGGCAACCTGCCGACATGCTGCGCCTTTCGCCGCCACGACATCTTCGACAACGACAATCCACGGTTTGTCGGCGAACTGGGCATCGCGCCCAATCCCGACCTGGTGGCCCGCCTCAATGAGGCCGACGTGCTGCTGGCGGTGGGGACGCGGCTGGGCGAGATTGTCAGCCAGGGTTACACGCTGTTCGATCCCGGCAATCGGCGCCACGCGCTGGTTCATGTGCACCCGGACCCGGGCGAGCTTGGCCGGGTGTTCGAACCCGATCTCGGCATTTATTCCGGCATGCCGGCGTTCGCCGCGGCCGCCCGCGCGCTCGATCCCGTCGACGGCGGCCGCTGGTCGCGGTGGGCGGCCGACCTGAGGAAAAGCTACGAAACCGACACGGCGATCCCCCACGTCGCGGCAGATCTGGATCTGGGGCGGGTGATGGCGGATCTGCGAAGCCGGCTGCCGGCGGATGCGGTGGTGAGTGTCGATGCCGGCAACTTCAGCGGCTGGGCGCAGCGGTTTCTCCGGTTCGGCGCCGGCCGGCGTCTGCTGGGCGCCACCAACGGCGCGATGGGGTACGGTGTGCCGGCGGCGGTGGCCGCCAAGATCCTTCATCCGGAGCGGACGGTGATCGCCTGCGTCGGCGACGGCGGTTTCGCCATGACCGGCCAGGAACTGGCAACGGCCGTTCGCTACGGCGCCACGCCGGTCATCGTGGTATTCAACAACGCCATGTACGGCACCATTCGCATGCACCAGGAACGGAGTTATCCCGGGCGCGTTGTCGGCACGGACCTCACCAACCCCGATTTCGCGGCGCTGGCGCGCGCCTACGGCGCCCATGGCGAGACGGTGGAGCGGACCGAGCAGTTCGCTCCGGCCCTGGACCGGTCTCTCGCGGCGGGCACGGCGGCGGTGATCGAGCTGCGCTACGATCCCGACATCATCAGCACCCGGGCGCGCCTGTCGCATATCCCAGCGAGGACACGGCCATGACCGGATCCGATCGCATGCACGCCCCCGATCACATGCACGCCCCTGCGATCACATGCACGCCATGGTGCTCGATGCGCCCCGCCGGGCGCTGGTACTTCGCACCGTCGACCGCCCGGAACCGGGGCCCGGCCAGGTGCTGGTCCGGGTGGCGGCGTGCGCGGTGTGCCGCACCGATCTTCATGTGGTCGACGGCGACCTGACAGAACCCAAACTGCCGATCATTCCCGGTCACGAAATCGTCGGCTCCGTGGTCGAGGCCGGGGAGGGGGCGGAGGGCTTCGCGCCGGGTGACCGGGTGGGCATTCCGTGGCTCGGCTGGACCTGCGGCCACTGCGCCTATTGCCGCTCGGGCCAGGAAAATCTCTGTCCCGAGGCGCGCTTCACCGGATATCAGATCGACGGCGGCTATGCCGAGTACACCGTTGCCGACGCGCGCTACTGCTTTCCCATTCATGGCGCGTATTCCGACGCCGAGGCGACGCCGCTGTTGTGCGCCGGCCTCATCGGCTACCGCTCGCTCGTCATGGCCGGCGAGGCCGAGCGGCTGGGCGTCTACGGTTTCGGCGCCGCCGCCCATATCGTCGCCCAGGTGGCGCGCTTTCAGGGGCGCCGCCTGTTCGCCTTCACCCGCGAGGGCGACACCACGGCCCAGGCGTTTGCCCAACGGCTCGGCGCCGAGTGGGTGGGCGGTTCCGACGAGATGCCGCCGGAGCCGTTGGACGCCGCCATCATCTTCGCGCCGGTGGGGCCGCTGGTGCCGGCGGCGCTGCGCGCGATCCGGCCCGGCGGCACCGTCGTCTGCGGCGGTATCCACATGAGCGATATCCCGGCCTTTCCCTACGACATCCTGTGGCGGGAAAAGAAGATCGTCTCGGTCGCCAATCTCACGCGCCGCGACGGCGAGGAGTTTCTCGAGCTGGCGCCGAAGGTGCCGGTGAAGACCGAGATCGAGACCTTTTCCATGGCCGAGGCCAACGAGGCGCTGCGCCGGCTCCGCGAGGGCGAACTCACCGGTGCGGCCGTGTTGGTGCCGACCGCGCCGTAATCGGGCCGCGGGGTATTGTTTGTCATTCCGGCGATTGCCAGTTCCGGTTGAAGAGCCTCATGGGTGCCGCCGCATGGGTGCCGTTGACGGAGGCTGAAAAGCGTGCCAAAGGTGGTTCGATCAATTAGTTTCAGGCGCTGGGACGCCGGCCATGAGAAGGGTGACGTGATGAGCCGTGGTGTGGAGGGCAGAGCCGGCGAAAACCGCGAATCCTTTCGCGACGGCGAGCCGCGCGCCCCAGGTACTGTCCGCGGACGCCTATGACGCCATGCTGTTCGACATGGACGGGGTGATCACCCGTTCGGCGGTCAGCCATGGCAGCCTGTGGAAGGACGTGCTGGACGAATTCCTCGAGCAGTTCTCGGCCCGCAACAACATCGCGTTCCGGGCCTTCGACACCGATCTCGGACTATCACAATTTCATGGATGGCAAGCCCCGCTACGACGGGGTATGCAATTTTCTGGTCTCGAGGGGCATCGCGTTGCCGTTCGGCGAGCCCTCGGATGACGAGCGCACGGATACCTGCTGCGGACTCGGCAACCGCAAGAACCGCCGTTTCAAGGAGCATCTGGAAACGCACGGGGTCGAATTGTTCGACAGCACCGTGGAGCTGATTCACCGGTTTCGCGCCGGCGGCAAACGGGTGGCGGTGGTTTCGGCCAGCAAGAACTGTGAGGCGGTGCTCCGCAAGGCCGGCCTGCTCGATCTGTTCGACGTCATGGTCAGCGGCCGCGAGGCGGCGGCCATGAGCCTGGCCGGCAAACCCGCTCCGGACACCTACCTGAAGGCCGCCGAGCTGTTGCATACCGAGATGGAGCGGAGCGTTGTGTTCGAAGATAGCGTCACCGGCATCCAGGCGGGCAAGGCCGCCGGCGCCGGCTTTATCGTCGGCATCGATCGGGCGGCGGACGCGTCGGCGCTGAGCTGGTATGGCGCCGATGTGGTGGTGGCCGACTTGAGCGCCCTTTCCCTGGACTGGCGGGACGCGCCGGCGCCCAGTCGGGATGACGGCGCCGGGCGCGCGGCGACGCCGGTCGCGGACGCGCCCGCAGCGGCGCCGATGAGCGGTGTCGAAACGGTCCCGGTAACAGCGGACGAGGACGGGCTCAGGCTCGACCGCTGGTTCAAGCGACGCTATCCCGAGGTCACCCATGGCCGTCTCGAAAAGTGGCTGCGCCAGGGACAGGTGCGGGTGGACGGCCGCCGCGCCAAGGCGGGGTTCCGGCTGGAAGCGAACCAATCGATCCGGGTTCCACCGCTCGGCGACGCCGCGATGCCGGCGCCCGCGCCCGCCGCGGGCGCCGGCCAGCAAGGCCGAAAGCGAGGCTCTGCTGGCGCGGGTCCTGCACAAGGACGATCAGCTCATTGTTCTCGATAAGCCGCCCGGCATGGCCGTGCAGGGGGGCTCCGGGGTGCGGCGGCACCTGGACGGCATGCTGGACGTGCTCCGGTTCGGCGGCGAGCGGCCGCGGCTGGTGCACCGGCTCGACAAGGATACGTCGGGCGTCATGGTCTTGGCCCGGACGGCCCGCGCGGCGGCGGCTCTGGCAAAGGCGTTTCACTCGCGCGATGTCCGCAAGCTCTACTGGGCCGTCGTCGTCGGCGTGCCGAAGCCCGCGGAGGGGCGCATCGATCTGGCGCTTGGCAAAGCTGTCCGGGCGCGGCGGCGAGCGCATGGGCCCTGATGCCGATGGCGGTCTGAGGGCGATCACGGATTTCCGGGTTATCGAGCGCGCCGGGCGCCGGGCGGCGTGGCTGGCGCTCGAGCCGCGTACCGGCCGGACCCACCAGTTGCGGGCCCACTGCATGGCGCTGGGCACGCCCATACTGGGGGACGGCAAGTACGGGGGGTCCGACGCGTTCCTGGAAGGAACCGAGTTGAGCCGGAAACTGCACCTTCACGCCCGCGCCCTGCGGATCCCTCTCCCGGGCGGCGGCGTGGTCACCGCCGAAGCTCCGCTGCCGGAGCACATGCGGGCCACCGCGGCGGTTCTTCGGGTTTATGGAGGAGGGCCTGTGCGCGGCCGCTTTCGAACCGGATGGCCGAACGAATTTCCCGCGCGAAGACGCCGATCCTAATTGTGCTCTAACGTTCGGGTATCGCGACCGTCAGGGTTTCGCCGCCGAGGCCGTGGACGCTGTCATGGGCGCGAATGGTCACTTCGGAAACGTCGCTGGGCACGGCGACGGCGCCAAGCGAACGGGTGAACGGCTGTTCGGTGACGTGCGGATGAACCAGGACCCGGGTGCCGAGAATGGTGCCGTCCGGGGCCAGGATTTCGAAGCTGTCGGCGTAATGATCCCAGCCCTCATCGGCGTGACGGATGGTGACCGAGAACCTGTAGAAGGTTTCGTCACCGGTTGATGCTTCCAGCGTTGCCAACGCGTCCACCACATCGGCGGGGCCGGCACGCGCCGGCACGGCGGTCATTGCCGCGAGGAATGCGATCGTTGCCATCGCCGGAAATAAGCGTCTCATTGCAGGGTCCCTCTCTCGTTGCTTCGACGTTCCGTCAAACACACAATGGCGGCGAGATCATGGCGGGGAACACGGGAGGATGGTTCGAGCGAATCGGCCAGACCGGATCGAATGGACGCACGCTAACGTATTGAATTTGCATAAAAATAGTCCGAACGGGTGATTTCGAAGCGATCGATTGCCGCTCGATTGAAATCCCGCCCCAGGCCTATTTCGTTTTCTGAGGAAGGGGGCGGGGACCAATCGGGGTAAATAGCGTGCCCGGAAGCATTTCTGTTCTTGCAAGGGGCGATGGGAACGGGTATGTGTTGGACACGGTTGCACTAAAGTCGGCGTACCTAGTTTGCTGTTCTGGCGTCAAGTCTAGTTACCCCATCATCACGTGTTATCCGGAAACAGGTTTCCCGCTCAAGCACATGCGGAATGGCTTGCTTGATTGAATACAAATGAGGAGCAGTTATGGCTAGCGGCACAGTAAAGTGGTTCAACCCGACGAAGGGCTATGGGTTTATCGAACCTGATGACGGATCTAAGGACGCTTTCGTCCATATCTCGGCGGTCGAGCGCGCGGGGCTGTCCACCCTTCGCGAGGGCCAGAAGGTTCAGTTCGAACTTGTGCCGGGGCGGAATGGCAAAGCCTCCGCCGAAAGCCTGGTCGTTCTAGACTGACGCTGGGCCGCCGGATCGGTCCTCCGGCGGGTACGACGAGACTTCGGTTTCGGGAGCAGGAGCGACTGCTCCCGAGCCTGATTGTCC
>CAWAYL010000008.1:0-628214 GCA_963786305.1 uncultured Alphaproteobacteria bacterium
TTTTTCTGCCAGGCTTACTGGTTGGTTCCGTATTGCTCCAACGGGAGCAACGTCGAGAAAGGCGACCGCGTCGCCCTGTTGCACGCGGATGTAGCCGCTCTCGCTCAAGTGCGTGAGGCCATCGGCGGGCGTCGCGAGCGTCGAGAGGTCGAGCCTTCGGGCATAACCACCGATTTCAGCGGGCGCAGGCGCCATGCCGATGGCAGCGTCGTTGAAGAACGCTATCTCGCCGTCGGGATGGCACATCACCGAGAGCCACGTCCGCATGCGCTCCGCGATCGAAGGGATGGCTGGACCACGTTCGTCCAATGGCTGCTCACGGCGCTGGGAAACGCTCGACACACGTTGACCACATCGAGCAGATCCTCCAGCACGAGCGCGTGGTACATCGCGGGGCTGCATTCGAAGTGACCGCCGTCCGACAGAATCTGCTCAGCGAGCGCTCGCTCGAGAACGTGAAAGCCCTTGTCCAGCCAACGGCGTGCCTCGACGCCGTCGAAGTAGCAGCCGCCGAACAACAGCGCCTTGGCGTTGGCGAGCAAGTGATTACCCAGCAGATGCCATTCGAGACGTCCTGTCAGCCAGCGCAGCTGCGTGGCGAGGCTCTGCCCGCCAGGCGGCGGTCACGGTGAGTAAAGGCATCACCAGATCCTGCGTTGCGCGGAACAAAGAATCACATCGTCCACCAGAGAAGCCGAGCTTGGTATTGCCGGCCGTGGTGACGGCGAGGATGCGGCCGTCGCGGGCCCGGATTTCCTGAATGTTCGACGCGACCTTTTCGTAGGAACGGTCTTCCGGAACAATGGCCATGGTGGGAAACAGCCGGGTCGATCAGAGCGATCGGGCCGTGCTTCATTTCTCCCGCCGCATAGCCCTCGGCATGGATGTAAGCGATCTCCTTCAGCTTGAGAGCGCCTTCCAGCGCGATCGGATATTGATACTTCCTGCCGATGTAAAGGAAGTGCTGGGCGTCCACGTATTTCTCCGCCAGCTTCCGGATCTGGTCCGATTGCGTCAGAATTTCCCGAATCTGCTCCGGAACCTTTTCGAGCGCCCGGATCAGATTGGACCCTTCCTCATAGGAAAGGTCGCGGCTCCGGCCAATGAGCAGGGCCATCAAGGTAAGCAAGGTCACCTGGGAAGTGAACGACTTGGTGGACGCCACGCCGACCTCGAGCCCCGCATGGCAATAAACTCCCGCATGGGTTTCGCGGGCGATCGAACTGCCCACCACATTGACCAGGCCCAGCACCAGGGCTCCCTTGCGTTTTGCCTCGCGCAGCGCGGCCAGCGTGTCCGCCGTCTCTCCCGACTGGCTGATGGCCAGCACCACGGTGTTCTGCCGCAGATTCAATTTCCGGTAGCGGAACTCCGAGGCCAGCTCCACTTCCACGGTCAAATCCGTCAGCGCCTCAAAAACGTAGCGTCCCAGCAGGCCCGCGTAGTAGCTGGTTCCGCAACTCACAATGATCAGGTGGCGGGCCTCCTTAAGGCGGTCCAGGACGGATTCCAAACCGCCCAGCTTGGCGACGCCTTCGGAATGATTGAGCGGCCGCGAATGGCGTTTTCCACGGCGTCCGGCTGCTCAAAAATTTCTTTCAGCATGAAGTGCGGAAACTCGCCGCGGTCCTGGGTCCCCATTTCAACGTCAATGGCCGTGGCTCTGCGATCCACCCGGCGGTTCTGCAGGGTGTTGATAAAAAATTTCCCGGGCTCAAGCCGCGCCACTTCATTGTCTTCAAGGTAGACCATCTGATCGGTGTGCTGGGCAAGCGCCGAAGGGTCCGAGGCGGCCAGGGATTCCCCCCGGCCAATCCCCAAAACAATGGGGCTGCCGCGCCGCGCCAGAATAATCTGCTGGGGATTGGAGGCGTGCATGGCCGCAATCCCAAAAGTGCCTTCGATCTGGAGCAAGGCCTTCTGGACGGCGGCTTCGAGATCACCCTGGTAGGTGCTTTCGATCAGATGCGCGAAAACTTCGGTGTCGGTTTCCGAAGAGAAGACATGCCCGTCGCTGGAGAGTTTCTTCTTGAGCAGCTGGTAGTTTTCAATGATGCCGTTGTGAACCAGGAAGAGCTGCCTGGAACAATCACAGTGCGGGTGGGCGTTGGCTTCGGTGGGTTTTCCGTGCGTCGCCCAGCGGGTATGCGCGATGCCGGTCACGCCTTGCGGCTTTTCCTGCCAGACCTTCCGCTCCAGAACCGCAACTTTCCCCACCGCCTTTGCCAGATAGGGCCGGGTGCCGAGCACGGCGATTCCGCTCGAGTCGTATCCCCGGTATTCCAGCCGCTTCAGGCCTTCAATCAGAACCTGGCTGGCAGTTTGGTGACCAACATAAGCAACGATCCCGCACATGGAAACTCCTTTTCCCGAAACGGATAGCCACAACCCCGGCTCAGGCCCGCCGCCCCCCAAGCCCTGCCGCAACGAAAGAATACGCCCAGCGACCATCACCGCCTGCGACCGTCCACCCAAAAGTCAAGCTCCACAAGGCGTACAAATAGCGAAATCGCCGCCGCCGGAACCGGCGGACCGTGCGACGCGCGAGAACAAATTATAGCGCACCTCATGGGCCGCAAAAAAAATGCCGAAATTGCTTTAGCAACCCATCCGCTGGTTCGGGCGTCTAATCAAACAATTCAACTCTGTGACTACCTGGGGAAGTGGGCGTTGCAGAATTATTTAATTATTAATCGCCCACTTCCTCCTTCCCTTCTAAAATTCATACGAACGAAGTTTCCGGCGGTTTTTGCGCCTCGCGTCGATCGGGGGCTCTGTTCAACCTCCCGGCATCCTTCGGGGTCTTCCGCGCACCCCGGCCGCGCTCGATCATCCCGGATGTTTCTCGGTCAAGCGCAGCCTGACGGGTGCTCCGCGCCCGTATTTGCGCGTCAGCCAGTCTTCCAAATCGTTCTGAAGCGCCTGCAGATCCACCCTGAACCCCGCCTCCAACCAGGCCGTCCGCCACCGGCAGCACATCGTCAAAGGCGCTGCGCCCCGTAAAGTTTCTCATGCAGAAACTGTCCAACCACGCCGCCGGACAGTCCCGCGCCCCTCCGCCGTTCAAGCAGTTCGACATGGATTTTCCTGGCAAACATGCTGCAGCCCTAGATCCCTAGTGACGGAAAAAGGAAAACCAACTCTTTCTTCCTGGGTGCCTGACTGGGACCAGAGGCGGGGGAGGAGGAGGAAAAGCCGTCTCCGTTGACCACGGCTGAGGGGTTCTTCTCCAACAGCAAGTCTGCGGTTTCCTTTCCCTTGGCTGCGGCAACTTTTTCGTAGCAGGCGGAAAGCGACGGGGGCCGGTAAACCAGATCGTGCGCATCAGAAGCGAAAAAGTGGATCAGGTTGCGGTCGAGCCATTCCTCGGAAAGCGCCTGGGCCCTGGGCCCAAAACCTCCCACGTAGGATTTTGCGGTGATTTGCACCAGGCATCCGCGCGTGGCCCAATGGAAAAGCAGCTCCGGCTTGGTCTGGATGGTGGGATTCCTCTCCGGATGAGTCAGAATCGGCATGAACCCCGCAACTTCGATTTCATAGAACACGTTGTCCATTTGTTCGGGGATAAAGTGGTCGGCGAATTCCACCAAAAGGTAGGGCTGTTGTTGATCGTAAAGTTGGAGCCGTCTTTGGTGAGTTTCTGATGATTGTCGTAGGAAAGGTGAAAGTCACACCCCAGCAGAAGCTTCGGAGCTTTCGCCCACGGCAGCCTGAAGCTCCCGCAAGCTTGCGCGATTCACTTCCGGATCAAAGTGTACTTATAATTGCAATGCGGCGTGGCCACCAGGCAGGTGGTTCCGTCTTTTGCCGCCATCTGGCACATGGCCACCGCGACCTCAAAATCTTTGGCGCCGTCGTCAACGCCCGGCAACGGGTGGCAGTGAATATCGATCATAACAGACGCCCCTTCCTCTTAAGAAGAAGTCAGATTTCCATCCACGGGAAATCATCATCTTCTCCGCTGAAAAATCAGCCCCCGCCAAGAAACTCAATGCCTAGTTTAACGCCTTAGCCGGGCGAACGGTCAAGACGGCCCCGGAAACAGCACGCCCATCGGAAAAGACATTTTGGCCGGTCGCCGGCATGAGCGGAAACGCCAGGGAGGCGCGGCCCAATCTGCAAGATTCCGGATTTCGTAGAGGATAAATACAGAAAGCAATATAAAGGCATTCCGGCAGGCCATATTACCACATAGTTATTTTACCATTTTTGAATAATTCTACCGCATTGAATCAAAGCAGCTTAGCTTAAGTATGGAAATTTATGAGGCGAAAACAAGCTTTTGGACCCGCTCGTGCAATATAGTTGCACAGAGCTCGTCCGAGTAAGCTTCCAAGGACTTGGGATCTTACGGGAAAGCAGCTCAGAGATTAGACCCAAGACCCGACGCTTCGAGGGGGGATAAAATTCCCCCTCTTTTTTTTGTACCTTTTTCCCTTTCCATTTCTTAAACTTTTGTTTTTGGTTTGCATCTCACGACTTTCATGACAAGGTAGCATTGAGAAATGCCGAAGCCTTTATTTTGATAAGGGAGCCTTACGGCAGAATTGGCGGGGGCTGTTTGCTCTCCAACGCATCCTTCGATTAGGATAGAAGTCTTCTAAGCTGATGCCAGACATCTCCATCGACGGGTTCATCAAGCGCAAGGTCCAGTCCGTTCAGGATTTCACCTTTCTGTTGACGGCCTCGATTTGGAATCTTTTCAGTTCTCCGCGCTACATCGCCGACACGCTGGTTCAGATGGATATCATCGGCGTGGGCTCGCTTGCCGATTGTCCTGCTGACCGGATTTTTTACGGGCGGCGTTCTGGCCTTGCAGACCTACCGGACGCTCAGCACCTTCGGCGAAGTGGCGATCCTGGGGCAGGTGGTTTCCTTATCCGTGGTCCGGGAACTGGGCCCGGTGCTGACCTCGTTGATGGTTGCGGGGCGGAACAGTTCCGGGATCGCGTCGGAGATCGGTTCGATGCTGGTCAGCGAGCAGGTGGACGCCATGCGCGCCCTGGGGACGGACCCGATCCGCAAGCTGGTCACTCCGCGCCTGTATGCCACCATCATCACGCTGCCCCTGCTGACGATCCTGGCGGACTTTTTCGGGATGCTGGGAGGGTTTATTGTGAGCTATTCCACGGTTCATTTGTCTTCGGTCGAGTACTGGACATACGCCTACCAGGCACTCTCTTTCCAGGATGTGACCCAAGGCCTGCTCAAGCCTTTCTTATTTGCCGTCATTATTGCTTTGGTGGGATGTTATTACGGGTTGAGCACTCAGGGCGGGACCGAAGGCGTAGGACGTTCGACCACCCAGGCCGTGGTGTGGGCGTCGGTCCTCGATTCTGGTGGTCGATTTTTTCGTCACCAAGTTTCTGATCGCGATTCATTTCTTTTGAAGCCGCATTTGGAGATCGGGATCGGGATGGTTGCCGGGCGAGGCTTGCGACCGTGCCGCTTGTTTTACGCGGATGCGGCCGTCCGGCCGGCCTGAACTGGCGATTTCGCATGAATCACAACACCGGTCATCGAACTCAAAAACGTCTGGCTTTTCTTTGAGGAAAAACCCGCCCTGTCGGACGTCTCCTTCACGGTGGAGCGGGGAGAAACGCTGATTCTGCTGGGCGCCACGGGATCAGGCAAATCCGTGATCCTCAAGATGGTCCTGGGACTGATCAAGGCCGACGATGGAAAAGTGCTGATGGAAGGACGGGACCTGGGGCCCATCCCGGAAAGCGATCTCCGCGACATTCGCCAGGGCATGGGAATCGTTTTCCAGGAGGGCGCGCTGTTTGACTCGCTCTCGGTTTACGAAAACGTCGCCTACCGGCTGCGGGAGGAAGGCGCGGAGGATGAGTCAGCCGTCGAAAGGCCGCGTCCGGGAGGTGCTGAGGTTCGTGGAGACTGGAGCCGGCCATCGACAAAATGCCCTCGGAATTGTCGCGGCGGGATGCGGCGCCGGGTTTCCATTGCCCGCGCCATTGTGAACAATCCTCCGATTATGCTTTACGACTCGCCCACGGCGGGCCTTGACCCCGTAACCGCCCAAACCATCAACCACCTGATCCTCAAGCTGCGGGACGTCAACGGCGTGAGCTCGATTGTGGTAACCCACCGGCTGCAAGACGCTTTTTGGCTGGCCAAGTTCGCCTATTCCGCGGAAACACGAAGGGCTGGTCCCCCTGGACAGGACGGCAACAAGGGCGGAAGGCGGTGACGCGATTTCTGGTGCTTCGGGAACGGGGCTGTTTACTTCCACGGCACGCCGGATGAAATGATTTCGACCCAGGATCCTTATCTCCGGCAGTTTCTAAGCTGAGGTCGCAGGCGGCAAGGGGTTGGACTAAAATAAAGGTTGTCGGATTCATTCTGGAAGGGAGGAAATATGCCTCAACGCAAACAACTCACCTGGGCTCAGCTTCGCGTGGGCGTGCTCGTCATTTCTGGACTTGTGGTTTTGGGCGTCGGCATTTTCTTCATCAGCGGCCAGGTAGGTTTCCTGACCCACCGCATTACACGCTCAAGACCTATTTTTCGAGCGCCAGCAGTTTGCGTGACGGCGCCCAGGTGCGTCTGGCGGGAATCGCGGTCGGGCAATGTGGAAGGCATCCACATTTCAAAGTACACGGACCCGAGCAAAGCGGTTGAAATCGACATGAAGATCGCCAGCAAATACCAGGACCAGATCCGAACCGACTCCGTGGCGACGATTGAAACCGTCGGATTGCTGGGCGAAAGCTACGTGGACATCACCCGCGGCGGGCCCTAGCATCCTCCACTTCCCGACGGCGGCGTGGTCAATAGCCACGAGGAAGCGGACATAAAGCGATCGTCCAGAACGCCAACGACGTGGTCTCAAATCTGCGCGTGCTGAGCGCCAAGCTGAACGACATTACCGGCCAGATCCAGCACGGCCAGGGCTCCATTGGCAAGCTGATTTACGAAGAAAGCTTTTACAACCGGTTGAACAATACCGCCAACGAGGCACAATCCCTGATGACCCGCATTGAGCAGGGGCAGGGATCGCTGGGCAAACTCCTCAACAACGATACGCTCTATGACCGCGCCGTTTCCACCATCAACAAACTCAACCAGATCGACGACGAAGTGCAGAATGGAAACGGCAGCGCGGCGAAATTTATCAATGATCCGTCGCTCTACAACAACCTCAACCAGACCGCCCGCCACGCCAACACTTTGATGGCGAACATCAATGAGGGCAAAGGAACGCTGGGCAAGCTGGCCAAAAACCCCCAACTCTACGATCGGCTCAATGAGACGGTGCAGCATTTGGACGTGATCACGAACCGCATCGACCGCGGCCAGGGAACCCTCGGCAAACTCTCGACGGACCCGACGGTATACAACAATCTGGCGACAAGCACTCAAGCCCTGAGGCAGTTCCTGAACGAGTTCAGAACCAATCCGAGGAAATACTTAACCATGCACCTCCACATCTTTTAGGGAGAAGTTTCGAGGGAAGGTGAAGCGAGGGCGGCTGGCGCGGCCCGGGCGCTCTGCGATAAGATAATGGGACCAGGCTTTTTGGCAGCCGATGAGCGGTCCCGAGGTTATCGAAAAAATGGAATCCGGCAACACCCAGAATGAGCCCGGGGTTGTGCGTGTCGCCCGCGCAGGCAGTTTCCCAAGGCGCGGCGGCGCGTGGGTCCCCTCCGCACAAGTTGCGGGCTTCCTTTTAATATGCCTGGCCGCGGGACTGATGGGCTCGACGGGATACGGAGCGCAAACAAACAAGGGCGAACCCGTCTATCTGGTTGCCCGCCGGCAAATCCACGGTCCCTTTTTCCGCCAGTCGGTTGTGATGCTGCTGCCGGCCAGGAACCAACAGCTCATCATGGGGCTGATCATCAATAAACCCACGCGGATCACGCTTCGCAAACTGTTTCCCGACGTTCCGGGATTGCAGAAGCGGAGCGAGCCTGCCTACTTCGGCGGCCCCGTGGATATGAGGTTTCCGAGCGCGGCTTTTCATTCCGCGACGGCGCCCGCCAAGTCGTTGCGATTATACGGCGACGTTTACCTGACTTTTGACGCCAAGGTGATCTCGGATGCTTTTCAAGCCTCACAAAGCACATCCGTCGCACGCCTGTTTTTGGGCCGGGCGCAATGGGCTCCGGGCCAGCTCCAAAACGAAATCCGCCAGGGAGCGTGGTACCGGATTCATGCGGAGGGCAATCTGATCTTCAGTTCGAACCCGCAGGGATTATGGCAAAAGCTGCATGATGGGGCCGCACCAAGAAAATACATCCGATACCTCCAGCCCGCGGAGCGGGTGCCGGAGCATCCCGCAAAAACCCGCCTTAGCCGGAACGGTGATCGGCTATGAGCGAGCACGCCCGGATGATGCCCACCGAGCCGGAGCCCTTTCTGCACCAGGCCTGGTCAAAGCTCTGGACCACGCTCGAAATGATCAAGTTCGAGCATTCGGTCTTTGCCCTGCCCTTCGCTCTGACCGGAGCAATGCTGGCGGTGGATGGCTGGCCCTCCTGGCAGCAGGTCTTCTGGATCATCGTCGCCATGGTGGGCGCCCGCAGCGCGGCGATGGCCTTTAACCGCATTGCCGACCGCAAAATCGACGCCCGGAACCCGCGCACCCAGTCGCGCGCCCTGCCCGCCGGGCACCTGAGCTTGCGCTTTGCCGCGGGCTTTACGATGGCCGCCTGCGGCGCTGCTGGTTCTGGCCGCGTGGGAGTTGAATCCGCTGGCTTTCAAGCTGTCGCCCATGGCCCTGGCCCTTCTGCTGCTTTACTCCTACACCAAGCGCTTTACGCGCTTTCCCACATCGTTCTGGGGGCGTGCCTGGGATTGTCGCCGGTGGCGGCCTGGATCGCCCTGCGGGGCGACGTGAGCCTGAGCGTGATCCTGCTGGGCGTGGCGGTAACGCTGTGGGTGGCGGGTTTGACATGATCTACGCCTGCCAGGACGTGACTTTTGATCGCTATATGCCGGCTGCATTCGATGCCCAGGCGCTTCGGCGTTGCCGCGGCGCTTTAGCCTCGGCGGCGCTCCATGTACTGATGCTGGGATTGCTGGTGATGGTGGCGCTGATGTCCGGGCTCGGCTGGATCGCCCTGGGAGGTCTCGTTGCGGTCGCGGCGCTGCTGGCCTATGAGCACCTGCTCGTAAAACCTTCGGACCTTTCCCGCCTGAACGCCGCCTTTTTTACCGTCAACGGCTACATCAGCATCCTGTTCTTTCTCACCTGGGCCGCCAGCATCCTGATGCGCTGAGCAAACCTGGCTCCCCGTCAGCAGAGTTCGGCCACAAACGCGAACCGCCTCATCGCATGAGCAAGCTTGAGGGTAATTATTGTGTCCGGTAGGGGGTAGCCATCTCGCGGAAGACCAGGGAATCGAAGATGGCGAGAACGTGCTTGCGGTAGCTCAAAATCCGCTCGACGACGGGTTTGGAGTTGGGATCGTGCTTGGCCTGGCGCTGCCACCGCTCGAGCACGTGCGGAGGCACGTCGATATCCGCCCGCAGCTTCTGGAGCGGTTGGCCCCGCAGGAACAGGCCGTAGAAGAAGGCGGCTTCTTGCCGGGGTTCGCCGAGGATGGTTTCGTCCAAACGCATTGCAATCCACGCCCGAAAAAATTTTATGACAAAACCTCGCGCCACATCCACTATTTCCATCACACCCATTTGACTGCAAAATCATATCTTAAACCCAATGTCAAGGCTTGCGAGGCGATTTTCCAGGCCGGACTCTGCGGCCGGCGGTGAAGCACGCCTGCTTGGCCCTGGTTCTCGGCGGATTCCGAGCGTGCATCGGATTGCAACCGAGGCGGCAAGAGGACGTAAAATAAGGGCTTTGACGGGAAATTCCCTGAAACATTCGAAGAGATGAGCGGACGCTTTTTATGTTGAACCTACGCCTGAAGACACGGAGCTCCAACCCATCGCCGAAAGGTTCTGGCCGGCGAGCGCCTTGACTGCGCCGACGGCCTGACGCTCTTTAAGTCCAGCGACCTGCTGGCGATCGGCAGCCTTGGCGCACCAGGTGCGCGAAAAGCTGCACGGCAAGCGGACGCACTTCAACGTCAACCGCCACATCAATCCCACCAACGTCTGCGTGGCCAGTTGCAAGCTGTGCGCCTTTGGGCGCAAGCCGGACGCCGCACGGGGCCTACACGATGGCGCTGGAAGAGGCTTTCCGGACCGCGGGAGAAAACTGGACGGAGGCCGTAACGGAATTTCACATTGTCGGCGGGCTTCATCCGGACCTGCCTTTCCAGTATTACGTCGATCTGCTGCGCGGCCTGAAGGAACGTTTCCCTTCGGTCCACCTGAAGGCTTTTACCGCCGTTGAGATTGCCTACTATGCCCACATCACCAGGCTTTCAGTGCGGGAAATCCTGGAAAAGTTCAAGCAGGCGGGGCTCGGGTCGCTGCCCGGAGGCGGCGCGGAGATTTTTGCTCCGGCGGTCCGCCGCGTCATCTGCGACCACAAGATCGGCGCCCACATGTGGCTGAAGATTCACCGCACCGCGCACGAGCTGGGGCTGCACTCCACTGCCACCATGCTTTACGGCCACATCGAGTCCGCCGAAGACCGCGTGGACCACCTGTTGCAGCTCCGCGGCCTTCAGGACCAGACCCACGGCTTCCAAACCTATATTCCTCTGGCCTTCCATCCCGCCAACACGGAACTCGGCAAGCTGGTCGATCACACGGAAACCACAGGCTTTATGGACCTGAAGAACATTGCCGTGGCGCGCCTGCTGCTGGATAATTTCCCGCACATCAAGGCTTACTGGATCATGATGACGCCGCGAGTGGCCCAGATCGCTCTGCGCTTTGGCGCCGACGATCTCGATGGCACGGTGGCGGAAGAAAAAATTTACCACGACGCCGGCGCCAAAACACCCCAGGTGATGACCCGGCAGGAAATCATCCGCCTGATCCGCGAGGCGGGACTCGAGCCTTTCGAGCGCGACACTCTCTACCGCCCCGTCACCCGCACGGAAACCAGCGTCAGCGTGCAAGTTAGGCGAGCCGTTTCCCCAGAAGTCAACTCAGCGAACAACCCTTTGCCCTGTGCCTTTTGCTGCGACCGGGATTCCCACAAACTCATAACCCAGCCAGGCATAAACCGGCAAGTATTCCAGAATCAACATCATAGGCGATGTTCTTGAAAGGAGCCTCCGGCGGCGTAGGCAATCACGGGAGAATAGCCCAATACGCAGGTCACCGTGAGCAGCAGCAGCGGCAGGCTGGGAACAAAGCACAGGAAGGGAACGATCCAGGTGAAATACCAGGGAAAGCATTGGGCGAAAGAAAAAGCAGCCCGGAGAGGATGATAAGCCCCGCCCGGAGAAGGTCCGCGCGCATTTTGAGAACGTAAAGATCAGGCCCAACAAAAACACGCCGGCCACCAATTCCGCCTGGCCCGGGAATTTCCGGCCAGGCGCAGAAGCCGGAACAGGCTGTCGTTTCCTTCCCATCCCGCTGCAAAGTCGGAAAGCCCCTCGAAACAGATGGCCGGGCGCCCTCAGAGAAGGGAAATAGCCCAGCAAAACCACCCCTCCAAAGATGCCGGCGTAGGACCAGCGGGTACGCTTCAGGAACGCGGGCAGCAGGAAGACCGGGAACAGCTTGGAGAGCGACGACAGGGCAAGAAAGGCGATTGACAGGGCCTGCCGACGCCCTATAATGAGAGAGGATTGCTGCCAGGAGCAGCATGATGGCCAGAGAGTCGTTATGCCCTGACGAGCGCAAAGGAAATCAGGACGGCCGGATTCCAGGCGTAGATCAGAACTCGCTGGAGCGGCTGCTGGGTTGCGGCCAGAAGGAACAGGATCAGCGCAACGATTGCGAGGTCCAAAGGCGGTGAACAATCGCTTATACCCGGCAACGGTCCGAAACCCCGCAAAAGCCGCTTCACTAAGCGGCGGATAAAGGGTTGGAGTGGTCCTTCCGGTTTCAATCGGGTGGGCTGGATTTTGGGCCCAGCGGAGTGCGGCATCGCGGGATAAACAGTATAGGGATTGATTCCGGCGCGCACGATGCGCCCTTCCCACTGGTAGCGGTAAACATCTTCGGAGAGCGTAGGGCTCAAGCGACAAAAAGAAAAGCCGGAAAACAACCGACGCAGCCAAGAATGATGAAGAGGGCCGCCGGGCCGCATCTGGTCCTTTGAACGATGTAAACACCCGCGAGGTATAAGGCGCCGGCTAGCAGCATCAGGCGCGATGAACTCCGGCACGTAGTCTTGAGGCGGTTGGTGGCGGGCAATGCAATTGAAGATAGCCCCGAGCGCGACGGCGATCAGCAAAAGGCCGGAAACGGCCGGCGAAGTTGAACAGATTGAGGGTTTTTACATTGCAAGAACTTGAAGAGCTATGCGGGCCGTGCCAAGCGAAGAAGGCCGCAACTCTTTTTGAACGCGCGTCTGGTTAAGGTCTGACTCCGAGGTTTCATGATTCACTTATTGCTGGGCATGCTGCTGGTTCCCACGAACCCGGTTGCCCATTTCGTCTACCTGCTCTTTCATCAAGACCCTTTTCGAGGGCATCTACCAGCCGAACGCCTTTGATCTCTCGATTGAGATTCCCTATTTTGCCATCCTGGTGATTCTTTCGGCCTATGGAATCCACCGCTATTGTCTCACTTATCTCTACTTGAAGAACCGGCAGAAAGCGCCCCAACCCGGAAAAAATTTTTGAGCAGCTGCCGCGCATCACGGTGCAATTGCCCATTTACAACGAGCGCTACGTGGTGGAGCGCCTCCTCGATGCGGCGTTCGCCTGGATTATCCCCAGGAACTGCTGGAGATCCAGGTTCTGGATGATTCCACCGATGACACCCGCCTGCTCTGCTCGCAATTGGTAGCGGATTACGCGCGCGCCGGCTATCCCGTCAAGTACTACCATCGCGAAAACCGCGAGGGCTTCAAAGCCGGAGCGCTGGCTGAGGGCTTGAAGAACGCCACGGGCGAATTCATCGCCATTTTTGACGCCGATTTTGTTCCGCCGCCTCCCATTCTGAAGCAGATGGTGCACTATTTCACCGATCCGCAGATGGGCATGGTGCAGGGACGCTGGACGTGGATTAACCGCGATTATTCCGTGCTGACGGAAGTCGAGTCCATCATGCTGGACGGCCACTTTGTGGTGGAGCACGGCGGGCGGAGCTTCTCCGGGCGCTTCTTCAACTTCAACGGCACGGCCGGCATGTGGCGCCGCGTCGACCATCGAAGATGCGGGCGGCTGGGAGCACGACACCCTGACCGAAGACACCGATCTGAGTTACCGCGCGCAACTGAAAGGGCTGGAAGTTCATTTATGACCCGAACGCCGTGTGCCCGTCCGAACTGCCCGTGGAAATGAACAGCTTTAAGACTCAGCAGGCGCGCTGGGCCAAAGGGCTGATCCAAGTCGCCAAGAAATTGCTTCCGGTCATCTGGCGGAGCGACCAGCCGCTGTATATCAAGATGGAAGCGACGTTCCACCTGACCTCCAACATCGCCTATCCGCTGATGATCCTCTTTTCCCTGATTCTCCTGCCGGCCATCATCGTGCGGTTTTATCAGGGCTGGTTCCAGATGCTTTACCTGGATCTGCCCGTTGTTTATTGCTTCCACCTGCACCGTTTCCGGCTTCTACGTCGTATCCCAGCGGGCGTTGTATCCCCGCGACTGGTGGAAGCGGGTGATGTATCTGCCGTTCCTCATGGCCATGGGCATTGGCCTCGCGGTCACCAACGCCAAGGCCGTCATGGAAGCGTTCCTGGGCATCAAGTCAGCCTTCGTTCGCACGCCCAAGTATCGAGTGGACCGAAACGAGCAAGGGTGGGAGCAGAAGAAATATGTGCGCCGGCGCACGGGCTGGATTCCTGCCGTCGAGCTGCTGCTGGCGGGCTATTTCGCTTACACCACGGCTTATTCGCTTGTCGGTCCAGAACTACCTGGTGGCGCCGTTCCTGTTGCTGTTTCTGGTGGGTTACAGCTACATGGGAACGATGTCGCTGCTGCAGACGCCTCTCCGGCGCCTTTGGTTCAACCTTCCGGCCTTTATCGGGTTCGCGCGGGAAGAATCTCTCCCGCCACCTGATCGGGAAAACCGCCATTGGCGGCGAACCAGACTCGCAGCGGGCATTCTCGCCCTCGCCCGCTTGGGATTGCAGCGCCTGCGCCCGATCCTTCAGCCCCGGGCGTTGGGACGTTGCAGCATCAGCAGCTTTCCCATCCATAGTCATCGTCATCCGGTGAGCGCATCGGCGCGGAATGAGTTCTGCGCTGCGGCGGCAAGCCGCCGCCCGTTAGCGCAAACCATTGGGCTGATTCAAATCGGGAGCCGGACCAGCAGAGGCTGCAGGCGCAAGCAAATTTAACCGCCGGGCCGGAAAGTTCTCAGTCCTTCCGGCTTCGCTTAAGCCGGCTAATCACAAGCTCATCAGTCCGTAAGCAGCCATGCAAAACCAGAGGTCAACCAAGGTTCCAAGGTCGGGACGGAAGGTGTGATGCTGCGCAGCGGGTGGAAGGTAGGGTTCCACCCCAAAATAAATCACGTTGCCAACAACGATGGCAATCAGATATTTTAACCAGCGTGCGGATCTTCGGCTCATACTCTCTGCGAAAGGCCTTCGAGCATGACGGCTGCCGGCCGCTTCAGACGCGTTCTGTGGATTGCGTTGCGGGCAGCGACACTTGCACCTTACTCGATGTAAGATAGACATCGGAATCCGATGCCACCTCCCCAAGTCACGTTGACAACTGAAGTCAAGTACCTGAAAGGTGTTGGTCCGGCGCGCGCCGAGTTGCTAGCCTCGCGGGGAATTCGCACCGTTGAAGACCTCCTCTACTATACCCCCTTCCGCTATGAAGACAGAACCCACTTGACTGCTATTGACGACTTGATACCCGGCCAGACGGCCACCATTCTGGCCACGGTGCTCACCTGCGGCTTGATGAGAACTCGCCGCGGCTTGTACATTTATGACCTGGCGGCCGTGGACGCGAGCGGGGCCGCCCATCCGCGCATGTTTCGCTGCAAGTGGTTTAACGCCAGTTACCTGGAGCGCAACAAGGTCTTTTGCAAGGGCCAGCGGGTTTTCTTTTACGGCAAGGTTGAGCGGGACCCCTACGGCACCGGAAACCTGCAAATGATCCAGCCGCAATTTGAGATCCTTCCGGAAGGAGAGACCGCGGAAAAGGAATCGTTGGAGGTGGGCCGAGTCGTCCCCATCTATGAATCGATGGGACAAATCGGACCGCGCGTGCTTCGACGCCTGATGCGGGCGGCGCTGGAATCGCTGGGGGAACGAGATCCCGGAACGTCTGCCGCTTTCGGTGCGGACCAAAAACCGCCTGGTGGATCGCTCCGCCGCTTTCCGTTTGAGCCATTTCCCGGACGGCGACCAATCCTTCGAGGATCTGGCGCGCTTTCGAACCCCTCCGCAGATTCGGCTGATTTTCGAAGAGTTCTTTAACATCAGCGCAGGGCTCGCCTTAAAACGCCGGAAGGCCAAAGCGGCGCCGGGAATCAAGTTCCGGGTCACGGAGACTGTGCGCGGGGCCATCAAAACCATTCTGCCCTTCCATCCCACCGGCGCGCAAAAACGCGTTTTGAAAGAAATCGTGAACGACATGTGCTCCCCCGTCCCATGAACCGCCTGCTGCAGGGCGACGTGGGCTCCGGCAAAACCATCGTGGCGGTCCAGGCGGCCTTGCTGGCCATGGCGAATGGATACCAGGTCGCCCTCATGGCTCCCACGGAAATCCTGGCCACGCAGCACTACCTCTCCATCCGGCAACTGCTGGACCGCTCTGCCCTACATCGTGGACTTGCTGATCAGCGGGCGCACGCGCGAGCGACAAGAAGGAATTGAAATCGCGCATCGCCCGCGGGGAAATCTCACATGATCGTGGGAACGCACGCCTTGATCGAGCAGGACGTGGAGTTCTCCAAGCTGGGACTGGTGGTCGTCGATGAGCAGCACCGTTTCGGCGTTCTGCAGCGGTATCAATTGATCCGCAAGGGGCCGCAGCCGGACGTTCTGGTGATGACCGCCACGCCCATTCCCCGCACCCTGGCGCTGACCCTCTACGGCGACCTCGACTTTTCCGTGATCGACGAGCTGCCGCCCAACCGCTCCCCAATTGTGACGCGGCTGGTGGAGGAGACCGGCGCGGGACCAGGCCTTCGAATTTGTGCGCGGCAAGGTCCAGGCGGGCGAGCAGGCCTACGTGGTCTATCCGGTCATTGAAGAATCGAACAAACTCGACCTGCGCCCTGCGGTCAAGATGTTCAAGCATCTCTCGGTCAACGTCTTTCCGGAATTTCAGGTCGGCCTGCTGCACGGACGCCTCTCCAGCAGTGAAAAAGAGGACGTCATGCGCCGCTTCAAGCAGGGGAAAATCCAAATCCTGGTCTCAACCACGGTGGTGGAGGTGGGCGTGGATGTGCCGAACGCCACGCTCATGCTGATCGAGCACGCCGAGCGTTTTGGCCTTGCGCAACTCCACCAATTGCGCGGGCGCATCGGGCGGGGAAGCAAAAAATCCTATTGCCTGTTGCTCGCCGCGGACCCGCGCACCCCGGAGTCCGAGGAGCGGCTCCGCACCATGACGGAGACCACGGACGGGTTCAAAATCTCTGAAATCGATCTGAAACTTCGCGGCCCGGGGGAATTTTTCGGGACCCGGCAATGGGGCATTCCCGCCTTCCGCATCGCCAACGTGCTGCGCGATCAGGAAATTCTGGAGTGGGCCAAGCGCGAGGCGGCGGATTTTATCGAGCGCCCGGCGTCGCCCGAGGAATTCGAAGCTTACGTGAAGTTCCTGCGCCAACACTGGTCCCGGCGCTACGGCCTTGCCGGCGTGGCCTGAAGATGCGCCCGGCGCCATCCTGTGGTTTAATAGAGGTTCGGACTTATGCGCATCATTGCCGGCACACATCGCGGACGCCGTCTGCAAACGCTCAAAAGCGCCAACCTCCGCCCCACCTCGGACCAAATGCGGGAAACCCTTTTCGATGTTCTGGGCCCCAGGGTGAAGGCTCCACTTTCGTGGACGCCTATGCGGGCTCCGGCGCGATTGGGATGGAAGCTTTGAGCCGCGGCGCCGAGCGAGGTTGTTTTCATCGAGCATCATCGGGCGGCGAACAAGATGATCCTGCAAGAATCTCGCTGCCCTCGACTTCCGGGAGCGCTTTCGGCTGATGACTTGCAAAGTCCTGGCAGGGATCGAAAAACTCAGCGAGGAAGGCGACCCGATTCGACTTTGTGTTTTTGGATCCGCCTTATGACGAGATCAGCGAATATCATCACGCCCTGCGGCTGCTGGGCCGCTCCAGAATGATCGTGCCCAGTTCCCTGGTCATCGCCGAACACTCGCGCCATTGCCGCCTGGAAGAGCAGCTACGCCCGGACTCGCGCGAGCCCGCACCATTCGCCACGGCGACGTGCAACTCAGCTTTTATCGGCTGGCATGAGTCACCCTCGGCGTATTCGTTGGACAAACGCCTGCGCGGCTCCCAAGCGGCCCGGGGATGTTTCTTGACCGCGCATGGGAGCTCTCGCATAAACTTGCTGAAGGACCAGGAGATCCGCAGAAACCGCGAAAGGTTTAAAGAGTGTGGCGGGGTAGCTCAGTGGTAGAGCGAGGGTCTCATAATCCCTAGGCCGGGAGTTCGATCCTCCCCCCCGCTACCAATCAATGCCACAACTTGCAGAGAGACTGCTTCTTCTGCTTTCCCCCTCTGGTTGCGGATTGTTGCGGAGTGAGCGGCCTCGAAGTTCTGTACCATTTCCAGAGTGAGTTTTCCCGATTCTTCGGGCCTGTCAGATTACTGCTCGGTTTCGATTCGGGCGTCCACCTGCTCCGCCAGTTCAAGGTTTTCGAGTGCATCCCATCGCTGGCTCACACAAGAACCCTGCCCATGTTCGACTGCCAGATGGTGCAGAATGCCGCGAACTCGACGTCATTACTTCACGAAGAATGACGTATGCAGTCCGCCTGCCGAGCTGTCGCCGACCCACAAATCAAACGCCCCGGGTTCAACACGGAAACGGCTTTCGTTATCCCAGAAACCCAATTGCCGGGCCTTAAGCGTGAACCGCACAACTTGGCTTTGCCCAGGCTGCAGACGAATCCGTTCAAAGCCCTTGAGCTCGCGGACCGGCTGCGACAAGGTGGCCACTCGTTGGCGGATGTAAAGCTGGGCCACCTCGTCACCGGCACGATGTCCGGTGTTTGTGATGGTGGCGGAGACTTCAAGGCTGCCATCGCGGGTCATCGCGTGCGCGCCCAGGACCAGGTTTGAGAAGCGAAAAGTTGTGTAACTCAAGCCGTAGCCGAAATCGGTAAAGCGGGCCCAGCGGAAGGTCCAGGTAACGAGAAACATTGGGACCTTTCGATGTGCCTGGGCGACCCGTGTTGAGATGATCGTAGTAAATAGGGATTTGGCCGACGGTGCGCGGAATGCTAACCGGCAGTTTCCCTCCTGGATTCGCCTTGCCAAACAGCAAGTCCGCGGCAGCGCTGCCGACCTCCGTTCCCCCCACCCAAAGCTCAAGAATGGCAGGCACATGCTTCGCCGCCCATGCGATCGTCAGCGGATGACCGTTCATCAGCAGCAATACCACCGGCGTTCCTGTATTGACCACCGCCTCGAGCAGTTGCTCCTGATGGCCCGGCAGATTGAGGGACGAGCGGGAAGCGGCCTCGCCGGCCATGTCGGCGGTTTCACCCAGCGTCAGAATCGCTACTTGTGCCTGCCGCGCCGCAGCCACGGCACGGGCAATACCAGCTTCGGCTTCTTCCTGGGTGTCTCCCCTCACGGCCACTCCTTTTTCTACCAGGAAACGCGCGTTCGGCAACTGCTGTTTCAGGCCGTCCAGAATCGTGACGGTGTCTTCAGGGTCGCCGTCACCGCGCCATGAGCTCAAGGGCTCTCTGCCGTCTTGAGCGAGCGGACCAATTACCGCGACCGTCTTGAGATTCTTGTCGAGTGGCAACAGGTGGCCGGAATTGCGAAGAAGTATGGCGGAGCGTTCCTCCGCCGCTTTTGCCGCAGCACGGGCGGCAGGAGTCAACCAGTGTGTTGCAGCCCTTGAGGCGTCCGCTGCGGTGTAGGTATGGTCGAAGAGTCCCAATTGGAATTTGACGCGCAAAATGTGCCGTACGGCCCCGTTCAACACTGCCATCGGGATGCGCCCTTCGGCAACCAACGCCGGCAGATCTTTAAGGTAGAGTCCGTCGTTCATGTCTATGTCCGTGCCGGCGGTCAATGCTTCCCGGACGGCCTGCGTGGAGTTGGCGGCAACCCCATAGTGATCAGTTCATTCACGGCATCATAGTCACTCGTCACCATGCCCCTGAAACCCCATTCCCTGCGGAGGACCCGTTGCAGGAGAAAACTGTTTTCGACGCCAGGCACACCATTAAGAGCATTGAAAGCAGTCATCACGGACCCGACTCCGGCTTTAACCGCCGCATGGAAAGGCCGCAGGTAAACGTTGCGCAGAAGTTGCGTGGACATATCAACGGTGTTGTAATCGCGACCGCCCTCGGCGGCGCCATAGGCTGCAAAGTGTTTTGCGCAGGCCAGCAAATGATGCGGATTGGCGAGATTGTCGCCTTGAAATCCGCGTACTTGCGCTGCTGCCATGGCCGCGCCCAGGAAAGGGTCTTCGCCGGCGCCTTCAGTAATCCGTCCCCACCGGGGATCGCGGGCGATATCGACCATGGGCGCGAAGGTCCACCGCTGGCCGGCCGCGCTGGCCTCTGACGCGGCGATTGCAGCCTCCTCCTGTTCCAGTGTCGGGTCGAAGGACCCGGCCATTGCCAACGGAATTGGGAAAACTGTTCGGTAGCCGTGGATGATGTCCAAACCGAAAAGAATTGGAATATGTAAGGGCGACTCTGTAACGGCGATGTGCTGCAACCGGGCAATTTCGGCGGGATTTCTGACCCCAAAAATCGAGCCGACTTCGCCCTTGCGGATCAATTCCGGCATCGCGGGGTCTGCTTTAAACGCCGCCAACTGCCCAATCTTTTCCTGGGTGGTCATGCGGGCGAGAAGTTCGTTGACCCGTCGATCCAGTTGGGGTTCAGCAGGCGCGACTGTCGATGGTGAAGCTACGACGCGTCTGTTCAGGGACTTCAAGCCTGTCGCGAAGGCGACAAAAGCCAATAACAGGGGAAACCATTTATTCATAGTCATCAGAAAACTCCTCCGCCGGCGGGGCAGTCCACCCTTTCGGCCAGATCAGGCAGACCGTTTGGAGCCGGAGTCATGACAATTGAGTGAGGGCGCGATCTGTTACGCTGAACGACCGCGTCCGTCTCGAGACTTTGCACCTCCGTCGGCAGGAGGGTTTACCTCCACGAAGGTGCTTCACCCGGCCGGGCGTGCGGCCATTCCCAAAGGATAAAGTTGTCTACCCGGCCAAACGGGTAAGCGTCGCGCGCAGATGTTGGTAGCTGACCTTGGCGGCGGCCACGGAGTCTCCCCAAGCCGCGGCTGAATCCTGCTCGACGAAGAAGTGTTTCATCCCGGCAAGGCCCGCATATTTGAAAATCTCTCCGTAGTCGATATCCCCTTCGCCCACGGGAACCAGGCGGGCGGCATGCACGCGGGTATATTCATCGGTTCCCGGCGGCAGGCATTTCAGGCATGCGGCGTCTTTGACGTGCCAGAGAACGAACCGGCCCGGATGCTTGTGGAACCACTCGATGGGGTTCTGGCCTGCCACTTCGGCCCATCCGATATCCATCTGCATGACGACAAATTCCGGATCGGTTTCCGAACAGAGAATCTCGTACGGGGTCAGCTTGCCGCCCTCGCAGGGCAGAAATTCCGTCGTGTGGTTGTGCCGCAGAATTTTGATACCGAACTTTCGCGCCAATCTTCCGTAACGGTTGTAGAAAGCCGCTTCTTCCTTGACTTCTTCGACGGTTCGCGGGACCGGCCTGTGGGGTTTGCGTTCCGGCCGGAGGGCGCGGGCGAGGGTGCCGGGGCCGGAAGCCGCCAAGGCTGGTGTATTCAATGCCCATGATTCTGAAACCCTCGAGCCGCTTTTCAACTTCGGCGTCGGGCCCCGCGGAGATCCCCGAGTGGGTGCTGGGCATGCGGAGACCGAGACGGTCAAGCATGCGACGAAAAGCCTTTGGCGACATCCGGTTATATCCTTCAGCCGACTCGACTTCTTTGTAGCCGATTTGCGCGACCTTCGCCAGGGTTCCTTCGTAGTCTTTGGCCATCATGTCGCGGACCGTGTAAAGCTCCAGTCCCATCTGTGCAGTCCAGTCTGGAGCGCTTCCGGCCGGCCGCGGATCCGCGGCGGCCGCGTTGCCGGTGCGGCTTGCCAGCGCCAGACCTCCGACCCCGGCGGCGACATTCCCCAGAAATTCCCTGCGGCTGGTATTTCCATTTCGATTCTTAGCGTATGACATGGCCCCACCTCCATGGATATTAATCAGAACAATGAAATTAAGTTGGTCTTTTCAGTTGTGCTTTTCTTCAATGGCGAAAAACGCTGCCTCAAGGCGATCGGCTGCAAGAGCGTTCCGGACGCAACTCAACCGGCTGATCACTCCCGCTCGATGCGGAGAAAAGAGAATTCTGCCTGGAACCCGGCACCCTTCGGACTGCACGCATAGAGTCCACAGAGAAGCGGGCAAGGCTCTTCACAGTGAAGATGTGCAACACGGATCAGCGTCCAGTCGGAAGCTCCGGCACGGGCGTAGGCAACTGTGATGTCTCCCATCCGCCTCTGCATTCTGAGTCGCAATCCGGCCTCGACGCCCGAAAAATCCTGGAACGACCAATCCGAGTAGCCGAAGTTTGTTACCACCGCTCCCAGCTTGGGCGGACCATCCGGTTCATACTCTACGGATGCTTTGATCCAGCAATCCGGCGTCGCGCGGACCAGCAATCCTGCTTGATCATATTGGTGCTCGAAGTGAAAGCGGACCTCGGTCGTAACAGCGAAGTCGCCGGCTACCTCAGCGCCGAGGAAGTGGCCGCTATCAGCCCTGAATCCATAGTGCGTGCGCTGCCAGAAATCGGTTTCGGCTCGCGGGCTCACCACCAACACCCGCCGCCGGCTGTCAAGGCGCGCCTCCTCCGGCGGATTGAACCACTTCAGGCGCGAATCAAGTCGTTGTGCAGCGAAACGCTCGTCAAGGAATACAGCGGGGGTGGGCCCAGTAGACATGAGGTACCAATCCTTTTCATTAAAGATTGCCGTAGCTCTGCTTCAAGCACGGTATTCTTACCAACCAATAAGCCGGTCTCGCTCCATGATACTCGACGTACGGTGGATTGCCGATGATTGCTTCGACTCCGCACCTGTGCATGATTCTGCAGAGTTTGTAACAGCTTTGGGTGGGTCTGCTGCACGATCCTGCTTCAAAATGCCTTCGTCTGGTCACTGAGCTTGCCTCATCAGGCGTTCCTGCATTTCGATTAAGCGGGTACGGTATTCCATCCATTCCTGGTAATTCGGCGTGTAGGGATGGAGATGCCGGCTGATGTCATTGGCCTTCTGCTGACCCTTCGTCACGAAGGCGACGGCTTGATCGATCAAACGCAGGGCTTGTTTGCCGAGCGGTGAAGAGGAACGTTGGGCCGTCTGCCGAATCATCCACAGCAGGTCGAAATCTTGGATGCCGTCCCGAGAAGCTTCCCAGCGCTTGGTGGTGACAGGTCCCTCGGCCGTGGGATACACCGTACCGTATTCGTCATCCGATATTGAACGGTATCTGAACCAGTAGTCAGAATAGCTGTAAACCCAATAACCGCCGCCGTTCATACCCATCCGAAAGGCCACCCAGGGTTTCATGCGGTAAAAGCCGAGCGGATTCAAAACCCGTTGATCGGCTGGAGCTTCGTAGTTCCAGTATTGGCTGCGGCGTTTGAAAATCTGCCCAAACTTCGCAGGCTGCTGCCACACCAATTCCATAAACGGCTGCCAGACGTCGATTAGATTGACCAGAGGCTTCAGGACGTTCGGGTTTGCGCCGCCAGTTGGGTTGGCATAAACCTGGACCTGTGGGTCGGCCGCCTTGATGCGTCGAACGTTCTCGACGAACCGTTTGAAGTTCTCGTCCAGCCCGAACAGTCCGGGTTCGTCTTGGATGTAGAAAGCGTAGTCCTTGGTGCTTACTCCAAGAGACTGCATGTGCCGGGCATACCAGCGAAGGGCCTCCGCGTACGTCTTTTCTTTCAATTGCCGGCCGGGCTTGAAGGCGGCCGGCCAACGCAGTCCTACCGAACCGTCGATGAGAAGGAAGGCCTTCCCGCGCAGTTCGTGAATCAGCGAGTCGTGCATTTTCGTCTTCGCGCCCGTGATCTTGCCCGTCGAGTCCACCTCGACCGTGACCGCCGGGATGTCAAAAACGTTGACGCCGTGCGCCAGGGCGTCTTTCATGACGGCGTTGCGCAGGCGCGGGTCGCGGATACCGGCAAGGGAGATCCAATTATGTTCGTGGTAGACCTGGTGATCGGGCAGGCGAACCGGGTAGACCTTCACGTCGATCGGCACTTCAACCGTTGGATTGAATGAGAGCAGGTCCCCGACGCGAAGCATGGCGCGATGCGCGCCGGCGGCCAAGCTGCGGCTGTGAAAGATAAGCCAGACCTTGCGGGTTTCGTGCGGGTTCAATCGCAACGTTTGACCCTGGCCCAGCAACGGCAGCACGTCCTCGGCTGGCCGTCCGGTGGTATCCGGCAATACCAGTGGAACCGAGTGAAACTCCACCACATCCCGGGCCTCGACGCTGGTCTTGTCCTTCGATTGGAACGGACCGCAAGCGAAGCGGAAGGTTGCGGGCCTTGACTCCAGGTTGGTCACGGCCACAGCCGCTGATTCGTACTCATTACCTAACATCTGCACACTGATCTGGTCAGGGGGTGTGCGAACATTCCGGAAGAAGGAGGCCGCCTGGAAGTCGGGCCAGGGATTTTCAATCTGGACGAGTAGAGCGTCGCCCGACGGCTTTTCCTTGCGCAGATAGGCCTCGAGCGCTTCATGGTAGGCTTTCCGTGCACGGTCCGCATCATTTTCCGTCACATTGCGACGAAGAGTGTAAACCAGCCGCCGTTCCCGAATCAAATGGTTGTCGGCAGCAAGCAGACGCACGTCCACGCGGTAGGGCCCGGGCCGGGCCGTCACGAAGTGCGCTTGCAATTCGGTCTGGCCGTGTTGCGGACGCAGGATCTTTGACTGGATCTCACCCCCGGGTTCGATGACCCGGACATTGAGCACCGATGCAGGCGGAACCTGCTTGACGGCCAGGGTGTTGGTGCCCAGCAGGGCGTCGCGACGCGCAGAAACCGCCGGCCGCGCGGCGGGCTTGGGAGCCGGGGTCTGGTTCCGTGCGGAAGAGGAGACGAACCCGGTTTGATTCGTGTCATTGCGCAGCCCCGCCCAGAGAATCTTGGCACGGTCCGGATTCTGAGCCGGCCGAAAACAGATCAGCGTACCTGATCCTGAGTAGACGAGCAGGCGGAGTCCTTTTTCCCCTTGAAAGCGGCAAAGGCGGGGCGAGGAAACCCCGCCGCCAGAAAGCGGCAGCGCCTCCAGAATATGTCCGTTCGCATCCAGAACGTAAAGGGAGTGGTGTAGCGGCCCTTCTTCTACAACAACGGTGAAGATCCGCGCTTGGCCGTTTCCCTGGAGGTCGGCGATCGCAGGCGCAAAACTGATGCCTCGGCCATCCAGTTGCGTGGACCATTGCTGTTTGCCTTGCGCATTCAGGCAGTACAATCGCGTGTTCTTGTCGCCGAACAGAATTTCATTGTGGCCATCGCCGTTCAGGTCCGCCACGGCCGTCGAGTCATATGACTGGAGGACGGATGGAGCTTTCCACAATTCCTTTCCGGTCATGGCGTCGACTGCATGCAGGGCGTAAGGCGGCTCACTGAAGGCATTGGAAACATAGGCCTCATATCTTCCGTCCCGTTCGATGTCGGCGACGAGGGGCAGGGCGCGCCCAAAGTAGCCATCCTGCTTGGCCGCCCAGATCAGTTCGCCTTGAGGATTAATGGAGTAGATATCGCCATCCTCGGTGCCAAACACCAGTTCGGGTTCGCCGGCATGGCGGATGTCTCCCACGGCCGGCGAACTGACTCCGTAATCTGTGGCCTGGACGTCCAGGCGGAGCTTGCCCTGAGAATCGACGGCGTAAAGGTGTCCGGTTGCGCTGGAGGCCAGGATGTCGAGTTTGCCGTCGTGGTCCAGGTCCGCAAGCACGAGAATGCGGAACCCCCCGACGTTGTCTTTGCGGGAGTATTTCCATAGCCGCCGGCCGTCAGCGCTGAAGCAGTAAACGGAGCCCCACACGTCTTGTGCCGCAATTTCCGTTTTGCCATCACCCAAGATGTCCCCTGCCACAGCGGCCGTTGCCGGCGGCAGGTCCAATTTCATGCTGGCGACCGTCTTTCCTCGAGGGTTGACCACCAGAATCTTCCCAGAGGCCAGAGTAACGAGGATACCTTTTGCGGACTGAATACTTCCAAACGAAACGGGAGTTCCTACGGTACGTTCGCCGAAACGGACCGACCAATCCACCGGCATGCCCGGACTCTCCGCCTTGGCAATAGTTCCCAACGTTGCCAATAAGAAGAGGACAATACCAAACCGCACCACGCCCAAAGTGGATTTATCTCGGATTCCCATTTGGCCTCCTTGCCCAACAACAAAGTCTTAGCTTCACCCTTTCGCTTGCCGCGCTCGCCGATGTTTCCCCGCGTTGCTGCCAGCGAAGCTAGCCTTCAGTCCCGCATCACGGGATACTGAACGCTTGATTGCCGGTTTCAGGCAAAAAGTTACAAAGCAAATGAGTGACGCTTCCTGAGAATACTGCGGGTGCCCCCTAGCTCCAAGCCTCATCACGAAAGGTAAAGCCTATCTTGGTTCTTTTCGAGCACGGCAGCAGGCTCCGGGAGGACTGGGGGCCTGCTAAGAAAATCATAAGTGAGTTCAAAGTTCGCGGGCTGAAAAGTGCGAGGCTCCTGAGGATTGCTGCACTCACGTGCTCCAAGCAAGCCGCCGCACCCGTGAGCAGCGCACCGCCGATGCGGTGTCCGCCCACGGGTGTGGCATCACGGTTGATTAGAAAGCAACCTTAAGGCCGAGCTGAATCTGGCGCGGCAGGTTGGTCTGTGACTGGTAACCGGCAATCTTGCCGAAGCAGGAAGACGACGGGCTGCTGCAAGCGCCCGGAGAGTTCCAGAACTGCGGCGTGTTGAAAGCGTTCACCCAGTTGGTCAAAACTGCGAGCCTGATACGCTCGGTGAGATTGAACCACTTCTCGAGTTGAACGTCAGTATTCTTCAGATACGGCAGCCGCAGGCTGCCAAAGCTCTGCGACCACTCGACCAGGGAATAGGGATTCGTGTTTTGCGTGAAGGCCAGCCGGATTAACCCACTGATTCAAGCTCTGGTTCGGAGCGTTCTTATTGACGCCTGACACTGGAATCGCGTTGGGAGAGAGCCAGTACGGCGCTCCGCTCTCAAAACGGATGTTTGAGTTGAGCATCCAGCCGCCAACGATAGCGTCCATCCAGCCGGGCATTTTCGTACCCATCGGCCTGCCGCGCCCGACGGGAGATGCCAGGCTTCGTTGACTACGAACAGGTTCGGCATGTCAAACCAGTCGAACGATTTTTGCAGCTGATCGATGGGATCGCCAGGCGTTTATATAGCGATAGCGGCCCAAATGCTTGGACCAGGTGTAAGCGATGCTAAAGCTGATACCCGAGCTAAAGCGCTTGTTCAACTGGACCTGTAGCGCGTGATAGGCCATGTTTCCGATAGGCATACGGTTCTCGGTAACACTGGTGAACTGGGGGTAGGGCCTGATCAGCTGATTATAAGCAATGGTGGGTTGATTCAGCGAGTAACCGGGTACCAGACCCGCAAATGGGTTCGTCACCGTGTTATTCAGCACTGAGGACCCGAGCAGTACCTGTTCATTCGTGAGCGCATTGATGTCGCGGCTTATCGGCAGTCGCGAAACGCCATTATAGACGTAGCCAACGTCGAGCAGTACCTTCCAGGGCAGCACCCGCTGAACATCGAAGCTGAACTGCTGGGACCTTTGTTCTTTTGCTATGGGATCGACAAAGGAGACGCTCGTGCCCACGTTTGTCATCAACCCGAGTCCCGCTCCTACCGGCTGGACAATCCCAGTTGGGAACGGGTTGTCGATAAGGTTGATGGGATAATAGTTGGAGTCGTACAGAACTGAAGGAGTGGTTTGGCTGAATCCCTGGGAGCCGGGATCATTGACGAGGGGCCCGTAAAAGAGTCCCCAGCCGGCACGGACGACGGTCTTGCTATTGAAAGAATATGCCACGCCAACCCGTGGCCCGAAATTATTGTCGGGCAAACTGTAGGGCGTGCGCGGCTGGCCATTAACGCCCGGGAAAGTCATCCCGCCTACCAAATGCGCGCAAGCCGGGCAATTGGAGACTCCCGGAGCAGCCGCAACCGCGGCCGCAAGGGGGCTCGTGGCAGTCGTGTCAAAGGGGCCGACCATGGCGTTGAAACGGTCCGTCAATGCGGTGTTCCTGTCCCACCGCAAACCGATGTCGAGTTTCAGCTTGGGGCTAACATTGATGTCGTCCTGGACGTAAAGTGCATACATCTTATTTTGGCGGGCAGGATACGAGTTGATCTGCATGTACGCCTGGCCCACGCCCAGCAGAAACGATGCTGTCGGGTTGCCGCTGGAAGGAGAGACCACTTGTGGATCCAGATTGCTGCCGCTCGGGGAGAAGCTGAAGAGTCCCGAATTATAGCCGGGAAAGGCGTCGTAATAACGCTCCAGCAGGGCAAAGGCGCCGAACTTGAGGGTATGCCGTCCCATCATCTTTGACAGGGTCCCCCCGATGGTATTCATCTGGTCGATCGACGACTCGGGAGAATATGTACCTGCTCCTGAGAAATAGTTGCTGCCCCGAATGCTGCCGCCGAAACTAAACGCTGGGAAGCAGCCCGCCGCCTGGCTCAGAAACGTCGAACTGAATCCGAGTATCGAAGGGCTTGCACAGCCGTGGGACAACGAGCTGGGATTAAGATAACGCTCAAAGCCGGTCCGCACTTCCAGAACCGTGCTCGGCGAAAACGTTCGTGTATAGTCCATGACTGCGTTTTGGTTCATGCGGCCACCTTTACTGTTTGCGTTCGGATCGGCCGCAGTCGGGTAGAAGTCGATGTCACCCCAGACAGAGGAGGTCCGCGTGAACCGGAACATGAGGCGGTTTGTTTGATTGACGTTCCAGTCCACACGCGCCACTTGCTCCTGTTGGTAATCACCCGGCGAGCCACCGGTTGTAGGAGTGTAGTTGTTGCCCTGCGTGATGGGGGTGCCGGTTGAGTTGGGCAGCGGGATCAAATCCCAGAAGTTGCTATTGGCCACCGGATTGATCATTTCGGGCGGGATGATGTTGCCAGCGAAAGGCTGGCGAGTGTAATGGCCCGTCCCCGAATCGTACGCCACCGTAAAGGGATTGTAGATCTGCTGCAGTGCGGGTGTGCCATTGTTGTCGTAATACGTCTGAGAAAAGTCGCCATTCCGCTCAGCCGCCGTTGGCACCTGGCCGATATAGGCTGTCGGCGTGTGCGAAAGTACGCCCTGCATTTCAAAGTAGAAGAAAGCTTTGTCCTTCTTGATCGGTCCGCCGAGATCACCGCCGCCGTGCCAGAATTTGACGGGCAGCTTGGGCTGGCCGGCGAGGTTCCGTTCAAACCGGGTCGCCGACAGAGCCGTGTCCCGTTGGTTGTACCACCCCCCGCCGTGGAACTTGTTCGTCCCGGACTTGGTGATGGCAATGATCGCGCCGCCGGTGGTACTGCCATACTCCGCACTGTAAGGGCTGGTGACAACCTTCAACTGCTGCACGCTCTGCGCGGACGGGATGACGCCGACAACGCTGCCGCTGCCTTGATGGTTGCCATAGTTCGTGCGGTCATACACACCGTCGTAGAGGGTCAGGTTTGAGCCGCCGAAACCCCCGTTGGCGGACATCTGGCCTCCATTAATGGAGATCGAGCTGGCGTTCGAGTTGTCATCAAACGTGTAACTCTTCTGGCTGCTGGTGGGTTGCACGCCAGCCGTGTTGAACGTCAAGCCGAAAACGTTGCCGGTCTGCGCAGGGAAGTTCTCGAGACGAACGGTGTCGACAACGTTGCCGCGGTCAGCCGTCTGCGCTTCCACCAGAGCGCCAGCCGCGCTCACGGTTACCGATTGCGCCGTCGCTCCGAGAGTGAGTTTAAAATCCACAGTGGGAGTGGATCCCGCGTCCAGCAGCACACCCATGTGTACGAGGCGCTTGAAGCCCTCCTGCGTCGCCGCCACGTCATAGGTGCCTATCGGCAGGTAGCGGACTAGATAATACCCCGCCTTATCAGTTACGCTGCTATAGACGACGCCGGTGTCAGTGTTTGTAACCGTGATCTTCGCACCGGGAACAGCTGCACCGCTGGGGTCTGTTACATGCCCGGCTACGTTCCCGGTGACGCGGCCTTGAGCGAACACCCCTGGCACCGATAGCAAGAGGCTGGCGGCAATGAGGATAGAAAACACGAATCTTCGCATTGGGTCCACTCCTTTCCTTTCTTTAATGAAATGCATCGCGGGAAATACGGCATTTCCAATGAATTCGCACCGGAACTGTCCACACTGTCCACCTAGTCGCCGGAGGTGTAACAACATAAGAAAATGCCTGCCTTTTTTAATGAACTCGGCTTTGAACCTGCACAGCACGCGTTACATTGTCACAAGAATTTTATCAAGTCAAGCTATTTATGAAACAATATTTCATAAATTTAAAGCTCAATCCAATATAGGAATTGGTGATATATTATTGGCGCGCACGGGTTCAAACAGGATCTGTATCCTGCGCATTGAAACAATCGTCGCGCTAGCTTGCAAACGCAAAGCGCTTCGCCTATTCTGGTGTTCCGCCTGATGGGTAGTGCCCTAACGCGGCTTAACCAACAACTTAAAGTAATGACAAAGACTTGGAGGCTTTAATGCCCACCACTAAGGGGCAGATCGGAAGAGGCAAACGAAGGGCAGATGTGCTCACAGCACCAAAAGGTGACAATTATTTTGCCAAGGCGGTGGGTAAGGCTTTCCAGGTTCTGGAGATCTTCGCGGAGAGCAAGGAGCCCCTATCGCTCAACGAAGCAAGTCAAGCCGCGCACATGGCCAAAACCTCGGTTTTTCGTATCATTCACACACTGAGCGTTCTGGGATACCTTGAAAAGACTGCTGGCGACCGCTACGCGCTCTCCCCAACAATCGCCGATCTCGTTCCCAATCGCTTGTTGGACAAGCTGCTCGACATTGCGGCCCCACGAATGAGGGAACTCGGCCGGGAATTCCGGGAGACAATAAGCTTGGCGTTCCTCTTCCGGAACCATATCGAAGTGGTCGAGGTCGTGGACAGCCCTCATAAGATTCACATGTGGAATATGGCGGGCAGTATTATCCCGCCTCACGCCAGTTCCCTGGGAAAGAGCATCTCAGCTGGGCAGCCTGAGTGGCGGCGGGATAGATTATTGCGTGCTTACGGAATCTATCCTCTCACTCCCCGCACCATCACAGATGAGGTGGAGCTGAAAAAAGAACTCGATTTGACGAGGGCTCGGGGTTACTCGAGAGACCTGGAGGAAAGTGCGCCGGGAGGTTGCTGTTTTGGCGCACCGATCTTCGCCGACGACGAGTATCCCGTCGCAGCCATCAGCATTTCGACTCCCTTGATGCGACTCGACAATGAAAAAGCGGTGATTTCTGCCGTCCTGACAGTCGCCCAGGAAATCTCCGACGAACTTAAGAATGCCTGACAGGGGCTCCTTCCTGACTCTACCCCCTTACCCTGAAATGCAAGGCTTTGAGTATATAGGTGTGGATGCTTGCATTAATCAAATAATTATTTCATTTTATGAGTTATTAGACAATTTCTGAAATACCGTTTCAAAGTAGTTGACGCCGCGGCATACACTTGATAACGTGGTGCTCCCGGAGCCGAACTCCCGGTTCCCCATATCATAGCGGTTCTATATGAGGCCACTGGGTAGGTCGAGACAGAAAGGTATGAAATCGAAAGGCGCCCTTATTGGCGCGACACTGGTTACACCCTTCAAGAAAAAAGGATCGGAGAGGCGGCTTGGAGTACCTTCGGCCACTTAACCGGCTTTAGTTTTGGACCGAAGGATTAATGGGATGGGACCGGGGAGCATCGCGGTCGGACGAGCAAAGGTCAACGGGAGGAAATAAATATGCGAATCGTGGGTGTGATTCCGGCAAGGTTCAAATCTACCAGACTCGAGGGGAAACCCCTGATGGATATTTTGGGCAAGCCAATGATTCAACACGTCTATGAGCGTGCCGTATCCGCAGGATGTATGCAGGACATTCTCGTCGCGACCGATGACGCTAGAATTCAGCAGGCCGTGGAACACTTCGGAGGCAAGGCAGTCATGACCAGCTCGGGACACTCCAGCGGGACTGACCGGGTCGGGGAGGCGGTCCAGAATCTCGATGTGGATGTCGTCGTCAACATTCAGGGCGATGAGCCACTGATCGACCCGGTTGTCATCAAAGAGTGCGTTCAGGCCCTGGAGGCGGATCCGTTGGTCCCGGTCGCTACCGTCATGCGAGCTATTGATTCGGAGTCTGACAATGCAGAATCTGCCGTTGTGAAGGTGGTTCGGGACCGGGCGGGGAGAGCCCTCTATTTTTCGCGCTCTCAGATTCCCTTTCCCAGAACCCCTCCGGAAGGGTTCAAGATGTATGAACACATGGGCCTCTATGCTTACACCAAGGACTGCTTGCTGAGGCTTACGAAGCTTCCCCCAAGCCCGCTTGAGATGATCGAGGGGCTGGAACAGCTTCGTGCGCTGGAGAATGGAATTCCCATCCGAGTGGTTGAAACCCAGTGCACATGCCCTTACCTTTCTGTCGATACACCGCAGGATCTCGAACGAGTCCGGCGGATTATGGCTACCGGATTGGTAGAGATGGGATGTGACAGATGAAATCCGAGCCTAAGTTGATCAGTACCCTCCGCACCTCCCTTGCCCAGTCACAAAGAGAGAAGTTGGATCTCGCCGCCCGGAAGATTGCAGAAGCCAAGCTGAAGGGCCGTTCCGTTGTGGTTGTCACCGGCAGCGGGCCGAACATCCACGAAGGCGTCACAACGCTGATTGCGGAATTAATCCGCAAAGAAATTGTCGACGGCGTCATCACAAGTTCGGCCGTGGTGGCCCATGAGATGGCGGGCACGCTGGACCGCGTCAAGCGCATCCCCATTGAAGAAGGTGAGGATCTCGGTCTTCCCGCAGCTTTTTTGCCGCGCGGAAGGATTTTTGAGATTACGATGTTGTCCGGCCAGGAGCAAGCCGAGCTCCGCCAGGAGTTCAGCCCCGGATGGGAACTCTATGAACGGCTACAAGGCCGTACCGGCAGTACCATCATCAAGGCCGCCGGCAATATGGCCTGGCCAATGGGATGGCGCACCGAGCGTCTGGCGCGTGAGGCCCAGGACCTCGCAAAACAGTATGGAACCACGGTTGAACACATTGCCGGACTTGGGGCCGATCCGATGACGATGATCGGAGCTGCGGCCCGGCGCGGCGTGCCGGTACTGGTCTCGACTCCGCAACTGATTGGAGGCGGAGCCGTGGGACTGGCCATCGGAGATGCCATCTGCTTGAGCCGCCGGGCGCGTCTTGTGGCGGACCTGCTCGCACGGGCCGATGTCATAGTGGAATCCGCCATTGCACTGTCCCAGGAAATCCATGACGGGCCTTTCGAGACTTATACCGGCCACGGCGTCTGGGCCGCCTGGGATCATCTTCCGACGTACAGCCTGGAAGGCAAAACGCTGGTCAGGATCGATCTTGATTCCAATCTTGAAGCTGCCTGGAATTGTGAGCGCCAGGGGTCGGAAGTGCAAAGAGCGGTCAATGAGGGACTGCCCAAAACCAAGCAGACCGGGATGCCGTTTCGTATGGAGATGTCCGGGTTTGCGCGACTTGAAGGCAGCATTCCCGTTACGGCGGATGTTGGCGTGGCCTGGCCGATCATCGCGTCTGAACTTGAAGACCAGTTAAACGTGAAACTGGACTTCAACTCTGCCCCGCAGGAGACCGCCGATGGCAAGCGGATTCGCGAATGGATCATTGAAAATGTCCGATCCGTAAACCGCCAGCAGATGTACGATGCGGCGAAGTCCCGGTTGTCACCAACAGATGCAGCGGGCGTGCGACAAGGCAGCCACGAGTGAACGCAAGACACAACCAACGCGCGAAGCTGAGCCCACTCGGGCGTTTCGCCATCTTGAAAGACGCCCGTCGCAACGTCAATTTTCTCGATTTTATCTTTAAGTATTCTTAGGTCCTGGACCCGTACGGGAAAAAGAAATAACATTCTCCCATGTGCGCGCGTCGGATAAGCCCACCAACCGGAGGGGCAATCCCGCGACGCTCGAAGCATTGCGTCCTGCAATTGATGGAGGGCTGATGGAGTCAACTGGAGCGAGTCGAGTGCGTTGGCGGCTGGTCTGGTGGATCGCCTTGGTGGGGGCTGTAAGCTATCTGGACCGTGTCAATATATCGATCGCGGGCCACACCATAGCCACGGATTTTCACCTGTCGGAAACCGAGCTAGGTCTGGTCTTTAGCTCCTTCACCGTTGGCTACGGAGCATTTCAACTGGTCGGAGGCTGGGCGGCTGACCGCTTTGGACCGCGCCGCACGCTCACTTTCGGAGCGATCTGGTGGGCGGTGTTCACGATCTTGACGGCCTCCGTTCCTCTCAGCATGGCCGGCGCGCTGCTGGTTTTCCTGCTGGTCCGATTTATGCTGGGCGCCGGCGAGTCCGTCATGTATCCGAGCTCAAACCGCTGGATGGCGGACTGGGTCCCCAAGGTCGAACGCGGGCTTGCAAACGGGATCATCTTTGCAGGAGTAGGAGCAGGAGCAGCGATCACGCCTCCCATCATTGTGGCGATTATGGTTTACTTCGGGTGGCGGGAAGCATTTTTTATCTGCGGCTTCATTGGTCTGTTTGTTGGGCTTGGGTGGTACAGGCTGGCGCGGGACCGGCCCGAAGAGCATCCGTCCGTAAACCCGCAAGAACTCACAATAATCCGCGAAGGGGCCCTGGACCAGAAAGTCACCCTCAAAGGGCGTGTCCCCTGGTCTGCGATTCTCAAAAGCAAGGACGTCTGGGGAATCACGATCAGCTATTTCTGTTACGGTTACGTGGCGTACATCTTTTTGACGTGGTTCTTTATCTACCTCACGACGGTGCGAGGACTAACGCTCAAGAAGGGCTCCCTGTACACGATGCTGCCGCTTATCGCGATGTCTGCGTGTTCCGCCCTGGGAGGCCTGGTCAGCGATGCGATCAGCCGGCGATGGGGAAGGCGGGCCGGCCGTTGCGGTGTTGCGGTGTTTGGGCTCGGTCTCGCAGCGGTCCTGCTCACGCTGGGAGCTCTTGCGGCAAGCGCAACGGTGGGAGCTCTGATTATGGCAGGCGGAGCCGGGGCGCTTTACCTGTCTCAAAGCTCGTACTGGGCCCTCTCAGCAGACCTGGGAGGCCCTTCTGCGGGATCGGTGTCAGGCTTTATGAACATGTGGGCGCAGGCCGGCAGCGCCATCACTGGTGTGCTCACGCCCATCATCGCTATTCATCTGGGCTGGATGGCGTCATTTCTGATTGCCGCAGGCTTTTGCGCTGTTGGCAGCCTTGCTTGGCTGATTGTCGACCCTGATCGCCCCCTAGCCGTTAGTTTGCCAGCGAAAGAAGCTTGATCTCCCCGGCTGCTTTGCGCAAACGGGATGGCATTTGAATGCTCATCTGCTAAGGCCGAGGTGCCATACACGAAAGGCCGACCGTCCGCTTCGGCGAAAGTGAGGCCGTTGATGAAGGTCTTCTATGCCATAGTCTTTGCCGTGCCCCCCCAGCCCGCGTTAGAATGAGCCGCACAGGAAGGGCTTTGCATCAAAAGAGTCCGATCCCCCGCTACCAGATTCCAAGGAACTTGGCTGGCTTTCCCGGAAACAACCAAACCCTCGGCGCAGATAGCAGCGTCAGTTTGGTCTCCGGGCTCAGGATCGGCAAACCCCTTGCACTCCTTCCGGCTCAGCTTGGCCGCGTCCCCGTCCCAGACACCTTGAACGAGGCACACCTATCTTTCTAATCTGGGTCAGGACACTCTACACCACCTCAACCATCATTCTGAACAAACACAGAGCTTGACACCTGTTTTTGACGGGAGGAATATGGGGCGGCAAGGCAAGTAACAGATCCGTTTCTCCCCGGGCGGGGACCGGAATGCCAAAACGAGATCACGGCCTTCATTCGAGGCTCATCCGAGATCGCTCCGGGAATTATGACCAAGCGTTTCGTTAAAATCTGCAGCGGAATCATTGAGGTTCGTCAAGGAGATATCCTAATGCCTTGCAACAGATGGCAGATTTCGGGCGCCCTTAACGGCCCTTCGGGACTTGGCCACGCTCATGTCCGCCTGACCCAATATTTTTTTCAAAGTCACGGCCGAGCCAACACATTCCACGGTGAGGGGGCGCTTTCGACCACTCAACCCGGAGAGAAGCTCCGGATCATTTTCTTTACGATCCCGGGCACGCGTCATATCTTTTGCGTCCTGCCGTGCTAGCATCAGGTTCGTAATGACTACCCCAATCTTTCTTTCTAGCCCATGGAGAATTTTCGTATGGCCAAGCGAGGCAATAAATCTCGACGTGAATTTCTGAAGGAAACCGCTGTTGCAGGAGGAGGTCTAGCAGTATTCAGCGGACTTTCGCGAGCCACAAGTCTCGATTATTCGGAAGAGGCTTCGAACTCAGGATCAATAAAGCCCATCGATTTGCGTTGTGAATACCGCAAGGATCCAACCGGTATTGATGCCCGGCAGCCGAGAGTGCATTGGATCCTGCAATCAATTGTCCCCGGAGCCCGCGCGCAGGCGCAGACCGCATACCGCATCCTTGTTGCCAGCAGCGAAGGGCTGCTGCGCTCTGGCCACGCTGACCTGTGGGACACCGGGAAGGTTCAATCCTCTCAATCAACGCAGTTGGGGTATGAAGGAAAGCCTCTCGCGTCAGGCAGGCCAGTCTGGTGGAAAGTGCGGGTCTGGGATCAATTCGGAAAGCCCTCGCCGTGGAGTGAAACGGGTTTCTGGTCGATGGGACTGCTCAACGGCGAGGACTGGAAAGGCCAGTGGATTGGGTTGAACGGTGGCGAGGGCAAACCGCAAGGGCTCATGCGCGCACGCTGGATCTGGTCATCGAACAGTGGAACCGGCACACGATACTTCCGGCGAGCGCTCAAGGTTCCGCAAGGACGAAGTCCCGTCGTTGATGCCATGCTGTTGGTGGTTGCTTCGGGCGATTCAACACTTTACATCAACGGGAAAAAGGCCGCAAAAGGCAAAGGAATTAAGGCTCCCATTTCGCGCGACGTTACTCATTTGCTGAAGCCGGGCGACAACGTTCTTGGTGTTGCTGTCGAGGAGTCGAGCGGCGGACCCTCGGGAATGATAGCCTCGCTTCAGATGAATTTCGTTGGGGAAAAGCAGGCGGCCATTCCCACGGACCACCGGTGGCATGTATCGCAATCAGCAATCAGTGGCTGGAATCAAACCGGCTTTAACAGTTCCGAGTGGGAACCGGCCCAAGAGATCGGCAACTATGGCATGGCTCCCTGGGGAGACGTCGGCTGGGCGGAACACCGGGTCCTGCCCGCCAGAATGCTTCGCAAGGACTTTCGGGTGGAGGGTTCAGTCCAACGCGCCACTCTCTATTTGTGTGGCCTGGGCTTGTTTGAAGCGCACTTAAACGGAAACAAAGTGTCTGAAGACGTCCTGGTCCCGGCACTGAGCGGTTACGACAAGCGAGCCTTTTACATGACCTTCGACGTCACGAATGGCCTAAAAGAGGGTGACAACGCTCTGGGAGTGATGCTGGGCAACGGGCGTTTCTTTGCTCCCCGTATCAATGCCCCCACGCGCACTCGCACTTTCGGCTACCCGAAGCTGCTGCTTCAACTGGAGCTTGAGCATCGCAACGGCACAGTACAGAGAATTGTCAGTGATGGAAGCTGGAAACTCACCACCGAAGGACCTATCCGTTCCAACAATGTTTACGACGGCGAGGTGTACGACGCCACCAAACAGATGGAGGGCTGGAGCGAGCCTGGCTTCGATGATTCCGCCTGGCAGCGGGCCAAGCTGGTCGAAGCCCCGTCAGGAACCCTGGCGGCTCAAATGATCGATCCAATCCGGGTTATGCGGACTCTGAAGCCAGTCAGGATAACGGAACCAAGGCCCCATCACTATATCTTCGACATGGGCCAGAACATGGTCGGCTGGTGCAGGTTGACCGTCTCCGGCCCGAGGGGCACAAAAGTTACCCTTCGCCATGCGGAGACCCTTCGAGGCGATGGCACTCTTTATACCAATAACCTCCGATCAGCTCGGGCGACAGACGTCTACACGCTCAAGGGACAAGGAACGGAGGTTTATGAGCCGCGTTTTGTGTATCACGGCTTTCGCTATGTGGAACTAGCGGGCTTTCCCGGGAAACCCACCCCCGCCAACCTGGAGGGCCGGGTTGTCCACGATGCCCTCGCTGAGCACGCCCAATTTAACACCTCAGACCCTCTGATTAACCGGATTTATAAAAACGTTCTCTGGGGTACACGCGGCAATTACCGGAGCATTCCGACCGATTGCCCGCAGAGGGACGAACGGCAAGGTTGGCTGGGTGACCGCTCGGCTGAAAGCCGAGGCGAGACATATCTGTTCAATGTCGCGGCCTTTTATGCAAAGTGGGTGGCCGACATCGAGGATTCGCAAACTCCGGAGGGCAGCGTCAGCGACGTTTGTCCCGCGTACTGGCCTTTCTATAGCGATAACGTCACCTGGCCGGCCAGCTTCTTTATTGTGGCTGATCACCTTTACCGGCAATACGCCGATCTTCGGGTGATCGAACAGCATTACCAGGGGATGAAGAGATGGATCGCTCACATGCACACTTATATGAAAGGCGATCTCATGCCGCGGGATGTTTATGGCGACTGGTGCGTACCTCCCAAATCGCTGACCTTGATCCATTCAAAAAATCCGGCACGACAAACAGACCATACTTTGCTGGGCTCAGCTTATTTTTATCATTTGCTGCAATTGATGGTCCGGAACGCAACGCTTCTCCACAAAGAGGCCGACGCGAAGGATTTCGGCGCCTTAGCGGCAAGGATAAGAACGGCATTTAACAAGACTTTCTACAACCCGGCCACGGGGGAGTACAGCAACGGCTCACAGACATCGAGCATTCTTCCACTTGCCTTCGGAATGGTTCCGGAATCCGGCAAAAAGAAACTCATCGATGCCTTGGTGCGGAACATCCAGGCGGAGAGCGAAGGGCATATTGGCTCGGGGTTAATCGGGTGCCAGTGGCTCATGCAAGTGCTCTCGGATAACGGCTATGCCGACCTCGCTTTCCACATTGCCAGGCAACGGACTTATCCGAGCTGGGGTTATATGATCAACCACGGGGCGACTACGGTCTGGGAACTCTGGAATGGCAATACCGCCAACCCCGCAATGAACTCCCGGAATCACCTGATGCTGGTCGGCGACCTCATCACATGGTTTTATGAGAATTTGGCGGGTATCCGCTCGGACCCGTTGAAACCGGGCTTCCAACACATTATCATGCGTCCGACTCCGGTTGCCGGCCTCAAGTTTGTAAGGGCGTCACATCAGTCGCCACACGGAGAAATCGGCAGTGCTTGGCGGCGGGAAAACGATCAGTTTATTTGGAATGTAACCATACCCGTCAATACGACGGCAACGCTGCATGTCCCGGCCGTTAATGCCGCATCCGTGAGAGAAAGTGGAAGACCCGGCAACGCGGCAGCCGGGGTTCGATGGCTTCGTGACGAAGACAACAAGTCCATATTTGAAGTGGGTTCGGGAAGCTATCGATTCCGCTCACAGATAAAAGCTTGATGGCAAGCGGGCGATGCTCACTTCACTCTTTCCTTCCTCGCCGCAGCCGGGCGGCATATTCGATCGCACGGTGTCCTCCGCTCAGCGGTCCATCGAAGGCGGGGCGGCATCCGGTGCGCTGCCCCAGTTCTTGTTGGGACGCTGGCCCATTTCCAGAACGAGCGTCCCGCCACCGACGATATCATCGTGCGTGAACCATGGCTTGTTGAGAGGCTTGCCGTTCAGCGTCGCAGATTGTATGTACTTGTTCTTGTAAGAAACGTCCTTCGCCGTGATGGTAAATACCTTCCCGTCGCCGACCGTGATCCGGGTCTCCTCGAAGATAGGACTCCCAATGTCGTAAACCGGCCTGCCTGGGCACACGGTATAAAATCCCATGGCGCTCAGCACATACCACGATGACATCTCTCCGTTGTCTTCGTCGCCACAGAAGCCCAGAGGGCCTGCGTTGTACCAGATCTTCATGATTTCCCGCACCTTGCGCTGCGTCTTCCAGGGCGCACCGGCATAGTTGTAGAGGTATGGGATGTGCCAGCTCGGCTCGTCGCCATGCGAGTACTGACCGATCAGGCCACTCATATCGGGAAACCACGACAGGAAAAAGTATTTTGACCCCTTCATTTCGCCACGGGCCGGGTCGCCATAGGGATAATCGCCGTATTGCTCGGTAAAAAGAGTATCCAGCTTGGCCATAAATTTTTCTCTTCCGCCCATCAGATCGATCAGTCCAGCAACGTCCTGCTGGACGTGGAACGTGTAGTTCCAGGCATTCATCTCGGCGTAATAGTTCCGTCCCCCCTGGCCGCCCGCCCAGATCGGATTGAACTGCTCGGAGGCGTACACCCATTGCCCGTCGGCCGTCCTGGGCGCCATGAAACCCGCGCCCTCATCGAACACCTTCTCGTAGTTGTGCGCACGTTGAAGGAAGTACTTGTAATCGCCCTGCCGGTTCAGCGCCCGGGCAATTTCCGCCGTACACCAATCATCGTAAGCGGCCTCAAGAGTAACCGAAACAGCTTGCCGGCGCTCGAAGGGATGAACTTCTTTCACGGTCTCAACTTCACCCTTGCCCAGCGCCGGGAAGAAGCCCTTCTCCAGATAGACCCGGTCCAACGTTGTGAGCGGCCCATCGCGCCACGGCAACAGGGTCATTTCCATGGCATTTTTCTTGAGCCCTTCATAAGCCTTCTGGAGATTGAAGTCGCGAAAACCTTTGACGTAATTGTCGAGCACCAGCGCGGCCACGTGGTGTCCTATCATGACTCGCCGGCCGGTACCCATCATGCGGCCGCTCTGATCGTACATGCTAAGAAACGAACGCACCAAGTTGGCTTGACGGTGCGGGTCGATCAACAACTGCAAGGGAAGCTGTGAGCGATAACGGCCCCACAACGCGCCGTCGGAGGGATAAAAGGCCCGTCCACCCGCCGGATGCACCTGCTTATCAACCGGGCTGTAATATCGGTCCTCCTCCACCCAGTTCACGGGCCAGCCCATGGTACGGTACAGGGCCGTATAGAAGATCGTGCGCTCTTCTTCCGTTCCTCCTTTGACCGCAATCTTGCCAAGCGCCTCGTTCCAGACTGCGCGCGCCTTGGCTTTCGCTGCATCAAAGTCCCATTCGGGGATTTCGCGCTCCAGGTTCCTTTGGGCCTGCTGGATGCTGATGTGCGACATTCCCAGCCGAACTCCAAGCGGGCTGCCTTTCGCCGCATTAAAATCCGCCATGATCCCCGGACCGGCCCCGGGTGGTTGCCGCCGGTCCAGAGGAACTTGCGGGCCGCGCCAAGTCTTCGACGACTCCAGAGGTTCCGAGAACTCAGCATAGAAATAGGTCCGCTGCCCATCATCGTGTGTCTGATATCCGGAAAGAGACGTGGAGTCTCGCAACTCCAGGACCGAATCGCCGCGGACACTGAACAAGACATGCGCCGAAGAATCCTTCGGGAACGTCATTCGGTAGAAGGCTGCGCGCTCGCTCACGGTATACTCGACCTCAATATCGTAATCTTCGAGCGTTACCGCGTAATAGTAAGGAGTCGCGGTCTCCTGGCCGTGGTCGTACAATGAAGCGGACTTGGCCGGGTCCGTTTCCGCGGCTCCCTTGGTCGGCATCAGCACAACTCCGCCCCCGGAAGGAAAACCGTAAATCTTATCCGCAAGGTACCTGTCCTTAATTCCGGGAGTAATGATCGGCGCCACGTTCATCATTGAATAAGGCAACCGCACGATGGGCGCGGTGGCCGTTAGCAATTGGCCAATGCCGCCAATGTTGGGATCAACGTAATCGACAGGAGACCTGGCTTCGCGATCGCCCGACTGCGCAGGCGACGAACTCAGTGCTTCTTTACCCCGCGCTGGCTGTCCCAGCTCTAAGGATGCCGGCAATAGAACTGCCGGCACGGCGGAGATCGCTTTCAGCGCATCTCGCCGCTTCATTGAGCCCCTTGGGGTCTTGCCGCCTTCTTTGCCCATCCATCACCTCCGAAGAGCACACCGCGCGATTTTGGATTAGCATCAACCAGCATTTCCTTTTTAATATTTTTTGCGGACAAATGCGAACGAAACCTGTAATCACGAGCCCTGAGAGAACTCATCGGCTCCGACAAGATTCGGGTGCTGCATCAGGGAAGGGATGTCTTCATTGGGGCACACACCTGCAAAAAAGTGATGGCCAAATGTCCAATGAACCAAGTCGGGAATTTGATGCTCTTCCGCTGCCAACCTGCTCTCAATAAGCCGGCAGCAACCCAAGCTTTTCAAGATGCAACTCGGCGTGATTGCGAACCCACGCCGATGCGCGAACAGGCCACCAGCCGGAATCAATGGGCCTTGGCGGATAAAACCTTGCCGGGGGAGGATATCCCACGCACAATGCGCACTTGAGTTGCGAGGGTATAAGGCAGTCCGGCAAAGCTGTAGGTCACTTCACCGAACATCGCCACATTGTCCTTCAACGGCAGCGGACACTCCGTCACAAAAGTGGAACCGGACTGGTGCATAGGACGCGATGTCCAATGCGATCGGCGGAAATCCAGGTTCTTGCTGCGCGCGATCCATAAGCGCGCCGACTCCGACGGATGGCCGGCGTGGATGACGAGGCGGATATGTCCCACTTCGCGCACATACTTCCAGTGAGGGTGGGGCATCGGCGTGGAAGAAGCAATATGGCGGGCGAAGGCGCCCAGGGTGTCATCCATCCGCAGGTGATCGTCTCCTTTCTGCGCCATCATATGCCCGGCGTTCGGCACGTAGAGCACCCACTTGCCACCCCGCAGACGGCTCCAATAGAGATTCAAAGCATCCTGCGTCCAATAAGGATCATTCGCCCCCCTTACGATCAGCTTGGGAAGAGTCAGCTTGCGGCGGTAGGTGTAAGGATCGACCCATCGCCAAAGGCGGCGGCTCGCAGGAGACTTGAACACGGATGGCTTCAACAAGCCCGCGTTGGCGTAATCATCAATCTCCCGGCTGAGGTGTCCGTAGTCCGCCAGTTGGTGCTTTAGTTGCGCCGGAATCCTGAGCGTGTCAATCGCCATCGGCGCGATGGCCACCACCCGCGGGTCGCCCGTGGCCGCCGTCAGCCAGGTTGTCCAACCGCGTTTGGAAGCGCCTGAAATGATGAACTTTTTGGCTGGGCTGCCCCACGCCTGTGGAGCGTACGCCTGAATCACATCCATGGCCTTGATAACGCTCTTCACCATGGGAAACAGCAGCGGCCAGCTGGCATTCCCAGTGTGGAGATATTTCTCAAAGGTATAAGCGATGAGCGCATCCTCTTTTTTGCCGCCGAACAGCGGCTGGTTGGGAATCTGGTACAGAAACGCCACGCGCATTCCGGCGTGCTCAGCCATCTTGAAGCCTTCGTCGGTGGTGTGCTTGCTGGCGCCTCCGCCGGTCACCCAGATCAGGGTCATGTTGGGGTACCGGACGTTGTTGGGCTCATAAATCTGCAACTGGTGTTGCCAGCCGATGCCTTCCCAGACTTGCGAAACAAAGTGTAGCTTGTAAATCCTGCCGCGCTCGACGCGCTGGGTTGTAACATGCCGCCACTTGAACGCCGGATCAGGACGCCGGATGTAGTTCATCAATTGCGCGTTTGCCGTCGAGTTCATTAGGAAAATAAAAATGACTGCCGCGATCCACGCCGCGGGCCGCGGCCGGACAGGAATCGCAACCTTGCCTTTAGGCCATAAAATATTCACATCGCCTCCAAACTTCTGAATGGAAGTCTTCAACCTCTGGCGGCCCTTACTCGATCAGACGGATTGCAGCACACATGCCGCCCCAGTCCAAAATCTGAAACCGAATGTCATCTCCAATATATTATCAGTGGGCGTGAACTCCCACGAATAACTCCGTCAGTCTGGCCAGGATGTGCGATCATCCCTTGCAGGCCGCTTAGCCCCGAAAAGATTCTTTTCCACGAAACAATAAGACATGCCAGGCCATGAAGAAACTGTTTTTTCGCGCTCGCTCGATAACGCGGCCGCGCTTGATCAAAAACGCGAGAGTTTATCCAGATTGCCGGCCGGACAAGCTTCAGCCACACGATCACAGAGCAGCGCTCATCATCAGGAGGCTTCAAAAACCGTTACGAACTCGTCGCCCGAGCCCGATGGCTAAGCGAGGGAGGAGCATCCTTCGGCGCTGAGCCCCAAGACTTGTTCGGCTTAGGACCAAGCGTGATCCGCAAGTTGCCTCCCGCCGTAATCCGGTGGTAATTGATCCAGTTCTCAGGGTGATCGCGACCGTCGAGTTTGACCCTTTGAATATAGGGCTTGTGCTCCGGGTCCGCCGTCGTTTCAATGGTGAAGGTCTTCCCCTGATACGGCGCGTGCAAATGGATGACTACTTGCTGAAGACAGGGCTGACCAGTTCATAGGCCAGGCTTGCAGGGTCAACGGTGTAGATCCCCATCATGCTCATCACCGCCCAGGAGGACATTTCACCGCAGTCGTCATTGCCGGGAATGCCGTCCGGGGCCGTGGTGTAGTTTTCCCTTAGCACGCGGCGCACCACGCGCTGGCTTTCCCAGGGCTCGCCGGAAAAGTTGAACTCGAAGGGCGCTTCGAGGTCGGTTTCATTGTAGGGGTTGTAATACTGGGCATACTATCCCGGCTCGGGATAGTTAAAGAATCTGTTCAGGCGCTGGTTGAACAGATTTCGCGCCCATGGCGTGGACCACCCAGGCCAGGTCGGCGGGCGCCAGCCACTGGTAATGCCAGCCGGAGCCTTCAATAAATCCGGAGGACCGGCCTTTCGCCGGGCGGGTAGCGCGGGGTTAAAGTCAGGAACCCACTTGCCGTCCGCATTGCGGGGGCGGAAGAAGCGGTCCTGATGATCAAAGACGTTGCGGTAGTAGAGGGCGCGATGGTAGAGCATCTTCGCGGCTTGTGTCCTGTGGAGCTTCACGGCCAGGTCATAGAGCGAGGCGTAAGCAATGCAGTCTTCCTGGAGCTGCGAGACGGAGCCGTAGTTGAACTTGTCGTTGGGAACATAGTGGAGCTTGTTGATCCACTCGATTCCTGGCTCGCCAGGTAAGGTTGCCGGGCGGCGGAGCCTGGGTGGCGTCCTGCAGCATTCCTTCCCAGGCGGATTTGATGTCAAACCCGTGCAGGCCGTCCAGCCAGTGCGTGCACAACACGACGGTCAGCGGGCTTCCGGCCATGACGTTGGTGTAACGGTTGATATGCGGCCAGCGGCCAATCCAGCCTCCTTGCTTGTACATCAGCACGATGGACTGCGCCATGTCTTCCATGCGATGCGGCTCGATCAGGGCCAGCAGCGGCATTTCGCTGCGGTAGATGTCCCAGCCGGAAAAATTGCAGTAAACCAGATGGCCGGGAGCGACATGGTGAACTTCGTGCTTCGAAGCCGACATAGCGGCCGTCGGCGTCGCTGAAGATGCTGGGCATCAGAAGACTGTGGTAAAGCGCGGTGTAAAAGACACGCCGGTTGCGCTGCAGTGCCTCCGGTGACTTCGATCACGCCGAGCGCTTGATTCCACGCTGTCCAGGCATCATGGCGCACCTGGTTGAAGTCTTTGCCGGCCGCCTCCGGTTTTCAGGTTGTTTTCCGCTCCGGCAAGATCGACATAGGAGATCCCGACTTTGGCGATGACGGTTTGCGCGTGCGGCGACGCCGGCCAGCGCACATAGGCGCCGATCCATTGTCGCAGGCGGGTTTGCTCGGCGGAGCGGCCGCCGGCGGCGATTTTGCCGGGCCCGCCGAGTTTGTTGCCCTTCCAGGTTCCAAAGGAAGAAAACGGGCGGCTGAAGGTCATGACGAAATAGACTTTGTACGTTGCGCTGCCGCAGAAAGCGCGGTTCTCCACGTAGCCGGTGATTTTATGGCTTCCCGCTACCTGGACGCTTGCCGCCACGGTCTGATTGAGCGTGTGGCTGATGGGAACAAGGATGTTTGCCGTTTTGCCCGGCCGGAAAAGTAAATTGTGCAAGGCCGGTGCGGTCTGTGGCGGTGAGTTCAGCATTAATGCCCCAGCGCGATAGCAGAACCTGGTAAGTATCCCGGGGCGGCGGATTCCTGACTGTGGGAATAGGGGGATTCAAATTCCGCCGTTGCGGTCTCGACGGGGCCGGTGGTCGCGGTAAAGAACACGTCGCCCTCGTTGGGCCCGCCCGGGCCGCTCATGTGGGTCATGCTGAAGCCCTGGATGTCGTGTTGATCATAGTGATAGCCATATCCGTGGCTTTCCGTGTCCGGGCTCAGCTGCACCATGCCGAAAGGCACGACGGCCCCCGGATACAGATTCTCGTTGCCGCCAGGCCCCTTGCCGGTCCCAATAAACGGGTCGACGCTCGAAGCAGGTTTGCGCACCACAGCACGGCTCGCAAAGGTGCTGCGATAGGCTGCAAAAAAACCAAGCAAGAGGGCGACGAGAATTACGCCCCAGCGGAAATTTCCCGTGCCGGCGATGGCCGCCGCGCTTGTGCGGCCGCCTCGCAAGCAAAGGCCGTGCCCCGGCTGCCGTCTCCTCATAAACCCCCTCCCAATTCGGCGTCAAACCCATCAACTTACCGGCCTTCATCGGCACGTCCGCGACGACGGTCAGGCCTGATTTTTCCATTTCAATCTCTCGTTTGAATGCATGATTTCCCCAATCAAACAACCTCATGCATCGGCAAAACACCAGAGGCAATCCGCAAGATCAAGAAGAGGCTGTTGAGTGCGAGGAAACCTCACAATTCTCAATCCCTTTCAACTCAAAACGATAAACGTCTTCGCTGGGCTCGGGATCATCGACGTAAATCTTGGCGGTCCAGCCGTTGTCGGGGCTAGGCGACTGGAGCAATACCGTCCAACCGCGTCCCGAATGGCGCACCAGAAAGTACGTCAAATGGCGCGCAGGGATTGACTGAACTATCTTGCAGTCAATATTGTGGGCAAGATTGCCAGTCTGATGATCGTCGGTAAGTTCCTTTCCACGAATCACCAGGATCTCACGCCCGTCGACGGAGCCTGACCATGAAAGGAAGGTCTGAGCTGAAGGACAACTTCTGGCCATCGCAGCGTCGTGAGCCTCGGCCGCCCGAAGCTTGGCTGCAATCTCCTGCGGGGTCGGCGCTGCTGCCAGATAACGTTCGAGAGCCTCCCGATTGGCCAGCGCGCGACTGGCGATATCCATAACAATCTGCACCGCGCCCAGGCGGAAATGCCCCGGCTCTTTCTCATAAACTGAGAACGTCTTCTTCAGGTCCGTAAGCCGATATGCCAGTTCTTCGTGGAGCTTCCGGGTCGGAGTGTCCCGGTAAGCAAAACAAATCAAAAAGGTCTGAACATAGGCGCGGTACATGTTAAAAGCTTCCCGCACGCGCCAGATGCGCTGCCGCCACGCTTTGCCCACGCCAGGATCGCTGAAGGCCGGCGTCAGTCTGTCCAAGCGGCTGAGAACCTCATCATAACGCCAGACGCCCGCTGCAACCTGCGACATCGTTTCCCGCATCCACGGCTTGCAGTTAAGGTAGATCCCCCGAAGGAAACGATCCTGGCCGGCACCGTGATCAAAGATAGGGTTGCCGCGAAGAACAAAGTGAGCGCCACCGAAAAGTTGCTGGGGATTCCATTGCAGATCAACCAGTGGCTGCAAATACCAGCAGTCGCGGACGAGATCCCCCAAGGAGGGCAGAAGATCAGCGACCTGGTCGGCGACGGCAGGGCCAAGACGCCGCTTCGCCCAATCCCGCTGGATTGAATGGAAATCGGCGTTGGGCGTCCACGAAAGTCGCCAAATACAGTAGGCCACCGATTCGTCGATGGCGGTATCGGAAACGTCCTGATGGAACTGATCCGGCGCAACCCCGCCCAGAAGCCCAACGGCACCCCGCTCCCGGGCCCACTGCATCCCACTCTGGACAAAGGGCATCGCGTAGTCGAGGATCGGACTCGTGCAGCGGTTGATCTCAATGGTTGCGATGGTGGCATGAGGGGTTACACCAAAGGTCGGATTGAGCGGCTGCCATTCCCATTGGTCACACAGAGTGAGTTTGATCCCCGCAAACAACTTCTTGGTCGGCAACTGCGAGTTAAAAATCTCCTGGTAGATTTCCGGCACGCTGGCCTGCTCGTAATTGTTGGTCGCCCAGGTACGATGAACATATTCCTTACCGAACTCACCCACAATGACACCATGGAGCGTCTGGAGAAACTCGCGGTAGTTGTCCACAATCCCACGGTCACCCTTGTCCCCGCGGTCATGGATCAAATCAAAGGGCAGAACGCCGGGCCAGGGAATCACCTCTCCCGCGCGCGTCATGATGCCGTCAATGCCGGGCAAGGCGGCAAGCACCTCGCGGTATTTCGAAGCCAGGGCCCGCCACAACTTGGGATCGGACGTCGAAAGCCTGGCTCCGTGCGCTTTCAGCCAGGCAGGTTGATAGATCAGCTCATCCCCGTATAGGAAAAACCCCAAGCCCAACTGCTGCGCCTCCTCCGCGGCAGCCTTCAGGAATTTCCGGTGTCGTTCCACCTGGGGACGCAGGACCGGCTCCCACACCACCACGCGGTTCGTACCTCGAACCACCACATCCGTAGCTCCGCCCCGAGCCGCCACCAGCATGTCGCGCCGAAAGCTTTCAAGATCTTTGGCAATCACCTGCCTGGAAATCCCCTGGCTGGAAGCGCTCAGATATGCCAAGGATCTGGAAAAAGATCGAACTGCCTTGTGGGCCCCCGGCGGGATTTTTCCATTGCAAGCCACTCGGTCTGCCAGCCACAACAGCCCCGCTTCAAGGCTGAGAGGTTCCGGCGCGGTCAGAGTTCCGCCACCGGCGGGCATGGGTTCCCAGCTAAACCGCTGGGGCGATTTCACAGAGGCTTCAGCCCGCGCGGAAGCGGGGGCAAGAGCAAGGCGGATCGGTATTGCAGACGCTCCGCCGCGTTCGGCCAGTTGATACCCCTGGTCCGATAATGACTTCTTGAGGATGGGAATAGCGTCAGCAACCACGGGCGCGGAGGTGATCTCGCGCCGGCCGTCTATCCTCACCACAAGGTGAGAGTTCCCGCCGCCATTCGAGGGTTGCCGCTTGTTCATGTCAGCGGCGACCGCTCCGACCGGAATCCATGCCGCCGGAACCACCGAAAACGCCTTCAGTAAATCGCGCCGGTTAACTCCACCTTTCGGTTTACCACTTCCGCTTTCAGACATACTTGTCACCCCCGCATCTCTTGGATAACCCGCCGGTCCAGCTCGCCGCCAGACTCCATCAGGCCCTTACTGCAGCACCTTCATTAAAGTAAAACCTTTCCCCCGTGAAAAGGAAAACAACCGATAGCCGTTTCCGTGAACCCTGAAGCCTTCTGAAGATGACGCCCTATGCGGTCTAAAAGGTTGTCGTCCTTCCGGGTACAAGGTACTGAGGAGCGACCGAGAGAATTACGGAGAGTCCTCCCCCGGCACAGGAACGGAAGCGCACGCTTTTGCCTTGATATCCAATAACCGTAAAGCCAGCCTCACGAACGGGAATCTTCACAGTATGAGATGAGCTTGCTGTGGTCCACGCAACCAGACGCCTCCGCCGCCCGCGGCGAAATACAAGAATGTAGTCATCGGATTGTCCAATTTGCAATCGTCTGGCAAACCGGTACCCTTTCAACGCGTGCGTGAGGGTTCGAGCGGCCCAATACGCAGGCTTTGGAGTGTAAACTGGCTCCCTGCCAGCGTGGTACGGAAAACGGACCAATCCGAAGTGATGCTCAGTGTTCTGGGGGTCAGGCCCGTCGTCGTGCCAGTCATACCAGATGGAAATCGGAATGCCAGCTGAAAGATCCGTCAGCCATTCGCGCGCCAGAAACAGCGACTGCATCCTGTCGGTTCCGTTCCACCTGGATGTCGCCGTGTAGCCCCACTCTCCGGCAATCACTGGAATGTGTTTCCCGGATGGGGCGTACTCAGCAATCAGGCGGCGAATCACAGCATAGTCAGCGGTGGCCGTCTCCGGATCGGCGTGACGATACGGATGGACTGAGACCGCCGACCAGTACTTCAGCAATCCGGCCTTGAAACACGCCTTGAGAAACGGTAAAACCCTTGGGCCTGCCCCTGAAACAGCCGGGCCAATGAATGTGGCCTTGGGATCGGCTTCCCGAATGGCTTTCCCGGTTTCGAGCGCCAGTTTGATGTAGTTTGAAACATCGGCCTTGGGCTTCCAGAAATTACCATTCGGCTCGTTCCACATTTCCCACACGATGCCCTGGCCGCGGAAATGGCGCACCGCCGCCGAGGCCCAGCGCGCAAACGCCCGGCGTCCTTCTCCTGAAGAGGGAGCAAGACCGTGGTCATAAAAACGATTGCCGTAATCGAGAATGAAAATGGGCCGGATGTGGTGAGCCCGAAGCGCCGCCATCAGTCCGTCATAGGCCGCAAAGGAGTATCGACCCTTCTGGCGCTCGGTAGCACCCCAGGTGAAATCCATGCGGATCCAGCGCACTCCCGTGCGTGCCAGCATCTGCATTTCGCCCGGGCGCGGCGCCGTAAAGTGAATGTTCAACCCCAAAGATTCAGGAACGGTAGCTCGAACAGGAATCTGGGCCATGGCGGCTGGGGGCGAGACTCCAAACAACATCAGAGTGATTAGCAGCAACAGCCCCTTCCATAACTTGCCTGAAACCGATGACAGGATGTTCATGGAAAACCCCTCCCGCAACAAAAAGCTTGTCGCATTTCGGCCGGCAAGCCTCCTGTTAGCCGTTCCATTTTAAGAAGTAGAGTTTAAACCCGAACTCCATCTCCCTCGCGATTTTTATTGGACTTGTGACGCCAACATCATTCCGGGCCTCGCGCTGACGTGCGGGTGGCCAACCTGCGGACGGTTCATCAGGTTAGAGGACGACACACGGAATTTAAACCGGAATCACTGAGAAGTCTGCGGATTCCTGGCCGGAGATAAGTCAAAAAGGTTGATCGTATCGCCCGCAGCGTATGTCGGGTCGGACAAGAAAGCAGCGGGTTACGACCATCCACTCGATCCTCAGCCTTGTCAGAGTCCCCGAGCGCCAGGACGTTCAGCAGGGGAAAAAGCAGATCTGTCGCGATGAAACCGATACGATGTGAAAACTGAAGCGAGTATTGGAAAAGGTTCTGCGTTGAAGGAAGAACACCGACAGGTTATTGAAGGGATTCCATAGTTCGCGCAGGCTCCCGCTCAAGCGGCTGGCGCTGGACGGAGCAAATCACTCGCGAATCTGCCATGGGCACCGGGACGCGCTGCCACGGCGTTACAATCGCCTCCTAGCCGGGTTGGTCCGTTGTTAAACTTAACAACAGACCACTTCCCGTACCAGGATATTGAACTCCAGTTCCTTATGTAATCGACAGGTTGACGATTGTACTTCTGGTAACAGAACTGTTGGAACCGAGCGTCCCGGTAACCGTAATGCTGTAATTTCCAGTCGCGGTAGAAGAGGTACTCGAACTGCTTCGGCAAGCGCCCGAAAACACTTCCAGAAGAATCAGCAGGCAAAGCGAGGAGACCTGAACGCGCACCCATCTCCGCCCGGCAGGGTTCTCAAGCTGGGCACGCTTTCGGACAAACAGGAACAAGCCCAGCACGCTCAGAACGATAACACCCGCAAGCAGCGGCGGAATTGAGCTGGGAGGAATTCCCATAGGCGGCACCGCTGCGCTCTTTTTGGTTTGAATCTTTAAGGTGACCGTCGCAGGTCCATTATTAGGAGTCACGCCGGAACTTGAGAAGGAGCAAGTTGCCCCTGGCGGCATGCCGGCGCTACAGGCAAGCTGCACCTGCTGGCTAAAGCCATTGACCGGCGTAATGGTCATCGTGTAACTGGCGGCCTCTCCTGAAGCAATTGTGTTCAGCGCTGGAGACGCAGACAAACTATAGTCTTTGAATAGAAGGTTCGCGTCGAGGGTTGCGGATTGCGACCCGCTGGTTCCGGTAACCGCAAACGCGAAGGGATTCGCCATGGAAGTCGTCAGGTTGTTGATGGTTACGGTACTCGACTGGCCCCCAACGATGCTGGAGGGACTAAAAGAGCAGGTCAAAGATGCAGGACAAGCCAGGGTAATGTTCCCGGTAAAGCTACTAGGCGCCTTTGCAGTAACCGTAAAGGTTGCGGTGGAATCTCCAATTAAGACGGGAACGTTGGGGCTGGACGAGTTCAGGCTAAACACCGCGTCTCCGGTGCCGGTCAACGGAATGGTCTGAGGACTGCCGACGGCGTTGTCGCTGATGCTCAAAGAGCCACCTCTGCCGCCACTGGCGGTGGGCGTGAAGGTGACGCTGGCGCTGCAGCTCTGCCCCGCGCCAAGACTATTGAGGAGGGCGCCGCACGTATTCGTCTGAGAAAAATCGCCGGTCGTGCTGATGCCGCTGATGTTAAGAGTCTGGCTGCCGGTGTTCGTAATCGTCACCGTCTGGGGAGAGCTGGAACTTCCAACCGCCACATCCCCGAAAGTAAGATTGGAAGGCGATAAGGAAACGGCCGTCGCAGACGTCACCCCGGTCCCCGAAACGTCGATCACATGCGGGCTCCCGGTGGCGTTGTCGTCGAGGCTGAATGTTCCCGCTCCGCGCCCAAGGAACTGGGCGTAAAAGTAATATAAATGGTGCAGGTGCCGCCGCCCGCGGCAAGCTTGCCGATGCAATTATCCGTCTCAGAAAAATCTGTATTCCCGGTACTGTCCGTCTCGGTGAAGGTGATACTGGTGATGTCCAGTTCCGCCGTTCCCTCATTAATAACCGTTACAGCCTGAGCGGTACTTCGAACGCTCTCGGTCTGATTGCCGAAATTCACGTTCGCAGGCACAATGGCGATGCCCGGGGCATTGGCAGGATCAAGCTGGGCGACAAAAGCGTTGCCCGCCACTCCGGTTAGGCTGGACTGAACCGCCCCGGCAATGGCTGGGAAATTGGTGGAGGAAGTGCTGCCAGTAATGAAAGGGTCACCGGCAGGACCCAGGGCAATGGCCTGGCCGTAATCGGCACTACTCCCGCCGAGAAACGTTGATTCAACCAGACCGGTCCCAGTAGGATTCAATTCGGAAATAAAAGCATCCGAGCACACTGAGGCACCGCACAAGCCGCCTGAGGTAATCCCCAGAATGGATTGGACGGGATTCTGAAGCGGGAAGTTATTCGATTGCGTGAATCCGGCAACGTAGGCATCGCCTGAAGAATCCACGGCGATTCCGTTGGCCTGATCAACCCCGGTGCCACCCAACAAGGTCGAGTACACAACCGTTGGCCCCGCGGGATTCAGTTCGGCAACGAAAGCGTCCGACTGCCCCTTATTTGCAGTCTGAAAGGCATTCGAGGTCGTCGGGAATACGCTCGATTGGCTGGAGCCGGCGATATAAATTTTCCCGCTCGACAGAGCTAATCCGTAGGCACGATCCGAGCCATTACCTCCAAAGTAAGTCGAAAAAAGTCAGCGCCGACCCGGCAGAGTTGATTTCACTGACAAAGGCGTTCACGGTGCCGGCGTTTGATCCCTGCGCCGGGCTTTGAAGCGGAAAGTCCGTCGAAGAAGTGTACCCTGCCACATAAGCGTTCCCAGAACTGTCGATTTGAATACTCTGGGCAACGTCGGGCCCGGTCCCGCCTAGATAAGTGGAGTACAGAAGTTGCGATCCGGTAAAGTTCACCTTGGCAACAAAGGCGTCTGACGACCCCTGGTTGGTCGCTTGCAAGGGGCTTTGGGTGGGAAAATTAACAGACTGGGTCGAGCCGGTCACATACGCATCGCTCGAGGAATCCACCGCAACGCCCAGACCGTAATCGGCTCCGCCACCCCCGAGATAAGAAGAATAGATGATCGAGGAACCTGAACTGCTCAACTGCGCGATAAAGGCGTCGCGATTGCCACCGTAAACCGATTGAATGGGACCCGTCGAGGCCGCAGAAGCCGTCGGGAAATTTGCCGATGTCGTGCTTCCGGTGATAAAGGCGTCCCCGCCCCCATTCACAGCGATTGCCGCTCCTGAATCCGTGCCGCTCCCGCCCAGGTAGGTCGAATAGAGTTCCTGATCAGTGGCGGAAGGTGTTGGATTCAGCTTCGTCACAAAAACATCACCGTTGCCTTGATAAATCCTTGTTCCTATCGTGTGCGGGAAGTTAGAAGAGTTCGTAATTCCCGTGATGTAGGGGTCTCCGGAAGAATCCACGGCAATGCCGTAACCGGTGTCACCGCCCGTTCCGCCGAAGTACGTCGAGTATTTCAGCACCGGGTCAATCACCAGTTCCCGGCTGTGATCGTACTTTCCGACGCCGAACCCAATCTCGTTTCCGGCCACCACGTAATGCACCGGAACTTCCCTCCGGCTGGCTCCCTGCCCTTGATAGGCCACCGGCCGTTGCAGGTAGAGATCCCCGCCCTGCACCTTCAGAACCAGGTCGCCCGCCTCATTCACATGGACCCGTTCGGCTCCTTCGAGACCCAGCCGGATCTGCTCTGCCGTCGCCCCCGGCGAGACTCGAAAATCATTCTCCAGCCGCCCCCGGCGCCCGTAATAAACCAGGTCGATCCCCGGATAAATTCCCTGGTAGTTAACCCGGCCGTAATTGGCGATCTGCGTGTGCCAATCCTGCGGTTGATTCCCGATGAAATAATTGCTGTAACTCGGCAAGCGTTTTTCGCCCACTACTCGCGCCGTGGAAGCAGATCCCAGCAGGCGCAGCCGCACGGCAATCATGGACAAGGAGCCGCGCTTCTGGAGCGACCGATTCTGCGCTGCGGTTTGAAGGCTCAGCACCGCCGAGTGCGGCGTAAGGAATAGCGTATAGCCCTGGCCCCGGGACAAGAATTTCACCTGGGGGGCGGTTTGTCCGCGGTTCACCTCAAAACTGAGTGGCGCCTTGTTATAGAGCTTCGCCCAGTGCTGAAGGTCAACCGCACGGCGAGCAGGAGCCGCATGACCTTGCTTGAGGGCCACTCCCATCATGCCGAATATTGTACCCAGCAGGCAAAGAACCCCGAAGCGGCGGATCCGTTGCGTCCGCCTGCATGCCCGCCGAGGTTCGGATGCCTTATGCGTCGCAGCGCAACTGTTTTCGTCCACTTTATTCTCCTTGAAGATCCTGAAATTTCTGAACAGCCGCCGCTAAAACTCCGCGGGCTGTCTCGCAAGTTGCACCCTGTCCAACTGACCCGCCGGCCAAAATTGTCAAGGCGCAACTGCCAAATTAACCGAGGTCGTTCTCGTAATGTTGTTATTGCTCCCCAGGGTACCGACGATCCCAATCGTGTAGGTATTCGCCGGGGTCCCTGTAACAGCGGGACTTGTGCTGGGGCCAACATAAGTCTGATTGCACGCCGCAGCCAGCGCAGTCAACAAGATGGAGCCAACCAGGACCGCAAGCGCGGTCCGAAGCCGCAGCGGCGCGGCCCCCCGCAGACGCCGTGCGATCAGGAGGCCAGCGACTGGGAAATGATGCAAAACGCCGCCAGCCACGCCCACCATGGAAACTGTGGCGGGGATCCCGGCGGCCCGCCGGGCGGCGAAGGTCCTACCATCGAGCTGCTTTCAGCCGTGGTCGTCACCGTAAGAGTCGAGGTCCCAGGCGTTGTACCGTTCAGGGTGAGGCCCGGAGGCGAGAACGTGTAAGTGGTATCCTGTGGCAAACTCGCGCTCGAGCAACCCAGCAGAACCACCTGATTGAACCCGTTCAGGGGGGTGACGGTCACCGTGTAAGTAGCAGACTGCCCGGCCGTAATTGAAGCCAAGGGTGGTGAGGGCGCCGTCTGCGAAAGGGTAAAGTCCTGAAAGAAGATCGACAAAGCAATTGACGATGATTGCCCGATACTGGTCCCCGTGACCGTAAAGTTGGTTGGGTTCGAGCTGGTTGGGGAAAGGCCGCTCACCGTGAGGACGCTGCTTTGGCCGGCAGTCACGATCGGCGGGTTGAAGCTGCACGTTCCGGTATTGCAGGAAAGCGTAATGTTCCCCAGGAAGGAGCTGGGTGCGTTCGGAGTAATCGTGAATGTGGTTGACGTGGTCCCAATAAGAACAGCCGTCGATCTCGCACTCGAGGAAAGGGAAAAGACGGCGTTCCCGGTCCCGGACAGCGCGACCCCCTGGGGACTATTGGTCGCATTGTCCTGGATGGACAGCGCGCCCGTAAGATTTCCGCTTAAAGTCGGAGCAAATGTGACGGCAAAGTTACAAGAAGCACCCACGTTGAGAGTAAAAGGAAGCGTCCCGCAGTTGTTGGTCTGGGTGAAGTTTCCGCTGATGTTGACAGCAGTAACTGTGACGGCAGTGTTGCCGGCGTTGACGAGCTGAACCGACTGTGGAGAACTCGTATCCCCAACGGTCACAGGAGAAAAACTTAAGCTCGTCTTTGAAAGCGACAGCGTCCCCGCTGACGTCATTCCCGTCCCGGTCAAGGTGATCGGCTGCGGACTCCGAGCGGCATTATCTGTAATCGTGATCTGATCGGTTATCGTCCCGATTTGCGTGGGAGTAAAAGTCACTTGAATGGTGCAAGTGCCACCGCCAGCCGGCACAACCGTTCCACAGTCGTTCGTCTGGCTAAAGGCTCCCGAGGCCGCAATGGAGCTAATACTCAAGGGAGCGCTGCCCGCATTGATCAGCGTGATGGATTGGGGATCGCTCGCCTGGTTGAGCGCCTGGTTTCCAAAGTCCACCTTCTGCGGCGTAAGCGCAGCCGCCGGAGCGCCCTGCAAGCTGACCTTGGCGACAAAGGCATTGGTGTTCGGGTTGGCTGCGGCGTAGGTCGACTCCGCAGCTCCTGCGATAACAGGAAAGTTTGCCGAAGCCGTGCTGCCCGTAACGTAAGCCGCACCCGCAGAGTCGACGGCAATCGCCTGGCCCACATCAGCGCCGCTTCCTCCCAGGAAAGTGGAGTACATCATCGCACCCGATGGATTTAACTCCGTCACAAAAGCATCCGAGCAGATGTTCACACCACAGGTACTCGCACCCGAGATTCCGAGAATCCGCTGCAAGGCGTCATGGAGAGGGAAATTACTCGATTGCGTAAATCCTGCCACAAAAGCGTCGCCCGACGAGTCAAGAGCGATGGCGTTGGCCTGGTCCGAACTACTGCCACCCAACAGGGTGGAGTAAACTAATTGCGTTGCTCCGGGAGACAGCTTTGAAACAAAAGCGTCGGCCTGGCCGTGATTGGTAGTTTGAAAAGCATTGCCCGCCACCGGGAAGTCCACCGACGAGGTGCTCCCCGCCACGTAAAGATTTCCGGTCGGGTCCAAGGTCAGAGAATAGGCGATGTCCTCGCCATTCCCTCCCAGATACGTGGAAAATACCAGGGATGAAGTTTCGGGATTGATTTCGGAGATGAAAGCATCCGCTCCACCTGCCAGTGAAGGCTGATAAGGATTCTGAGTCGGGAAATCAGACGAAGTCGTATAGCCGGCGATATAAGGATTCCCGGAACCGTCCAGAGCCAGGGCAAACCCAACGTCCCCCCCTGAACCGCCAAGGTACGTCGAGTAAAGCAAGTCCGTGCCGAGCGGGTTGAATTCGGTTAAGAAGGCATCGGTAAAGCCGTCATTGCCCACTTGCAAGGGAGACAGGGTGGGAAAGTCCGTCGATTGCGTGGACCCCGTGACAAAGGCGTCGCCGGAGCCGTCCACGCCGACGGCGTAGCCGTAATCTCTCCCCCCTCCGCCAAGGTAAGTCGAGTAAACCAGCGAGGCGCCTGTAGGGGAAAGTTTTGTCAGAAAGGCATCCCCATTGCCAGCGCTTGCCGTTTGAAAGGCGCCGGAAGTCGTCGGGAAGTTCGTCGAATGAGTGGATCCAACAACGTAGGCGTTCCCGGCCGAATCGAGCGCGATACCCGTCGCAGCATCCTCGCCGCCACCACCCAGAAAGACAGAATAGGCAAACCCTGTGCCGGAGGCATTGAACTTCGTGACAAAAGCATCGCTGCCGCCACCGCTGGACGATTGTCCCACCGAACTTGTCGGAAAGTTCAGCGATGGAGTGGTTCCCGTCACGTAAGCGTCCCCGGAAGAATCCACGGCAATGCCATAACCAACGTCGCTGCCCGCTCCGCCAAGGTACGTTGAGTATTCGAGCACCGGGTCAATCACCAGTTCCTGGCTGTGATCGTACTTTCCGACGCCGAACCCAATCTCGTTTCCGGCCACCACGTAATGCACCGGAACTTCCCTCCGGCTGGCTCCCTGCCCTTGATAGGCCACCGGCCGTTGCAGGTAGAGATCCCCGCCCTGCACCTTCAGAACCAGGTCGCCCGCCTCATTCACATGGACCCGTTCGGCTCCTTCGAGACCCAGCCGGATCTGCTCTGCCGTCGCCCCCGGCGAGACTCGAAAATCATTCTCCAGCCGCCCCCGGCGCCCGTAATAAACCAGGTCGATCCCCGGATAAATTCCCTGGTAGTTAACCCGGCCGTAATTGGCGATCTGCGTGTGCCAATCCTGCGGTTGATTCCCAATAAAATAATTGCTGTAGCCTGGAAGCTGATCCTCGCCTCTGATCTTTGCGTTCGGATTGTCCCCCACCAGACTAAGCCGAATAAACCCGGATGCTTGATGAGCAGAGGCGGAAGGCGCGCCCGAAGGGGGCATCCCGCGGGAAACCATCGCAGCCACGGCAGTTTTGGATTCCGGCACCCGGGCCCCGGACTTGTTGAGGCGCAACAACGCGGCGTTCTGAGTCAGGAAAAGAGTGTAACCCTGGCCGCGGGCCAAATACTTGGCCCGGGAATTCACCTGGCCCTCATTCACCTCAAAGCTAAGGGGAAGCCGGTTGTAGTCGACATGCGCCCTGCGCGATCGTGCAGCCGTTGTAAAATGGACCTGGGCCTCAGCTCGGCTCCCACTCAACGCCAAAGCCGCTATCCCAATAAAAACAAGCCTCAAAAGGCAGACGCCCCCATTTTTTTTCAACTTAACCCTACCCCTTCAACTCAGAGAAATTCGTCGGCTTCACGCTTCCAGGCTTTTGCGCCTTGCGGCAAGCCCCTGCGCTTGTCGCAGACCTACTGAGTCGCCGTCAGATATCGAATCAGCCGGGTTCCGTTAAACCTCAACATAACGTACCCAAATCCCAGCGCATAGTGAACGCTGTAGGTATAGCCAACCTGGATTTTCAGATCCCTGATTCGAGAAACATTGACCCAGCCCGAATAGCCATTATCCCGTCCGAGGTGCGAATCGCCTATGGTTTTAAAAGCACCGTTCCAGACACGATTGTGGTGCGTGTCGCCGGCAACCGGAGAATCGGGTGAAACCAACCGGCTGAATACCTTCTGGGAACCCTCAGGGACGATCGCATAAGCGGAAGCACCGATCGAGTAATGCCGGAAAATCGTATAGCTCGCACCGGCCTCATAATTCGAATTAAAACCCAGAATCTGGTAGGGGCGAGCAAGGTTATAAGGACGAGGAAGCACGTAGCGATCAACGGTTTCGTTGGCCGCCCCAAAATTCAGGAACGGCGCAAACCCCTTGTAATGGGCCTCAATGTGATTATACCAATCAGCTCCCACCCGCCCCGTCGAATAAATCTTCTCAGCACTGGCCGCCGGGATCGACGCGGTCAGAACCGAGGCGATGTCCAGACCGTGAAGCTTCGTCGTGTAGCGCACGTCAACAAACGGATCCCCCATGAGGGTGGTCCAGCGCCAGTCACGATTAACGTAAACGGAATAGGGACTTTGAACGGTGTAAAGCGACAAGCCGATATCGGCCCCCACATGACTCGTGAAGTTATAACCGAAACCTAGGCCTTCGTTATAAACGGTTCCGAGGTTCGATGACTTGGCAACAGCCTGGGCGAAAGCGGTCACGCCCGGAGTGTTGGTCGGTTCCGGCCCCTGAGATTTCGTACTTGAGGAACTCTGTGCGATGCTTAGTCTCGGCATCCCGATGGCGATCACTGCGACGAGCAGGAGCCTGTAAATTATCCTCACTTGGTTTATCCTCGAACACTAAAGTTCACCCCTGCCCTCCTCACAAGTCCCGCTGATGCAGCGAGCTCAGGGCAAGATTCTCCCTCAAAAAAGCAAACGACCCAAACCTGCTCGCATTATGATGCCGCCACCCGGCAGTGGCGTTGTGTCCGTCAAATCGATGCAAACTCATAAGCCTCGTCAATCATGAAAGCAGCTCCACGCCGAGGCTTCAAATCCGACATCACCGGCAGCGCTTCGCAAACCGCCGACTGCGCTCTGTGCAACTCCAGATTCTAGGTCGCTTTTTGAATCCTTAGGGTAATTCCCAGCGTTTGTTCTCCTGCCACGAACTCAGTTCAAGACCAGCGTCGCCCTCCGATTCAGATTCCACGGCGGCACACCCCGGTATGGACTGTTCCGGGCAGTAGATAAGGATAGCATAGGCAGTAGCGGTTTTAGCAACGCAGAAACCAGCCAATTTCAAACCAGCGCCATCTCCCCATACCCATGGGCAGAAGGAATCCAGCCGTTGTTCCTCAAAACCCAGCCGCGAGAACGTCTTTCAGGTCCATTTTGACCCGGCGGGACCCGTCGCCGGGCGCTGCAGTCCGATTTGGAAACCCTTGCCGATTCACCTTTAAAAGGCGCCGGCGTTGCGCTTTGCCGCAAATGCCGCCCGAGACCCGTTCATGGCTCGCACTCAGTCCGGCGGCACCTCGCGGCTCGGGCAAAGGAAGTGTTAGAATGGTGCCGTTTAGGAATAAGTCTGGTGGGTAGCGTTCCAGAAAGGATAAACCGTTGAGACTTTACACCCTCACCTCGGAAGAGGTCGGCAAGCTGGACCGTGATATTGTCGCGCTGATTCCATTTGGTTCGGTCGAGCAGCACAGCCTGCACTTGCCTCTGGGAACCGACTCCATCATTGCCGAAACGATTGCGCAGCGGCTGGAGGCAAGGTTGCCGGATCAGGTCCTGCTGGCGCCGTTGGTCTGGCTGGGTTGCTCGGCTCACCACCTGGATTTCCCCGGCTCGTTGACGGCGGAGATTGACACCTTCATCAAGACAGGCGAAGAGATTGTCACCAGCCTGGCTCACCACGGCTTTCGCAAGTTCATGCTGCTGAACGGCCACGGCGGAAACGTCAACAAACTGGACGTGCTCGCTGAAAAGCTCCGCTACGGCGGCCATTCGAATCTCAAAGTGGTGTCCGTCACCTACTGGCACCTGATCCAAAAGGAAATCGAAGCGATCCGCGAATCTCCCATCGGAGGAATGGGCCACGCCTGTGAGCTTGAAACCTCCCTGATGCTGGCGGCTCACCCGGAACTTGTCCGCAGCGACCGCCTGGACAAGGACGGTCCCAGCCAACCGTCCGGCTTCGTGAGGCACGATATGTTTCAGGGAGGCAGCGTCACGGTGGTGCAGACCTTTAAGGAAATAACCCGCCACGGCGGCTTCGGTGATCCGACCCAAGCCTCAGCGGAAAAGGGTGAGAAGATTCTGGAAGCGGTACTGGCGAAACTCTCGCAAGTAGTAAGCGAAATTCGGTCTGGCAAACTGTAGGCAAGGAATTTTTCCCGGCCTGACGCGCCAGGTTTTGCTTGCGAAGCGTGCGTGTTTAAGGTATAGTCCAGTTGATGGTCAGCTATATTGCCAATGCGTTTAGCTTTACCTACGCGTACTGGGGCTTTGCCCGAGATGCGGTAGAGTGGCGTTGGCCGACCAGGAAAACCAAGTTTCAAATGCCAGCCCACTCCTAACGAGTGGGCTTTTTTGTTGGCGAGGAGAGATAAACCATGATCATATCCATGCGGCTTCATGCCACCCAGGAGGAGATCGATCACGTGTGCGAGCGGATTCGCGACTACGGTTACAAGGTGCATTCGATCGCAGGGCGAAGAGCGCGTGGTGATCGCCGCCGTGGGCGTGGGCGACGTCACGGCGTGCCTGGAATCGCTCGAAGCCATGCCCGGCGTCGAAAACGCCGTGCGAATTTCCGCTCCCTATAAGTTCGTCAGCAAGGAGTTCAAGAAGGAGCGCACGCGCATCCGGGTGGACGGCGCGGAGATCGGCGGCGAGGAGTTCGTGGTGATGGCGGGCCCGTGCTCGGTGGAAAACGAAAAGCAGATCCTCGAGACCGCGCGAAGCCGTGGCGGCCGCGGGCGCCAAGGTTCTGCGCGGCGGCGCCTTCAAGCCGCGCACCTCGCCTTACGATTTCCAGGGCCTGGCGCTCGAAGGCCTCAAGCTGCTGGCCAAGGCCCGGGAAGCCACCGGGCTTGCCATCGTGACCGAAGTGATGAGCGAGCAGCGACGTGGAAACGGTTGCCGAGTACGCCGACATCATGCAGGTGGGCGCGCGCAACATGCAGAACTTCGCGCTGCTCAAGGCGCTCGGCAAATGCCAGCGGCCCATCCTGCTCAAGCGCGGCATGAGTTCCACCATCAAAGAACTGCTGATGTCGGCCGAGTACATCACCGCGCACGGCAACCCCAACGTCATGCTCTGCGAGCGCGGCATCCGCACCTTTGAAACCGCCACGCGCAACACCTGCGACATCACGGCCGTGGCCGTGCTCAACGAGCTGACCCACCTGCCCGTCATCCTCGATCCCAGCCACGCCACCGGCAAGCAGAGCCTGGTGCCGGCGCTGGCGCGCGCGGCGGTGGCCATCGGAGCCGACGGCTTGATCGTGGAAGTGCATCCCTGCCCGGAAAAAGCCATGAGCGATGGCGCGCAGTCGCTGCGCATCGAACGCTTCGCCAGCATGATGCAGGAGCTCGAACCTTACATTCAGCTTTGGAAAGAAAGTCGCGTAACAGCCGCCGCGGCGACGGCGTAACGTTCGCGTGAGCCGCGGCGGCTCAGTCCATCGGATAGAGGCTGCACCCGCCATCCACCAGGACGGTTGAGCCCGTCATGTAATCGGAAGCCGCGCGAGCAAAGAAACACCACGGCGTCGGCCACCGATCTCCGGGCGGCTGCATGGCGCCGAGCGGAATGGCCTTTTCAGCGCGGCGGCGGTAATCGGGATCGGTATCCCACTGGCGCTTGGCCAGGCCCACCGCCACGATGCCTGGAGCCACCGAGTTCACTCGGATGCCCTTTCGCAGCCAGTTCGCGCGCCATGCCGCGCATCAGCATCTTCATGCCGCTCTTCGAGACGTTATACGGCGTGATGTCGGGCCAGGGAACATCCTGCACCCAGGAGGATGTAAAAATGATCTTTCCTCCTTCCTGCCCTGCGCAACCATGGTTCGCGCCGCCGCCTGGGCCACCAGAAAAGCTCCTTTTAGATTCAAATCCAGGATCTTGTCCCAGTCCTCCGGCGGAGATATTCCAGGATGGGGCAGCTCTTCGCCATGCCGGCGTGGCAGAGCGCGACATCCAGCCGCCCCAGCCGCGCCCGGGCATCGCTTCCACCAGGCTGGCGGCTTCCGCCGGCTTGGTGATGTCGGCGCGAAGATAATGCGCAGCGGGATTGATCCCAGCCCGCTTCTCGCATCTGCTGGGCCGCCTGCTCCTCGGGCAGCACGTCATTCACGGCCACGGAAGCGGAAACTTCCAGCAGACGGCTCACAATCACCCGGCCGATGGCTCCCAAGCCCCCCGGTAATCAGAACGCCATGTGCCTTGAGACAGTCTTTGGAAAATACCGGCATCATTTTCTCCCTCCGTCGCTTTCACGCCAACTGTCCGCCTCCTGACCAGCCCAGCGATCCGAGAAATCGCCCACATGCGGCCGTCACGTCTGGACGGCCCACGACAGAAGAATTCTTGCCCAGGCTTTCCCCATTGAGAATTGCACATTATAGTAGCGAACGTCACAATCGCAGCACGCTGTGCTGATGACAGCGGCAGCGGTCGGGCAGGCCAATACGTTCCCAAACACAGGAAACGGAGAAGATTTCCATTGAATCGTTTAGCCTCCTTGCTGGGCATGGCGGTCATCCTCGGAACCTGCTATGCGCTTTCGCGCAACCGCAAGTCAATCCGTTGGCGGATCGTCGGCGTGGGGCCTTGGACTGCAGCTCCTGATCGCGCTGTTCGTCTTGCGCACCGAGGCCGGATACTGGCTGCTCAGCAAAGCCTCGGCCGGGGTGGTGTGGTTCCTTCACTTTTCATTCGAAGGATCAAAATTTGTCTTTGGGCCGCTGGGCGATCCCAAAGGGCAGTCTGGGCATGGTGTTCGCCTTCCAGGCGTTGCCGCTCATCATTTACGTGGCGTCGTTCTTTGCCCTTCTCTATTATCTGCGCATTCTTCCGGCACTGGTGATGCTGGCGGGGAAGGTCATGTTCAAGCTGATGGGCACCAGCGGCGCCGAGTCGCTTGAAGTCGCCGCCAGCATCGTGATGGGACAAACAGAAGCGCCGCTGGTGATCCGGCCGTTTCTGGACGAGCTGACGCAATCGGAACTGATGACGGTGATGACGGCGGGTATGGCCCATATTGCAGGTTCGGTGCTGGGCGCCTACATCCTGTTCGGAGCGCAGGCACGGAACCTGCTGACCGCCGTGGTGATGACGGCGCCGGGAACCATGCTGATCTCAAAGATGCTGATCCCTGAAACCGAACCGCCCAAAACCGCCGGAGAGGTGACCCTGGCGCTCGAGAAGCGATACGTCAATGTGCTGGACGCCATCTCGCACGGCGTCATCGACGGCCTGTTTCTGGCGGCAAACGTGGGGGCCATGCTGATTGCTTTCATTGCCCTGATCGGACTCTCGCCAACGGCGTGCTGGGCTTGTTCCATACGAGCTTACAAACGATTTTTGGTTATTCGCTGGCGCCCGTCGCCTGGCTGCTGGGCGTGCCCTGGCACGACGCCCGCGCCGTGGGCAACCTGCTGGCCACCAAGCTGGTGCTCAACGAGTTTGTGGCCTTTTCGTTGCTGGGCCCGCTCAAGGGCCACATTGCGGCGCGCTCTTTCACGATTGCCACTTACGCTCTGTGCGGATTTGCCAACTTCGCCTCCATCGGCATCCAGATTGGAGGGATCGGGGCGCTCGCGCCTTCTCGCAAGCGGGACCTGGCGCGGCTGGGTTTCTGGGCCTGCTTGCCGGAACCCTGGCAAATTATCTTTCCGCCGCCATCGTGGGACTGTTAATTCACTGATGCGGCCGGAAGAGCCGCAGGCCTTGCGCGCGCCGGCAAATTCTCCATGACCAATTTCCGGACTATCAGGCAAGCATGCCTCGCCAAAACATGCCGGATACGAAGAAGCCGTTAGCTGCGAGGTATCTCGAGCGCTCGGGATTTCCGCGCGTGGGAATCGTTCTTGGCTCGGGACTGGGTGAATGGCGCCCTCCGGCTCGATGAGCCATCGTGATTCCCTATCGCCGCATTCCTCATTTCCCTGCCCGGCGGTCAAAGGCCACGCCGGAACGTTGCACGTGGGCCGCTGGGGAGATCTGCCGGTAGCGATGCTGCAAGGCAGGGTGCATCTTTATGAAGGTTACTCGCCCGGCGGAAGTCGTCTTTCCGGTTCGCGCGTTGGGGCTGGCAGGGGTTGAGATTCTGATCCTGACCTGCGCGGCGGGAGGAATCGCGCCGCGCGCCGTCCCGCGGCGGCCTGATGATGTTTTCCGACCACATCAACCTCCAGGGCTCGGGCCCGCTGGCAGGGATCGGCGGATAAACGTTGGGGACCGCGGTTTATTGACCTGAGCGCCGTCTACGACCTGCCGCTGCGCCGGGCGGCCCGCAGGGCGGCGAAGTCTCGCGCGGCTGAAATGCTTTGAAGGGGTTTATGCGGCCCTCGCCGGACCCGAATTACGAAACGCCTGCGGAAATTCGGCGCGCTCAAACGCCTGGGCGCCGACGCGGTCGGGATGTCCACGGTTCCGGAAGTCGATCGCCGCCCGGCAGATGAACCTGCGAGTGCTCGCCATCGCCGCGATCACCAATCGCGCCGCAGGGCTTGCCAAATGGCCGCTGCAGCCACCAGGAAGTGCTCGGAAACGGGAAAGGCGCGCTTCCGCAGAATCTCACCCGGCTGCTGGATGGCGTGCTCACAAGCCTTGCGCCGCCCGCCGTTCGCAACCGTAAGAGACCGCAGCCGCAGCATGCCTTCAGCCTTTATGGGCTTCTTCTGCTTGACCAGTTTCAAAGCCGTGCTGCGCAGAACCTCGGCAACATTCTTATTTCTTGAGAGTTCCTTCAGGTCACGATCATTCAAGCGGTTCACCAGTGGAAGCGCCACGTCGATCGGGAGCCCGGGGGTTATTGACCAGATTGCAGCACGACAGCATAGCTGCGAATAAACTTGCGGTTCATGGCCACCAGGCGCAGGACCTCGTCGCTCACATTTTTCATCATGGCGATGCTTTCGATTTCCTGGTCGCTCAGCTTGGGAGACTGAAGGACGGCTCGGGAAACAATCTTGTTGGAGTCGCGAATGAGAATGGACCTTTCTTCCTGGCTTCCCATAGGGCAGCATTGATCTTTTCGGCCACCGACATGCGGTTGATTTTTTGGAGCAGCGTTTCCCGGTCCGAATCGGCTGGGCCGCAGCTCCCGTGAGAATCCGGCAACGGCGATGGTTCGCATCCTGCCGCGGAACAGCTTCCGCGGAGCCGCCTTTGATCAATTCCCGCAAGCTGATCCGGAAGGGCCGTATTGCCGAGCAAGGCCGCAGCCAGTTCCTGGCGTTCGGAAATCAGATGGCGGGCGGCAAATTCGAGCAAGGAAGGCGGGAGTCTCAGGATTGGAAACAACCTGCTGCAAGTTCGCCGCTGTCCCAGGTCGCAAAAGTGGAGAAGGCTGTATTCCGGATGGCCTCGTCGGGGTCTTCGACAGGATGGCCAGGATTTCAATCTTTTCAGTGAGGGAGACAGGCAGGTTCCCTTCCGCCCCTTTGCGGCGGATGAGGAAGGGGGCTTGACCTTCGCGCAGCAGGTCTGTGATCCGATGGGGAATGGGCATCCCCTCAGGGAGACTTTCAGATTTTTCAGGTCTTCCCGGGTCAGGTGAATCGGACTTGACTTCGCCCTCGCGGCCCAACGGCTTGAGGGTCTGGCCATTCAAAGTGAGAATCACCCCCCGGGCGTTTCCGGTCAGGACATCAAAGGACTTCTGCGCCTTGAACGTCTTCACTTCGTTGGGATTCATGATGCCTTGCATGACGGTCTTGCCGTCCGCATCAATCGCCACCCAGGAGCGTTCGGTCGTCGCAATCTGGAGAACCAGGTTATTCCCATAGTCAGTGCTCGCAGGCGCTTGAAGCGCCGGCGGGGCAGCGGCAGTTGCGGCAGCAGGGAGCTGTCGCGGCCGACTGCCCGGCAGGCGGACGCCGGTTCCTGCCCTTGAGCAGCCAGCCGGGCCATCTGAAGATTTCTCGGCAGGAGCGGGAGCCGAAGCGGGCGGCTTTGCGCTGGGAGCTGGGCAAGGCCTTCTTCGGGGGCAACTTGGTTAACCGCGACCGAGGTCAGATCCTTCGGCTTTCTGCGAGTGGCGCCACAGACCGTAGCCGGCTATCAGCAAGCACCGCCGCCGCCACCCCCACCCAGGCGGACCGGGACGGCGGTCGCCGGCTGGCATGGGAGACAGGGAGGAAAGCCGTGTGAAGTCGATCTTCGCCTTTGGCTTTGGCGGCAAGTTGATATTCCGCGATCAGGGGGTCTTCATCCAGCCCGAGATACCGGGCATAGGCCCGGATAAAACTGCGGTTGAACAACCCTCCCGGCAGTTTCGAGAAGTCTTCGTCTTCGATGGACTTTGAGGAAGCGAACGCTGATCTTCGTGGCGGCGGAGATTTCCTCCAGCGTCACACCGCGCATCTCTCGCTCACGCCGAAGGTTCTCGCCAAAAGAGCCCATCAGGCCTGTCTCTGATCACCGCCCTCCAATCCCAATTGCCTCTAATCATATTTCGCTATTGCCATGCGACTGTCAATCATTTCAGGGCAGCCCTCCGCCAAGGGGAGAAATCACCCGCGCCCCGCTCGTTCCTCAAAAGTTTAGTTAAGCAAAGCGGGAAAACGGTCGAAAAAGAATATTGAAGCAAGTTCGAGGATATCGTTGTTAATAGTCGACGGGTCGAATTACTGTCAAGCTTCAGACTGTTCATGACACAACGGAACGACGAAATTGCTGAGCTTAAACGGCAGCTCGAACGCCTTTCGCTTTTCCACGAAGTGGGGAAAGCCCTCGCCTCAACCCTCGACTTGCAGAAAATTCTCCAAACGATCATGGAGAAGATCAGCGATTTTCTTCAGCCGGATACCTGGTCGCTGCTCATGCTCGACGATAAAACCCATGAGCTTTATTACGAAATGGCGATCGGGACCAACGCGAACCAGTTAAAAGACGTTCGGGTCAGAATGGGAGAAGGCATCGCCGGCTGGGTGGCCGAGACACGGGGAACCGATCCTGGTCGAGGATATCAAAACGGACTCGCGCCGCATGGTGAGGAGGAGACGCGTCGGCGCATCCCGAAGCCCGGTCCATCGTCTGCGTGCCGGTCAAGGGCCGGGAAAAAATTCTGGGCGTCATCGAACTGGTCAACACCACGAGCAAGGAACGCTTTCACGAGGAAGACATTCCGATTCTGAAGAACCTTGCGGACTACGCGGCCATCGCGCTGGAAAACGCGCGCTACGTCAAGCGCATTCACGAGCTGACGATTACCGACGACTGCACCGCGCTTTACAACGCCCGCCACCTCAATTTTGTTCTGGACGCGGAGATTTACCGTTCCACGCGGTACGGCTATGAGTTTTCGGTCATCTTCATTGACCTTGACCACTTCAAGCAGGTCAATGATACCCATGGCCACCTTATGGGATCCAAACTCCTCTGGTTCGTCGGCGACCTGGTCAAAGGCCATCTCCGCCTGATTGACTATGCCTTTCGATACGGCGGCGATGAGTTCGTGGTGCTTCTGCCCCAAACCTCCAAGCACAACGCCCTGATGGTGGTGCGCCGCCTTCGCGAATTGTTGAATTCCCGGATATTTTTCGTCGAAGAAGGGCTCAACGTCAAAGTGACGGCAAGCTTCGGAATGTCCGGCTTCCCCGATGATGCTCGCACCCGGCGCGAACTCCTGCACCTGCGCTGACGAGGCGATGTACCTGGTCAAAAACACCACCCGCGACAACATTGCGCTCGCCGGCGAAGGCATTATCAATTAGATCTTCCCAGCCCAATCCGGCCCCGCTCGCATCCTTTCCCTCCCGGCCAGGAATTTCACCCGCGCAAGGGGCGGCCCCGCGCACTCCCGCATAGGGTCTTGCAACCGTCCCGTGAACCTGTCAGGATGATGCGAACATCATGCGTTGGCAATTGGCATCAGCAGAAACCGATCAGGCTGACAAACTGGTTCGCGAGTTGGGCGTTTCGCCGCTGGTCGGCCCGCCTGCTGGCGCTTCGCGGAATCACAGAACCCGAGGCCGCGCATCGATTTCTCCATCCCAGCCTCGCCCATCTGCATGACCCCTATCGGATGGCCGGCATGGATGCCGCCGTTGCACGGGTGCGCCGCGCCATGGCGAAAAGGAAAAGATTCTGATCTACGGCGATTATGACGTCGACGGAACCACCGCCGTGGTGGTGTTGCTCGCTGCGCTCGGGTCGCTCGGAGCCAGGGTGGAAGTCCATATTCCCCATCGGCTGCGGGACGGTTACGGGATGCGCTCGCCGGTGGTGGAGCGGGCCGCGGCCGAGGGTTACAAGGTTCTGGTCAGCGTTGATACCGGAATCCGCGAGCATGAGGTTTTGGAGCGAGCGCGCGAACTCGGAATTGACTGCGTCATTACGGACCACCACCTGCCCAAAGATTCGCTTCCTCCCGCCTGCGCCATTCTGAACCCGCGCCGGCCCGACTGCTCCTATCCCGACAAGAACCTGTCGGGCGTGGGCGTGGCTTTCAAGCTGGCGCACGCGCTGCTGGGCGAACGGATGTCCGAGGCTCTGCTCCGGTCTTATTTGAAGGTTGTTGCCATCGGCACCATCGCGGACGTGGTCCCGTTAACAGGTGAAAACCGGGTCATTGCCAAGTTTGGACTCCAGGGGCTCAGGCAGCCGGTGCAGCCCGGCCTGAACGCCCTTTTGGACGTGGCGGGGCTTGGCGGCAAGGCGCCGACCGCCGCCGACATCGCCTTCCGGGTTGCCCCGCGCATGAACGCGGCGGGGCGGATGGAAGACGCCGTCGCTGTCATCGAACTCTTGAGAACCAATGACCCGCTGAAAGCGCGGGAAATTGCGCGTTCGCTCGATGAACTGAACGCCGAGCGCCAGCGGGTTGAAACTTCCATCCTGGATGAAATCGATCAAGCCTTGAAAAAGCAGTCGGAGCTTTCCAATCGCTACAGCCTGGTGTTTGCGGGTCAAGGCTGGCACCGAGGGGTTCTGGGCATTGTGGCTCAGCGAGTCGTCGAGCGCGCCTACCGTCCAACGCTCGTTATCGGCATGGAAAACGGAACCGGTCAGGGATCGGGAAGATCCATTTCAAATTTTCACCTTCTGAACGCGCTGACAGCCTGTCAGGATCTTTTCGAGCGGTTCGGCGGGCACCGCGCCGCCGCCGGATTCACGCTGCCATCCAGCCTGATTGGCGAGTTGGAATCCGCGCTTTGAGGAGTACGCCCGCTCGGTCCTTTCCCCGGAGGATCTGGAACCTGTCTTGCGGATTCACACCGAAGTTGATCTCAACCAGATCGGCTGGCCCCTCTACGAGGAGCTGAAAAAGATGGAACCTTTCGGCCTCGGCAACCCCACCCCGGTGTTACCTTGCCCGCGGACTGCGCCTGGAACTTCCGCCGCGTGTCGTGGGGAAAAAGCATCTAAAACTGAAGGTGGAAAATGGCGGGAAGGGTTTTGACGCTATCGGCTGGAACCAGGCTCAGCACGCACGTACACTCCGGCCCGGTGATTCAGTGGACATGGCGTTTACGCTCGGTGAGAACGTCTATCAGGGCGTCACTTCACTCCAAATGGGCATCAAGGATCTGCGCCCCAGCCCAAGGTAATCCAGCTAAAGAAGTCGGACAAAGGGCCACCCTCCGGGGTATAAAATTGTAATGGTGGCAAAGAAGCGCGACATTCTGGAACGCGAAATCCGGCAGCGGGCGCGGCGCAAGCTGTGGGCACGGAGGGTGATTGTCGGGAGCCTGCTCGTGACCCTGGGAGTCGTCATCCTGAGCTACTGGCGCGAAAGCGCCAACCGGCGGAAAACCCTGGCGCCCCCACCCCCAATTCCGCAAAACGTCAATCAGCAACTTTCCGGATTCACTTTTACCCGCACGGAAGCAGGGCGCGCGGTCTTTACCATCCATGCCGCTCGCACCCTCGCCATGAAAAAGGGCGGCGCGACGGTATTGAAAGACGTGAATGTTGAATTCTACGGCCGGTCGGGCAACCGCTATGACGTGCTGCGAACCGAGGAGGGAGAATACAATCGCAAGACGAACAATCTATCCACTCCGGGCGCCGTCGAATTGATCCTGAACGCCTCCAAGCCGCCCTCCCGGCAAGCCCCCGCGCCCGGCGCGCAAAAGGAAGAGGCTTCCTGAAGCGGTCCCAACCAGCCAATCGATCATCATCAACACTTCAAATGTATCTTCCAGGAATCACGCCCGGCTGCTTGAAAGTGACACCGCGGTTCGTTTCCATTTGGGCGATGTCTCCGGGTCGGCTCGTGGGCTGAGTTATGAGGCCGGCAAGGGCGAAATCGTACTGAAGGAGGACGTGAAGGCGAAGTTTCAGCCCGCGCGCAATGGGCGCCAGAACTTGCCCGTGGAGCTTTCCGCCAGCCGTCTGCGTTATGACGATACCGGGAAAAAAGCGCAGCTATGGGGGCCGGTCCACGTCCGCCAGGGCAATCGCATCGTCACGGCCGAGCAGGGCGTTGTCATGCTCAATGCTCATAACCGCATCACAGAAATTCTTATGGAGGGGAAAGCTCACGCCTCCGACCGAATGCCTGAACAGCACATGGATTTGCAGGCGGACGTCTTAAAAAGCAACCTCGATCCCCAAAGCGGCCACCTGCGCACACTCGTGGCGGATGGCAGCGTCCGGGGGGAATTCTTGCGGAAGGGCGGAATCACCCGATTCGTGGCGCATGAGCTGCAGATCAACTTTTCGGGCCCGGGCCAGGTCCCGGCGAACGGCAAAGCGGTAGGAAAGGTGAACCTGACCCTAATCCAGCCTCAACACAAGACGCAGCCTTCCGCGCAGGCCGGGACTTTTGGCGGAAAAATTTCAAAGGCAGAACTCGCCACCGAAGCCGTTGATTTTACCTTTCGCCCTGGAGGGAAAAGTCTCCAGGAAGCGAAGACCCTGGATCCAGGCAGCATTGTGCTTTTTCCTGAAGGCTCTGGCGCAGGCCGGCGAACGGTCACGGCCCACCGGTTCCTGATGACTTTTACCCCGGCAAACCGCCTTGCGACGCTTCGCGGAACAAGCGGGACAAAAATTGTTTTTGCAGCGCCTCCCAAAGCTTCGAACCCAAATCCTTCTGTCGCCTCGGCCAGGGAGCTGTTGGCCATTTTTGACCCGGCCACGGGAACGCTTAAATCCGTCGCCCAGTGGGGGGATTTCCGCTTCCGGAACACTGACTTTGAAGCCGTGGCAGAAAAGGCGCACGATTCCGTGCCCAGGCAATTATTGGTGCTTTCGGGCCATCCGCAGGTTTGGGACCAGACGACGCGCGACCCAAGCCGATCGAGATGATCCTTAAGGTGCGTTCCGGCATGGCGGAGGGAGTGGGCCAGGTGCAGTCCGTCCACTATGACCCGCAAAAGGGTTCTTCGTTGCCCATTAACGTGGTTGCGGACCGCATGGTGGCGGACCGCAACAGCCAGGTCGTCCACTATGAGGGCCATGTCCGGGCCTGGCGGGGAACGGACGTGGTGGAGTCCTCGTCCCTTAACGTGTATAAGAATCAGCGGCGGGTGAGTTCGCCGCTCACGCGTGATAACCTCGCAATTGCGCCCGGTCCCCGCCCGGCGCACGGACAAGGCGGGCAGGCAGGCCGGGTCGGGAACCGTTCGGTGACCATCCGCGCCGACCGGCTCGATTACTTTGACGCGGGCCACAAGGCTCTTTATTCCGGGCATGTGTCATGAACACACAAGACACCAAGCTTCAAGCGGACCGGCTGGAGGCCGATTTCACAAGCGAAGCGCAGAGCGGGTGATTCCCAGATCGAACGCGCGCTGGCTAACGGGCATGTGGTGGTCACTCAGCCCAGGCGAAACGCAACCGGGGACCGCGCCGCTTTCGACGCCAACACGGGCAAGATCGTGATGACCGGCGGGCCTCCAGCCATTTATGACGCGCGAAAGGGCTATTACAAGCGGGCAGCGATTGACTTTCTACATTCACGATGATAGGTTGCTTGTTGACGGAGTCCCGATTCCCCTACGGTCACAAAGCACCGAGTCGCGCAATGAGCGACCATGCATACACTCTCAACAGTCGACCTGAACAAATCCTATAAGGGCCGCAAAGTTGTTGATAACATCAGCCTTAGCATTTCTCAAGGGAGAAGTCGTCGGCCTGCTCGGCCCCAACGGCGCGGGCAAAACCACCTCTTTCTACATCATCGTCGGTCTCATCAGCCCGGATTCCGGCCAAGTCCTCCTGGACGGCGCGGACATCACCACCTTGCCCATGTACCTTCGGGCCAGGAGCGGGATCAGCTACCTTCCCCAGGAACCCTCGATCTTCAGAAAACTCTACGGTGGAAGAGAATATCATGGCGGTTCTTGAGACGCTGCCGCTGAGCGCTCACCAGCGGCGCGAGCGCCTTGAGGAACTGATCGAGGAGCTGGGCTTCAGCAGGTGCGGCGCAGCTACGGCTATCTGCTCTCCGGAGGGGAGCGGCGCCGGGTTGAAATTGCACGTTCCCTGGTCATCATGCCATCGTTTATACTTCTAGATGAGCCCTTTTCCGGCATTGATCCCCTGACCGTGCTGGACATTCAGGAGATCATTGTCCGGCTCAAGGGGAACGGCATCGGGGTGTTGGTGACGGATCACAATGTGCGCGAAACGCTGCGGGTAACCGATCGCGCTTACATCATCAACAACGGGCGGATCTTCCGGGCCGGGTCTCCGGAGGAGCTTGGGAACGACATGGAAGTTAAGAGAATCTATCTCGGGGACAACTTTCGGCTGGTGGTTTAATGGGCGGCTCTCAACCCAGAATCGGGCTGAACCTCAAGGTGGCGCAGAAGCAAATTCTGACGCCCGGCCTGGTGCAGATGGTCAGCCTGCTGGCGCTCAATAAGCTGGAGCTGTGCGACATGATCAACCAGGAAATGGTCGCCAACCCGGTGCTGGAAGAAGTCGCCGAAGATCGTACCCTCCATTGAGGAAATCTCTCAGAAAATTGATAGGGTGGGCACGGGCGAAGCCGCCTCCGGAGGAGAGCCCTGCCGAAAACGGCAACCGGGATTCGTTCGAAGAGATCGATTACGGCTCCTTTTTCCGGGATTATCTGGATCCTGGCTATCGCGCTCCTGCCGGTGAAATCTACGAAAAGCCCTCCTTTGAGAATTTTCTTGCCCAGGCGTCGTCCTTAACGGACCACCTGGAATGGCAGTTGAGTCTTTCCACCTGCTCAGACGAAGTTGCGGAGGCGGCGCGTTCGATTATCGGCAATCTCAACGAAGACGGATATTTGACCGCCCAAGTGGAGGAGATCGCCGCAATCCGGCGGGCATACCCTCATGGACGTGGAGGTGGCGCTGGCCCTGGTGCAGGATTTCGACCCGCTGGGGGTGGCGGCCCGGGATGTTCGGGAATGCCTGCTGATTCAGCTTCGCACGCTCGCTCCCGAAAACTCGCTTGCCCAGCAGATCGTCTCGGAGCATCTCAAGCTGCTCCAGAATAAACGCCACCGGGAGATTGCCCGGGCGCTCGATCGCCCGCTCCAGGCGGTTGAAAGGGCGATCGAAGTGATCCGCAAGCTCGATCCCCGCCCGGGCCAGCGCTATAACAAGACGCGAGCCGCGCTTGATTGAGCCGGACGTCTACTTTGTCAAGACGAGCGAAGGTTATGAGGTGCGTCTCAATGAGGACGGCTTGCCGCAGTTGCGGCTCAGCCGCCACTACCGGCAGATGCTGACGGATAAAGCCGCGACGCGCGAAGTGCGGAGTTACGTCAAGGAGCGCTGCAATTCCGCCTTGCAACTGATCAAGAACATCGAACAGCGCAAGCACACCATCGCGCGGGTTTGTGAATCCATTATCCGCCGCCAGATGGAATTCCTGGAGAAGGGAATCGATTTTCTGCGGCCCATGATGATCAAGGAGGTTGCCGAAGAAGTGGGCGTCCACCCTTCGACGGTCAGCCGCGCGGTCTCCAACAAATACGCCCACACCCCCCAGGGGGTTTACGAGCTGCGTTACTTCTTTTCAGAATCCGTCCAGGGGCCTCGCGGCGGGAACACCCCGCTGATCCAGTTGAAGCGGATCGTGAAGAAAATGATCGAAGAAGAAGATCCCGCGCACCCCCTGACCGACGAGCAGATCATGCTCCACCTTCAGGAAAAAGGGCTACAATGTGACGCGCCGCACGGTGGCGAAATACCGCGAAGACATGAAAATTCCCAGCACCCATCAGCGCCGGGTGAAAGAATGACCACTCCTTCGCACCGCGCTGATTTCCGATATCGTTCAAGGAGGTGCCGCTATGGAAGTTGATTTCACCGGCCGGCAGATGGACGTAACCCCCGCCCTGCAGCAGTACACCCACGAGCATCTTCGGAAGTTGCGGCGGCTTGCTCCCGGGCCGCCCCAAGTTGCATGTCATCCTGACGCGGGAGAAACACCGGCGCATCGCCGAGATGACGATCAAGCTCCGGGACCAAACCCTGGTTGGCATCATGGAAACGGCGGATAGCCCGAAGCGCCATCAAGGGGGCGCTCGACAAGCTGGAGCGCCAGGCGGTGCGCTGGTTCCAGCGCCGCCGCACCAAGAAGCGCCGGCCCAGCCCCACTTCGACGATCCTTCTGAATGTCATCGGAGGCGCCCGGGTGGACGTGGAAGAAGCGCGGATCGTGGAATCAGAAAGGCTTCCGGTAAAGCCCTTGACGCTGGATGAGGCCGTTGAGACCTTGGACGCAGTAGCAGCGGCGTCGTGGTATTTCGCAATGCGGAAACCGAGCGGGTGAATGTTGTTTACCGGCGCCCGGACGGCAACCTGGGCTTAATCGAACCGGAACCGTAAGTCCACATCCTGTCCAGAGAAAGGTGAATCGCCCACGAGCATTCCGGGCCGCGTTTCCGGCTCGGGGGCGAACTTGGCCGGCACGGTCCCCATGAAGAAGCCCCATGCCAAGACCGCACCCCACCGGCTGGTCGTGATCACCGGCCTGAGCGGCTCCGGAAAGGGCTCGGCTCTGAAGGCTTTCGAAGACCTGGGCTACCATTGCGTTGATAACCTCCCCATTGATTTGATTCTCAAGTTCGCCGACCTCTGCTCGGCGCCGGAGAGCCGGATCAAGCGCGCCGCCGTGGTGGTGGACATTCGCGAAGGTGAGGCGCTTGAGCGAGCTTCCCGTGACCTACCAGAAGCTGAGCCGCAAGAGCCTCAAGCTCTCCCTGCTGTTCCTGGAAGCCAAGGACGAAGTTCTGATCCAGCGCTTTGAAGAAACGCGCCGCCCCCATCCGCTGGGGGCCAACTGCCGGTGCGGGAAGGCATCCGGCTGGAGCGCGCCTTGCTCAAACCCATGCGGCATCTCGCTGACGCCATCGTCGACACCACCAAATGAACGTGCATGAGCTGCGATCCTTCATTCAGGACCGGTTTGGCGAGCCGCGGCACAAGACGATGTTGATTTCCGTGGTTTCGTTCGGCTTCCGCTTCGGGGTTCCCCCGGACGCGGATTTGGTCTTCGACGTGCGGTTCCTCCCCAACCCCAACTACGTCGCCCATTTGCGCAAGAAGACCGGGCGCGACCCGGCGGTCAAGCGGTACATCGACTCCCACAGCCAAACCCGGGAGCTGGTGTCCCGGCTTTCGGACCTTCTGCTCTATCTGCTTCCGCACTACGTTCGCGAGGGAAAGAGCTACTTGACGATCGCCATCGGATGCACCGGGGGACGCCATCGTTCCGTGGCGCTCGCCGAACGCCTTCGGAAGCATCCTGGAAGACGAAGGGTACGAAATTAAGACACGGCATCGCGACATCCGGCGGAATTCCGGTTAAGCCTGGAGGAGCCCCAGCCGTGGCGAGCGAAAGACCGTTAGAGAAATCCGGAATGCTCGGAAAATGGCCAGCGTGCTTGGCATCGACATCGGCGGCAATCATTTTCGCCTCGCGGATCTTCGATCCGGCAAGGGGCACCGCCTGCTGCTCTCAGAAGGCGACACAGACTCCTCAGGCGGGCGCGAATGGATGCTGCGGGAGATTCGCGAGCGCTCCCTGCGCCTGATCGAAGAAGGCGGACTGCCAAGTGAAGCCTGCGGCATCAGCTTTGGCGGCCCGGTCGATTACGAGCGGCAGCAGGTCAGCTCCATGCACGTCTCCGGCTGGCGGGATTTTGATCTGGCACGATGGGTTAAGGAGAAGCCTCCACCTGGACTGCCGTGTGGACAACGATGCGAATGCCGGCGCTCTGGGGGAGTTTCGGTACGGCGCCGGCCGCGGCACCCATTCGATCGTTTACATGACCATCAGCACGGGCATCGGCGGGGGCGTGGTCTGTGAGGGTAAGTTGCTCCACGGCCGCGACAGCCTGGCCGGGGAGATTGGGCATGTTCCGCTGTCGGATGCCGGCGCGGCGTGTTCCTGCGGAGGCCAGGGATGCCTTGAAAGCCTTTGTTCGGGAACGGCCATCGCGCTCCGCGGCCGCGAATTGGCAAAGAGCAACCCCGAGGTTCTGGCACGAACCATCGAACTCGCCTCCGGCGACCCGGAGAGATAACGGCGGAGACGATTTTTCGGGCGGCCGCCGAGGGTGAAAAGGCGGCCGTGTTCATCGTCCGCGAAGCCGCCCAGTGGCTGGCCCGGGGATCTGCTGATGGTGATCCGCATTCTGAATCCCGGACCGGATCGTACTGGGCGGCGGGGTGGCGCTGGCGGGAGAACAATTGCTCGATCCGGTGCATGAATACCTCGAGGTGCTCGGGACGCCGACGCTCAAGTATTCCACAGAAATCGTCTTGGCGGAGCTGGGGAACTACTCCCCCTTATACGGCGCCGCGGCACTGGGGCTGGACCGCCTGAGAGAAGAGCCTGCTGGAAGATGCATTGCGCGGCGGTGAACGAATGGTAACCTCTGCGCTATCAGTCAGTTGCTGTTCAACACGGAGTGAAATCTGGAGCTTGTCCCGGGCTGCGCTGCTTGACTTCTTATGCTGCGAAGACTAAGATTGGATTTTCCGCGCCCGGCGGGCTCTCCAGCCTGATGGGTAGGACGCCGGATGAGCCAAGTTCAACGCCTACTAGGATTTCTCAGACCTTACAGACTGCGCTTTGCCATAGCTGTTGTCCTGATGGCCGTGGTGGGAGCGTGTGAGGCGATTACCGCCCTTCTGATCAAACCCATCGGTGACAGGGTTCTCAAGCCTGGCGCGGACGCGGCAGGCATTTCCTTTTCGCAGCTTCCCTGGAATCACCATGTCGTTGTACCTGAAGGATTTTTTTCCCGGCAACATCCATAACGTCTGGACCGTTGTAGCCCTGTCCATCATCGTGGTGACCGTCGTGAAGGGACTCTCGCGGTACACGGCCACCGTCAGCATCAACTTTATCGGCCAGTCCGCCGTCCGCAATCTGCGCAACGAGCTTTACTCCAAGATCGTTCAGCAGTCCATGGCCTTTTTCAAGCGGAATCCCACCGGCCGCCTGATGTCGGCGATCAGCAATGATACGGACAAGATCCAATACGTGGTTTCCCAGGTCTCCGCGGACTTTCTTAAGACACTCTTTCACGCTGATTGGATTGCTCGGCGTCCTCTTTTATTGTGATTGGAAACTGGCCCTGATTTCACTCGTCCTGGTGCCTTTTGTGGTCTTGCCCTCGGCCAACATCGGGCGTTCGATCCGCCGCTCCAGCCGCTCCAGCCAGGACCGGATGGCCGATATCAACAACCTGGTGCAGGAAACCTTCACAGGCATTGGCATCGTCAAAGCCTTCGTCATGGAGCACTTCGAGGTGGCGCGGTTCAAGGCGGCGACCCACAAACTGCTCCACACCAACATGCGATGGGTCCGGCCCAGGCTGCCACAGCTCCGCTGATGGAACTTTTGAGCATGATGACGATCGCCGGGCTTCTGCTTTACGAGCGCAACGAGATTCTCCACCATGCGCAGACGATGGGCGGATTTCTTGGTTTTTCTTTATGCCTTGTTCAAGATGGGCGAACCCATCAAGCGGCTGACGGGCGTCAACAACGCCGTCCAGCAGGCGGTGGGAGCCTCCGAGCAGGTTTTCAGTTCCTGCAGGCGCAAGTCGGAAGTCATGTGAAAAGACCGATGCGCGTGGCGCTGCCGGCCTTCCAGCGGGAGATTGCCTTTGACCATGTGAATTTTGAATATGAGCCGGGAGTGCCGCTCTTGCAGGGACGTTGACCTGCGGATTCATAAGGGTGAAATTGTGGCGCTGGTCGGCTCCAGCGGCGCCGGGAAGACCACCCTGGCCAGCTCTGATTCCCAGATTCTACGATGTTACGGGCGGGCAAATCCTGATTGACGGCCATGACATCCGTGATCTCAAGCTCGGCTCTTTGCGCTCGCAGGTGGGCATGGTGACGCAAGGCACGATTCTGTTCAACGACACCATTTTCAACAACATCTGCTATGGCAACGGGTTTCCGGAACCAGGAAGAGGTCGACAGCGGCGGCTCGGGCGGCCTTGGCTCACGATTTCATCATGGAAAGGGCGGAGGGTTACCAGACCATGATCGGCGAGCGGGGCCAGCGCCTCTCCGGAGGCCAGCGCCAGCGCCTGGCAATCGCTCGCGCCCTGCTCAAGAATTCTCCCATCCTCATCCTGGATGAAGCGACTTCTGAGCTGGACACCGAATCGGAAGCTCTGGTACAAAAGGCTCTGGCCAACCTAATGGCGGGACGCACGGTGCTGGTGATCGCGCACCGGCTGACCACCGTCCGCCGCGCGGACCGCATTGTGGTTCTTGACCGCGGCATGATCTCCGAGGTCGGCACTCACGAAGACCTGGTTACGCGCGGGGGGATTTACCAGCGGCTGCACGAACTGCAATTTGTGGATGCTGAAGCTTAGCGCGCTGCGGAAGGCGCCAGGGGCTCGAAGGCTTCTGCTGGCAGCGTGGCGATTGAGGGAATATGATTCGAAGCATGACGGGTTACAGCAGGGTACGATGCGAGGAAGCAGACTTCTCCTCGGGGTGGGAGTCAAGTCCGTGAATCATCGTTTCCTCGACCTGCAATTCCGGCTTCCCTCGGAACTGACTCCGCTGGAGCCTCTGCTACGACGCACCGTCAAGAATCACATCACGCGCGGCCATGTGGAGGTGAGTCGTCAGCCTGGCAAGAACCGGCACGACGGATTTGAAACTGGACCGCAAGTTGCTCGACGCTTACGTGCGCGCCTGCCGGCAACTCCGGACCGAGCTGGATTTCGGCGGCGGACCCCGACCTGGTGGCGCTCCTGCGGATTCCCGGCGTCATTGCGAGTAACGGCGAAATTTCTGAAGAGGAACTGGGCCGCATCCAGAAGGCCCTGGAAGAGGCTTTGGCGGAGTCGCTGGCTGCCCTCAACGAGATGCGGGCTTCCGAAGGCAGCGATTCTGGAGCAGGATATCCGGAGCCGGTTGGAGCGCCTGGAGGAGTTGCGCAAGGGCGTTGCCAAACTCGCCCGGCGGATTCCCAAGTATGCTCAGCAGCGGCTTGAAAATCGGCTCCGCGAACTGCTGGGCGCCGTGCACGTTGACCAGGCGCGGCTGGCCCAGGAGGTCGCGTATCTGGCGTCGCGATCCGATATCTCCGAGGAACTGACGCGCTTTCAAAGCCATTTGATCCAGACTCGCCAGCTTCTCAACGAAAGCTCCGAGGTGGGGAAGAAGCTTGACTTCCTGCTGCAGGAGTTGAACCGGGAAGCCAACACGCTGCTTTCCAAAACTTCCGACGTGCCTGAAGTGGGCGCGGAGGTTGGCCGGCAGGCCATCGAGATGAAATCCGAGATCGAAAAGCTGCGGGAACAGGTGCAAAACATCGAGTGAAGGTGGACCCAGCAAAGAGGCTCCCGAAAAGGCGAGGCAGTATTTTTGTTATTTCCGCGCCTTCGGGTACGGGCAAAACCACTTTAATCAAAAGGCTCCGGAGCCTGGTGCGGGGGCTGGCCTTCTCGGTTTCCTATACGACCCGTCCGCCGCGCGCCGGCGAGCAAAACGGGCGGGAATATTATCTTTGTCTCGCGCGCCGGAGTTCAAGCAGGCGCCTGGCGCGGAAAGAATTTGTCGAGTGGGCGGAGGTGCACGGCCATTACTACGGCACCTCCTGGCAGCAGCTTCGGCGAAGCCCAGGAAGCCGGCCAGGACGTCCTGCTGGACATCGACGTTCAAGGATACAAGAAGCTGCGCAGAGCGAATTCCGGAAACCGTGAGCGTCTTTTTGCTGCCGCCCTCTTTCCCTGACCTGGAAAAGCGGCTGCGCCATCGGCATAACGACGCTCCGGAAGTGATCGCCAAGCGCCTGGAAGACTCCCGGAAGGAAGTGGCGCACTGGAAAGAGTACGACTACCTGATTGTGAATGAGCGCCGTTCCGTCGGCGGCGGAGTCGCTGCGCAGCATTGTGATTGCGGCGCGCTTGCGGCGAGAGTGCCAGGAGCGCCGCGTGAAGGAAATCTATAAAACGTTCGTAGGAGGATAGATGGAATTACCCGGCAATATCGACAGCAAGTTTCGTTACATTCTGATCGCCGCCAAGCGAGCCCGGCAGCTTCAGTCGGGCGTCAGGCCCTTGGTGCAGTCGCCGTACAAGAAGTCGACCAAGATCGCGCAGCAGGAGGTGAGCGCCGGCTTGATCCCAATTGAGAATGATTGAGCTCAAGCCGAGGAGAACGGCCAGGACAAAGTAAGAGGTCCCGCGAGCTCTGGGGAAGGTGGCCGGCCGGTTCGCGGAGGAGCTGGTGCTTCGCAAGACAGGCCTCCTCCGGGCGGGTCCTGCAAGCGGAGTATCATAGTCGGAAGGCAGGCGCCAGGCAGGAACAGGAAAGTGCCGTGATGCGTGTCGGACTGGGAGTTACGGGAGGCATCGCCGCATACAAGGCTGCGGAACTGGTGCGCCTTCTCCAGGACCGGGGTCTCGACGTGCAAGTGGTCATGTCGGCGGCGCGCCCGGAACTTTGTGACGCCGCTTACCTTTGCCGCGCTTTCAGGGCACAAAGTCATTTCCCAGGTGTTTGGCGAGGGCGAGGAAGAGCCAAACGTTGAGAGCGCCATCGAACACATCGCCGTGGCCCAGGGGATCGATGCTCTAGTGATTGCGCCGGCAACGGCCAACGTCATCGCCAAGATGGCCCATGGCGATCGCGGACGATTTCCTGACGACGCTGGTGCTGGCAACGAAGGCTCCCGATGATCGTGGCTCCCGCTATGAACGTGAACATGTGGGAAAACGCCGCCACCCGGCAGAACGTGGAAATTCTTCGCGGCGCGGGGATACCAAGATCATCGAACCCGACGAAGGCTATCTGGCCTGCGGCATGACCGGGCGCAGGACGCATGGCGAGCATGCGAAACAATCGCCCAGACGGTTTTCGAAACCTTGCAGATTCGCGACGACCTCAAGGCCGAGACCATACTGGTCACTGCCGGGCCGACTGAAGAACCGATCGATCCGGTTCGTTACCTCACCAATCGCTCTTCCGGAAAGATGGGTTATGCTTTGGCGGAGGCCGGGCGAAAGGCGCGGCGCTCAGAGTCATGCTGGTTAGCGGTCCCACGCGCCTCGAAACGCCCCCAGGCGTTACCGTGGATTCTGTGCGACACGACGGAGAGATGGCAGACGCTGTTTCGGCCGCCTTGACCAGGCAACCGTGGTTCTGATGGCTGCGGCGGTGGTCGATTTTGCCCCCGCTGAAGTCCAATCGGAAAAGATCAAGAAGCAAGACGGGACTTCTAACCGTGACGTTCAAGCCCACCCAGGATATTTTGGCGGAGGTTGCGCGGCGCCGCCAGCCTCATCAGCTTGTCGTGGGGTTTGCCGCGGAAACCAGCCAGGTGCTCGAAAACGCCGCCGCCAAGCTGCGTGAAAAGCGTCTGGATCTCATGGTTGCCAACGATGTGACGCAGCCCGGCGCCGGGATTCGACTATGACACCAACATCGTCACCCTGGTTTTTCCCGACGGGAAAGGAAGCCCCTTGAAAAGATGAGCAAGCTGGATGTGGCGAACAGGGTTTTGGATGCGGTGATTGAATTGCGCTCAAAATTGACTCCGGCGGCAGGCCGGTAGAAGCGGGATGGATCCAACATGGACGAATTGCGAAAAGAACTCGCCAACTGGCTGGAGTTTTTGCCGGGAGATGGGGATCGCAGGAAGTTTTACATCGCGTTCCGGATTTGCGAACCGGCTTCGCGCCTTGAGATCAAATCAGCCGCTCCCTCCGTTGCCCTAGCGCCGCCGCCCGCTGCCGATGGAACCCGTAAGAAAACAATGGGAGGCGCAGAAGACTCTCCAACCGTCCGGGCCGGCCGCACAGGGCGCTCCTCGAGCGCTGGCGCCCCAGCCGAGAGCCTTTTTGAGTCGTGCTCCCGCAACTCCTCGCGGCAGGAAACGCTCGAAGCGATTCGCGAGGACCTGGGCGATTGCCGCCGTTGCCGCCTGAGCGCCGGGCGCAAAACCATCGTCTTCGGCCAGGGGAATCCTCATGCCGAAGTGGTCTTTGTGGGCGAGGGGCCGGGAGCCGATGAAGATGCGCAAGGACTCCCTTTTGTGGGACGCGCCGGCAAACTCCTGAACCGAATGATCCAGCTTGTCGGCATGAAGCGGGAAGAAGTCTACATTTGCAACGTGGTGAAATGCCGGCCGCCGGGCAACCGGACACCCCAACCGGATGAAATCGAAACCTGCTCGCCTTTTCTGGTCCGCCAGATCCAGACGATCGGGCCGCGGCTGATCTGCTGCCTGGGGGCGCCGGCGGTCCGGACGGTTCTGGGCATCAAAGAGGGCATTACAAAAATTCGGGGAACATTTTACGATTTTGGAGAGATCAAGGCTCTCCCGACCGTTCATCCGGCCTATATTCTGCGCAACCCCAGAGAAGAAAAGCTTCTCCGCGAAGACTTTCAGAAAATCGCCGACTTCCTGAAGTCACCGCGATAAGCGGCGGGTTTGAAATCCGGGTCCGCCTGAACAGGCGCGCCAAGGGCGTGTGCTATGATGACGTCAAGGGCTCGCTGCATTGGGGGCATCAGCCGGGAACACGCAGGCGGCAAAGCCGCCTCACAACTTCGATGGACTTAAAAACCAAGATTCTCAATCCGAATCTTCCGGTCGTGTTTTTTGAGATGGTCCCTCCCGTCAAGGGGAAACCGCAGGCGCTCGGATCGGCCATGGGAGAAATCTGCAGAATTCATGAACTCGCCGACGCCATCAATCTCCCGGAAATCCACGATGAAAACAGGGGCGGCGAAAGAACCTTCAAATTCGTGCCGCGCATCGAGCCTCGGATTCTGGGCAGGGAAGATCCGGACGGAACTCGGCATCGACATTGTCCTGAACCGCTGCGTGGTGTACGAAACGGATCAAGCGGCATGGTTCCGCGAAACGGCGGAGAAATTCGGGATTCAGAATCTGGTGCTGGTCGGCGGAGAATCCAGCCAGATTCAATATCCCGGGCCCAACGTCGCCCAGGCCGCAAGAGAAATCCTGGCGACCGGATTGCCGTCAACACTGGGCGGAATCAGCATTCCCAGCCGCTCGCACGAAGTGGAGCGGATCCGGCGCAAAGCGGCTGAGGGTCTTAAGCTTTTTTACAACCCAGGTTCTGTTTGATTCCAATGACATCGTGTGGCTGATTCAGCGCCTCAACGGTCTTGAAGCCCGCATCTTCCTGAGCTTCGCTCCCGTAAGCCACAACGCGATCTTGAGTTTTTCCGATGGCTGGGCGCCGACGCGCCTGGCCACCTGGACCGATTTCTGATTCAAAATTCCGCCCAAGAGCCCCGGCCACGTCGAACATGCTTTTGAAAGGAGCCTGAACCTGGCGCAACGAATCCTGATGGATGTTTTTGACAACCTTCCGCCTGACCCGCCGCCCCTGGGAATTAACATTGAGCATATCAACCGCCGCAATTTCAATTTTGCGGTGCGGATGCTGGAGCAGCTTAGAACCTTTTACTCAAACCTGGTCGCAGCGCGGAGGCGGCCCACGCTCATCTGAGGCCCCCAAGGGGTCCAGGAAGGTCCGGCAACGGGGCGGCTCAGACCCTCAGCTCAAAAAAGAATAGACCTGGATCAGGCGGGTGCACCAATTCCCTGTATGGATTCCAGCGTTTTAAGAGGAAGCGACAGCGGTTTGTTCCGGGCTCGCCGTCCCCAGAGCATCCAGATACCGCTGGCGGCTTTCAAGGATGGCCTGGCGCGCTTCTCGAGGGCCTTTCCAGCCCTCCATTCGAGTCTTTTTTCCCTCAAGCTCTTTGTAAATCGTGAAGAAGTGCTCGATTTCGGTCAGGACGTGAGTAAAAATCTGATCAATGGTGTGAATCTGCTCATAACGCGGGTTCCGGTCAGGGACAGCGAGTATTTTTGTGTCCCGTCCGTGCTCGTCCACCATGGCAAGCAGTCCCACGGGGCGCACATCCAGCATGCAGCCGGGAAACGTCGCCTCATCGACCGAGACAAGCACGTCCAGCGGGTCATCGTCCTCGGCAAGGGTTCCGGGGATAAAACCGTAATCCCCAGGATAGTGCATCGGCGAATACAAAGTGCGATCCAGCCGGAAAACCCCGAGTTTTGAATCGTACTCGTATTTGTTTGACGAGTTCTTAGGAATCTCGACAATCATCCGGACAATCTCCGGAGACTGAGAACCCGGGTCGATCGTGTGTAGCATCGGTTGCATTTTGTTAGGGTAGCTAAATCCCTCGATTATTGCAAGTAAACCGCCCTGCAGCACGCGTCTTCCTGCTGCAAAGAAAGGTAAATTGTTCCATAGAAGCGATTGTCGAATAATCTTTCGCGAAGCCAATAAATCTCCCGCACTAGCCAACCCGGGGCGCGTAGCATAGAATCCTGAGATGCCCCGGAATCGTTCAGTGAAAAAGCCGCAGCGTAGCCGGCCTCCCGCGCCCGTGATGATCCAAGTGGCGGTTCTGGCCGCCATTCGGCACCCTCTGACGTACTCGCTCCCGGAGTCTCTGGACGTTCGCGTGGGCCAGCGCCTCCTGGTTCCGCTCGGGTCGCGCCGGGTGATCGGGATCGCGCTGGGCGCGGCGCCGGCCCTTCCCTCGGGAGTCCGCATTCGGGAGGTTATTCGTGTACTTGACCCTGAGCCGGTCCTCCTGCCGGAACTTTTGACGCTGGGAGAATGGATTGCGGATTACTATTTAGCTCCGCTGGGTGAAGTTTTCCGCGCCATGTTGCCTTTGCGACCCCAGACCCGCAAGGTACGCCTAGCCGAGTTGACGGCGTCCGGACGTCAAAGACTTCAGGAAATAGCCGGAAGCCTTCTTGACGAAACCCGGCAAAGCGCCGAAGCCTGCCTGCTGCGATACGTTGATGAACAGCCTGGTCGAACACTCGAATCACTCCGAAGGAAGTTCGATAAAACCTCGCCGGGTCTTATTTCCCAGGCCGTCAAGAACAATCTCATTGTGCTTTCAGCCGCCGAGCGCGCGCTCGGCCGGAAAAAAGTCTACGCCATCCGTTTAGCCGGCCCCTTGGAATCCCGGACACAAAAACTCTCGCCCGTGGCGCGCCGAATTGTTGACGCACTCGAGCGCGACGGAGAAGCCGATGACCATCGCACACTTTTGCAGGCAGCGCGAGCCACCTTGGCCCATCTAAAAAAATTGCAGCAGCAAGGCATCGTGGAGTTCGCCGACGTGCCGCTTCCCGCGGACGAGCCCGCCAGCCAGGAGAGAAAGCCCTCCAGGGACGGCGGGTGGGTGTGCTCGAAATCCAGGGCGAGGTCGAGGAACTCTGCGATGGGATCCTCGGCTTCGCGTCCCAACCGCGAAAACAGGCGTTTGCGGCCTCCCATCGGCCCCAGCAGTTTGGCATAGAACTCGAAGGGCGGCATGGTGTCGGCAAGCGCCAGCAACTCGGAGAGGTGCCGGGAGGCGTTGCCGAACGCGGGGGCATCGGCCGCGTGGGCGCGAAGCGAATTCCACAGGCTGCCCCGCCGGCCGTAGGCCAGCCGGAACAGGTGGTCCTCGTCGAGACCGATCAACGGACATTTGAGCACCGTCGCGAGGGTCAGATCGTCGGTCGGCAGCAGGACGAAACGCCCGACGGCGATCAGGTCCATCACCGCCATCTGATCGGTCAGCACCATGCGGTCCACGCCGGTTACCGGCACCCGCAGCAACTTGAGCGCCCGCACCAGTTCCTCGACGAAGGCGGTCCGGCGGCGGACCAGCACCATGATGTCTCCGGCGGCGATGGGCCGTCCCTTGGACTCGAGGACCTCCGATCCGCCGATCATGTCGCGAATCCGCCGCGCGATGAGCTGGGCGAGCCGGGCCTGGGGGGAGTCTCCCCGGAGGCGTTCGACTGGGGGTTTCCATGGCGCCGGCGCATCGGTCTCGAGCGGCTTCACCGGTGGCCACAGCTCGACCATGCCGCCGTGCCGCATGCGCCAGGCCTGGTGCTGGATGGGCTGGCCGTCGAGCGCCAGGCCGTCCGAGGCGCCGGGAAGGCGGAAAACCGCGTCGACCGCCTGCAGAATGGCCCGGGTGGACCGGAACGACACGGTCAGATCGATGGGCCGCCAGTTCCGCGCCGCCCGCGTGACCTGCAGGCCGAACACGTCTTGATGGCTCACGAACAGCTCGGGCGCGGCGCCTTGGAAGCTGTAGATGGATTGCTTCACGTCGCCGACGGCGAACACCGTCCGAATGCCTTCGCGCGCGCCCGTGCCGGCGAAGAATTCCGACGTCAGGGCGCGCACGATGCGCCACTGTTCCGGGCTGGTATCCTGGGCTTCGTCGATGAGCACGTGATCGATGCCGCCGTCGAGCTTGAACAGCACCCACGACGTATTGCCCTCGCGTTCGAGCAGGCGGGCAACGTGAAGGATCAGATCGTTGTAGTCGAGCACCGCCCGGGCCGCCTTGAGCCGACCATAGGCGTCGAGCAAGGCGTTTCCGAGGATCAGGAGGGCGGCGGTGGCCCGCGCGGTGGCGGCTGCGCGGCGCCGCATGACCACGCCCAGAACCCGCTCGGCTTCGCGTCCGAGCACGTCGTCGACACCGGGAGCGAGGGCGGCGGCTTTCTTGGTGATCAGTTTCTTGAGCACCGTTGGCGATGTCGCTGTCGTCAGAAAGGCCGTCTGATAGGTGTCGAAGGTGGCGTGCCGCGAGTCGGGCGTGGCCTCCAGCCACCCGGCGATCTTCAGGCCCCTTTCGCGGTCCTTGTCCGATCCCTCCGCCAACGCCGCCGCGGCCCGGCGCAGAGCCGTGGCGTCGAAGGCAGGATCGTCGCAGGCGTCCGCGATGACGCAATCCGGTGTTTCGTCTCGTGCCGACGCCCAGCAGATCGCGAACGGCGGCGATGACGCCTTCCATCGAGCCATGGGTTTCGATCAACCGCCCAAGGCGGCTTCGCTCGGCGGCCAGCGACGCCATGAGGTCGGCAAAACCGGTTTCATGCAGATGGCGGGTGACCTCCGACAGCGCCCATGCCAACGGACCCCGGTCTCTCCGGGCGCGGATCAGGATGTGTTCACGGGCATGGCGCAGAAGTTCCCGGGCATCCGCCTCGTCCATCACCGAAAAGTGCGGCGCCACACCCGCTTCCAGCGGAAACCGGCCGAGAAGCGACTGGCAGAAGGCGTGAATGGTCTGGATGTTCATGCCGCCGGGCGTGTCCAGCACCCGCGCGAACAACTGGCGGGCGCGAACCCTCTCGACGTCCTCCGCCCGACGCCCGAGAAGATGGCGCAGTTCGATGTCGAGTTCGGCCTCGGGCAGGGCCGCCCAACCGCCGAGCTGTCTGGCGATGCGGGTGTTCATCTCGGCCGTCGCCGCCTTGGTGTAGGTCAGACAGAGGACGCGTTCCGGCCGGGTTCCGGTCAGCATCAACCGGAGCACGCGGTCGGTCAGCACCTTGGTCTTTCCGGTGCCCGCCGACGCCATGACCCATACCGACGCGCCGGGGTCGGTGGCGCCGCGTTGCGCGCCGTTGGGATCCATCGGTATCGCCGTCAATGCCATCAGTCGTCCTCGTCACCGCCCGCCGACCATTCCTTGACGCGCGCCAGATGTTCATAGTCGCTGAACTTCGGGGCCGCGGCGGGCGATGGCCGCGATCGGTAGGGCGTGGCTTCCATGTCGAATTCGGTCACCAGGGCGCGCAGCCCGTCGATGGCATCGCCGGCGAGTTCCCGAGGCTCGGTCTTCAGCGTTATTTGCTGACCCGCCGGCTCGCCGCCGCTTAGGCGCCAGTATGTGAGGTCGGAAACGGCCCTTGCGGCGATCCCCGTAAAACCGCCGGCCTCGGCGATGGCCGCTTCGAGGGGAAGCTGCGGGGCGAAGCCGGCCTTGACCTCCTTTTCGCTGGGCGGCGCGCCGGTCTTGTAGTCGATGATGGCGAGCGAACCGTCGGCCAGGAGATCGATCCGATCGGCGATGGCGGTAACCGCGAAGGGGTCCTCGGGCACATCGATGGTCATTGTGCCCTCGACCTCGGTAAAGCTCGCTTGAATGCCCGCTCTGCGGTCGCGCTCCACGTCGACGAACCACCGGGCGATCCGCTCGAAGCGGGGCCACCAGAACGCCGCGATCGCCGGCTGCTCCAGAAGGCCGCCGAAGGCCTCGCGGCCGGCTTCGAGCAGGGCATCGATGGCATTGGCGGCATTGGCCGGAAGCGGTCCCGGATGCTTCGCCACGAACTCATCGAGGGCTCGATGGATGCGGGCGCCGTAGTCGGCGGCGGTCGGGTCGGCGTCGATCGGATCGAGGGCCCTGAGCTTCAGAATGTGGCGTGCGTAGATGGCGTAGGGATCGCGCATCCAGGTCTCCACCTGGGTCACCGACAGGCGTCTTGGCCGCGCCGTGACGGGGGGCCTCGGTTCCGGCGGATCGATGGCCCTGACCCGCTCGGGAGCGTCGAGGTTCGCTTGCCATCGGAGCCAGGGGCCGGCGCCGCGCGCGGTCTCGGATCCGCCGGCCATCTGGATGACGTTTTCCAGCCGCAGCAGCCATCGGCACGGAACGGTGGGGCTGCCCGCCATCCGGCTCGAACGGGTCAGCCAGACCTCCGGCGCCGAAAACGCCTGGGCGAAGTCATGGGCGGAAAGCCCGATACGCCGTTCCGGCAGCGGCAGTCCGAACTCCCGCATCATCGGCCGGCTCATCCAAGGACTGGCGTGCGTCTTGGGCGGCCACGTATCCTCGTTCAACGATCCGAGGATCATCACATCGGTTTGCTGCAGGCGGGCTTCCAGGGGCCCCAGGATAGCGATGCGAGGGTGCCGCCCGTAGCGCGGCCGGACCACCCGCCCGGCGAGCAGCACGTCGAGCAACGCCGGGTAGGCATCGGTCGCCAACGGATCGCAGCCGTCGGCCGCTTCGTTGAGCTCGGCGACGAAACCGGCGGCGGCTTCGCCCGCCTCGCCGGCCCACAGGCGCTCGGCGCCGGTCTCGGCGTGGCTGGCGGCCAGCCGCTCCGCCATATCCATGTGCGCGCGCAGGAGATCGCGGATGGTCGCCGTGCCGGCGGCGAACAGGGCGGCGAACGCGTCAACCGCTTCCGTCAATCTCGCCAGGATATCCATCAGTTCCGGCTCGCCGCCCTTGGCCTGGACGGCCGCCGTCAGGCCGGCGAAGCCCGGCGGCGGCCTCGGACCCCGCAGCACGGTGCGCTCCAGATGGCGGACGCGGGCCCGAAACTGGGCGGGAAACAGCCCGCAGGCGGCCAGTGGGTGCTTGACGACGCTCAGCAGCGGAACGGGCGCGGCGTCTTCCGCAACCATTCGCGCGGTCAGCCGCAGGAACGCGCCGGGGGGTGTCTCCGCCAGCGGCCGGCCGGCCGAATCGTCCACCTCCACGTTCCAGCGCTCGAGCTCGCGGGCGACGCGGCGCGCCAGCGGCCGATCGGGCGTCACCAGAGCCGCCGTTTTTTCCGGATGTTCCAAGGTGCCGCGCATGATCAAGGCGATGGTTCGGGCTTCTTCCTCCGGACCCGGGGCATCGATCCGCCTGACCGACGCTAGGGCGCGCTCGGGCGGCGGCGGCGGTTCGCGGTCGCTGCCGGCGGTGGCGGCGGGGCGCAGCGCCCGAGCGATCAGCGCCGCGCGCTCCGGCGGTGTTCCGCCGACGCCGCCGGCGGGCCACGGGCGGACGTCGCGGCGATCGAGACCGAGGCGGGCGAGCAGGCGCGCCATGCCGTATTGCGGATGCGTCGGCTTCAGCGCGGTCCAGGTGTCATCGTCGGCGGCGGTGTCGAGCCCGGGGAGGATCAGCGCGCCCCGCGGCATCCGCGCCACCACCGCCAGCAGTTCGGCGGTCGCCGGCATGCTGCCGGTGGAACCGGCGGCGATGACGCGATCCTTCGGCGGCGTTTTCAGCCACGCCCGCGCCTGGGCCTCCAGCACCAGATTGCGGCGCTCGGCCGGGTCGACGCAGCCTTCTTCCGCCAGGACCCGGGGCCACGCGTCGGTGAGGATGGAGAGGAACTTGAGGGTGATTTCCCAGTGCTCGGCGAAGCGGTCCGGAACGAGGTCCGGCAGGCGCCGGAAATCGAGCCGTTCGGTGTGCACCTGATCGAGAAGCCGCGCCAATTCCGCCGCCAGCCGGGCCGCCTGGTCGGCCGGGACGGGATCGGTGCGGTACAGGGCATGGATCACCCGCATGAGCAGGAGCTGGCGGCGCAACGGAGAGATCGCGGGCGGGATCTCGGTGTTGGCGAACAGCGCCGTCTCATCGGCACCGCCGAGCGCCAATTCGTCCTCGTCGATGTCGCCCAACGGCAGCATGCGCGGCAGCAGCAGCGGCCGGCCGGCGCTGCGGCGGAGAAAGGCGTCCGTCAATGAGCGGCAGGCGCGGCGCGTCGGCAGCAATATGGTGACGGCCGCCAGGATCGACGGCTCGTCGCCGATGGTTTCTTCGATACCCGCCGCCAAGGCATCGACGAAAGGCAGGCCCGGACGGATGGTGTAGACGTTCGGCGGCCTCTCGCCCGGCAACGGCGCGATGGGGGGCGTCCTCGGCGTCATGCCGCGGACCGCGGGTGTTGCGGGACCAGCCTTTCGGCGACCGCCAGATCCTTCGGAGTGCCCACATGGAACCACCCGCCTTGGTGAGCGATACCGGACAATCGGCCCTGTCCGATGGATCGATCGAACACAACGTTCAGCGAAAACGGTCCGTCGGGCGCGTCTTCGAACAGGCGTGGATGCAGGATCTGGACACCGGCGAACATGTAGGGCGCCATGGTCCGTTCGGGCCGCCGCGTCAGGCGGCCGTCGGTGGCCAGCACGAAATCCCCCATACCGTCGTAGCCATGGGCGGTCACCGTGGAATGCAGCAACAAGAGACCATCCATTCGGTCGTCGTCCCAGGCCTCGGCAAGGGCGTCGAGGGTGGGTCGCAGGCCATCGATCCAGAGCGCGTCGCCGTTCACCACGAAGAACGCCGCGTCACCCAGCAGCGGCAGGGCCCGGGCGACACCGCCACCGGTTTCCAGCCGATCCTCTTCCACCGAAAGAACGATGCGCGGCGAGGATCGCCGGCTCACGTGCCCCGCGACCTTTTCCGCCTGATAGTGGGCGTTCACGACGATGGTCTCGACCCCCGCCTTTTCGAGATGATCGATGGCCCGGTCGAGCAGGGTGCGGCCGGCCACCGGGATCAGAGGCTTCGGGAGCGTTTCGGTGATGGGCCGCATCCGCAGCCCGAGACCGGCCGCCAGGATCATGCCATGGCGGGGCATGGCACCGTTGAGATGCGCGCTCATTCGCCGGCCGGTCGGCATGCGGGGATACCCCGAGCCTCGAGGGGGACGTTGGCGTCGAACCACGCGGCGACGGCGTTCAGCGCCGGATGACGCAGCGCCCGTTCCAACAGCCGCCAGACCCGCGGAATGTGAACCAGGTAGCCGGCCTTGCCGTCGCGAACGCACAGCCGGGTAAAGATGCCGATGACCTTGGCGTGCCGCTGGGCGGCGAGGATGGCGAAAGCGGCTTCGAAGCTCCGCCGGTCCACGCCGCCCAATCCGCCGAAATACCGGGCCAGCATCGCGTCCTTGAGGCCGGCGGCGATATCGCGGCGCGCGTCCTCCAGCAAGGACATCAGGTCGTAGGCGGTGGCGCCGGCGACCGCGTCCTGGAAATCCAGCAGACCGCACGCCGAAACGCCCTCGCGGTCGGCCAGCCGCATGAGATTGTCGACGTGGAAGTCGCGCAGCACGAGGGTTCGGGGTTGCTCGAAGACCACCGGAAACGTCGCGGGTCCATGCGTCGATGTAGTCCTTGCGAACGGCTTCCGACGGCGATCCATCGAGGACCTCCGGCAGGTAGCAGTCGGTCAGCAGCAGTGCTTCGTCCAGCAGGCGGACCCGGTCGTAGGCGGGCGTTCCCGCCGGCACGCTTTCCGATGCCGGCAGCCGGTGCAGGTGGACGAGAACGTCGACGGCCAGCGCATAGAGTTCGATCTCGTCGGCGCCCGTGTCGAGCAGCCGGGTGAAGGTGTCGTCGCCGAGATCCTCGAGCAGCAGCAATCCGCTATCGGCGTCCTCGGCGAGGATGCGGGGCGCGCTCAGGCCGAGGTTCGACAGGTGGCGGGCGATGGTGAGGAAAGGGCGAACGTCTTCGTGTTCCGGCGGCGCATCCATCAGCACGGCCCGCCGCCCGCCGGCCGCGAGCCTGTGGTAGCTGCGAAAGGACGCATCGTCCGCTAGCGGGCGGACATCGCCGAGGCGCCAGCCGTGGGCGGTCAGGAAGGCTTCGATCCGGCGCCGGCGATCAATCAAGGCCAATCCCCGCAAGGCGGGCGCGCCAGCGGCCGCGGCCTTCGAGAACGACCCGGCGCGCATCGGGCGTCTGGCCTTCGGCAAGCGTGATGTCCAGGCGGCGGGCGGGCAGCAGGGGGCCCAGCCGGTCCGGCCACTCCACCAGCGAGACCGCGGCGGAGAACGCCTCCTCGATACCCAATTCGTAGGCTTCCTCGAACGAGTTCGAGACGAAACAGGTCGAAATGATAGGTGGGGGCCGCCGACTGGTCCGCCAGCTCATACACCTGAACCAAGGTGAAGGTCGGGCTGGGGACGTCTTCGAACGGATCGCCGCGCGCCCGGACGAAGGCGCGGGCAAACACGGTCTTGCCGACGCCGAGATCCCCCCAGAGGGCCAGGACGTCTCCCGGCCCGGCGATGGGCGCCAGGCGGCGGGCGAGGGCCTCGGTCGATGCTTCATCGGGGAGGTCCCGCCGGATCTCGAAATCCGCTCCATCCGTGTTCCGCATGAACCCGTCAACCCGTCGACCGGCAACGGCCGGATCTCGCGCTCGCGGGCGCGTCCGGTCTCGCGAAACCGGCGCGAAGCTTGCGCCCGCGCCTTCGGCGGGTCATTTTAGGGCTGTCCGAAGGAGAAAGAACAACAACCATACGAGCCGGAGTTTCCATGTCAGAGGACCCGCAGAAGACGGATGTCGCCATCATCGGCGCCGGTCCGGTCGGGATATTCGCTGTTTTTGAATGCGGGATGGTGAACCTGTCCTGCCATGTGATCGACGCCTTGGCGGGGGCGGGGGGCCAATGCACCGCGCTTTACCCCGAGAAACCCATCTACGACATTCCCGGCTATCCGACAATCATGGCCGGGGAACTGATCGACAAGCTGCGTCAACAGGCCGAACCGTTCAAGCCGGTTTATCGTTTCGGGCAGCAGGTCGTGCGATTGGAGCCCTCCGACGGCAACCGCTGGGTGGTGCAAACCTCGACCGGAGGGCGAATCGACGCCGGAGCGGTCATCGTCGCGGCCGGTGTCGGCGCGTTCGGGCCCAACCGCCCGCCGCTCGCCGGTATCGAGCAGTACGAAGGGCATCCGCCGGGTCATGGTGTGCACTACTTCATCGAGCGCCGGGAGGACTACCGCGGCCGCCATGTGGTCATCGCCGGCGGCGGCGATTCGGCCGTCGACTGGGCGGTGTCGCTGGCGGAACTGGCGGCGAGCGTATCGGTCGTCCACCGCCGGCCCAAGTTCCGGGCCGCGCCCGAGAGTACCCGGAAAATGCAGGAGCTCGCCGACGGCGGCGCTATCGATCTGGTCATTCCCTATCAGCTTCACGGCCTCGAAGGGGTCGGCGGAGAGCTCAGAACGGTGGTGGTTAGCGATCTCGACGGCGCCCGCAGACGCCTGCGCGCCGATGCGCTTTTGCCCTTCTTCGGGCTGTCGCAGAACCTCGGCCCCATTCTCGAATGGGGACTGAACGTGGATCGCCATCATATCGTGGTGGATCCCAGCACGTGCGCCACCGACCGGCCGGGCATTTACGCCATCGGCGATATCGTCGCCTATCCGGGCAAGCTCAAGCTGATCCTCAGCGGCTTCGCCGAAGCGGCGGCGGCGGCTCACGGAATTTACCATCTTCTTCATCCGGACGAAGCGTTGCACTTCGAACACTCCACGACCAAGGGGATTCCCCAGCTGTCATGACCATCGACGTCGACAGGGCGAGGCGGGAAACCCCGGGCGCCGAGCGGGTGCTGCATTTCAACAATGCGGGGGCCGCGCTGATGCCGAAACCGGTGATCGACGCGCACATCGATTATATACGCCTCGAGTCCGAGATCGGCGGTTACGAGGCGCAGGCCGCGCGCACCGAGGCGCTGGCGGCGACCTACGGGGCCATTGCCCGGCTGATCAACGCGGAGCCGGACGAAATCGCGCTGCTGGAAAACGCCACCCGGGCCTGGGACATGGCGTTCTACGGCATGGCGGCGGCGTTCGGCCCCGGCGACAGGATCCTCACCAGCGAAGCGGAATATGCCAGCAACGCCATCGCCTTTCTGCAGGTGGCCCGGCGCACCGGCGCGTCCGTCGAACCGGTCCCCAGCGATCCGTCCGGGGCACTGTCCGTCGCGGCGCTCGAGCGGATGATCGACGAACGGGTGCGCCTGATCGCCGTCACCCACGTGCCCACCAACGGCGGACTGGTCAATCCCGCGGCCGGGATCGGCGCGGTCGCCCGGGCGGCGGGGGTGCCGTTCCTGCTCGATGCCTGCCAGTCGGTCGGCCAGATGCCTATCGACGTGAACGCCATCGGGTGCGACATGCTGTCGGCCACCGGGCGCAAGTATCTGCGGGGGCCGCGCGGCACCGGATTTTTGTGGATTCGCGGCGATCTCGCGAACGGCATCGAGCCGCCGTTTCTCGATCTGCACGCGGCGACATGGACGGCGCGCGAGGATTTCGAAATCCAGCCCGGCGCGCGCCGCTTCGAAACCTTCGAAGGCAACATCGCCGGGCGGATCGCGCTCGGCGTGGCGGTCCGCTATGCCCTCGATTGGGGGCTGGAGGCCATCGATGGCCGCGTCCGCTCGCTGGCGCGGTCGCTGCGGGACCGGCTATCGGCGATCCCGGGCGTTGTCGTCCGGGACCTGGGAGAAGAGCGCTGCGGCATCGTCACCTTCACGGCCGAGGATACACCGCCCGAAGCGATCCGGGCCGCGCTCGGCGAACGGTCCATCCACGTCTCCGTCTCGCCGCGCGCCTACACCCTCTACGACATGGAAAATCGCGGCCTCGCGTCCGTCGTGCGCGCCTCGGTGCACTATTACAATACCGAAGACGAGGTCGACCGCTTCTGCGCGGCGATCGAGGATCTCCTTTGATTTCAGTCCGCTTCGTTGAATTCCTCGATCAAGGTCTGGATCCGCATGGGATCCATCTGCTCCATGACCATCTGCGCCCGCCGGCTGGCGCCGACGAGATTGAGATCGAGAATGGTTTTCTTCACGCGCGGCACATTGCTCGCGGTCATCGAAAGCTCGCGCAGCCCCAAGCCCAGCATCAATCCGGTATACCGGGGATCGCCGGCGATCTCGCCGCATACGCTGACCGGAATGCGGGCGCGGAGCGCCGCCGCGACAGCGAACTGGATAAGCCGCAGCACGCCCGGGTGCAGGGGATTATAGAGGTGGGCGACCCGCTCGTCGCCGCGGTCGATGGCGAGCGTGTACATGGTCAGATCGTTGGAGCCGATCGCGAAGAAATCGCTGACCTGGGCGAGGGCGTCGGCGGCGAGCGCCGCTCCCGGCACCTCGATCATGCAGCCGAGCGGCGGCAGGGCAATGGGAATGGGAATGTTGCGGCGATGCAGCCGCCGCGCCGCGCGCGCCAGGATTTCGCGCGACGTGCGGATCTCAGAGACGGTGGTCACCATCGGCAGAAGAATACGCACATCGCCGTAGGCGGCGGCGCGCAAAATGGCGCGGAATTGCGTTTCCAGGAATTCCGGACGGGCGAGCGACAGCCGGATGCCGCGCAATCCGAGCGTCGACGACGCGCTCTCGCCGAACTCGCCCACCAGACCGGCGGCGCTCTTGTTGCCGCCGAAATCGGCGGTGCGGATCGTTACGGGGTATCCGTCGCTCTGTTCGATCAGGCCGCGGAACTCTTCGAATTGTTCGTCTTCGCTCGGCATGGTCGCGCGGTTCATGAACATGAACTCGCTGCGCAGAAGACCGATTCCGCTGGCGCCGACGAGGGTGACATTAGCCATCTCGAGCGGCAACTCGACGTTGGCCTGAAGGCTGATCTCGACGCCGTCGCGGGTGACCGCGCGTTGCTTGGCCAACCGGTTGAGCCGCTTTTTCTCTCTCAATCGTTCGTCGCGGCGCCGCTGGAACGCGTCGAGCGATTGTTCGCTGGGGTTGACGACGATTTGTCCGAGATCACCGTCGACAAGGATCTGATCGCCGGATTGGACCGCTCCCATCAGCCCGGACGCGCCAAGCACGGCGGGAAGACCGAGGGCGAGCGCCATGATCGCCGTGTGGCTCTGCGCCCCTCCCACCTGGGTCGCGATGGCGACGACCTTGCGCGGGTCCAGTTGCGCCGTGTCGGCCGGGGTCAGTTCCTCGGCGACGATGACGCTGCCCTTGGGCACCGTGGAAAGATGTTTGACCGAGGCCTTCGACAGGTGGTGAAGGAGACGTTTGCCGACCTCGCGGATGTCCTCGCTGCGCGCCGCCAGATAGGGGTCGTGCATCGCCTCGAATTGACGGACGATGGCTCCGACTTCGGCCTGCACCGCCGCTTCCGCGTTGATCCGATCATCGGCTATGCGGTCCCTGGCGCCGCGCACCAGTCGCGAATCCTTGAGCATATGAATATAGGCGTCGAGCAGATAGCCGAATTCGTTCGACGTGAGATTGGAGGCCGTGTTGAGGTGGCCGCGTGCCTTCGATCGCAGCCGGGCCATCTGCCGCCGGGCACGATCGACGGCGCTTTTCAGTCTTTTCTGTTCGTCGAGGACGTGGGACCCCGAAATGCTGTACTCGGGAACGTCGAGCGCGCCGCTTTCGCGAACGTGAACGGTCCCAATTCCGATTCCGGGCGAGACGCCGAGGCCTTCGATGACCCGATCGCTCGCTCTGTCCTCGGCCATGGTCGCTCCCTCGCCTATTGCTTCTGTTGCGATATTTTCTGGCATATCGGCGATATGCGCAGAACCATCTCTTTTTTGGTCCAATAGCGTCTACTCAATCTTCTTCAAATCCGGCCTCGACCACGCCGCCGAGAACCTCGATGGCTTCCACGGCCTCGCGGCCGCTCGCGGTAATTTCAATTGCGGTTCCGGGTCCGGCGCCCAGCATCATCAATCCGAGAATGGACCGTCCGGATACCGTCTGGCCGCGCTTGGTCACCGTGATTTCGGCATCGAATCCGGTCGCCAGCTTGACGAATTTCGCGGCGGCGCGGGCATGCAATCCTCTTTGATTGGCTATGATGGCGGTGCAACGCAGAATATTTCCGTCGCGGCTGTAGTCGATCATTTGCGAAATCAGGTCTCGTCCTGTGTCAGGAGGCGTGAAGCGATATTGATGTATTTGCGGCCCGCTTCCTGGGCGCTTTGCGCCGCTTCTTCCAAGGACTGGGTTTGACGGACGCTGACCAGTTTGATCAGCATCGGCAGGTTGACGCCGGCGAGGACCTCGACATTGGCCTTGTCCATGATCGAAATGGCCAGATTGGAGGGCGTCCCTCCGAACATATCCGTCAGCAAGATCACACCGTTGCCTTCTTCCGCCTTGGCGACGCACTCGAGGATGTAAATGCGGCGCTGCTCCATATCGTCGTCCGGACCGATACAGACCGCGGAAATATTGACCTGCGGGCCCACCACGTGCTCAAGCGCGGCAATAAATTCCTCGGCCAAACGACCGTGAGTGACGAGCACCATTCCAATCATTTTATCATTGAATCCATAAATCGTCGTCTACAAGTCGTGAATGCGATCTACCCAGGTCCCCGTAATGTGGCCGCACCCGTTGTCCGCGCTCTCCAAACCAGACATAGACGAATAGACGGGGGACGAATAGACCGGGTTTGTCTTCCGATCCGTAATGTCCCTCGAAATTTCGTTTCTAATGTCCGGCCATGCCGGTGATCGGCGATACCGGCCGCACATTTTTACCGGCCGCCGGCAACGGGCGGTCCGGAAACGCGGCGTTTAATCCGTTGGCGGTCATGGCATCTCTCATGAGACACTGGATAGTCCGCCAGTGCACAGGCGAACCGCGAGCCGAACCTTGGCGGGGGCCGACGGTTCGAATGATAAGAGCTTAAATACGGGCAGGGCAACGCCGAGGATCCGGACGCGCGCGGGCTCTGGCATTCTCGGCACCTCATCCGGCGGCACAAGGTCGATAACCGTCGACAATTCGATGGAATCCAGCGGATCGATCCGGAGGATCCCCAGTCCGCGAACCTCGAGCATACCCCGAAGCGCCGCTGGTGCCACGGCGACAAGCCGATCATCGCGGACCGTCAGTTCGGTCTGGTCGTCGGCGACCAACAAGCCGCCGTCTTCGATCAGACGCAGCGCAAGGTCCGATTTGCCGCTAGCGGACGGCCCTCTCAACAGCACGCCGCGACCGCCGATCGAGACGCAGGTGCCGGGTACCCGCATCATGCGCCGAAACCTGATGCCATCCGAAGACTCCGTCAGCCCCTAGTGGTTCGGATCTAACATATGGTACCCATACGACGGCCTTCCGAGTTCCGCTGGTTAGGCGCGTGGCGCGGCGTGATGCTGTCGCATCACAAGCGCCGCGCAACGACACCAGGGGGCTCGGAAGGCCGCCCTTCGGGTCGCGTTTCGCACTCCCTCGGGGCGTCGGACGCGCTTGACGATGGATCCCCATCGCCGGCGCGCGCCCTCCTGCCGAGGGAGTGCGAAACGCGATCGTATGGGTACCATATGTCAGATCCGGACCACTAGTTGAGAGGAAGTTGGACGACGAACCGGGCACCGCCGGGATCGCCGTTATTGCGGCGAATGGTCTCGGCGAAAATCTTGCCGCCATGGGCCTCGACGATCTGTTTGGAAATGCTCAAGCCCAATCCGGAATGCGTGCCGAATTTTTCGCCATGGGGCCGGTCGGAATAGAAGCGCGCGAAAATCTCCGACTCCTTGCCTTCGGAAATTCCCGGTCCTTCGTCCACGACCTCCGCGATCACCACTCCGTTCCGCCTCGTGGCCTTGAGGGTAATGGTGCCGTTGGGCGGGCTGAACGATACGGCATTGGCGATAAGGTTCCGGAAAACCTGAACCAGGCGGCCCTCCATGCCGTTCACGACCATGTTGCGCTTGCCGTGCAGTTCGGTTCGCAGGCGGATGTCCCTGGAGGCTCGGGCGGTCCGGGTGATGTCGGCCAAGGTGGCAAGCATCTCCCCGATATCGGTGGGTTCCGAGTGTTCACGCAACAGCTCGGCATCGAGCCGGGAGGCGTCGGAAATGTCGCTGATCAGCCGGTCCAGGCGGTGGACGTCGTCCTCGATGATCCGCATCAGCTTTTCGCGCCGCTCGTGATCGGTGATGCGGGCCGCCGTTTCAACGGCGCTTTTAAGTGACGTCAGGGGGTTTTTGATCTCATGGGCGACGTCGGCGGCGAAACGCTCGATGGCGTCCATCCGCAACCTCAACGCTTCGGTCATTTCCCGCAGCGAGACCGCGAGCTGACCGATTTCATCACGGCGGTGAGCGAAATCGGGAATTTTGAGGGTGCGCGACCGATCCGAGCGCACCCGTTCAGCCGCCCGGGCGAGGCGCAGAATGGGGCGGGCGATGGTGCCGGCCAGATATATCGAGAGCAAGATGGTGATCGCCAAGGCGATGGCGAACACCTTGAGAATGTCGAGCCGGACTTGCAGGACCGCGGCGTCGATCTCCCGCGAATCCCGGGTCAGCATCAGCGCGGCGAGCACTTGCTTGTAGTGCTGAACCGGGACGGCGACACTGAGCACCTCGCCGCCGTCGGGCACGATCCGAACCATTTCCGCCGTTTCACCGGCCAGCGCCTCGATAACCTCGGCGTAGTCTCCCGCCGATTGCCGCTGCTTCTCCTCGTAAGTCGGCAGCGTTTCCGACGTCGACAACCGTTTGGCGACACGATCGTAGATGGCAAGGAGGGTGGTGAAGGGCTTCCGCCGAACTTCCGCCGGTGGCGGCAGTTCCTCGATTTCAACGCTGCCGCCGGGGCCGGCCAACATCTGGCTGTCGGCCACCAGTTCGCCGTCATTGTTGAACAATCGCGCCCGGGTGGCGGAGGCTTCGACGACACGGCGGACCATCTGCTGGGCGATCCGGGCGGCAAGAATGTCGCCGCCGGTGGCATCGGTGGTCGCCGCGCCTTCACCGAGCGCCGCCGCGAACAGATCCGCCTGCGTCTGCAATGCCGCCAACTCCGCCGCGATCAACCTCTGGCGGTATTCGTCCAGATACAGCATGCCGGCGACCAGGACAACGAGCGCCAATACGTTTACGGCCAGTATCCGCCGTGTAATCGGAGAGATGGCTCGTTTCTGGCCCGGCTTTCCCGTGTCATGGGCCATTTTTCAACTAGTCAGATTGCGCGATAGCGATATCCAACCCCGTATAAGGTCTCGATCTGCGCGAAATCGTTGTCCACGTCTTTAAACTTTTTGCGCAATCTTTTTATGTGACTGTCAATGGTCCGGTCGTCAACGTATATGTTTTCGCCATAGGCGGCATCGATCAACTGGTCGCGGCTTTTCACGTGACCCGGGCGCCGTGCCAATGTTTCCACCAAAAGGAATTCCGTGACCGTCAAGTTGACCGACGTTCCCCGCCACGTGCACATATGCCGTCCTTGATCGAGAAGCAGGTCTCCCCGGCGCACCATGCCGGTTTCGCCGAGGACTTCCGGCGCGGCGCCCCGACGCCGCAGAACCGCGCGAATGCGCTCGATCAGCAGCTGCTGTGAGAACGGCTTAGTGATGTAGTCGTCGGCACCCATGCGAAAGCCGAGGACTTCGTCGACCTCTTCGTCTTTTGATGTCAGAAAAATGACCGGCAGCATGGTTTGCTGGCGAAGCCGATGCAGAAGTTCCATGCCGTCCATGCGCGGCATCTTGATATCGAGGACGGCAAGATCGACGGGTTGCCGGGAAAGACCCGACAGGGCTTCATTACCGTCGGTATACGTATGAACGTCGTAACCCTCGGCTTCCAGGGCCATGGACACCGAGGTCAGAATATGTCGATCATCGTCGACGAGGGCAATAATCTCGGCCACCGGGCTGTTTTCCTTTGCGATCAGCACACTTGATAAATGGGGGCGCCACCATCCCGCCGCCATCGTTTGCACGAGTTGACGGCCCATTTGTGGCCAAATTATAGCCTGTGCCCGCTATCGGCGCTTGCGCATCGGCGGTGCAACCCGACGTTTACCGGCCTAATTCGCCGGTCATCGGATTGCTGTAGACCCGTGCGCGCTTCCCGTGCTTGTTGCGCGCCGCTATTTCGTAATGACCGTGGACGCGCTCGATCTCGCGGAAATCATGATACCCCTGATCCTCAAGCCCTCGAATGATATCCGAAAGTGCAAATTTGTCCTGTCCCGGTTCAACGTCCGGTTCCGCTCGCTCGCGCGACCAGGCAATCTTCGGGCTCACGCCGCTGAGCATAAGACTGACCGCCACGCTCGGTCCGAAGGCCTTCTTCATGCACCAATCTCCCTGGACGGCATGGATCACTGTCGGGTCGGTGCATAGTAGGGGTTGTCGCCGCGCGCAAGTATAATCGCGTTGATCGCTAGGGCGTGCCTATCATATATGGAAGGGTACCACATGTAGGATCCAGACCCCTAGATGTCGAATACGCCCATCTTCGGTGCGCATGGCGCGCCATTTCGACGTGGCGCCGTTCTGGCGCTCGCCTCGGCCGTGCTGTTCGGGGCAAGCACGCCGTTCGCCAAGGCCCTGCTCGGCGAGATTGATCCGTGGATGCTGGCGGGCATCCTCTACCTCGGTTCCGGTTTCGGTCTGCTCGTCATTCGCGCCGGTCGCAATCTGGCGGGCGGGAGCAGGGGTCGGGAAGCCCGGGTGACCGGTTCGGGATGGTTCTGGCTCGCCGGCGCGATCCTTGCCGGTGGCGTTGCCGGGCCCTTGTTGCTGATGGTCGGTCTGGTTCAGACCGCCGCTTCGACGGCGTCGCTGCTGCTCAATCTGGAAGGCGTTTTCACGGTGCTTCTGGCATGGTTCGTTTTCCACGAGAACTTCGATCGGCGGATCGCGCTCGGGATGGCGGCGATAGCCACCGGAGGCCTGGTTCTGTCGTGGAGCGGGCAGCCTTCGCTCGCGGAAATCCACGGTCCTCTAGCCATCGCCGGAGCCTGTCTTGCCTGGGCACTCGACAACAATCTGACACGCAAGGTTTCGCTGAGCGACCCTCTCCAGGTCGCCATGCTGAAGGGTCTTGTCGCCGGCGGCATCAATCTCGGGCTGGCGCTGATGCGGGGCGCGCCGGTTCCCGATGTCGGCATCGCGCTGGCGGCCGGGCTGGTGGGCTTGTTCGGCTACGGGTTCAGCCTCGTCCTGTTCGTCCTCGCGCTCCGCCACGTCGGGACTGCGCGAACCGGCGCCTATTTCTCCACGGCGCCGTTCATCGGCGCCGCCATCGCGCTGGCGGGGTTCGGGGACTCGGTTACGATCCAGCTTGTCGTCGCGGGCGCGTTGATGGCGTTCGGTGTATGGCTGCACCTTACCGAACGCCACGAGCACGAGCATCAACACACGGCGCTGGAGCACACTCATATTCATCGCCATGACGAACACCACCAGCACGCCCACGGCGCATCGGATCCCACGGGCGAGTCGCACAGCCACGGGCATCGCCATCCGCGCCTGCGCCATGCCCATCCGCACTATCCCGACGCCCATCATGACCACGAGCACTGATTGCCCGATGGCGGCTTGGCGTCGATTGGTACGAATTGCGCTAAGCTATTGCGAATGAGTGGGTGGACCGAGAGTATGGAACCTGGATTGACACTTTCCAGCCTTTACCGTTCGCGGCGCTATTGTGTTCCGGAACCTCAAGGGAACGAAGCTGCCACAATGCAACACGACCGAACGGTATATGCCGGTTACCCATGCGGTTGTCCGTGCGCGGAAACAGGGCGGTAGTGCAAGATAGATACGCTCGTTATACATTCTAACCTGTCAGCGTACACACCAAACTCTCAGCCAGAAATGAGAAATTAACGGTCACAGTTCCCTTCGGATGGTTGGGCCGGTTTTCGAAGTCAACGGGAAATTTTCATATTATCTATGAAAAGAATAGTTGGCCTCGACCGCAATAACTTTCTCGCAATTTCTCCAGCAGTTCGTCGTCGATCGTAACGGTGATTCGTTCATCGCCGGGTCTTTCGGTGTTGCGTTGGTCCGCGGGTATGATATTTGAAAATTTCATCATACCGTATCAATTTCACCAACGCACCGGGATCCGGAATGAAACAATCGGTCTTTCTCGCCCTAGCCGTTCTGACGTTAGCCGCCACACCAGCCTTGGCCCATACGGGCGCAGGGGCCGTATCCGGTTTGTCGGCCGGGATTGGTCATCCCATCGGTGGTCTCGATCACGTGCTTGCCGTGGTCGCTGTTGGTATCCTGGCTGCTCGGTTGGGCGGAGAAGCTATGTGGTTCGCCCCTGCATCGTTCATTTGCATGATGATTGTCGGTGGCTTGCTTGCCATTGACGGCGTCCCCGTTCCGTTTGTGGAACTCGGTATTCTCGGCTCCGTCGTTGTGCTGGGCGGCGTGATCGCGGCAGGGCGGCGCATGCCGGTGAGCGTCGCCATGGTATTGGTCGGGCTGATGGCCGTTTTCCATGGTCACGCACATGGTACCGAAATGCCATCAAACGCCGGCAGCGTTGAATATGTCGTTGGGTTCGTCGTTGCCACGGCAATGTTGCACGCCGTCGGAATCGGCTTGGGTGTCGGCGCTGAGAAGATTGCGCAAGGGACCGGCGCCTTTGCCGTGCGTGCAAGCGGTGGAGCCATTGCTCTAGCGGGCGCTCTTCTTTTCGTCGCCTGAGCGGGTTGTTTACGGGAGGGCGATTATAGCCGCCTTCCTTACACCAATTCGTGAACCTTTTATTGGGTTCTGCCCCTAATTGAATTAGGGGCTCTCAGCCCAGAAGGGAACACGGAGGGATGGACCCAAGTCGGCAATCCCCAACCGTGGCTGCCCCCGCAACTGTCATACCAACGGTCGTTAATAATAATCCATTGTGACGGCCCTTTGGGGTTTTCGGCAAGCCCTATCGGGCAGCCTGTTCACCGCCGACAAGACCATTTTAAGTGAATCGATCATCAACGATCGCGGACGTCTCCAGACCTCCGATGGCGGACCAACCAACACCAATTCCCTCGGTTCCGGCGTGGTTGCGATCGACGGGGCGGGTTTCGCTTTCGCGCCGGGGCTCAGCTATCAGATCGGCGGCGCGTACCTGAACACCAGCCGGGTCGTCGACGAGGAAACAGACGAAATTCTGCCATCCTCGGAAACAGAGAGCGAATACAGGTTCGTGGCGGCCGCTCAGTATGCGGTCGATGTCACCGACGACATCGCCGTCACGCCTTTGGTGGAATACGTGCACTTTTGGAATGGTGGCGGGATAATAGACGAGGGCCGCGATTACCTGACGGCAACGGCCTTGGTCACCTATCGACCGCGTTTACCGAGATGATGTTGGAAAAATGCAAGAGCGCGGAGTGATGCCCGCTCAACGCGAGATCCGCTCAATGCCGTACCGGGGTCGAACCTATGGCGATTGCGGCGTGTAATCCATGGCTTCACGACCGGAAAGCTACTGTGCATGGGGTTGTTTTCAACAATAGGGCGACACCCCCCCTCCCTCCCCAATCCCCGGAGTGCCATTTTGCCGTACCCGCCGGAGATCCCCGCTTGACGTTATTTCGGGGTCGAACCTATAGTAATGCCGACGGTTCCCCCTCAAGGGCGAGAGAGCCCGGGGACTAACAGGGAACACGGAGGGATGGACCCAAGTCGGGGATCCCCAACCGTGGCTGCCCCCGCAACTGTAAGCGGGTAGCGTTGCCCACCGACGGCCACTGGGAGACCGGGAAGGCCGGGCAAACGCGACGACCCGTGAGCCAGGAGACCTGCCGTCACCGTATCGACGCGGCGCTTTCGGGCGGGGTAGACCGAAAGTATGGAGACAGGATTTCCCGTCTCCAGCCTTTACCGTTCGCGGCGATACGGTTTGCCAGGAACCTCGAGCGAACGGAGCGCACTTGAAATGCACATCATGGAGGGATATCTGCCGGTGGCCCATGCGGCGGCGTGGACGGCGGTATCGGCGCCCTTTGTCGTCTACGGCGGATACAGGCTGGTCAAAATCGTCCGGGAGCATCCTGAGACGAAACTGCTGCTGGCCGCCTCCGGGGCCTTCGCCTTCGTGTTGTCGGCGCTGAAGATTCCCTCGGTGACGGGGAGTTGTTCGCACGCTACCGGAACCGGCCTGGGGGCGATCCTGTTCGGCCCCGGCGTGATGACCCTGCTCGGCACCATCGTTCTGTTGTTTCAAACGCTGCTGCTGGCGCATGGCGGGTTGACGACCTTGGGCGCCAACGTGTTTTCCATGGCGGTTGTCGGTCCCTATGTGGCCTATGGGATTTTCAGGTCGGTCCGCGGTATCGGGGGCTCGCTGGCCGTGGCCGTGTTCATGGCGGCCGCGCTGGGCGATCTCTCCACCTATATCGTCACCTCGGCCCAGCTCGCGGCGGCCTTTCCCGATCCGGCGGGCGGCATGGCCGGCTCGTTCGCCAAGTTCGGAAGCATTTTCGCCTTCACCCAGGTGCCGCTCGCCATCATCGAGGGGTTGGTGACGGTCGTCGTGGTCAATGTCCTCACCACCTACAGCCGTTCCGAGTTGAAGAGCTTGTCGCTGTTCGCCAAGGAGCCGGTGTGATGGCGCGCCAGAACATTATTCTTCTCCTTGCGGCGGTACTTATCGGCATCATTCCGCTGTTCATGACCTTCGATGCGGAAGAGTCGTTCGGCGGCGCCGATGGCCAGGCCCAGGACGCCATAACCGAGATCCATCCCGACTACCAGCCCTGGTTCGAAAGCATCTGGGAGCCTCCGAGCGGCGAGATCGAAAGCCTTCTGTTCATGCTGCAAGCGGCGCTCGGCGCGGGGTTGCTGGGATACTACTTTGGCCTGCGGCGCGGCGAGGCGCGGCGCCGCAGGCCGGCCGAGGGCGATGCATCTTATTGATCGCCTCGCCCACACCAACCGCTGGAGCGACCGGCATGCCGTCGACAAACTGCTGCTCGGCGGCGGCTTGCTGATCCTGAGCGTCGTTCTGCCGGCCGTTCCGGGGGCGATCCTGGTTCTGCTCGCGGCCATGACCGCGACACTCGCGGGCGCCCGGGTTCCGGTGCGGGACTATCTGCGCGTTTTGATGCCGCCGACGGCGTTCATGGTCACTGGCGCCGCCGTCCTCGCGCTCTCCGTGCGCCTCGATGGCGGCGGACCGGCCGTTTCGTTTTCGTCCGTCGGCGCGATGACCGCGCTGAACGTCACGCTGCGCGCCCTCGCGGCCACGGCCTCGCTGTTGTTGATCGTTCTGACCACGCCGGTGTCCGAATGTCTGGGTCTTCTGCGGAAGACCCGCGTGCCCGCGGCGATCGTCGATGTGACCTTGCTGGTCTACCGGTTCACCATGGTGACGGCCGAGGTGGCGGACCGGGCGCGCATGGCGCAGGCGAGCCGCATGGGGTATGTCGGGTTTCGCCGCTCCCTGCGGTCCGCGGGCATGCTCGCGGCCTCCTTGCTGCCCCGGGTCTTCGACAAGGCGGCGCGCATGGAAACCGGGCTCGCGGCCCGCGCCTATGACGGCGATCTCCGGGTGCTTCCGTCTCGGGTCGTTCCGTCAAGGCGGTTTGCCCTGGGATCGCTATCGGCGCAGGCCTTCATCCTGGCCGTCACGTTGATATGGCTCGCCTCCGGTATCGGGGGCATGATGCCGTGATCCTGTCGGCCCGAGGCCTGCGCTATAACTATGCCGGAGGAATCGAGGCCCTCAAGGGGCTCGATCTCGACGTGCCCGCCGGCGGGCGTCTGGCCATCCTCGGCCCCAACGGTGCCGGCAAGACCACCTTGCTTTTGCATCTCAACGGAACGCTTCGTCCAAGCGCCGGCGAGCTCCGTCTGGAGGGCCGCCGCGCGGCGTGGGACCGGCGGTCGCTGACCCGATGGCGAACGACCGTCGGGCTGGTGTTCCAGGATCCCGATGACCAGTTGTTTGCCGGCACCGTTTATCAGGACGTCTCGTTCGGGCCCCTGAACCTCGGTCTCGCGGAAGACGAAGTTCGCCGCCGCGTCGGCGATGCCCTGGCGGCCATGCGGATCGATGACCTGGCCAAACGCCCGATCCACATGTTGAGTGGCGGGCAGAAGAAGCGGGTGGCCATCGCCGGCGTGCTGGCCATGCGGCCCAAGGTTCTTGTCCTCGACGAACCGACGGCCGGGTTGGACAGTCATGGCGTCTCCCATCTGCTCGCCGCCCTCGGTCAATTGAGCGACGGCGGAACCACCATCGTCTACGCCACCCACGACGTGGATCTGGCGTGCGCCTGGTCGGACCGGGTGGCGATCTTTCAAGGCGGCGTGGTCATCGGCGGTGGCGAGGCCCGCGACGTGCTTGCGGATGGCGAGCTTCTGCGCCGCGCTCACCTTCGGCGTCCCCTGGTCCTGGACGTGGGTTTGGCGGCGAGACGCGTGGGATTGTTGGCGGACGATGCCCCCTTGCCGCGGTCGCGAGCGGAGTTGCTGGCGCTGTTCAGGGGAGCGCGGTGGCCCGAACCGGTTCGCGAGGGGCCAAGGAGGAGCGGCGTATCAGGGACGAGCGGCGTATAGGTGCCGTTCCGGCGACTCCGAAAGCAGGATTTCCGCCTTCAGCACGCGATGATCGGAGCCCGGGGAGGAAAACGCTTCGAGATCGGCGAGCCTCGCCTCGCGGACCAGAACGTGGTCGATGGGAATGCCCATGGGGCCGAGCATCGACGGCCACGTCGCCGGAAAGCCGCGGGCGGTCGAGGTGCGGCTGGCGCGCAGGAATTGCCGAAAGGCGGGGGCGTAGGGGGTCACGTTGAAATCGCCCGCGACGATCACCGGCCCGTCGATCCCGGCGATCAGGCCGGCGAGGTCCAACAGATAGGAGTCGCGGGCCGCGAGCCGGGCGGGCCGGGTCGGGTTCGCCGGATGGACGACGACGATCCACGGGTCGCTGGCCCCCGGGACCGCGATCTTCGCCAACAAAGAGAGCTTTCCCTGTCCCGACGGCCGGACGACACCTTTCGCCGCGATCGGATGGACCGACAAGATCGCCAGCGTCTCCCGCCCGGCGTAGACCTCCGAATTCAGCCGGTCGCCCGGTTCGATGACGAACTGGTGGCGATAGACCTCTTTCAGGTCCGCGAACGCGCCGGACATCCCGGCGGGCACCTCCACGAGGGCGATGATGTCGGCCGGCCGGGTGGCAAGCCACGTCAGGACGTCTTCGGACCGCCGGTTCATGTCGGACACATTGTGGGTCATCAGGCTCAGCCGCCGCGACGGCAATCCTGGCCTCGCGAGGACGGATGCGGCTGCCGCGCCGATGGACGATGACGCCATGTCGTCCTGTGTTTTGGGCGCTTGTTGGTAGTCCGTCGCGAACACCAGCGCAAAGACGAAGGCCGCCGCGGCCGGGGCTTTCTTTCCGCCCATCAGGAAAACCAGGCATAGAAACACCGCCGCAATAAGGTATTGCAGGGCGAAGTGGTTCAGAAGCTCGAACGGCCATGTGCTGAGCCCGAACGTGCCGGCCACGAGCACGAGGAACAAACCGACGAGAACCGCCAGACAGAGCCGGTAATTTGCCGCTGCCAGCGCCCGCATCATCGATCGCAAGTCCTCGTGACGTCGTTGTGTTCGTGCATCAGGCGTATGATGCGCGAACGCCGTTAAGATTTCGCGAACGATGCATCACAATCGCCGAGTCGATGCTCGGCATTTCCGTCTTTTCGATGCGGGTTCAGGCGAGGCCATTGCCCTCGGAGATGCGTGCGCCGAGGCGGTTCATCAAGGCAACGAATTGCGGGAAACTGGTGGCGATGGATGTTCCGTCGTCGATGCTTACGGGGTTCTGGCTGACCATGCCAAGGACCAGAAATGCCATGGCGATCCGGTGATCCATGTTGACGCTCACCAGTCCGCCGCCCGGCGGCCGACCGCCGGCGCCGTGAACGACGAGCCAGTCCGGGCCGGTTTCCACGTCAACACCACAGGCGGCGAGGCCGTCGGCGATGGCCGTCAGGCGGTCGCTCTCCTTGACCCGCAGCTCGCCGAGACCGGTCATTCGGGTGGCGCCGGTGGCGCAGGCGGCGGCGACCGCGAGAATGGGAAACTCGTCGATCATCGCCGGGACGCGGTGGTGCGGTACGTCGACACCGCCGAGAGCGCCTGCTTCCACCGCGAGGTCGGCTACCGGTTCCCCCGATTCGGCGCGATGGTTGACGGTACGCAGGCGTGCGCCCATGTCGGACAAGGTGTCAAGCAAACCGGCACGCAGCGCGTTGAGTCCGATGCCGTGGATGGTGATCCGCGATCCCGGCGCGAGCAAGGCGGCCACCAGCGGAAACGCCGCGGACGATATGTCGCCGGGTACGACGACATCGTGCCCGGTGATTTCCGGCTGACCGGTCAGCGTGATCGACCGTCCGCCCTCGGCCAGATCCTCGACGTGGACTTCGGCGCCGAAATGAAGCAGCATCCGTTCCGTGTGATCCCGGGTCGGCTTCGGCTCGATGACCGTGGTTTGTCCCGGCGCGTTAAGGCCGGCCAAGAGCACCGCCGATTTCACCTGAGCCGATGCCACGGGCAGTGTATAGATGATGGGCAGGGGCATTTCCGATCCCTGGATCGCCAGCGGCAACCGGCCGTCCGAACGGGACCAGAAGCGGGCGCCGATCTCCGACAGGGGTTCGATGACGCGGTTCATCGGCCGCTCCGTCAACGAGGCGTCGCCCGTGAAAAACGTGATGAACGGATGACTGGCGACCAGGCCCATCACAAGGCGGGCGCCGGTTCCCGAATTGCCCATGTCGAGAACCGCCGCGGGTTCCGCCAAACCGCCCACCCCGCGTCCGAACACGCTCCAGTCTTCGTGGCCGCGCTCGACGATTGCTCCGAGCCTGCGCATGGCCTCGGCGGTCGCCAGGACATCCTCGGCCTCCAGCAGGTTTGCGATACGGGTTTCGCCAACCGCGCTCGCGCCGAGGATTAAGGCGCGATGGGAGATGGACTTGTCACCGGGGACATTCACCGATCCGACGAGCGGCCCGGATGCAGCGGACAGCATCGGGATCATATTTTGCAACCTTTGCTTTTGTGGGTTCAGCGGGCGCGGGGAATGTACACGTTGACCGAGCAGGAGGGGCCGACGCTTCCGAACGGGCGCAAGCCGATATGGCGAACCGTTGCTTTTGGTTTTGACACGGCGGAAACAAACATGGCAATTGGCACCTGATGGAACACGCGACGAACAGCAGGAGGACTATGGGTGGCGAAGCCTGAATGGGGCGCTAAGCGCACCTGCCACAACTGTGGCGCTCGATTCTACGATCTATGCCGTGACCCCATTGTATGTCCAGTGTGCAGCACCGTCTACGACCTGGAACGTCAGCCGCGCGTTCGGCGCGGCGCCGCGGTCTCGAAGGATGAAACGCCTTCTCGTCCGAAGGTCTCCAAGGCGGTGGTCGGCGCTGATCTTGCGGAGGATGCGGGGGATGAAGTCGATGCCGATGCGGATACGGACGACTCGGAAGATTCCGACAATGACGGGGACGGCGACAACATCGACGATCTCAACCGCGAGGGTCAGGATTTGATCGAGGACACCTCGGATCTTGGTGAAGATGGTGATGACATCGGCGAAGTCATGGAGCATATTGACGAGGACGTCGAGGACAAGTCCTAGGCAGGTTTCCGACACCGCTTTGACAAAGGGGCAAACATTTTTCTTGCCCCGGTGGTCCGAGGTTCTCTAGTTTCTAGACTGTTCCAGCGTGCGTTTGGGCGGGGATGTCAGGATCGCGCGTAGACAGTTCAATGGGGCCGTAGCTCAGTTGGGAGAGCGCTACAATGGCATTGTAGAGGTCAGGGGTTCGATTCCCCTCGGCTCCACCATTACCAAAAGGCCTGACATAACGCGTGCAGGCCTTTTTTGATAGCGGTCGCGGATCGAAAGTGATCCGGGCGTCGTGGTTAACGGACCGCAATCACCAACATCATCAGCATTGGGGATCCTGGAGACACGCTTCCAACGCCTTGCGGGTGCCGGGGCCATATTTGCCGTCGACCGTTCCCGTGTACTTTCCATGGGTCTTGAGATGGCTTTGCAGACTTTTTACCGCCGGCTCGCCGCCCAGTGAAAATGCCTTCTCGAAGTCCTGCATGGCGCGATTCGCGTCGCCCTTGCGAGCGTAAGCCTGTCCTCGAGCCATGTACGCCTGCGGATTCGGCTCTTGGCCGATGGATTGCGTGAAGTCCTGGATCGCCTGATCCGTGTTGCCTTTGCGAAGGTAGACGCTGCCACGGTTGACGTATGTTCCGGGGTTGGGCTTGCGGCGGAGAACCTCTCCGAAATCCTGGAGCGCAAGATCGTCGTTACCCTTCAGGGCATAGGATATGCCGCGAAGATTGTACGTAAACGCCATCGCCTCTTCCGACGGCGCTCCGCCGGTGATGGCCTTCGTGCACGCTTGGATCGCCTGATCGACCTGCTTGGCTTTCAGCTGGTCCTCGCACACCTTCGTATCTTCCTGCCATGCCGCGCGGGCTGGTGCCACGGACAGCATCCCGGTCGCAACGACCGTTATAAGAAGGCTTTTGAAACCGAAATTTCTCATGATTTTCGTTGACCTCGCGAGGCCCCTTTACCAGTAATTCAACCGATGTTTCCCGAACCGGGGGTTCTTATCCCACAAAACTATCAGGAGATAGGCTCGACGACATACCCGCTGGTTTTTGAATCATTCGACCAGTCGCCAACCTGATACATAGCGGGCTCATCGCGTTTTGGGGAGGGTCGAAAGCAATATTTCTCGCGAAAATACGGGCATTATTTCGGCGGCGGGACTGGTATGCGATGACAATGCATGCGGCGGGAGGTTTGCGGGGGGCGGTCATGGTCGGTGGCCCGACAGCGGTCATTGACAACCGCCTTTTTACAACCACATTACGTGTGTTGGACCGGGCATTGCCGTGCAAGGCTCGGCTGGGCGCCATGTTAAGGGCCCGAATTTATCGCTCTCGCTCAGAAGGAGGAGTAGGCGGTCATGACCCGCATGCAAAGTTTGAACAGCCCTCTTTTACTCGGTTTCGAACACCTCGAACGCATCTTGGATCACGTATCGAAGAGCGCGGGTGAAGGCTATCCGCCGTATAACATCGAGCAGATCGGTGACCAGGGTCTTCGCATAACCATCGCCGTCGCCGGGTTCGCGATGGAGGATCTGGCGGTTACGCTGGAAGATAACCAACTGGTGATCCGGGGGCGCAAAAGCGAAGACGAGGCGGGCCGGGTCTACCTTCATCGCGGCATCGCGTCGCGTCAATTTCACCGAAGTTTTGTCCTCGCCGAGGGCATCGAAGTCGGCGGGGCATCGCTCGACAATGGGCTGTTGCGCATCGAGTTGCAGCGGCGCGTACCGGAGCCCGAAATTCGCACCATCCGGATCGACAGGGGAGCCTCGGGGGGACGCGGGCCGTCGCGAGGTGCCCGGACCATCGATGTCGAACCGGAAGCCTGATTTTCCGCGGCGGTCTTAAGGTCGCGGCAACCCAGCGCCGCTATCGTGCGCTGACAACTGGTAAGAGAGTATCATGGAAAACCCTGGTGGCATTGCGAAGACGAATAACAGTAGAACGGGCGGAATGGTCCGGGCGCTTCACGATCTTACAAATCTCGGCGTCGGCGAGGTGGCCTATGTCAGGAGCGTGGAGGTGAACGGGGAACCGGCATTCGCGGTGCATGGCGCCGATGGACAGCCGCTGGTGGTCACGACCGACCGCGAGGTGGCGTTTGCGGTTACACGGCAGAACGATTTGGAGCCGCTCAGCGTGCATTGACGCCAATGTTCGGAGAGGTACTAGGCCGCCCAGCTCGCGGTGGTATCCACAAGGAGCGCATAGAGGGCCTCCGAGTCATCCGTGCCCCGGAGCTTTTCACAGGCGTTCTTATCTCGCAATAGACGGGAAACGCGCGCCAGGGCTTTCAAGTGATCGGCTCCCGACAACTCCGGAGCGAGGAGCAGAAAAATCAGATCAACCGGTCGGTCGTCTATGGACTCGAAATCGATCGGATGCTCCAGCCGGGCAAAAAGTCCGTGCAGCTTATCGAGATTAGGCAGCTTGCCATGCGGGATGGCGATGCCATTACCGACGCCCGTGGTGCCCAAGCGCTCACGTTTCATCAAGACAGCGAAAACGGCACGCTCCGGCTGGCCGGTAATGGTCGCGGCGCGGCGCGCGAGATCTTGAAGAGCTTGTTTCTTACTGCTCGCGCGAAGATTGGCAACCACGTTTTCGGGTTTGATCAGATCTGCGATTTCCATGCTTGTCAGGGACCCTTACGCGTTTGTCGTATTGGCAGGGTCAATCCACCCGATATTTCCATCCGGGCGGCGGTACACGACATTCAGGCCGCCGTTGGCCCGGTTTCTGAACATTAACGCGGGAACGTCCGCCAAGTCCATGCGCATCACCGCCTCACTGACACTCAGTGTGGCGATTTCCGTCGGCAACTCGGCAATGATCGCGGGCTGACCCTCTTCCGGCAGCTCGGCGTCGTCGTCGGTCTCCGGCGCCAATGTATACTGTTGCGCCGGGATGCTGTTTTCTTCGGCACCGCGACCCTTGTGCTTGTCATTGAGCCTGCGCTTGTAGCGCCGCAGCTGCTTGGCAATGTGCTCCAGCGCCAAATCAAACGCGGCGTACGCATCGCCGGCACTCGAGCGGCCTTGCACCAACACGCCTCGCAGCGGATGAACCGAGATATCGGCCCGAAAAAAGTGGGCCTCCCGCGAAATCGTGACGTTGGCATCGTGCGCTTTGGAAAAATACTTGAAGACGGCGGCTCCAAGTTGATCTTCGACGTGAGCGCGCAAAGCATCTCCAACGTCCAGCCGCTTACCCTTGATCGATATGTCCATGTGTAAAGACATCCTGACGCAGGGAGCAGAAAGGCTACCCCGATGCGTGTGTCTGCTTCTTAGGTGCGCAAGTAGATAGAGAGCGTTCGTGCTCCACACCTTGCGCATTCGGCTTGCGAAGGCGGCGAACTTAGTTGCCCCTCTGGTTTGTGTCAAGTCTCCCTCCGGGCTCGCGCTCAACACTGTGCCCGCTTCTCGCGACGGCGCTGTACGGACGACGCAATCCTCATGCCTTCCCGATACTTAGCGACCGTTCGACGCGCAATATCGATCCCTTCTTTCTGCAGGAATTCGGCCAATTGATCATCCGACAAAACCCGGCTCGCCGTTTCACCGTCGATCAGGGCCTTAAGTCGGTGACGGACGGATTCCGCCGAATGAATCTCGCCACCGTGCGCGCCGCCGACCCCATGGGTGAAAAAGTATTTCAACTCGAAGATGCCCCTCGGCGTCGCCATGAACTTGTTCGACGTCACCCGGCTGACGGTGCTTTCGTGCATCTCGATTTCCTCGGCGACATCACGCAGGATCAGCGGCTTCAGGGCATGCACGCCGTGAACGAAGAAGGCTTCCTGTTGGCGAACGATATCGGAAGCCACCTTGAGAATCGTCGTCGCCCGTTGATGGAGGGTCTTTACCAGCCAGTTGGCCGACTGCAGGCACTCGTTGATAAACTGCTTGTCCTCTTTTCGCGACGCCATGCCGGCGACGTGGGCGTAGTAATGATTGTTCACGAGAAGTCGCGGGAGGGTTTCACTGCTCAGTTCCACGATCCAGCCGCCGTTGGGGCGCGGCCGCATGATCACGTCCGGGATCACCGGTTGGGCGACGCTGTGATCGAAGGCAAGGGCGGGCTTGGGGTTCAACGAGCGAATGTCTCCGACCATTCGCGCGATGGCATTCGAGCTCACACCGCATATTCGCGCCAATCCCGTCCAGTCTCGCTTGGCCACGAGGTCCAGATGGTCGAGCAGGGCGGTCATCGCGGAATCCAGGAGGCCGCGATCACTCAATTGCAGGGCGAGGCATTCCGACAGATTGCGGGCGAAGATCCCCGGCGGATCGAATTTCTGAAGCCGCGCGAGCGTCGCTTCAACGCGATCAAGAGGACACCCGAGCGTATCGCCCACATGGCTCAAGTCGTCGATGAGATAGCCGGTCTCGTCCAGAAGATCGATGAGATGTATGCCGATGAGACGATCCACCGGATCATCCATGTCCATGGTCAGCTGGCTGGTCAGGTGATCGCGCAGCGTCGTCTGCGCGGACAATGTCTCGTCGAGGCTTCGTTCGTCGGTTTCGAACGAGCGGCTGGCGCCTTGGCCTCCGTTGTCGGCGATCCTTTGATTGAGCGGGCTCGCGTCCCGGCCGCCGTCTCCGCCGTCCGTATCATAAAAGTTTTCGTATGAGTCCACGTCGAATGCCGAGTCGGGATCGATCGGCGTATCGTCGGTGACCGCGCTGTCCACCGATCTCGGTTCTCCTCCGTCCAAGGGCGCGGCTGCGTCGTATTCGGCATCGATGGTCGGCGTCTCAAACGTATCGTCGGCCGAGTCATCCTTCTCCAGCAGTGGGTTCTGCTCGAGCTGTTCTTCCACGTAGGCGGCAATTTCCATGCTCGAAAGCTGCAGCAGCTTGATGGCTTGCTGCAATTGCGGAGTCATGACGAGTGACTGGGCTTGGCGGAGGTCAAGCCGTGGTGTCAGCGCCATGGTAAAGCCCGCCACTAGCGGTCTGGATCGAACAAATGGGCGCCATGAGTTCGATCCAGATCACTAAAGACTGAAACGCTCGCCAAGGTAGACGCGACGCACATCTTCGTTGCCCACGATTTCCGACGGCGTACCTTCGGTCAGCGTTCTGCCGTCGTGAATAATGTAGGCACGGTCTATCACATCCAGAGTTTCTCGGACGTTATGATCGGTAATAAGAACGCCGATGCCACGGTCTTTCAGATGCATGACGACATTACGGATATCGTTGAGGGCGATAGGGTCGATGCCGGCAAACGGCTCGTCGAGAAACATGAAATGGGGATTGGTCGCGAGCGCGCGGGCAATCTCGACACGCCTGCGTTCGCCTCCAGAAAGCGCCACCGAAGCCGATTTGCGGAGGTGCTCGACGCCGAATTCGTCCAGCAATGCGTCCAACATGGCCTTCCGCCGCTTGCGCGAGCCCTCAACGACTTCGAGCACCGCAAGAATGTTGTCCTGCACTGACAATCCACGGAATATGGATGCCTCCTGAGGCAAATAGCCGACCCCCAGACGGGCACGGCGAAACAGCGGCAGCGGCGTTATGTCCTGGCCGTCGAGGAGGATGCTCCCCTTGTCGGGCGGGACGAGACCGGTGATCATGTAGAAGCAGGTCGTCTTGCCCGCGCCGTTGGGGCCGAGTAAACCGACGACCTCGCCCCGCTGCACCGACAAACTTACCCCGCTGACCACGGGACGGTTGCCGTACGTCTTGCCGATATTGATGGCGAACAGGCCGCGATCACCCGCCACCAGCCTCGGCTTCTGACCAAGACCGTCTCCCGGTGGGGCGGGAGGTGGGGTGGGTGCGGCCATCATCCGAGCAGTTCATAAGTCAACAGGTTAGGCCTAGTGGTTTGGATCCAGCATATGGTACCCATACGATCGCACTTCTCCCTCCCTCGGCAGGGGGACGCGCGTCGGCGATGGGGACCCATCGTCAAGCGCGTCAGACGCCCCGAGGGAGGGAGAAATGCGACCCGCAGGACGGCCTTCCGAGCCCCCTGGCGTCGTTGCGCGGCGCTTGTGATGCGACCGCATCACGCCGCGCCACACGCCTAACCAGCGGAACTCGGAAGGCCGTCGTATGGGTGCCATATGTTAGTTCCAAACCACTAGTTCCTGTTTGCCGAATCGGGCTGGATGAGTCCACGTACGCGCGGCGCGCCCGTTCCGCCCTGCATGCATCCGAAAATCTTGCTGACGCCTTTGTTCATATCTATTTCGCCTCGGCAGCCGTTCAACTGGTTGCGGCCGCGGGTGATCTTAACCGATCCTGTGAGTGTCGCGATACCGGTTTCCAAGTTGTAGGTCCCTTCGTCCGCTTTCAAGGTTTCGTCGGGCGTGGTTACCTGCACGTTTTCCGCCGCTTCGATGCGCGTCAACGTGTTTTTTCCCGCTGCGTCCTTGCCGAAAAACGCGGTCAGCGTTTCAGCCTCGAGTTGGTTCTCTCGTTGCACGGCGGACGCATTCCCTCGCGCATAGAGAACCTGTTTCCGTGGCCAGAATTCGAGCTGGCGATCGGCACGAACCTCGGTGTCTTCGCTAACCAGGCGGAGATCGTCGCCGCCGCTCAATATTAGAAAGCCCGAGTCCACGTCATATATGCCTTTTTCTCCATAGGCCGTTTCCGTAGGCGACGAGATCTGGACATTACCGTCGGCCTCCAGTCGCCAGATTTCGTTGTTGCCATTGCTCCCCTCGCGATAATGGGCGCTGAGCACGTCGGCCCTGACCTCGGTGTCGCCGCGAACGGCCCGCGCGTTTCCGCGAGCCAGCACGAGGCTCCTGTCCCGCTGCCACTCAATGCCGTTGTCGGCCTCGACTTCGATCGGTGGACTGGCCTGATCGCCCTCCTGGCTCAGCGTCTGGGCGTGGGCCGCCGGCATCAGCAATGCCGTCACGACCACAACGGCGGCAAAATCCTTGAAGGCTCGGTTGCGGCTCATTTCTGATCGGGAAGGGCGCTGGGGTAGATGACCATCCGAGAGCGTCCGTCGAGATGCACGGTGCGGCCCTCGTCGATCACCCGGAAGCCCTCGCCCCGCAGGTCGCCGAATGGACTGTGCCCCTGGACCGGCTGGGTGCCGGATGCGCTTCCGTTCCTCAGATCGATGGTCGCTTTCGAGGTCGTGAATTGATGCCCGCCGTCGTGGAACAGGCTGACGTCTTCCGAGAGTTCCAGAAGTTCGGCTTTCTTGTCGTAGATCCCGTTTACCGCCGTGAGCGACAACCATCCGCCCTCCTTGAGCGTGAGATCGGCTTGCGGCACCCGCAAAGCGACCTTTTCGTCTTCGGTCTGAAGGTCAAACACTTCGTCGGCGGTGATCAGAAACGGGCGGCCCCTTACGTCAACGCCTTCGTAGCGGGCGTTGATCAGCGTCGGTTGTTCGCCGGGACCTTCTTGAAATGCGGCGAGCCCCATTCGGAAGCGGTCGACGCGGGGTTGAAGCTGCGGCCAGATCACTACGAGAAACACCACCATCACCGCGATCGCCGGCAGTCCGTATTTCAGAAGCGCGATGGTTCGCGCGCGCCTGACCATCCGCGCGCGGCCTAACACAGGTTCGTCAGCGGACGCCGGTCGCGGCGTGACGCGGAGCGGATCGAATTGACGAGGGTCCGTTTTGGCATGGCGCGTCGATGCCGATTGCTGTGCAAGATTCACGGAGTTACGGCCTCTATACCACCCCCGCCCGCAGACAGTCGTGGACGTGGATGATGCCAACCGGGCGCTTGTTATCGACCACAAACAGGTTGGTGATGCCTAAATCGTTCATCGTGCTGATCGCCTCGACGGCGAGGGCGTCGGGGCGGATGGTTTTGGGGTTGGCAGTCATGACCTCGCCGGCGCTGAGATCGAGCAGGTTGGAACTCATGTGCCGGCGCAAGTCGCCGTCCGTGACGACCCCCGCCAGGTGGTTGTCTCCGTCGACCACACCGACGCAGCCAAAGCGTTTGGCGGTCATGCGGATCAACGCCTCGGCCATGGTCGCGTCCGGCCCAATCAGCGGCAACTCTTCACCGGCATGCATGAGGCTGGCGACACGCAGCAGGCGGCGTCCCAGTTTGCCGCCCGGATGCAGTTGATGGAAGTCGTCCGCGGTAAATCCCTTGCGTTCAAGCAACGCCACGGCAAGCGCATCGCCGAGCCCGAGCATGACCGTGGTCGACGTGGTCGGGGCCAGGCCCATGGGGCAGGCTTCGGGCGTGCTGGGCAGCACCAGGGCGACGTCGGCTTCATGGGCCAGCGTGCTTTCGGCGCGGCCGGTGATCCCGATCAGCGGAATTCGAAACCGCCGGGTGTAGTTGATCAGGTCCGCGAGCTCCGTCGTTTCTCCCGAATTGGAGAGGGCGACAACGACGTCGTCGTTGGTGATCATTCCCAGATCGCCGTGACTGGCTTCGGCCGGATGAACGAACATCGCCGGCGTGCCGGTCGATGCCAGGGTCGCGGCGATCTTATAGGCAATGTGGCCGCTTTTGCCCATGCCGGTCACGATGATCCGGTCGGTCATCCGCTCCATGAGTTCGAGGGCATGAATGAAGGCATCGTCGAGAGCGGTCGCCAAAGCCTCCAATCCCTCGGCCTCGAGCCGCAGGACCCGACGGCCCGAATTCAAACCGCCCGATGTGTCCCCCGCGATGGATATTGCCGTTGCCTTGCTCACCGTTCCGATCCTTCAGCTAACAATATTTCAGTGTAACCGCGGATGTCGGCCGACCTGTCGGACTGGCAAGGCCGTCTCCGCGATCCGCCATCCGCGCGGCCGCTCCAAAATGTGCAGACAGTATGCAGGTGCACAAAAAACAGGTCAACGATGTCCGCCGACCTCTAATGGGCGAAAATATCCTGCTCTTCCCATCCTTCAAGATCCAGGAGAGCACGGGTCCGGAGAAATCGAAAGCATTCTTCGGCGATATGAGCGCGCCCTTCTCGGTCCAGAATTTCGTCGAGCCTGTCGCGAATCCGATGGAGGTAAAGGACGTCGCTGGCGGCGTACCGCACTTGATCGGGCGTCAGTGCCGCGGCGCCCCAGTCGGAGGATTGTTGCTCCTTGGAGAGCTCGACGCTGAGAAGTTCCCGACACAGGTCCTTGAGGCTGTGACGGTCGGTATAGGTTCGCGACAGTTTCGACGCGATCTTGGTGCAATAAACCGGTTCGCAGACCACACCCAGGGAGCGTTTGAGGACGGCGACGTCGAACCGCGCGAAGTGGAACAGCTTGGTTACCGCAGGATCGGTCAGCAGCGACACGAGATTGGGGGCTGCGTAGGCCCTCGAGCGATCGTCGACGATAGCGGGCTGGGGAAACTGCACCAGATGGCAGGTACCGTCGCCGGCCGATAGCTGAACAACACACAAGCGATCCCGGCCCGGCTTCAGCCCCATGGTTTCGGTGTCGATGGCGACACTGCCATCAAAACGAAGCCCATCCGGCAGATCGCCCAGATGCAATGTCAGGGGAAATGCGCTTTCGCGTCACGATGATCCGCCTCTACCGCGCGTGCCAGCGGATGATGGTGCCCAGGAGAAGACTCGAACTTCCACGACCTTTCGGCCACAGGTACCTGAAACCTGCGCGTCTACCAATTCCGCCACCTGGGCTTAGGAAAAACGGGAACACCGAAAGACGGTGTCTGAAAAGACCTAAATCGCCGTGACCTATCCTGTCAACGACGATTAAGGTTGGGCGACCATCGACTTTGAAAATATAACGGAGATAGCCGACGGGGCCGGTTTGTCGACGCGCGATCCGTTGAGTGATGTTGACGACGGCGTGCATCTGAGATAATCGCGCCCTCGCGGGCCGTCGCGGTGCGATGTCCACGCCCGCCGATGCAAGCCAAAAGGAGAAAAATCATGGATCGTCGCTTGGTGACCGTATTCGGCGGTTCTGGATTTGTCGGCCGGAGTCTGGTGCAAAAGCTGGCCGAGGATGATTGCATCGTGCGGGCGGCGGTCCGCGATACGGAGGCGGCGCAGTTTCTCAAGGTCCTGGGTGGCGCCGGCCAAATCGTGCCTGTACCGGCCGACATCACCGATCGCGCGTCCGTGGACGCCGCCGTCCAAGACGCCGATGCCGTGATCAATCTGGTCGGTATCCTGTATGAGCGCGGCCGCCGATCGTTCAAGAGAATTCATGTGGACGGCGCGCGCACGGTGGCCGAGGCGGCGAAGGCGGCGGGTGCCAGCCGGCTCGTGCACATGTCGGCCATCGGTGCTAATCCGGACTCACCGGCGGCCTACGGGAGGACCAAAGCCGCGGGCGAGCGCGCGGTCAAGGATGCCTTTGCGGGCGCCACCATCGTCAGGCCGAGCGTCGTGTTCGGGCCCGAGGACGATTTCTTCAATCGATTCGCCAAGATGGCGCAGGTTCTGCCGGTGCTGCCGGTCTTCGACACCTCGTTCCAGCCGGTGTACGTTGGCGACGTGGCGAAGGCCTTCGTCAAAATCTTGGCCGATCCGGAGAAACGGGACAAGACCTTTCAACTGGGCGGCCCGCGCGTTATCAGCTTTCGCGAAGTTATGGAATTGGTTAGGGCGCAGACGGGGCGGAAGCGATGGCTGCTGCCGATGCCGCTCTCGGTTGCCCGCATCCAGGCCATGTTTCTCGAGTTGTTGCCCGTGCCCCCGCTGACCCGTGATCAGGTCAAGCTGCTGGAGACCCCGAACGTGGTGCCGGCGGGCGCTCTGACGTTCAGGGAACTCGGCATCGAGCCGACCGCGGTCGAGGCCATTCTGCCCAGCATATCTGCATCAGTATCGTCCGCCGCTCTTGCAGCGCAAGCGCTGACCCGATCAGAGCCGTCGTTGGATTGTAAAAGGAAAAGGGCCGAATGCTACAGCATTCGGCCCCTAGTTGGGGTCAGGGGAGGAAAACTATTGTCGGTCGATTGCTCGGTTGGCCGAGGAGGGATGCATGTAACGCGGCATTCTCGCCGACCGGCAAACGACCATTATCACTGCTCGCTTCTACGCGCCTGGCGATGCGACCCGGACATGGGCCCCCGCCAAGACGATCTGGGCGGCATTCGGGAGCCCGCGAAAGCGGATGTCTCAGGCATGTAGTCTGATGCCAGTGTCGATACTGTCGATATCATATTGATCATGGACAGTGACGTCGCGGCTGGACGAAACGATGTTCTCGCCATAGTTCCTGAGAAAATTGTTGCCGCCGGGCGTTCGCTGAATAAGAACGCTGCGGCGGTCTTTCTCGTCGATCTTGCGGCGCGCCAGTCCAAGTTCGCCAAGCCGATCGAGGGCCCGGGTGACGGCGGGTTTGGACACGCCGAGCGTGTTGGCCAAACCCCGCACGGTGTGAGGTGCCGACGTCAGATAGACGGTCAAGAGGATGGCCATCTGCCGTGTGGACAGGTCTGGAACGTCTTCGCGGACGCCTCTGAACGATCGTACGGCGCCATAGGTCGAGAGCCTGATGCTCATTCATCTGCATTGCCATTTCGGCTTTAGTCCCCCAAGCGGGTTACTGTGGTATTACCCATAAGGGGTATATTACATGCATTCGAAACGGGTCTGCAATGTAAATTTATCGATTATGGAACGAATTTATTGCGAATATGCGCGTAAGCCGCGCGCATGCCCATGGCTTCTCCACCTTTAGGACGTCCCGGGCGGGGGTCCGTGTTCCAGGCCATCAAATCGACGTGAGCCCACGACGCCACCGGGCCGACGAAGGCGGCGAGAAAAAGCGCCGCCGTGATGGCTCCGGCGAAGGGCGTTTCGGGCGCGTTGGTCAGATTTAGCGACCTTGCTCTCCACATGCCGGCGATAGGGCTGCCAAAGGGGAAGCCGCCACAGCGGATCGTTTTCGGCTGCGCCGTGAGCCTGCAGCAACTCCGCCAGCGCGTCATCGTTGGTGAACAGGGCCGGAACCTCGATGCCCAGCGCGACGCGCGCCGCACCGGTCAGGGTCGCGAAGTCCAACAGCAGGTCGGGATTTTCGGACGCCGCTTCGCTCAGGGCGTCGGCGAGGATCACGCGGCCCTCGGCGTCGGTGTTGCCGATTTCCACGGTCAAGCCCGCGCGCGTGGGGACCACGTCAAGCGGCCGCATGGCGTTGCCTGAAACACTGTTCTCCACCGCGGGGATCAACACGCGCAAGCGAACCGGCAATCCAGCCGACATCACCATGTGGGCGAGACCCAGCATGTTCGCCGCCCCGCCCATGTCCTTTTTCATCAGCTTCATGCCGGCGGCCGGCTTGAGGTTCAGTCCGCCGCTGTCGAAGCACACGCCCTTGCCGACGAGAGTCACCTTGGGATGACCGGCATCGCCCCAAACCATGTCGATCAACCGCGGTTCGCGAACGCTGGCACGTCCAACGGCGTGAATGGCGGGGTAGTTCCGGGCCAGCAGATCGTCGCCGACGATGACCGTGCATCGGGCGCCATGCCGGGCGGCGAGGGACGTGGCGGCTTCGGCTAGTTCTTCCGGCCCCATGTCCGCGGCGGGGGTATTGATCAGGTCGCGGACCATGAAGGTCGCCTCGACCGCACGCTCCACGGCGGCGCGATCAGAACCGGGGGGCCAGACCAATCGGGAAAAGCCGTCCCGCCACGCGCGATAGCGGCTGAAGCGGTAGGTGCCGAGCGCCCAACCGAGCGCCACCGCATCTGGATCGACAGGATCAGCAAGAGGGACGCCCATCGACGCGTCGTCGAGGCGATACGCGGCCTCCGGCAATTTCGCCGGCAAGGCGGCCCAGGTCCAGATATCCGGGTCGACACCGCGGCCCAGGAGCACCCGCTCGAGGCCGCCGTCCGCGTGATGGAATCAAACAGATGCTGCCGGGTTTGGCATTGAAGCGGAGGGTGTCTACCCAGCGCCGGAGCGTTTCGGTTTGGGGTCGCAGCCACTCTTCAAGATTGTTCTCGCAAAGGGCAGTGATGGGCGCCGTATTGGGTTCGGCGGACGCAATCAGGTAAGTGCAGGCGGTCATCATACGTATCGCTGAGGTCGGAATAAGAGATCGCGCGTCAGAGAGCCCCGGCGCGGGTCATGCCCGCCTCCTCGTAATAACGGGCGGCGCCAGGGTGCAAGGGGATGGCGATCCCGTCAAGGGCCGTTTCAAGCCGAATGAGCTTGCCGTTGGGGTGTCCGCTGTCGAGCACTTTGCGGTTGTTGGGATTCCAAAGCGCCTGGGTAATCCCGTAGATCAATTCGTCATCCGCCGATGCGGCCACTACCAATTGGGCGCCGACGCCGAGTGTTTCGATGTTGCCGACGCCCGGGTACACGTCTTTCGGAATAAGATCGGCAAACAGGAACGGATGGGCCTCGCGAATTTTTTCGGCGACCGGACCGGCGATGATCACCAGGTCGATATCGACCTCGTAGGCGAGACTGAGAAATAGCGTTGACCGGATCGCCGCTGACGATAAAGAAAGCATCGAGTTCGCCCTCGGCCAGCATATCCGCCGATGTACCGAGTTTATCATACGATGCCTCAAGGTTCTTGGGCCGAAGGCCGTAGGCCTTGAGAACGATCTCCGCCACCACCCGGGTTCCCGATTCCTTGCGGTCCAGGGACACCCGCTTGCCCTTCAGATCGGCGATCGTTGCGATGCCGCTGTCGCGCCGGATCACCACATGGACCGATTCGGTGTACAGGTTGGCCACGGCTCGAAGGCCGTCGATTGGCGCCTTGTCGGCGAACACGCCCTCGCCGAAGTAAGCGAAATAAGCCACGTCCGCCTGGCTCAGCGCCATGTCGAGTGCTCCGCTGCTCGACCCCGATGACGTTGGCGACCGAACCTTCCGTGGTCACCGCGCCCGCCATCAGCCCTGGCACGCCGCAGCTTCCACCCAGGTCGCAGTCCAGCGAACCGGGAGGATTGCTGATGGCATTGGCGATGAGCCCGCCGACCGGAAAATACGTTCCACTGGTGGATCCCGTCCCGATGCGGATCACCGCACCGTCTTGAGCCATCGCCTGCGTCGACAGCGCGACGACCACTCCGACGGTGGCCGCAACCGACGCCGCACGCTTGAAATGGCGAAGCCCGCGCATGGGGCGGAAAATCCCTTTAAATCAGAAGACGTACTTTATCGGCAAAAAATAAACCACAAGTCCGCCGCCGCCAAGAGGGCGTCGGACATATTCCGAACAAAAAAATGACTTGATTGGGGCAGGGCTTGGGTTGCCGGTTTGAAGGACTCCCCCAACTTACATGCCGCGAACGAGTCGACGGCCTGCCGCTGCAGCGGCAACCAGCGCTTGAGGTCAGGTCCTGAGTCGTGCAACAAGACGTTTGCATAGTCCGGACATATTTAACCGATTTGTGAAACGGCCCCATTAATGGCGCCCACGATCGATTACGACGCCCCCGCTGCCTATTCCCTGTTCGCCTGCCACGAATGCGGCCTGCTTCACCACGCCCATCCCGTGCCCGAGGGCCATACCGCTAAGTGCAGCCGTTGTGGCGCCCGGTTCTATCGGCGCCGGCGCAACAGCATCCAACGGGCGTTGGCATTGTCCTTGGCGGCGCTGGTTTGTTCGTGCTTGCCAACGGTTTCACCTTCATGATTTTCAAGCTCGAAGGTCGGAAGTTGTCGAATATCCTGTCGTCGGGTGTCGTGGAACTTTACGATCAGGGGTTGTTGCCACTGGCGATCCTGGTGGCTCTCGTGGCCATTGTGATCCCGTTGATCAAAATTCTCGGGACACTCTATGTCGTGCTGCCTTTGCATTTCGGCTGGCGCCCGCCGCTCGCGGGGCCTGTCTTCCGATGGGTCGAGATTCTCCATCCCTGGGCGATGATGGAAGTCTACATGCTGGGCGTTCTGGTGGCCTATGTGAAGCTCATCGATATGGCCACCATCCAGCTTGGCATTTCGCTCTATGCCTTCGCGGTTCTCATCGTTGTCGATGGCCGCCACCGACGCGGCGCTGGAACCCCATGCGGTATGGGAACGGCTGCGCCGCTCCACCGGCGCGCCGCCTCCGGAAACCGAGGACCGAGATTCGCTGGTGGGTTGCCATGCCTGCGATCTCGTTTGTCGTGTTCGGCCATCGGAGCCGCTCTCCCATGCCGTTTGTCCCCGCTGCGGCGCGCATCTGCACCGGCGCAAGGCCAACAGTCTCACGCGCACCGCTGCGCTGGTGATGACCGCGGCGATCTTGTACATCCCGGCCAATGTCTTTCCGGTGATGACGGTGATTTCGTTCGGCAAGGGCGCGCCGGATACCATCCTCAGCGGGATCCAGGAACTGATCCACGCCGACATGTGGCCGCTGGCGTTGCTGGTGTTCTTTGCCAGCATCTCGGTCCCGGTGCTGAAGCTGTTGGGTTTGAGCTATTTGTTGATTTCGGTAAAGATCGGATCGCGCTGGCGGCTTAAGGATCGGACCATGATGTTTCGGATAATCGAAGGGATAGGCCGCTGGTCGATGATCGACATTTTCATGATCTCGATCCTGATCGCGCTGGTGAAGCTGGAGGCCATCGCGACAATCGAACCGGGCGTCGGGGCGATCGCGTTCGCGGGCGTGGTGGTGATCACCATGTTCGCGTCCATGTGTTTCGACCCAAGATTAATGTGGGATGCGGCGGGAGCTAATCGTGACGGACACTGATACAACGAAAGAAGGCGGCGAGGCTCTCCCCGAGGTAGCGGTCAGGTCAAGCCGCAGCTTTTCCATGGTCTGGCTGATCCCGCTGGTGGCGGCCGTGATCGGCGGGTGGTTGCTCTATACAACGCTCGCGGAGAAAGGCCCGGTCATCACGATTTCCTTCGAGACCGCGGCGGGCCTGGAGGCCACGAAAACCAGGGTCAAGTTCAAGAACGTCGATGTCGGGCGTGGTCGAGGATGTCGCGCTCAGCGAAGACCTCCAAACGGTGAATGTGACCGTCCAGATGGTCAAGGGGGCCGACAAATATCTGACCGAGAACACCCGCTTCTGGGTGGTGCGCCCGCGTCTGACCGCCGGCGGCGTTTCCGGACTGGGCACATTGGTGTCCGGCGCTCATGTCGAGCTCGACCCGAAGCCGGGCGAGCCGGCGGATTCGTTCGTCGGTCTCGAGGTTCCGCCGGTGCTTACTTCCAACATTCCGGGTCGGAAATTCCTGTTGCGCGCGGCAAAGCGCGGCTCCGTGAGCAGAGGTTCGTCCATCTATTTTCGCGGTATCGAGGTGGGCGAAATTCTCGGCTACGAATTGGGCGACGACAGCAGGGAAGTGTTCATGCACGCGTTCATTCGTGATCCGCACACCCAGTTGGTTCGCAATGATAGCCGGTTCTGGAATGCAAGTGGCGTGGACGTCGAGGTCGGCGCCGGAGGTTTGAGGGTCAACACGGAGTCGCTGCAGGCGTTGCTAACCGGGGGGGTTGCGTTCGATACGCCGCTCGTCGCAATGGCTGAAGCGCCCGCCGCCGAAGGCACGAGTTTCGAGTTGTACAGCGATCGGGCCGAAATCAGCGAAGCCGAGTTAACGGAAAAAGTACCCTATGTCCTCTATTTCGACGGATCGGTTAGAGGTTTGGATGTTGGCGCGCCGGTCGAGTTCCGGGGGATTCGCGTGGGGTCCGTGACGTCCGTGGATCTGGTGCTCGATACCCAGGCGGAAACCGCGCAAATTCCCGTAACTATCGTCATCGAGCCGCAGCGGGTCAAGCGGGTCGGCAACCGGTTTGCGGAGGATCCCTACGCGGGCATGAACATCCTGGTGCAGAAGGGACTGAGGGCACAACTCAGGCCCGGAAGTTTGCTGACCGGTCAGCTTTACGTCAGCCTCAATTTTGTTCCGGGCGCCGCCAAGAAAGAACTCATTCGCCGGCAAGGCGAACCGCCGCAAATTCCGACCATTCCCTCGGAACTCGAGGAGATCGCTCGCTCCTTGAACAGTGTGCTGGAGCGGCTGGCGAAACTCCCGCTGGAAGCCGTCGTTGAGGACACGCGTAAGACATTGGTGTCCGTCCAGAATTTGGTGAATTCCCCCGATGTAACGCAATCGTTGAAGTCTTTGCGCCAGACCATGGAGGCGGCCGATGCCACGATGGTTCAGGCGCGCGCTACTCTCGCGGCGACGGAGAACCTGGTGGGACCGCGCTCTCAGGCGCGCGCCGACCTGGTGGAACTCATGAAGGAGCTCAAGAACGCGGCCCGGTCCATTCGGGTGTTGGCCGACTATCTGGAGCGGCATCCGGAGGCGCTGATTCACGGAAAGGGAGGACCGAAATGATCCGCTATTTGTCGTGGCCAAGATCACTCGCCGCCGCAGCTTTCGGCTTCATGCTGCTGGCCGGCTGCGCGGAAACCTCTCCGACCCGTTTTTATACGCTTTCCGATATGGGCGGCTCTCCCGCGGTCGCCGCCAGAGCGGCGGCGAACCGCCTCGCCATTGCTGTCGGGCCGGTCAACCTGCCGGAATATCTCGACCGGCCGCAGGTGGTCCGCCGCTCTGGCCCGAACACCTTCGACGTTGCCGGTTTTGATAGCTGGGGCGAGCCCCTCGAGGATATGTTCCCGAGGATCGTGGCGCAGAATCTATCGACGCTGCTGGCCACCGACCGGGTATTCGTGATACCCCGCCGCCGGTTGCCGACGGTGGATTATCAGGTCGAAATCGAGGTCCTTCGATTCGATGCCAACGTCGGTGGCGATGCGGTTCTTGAGGCTCGCTGGGAAGTCTTCGATGGCGAGGGAAAGCAGCTTCTGCTGGACAAGACCACGGTGAGTGAACCCGTGCTTGCACCGGTGGTCGGCGAAAGCTACGAACCCGTGGTTGCGGCCATGAGCGCCGTGGTCGCGGAGTTCAGCCGACAAATCGCTCAAACCATCCAATCCTCGCGCGCCGGCGTGTGATTTCCAGCGTTCTCGTTTGTTATAAAGCACTTGCCTCCCCGGTAGGTGGCTGTGAAACTTGAAATACATGGGAACGCGTGGACGTCGAACAGGCCATGCTTGAGGAGGGCGCCGGAGATTGCAACGCGCACCTAGGGAGTCGTTGGACAAAGCGGAGATCAGCCTGAGCCCGTCGGGAGAGGACGTGCTTATGTTCGGGCTCCATGGAAATTGGACGATACCGAACCATCCTCCGTCCGCTGACTACGTAAAGAAGCAAATAGAAGCCGGCTTGGCGGTAGAGCGAATTAGTCTCGAAGCCCGGCAGGTGACCGACTGGGATAGCGGCCTCCTGGTCTTCTTGCTGAATATCAAGAAATACTGTGATGGCAGAAACATTGGCGTCGATGTCCGCGATATGCCCGACGGTGTCCACAACTTGTTGGAACTCGCCGCCGCCGTTCCGGAAAAGGCAGGAGCGCGCAGAACCGAAGTGCAGGAATCCCTGCTCGTCAAAGTGGGTAACGGCTGGCTCGGTGTGTCGAGAGCAGCAAATGATTTGGTCGGCTTTGTCGGTCAGTCACTCGGAAGTTTTGGGCGGTTGTTCGTCGGCAGGGCGCGCTTTCGGCGATCGGATCTGATGCTCATTATCCAGGATTGCGGCGTTCAGGCGCTTCCCATCGTCTCGCTGATCAGTATCCTCGTCGGTTTGATTCTCGCATTTGTCGGCGCCGTGCAGTTGGAGCAATTTGGCGCCCAGATTTTCGTGGCGAACTTGGTGGGGATCGCGACGGTTCGAGAGATGGGGGCGATGATGACGGGGATCATCATGGCCGGCCGAACGGGCGCCGCGTTTGCCGCTCAGCTCGGCACCATGCAGGTCAACGAAGAGATCGACGCGCTGAAAACTCTCGGTTTCGTTCCCATGGACTTCTTGGTGCTTCCGCGCATGCTGGCATTGATCCTGATGATGCCTTTGCTGTGCGTCTACTCGATATTGCTTGGGATCGTCGGTGGCATGATCGTCGGTGTGGGAATGCTCGATCTGTCGCTGGTCCAGTACGTGGACCAGACCGTGGGCGCCCTGCAATTGACGGATTTTGCCGTTGGCATCATCAAATCGGCCATTTTCGGAGTTTTGATCGCGATATCGGGGTGTTTGAAGGGGATTCAGTGCGGACGAAGCGCATCGGCGGTGGGCGAGGCGGCCACTTCGGCGGTGGTCATGGCGATCATTCTAATAATCGTCACCGATGGACTTTTTGCGGTCGTCACGAACATGCTTGGTATATGAACAGCATATCAGCGCGGCTCTGGAAATGGATTGATGTATGAGTAAATCGGCAAACCCGAAAATGATCGGTGGCTTTGTCCTCGGGGCGATTGCCTTGGTCGTTCTTGGGGTGATCTATTTCGGTGGCGCACAATTGTTCGCCGAAAAACGGAAGTATGTCATGTTCTTCGCGGGATCCGTAAAGGGCCTCAGGGTCGGGGCGCCGGTGACATGGCGGGGCGTGCCCATCGGCCAGGTGGATGACATCAATCTCCTTTACGAAACGAAGAAGCTCAAATTCTACATCGAGGTGATTGTCGAAATCGACCCGCAAGAAAGCATCGAGATTGGCGACGCTACGTCAATTCAGATGCCATCGGACGAAATCCAGCGCCTCATCGCCAAGGGACTGCGAGCGCAACTGGTCCAACAAAGTTTCGTGACCGGCCAATTAGCGATCCAGGTCAGCATATTTCCTGGAACACGGGTCCATCTGGTGGGCTTAAATCATAATTATACCGAAGTCCCGACGATACCGTCCACGTTCGCTCAGATCGAAGAGGCGGTTACGACCATCGCCAAACGGTTGGAGGAAATTCGGGTGGACGAAATCGTCAGCGACCTGAAGCTGACGACAGCGAGTATTCGGGAACTGGTTACGTCGCCGGACGTGAAAGACGCGCTGACCAATGCCGATCAGGCGTTGTCGGAACTCCGGAGCCTGTTGACCAAGATCAACACTCGTATCGACCCCCTGACGGACAGTGCTCAGCGCGCTCTGGACGCGAGCAATAAGGCAGTCAGCGAAGCCGAGCGAACTTTCATTAACGCCCGCGAGGCCATCACGGATGCGGAAACGCTGATGTCAAACGTCGATACGATGATCAGGCCCGGCTCGCCGGTGCAATTCGAGCTGGTTAATGCTCTGAGGGAGGTCAGCGTGGCGGCACGCGCGCTGAAGAGCCTTGCCGATACCCTCGAACGCAACCCAGACGCTTTACTTTTCGGTCGGAGACCGCCCGGAGGCCAACGATGACCTGCTCTCGGTTCAGCCGCGTTACCCCATTCGCTGCTGTTTTTGCCTTTTTGCTCCTTGGCGGGTGTGCTGGGATATTGGGTGGCGGGTCTGTGCCTATCCGCTATTATGTGCTGTCGGAGGCGCCGAGAGCGGACGAAGCGCGGACGCCCGCCGGGCCGGCCAGCGAGGCTGTCGTCGCGGTGGCCGACGTGACCATGTCGGACTATCTGGACACGCAGAGTATCGTCACCCGCACGACGGCGAACACCGTCGATCTCGCACAGTTCGACCAGTGGGCGGCGCCATTTGGGCGGCATGTGACGAGAACGTTGAAAAACAACATCGCCGGTCTGATTCCGTCTGAACGCGTTCTGCTGTCTCCACTCTCGATCCCGGTAACGGTAGACTATGAGGTTCGCGTCGATATTCAAATGTTCGAACAGGATCCCGGCGGCGAGGTCGTGCTTGAGGCCCGATGGGGGCTATTGGATCTGAGGCGACGCACCGCGTTGGCGCTTAGAACGGTCGATATCCGGAGACCCGTCGCTATCGACCCGCCGTCCGAGGGGGCCAGCGAGATGGATATCGAGACGCAACGCTATTCCGCCATCGCCGCGGCTATGAGTTCGGCGCTTGCGGAAATGAGCGCGGATATTGCCAGCGCCATTCGCGAAAAGGCAAGAGCATCGAGCTAGCCGGACCGGCTTCTTTTCCTATCTTTACCCCTGCGGAAGCGTGCGCTCCACGGCTTCAAGGAGTCGCTTCGATGATGGCGATGTCTGGGTGGGGAACCAGCCCAAGAGGCGGCCGTCCGGAGCGATCAGGTACTTGTGAAAGTTCCACCGCGGTTTTGCTTCGTCACCCAGTTTCTCGCCAGTCCAGCGATAGAATGGATGCGCGTTTGGTCCCCGGACATGCTGCTTCGCGGTCAGCGGGAAATCGACGCTGAAATTCACTTCGCAGAATTCCTTTATTTCGTCTTCCGTGCCAGGTTCCTGACCGCCGAAGTCATTGGACGGTACGCCAAGGACGACGAAACCACGAGCGCGGTACCGGTTCCACAATGCCTGAAGTCCCGCGTACTGATGCGTAAATCCGCATTGCGACGCCGTGTTGACGATCAGCACCGCCTTGCCGCGGAATCCGGAAAGCGGCATCGGTTCGCCTTCGATCGACGTGAAGACAAAATCATGCGCGCTGTCGGCTGGCGTGGAGGCCGCGGGCGCGGTCCAAAGAAGCGCGGCGAAACACAACCCCAGGGTATAGTGTGGCCACAACATCGGCACCCTCGCTTCCGTTAAGCTGTAGATATCCAACACATAGGGCGGGCGAACGTCTTCACAACACCCATGGCCGCGACGTCAGAGCGGCCACATCCAGAGGATCATCGGAACCGAGATGACGAGGGTCAATGCCGTAAGCGGCAGGCCCATCCGCCAGTAGTCGCCAAACTCGTAGCCGCCGGGACCCAAAATGAGCGTGTTGTTCTGATGCCCGATGGGCGTCAGAAAGGCGCACGACGCCGCGACGGCCACCGCCATCAGGAACGGATCCGGACTAACGACCAGCTTTTCCGCCGCGGTCACTCCGACGGGCGCCATCACGACCGCCGTTGCCGCGTTGTTGATGATGTTGGAAAGCGCGACGGTTACGATCATCAGGATCGTCAGAATGACCGCGGGCGAGAAATTCAAGCCGAGCGCCAGGATGGCGTCGGTTAACACACCCGTCGTGCCACTGGTTTCCAAGGCGGTGCCGATGGGAATCATCGCGGCCAACAGCACGATCACCGGCCAGTCGACGCTTTCGTAAATGTCCCGAGGCGGAACGATGTTGAGCACCACCAAGCCCGTGGCGACGGCGCCCAGGGCGAAGGGGAAGGAAACGAAGCCGAGCGTGGCCACGGCGACACCAGCGGCGAACAACGCTACGGCGAGGATGGCGCGGCGCGCGTTTCCTACTTGAAGATCCCTTTCGGCCAGCGGCAAACAGCCGAGCGCGGTCACTACTTCGGGCAGGCGTTCCGGAAAGCCCTCTAGGAGCACGACGTCGCCAGGCTTGAGGCTGATGGAACGAAGACGGCCGCGCAGTGGGTTGCCCTGCCGGGAAACGGCGATAAGGTTGACGCCATAACGCCTGCGGAGCCTGACTTGTCCCGTCGTTTGGCCGACTAGGCGCGAGCGCGGCAGCACGACGGCTTCGGCCAGGATCGTTTCGCCCGAACTCAATCTCTTGATCGCGCCCACGCTTTCGCCCGCCACCTTCAGCCCGAGTTCGGAGACCATGGCCCCGAGCGCCTGCGGCCCCGTTTCCACGATGATAAGATCACCAGCGTAGACTTCTTGTTTGCGATTCGGACGGTCGACGCGCTGGCCTCGGCGGAAATGCCGGAGAATCACGGCCTCATGTTTTGCGGCAATCTCATCCAATTCATTAAGGGTTAGTCCGGCGGCCTTGCTTTCCCGCGGCACCCGCAGCTCGCTCACATAGTCGGCGATATCGAAGAAATCGCCGGGTGTGAGCGGCGCGCGGCGCGCCGCTGGAATCATCCGCCAGCCTATGATCGCGATAAACAGAATGCCGGCGACAGCCACGACCCCTCCGACCGGAGCGAAATCGAACATGCCGAACGGCGTTCCCGTGGCTTCCCGGCGAAAGGACGCGATGATGATGTTCGGCGGGGTGCCGATGAGGGTTACCAATCCACCGAGAATGGATCCAAACGCCAATGGCATCAGCACAATTGCCGGTGAATGTTGGGCTTTGACCGCGGATTTCAGCACCGCCGGCATGAGCAGGGCCAAGGCCCCGACATTGTTCATCACCGTCGACAGGGCTCCGCCGACCCCGGCGACCAGGCCGACATGACGAGTGGGAGACTTGATGGGCGGTAACACATGCCGGGCGATGAAATCGACGGCCCCCGAATTCTGTAGGCCCCGGCTGATAACCAGGACAAGCGCAACGGTAACGACCGCGGGATGTCCGAAGCCGGAAAAAACGTCTTGGTAGGGAACGCTCCCCGCCACGGCGGCGACCAGTAAAGCCGCGAAGGCGACGACGTCGTGGCGCCATCGGCCCCACCAGAACAGGACCAACGCGGTGAACAAGAGGCCGAGCAAAAATAGTTGTTGTGCGTCCATACAGTCAGCGGTCCATGTTCGGCTGTCGGGTGCGCGCGGAAACGGCGATATCAGATGCGCCGGCACAGTAGGCTGAATTCGACGGCCTTTTGCAACTAAGTCGTTCGACGAAATGTGTCGCGTGCTATCGTGCGCGCATGATCCGTTTGTACGCGTTTTTTATCCTGTTCGTTGCTGCCGTTCCGGTGGGCGCCGCGCCCGTCGAGGATAGCGCGGGGGCTCAGGCCTTCGAACAGATGAGCGCGAACTGGACCGATGTCCTCGACAAGATCGAGGCCTATGCGCAGGGCTCGGAGCATACAACGCAACAGCACGCTCGTTTGAACGCGCAACTCGCGACCATCAAGGGCGAGGCCGAAAATGTCGAGGAGGAGGCCAAAGCGGAGATGTTGACCCGCGTCCGCTTGTTGGAGTCCTTGGGGCCTCCACCGGCGGAAGGAGACCCCCCTGAACCGTTGGACATCAAGTCGAAGCGCGAGGAACTCAACATCGAAATCAACGTCTTCCGATCTCGCGTGGCGCAGGCGCAGTTGACCCGCGCTCGCGCCGAAGACCTGGAAGACTCTCTTTCCGCCGCGGCCCGCAAGGAATTGCGGGAAAGGTTGCTGGTACGCGGTCCCCTGCCGCTGGCGCCCGATACCGTCGCCCAGGCCATCCCGGAATTCGGCCAAATTTTGCGGATCCTGGCGGACTCATGGGGCGAGTGGCGCGCCGGGCTATCGCCGGACCAGCTTGAGGAAGTGCGATGGCGAGGGGTGATTTTGCTGGTCGTTGTAGTCATCGCCTGGGGCATTCGCCGGTTCCTGCTTAAACGCTACGGTCGCGACGTGACCATCGAGGAGCCAAGCTATTCGCGGCGTTTCGTAGCGGCGGTCGCCGAGGGCGTGGCCCGAGGAATTGTTCCGGCATCGCTTTTCGCCGTTCCGATCGTCCTGGTTCACCTCGGACTGGCCGCGGTGACGGGCCACTTCGCCGTTGTGGTTCGCGCCGTGTGCGTGGCGATGATCATATTGTTCCTGGGCGTGGCGTTCACGCGCGCGGTGTTGGCGCCGGATCTGCCCTCGTGGCGATGCACCAATTTGGCTCCCAAGGCGTCTCGGGATCTAAGCCGACGGATGGTCTTTCTGCTGGCCGTGTTCGCGATTGACATGTTCTTCGATCGCGTGGCCATCGGTCTGTTCTTCGATCACGCTTCCGGGAAATACACGGTTTCACAAGAACTGGCATCTTTCTATGGCTTGGTCTTCAATTTTCTCGAGGCAATTGGCATTGTTCTGGTGGTGCAGGGCTGGCTTTGGCGCACCGAACCGGATCCCGCCGCTGACGCCGCCGCGGCGCCCGGCTCGCAGACGACTTCCGTGCGGCCGAACGAGGAAGCGGAAAGTCCGGTCTGGCGAGCCGGCGGGCCCGCGTGGACATTCGTTCGAAGAGCCGTTGGCGCGGTGGCCGTGGTTGGGGTGGCTGCCAACTTGATTGGTTACGTCTATCTCGGCGACAAGCTAATCGATGGTCTGTTATTCACTGGCGTCATTCTTGGCGCTTTGTTTCTGATCCGCAGATTGCTGCGGGAACTGATCGGTGTTGGGATCGGGTCGCGTCTGGCCAGCCGATGGCTGGGACTTCGAGAAAGCAGCCGGGACCTCGTCAGTTTCTGGTTGTGCGCCGTTTTGGATTTCGTTCTGCTCAGTATCGCGTTGTACGCGATCCTGCCGATCTGGGGCTTGCCGCGGACCGACCTGACCCGATGGATCGCGCAGGTCGCCGACGGATTCACCGTCGGCGGCGTGACCATCTCCCTCGTAGATATTCTGACAGCGCTGGTGGTCTTTTTCGTCGCTATCGCGGCAACCCGGCTGATCCGCCAGACGTTGTCCGAAAAAGTGCTCGTCAAGACCCGCCTGGACACCGGCATTCGCAATTCCCTGGCGTCGGGAGTCAGCTATATCGGGATCACCATCGCCGCCCTGTTGGCGGTGGGGGTCATGGGGTTCAATTTCCAGAACATCGCCATCATTGCGGGAGCGCTTTCCGTCGGCATCGGCTTCGGCCTGCAAAACATCGTCAACAACTTCGTTTCCGGTCTGATCCTTCTTGTCGAGCGCCCCATAAAAATCGGCGACTGGGTGGTGGTTGGCGACAATCAGGGTTACGTCAAGAAAATCAGCGTGCGCGCCACCGAAATCGAAACGTTCGACCGCGCATCGGTGATCCTTCCCAATTCGGAGTTGTTGTCGTCGGCGGTCACGAACTGGACCCACAAGGACAAGCTCGGCCGTTTGATCATCATGGTCGGGCGTAGCCTATGGAACCGACACGGAACGGGTTCGGGAAATCCTTCTTTCCTGCGCAAAGGACCATCAGGAGATCGTGAGCTGGCCGCAGCCCGTCGTACTGTTTCAGAATTTTGGCGGGAGTTCCCTGGATTTCGAGCTGCGCGCCTACCTTCGCGAAGTGGACAAGCGACTTTCGGTCGGCAGCGAACTCCGCTTTGCCATCGATAAGCAATTCCGCGAAGAGGGGATCGAAATCCCGTTCTCCCAGCACGATATTCATCTGCGGGACATCGAACGGCTGGAGCAAGCGCTCGCCGCCCTCAAGCCGGAACGAGCGTCCGTCGCGGGCAACGCCGCGTCGCGGCCGAGCCCGGTCGGCGAGAAATCCGCGTAGCGGTGGTTTCGGTTGCGCCGTCGAGTTCTCTGCTAGGCCTTGAGGATCATCCTATGAGGGAAACGGGCGCGGATCTTGTGCGGCCGCATGGGTATCTGGAGGTAGCGTCCCGCAAGCCACTCCGGCACCTGGTCTTGGAAGGTATCGCTGTTGATCCATCCGTCCTGGCCGCCCAACAGCGAAAAATAGTTCCGGTCCATGTCGGACAAATCGGAAACATGGCGGGCGTTCGAACCGTACCTCGCGTAATGACGCCGGTTCGTGCACCGGTGAGCCGTTGTCATCACCGTTTCCGACGTGCCGCCGGCGGGGTGGTCGGCGAAACGGAACCGCTTGCCGATCACCGGCAGAAAAGCCAAGGGATGGAACAGCCCGAGACGATGCATGTCGCCCCAATCTCGAAACGTGTTCAGGCCGTCGGCGGCCTTCGCGAGGCTGATCTCCAGCCACGGGACAAGCGCGGCATCGTCGGTGCGTTGGATGTCCTCCAGCATCAAGGCCTTGATCTGACCGATACCGGCAAATGTGGCGCCGTCGGTCTTTCCGAACTGCGATCGATAGAGTTCCGCAGTGAACGCGTGGCGAAACAGCTCGAACGCCAGGGCGCCGCGCGATGCGGCATCATACTGGCCATCCCAATCGGCCATCCGGTCGAGAACGTCTCGCCGCTTGCCCTTGGTGCGCGCAGCCAAGCCGGTATCGGCCATTTTCTTCAGTAGCAGGTCGCGCAGAGTCACGGACGATTCGGCATGGATGTCCATCTGCAGTTGCTGGATTCGCGCAACCTCGACTTTGCCCGACTTTTCCACGATCCGGGCCATGCGGTTTGCCCGGTCATCCGGAGAAAAGAAGTATCCAACAGGCGTTTTCGTATTCGCGGGGCGATTGTTCGCCGACACCAGAAAGCCCCGGGACGGGTTGAGGCTGAACGGCAGGTCCTTCGTGTTGAGCACGCGGTTCCATGCCGCTTCGTGATCGGCGGGCGACCCGATCATGTCGGCGGGGGGTGTCGGGCCGCGGTCCGGAACTCTCGCTGTCATCACTTGACCGATGTTGCCGAGATGATCGGCATACAGCATGTTTTGTCCGGGGATGCCAAAGCTCTTCAGCGCATCGCGAAACGCCGCGAAGTTCTGCGCCCGGTTGATCCGAAGCATGGCGGTGATCTCGTCGCTCGGTTGGTGCCCCATCCACCTCAGCGCGAACGCCGGTCCCTTCACGCCCTTCAGTTGGGGCGCGTCGGAGAGAACGGGGCCCCACGGCGTCTCGCGAACGGTTACGGTGCGGTCGGCTCCGCCGCGCACGCGAATGGTTTCGCGCCGCGCGGTGAACTCTTCCGACGGCAAATCGGAGACATCGCACAAGTCGCTGGCCGCACTCCGCATATTGGTGCCGCCCCAGGATACCCAGGGATTGCGCCCGATCGCGAAGAACGGCAGCCCCGGCGTCATCAGTCCCACCACGTGATAGGAGGGCGAGCGCAGTCCGGCAAGCAACCAGGCGTTGGGCAGATAGATCCCGAGGTGGGGGTCGTTGGCGATGAGGGCGCCGCCGGTTGCGCTCCGACCGGCGCCGACGGCTAGGCTGTTGCTGCCCGAGCGACTGAGGCCGGCAAGCAGGGCACTAGCCTGGGAACCACTCTCGCGGGCGTCGAAGCTGCAAACCAACTCGCCGCCGTGGGCGAGGAGCCGGGCCCAGATGGCTGGCCAGTCCGCGCGCCGCCGGAGCTTGAGGAGGTCGAACCATACCAGCCAATTGACGTCGCTTCCCGCCAGCCGGCCGAATGTCAGGATATCGCCGATACTCCAGGGTTCGCGGACCAGTTTCAGAACCTTGTACTCGTACGGCAGGTCGGCGAGGGTGGCTTGATAATGGTTCACCCCGTCGACAAAGCGCCGCAGCCATTGCCGCGTGTCGTCGGGCATCGCCGCTTCGCAGGCTTTCGCCGTTCGCCCGAAGTCAAGGATTCGCAGGCCGTGATCGATGTCGACGGCCGAAGAACCGCCCATTTCCGAGACGCGGCCCCGCGCGATCCTCTTGAAAATGGCCATTTGCGCCAGGCGCAGGTGGGCGTGAACGAGACCGAGGGTGAAGGCGGCGTCGTCATCGTCCTCGGCCTCGATGAAAGGGATCTGGCGATCGTCCCAGTGCACTTGGACGGTGCCGCGGAGCGGTAGGCCCTCGGTCGGGAAGACGGACAGTCTCTGATCCACCGAGGTTCTGGCGGGCAGGCGCGTGAAAAGGCAACGAGCGGCGATAGGGAGGCTGATCATGATCGGAACGGCGGTCCAGGAAAGCCGGTTGTCGAAAAACGTCCGTCAATCTACACGCGGCGATTGGCGCTCGCCAGCGGTGTCGCCGTGCGTGCAAAATGTGCTAGACATCTGTGCGGTTATCGGTCAGCGGCGTTTGCGGCGCGGCTGGCCGAGAACATCCGTTGAAAATGCTGACAAAGCGATCGGCTATGAAGGAGGGGGAAATGAGTGAAAAGCTGACAGTAACCATCGATGCCTGGCAGAATGGGAACCCAATCCCGGAGGAGTTCGCCTTCTGCAAGATGGCAACATCGGAGGAAGGACACGTTGCCCAAAGTCGCAACCGCAACCCGGGAATTCGGTGGTCGGGCGGGCCCGCCGTGACGCGAGCTTATGCCATCATCTGCCACGACCCGGACGTGCCGTCGAAACCGGACAACGTCAACAAGGAAGGGGTGACGGTATCGGCGGACCTTCCCCGCGTCGATTTTTTCCATTGGGTGCTGGTGGATATCCCGGCTGATCGAATTCGAGATTCTGGCGGGCGAGGATTCGAGCCATGTCACCGCGGGCGGCAAGCCGCCGGGCAAAACCGAGTACGGCGTGCGCGGCATCAACAACTTCACGGACTGGTTCGCCGCCGATCCCGACATGAAGGGGGATTACGCCGGCTATGACGGGCCCTGTTCGCCGTGGAACGACGAAATCGTCCACCGCTATATTTTCACGGTGTATGCGCTCGACGTTCCGTCGATCGGACTGCAGGGTAAATTTGGCGGACCAGAAGCGCTGGAAGCCATGGAGGGGCACGTTGTGGCCAAGGGCGAATGGGTGGGTATGTACACAACCAATCCGACCCTACCGTCGGGGTAGCGCGGCCGCTCCACCCGCCCAAGGTGCCGCCGCGCGGCGGGCCGGTTTCGGCTTAACTCCTTGGCGTATAGGACGAAAAAACGGTGTCGGGGGCCCTTGACGGATTTCCGAACCGATCCCATCTTACTTGTGCTTGGCGCCATCTCGGGCCGGGCATCGCACCGGAAGTCGACAATTCGTGGCTTCTTGCGATTGAACACATTGCTTTATACCTGGAGGATGTGACGCTATGACAACGTTTGATTTTTCCCCGCTGTTCCGTTCCACCGTCGGTTTCGACCGGCTCATGCGCACCTTGGAGGAGTCCAACCGGTGGTCCGAGAGCGACAGCGGATATCCGCCCTATAACATCGAGAAAATCGGCGAGGACAAGTATCGAATCACCCTTGCGATCGCGGGTTTCGGCGATGACGAACTCGCGATGGAAGTGCATCAGAATGTGCTGACCATCGAGGGCCGCAAGCAGGGCACGGACAGTTCGGCCACGTACCTGCACCGCGGCATTGCCGGGCGCTCTTTCAAGCGCCAGTTCCGCCTTGCCGATCACGTCGAGGTTTCGGAGGCTCATCTGCAGAACGGTCTGTTGACCGTCGACCTGGTGCGGGAAGTGCCCGAGGCTATGAAGCCGCGCCGGATCGAAATCGCCGCCGGATCTCCGGCCGCGGTGGAAGGCAAAAAAACCAACCTTATCGAACAGGATCAAGAAGCCGCCTGATCGAGTTTCGTCATTAGGGGAACGCCGGACGCAAGGTCGGCGTTCCCCGACGGTGCCGACGCCGGCCCGGCACCGCCTACTGTCGTGATGCGACCGCCTGTTCGCCATCGGTGATTGCGTTTTTCTTCGGCCTCGGGTATTTCCTGCGCTTCAGATTATAAGGAGAACAGTATGGCTCGCGTTACCGTCGAAGATTGCATTGAGGCCGTACCGAATGCATTCGAATTGGTGCTCGTCGCCGCAAAGCGCGCTCGCGAACTGGGAGCGGGCGCACAGCCCACGGTAGACCCTGAAGACGAAAAGTCGACGGTCGTGGCGCTCCGCGAGATCGGCGCCGGTAGCGTCAACCCTCAAATTCTGCGCGAGTCGGTGGTGCGCAGTCTCCAACGGGTGTTCCCGGAAGAGACCATGCCCGATGAGGACGAGCTCGAGGAGGCGCTGATGGACGACGCGAAAACCGCGGGCTCCGAAGAGCCGATGGAGACCGTCAGCGACATGTACGCAGACCAATCCATCACCGTGGAGGAAGAGGGCGAGACCCCCGAGGCGATCGAGGAAATGGTTCGTAAATTGTCCGAAGACTCCGGCAAGTAACAAGCGTCGGCGGCGCGCATTTTCGCGGGCCGCCCCGTACCCACTGTCCTTCGACCCCTCGACACTCAAACCCGCACGCCCCGTGTCGGGTTTTTTCGTGTTTGGTAGCCTTGAATTGTGGGTCTCCGGAAAACACCTTGATCAGAGACCGGCCGCTGTTGTAGCGCGGGGTCGGTCTCAAAACGGTTGGGCTTTTGGCGGGAGATTTTTGCCGTGACGGACAAGGTGACAAAATCGGAAGATCAATGGCTTTCTGAATTGACGCCCGAGGAATATGGGGTGTGTCGGCAAAAGGGTACCGAGCGCGCGTTCACCGGCGAATACTGGAACACCAAGACGCCCGGTGTCTACACCTGCCGGTGCTGCGGGCAGGAGTTGTTCTCGTCGCAAACCAAGTTCAACTCCGGAAGCGGCTGGCCGAGTTTCTTCCAGCCCGTCGAGAGTGACAATGTCGAAACGGAGACGGACGGCGGCTTTGGCATGGTTCGAACCGAGGTCCACTGCAGTCGCTGCGACGCGCATCTGGGACATGTGTTTCCCGATGGCCCGCAACCGACCGGCCAGCGTTACTGCATCAATTCCGCATCGCTGAAGCTTGATCCCGAAGCCAAAAGCTGATTGGGCACGGGTCAATCGCCGTAGATTTGCAGGTGCTTCACATCCAGACGGCCCATGCCCTGCAGCACCCGGTAGACGGCAACGGTGGAATCGAAGGACGCATCGGTCAAATTGATCCGCGCGTTGTTGACTTCGTTTTCGGCATCGAGAACGTTGATGACCGTCTCCTTGCCGGCTTGGCGCAGCTTGCGCCGCGCGATGAACACCTCGGATGCGATGTTGACGCCGTTGTCCAGAAGGTCGACGCGCTTGCGCGCGGTCAACAGTTCGTTCCAGGCGATGCGGGTGTCCTCCACGACCTTGCGAGTCACGGTCTCAAGATTGTCGAGGCTGGCGCGGTAGTCGAAAGCGGCCTGGGCGACGCTCGATTTGGTGGCGAAGCCGTTGAACAGGTTCCACGTGGCCTGCAACACGACCGAATAGTCGTGCCGGGTGCCCCTGACCAGATCGAAATCCTTTTCCATGTTGGCCTGCGCCACAAGGTCCACCGAGGGATAGAAATCGGACCGCGCCAGGCGGCGGCGTTCGGAAGCCACGGCGACGGTGGCGAGAGAGCTATTGATGGCCGGGTTTTCTTCCTCGGCGATCCTGTAGGGCGAGTTCGAGATCTTCCGGCAGGAGTTCCGTGGGCGGAACCGGATCGACGAGGTTGGCGAGATCCGGCGCATGGTTGAAAAGCTGAATGTAGCGGCTGATGGCGTCTTCCAACGCGCCTTCGAAGGCGACCCGGCGCTCTTTCGCAAGCTGTAATCTCGACTTGGCCTGAAGCACATCGACGGCGATGCCGGCGCCCCGTTTGACCCGTTCGTCTTCCAGGTTGAGCTGGACCTTGATGGTTTCCTCCTGGAGCCGGGAGAGTTCCACCAGCCGCACATGCCGGAGAACTCCCACGTACGCCCGTATGCCCTCGAACAGGATGTTTTGCCGGGTGCCGATGAAGGTGAACTCGGCGACCTCGAGATCAAGACGCGCGGTCTTTACTTCCGCCGGCGTGCTGAAGCCATCGAAGATGTTCTGCGTCAGCTTGACGCCGGCGAGTTGCCGCGTTTCGGTCCAGTCCTGCTCGCCTTGGTCGGTGAGCGGGCTGTTGATGTGCTCGGGACCGATCTCGCCCGTGGCGTCCACTCTCGGAAGGAAGCCGCTGATCGCCACGTCCACGCCTTCGCGCGCCGACTCCACCTCTTTCTGTCGCGCGAGAATTTCGGGATTGTCCTTGATGAGACCCTTGAGTTCGTGTTCGAGCGGCTGGGCGTGAGACACACCGACACAAGACAGGCATAGCGCAAAAGCGATGCATGCGCCCATCCGACCAAGAACCGTCAACGCTTTCCCCTTCGGCGATTGTTCGAACTTCGCCAATCATTTGCAAACTGTATCCATATGAAAACCCCCCGTCAAAGTAGTAGACGGGAAGAATACGAGGCGGAAATGATTGCCGGGCTCGCGATTATAGGCGGCGCATTATGGCATTTCGACGTATCAATGTCTTGAAATAGGCCCGTTTGGGGCTATCTTTGTGCTCGGCGTAGCACGCGGCGCACGTGCCAATGTGTCCCATACCATCGTCTGCGATTTGCCGGGTCCATGTGGCGCCGCCGCCACACATTTTGCCCCTGATGGGGCGATCGAGCGAAGTTTCGGAGCGTCAGTCCGAATCAGCGCGGCCGTAGCCGCCGCCGCCGGGTGTTTCGATCACGAACACGTCGCCAGGCGCCATGTGCGTCTGGTCGGTTCCGCCGAGCTCCTCGACGTCGCCGCCGCCGCGCTCGACGGTATTGCGGCCCACGGCCGCCGGCCCGCCGCCGGCCATGCCGAACGGCGGCATCGACTCGATGCCCCGAGAGGATCGCCGCCGTCATCGGCTCGCGGAACTCGATACGGCGAACCACGCCGTCGCCGCCGGTCCACCGGCCGCGGCCGCCGCTGCCCCGGCGAATGGCGAAGGCCCGCACCAGCACCGGGAACCGCCATTCGAGCACTTCCGGATCGGTCAGGCGGGAGTTGGTCATGTGGGTGTGCACGGCGCTGGCGCCGGGGAAACCCGGGCCGGCTCCCGATCCGCCGCAGATGGTTTCGTAGTACTGGTAGTGGTCGTTGCCGAAGGTGAAGTTGTTCATCGTTCCCTGGGAAGCCGCCATGGTCCCGAGCGCTCCGTAGAGCGCGTCGGTGATGCACTGGGATGTCTCCACGTTGCCGGCCACCACCGCCGCCGGAAAGCGCGGGTTGAGCATGCAGCCGTCGGGAATGATGATGTCGAGCGGTTTCAGGCATCCGGCGTTCAGCGGGATATCGTCGTCCACCAGGCTTCTGAATACGTAGAGGACCGCGGCCTTGCACACGGCCGTCGGGGCGTTGAAGTTGCTGTCCAATTGCTCCGACGTGCCGGTGAAGTCGATGGTGGCGGCGCGCGCGCGCGGGTCGATGGAGATGGCCACCTTGATGACCGCGCCGCCGTCCATTTCATAGGCGTAGCGTCCGTCCTTCAGAACGTCGAGAACGCGGCGCACCTGCTCCTCGGCATTGTCCTGCACGTGGCCCATGTAGGCGGTCACCACGTCGAGGCCGAAGTGTTCGACCATTTTGCGCAGTTCCTGGACGCCGCGTTCGTTGGCGGCGATCTGGGCCCGGAGGTCGGCCATGTTCTGGTCGGGGTTGCGGGCCGGCCATGGACCGCCCGCGAGCAGCGCCCGGAACTCGGCTTCGCGCAGGTGTCCTTGTTCGACGAGGGCAAAGTTGTCGAGCAAGAACGCCCTCGTCCTCGACGGTTCGGCTGTCGGGCGGCATGGAGCCCGGCGTGATGCCGCCGATGTCGGCGTGATGGCCGCGCGAGCCGACGAAAAAGAGGATACGTGCGCCGCCGTCGGCCTCATCGAACACCGGCGTGATCACCGTCACGTCGGGAAGGTGGGTGCCGCCGTTGTATGGCGCGTTGAGCGCGTAGACGTCGCCGGGCTTCATGGTTCCCCGGCGCTCGCGGATGACCGTCTCGATGCTCTCGCCCATGGAGCCCAGGTGCACCGGCATGTGCGGCGCGTTGGCCACGAGCTGGCCGTCGCGGCTGAACACCGCGCAGGAAAAATCCAGGCGCTCCTTGATGTTGACCGAATGCGCGGTGTTGGCCAGCGTTGCGCCCATCTGCTCGGCGATGGACATGAATAGGTTATTGAACACCTCCAGCATGACCGGATCGACGCGGGTTCCCACCGCTACCCGCGACGGCCGCGCCACCACGCGCCGCAGGATCATATGGTTGCGGCCGGGTGACCTCGGCCCGCCAGCCGGGCTCCACCACCGTCGTGGCGTTGGCCTCGTTGACGATGGCGGGGCCGTCGACGGCGTGACCGGGCCGGAACGCCGCGCGGTCGTGGATCGGGGTTTCGTGCCAGGTGCCGCCGAAAGCAGGCCCGCGCATGGGCGAGCGGCGCCGGCAGGGGGGCGGCGTCGACATCCGGCTGCTCCGGGTCGATGGCCGTTTCGGTGACGCCGATGGCCTCCACCGAGATGGCTTCCACGATCAGCCGCCGCTCTGCCATGGTGAAGCCGAACCGCTGTTTGTGAAGGTCTTCGAAGTCGGCGGTCATCTCGGCGAGACCGCCGAAGCTCACGATCTGCGCCGTATCGGTGCCCTCGTAGCGGAGATGCGCCTTGCGGAGAACGACGATGTGGTCGGCCGAGACGCCTTGGCCTCCACCTCGGCGCGCGCCTCTTCGGCCAAGCCGTCGAGCCGGGTTTCGAGATCGCCCAGGGTGTCGTCGGCCACCGGCGCCTCGATGGCCTGTTCACGAAGCGCGCGGATGTCGGCGAGGCCCATGCCGTAGGCCGAGAGCACGCCGGCGTACGGGTGGACCAGCACCCGCGTCATGCCCAGCGCATCGGCGACCAGGCAGGCGTGCTGACCGCCGGCGCCGCCGAAGCAGTTGAGCGTGTAGTCAGTGACGTCGTAGCCCCGCTGCACCGAGATCTGCTTGATGGCGTTGGCCATGTTCTCGACGGCGATCTTGAGGAACCCGTCGGCGACGTCCTCGGGGGTGCGGGCTTCGCCGGTGGCGCCGGCGATCTCGGCGGCGAGGGCGGCGAAGCCGTCCGTGACCGCGTCCGCGTCCAGCGGCCGGTCGGCGCCGGGTCCGAACACCCGGGGAAAGAACCGCGGCTGGATCTTGCCCAGCATGACATTGCAGTCGGTGACGGTAAGCGGGCCGCCGCGCCGGTAGCACGCGGGTCCGGGGTCGGCGCCGGCCGAGTCCGGACCGACGCGAAACCGGCTGCCGTCGAAATGCAGGATCGAGCCGCCGCCGGCCGCCACCGTGTGAATGCGCATCATCGGCGCGCGCATGCGCACGCCCGCCACCTGGGTCTCGAAGGCGCGTTCGTATTCGCCGTCGTAGTGCGAGACGTCGGTGGAGGTGCCGCCCATGTCGAAGCCGATCACCTGGCGGAACCCGGCCATCTCGGCGGTGCGCACCATGCCGACGACGCCGCCGGCGGGACCCGACAGGATACTGTCCTTGCCCTGGAACAGCCGCGCGTCGGTGAGCCCGCCGTTGGACTGCATGAACATCAGCCGGACCCCGCTCAGCTCCCGACCGATGCCATCGACGTAGCGGCGCAGGATAGGCGACAGATAGGCATCGACCACGGTGGTATCGCCGCGCGACACCAGCTTCATCAGCGGGCTGACCTCGTGCGACGTGGATACCTGGGTGAAGCCCAGCTCGCGGGCGAGGTCGGCGACGCGGCGTTCGTGGACCGTATACCGATAGCCGTGCATGAAGGCGATGGCCACCGAGCGGATGCCGGCATCGAACGCCGTTTGCAGCGACCGGCGCGCCGCCTGTTCGTCGAGCGGGGCGAGGATGTCGCCGCGCGCGTCCACCCGCTCGTCGATCTCCACCACCCGTTCGTACAGCAGTTCCGGCAGGACGATATGGCGGTCGAACAGCCGCGGCCGGTTCTGGTAGCCGATGCGGAGCGCGTCGGCGAACCCCTGGGTAATGGCGAGGACCGTCCGGTCGCCCTTGCGCTCCAGCAGCGCGTTGGTGGCCACCGTGGTGCCCATCTTCACCGAGCGGATCTCGCCGGTCGGGATGGCTTCGCCGTCCTCGAGCCCAAGCGCGTCGCGGATGCCCTGGATGGCCGCGTCCTCGTAGCGCTCGGGGTTCTGCGAGAGAAGCTTCTTGGTCACCTCGCCGCCGTCCGGCCGCTTGGCCACCACATCGGTGAACGTGCCGCCTCGATCGATCCAGAATTGCCAGCCAGGGTCCGCCGCGTGGGAAGTCATCCGCCATCTCCATCGTGTCGCCTGTTGTTATAGAGGTGGAAGCGGGGAGCGGGGAGGGCAAATCAAGTCATTGCGCCGAATGACGCGCGGCCGCGACGTGTTCGCGCGCCGGTCGCGAACGGTAAAGGGGGGGGGAGGGGTGATTCATTTTCTCTAAAACAACCCCATGCAAAGTAGGTTTTGGCCGTTAAAACCCTGTCCGGGGCGCATTTTGCGGCGGTCACTCTCCCGGCCCTTTTGATCCACGCTCGTCGATTGAGATCTTTACGCTTTTTTAGCGAGCCGCATGCGATGGTTTTCAACCTGTTAACGGAGGATCGCATGCAGGGAAACACCGTCACCATTGGCCGCGTGGTCGGCGAAGGCTGGAGATGCTTTAAGGCCCGGCCCTGGTTCTGGATCGGGATCGTTATTCTTTATGGCGTCATTTCAGAAATCATTGGCTTCGCATCATCGGCCATCCCCGATTTCGCGGGCCGCAACAGCGGCAGCGTGGAAATTGCCTACGTCCTGATTGTCGTGTTCTTCTTGTTGAACATCTATGTATCGACACGGATGGCAATGGGCCTGGTGTGGATGGGGCTCACCACGGTCGACGGAAAAACGGCGAGAGTCCGGGACTTGTTCGCGAAGCCGCATCTGTTCTGGCGATATTTGTTGGCCACGGTCCTGTACGGACTGATGGTCATGGTCGGTATGATGCTGTTGATTGTGCCGGGCGTCTATCTGGCCGCTCGCTTCTTGCCCTTGAACTTCGTTCTGATCGAACGCGAAACCGGCATTGCGGAGAGTTTCCAACAAGCTCAACGGCTTACGGAGGGACACCGCGGCAAACTGATCGAACTCATCCTTCTGGGCCTCTCACTGTTCCTCGGAACGTTCGTGGTACTGATGGTGTCGATGGCAGTGTTGGGCGAACTCGCCCCCTTGGTCCTACCGCTTATCATGATGGTGGCCGTGCTTTTGATCTTGTTCCTTGGCACGCCGATCATCTCGTTGTCGCTGGCCTCGCTTTACCGCGCTCTCCGGAACGCGTCGGTGGACCCGGCGGCGACGGCATAGCAGCGGCATCGATCGCCCGAACCGGCGAGGGGGGATCCGGCCGTCGGTCTTCCCGCCGGTCCCGCGCACCGGCCGGACAATCACTTGCCCCTTCGGAGCGGCCGGGGCACTCTCCATGGCGTTCGAGGTGTCACCATGGAGCCTTCCCAGATGGCCGAGAAACGGACCCTGATCGTCCTTGCGCATCCCCTGGGGGACAGTTACTGCGCCGCCCTGGCGGGCGTGGTGCGCGATACGCTGTCCGAGCGCGGTCACCACGTGGACCTGATCGACCTCTACGCCGACGGCTTCGACCCGAGGCTGTCGGCGGCCGAGCGCGCCGCCTATTTCGAACCCGACTACGATCCCGCGCCGGTGGCGGACTATGTCCGGCGGCTGGGCGCGGCGACCCATCTGGTGTTCGTGTTTCCGCAGTGGTGGGGCAACTGCCCGGCCATCCTGAAGGGGTTTTTCGACCGGGTTTTCGTCCCCGGCGTCGCTTTCGACGTAGGCGCCAGCCCGGGACAATTCGTGCCCCAGCTGACCCAGGTGGATAAAATGTGGGTGGTGATGACCGCCGGCTCGCCGTGGTGGGTCACCTGGCTCTATCTGGGACATCCCGTTCGCCGCCAGATGCGCCGCGCCATCGCCGGTTTCTGCGGCCGCGACCTGTCGTTCCGGATGTTGACGTTCCACGACATGGACCGCGCGACGGACAAGAAACGCCGCGCCTTCCTTGAGCGCGTCGCCAAGGCGTTCAAATCATTTTGACCGCGCTCCCTCGTTGCAGCCGGTTGAACCGGTCGGCGCGCATTTCCAAGTAACAACCCGGACACGATCTCGATGATTAATTGGGTGGGAGCCTGCCATGTCGCGACATGTTTTCCATACCCTGGATGTCTTCACCGACAAGATCTTCGGGGGCAATCCCCTGGCGGTCTTTCCCGATGCCGTCGGGCTCACGACCGAGCGGATGCAGGCGGTGGCGCGTGAATTCAATCTGTCGGAGACGGTGTTCGTGTTTCCGCCGGAGCAGGCCGTTCACACCCGGCATCTCCGCATTTTCACGCCGGGCACCGAGTTACCGTTCGCCGGCCATCCGACCGTCGGTACGGCGCATCTGCTGGCCGAGATCGGCGATATTCTCCTGGACGATGGGCAAAGTGGCGAAACCCGTATCGTGTTCGAGGAGGGGGTGGGACCTGTTCCCGTGACCATTCGGGCTTCCGGAGGACGTATCGTCTCCGCGCAATTTTCCGCCGCGCGGATGCCCGAGTTCGGTCCCGCCGCCCCATCCCTCGCCGATATCGCCGAGGTGTTGTCGCTGGACCCAGATGATATTTTGAACGATCCGCCGCCCGCGGCGGTGTCCTGCGGCGTTCCTTTTCTTTTCGTCATGCTTGCCGGTCCGGCCGCCCTCGCCCGGGCCCGGATCCGGCGCGACACATGGGAACGAACGCTGGCGCGCACCTGGGCGCCGCATCTCTATCTGCTTGCCCGTCCGGACGACGCTCCGGACGCGGCGATCCGCGCGCGGATGTTCGCTCCGGCCATGGGCATCGACGAGGATCCCGCAACGGGGGCGGCCGCGACGGCCCTGGCCGGTTACCTGGCGCCCCTGGCGGCCCAGGCCAGCGGAACGGTGCGCTGGTCGGTTGATCAGGGGGTGGAGATGGCCCGCCCCAGCCGTCTTGAGGTGGAGGCGGACATCTCCAAAAGCGGTGTCAGCGCCATCAGGGTAAGCGGCCGTTCCGTGATCGTCAGCGACGGCGAAATGACGGTTCCGTAAGCCCTGGTCGATTGGCCGAAGAATTTGTAGGGCGGGTCCGCGTCCGCCCAACCCGCCGCACCTGCTCTGGTGGCGGACAAATTCGTTCAGGCCGTACGTCAATGACGATTTCATTGTTCACGTGGGCATTGAAGCCGGCTCCAAATAAGAAAATGGATCTGTGTCAATTCACGGATACCTCTCAGTGGCTGGGCATATCGGGGGCAGTTCCCGGATTACGCTTCGCTCCATCCGGGCTACGGGCGGTTGTCAATCCTCGCGTTGGGGAATAAGGACGGCCACAGGAAAGGTGGCGAAGATGTTGGCGGCGCGAAGGCCTCCATTGCCGTCGGCGTCGTGGTCGACGGTGACCCGTTCACCGGTGAACAGGTTTGTCCAGGACGCGGCTTGCGACGGGTCCGCCAGCGATACGCGTGTATCGCCCCAGGCGCGTTCGCCCAGCGGCAGGCGGTCGGTTTCGTCGATGAGCGCGGCCATCAGCCGGGGCGCCGCCACCAGAACCTGGTTCTCGTCGTCCGCGCGGAGAAAGCAGCAGAGATGCTCGGCCCGCGCGCCCGCCGTTTCAAGCGGCGTGTAGGTGTCGCCGAGGAAAAGCTCGGGGCGGCGCTGGCGCAGGTGGAGAAGCCTCCACGCGACGAATGTCTTGACGGCTCCGTCCGGCCAATGAGACAGGAGATCGGCGGCCGACGCGGAGGGCTCCGCGCCGGCGGCGTCGCCGAACGAGCTCCACGACCTCGGCCCGTTTGTGGAAATCGACCGGCCGGCGGTTGTCCGGGTCGACCAGGCTGAGGTCCCACATTTCGCAGCCCTGATAGATGTCGGGAACGCCGGGCGCGGTCAGCTTGAGGACCATCTGCGCCAGGCCGTTGAGCATGCCGAGCTCGGCGATGTCGGTGTGGAATGCCTGGAAATCGGCGATGAACGGATTGGGTTTGGCGACGTTGAGGACTCGCGAGATGAAGGTCTTCAGCGCGTCTTCGTATTCGGGGTCCGGGTCGATCCAGCTCGAGTGCGCCTTGGCCTCGCGCACCGCCTTTTCCATGTAGGTGACCATGCGGGAACGGAACGTTTCCATGGCCTCGGGGTTCGGCTCCGCGATCCCGTGGAACTCCAGCGGCCAGGCGCCCACCAGGGTCTGATAGAACAGGTACTCGTCGTTGAGATCCGGCGCCATGCCGCCGTCGATGGCCGTCTTGCGGCGGCGGTTGAGGGTCGACCAGCGGCGAACCCGCTGTCCCCAGACCTGCGGGATTTCGGAGAGCACGTTGATCCGCGCGCGCGTGTCCTCGCCCCGCTTGGTGTCGTGGGTGGCCGAGCACAGCATGCCGGCGGGCCAACGGCGGGCCTGATCCTGGTTCTGGTGATGAAACGCCGCGACGCTGACCGCGAACCGGTCGGGCTCGCCGCCCACTTCGTTCAGCGATGCCAGGCGATTGTAACGGTAGAACGTCGTGTCCTCGACGCCCTTGGCCATGACCGGTCCGGAATATTGCTGGAACTTCATGGCCAGGCGCTGGACTTCGCCGCGCTTGTAGGGGCTGTCGCGGCCCGCCGCGAGGTCGGTGGTGAGGACGCCATGCAGAAAATCGAAGACGGTCTTGTCCACCCGCTTGCTGCGCCGGCGCGCATGGCTGATGGCCCAGTCGATGTCGCGCCGGTCGTCGGCTTCCGCGCCCCGGCGGTCGACGTAGGTCCGGTACACCGGAAACGCCGCGACTACTTCCCTCAGCGCCTGGCGCAATCCCACGAGCGTGTTGTCGCGGGTGAGCCAGCTGGTCTCCGCGAGGCGCACGAATTCGTTGGCCAGCACCCGCAGCTCACTGGCCAGTTCCAGGTCCATGGCCTGTTTCTTGGATTCGTAGACCAATGTCTCGAATTCCGGCACCTGCCCGACGAACCGCCGATAGATGCGGTCGAGCGCCTCCTCCGCCGAGGGGTCCACGAACACGCCGTTGACGCGATTGAGGAAATCGTAGCCGGTGGTGCCGGCGATCGGCCAGTCGTCGCGCAGCTTTTCATGATGGGCGAGGATTTTTTCCACCACCACGTAGAAGCCGTTTTCCATCGGCTTGTCCTCGCCCGACCCGACTGAGAGCCTCTCGCCGATCTTGGTCTGCAGCCGATGCAGGTAATGTTTGGGATCGAACAGTCCGTCCACGTGATCGATGCGCAGTCCGCGAATGCAACCCGAAGCCACCAGCTCGATGACGAAGGCGTGAACGTCGTCGAACACCGACGGGATTTTCCACGCGGACACCGGCGAGGTCGTTGATCTGGAAAAATCGCCGGTAGTTGATCTCTTCCGCGGCGACCCGCCAGAAGGCCAGTCGGTAGGGTTGCTTTTGCAGAAGCTGGTGAAGCGACTGGAAGCTGTCGGATTCGCCCGCCGTGCCGTTGAACTGGTCGAGGGCGGCCTGGATGCAGCCGACGGCGGCGGGGCTGGTGCGCGCCAGCACCGACTAGCTGGTGCTTCAACCGCGTCGCCTTTGCCCGCCGGGTCGAGCGATGACGGGCCGAGCGCGCCGGCCGCCTGAGATCGCGGAAGCCGGCCACCAGCAACTCGAGATCCACAAGGACCTCGTCTCCCATGTCTTCGTCGGCGCGGAGCCGGGCCAGCGCGCCGGTGAGCAGCGGTGTGTATTCTCCCGGCGTGATCGGGAAACGGTGCTCGTAATACCAGCAGCTGAACGTCCCCTCGTCGGCGTCGAAGCTCAATTTCAGCTCGCCCGCTTCCAGCACCGTTCCGTAGTGATCGCCGAGAAACGGCACCAGGACCTTGCCGCTGAGCGCTGCTTTCGGCGGCAACCAGTCGATGTCGAAGTAATCGGCGTAGGCGGAGTCGCCGCCCCATTCGAGAACATCGAGCCACCACGCGTTGTCGGCCTGGCCGATTCCCATGTGATTGGGCACGAAATCGACGATCTGGGCCATGGCGTGCTCGTCGAGGGCGGCGCAATAGGCGTCGAAACTCGTCCTGTCGCCGATCTCCGGATTGAGGGCGTTGTGATCGGTGATGTCGTAGCCGTGGGTGCTGCCGGGACGGGCCTTGAAGAACGGCGAGGCGTAGACGTGGCTGATGCCGAGCCGCGACAGATAGGGCAGGAGCGCCCGGGCGTCATCGAAGGTGAAGGCGCTGGAGAACTGAAGACGATACGTGGCGATCGGCGTGTCCAATCGACGGGTCGACGAAAAGTCGGTCATGCGGCCGATCCTTCGGCGATGAACCAGGCCACGGTCCACGGTGGAAGGTCCTGTTCGAGGTGCTCGCTGTCGGGGCCCGCCGTCGCGTACAACAGACGACCGTCGGGCATGGCCGGCGGTTTGGCCGTGGCTTCGGCGCTCATGTTGGCCACCAGCGTCAGGCGGGAGTCGTCGCCCAGCGTCCACGATGCCGTCAGGACCCCGCCCTCCAGCACCTCGGCCGTTCCCGAACGGCCGGGTGTCCCTTTGAGCCGGGGAACGATCTCCGCTTTCCTCAGGGCAATCAGGTCGCGATGAAAGTCCAGCGCCACCGCGTGCGCGCCGTCCTTCCGCGTGTCCCAATCGAGCGCGCTTTGACGGAATGTCGACTCGACGGTGGGATCCGGGATCCGCAGCCGCGCCTCGCGGGTCGCTGAACTCGGGAAACGAGGCGAATTCCCGCCGCCGCCCCTCGCGCACCGAATCGGTGAGCTCGTCTCCGAGGTCGCAGAAGAACAGGAACGGTTGCTCCGACGCCCATTCCTGGCCCATGAACAGCATCGGCGGCGAGGGCGACAGCAGCAGCGATCGCCGTCGCCGCGGTCACGGCGTCGGACGAACACAGCGTGGTGATGCGGTCGCCGAGCGCGCGGTTGCCGGTCTGGTCGTGGTTCTGCAGGAAGTTGACGAACGCCAGAGGCGGCAGGTGACCGCTCGGTTCGCCCCGTGGTTCTCCGCCGGTATAGGCGATGGGCTCTCCCTGGAACGTGAAACCCTCGGCCAGGCAGCGGCCAAGGTGGGCCAGCGGATCGTCGATATAGTCCACGTAGTAGCCGTTGCTCTCGCCGGTCAGCACAACGTGCAGGGCATTGTGGAAGTCGTCGTTCCATTGGGCGACGTAGAGCAGGGGATCGATGGTCGTCGCCGCGCGCGAGATAGCGCGATTTGTTGTCGTTCTCCAGGACCAGGTGAACATGGCGATCGGCGCCGACGGTGTCGTGAACGGCGTCGGCGATCGACTTCCAGGATATGCGGCGTCGATGTGTCCTCGATGGCGTGAACGGCGTCGAAACGCAGACCGTCGAAGCGGTATTCGCCGATCCAGTACAGCACGTTGTGAATATAGAAGTCGCGCACCGCGGCACTGTCCGCTTTGTCGAAACTGATCGCCCCGCCCCAGGGCGTATGCCGATCGGCGTCGAAGAACCGCTTGGCATAGACGTGCAGGTAGTTCCCCTCGGGGCCGAAGTGATTGTAGACGACGTCGAGAAACACCATCAGGCCTCGGCCGTGGGCGGCGTCGATGAGCGCCTTCAGGTCGTCGGGCCGTCCGTAGCTGGCGTCGGGCGCGTAGGGGTAGGCGCCGTTGTAGCCCCAGTCGCGCTTGCCGGGAAAATCGGCGAGCGGCATGAGTTCGATCGCGGTGACGCCCAGATCCACCAGGTAATCGAGCCGGTCCATGACGCCCCGGTACGTTCCCTCGGGCGAAAAGGTGCCCACGTGCAGTTCATACAGCACGGTCTCTTCCCACGGCCGGCCCCGCCAGTCGTCGTTCTGCCACGAATAGGACGCCGGATCGATGACCTCGCTGGCGCCGTGGATGTCGTCGGGCTGGAACCGCGATGCGGGGTCGGGCACCCGCAGGTCGCCGTCGATGCGAAAGGAATAGCGCGTGCCCGTTCCGGCTTCGGCGACGACCGTCTCGTACCAGCCGGTCTCGCTCCGCTGCAAGGGAGTCTCGGAGGCTGCCTGCGGGCCGTCGATGCACAGCGAAACGGATCGGCAATCGGGAGCCCACAAGCGGAAACGGACGCCCTCGGAGAGCAGTTCGGCGCCGAAGGGCATATGATGGGCCGATGAGTTCATGATCGGAGACTTTCAAGATTGATGAGGCCAGGGTCTAGGGGGCGACGAAACAGTAGGTTGCGGCGGGCCGACAAACAACCGATGTTAACGCAAACATCGATGAGGCGAGTTCCATGACAGGATGCGGCGATTGCGGCAATGTCAAATTCGACGGGGCGTCGCGCGCCTACAAGCGCGTGCTTGTGGATCGTCATCGCCATCAACGCCGTGATGTTCGTCGTCGAGATGGCGGCCGGCGTCGCGGCCAATTCGATGGCGCTCAGGGCCGACGCCCTGGATTTCTTCGGCGACACCCTGACCTACACCATCACCCTTCTGGTCATCGGGCGGGCGCTTGCGCTGGCGCGCGGCGGCGGCATTGTTTAAAGGGGTCAGCCTCGCCGCCATGGGGGTCTGGGTGCTGGCGATCGACGGTCTATCAGGTCATGGTGCTCGGTGTGCCCGATGAAATGGTCATGGGCGCCGTCGGCGTTCTCGCGTTCGCGGCCAACGTGGCGAGCGCGCTCCTGCTGCTGCGCTATCGCGACGGCGATGCCAACGTCCGCTCGGTCTGGCTGTGCAGCCGCAATGACGCCATCGGCAATCTGGCGGTGATCATTGCCGCGGCCGGCGTGTTCGCCACCGGTACCGGCTGGCCCGATCTGGGGGTCGCCGCGATCATGGCGAGCCTGTTCTTGCATTCGGCGACCAAGATCATCCGCCAGGCGATCGGCGAGCTGCGGCAACCGCGTTGTGCGTCGCCGGGCGACGAGCTTCGCAGAAAGCTACGAGAGACGACCGGATAGCGGTGATGTATCCCCGCCCGGAGCGTGGATGCCGTCGGTCGACGGGTCGGGAATAGGATCTCGTCGCGCGTCGTCACGAAATCCGACCACCTGCTGCCGCCGCCCCGGTTTTCGACGTAGTTGATCAACGCCACCACCACGCGGCGGTCGAATTTGCTGCCGGCCTGCTCGAGCAGGATATCGGCGGCGGCCTCGAAGGTCATCGCCTTGCGGTAGGCGCGGCCGCTGATCATGGCGACGAAGGCGTTGGCACCGCGAGGACGCGGGCGGTGCGCATGATCCGCTCGCCGCGCAGTCCGAGCGGACCGGAGCCGTCCCACCATTCCGGCAGATGGCGGATGGTTTCCACCACCGGCAGGTCGAACGGCACGTCGCGGAGCAAGTCGGCGCTGACGCCGTGAATGCCGGCGATCAAGGCGCGCTCGGCGTCGGTCAGGTCGGCGTTGCGGGTCAGCACGTCCGCCGGGATATAGACCTTGCCGAGGTTCATCAGCCGGCCGGCGATGTCGACCGTGCTGACGTCGGCTTCGGACGCGCCCATGTCCGCGGCGACGCTTCGCGAAACCTCGGCGACCCGGATGGAGTGGTGGGCGGCATAGGGATCGCGGCGGTCGACGACGCTGACCAGGGTGTCGATGAGCTTGTTCAGCATGGTTTCGGATTTCCGGCGCTCGCTGGCAAGCTCGGTGATGTCGTCGAGAACCATCAGCACGGCGGGCGGATAATCGCGGTCGCCGCGCAACGGAATGTGCTCGGATTTGATCACCCGGGAGCCCGCGTCGCGGACCGGCGTCTCTCGGGGTATCCGCCGCAAAGGCGTGAATGCGCGTGGCCCTGCAGGCGTCCGCGTCATCGGTTTCGGCAAATCGTTTCAGCACCTCTTCGTTGATCGCGGCATAGACGTTGGCGGTGGTCGGGCCGATGACGCCGGCCATGGTCTTGCCGATCATGTCGTCGGCGGCGATGCCGGCATGTTCGGCGGCGCGCTGGTTGGCAAACGTATAGCGGCCGTCGCCGTCGACGGCGACGATCTGCGTCGGTTGGCCGTTGGTTACGACCCGCATGAACTTGGTGATGTTCTCGAACCGCTCCGAGGTAATCCGGTAGTCGTTCACCGCCCGGGCGACGCGCAGCGAACTGCCGTGGCGCCAGGCCGCGTAGAGGGCGAGGGAGATGGTGGCGATCAGCAAAAGAAACACCACGAACAGATTGCCGAGGCGGGTATCGGCGGACGCCAGGGCTTCGTCGCGGGAGATCGTCCGAACCACGAACCATGGCGCCGCGGCGATGCCGCGCGACGTGACCAGGACCGCCTCACCCGCATAGTTCCGCTTGATGGCGAAACCGCCGGGTTTGTCCGCGGCGAAGACGGCCGCGAGCTCTGGGGTGTCGACGGCCAGGGCGCGGCGGAGCGGCGGGGTGCCATCGGCCAGCGGCGACAGGTACTCGACGGTAAGATCGTCGGCGCGCACCAGGTAGGTTTCGGCGGTTCTGCTGGTCTCTCCGGGCTGAACCAGGCGGTCGAACAGGGAGCGGTCCACGACGCGAAGCCCGACGACGGCGCCGATTCCCTCGGCGCGGTCTCCCTGCACCGCGAACACCGGCAGCACGAAGCCCAAGGTCGGCAGGCCGCTGGCGCCGATGTACATGTCGATGACCGCCGGATTGCCGCCCATCGCCTCGGCCACCGCGCGGCGGACGCGGTCGCTGATGGGCGGCATGCCCGGCGTGGCGACGATCGGACGTCCGTCCGCGTCGACGAGACCCAGTCCGGCGACGCCCACTCTCTCGATGTTGGCCGCGACCTCTCCGGTGGACGGCGGCGGCGCGAAGCCGGATTGATTGGCCGTCGCCACCAGGAGATTGCGCAGGTAACTGGCTTGCGCCGGTTCGTCGGTCACGGCGGCGCGGTTTCCGCCCGCCTCGAGCAATTCCGTCAGGTAGAGTTGAAGCGACGCGTTTTCCGCCAGGTCCCGCAGGGTGCCGAATGCGCCATCTAGCCATTCGTTGGCGGCGGCGGCGCGGCTGTCGGCAACGATGCCCAACCGGGTCTGCCAGGCTTGCAGGGTGCGCTCGCGTTCGATCCTCCACGAAGCGGTGGGCGGCGAGGACGGCGAGGACGATGACCGCGATCGCCAGCGCCGCAATGGCGGCGACCCTGGTGTTGATCGGCGGCCGGTCCGCGCGCGCGGCGGCTTCCGGTGATTGCATGGCGTTCATCCCGTTGTGTTCATCTCGCGCGATCTCGGCGCCTCCGTCCGAGATGCCGATGCACCCGCCATGCTAACCGATAGTGTGTTAGCACATTATAAATCCCGCTATGCGAGAACTTCGGCATGTCTCCCGTTGTGCCCAGGACCCGGACAATGACCCAATCGCCGCGATCTTCCGCCGTCGAACGGATCCCGACCAGCCGGCCGGATTGGGGGGTCCGACAGTGTGTTCGCCGACATGGGTTTCGGCGGCGGTGCTGGGCGCCTGCCTCCTATGGCCGCCGACGAGCGTTGCCAACGAGGCGGCCCGTCCCAGCTTCTTCAACACCGTCGAGATCCGCTCGGCGAACCTCCAGCCGTTCCGGAAATGGCGTTCGGCGCTGGCGAAATATTCCGAAGAGCAGGTCAGCAAGGAGGTGCGCGATTGCGTCTCCGGCCTGTTCACCATCTGCCACTACGAGGAACTCGCCGAATTCCTCGATGGCGAAGCGCGGCGACGACCGATGGGACCAGCTCGTCGCGGTCAATCACTACATGAATACCCGCCGCTATATCACCGATCCCCGCAATTGGGGGGTCAGGGATTACTGGGCCTCGCTGGGCGAATTCATGGAGAAGTTCGGCGATTGCGAGGATTACGCCATCGCCAAGTACCTCGCTCTGAAGCGGCTGGGCTGGACGGACGACGAGCTTCGGGTCACGGCGGTCAAGGATCTCAATCTCAAGGTGGGTCACGCGGTCCTGATCGTGTACCACCAGGGCAAGAGCTGGGTGCTGGACAACCAGATCCGGCGCGTGGTCGAGACCGCCAGCGTCCGGCATTACACGCCGATCTTTTCGATCAACGAACAATTCTGGTGGCGCCACCGAAGCGGCTAGGGGGCGCTGTCTGTTCCGCGCGATCGGCAATGCTTCGAGGACGGCCCCCGTGCCGCCGCGATGGCCCGCGTCCCGCCGGCCCTTCAATACATACTGGAGTAACAACCCACCGACGCCATTGCGCGTCGATGCATCATCTTGCCGGCCAACACTACTTTAGATAGACGCCCAACCGCCTATTTCCCGGAAAGTGGTTGTTACGGTGAAAAATCATTGCACTTAACAGTAGTAAATGTAAAATAACGCGTCGATAGGATTCCGCCGCGTCTGCACAATAAAAGTCAAATAACGCTTTTTTGAGCGCTGGATATTTGCCCATACTTGCGAAGCATCGTTGGTCCCCGTAATATGTCTTTGGGAGAAAAGTCGATGGGAGGACGTTTTGGGCGTAGGGACCGAGCGGACGCCGTGCCGCAGTGTAAAGATACTAGGCGCCAGCATCTTGTTTACCGGGTGCGCCCTGATCGCCATGTCGGCACACCTAGCCAACGCGGAAGAGGTGTCTCGGCAGAGTTTCTGGAATAGCGAGGAGACTGCCTCCAGCGATCTGCGGCCTTTCTCGAAATGGCGATCGGTGCTTGAACGTTACGCGCAGGAAATGGAACGATATCAGGGGCGCGATTGCGTGTCTTCACTGTTCAGCGATTGCCCCTACGAAGAGTGGAGCGGGTTTCTCGCCGGGATTGCGGACAATGACCGGTGGGGCCAGCTTGTGGCGGTCAATGGGTTCGTGAACGCGCGCCGCTACATGGAGGACGAACGCAATTGGGGGATCGACGACTACTGGGCGACGCCGGGAGAGTTTCTCGCCCGGGCCGGCGACTGCGAGGACTACGCCATCGCCAAGTATCTCTCGCTGAAAGAGCTTGGCTGGCCGAAAGACGATCTTCGCGTCGTCGTCGTCCGTGATTCGAACCTGCGAGTGGCCCACGCGGTTCTCGTGGTCGCCTTCGGCGGACGGACGTGGGTTCTCGACAATCAGAAGAGCGGCGTCCATGAAACCGCGGACGTCTGGCACTATCGTCCGGTGTTTTCCATCAACGAGACGTCGTGGTGGCATCATCGCCCCGACAACGCGGCCGATCGCCGGCGTCGGCCGGCGAGTATCTCCAGCCCGTCGAAGCTGGACGCGACCCCGGCGGCCGCGGAGCCCTCGCCCGCAACAGCAAGGCAGCGGTAATACCAGCGATTACAATCGGTCCCTATCGAGGGGTCGTTGGTATTACGGTGCGTTGCCGGCGGCCTCGGCCGCGTCGATGACGACCTTGCCGATTTCGGGCTCGAACTGGCTCCACACCGGTGTCATCGCGTCTCGCCACAACTGTACGTCGGACTGGGACGGCGTAATGATTTCCACCCCCTCGGTCTCCGCGACCTTTTGCCGGTCGCTCCGAGCTTGCTCCGCCGCCATCCGGTTGACCTCCACCGTAACCTCGGCGAGAATCTCGTCGAGTTCGGAACGGATATCGTCGGGCAAGTCTTCCCAGAACACCTGATTGGTGATGACCATGTAGCCCTGAAAGCTGTGGTCGAGTTCGGTAAAGTGCTTGTGCAGTGAGTGGATATCGCGCGAGTAGATATTGGACCAGGAATTTTCCTGTCCGTCCACCATGCCTTGTTTGATGGCATCGTAGACTTGGCTGAAGGGCATGGGAAGAGCCGACCACGCCGAGTTCCGCGTATTGCCGCTGGATTACGCTAGATGCTTCGATTCTAAACATCAGACCCTCGGCGTCGGCCGGAACACGAAGCGGTTCGTCGGCGGACAGGACGCGCATGCCGTTGTCCCAATAGGCAAGACCTAGGATGCCCACCGGCAGCATTGTCTGCAGCAGCTGTCGACCGATGCCGCTTTGTTGAAAACGGTGGACATGGTCCACGTCCTTGAACAGGAACGGCAGGTCATAGACCTCCAATACCGGCGCGTAGCTCCTGAATTTGGAGAGCGACGGCGCCGCCATTTCGACATCGCCGAACAGCAGCGCCATGAACACTGCGTCATCGTTGAATTTCAGAGACCGCGGATAGATCTCGACCCTGACCCTGCCGGCGAGACGTTCCTCGACGCGCTGCTTGAACATCTCCGCGCCCTTACCCTTGGGCGTGTTCTCGCCGACCACGTGAGAGAACCGGATGAGGATGGGCTCGTCGGCGTGCACCGAGCCCATTGAAACCGCAACAAGCCAGACGACACAAATCAGGAGTCTGAAAGTCCACATCGATGCTTCCCCCGTTGAGCAGCCGTTGCCTGGTTTTGCGGAGGATTAACTCTCCGTCCAGTCTGCGGAGCTATGTTTTTATGTTCCATGTGGGGGAGCCCGCGCGGGCTCCCCGACGCTAATTGTATCCCTTGAGCGAATCGATCAATTCCGGCAGGAACAGCGAGATCTGCGGGATATACGTGACCAGCACGAGGAAGAACAGCAGCACGCATAGCCAGGGAAAGGCGGCGCGCACGGCCCAGACGATGCTTTGCCCGGTGATCCCCGCGAGGACGAACAGGTTCAGACCCACCGGCGGCGTGATCATGCCGATTTCCATGTTCACCACCATGATGATGCCGAGATGGATCGGGTCGATGCCGAGCTTCATCGCGATGGGGAACAGGATCGGCGCCATGATCAGCACGATCGCCGACGGTTCCATGAAGTTGCCGGCCATTAGCAGCAGGATATTGACGACGATCAGGAAGCCCCAGGCCGGCAGGCCCCAGTCGACGATGATCTCGGTGATCTGGTGGGGGATCCGCTCGGTGGTCAGGACATGGGCGAACAGCATCGCGTTGGCGATGATGAACAGCAGCATGATCGTGACCTTGGAGGCGTCGCGAACCACCCTGCGCACTTCCGGATCGGCGACCGACTTCGGAATGGCCAACGCGATCTGCCAGGTGTTCCGGGCAATCATGCCGCCCGTCGACTCACCGTCTCTGCGCCAGACCTCGTTTTTCAGCGGACCCATGTCGCGGTAGCCGATGACCGCGATCCCAAAGGCGTAGACTGCGGACACGGCCGCCGCTTCGGTCGGGCTGGCGATACCGCCGTAGATGGAGCCGAGCACGATGATGATGAGCATGATGCCGCCGGTGGCGCTCCATCCCGACGCCAGGATTTCCCTGAACCCGGCGAACGGCTGGGCCGGCAGGTTCTTGTAGCGGGCGACGAAATAGATGACCACCATCAACAGTGTGCCCATCATGATGCCGGGAATGAAGCCGGCCATGAACATCCGCGCCGCCGACACCTCGGTGGCTGCGGAATACACCAGCATGACGATGCTGGGCGGAATGAGGATGCCGAGTGTGCCGGCATTGCCGATCACGCCGGCGGCCATGGTCTGCGGATAGCCGGCCTTGACCATGCCGACGATGCAGATGGAACCGATGGCGGCCACGGTGGCCGGCGACGAGCCCGATACGGCGGCGAACAGCATGCACGCGACGACCGATGCCATCGCCAGGCCGCCGCGGACGGAGCCGACCACGGATATGGCGAAGCGGATCAGCCGACGGGCGACGCCGCCGGTGGACAGGAACGCCGACGACAGAATGAAGAAAGGAATGGCGAGAAGGGTGTAATGCTCGGACACCGCCTCGAACAGCTTCAAGCGCGATGGACGCGACCGAGTCATCGGAGAACAGGAAGATCGTCGCGATGCTGGAAAAGCCGAGTGCCACGGCGATGGGCATGCCCATGAACATGAAGCCGAACAGCATAAGAAACAAAGCGGCTGTGGTCATGGCCTGGCCTCCCTGCCGATCTCCTGATCCGCCGAGCTGATCGCCAACCTCGTCCAGCGCCTCTTTCGCCTCGTCGGCGAGGCGGAACCCGTCCACGTCGCCCTTGAACACCGCCCAACCAAGCTGGAGAAAGCGGATCGCGAGCAGAACGAACCCGAACAGCAATATGGAATGGGCCACGTATTTCGGGATCGGTATGTCTTCCAGGTGAATGCCGATCTTGACCATTTTGGCGAGATAGACCCAGGCTCCCTGGATGAACACGCCGCAGTAGATCAGGCAAAGCGCGATCGCCACCAGCGTGACGATGCGCCGGACGCGAGGGGTCAGCAGCCTCACAATCGCGTCGACGCCGATGTGGGAGCCGACCTTGACGCCGTAGGAAGCCCCGAAAAGCACCAGCCACGCCGACATGTGAAGGGTCAATTCCTGAACCCACATGAAGCCGATGCCGAAGCCGTAACGGAGAACCACCTCGATAAACACCAAAAGGGTCATGGTGACGAGGAGGAGGGAGATCACTCCCTCCTCCAGTCCGTCGATGATGCGTGTCCACATATGAAGCGCCCTATCCCCTGAATGGGGTCTTGGGGAACAGGACTAGCTGGCCGCGTTGGATGCGGCGGCAGCGTCGATGAGGTCCTTGCCGATGTCGGACTCGAACTTCTTCCACACCGGCTTCATCGCGTCGACCCACTTCTGGCGTTCCTCGTCGCTCAACTGGAGAATCTCCGAGCGACCGGATTCCTTGATCTTTTGCTTGGCCTCGACATTGAGATCGTCGGCGATCTTGTTGCCGTAGACCAGGGCCTCGTCAAGCGCCGCCTTCACTTCCGAACGGATATCGTCGGGCAGGTCTTTCCAGAACTCGGTCGACGTCACCACCATGTAGTCGAGCAGACCGTTATTGGATTCGGTGATGTAGGGCTGAACTTCGAAGAACTTCTGCGAGTAGATGTTCGACCACGTGTTTTCCTGGCCGTCGATGGCGTTGGTCTGAAGCAGAATGAACACTTCCGAGAACGGCTTCTTGACCGGCAGGGCGCCGACCGCCTCGAACTGCGCGGCGAGCACGTCGGAAGCCTGGACACGGAACTTCAAGCCGTCGGCGTCCGCGGGGACGCGAAGCGGTTTGTTGGCCGACATCTGCTTCAGGCCATTGTGCAGATAGCCGAGACCGGTGAGCCCCCTGTCTTCCATCGACAGCAGCAGTTTCTGGCCGGTATCGCTTTGCTGAAAGCGTTCGACCGCCTCCATGTCCTTGAACAGGAACGGCAGGTCATAGAGCTGCAGCACCGGCGTGTAGGCCTCGAACTTCGACAGCGACGGCGCCGCGATCTGCACGTCGCCCAGCAGCATCGCCTCGAGAACCTTATTGTCTCCGTAGAGCTGGGAGTTGGGATAGACCTCTACGGTGACTTTCCCGGGCAGTCGTTCTTCGACAAGTTCCTTGAACTTGTTGGCCATCTGGCCCTTCGGCGTGTTTTCGGCAACGACGTGCGAGAATTTTATGACAATCGGATCTTCGGCATTGGCGATAGGCGCCACAAGTGTAATTGCGGCAAGTACAAGCCCGCTTAAAATGATACGCATCCGTATCCTCCCTCAATTTGTTATGGAAGCCGAGGCTTCCCTGGACGTGACGCTCGATTGGACGAGTCATTAGAATGTGCCCGGGGATTACAGCCCCAGACGATCAGCCTTCACGCTGTTTTTACATGCAAACGGTCGGCTTTGGAAGCGACGAATGGCGGAAACGCAACAATTCGATTGAACAACAAATCAAAAATGTGCAAACAACGACCGGGAGCCGCTGATTTGCACCCAACTGGGGTGAAGAAGGAGTCCCGGAGGCGAACCGCCTCTATTTTTGCCATTAAGGTCCATGGTTGCCATCCGCTCCGAGCGTGTCGGACCGTTCGGTCGGAATTGCTGTTTCGCCGTTCGACGATGGGATAGGCTTCGGCCAGCAACAGACGCGAGCATAAACTATACTAAGTGACAACGGAGAGGGGTGGTTATGTCTGAGGACCTTCGCGAGAGCGCGCTCGAATACCATCGAATGTCGCCGCCTGGAAAACTCGCGGTGGTCGCGACGAAGCCGCTGGCCAATCAGCGAGATCTCGCGCTCGCGTACTCGCCGGGCGTCGCCGCTGCCTGCCGTGTCATCGTCGACGATCCGCTGGAGGCGGCAACGGTCACGGCGCGCGGCAATCTAATCGCCGTCATCAGCAATGGCACGGCCGTTCTCGGGCTCGGAGCGATCGGTCCGCTGGCCTCGAAGCCGGTCATGGAAGGCAAGGCGGTTCTGTTCAAGAAATTCTCGGGCATCGATGTTTTCGATATCGAGGTCGACGAGACCGATCCGGCGAAGTTCGTCGACATCGTCGCGAGTCTGGAACCGACCTTCGGCGGGATCAATCTCGAGGACATCAAGGCGCCGGAGTGTTTCGAGATCGAGGACGCGCTGCGGGCGCGCATGAAGATCCCGGTGTTTCACGATGACCAGCATGGAACCGCGATTATTGTCACCGCGGCGGTCATCAACGGTCTTCGGGTGGTCGTCAAGGACATCGCCCAGGTCAAACTGGTGGCGTCCGGAGCCGGCGCCGCCGCGCTCGCCTGTCTCGATCTCCTGGTCGGCATGGGACTCCCGGTGGAAAACATCTGGGTCACGGATATTGCCGGTGTCGCCTACCGGGGCCGGGCCGAATTGATGGATCCCAGGAAGGAGCGTTACGCGCAACATACCGAACACCGTTCGCTCGCACATGTGATCGAGGGGGCGGATATTTTCCTCGGCCTTTCGGCGCCGGGAGTCCTGAAACCGGAAATGGTCAAGGCGATGGCCGATCGGCCGATGATCTTCGCGCTCGCCAATCCCGATCCCGAGATTCTCCCAGAGGAGGTCACAGCGGTCCGCTCCGATGCCATCATGGCGACGGGACGCTCCGACTATCCCAATCAGGTCAACAATGTTCTCTGCTTTCCTTATATCTTTCGTGGCGCTCTCGACGTGGGGGCGACGGCCATCAACGAGGACATGAAAATCGCCTGTGCGATGGCGCTTGCCGATCTCGCGAAAGCCGAGCCCTCGGATATCGTCGCCACGGCGTACGGCGGCGAGGAGCTCAAATTCGGCCCGGAGTATCTGATCCCCAAACCGTTCGATCCGCGTTTGATGGTGGAAGTCGCGCCGGCCGTCGCGAAAGCGGCCATGGCGAGTGGCGTCGCGACCCGGCCGATCGCTGACTTCGAGGCCTACCGCCAGAGCCTCAGCGCGTTCGTCTTCCGCACGGGCTCACTGATGAAACCGGTGTTCGACAGCGCCAAGCGGCATCCACGGCGGCTCGTCTATGCCGAGGGCGAATCAAGACGGGTTCTGCGGGCGACCCAGGTCGTCGTCGACGAAGGCCTCGCCGAACCCATCCTCATCGGCCGGCGCGCGATCATCGAAGAGCGGCTCGCCGAACTGGCGCTGCGCATCGAGCCCGACGTTCATTTCAAGATCGTCGACCCCAACCACAACCGGCACTACGAGGAGCACTGGCGCGAGTACCACCGGGTCATGGAGCGCCGCGGGATTACGCCGGAAGCCGCCCAGCGCCTGATGCGGACCCGGACGACGGCGCTGGCCGCGCTGATGCTGCGACTGGGCGAGGCCGATGCCGTGCTGTGTGGTCCGTTGGGCGACTATCGCATGCATCTTCGCCATATTCTGGACGTCATCGGCAAGCGCGACGGCGTTCAGGATGTTTCGGCCATGCGCGCGCTCATTCATCCCCGAGGGACCTATTTCGTGTGCGATACCCACGTCACTCCCGATCCGACGGCCGGAGAAATCGCCGAGATGGCCATTCTCGCCGCCGAAGCCATCAGGCGGTTCGGCATCGAGCCGAAGGTGGCGTTGCTCTCGCACTCGAACTTCGGCAGTATCGACTGCCCGTCGGCGCGCAAGATGCGCGAGGCGCGGGTCGTGCTGGAACGGATCGCGCCCGATCTGGAATGCGAGGGAGAAATGCACGCGGACGCGGCACTGTCGGAAGAGATCCGCAATCGGATTTTTCCGAATTCACGCCTGAAAGGGGTGGCCAATCTGCTCATCATGCCGAACGTGGAGGCCGCCAATATCGCGCAGAACCTGATCAAGATCCTGGGACAGGCCGTTCCCATCGGACCGATCTTGATCGGCGTGGCGGGACCGATTCATATCATCACCAAGTCGGTGTCCGTGCGCGGTCTCATCAACATGAGCGCATTCGCCGTGGTCGATGCCCAGTCGCGGACAGCGAAAGATCCCAGCTAGGGAGCGAAGGGTTTTATCAATGAAATCGAGGGGACACGGGGAATGAGCGAGTGGTGGCGGGGCGCGGTGATCTACCAGATCTATCCGCGCAGTTTTCTGGACACGAATGGCGACGGGATCGGTGATCTGGCGGGAATTGCCGAGCGTCTCGACTATGTCGCCGGGCTCGGCGTCGACGGCATCTGGGTGTCGCCGTTCTTTCCGTCACCGATGAAGGATTTCGGATATGACGTCGCCGACTATACCGGCATCGATCCCATGTTCGGGACCCTGGACGATTTCGACCGCATGCTGGCGGCGGCCCATCGGCTGGGGCTGAAGGTGATCATCGACCAGGTGTATTCCCATAGTTCCGACCGGCATCCCTGGTTCATCGAGAGCCGGAGCAGCCGCGACAACCCCAAGGCCGACTGGTACGTATGGGCCGGCCCCAAGGAAGACGGCACGCCGCCCAACAACTGGCTCGCCGTGTTCGGCGGACCGTCGTGGGATTGGGACACCCGGCGGCGGCAATACTACCTGCATAATTTTCTCACCGAACAGCCGGACCTGAATGTCCACAACCCCGAGGTTCAGGAGGCGATCCTCGATGCCGCGGCCTTCTGGCTGGACCGGGGCGTCGACGGGTTCCGTCTCGATGTGGCCAATTTCTTCATGCACGACCCCGCGTTGCGCGACAATCCGCCGTTCGATCATCCCAACCCGGTCAAGCCCTACTGGCTGCAGCGTCAAATCTACAACCGGACCCGGCCGGAGAACCTGGCGTTCGTGGCCCGCCTGCGCGCACTGCTCGATCGCTATCCGGAGCGCATGGCCGTCGCCGAGATCGCCAGCGACGATCCCGTGGGGACCATGGTGGAATACACCGACGGTCCGGACCGCTATCACACGGCCTACAGTTTCGTGTTTCTCCGCCAATCCTTCGGCGCCGCTCACATCCGTCGTTCGGTTGAACAGATGCTGGCGGCGTCGAAGAACGCCTGGCCATCGTGGGCGTTCAGCAACCACGATGTCGAGCGGGTGGCGTCGCGCTGGTGTGGAAACGCAGAGGCGGTGCCGGCCTTGGCCAAGCTTCTGATGGCGGTTCTCGTCTCGCTGCGCGGAACGGTGTTCGTCTATCAGGGCGAAGAGTTGGGGCTGCCGCAGGCGGACGTTCCCTTCGAGAGCCTGCGGGATCCGGAGGGCAAGGCGTTCTGGCCCGAACATAAGGGCCGCGACGGTGCCCGCACACCCATGCCGTGGCGATCGGACGCGGCACACGCCGGGTTCTCGAGCGGCACACCATGGTTGCCGGTGGACCCGCGTCACGGTGCGCTCGCCGTCGACCTGCAGGAGACCGATCCGTCATCGATGCTCAATTTCACCCGCGCGTTGCTGGCCTGGCGAAAACGGCACGAAGCGCTGGTCGCCGGCGACATCCGGTTTCTCGACACGCCGGAGCCGGTGCTGGCGTTCGAGCGCGCGCACGCCGACCAGCGATTGCTCTGCGTGTTCAATCTGAGCGCGGAGCCGGCCGACGCTCGGCTCGCGCTGACGGGCATGCCGACGCTGCTCGATGGCCCCGGCCGGCGCGGCGAGTTGACGGGAGATCGCGTCCGCCTGCCCGGGTACGCCTCGACTTTCGCGGCGCTGACATGAGGGGGATCGCTTAGTCCGCCGCTGTTTTGCCTTGTTTGTCCTATTGATTGACGAACGGTGACCTTGCAATAATAACGCGACGCCGCTTGGCGATCGAGTGACGCGTGGCCGCCCGGCCTGTGCCGTACGCGCCAATCGCGTTACCATCACAGTCCGGTACGTGCTAACCGCGCGCGGCCTCTGTCAAATTGCGGTCCGTTGTGATATATGATTGCCGGGCGGAAGCCATCGCGCCCGGGGGGACGGGTGCGGCTGAGATATTTCAAGTGAAGTAAACGACCTTTACAGGTTTTTGCCTGCAACTTATAAGAGTATCTTGTTCGTTATGCGCGTTTAAGGTATATATGCCGAGCGATTGCCCCCCATGGCGGGACTGAGCTCTCCTTTTACAAATATACGGCCGGGACCAAGGATGGATATGACGCAGGACGACGCAAACCCCTTGAGGGCGGCGCTGAAGCAAGTTCGCAAGGCGATACCGCTTGTACTGATCTTCAGCTGTTTTATCAATCTTCTGGTTCTCACATCGCCGATCTACATGTTGCAGGTCTTCACCCGCGTGCTTTCGAGCGGCAAGATCGAGACCCTGATCTTCATGACCATCATCGCCGGCGTCGCCGTCGCGGTCATGGGCGCTCTCGAGATGGTCCGGAGCAAGCTTCTGGGCCGCATCAGCCGGTGGCTCGAACAGACGCTGGCGCCCGAACTGATTCAGGTCAGCATGCGCGGCGCGCTCTATGGTTCGTCGCCGGGGGCTCAGCCGCTCCGCGATTTGCAGAGCATTCGGAATTTCCTCGGTGGCAACGGCATCAAGGCGGTGCTCGATTTCCCGTGGATGCCGATCTTCCTGGCGGTCATCTGGCTGATGCATCCGCTGCTCGGCATCATCGCCGTCGTCGCGGCGGTTGTTCTTTTCTGTGTCGCCGTGCTTAACGAATACGTCTCGCGCCGGCCCCTGCGGAAAGCGGGGGCGGCGTCCATCGCCGCTAACCAGCGGGTGGAAACCGCGACCCGCAACGCCGAGGTGCTGCACTCCATGGGCATGCTCCCCGGCTTTCTCGCCGGATGGAGTCGCCAGAACGAGAAGGCGCTGGAAGAAAATCTCATCGCCGGCGACCGCAACGCCGCCGTGTCCGGTTTCTCCAAGTTCTTCCGCGTCTTCGTCCAGATGCTGATCCTCGGTGCCGGCGCCTATCTGGTCTTGCAGGGCGAAATGGCGCCGGGCGGCATGATCGCCGGTTCCATTCTCCTCGGCCGGGCCCTGGCGCCGGTCGATCAGATGATCGGCGCGTGGCGCCAGCTGGTGATGGCGCGCGACGCCTGGGAGCGCTTGAAGCGGTTGCTGGAACGCGTGCCTCCGAAGAAGGAGAACATGCCGTTGCCGGCGCCCCGGGGACAGCTTTCCTGCGAGCGGGTCATTTTCATGCAGCGCGGGCGCGAGCAGCCGGTTCTGGCCGGCGTCAACTTCACGCTCGAGCCCGGCGAGGCCATGGGTGTCATCGGACCATCGGCATCGGGCAAGACCACGCTGTGCAAGATCCTCATGGGCACCTGGCAGCCGACCCGCGGCAACGCCCGCCTCGACGGCGCCGACATGTTCGAGTGGCCGGCGGATCAGCTGGGGCCGTTCGTCGGCTACCTGCCGCAGGACGTGGAACTGTTCGCCGGCACGGTCAAGGACAACATCGCCCGGCTTTATCCCGATCCCGACGCCGAGGCCGTGGTCGAGGCCGCCATGACCGCCGGTGTCCACGAGCTGATCTTGCATCTGCCGCAAGGCTACGAAACGGAGATCGGCGAGGGCGGGTCGTTCCTGTCCGGTGGTCAGCGCCAGCGCATCGGCCTGGCCCGCGCTCTTTATGGCAAGCCGAAACTGGTGGTGCTGGACGAGCCCAACGCCAGTTTGGACGGCGAGGGCGAGGCCGCCCTGGTGAAGTCCATCGAACTGGTCAAGGCCTGGGGTGGATCGGTGGTGCTGGTGGCGCATCAGCCCAGTATCCTGAAGCCGGTGGACAAGCTGCTGGTGCTGCGCAATGGCGTGATGGAAATGTTCGGTCCGCGTGACGAGGTGCTCGGTAAATTGAGACCGGTCAAGCTTCCGGCCGAAAATCGGCCGCGCGTCGTCAGCAACCAGACCGCCGCGCCCTCGGCCGGCGAATAGCGGGCCAGAAATAGCGGGCCAGAGTGGCAGAGAGAAAAAGGGTTCCCGATATGTCAAATGAAGTTGCAACCGACGGACGGCAAGCCGCGGCAACTCCAGCTCGCCACCGGCAAGAGCGCGACCGCGCTGCCGCCGCCGCCGCCGCTCGGACGCGATCTCAGGAAGCCGGCGCTGGTCGGGTTGGCCGTGGTCATCGCGTTCTTCGTCATCGGCGGCGGCTGGGCCGCGACGGCGCCCCTCTCTTCCGCGGCCATCGCGTCCGGCGTGGTCAGTCCCGAGGGCAGCATCCGGACGGTGCAGCATCTCGAGGGCGGCATCATCCGCGAAATCCGCGTCCGCGAAGGCGACAAGGTGGAAAAAGGCGATGTCCTGATGGTGCTCGAGGATGTTCAGGCGCAAGCCGGAAGTGGGCGCGTTGGCCAACCGGCTGAGCATGCTGGCGGCCCGCGAGGCCCGTCTCGAGGCGGAGCGCAACGGCCAGGACAAGATCCAGTTCGACCACCCGGCGCTCGCCAACTCCGACGACCCCGCGGTCGGCGCGATCATTGCCCAGCAGCGTAACCAGTTCGAAACCCGCCACGCCACCGACAAGGGCCGCCAAGCCATCCTGGCCCAACGGATTGCCCAGAACGAGCAGCAGATCAACGGCTTTGAACGCCAGCTCACCGGCACCCGGCGGCAGATGGAGTTGATCCGCGAGGAGATCGCGGCGGTGAAGACGCTGTTCGCCAAGGGCTATGAGCGCAAGCCCAGGCTGCTTGCGCTCCAGCGCGACGAAGCCGAGCTGTTGGGCACCGAGGGCGAATTGCTGGCCCGCATCGCCCGCATCGAAGAGACCATCGGCGAGACCAAGCTGCAGATGATCAACATCGAGATGACCCGCATCGAGGAGGCCGACACCGAATTGAGCGACGTGCAGTCGCGGCGCGCCGAGGTCGAACAGCAGATCAAGCAGAGCCTCGACAAGCTGTCGCGGACGACCATCCACGCGCCGGTGCCGGGCACCGTTCTGAACCTCAAGTTCAAGACCCTCGGAGGCGTCGTGCGGCCCGGCGAGCCGGTGTTCGACATCGTGCCCTCGGAAGTGGAGCTGATCATCGACGCCCGGCTGTCACCGAAGGACATTGACGATATCCACGTGGGCATGGACGGCTATGTCATGTTCCCGTCGTATCCGCAGCGGTTCATGAAACGCATCGGCGCCGAGCTGATCCATGTATCGGCCGACTCGATCCAAGACGAACGGACGGGGATGCCGTACTATACCGCCCGCGTCCGGGTCGATCCCGAGCACCTCAAGACGGTGGCGCCAGGGGTGGTGATGCAACCCGGTTTGCCGGCGGAGGTGTACATATCCATCCACGAGCAGACGCTGCTTGAATATCTCATGCAGCCGGTTATCCAAACCTTCGAGCGGACGTTCCGCGAGTCGTGCTGAGATCGGCGGCGGTTGGCGAGACGGGGCGCGACCTCCGCCGGGCTCGCAACCTCGTCGGTATGACACGCGGTGCAACGGCAACGAAAGACCGCGTCATGAGGTCGGACTTCATCTTCGAACGCGCCCCCTTCGGCTCGGCGCACGCCTCGACGATTGTCGACATTGGCGGTGGCTCCGGCGCCGGTTCGGGCTCCGGCCTGGTGGCGGCGTGGTTCGGCGGCACCCGCGAGGGGCACCGCGACGTCGGCATATGGCTGGCGCGCCGCGAGGGCGAGGCGGGCGGCTGGTCGGAACCGGTCGAGGTGGCCAACGGCGTGGTCAGCCGCTGGAAACGCTATCCGTGCTGGAACCCCGTTCTGCATCAGCCGGCCGCCGGTCCGCTGGCGCTGTTCTACAAGGTCGGCCCGAGCCCGAGCCGCTGGTGGGGCATGCTCACCACGTCGCGCGGACCGCGGCCGGACCTGGTCGCCGCCCCGGCGTCTGCCCCCCGGTTTTCTCGGGCCCGTCAAGAACAAGCCCGTGGAGATGGCCGATGGCGGGCTGTTGTGCCCGTCGAGCTCCGAGGACGCGGGCTGGCGCGTTCACCTGGAACACACGCCCGATCTCGGCCAGACCTGGAGCCAGTCCGAACCGCTCAACGACGGCAAGACGTTCGCCGCCATCCAGCCGAGCATTCTGACCTATGCCGAGCGGGCGCATGCAGATCCTCTGCCGCACCCGCCAGGGCGTCATCGCCGAATGCCGCTCCGACGACGGCGGCTATACCTGGTCGGAGATGCTGCCGACCATGCTGCCCAATCCCGACAGCGGCACCGACGCGGTGATGCTGGCCGACGGCCGGGCGCTGCTGGTCTACAATCACTCCGACCGCCGCCGCTCGCCGCTCAACGTCGCGGTGTCCGACGACGGCGGCCACTGGCAAGCGGCGCGGGTGCTCGAGGATGCCCCGGGCGAGTTCTCCTATCCGGCGGTCATCCAGAGCCGCGACGGTCTCGTCCACATCACCTACACCTGGAACCGCCACCGCATCAAACACGTCATCCTCAACCCCGCCGATCTGACGCCGGTGGACATCCAGGGCGGTCTCTGGCCGGCGGGTTGATCCCGTCGCGCTGCGATCACCGGATCGCGAATTTTTTTCGATGTTTTTCAAAAGTGTGACCCAGTTCACATTCGGGCGGCGCGGTCCGGCCTAGGATTGTTTCCAGATCGGCAACGGAATTGCGATCCTGACCGGGATAAGCGTATTTTTATGATTTGATTTCAATGAGTTTGATCGGGTTTGGTGGCGTTGGGGGGTAACGTTCGCCAGATCCGGGCCCCTGGCACGGGCCGCCACCGGACGCGCGGGCGCCTCTTTCGCAGGAGGTCTGCATCGAGGGCAACCGCCAGTCCGGCACCATCGGTCAGGTGGCGGCAAACCGGCCAGGGGCATTTTTTGTCTTTCAACTGACTGGCGCGAGTCCGTCATTTTCTTCGCCGAAATGTCATCCAGTCGATCGAATAGTGGTCCGGCGCTGGCAAACAAGCACGGTCTTCGGTATGCCGAAAGCAACGCTCTATTGCGGCGGGAGGCCGACGGTGACGGACAGCAACCACACGTTTCATTTCATTTCCGGCTTGCCGCGGTCGGGCTCGACGCTGCTGGCGGCGCTGTTACGCCAGAACCCGCGGTTTCACGCCGGCATGTCGGGACCGGTGGCGAGCCTGTTCGAGGGCGTGCTGGCGCAGGTTTCGGCCGGCTCGGAGCTCTCCAGCATGGTCAACGCGGCCCAGCGCGCCCGAATCCTCAGGGGGCTGTTCGACAGCTACTACGCCGACCGTGGCGAACCGATGATCTTTGACACCAACCGGGCGTGGACGGCGAAGATGCCGGCGTTAATGCGCCTGTTTCCGGACTCCAAGCTGATCTGCTGCGTCCGCGACATCGCCTGGATCATGGATTCGATGGAGCGCCAGTTCCGCCGTAATGCCTTCGAGAACACGCTGCTGTTCAACAATCCGGGCGAGCGGGCGACGGTATACACCCGCCTCGAGGCGCTGGCCCACGCCAACCGCCTCGTCGGTTTTCCCTACCATGCGCTGCGCGAGGCGTGCTGGGGCGAGAACGCCGAGCAACTGGTGATCATCGACTACGACTTTCTGGTGAGCCGCCCGGCGGACGTGTTGCCGCTGATCTACCACTTTATCGGCGAGGAGCCCTTCGACCACGACTTCACGAACGTGGCGTACGACGCGCCGGAATTCGACAGCCAACTGGGCGTGAGCGGTTTGCACACGGTGCATCCCAAGGTGGGTCCGCGTCCGCGCCAGACCATCCTGCCGCCCGACCTGTTCGAGCGCTATTCCAACATGGCTTTCTGGCACACCCTCGAGAACTGCAAGGCCTACCGCATCGTCAGCCAGCCGGGGGAGGCCGGACGCTGAACGTCCGTATGAATGTTTGCGGGGCGGGATTAAACCCTGGACTTGAGACGGCCAATTCCCCATAGTTTGTAGGTCAATATTGGTTCGTATCGGTATCCCTTTTAGGGGCGAGGTTTCTCTCGGAAGATGCGGCGCTGATACCGCATCTTCCCCGACAGCCGGACGCCGGTGAGACGGTTACCATACGTGGGCGCAACAATCGCCCGCGAAGGGATTAGCGGCCGTCCCATGGACGCCTGACGGAGAGCCCAGCTGCGCTGCTTTCGGGGATCGGGGGGAGAGGCGACATGGCGGCTTACACCGTAAACACGCTCGGCGACGAGACCTATGGCGGCGGCGATCTGGCCAGCGAGACCAGCGACGGTAACGGGCTCTCGTTGCGGGAAGCCCTCGGGCTCGCCAACGCGACCGTCGATCAAGACGAAATCACCTTTGAAGCGGGCCTATCGGGAGGAACGCTGACGCTCACTCAGGGCGAGCTTGGTATCTCGTCCGACGTGGTGATCGACGGCGACCTCTCCGGCGACGGCGGCGCGCCGGAGATTACCCTCGACGCCAATGACACTTCGCGGGTGATCAACATCACCGCCGGCGCCTCGACGCTCAGCGGCCTGGTGATTGCCGGTGGTCATACCGATTCCCGTGGCGGCGGGATTTGGAACTCCGGAACTTTAACGCTTACCGGCACAACGGTGTCGGACAACTACGCGGGCACCTGGGGCGGCGGCGTTCACAACGACGGGACCGCGACGCTGACCAACACGACGGTGTCCGGAAACAGCATTGGTGACGGCGCGGCCGGCGGAGGGATTGCGAACTTTGGAACCGCCACGCTGACCAACACGACGGTGGCAGGTAACAGCGTTGATCTCGGTACGGGCGGCGGGATCCACAACAGGGGAACCGCGACGCTGACCAGCACGACGGTGTCAGGTAACAGCGTTGATCTATACTCTTATTTGGGAGCCGGTAGCGGGATAGACAACAGCTACGGAACCGCAACCCTGACCAACACCATCGTTTTGGGAAACGCACCGACAGTTCCAAACAACTCTGAAATCTTGGGCACCATCACCCGGGCCGGCCCCAACATGATTGGCGGCAGCGCGGCGGACGTATTCGCGGAGACGGTTGACAATGACGGTGTCGACGCGGGCCTTCTCGCCGACAATGGCGGTGCGGTGCAAACCATCGCGCTCAAGAACGATGCGTCCAATCCGGCGCTAGACGCCGGCCTGGACGACCGCTTGGACGAAACTATCGTCGGGATTGACCTGAACGGCGACGGCGACACGGACGACGTCATCGACACCGACGCCCGCGGCAATGGCTTTGACCGCATCGTCGAACAGACCGGCATCACCGCCCGCAATCAGATCGACCTAGGCGCCGTCGAGTTCCAACAGATCGTGTCGCCCCCGGGCCCGCAGGAGGTCGCAAGCCTTATGGTGACCACCGCCGCCGACGTGCTCGACCGGTTCGATGGCGAGACATCGCTGCGCGAAGCCCTCGCGCTGGCCAACGATCCTTTGGCGGGAAGCCTGGGCGATGGCGACGGCGATAACGATGGCGGCCCCACCGACACCATCACTTTTGCCGCCGACCTGTCAGGGGAGACGATTACACTCGTCAGTGGTGAGCTTGTCATCGGGTCGGACGTGGCCATCGACGGCGACGTGTCCGGCGACGGTGGCGAGCCGGAGATCACCCTTGACGCCAATGGCGCCTCGCGAGTGATCAGGATCGCCAGCGGCTCCTCGACGCTCGACGGCCTCGTAATGACAGGTGGCACGACCTTCGATCCTTCCAGCGGGGGCGGGGGCGTTTTTGTGGCAATCGGAGCGACGGTCGCCATCGTCAATTCCGCAATATCGGGCAACGACGCACGCTCATTTAAGAACTCTTCCAACCTTGGCGGAGGGATTTCAAATGAAGGCACGGTGACGCTGACCAATACGACGGTGTCGGGCAATGGCAGCGGAGGAATTGTGAACGACGGCACCCTGATGCTGAGCAACTCGACAGTGTCAGGAAACGCAAGCGCTGGGTACGGTAGCGGCGGCGGAATTAGTACCCGGGTAAACGGAACCACGACGCTGATCAACACTACTGTGTCGGACAACTCTTCACTGGGCATTTTCGGGGACGGCGGCGGAATATCGGGACCCGCGTCGCTGATCAACAGCACGGTCTCGGGTAATAGCGCCTTCCGGGGCGGTGGGATATCGGGATCCGCGACGCTAATCAACAGCACGGTGTCGGGCAACGATGCATTGTATGATGGTGGGATATCGGGACTCGCGACGCTGACCAACTCGATCGTGCTCGGCAACAGTGCATCAATAGAAAATGCCGAAATCTCCGGTACCATCACCGAAACCGGCCCCAATCTCATTGGCGGCAACGCGGTGGATGTGTTCGCGGAGACGGTTGACAATAACGGGGTCGAAGCGGGCCTTCTCGGCGACAACGGCGGGGCAGTTAAGACCATCGCGCTCAAGAACGACGCCTCCAACCCGGCGCTGGACGCGGGCCGGGACGACCGGCTTGACGAGAGCGTGGTCGGGGTCGATCTCAACGGCGACGGCGACATGGACGATGTCATCGGCACCGATGCCCGCGGCGCTGGCTTTGACCGCCTCGTCGACCTGCCGGGCGTCGCGAACAACGGCGACAACACCGTCGATCTCGGCGCGTTCGAGGTGCAGGTCCAGTCTGAAGGAATCATTGGCACTCCGGGCCATGACACTCTTACGGGCACCGAAATCAACGATGTGATGATGGGTCTCGGTGGCAACGACGTCCTCTACGGCGAGGGTGGCGATGACACCCTCGACGGCGGCGACGGCAACGATCACCTCAACGGCGGCATGGGGAACGATGCGCTCGAAGGTGGAGCGGGCCATGACAGCCTCTACGGCCGCGAGGGCAACGACGCGCTGAGGGGGAACGGCGGCAACGACGTCCTGTCGGGCGCCTGGGGCGACGATACCTTGGAGGGCGGCGACGGCGAGGACGATCTCCGCGGCTGGGACGGCAACGACGTCCTCTACGGCGATGGCGGCGATGACACCCTCGACGGCGGCGACGGCAACGATCACCTCAACGGCGGCATGGGAAACGATGCGCTCGAAGGTGGAGCGGGCCATGACAGCCTCTACGGCCGCGAGGGCAACGACGTGCTCAGGGGCAACGGCGGCAACGACGTCCTGTCGGGCGCCTGGGGCGACGATACCTTGGAGGGCGGCGACGGCGAGGACGATCTCCGCGGCTGGGACGGCAACGACGTCCTCTACGGCGATGGCGGCGATGACACCCTCGACGGCGGCGCGGGCAACGACCATCTCAACGGCGGCATGGGGAACGATGCGCTCGAGGGCGGCGACGGCCGCGACGGGCTCTATGGCCGCGAGGGTAACGACGCGCTGCGCGGCAACGGCGGCAACGACGACCTGTCGGGCGCCTGGGGCGACGATACCCTGGAGGGCGGCGACGGCGACGACGATCTCCGCGGTTGGGACGGCAACGACGTCCTCTACGGCGAGGGCGGCGATGACACCCTCGACGGCGGCGACGGCAACGACCACCTGAACGGCGGCATGGGAAACGATGCACTCGAAGGTGGAGCGGGCCATGACAGCCTCTACGGCCGCGAGGGCAACGACGTGCTCAGGGGCAACGGCGGCAACGACGTCCTGTCGGGCGCCTGGGGCGACGATACCCTGGAGGGCGGCCCGGGCAGGGACAGCTTCCGCTTCAACGGAACGGACTGCGACCGGGACACCATCACCGACTTCTCGCTGATCGAGGACACGCTGATCTTCGAAGGGGTGGGCAGCGCCGACGACCCGGACGACCTCACCTACGCGGTGGGCGATTTCGACGGCGACGGCGCGCAAGACGACATCCGCATCACTTTCTCCGGCCTCGGCGACGACCTCGCCGACGAAAGGATCGACGTCCTCGACGTCGGGAGCGACATTGAGGCGCTGAAGACGGATATGATGTTCGTCTAGGCGAGGGGCAGGACCGTCACCCGGCCGCCGAAAGCTGGCGCAACCATGGAGGGTATGGCGGGTAAGGGTCGAACAACGCCCGGTGCGTAAACGCATTATGCTCGATTTGGGTAATATCCATACTGATTTTGCGGACATGCAAGGCGGCGCGCGTTGGGCGCTCCCCGCAGCCGCCGGTCCGCATGGCATAACCCGCCCGCTGGATACAGGCCAGGCTTCTCTCGGGGGACCTCGAACAGAGGAAGGGGAGACCTGTGATGGCCACGATTATCGTCAATACCACCCTCGACGAAAACGACGGCAGCATCGCCGACGGCGACGTATCGCTGCGCGATGCCATCGCAGCCGCCAATGACGGAGATAGCATTACCTTCGCCTCGGGTCCTGGAGCGGCGTTCGAGGCCGGCGGCACGATCCGGCTCAGTCAGGCCTTGGGCGAGTTGGTCATCGCGTCCCGATGTGACCGTCGACGGCGACCTGGATGACGACGGTGCGCCCGATGTGACCATCACCGGCGACATCCTGGGCGACGACGCGACGACCACCGACCCGCTGGGCAACACCATCACTGATGCGCTCAAGAACGATAATTCAAGCGACAATGTGCGTGTTTTCGACGTCCGCAGTGGTGGCTTTGCGACGGTGGGTGGGCTGGTGATCACCGGTGGATATAGCGGGCATTCGCATGGAGGGGGCGTCCGGGTGGCGGAGGGCGCGACGCTCGCGCTGCGCAATTCCTGCGTGTCCGGCAACAGTGCCGACTGGGGGGGCGGCGGGATTAATAACGAGGGAACTGCGACGCTGAGCAACACGACGGTCTCGGGCAACGATGGCGGCGGCATCGAGAACGATGGAACGGCGACGCTGACCAACACCACGGTATCGGGCAATGAGGGCAGAGGGATTGACAACGCTCGGAAGGGAACTGCGGCCCTGACCAACACGACGGTGTCAGGTAACAGCGCCGGCGGTGACGGGGCGGGATTCACAATGAGGGAACCGCGACGCTGACCAACACGACGGTCTCGGGCAACGACGCTGAGGACAATGGCGGCGGGATTAATAACGAGGGAACTGCGACGCTCATCAACACCACCGTGTCCGGCAACAGCGCGGAACGTGGCGGCGGGATTTCCAACAACGGAACCGCGACACTGACCAATACGACGGTATCGAGCAACGATGCCGTTTCGGGTGGTGGAATTTCAAATGGAGGAACTGCGGCCCTGACCAACACCACCGTGTCCGGCAATTACGCTGATTATGGCGGCGGGATTCTCAACTACGGAACCGCGACGCTGACCAACACGACGGTCTCGGGCAACGACGCTGAGGACGATGGCGGCGGGATATATCACCTTGGAACCGCGACGCTCGCCAACACCATTGTGCTGGGCAACAGTTCGTCAAACGGGGGAGAAATCTATGTATCCAGATGGACCGAAGCGAAGATCAACAAGACCGGCCCCAACATCATTGGCGGCAATGCAGGAGATGTGTTCGCAGAGACGGTTGATAACAACGGCGTCGCCGCCGGCCGTCTTGCCGATAACGGCGGAGCGGTGAAGACCATCGCGCTCAGAAACGACGCGTCCAATCCGGCGCTGGACGCCGGGCAGGACGACCGGCTCGATGAGAGGGTTGTTGGTATCGACTTCAACGGTGACGGCGATACCGAGGATGTCATAGAAGCCGACGCCCGTGGCACCGGGTTTGACCGCGTCGTTGAACAGACGGGCATCACCGCCCGCAATCAAATCGATCTTGGCGCCGTCGAGTTGCAACACATCGTTTCGCCCCCGGGGCCACAGGAGACGCCGAGCCTGATAGTGACCACCACGGCCGACGTGCTCGACCGGTTCGATGGCGAGACATCGCTGCGCGAGGCGCTCGAATTGGCCAACCACGGTGCGGCCGGAAGCCTGGGCGACGGCGACGCCGACAACGACGGCAGCCCCACCGACACCATAACGTTTGCCGGCGACCTCTCGGGCGAGACGATCACGCTCTCCAAGGGCGAGCTTTTTCTCTCGTCCGACGTGATGATCGACAGCGACGTCTTCGGCGACGGTGGGGCGTCGGGTATTACGCTTGACGCCAATGGCGCCTCGCGGGTGATCACCATCACCAGCGGCTCCTCGAACTCTCAGCGGACTGGTGATCACTGGCGGGTATGCCGGCGACGGCGGCGGTATTCGAAACTACGGTACCTTAACGGTGACCAACACGACGGTGTCGGGCAACAGTGCCGAGTTCCAGGGCGGCGGGATCAGTAACGGCGGAACCATGGCGCTGACTAATACGACGGTGTCGGGCAACTCCGCCCCAATGATTGCTGGCGGCGGGATCCTCAACAATGGAACCTTGACGCTGATCAATACCACGGTATCGGGCAACAGCTCAGGTTGGGGAGGCGGTATTCGAAACTACGGAACCGCAACGCTGACCAACAGTATTGTGTTAGGGAACCAAGGTCATGAAATAGAGGGGACGGTCACCGAAAATGGCCCCAACATCATTGGCGGCAACTCTGCGGATGTGTTCGCTGAAACGGTTGAGATCGACCCTCGCTACGGCGATGAATTCGACGCCGGCCTTCTCGCCGACAACGGCGGGGCGGTGCCGACCATCGCGCTCAAGAACGACTCCGCCAACCCGGCGCTGGACGCCGGCCAGGACGACCGGCTCGACGAGAGCGTCGCCGGGATCGACCTCAACGGCGACGGCGACATGGACGATGTCATCGACACCGACGCCCGCGGCGACGGTTTCGCGCGCATGGCCGATCTGCCGGATGTGGCCAACAACGGCGCCAACACCGTCGATCTCGGCGCCTTCGAGGTGCAGGCCGAGGACCCCGGCGGCCCCATTCATTCCGGTGGCGGTCACCTTCAAAGCGGCGGATGCCTACAACTCCAATGCCTTCGGTATTTACGACAAATCGACTCTGAAAGCCGAGCTGCTGGTTCCGGATCTGAAGGGAACGACCGAGGGTACCGTTCTCTATGAAGCGGACCTGACGCAGCAACAACTCGACAACCTTGGTTTCTTCCTGATGCCCGATGGCGCCGACGAGAACGCCGATCTGGCGCGACCTGGTGGGAGAAGCGCTGAGCGGTGGAGACGGAGGCCGACGGATACGCGGTGAGCTTCGACGGGACGCCGCTTGCGGGCCGGTTCGCGCCGGCGTTTTTCTCGGAGGCATCAAAGAACCCGGGCGGGGTCGATCACTTCGTCGAGGACGGTACCGCCGGCTGGATACGGCCTGTCGGTGGAGGATACGGCGGGCGGCGGCGATCTGGACTTCGACGACGCCCTGTTCCTGGTGGCGACCGGCGTGCCCCGGCCTGGCGCCGAAGTCAAGGTGACATTCGAGAGCGAGGCCGCCAGCTTCCGCAACACCTTCGGGTATTTCCGCGAAGACACCGGCGAGGCGGAGATCGTCTTCGCCGACATCGACGAAACCACGTTGGCGCCGGGCACCACGGAGACCTTCGATCTGACCGCCGAGCAATACGACAAGCTCGCGTTCTTCCTGATCCCCGACGGGGCGACACTGAACGCCGATCTGTTCACCGACTTGGACGCCATCGACCTGATTGTCGAGGAAGTGAACGGCGCACTCCAGGCCCGCGACCAGACCACCGGCACGGTGCTGGAGGGATTCGTCAATCCGGTCTACGTGCCCGAGAAGGCGGGCAACCCCGACGCCATCCGTCACGCGCTGCAGATCGGCGATGTGGACGATTTCCAGCTTCGATGGGAGGACCTGCCCGGCGGCGGCGACACGGACTACGACGACACCGTCGTCAGCGTCGAGATCACGCCGGATGAACTGTTGACGTAACAGTGGTTTCAGGCGCGATCATCACCCTTGGCGCGGGTCCGGCTCGACTGGATCGCCTCGGCCATCTGTAACCGTTTTTCGCAGTGCGCCCACTCATCCTCCGTGCACTGCCGCTTGGGGCAATCGAATTCGCACCGGGCGAGCTCGTCGGGGATCTCCGACACGATATGTCGGAGAATGCGCTCTTTAAGAGACAATTTCTTGCCCAAGATCCGCCCCAATCTTCCGCACCTGCGGTCGGTAATAAGCACTCATTTCGATCGTGTTTCGCGCATTCTCGGTTCCTACGTCCTGCCGAGGATGCGCGAAACACGATCCGAAAAGCCGTAACACCAAGGCTATTATCAATGACCGTCGGTTTAAATCACATTAATTTGTCCAGCAAGTTGACCCGGACATCCGGCGCGACAGGCCGACGATCGGCACAACGCCCTGGTCGCGCTTTGCGTTAGCGTCTATATCTCCACCTCCGTGCCGGCGGCGATCGACGCGAGCAGCGAGGCGTCATCCGTTTGCGATCCGGCCGAGGGCGCGGGCAGGAGAGTATAGGACGAACAGGGGAAAGGGGATTGCGCTTCATGTCATGGCTGAAATGGGTGTTGATCGCCTTGGCGGGCCTTGCCGCGCTCGCCGTGATCCTGTTCTTCGACTACTACCTTCCCTCGACGCGGCTGGTGCACGTGACCGGGCACGAGGTCAAGCGCATGGACACCGGCCAGGACAAGGCCAGCGGGCAGCCCATCACCCGGGACGTCCGTTTCATGTACGCCAAGGGCGCCGACGACGCGGAGGATTATGTTTTCCGCAACGAGGACACCGGGTGGGGATGGCCGCCTTACTTCAAGTTCGATTCCGGCGATCTGGCCGCCAGGGTCAACAACATCAAGGAGACCCAGCCCGACGCCACCGCCTTGGTCAAATATTACGGGTGGCGGATCACCTATCTGGATCTGTACCCCAACATGGTGAACCTCGAGGTCGTCGATGCCGATTACACCCACATCCCCATCGTCAAGATCCTGATCCTGCTTGTGGTCATCGGCGCGGTCGGCTATGGCGTTTACTGGTTCCGCTGGGGCCGCTACAGATCGTGGCTGAGAAAGGAAGGATAGCGGCGGCAGGGCGGACCGGCCAGGACGGCCTTGGCCATCGCGGCTACTCCATCGCGGCTACTCCATCTCGGCAACTCAAGGAGAACTACGTCGCTGGAACGCTACGACAGCCAACGGCCATCGGGGCGCCTGACGGTCGCTACCTGGAATATCCATTACGGGATCGGCACCGACAGGCGGATGGATCTGGAGCGGATCGCGTCGGTGCTCAATCGGATCGGCGCGGACGTCATCGGATTGCAGGAAGTGGGCTGGCACCGCCCCGACCATCCGCAGGTGGATCAGTTCGCCTATCTCCGCGCCCACACCGGCTATGACGTCATCGAGGGGCTGGTCCGCGATCCCCTGCGCTCGCACTTCGGCAATGCCGTCCTGACGCGCCTTCCCGTGTTGCGCAAGGACTGGATCGACCTGAAGGTTCGCGGCCATGCGCCGCGCGCCGCCCTCATCACCGATCTCGGCGTCGATCGCGGCATCGATCTCGGCATCGATCCGGTATCGATCGCGGCGGGCGGGACCCGGAGACGGGCGTGCGCGTGGTGGTGACCCATCTCGGCCTGACACCGCAGGAGCGGCGAATTCAGGTGGGACGGCTTGTGGAATCGCTGTCGGATGGCGCCGACGGTGATGGAACGAGCGCCGACGGCGACGTCTCCGCTACCCAGCCTCCGCCGACCGTCATTCTCGGAGATTTCAATCTGGTGCGGCGGCAAACGCGGGCGTCGCGGCTGCTGGAAGAGCATTTTCCGACGTTCGTGTCGGAGCCCACGTATCCGTCGCGCAACCCGCAATTGGCCCTGGACAGGATCTATCTCTCTCACCACTGGGTGGTGGAAACCTCTCATGTTGTGCATACGGGTGTCGCGAGAATTGCATCGGATCACCTGCCTCTGGTCGCCGGCATCCGATTGGTGACGCGCGGCGGCGTCGCGGCGATGGTACCGGAGACCGCCGCGAAAGCCTGACACGGACCGTGAGCACGGACGCCACAATGCAGGCAAAACGGCGGCGGGGTCGGGTTACAGCCCCTTATGCTTTCCTGACCAACCTCGATGCGTTGTGAAAAACCTAGTCCCCAAGTGCGGAATTGTGATACTGTTTTAACCCAATTGGGTATAGCGGGTCTGTCTGGGGTTTCGGACTTTCATTTGGGGCGGCGCTTTCGGCGTGCCGCGGGTGCGGCATCGGGTAACGGCGTCACCGACGACCTGTTTCCGGACATGGCTCGCGTTTCACACGGGAGGTAATCATCATGATCCGCAAGGAAGGCGCACGCGTCGCGACAATGGCCAACACCGCCGAAGGCGAGTGGAAAGGCAAGAAGGTCCAGTTCAAGACCAATCGTCTCATCGTCAAATTGAAGTCCGTCGAGGGCGACTCCCTCTCGGCGCTGGAGACCAATATCGGAGCGATCCGCGCGGAAGTGCCGGATGGCGCGATGGTTCGGCCGCCGACGGCTACGGGGCGCATGGTGCTGTCCGTCGCCGAGGGCGAAGACATTCTCAAGCTGGCCAAGAAGCTGAGCAAGCGCGACGACGTGGACTATGTCGAGCCCGACGTCATCGACACCGCTCAGGTCATTCCCAGCGACACCAACTATGCCCAGCAGTGGGGCCACGCGAAGATCGGGTCGCCCCAGGCCTGGGACCTGCAGACGGGCGATCCGGCCAAGATCCTGATCGGTATCGTCGATAGCGGCATTTCCATGTCGGCCGGCGGCGCGCTCGATCATCCGGATCTCAATGCCCCGGGGCGCTACATCATGGGGACCGATTTCGTCGACGGCGGCACGCCGCGCGACCTCAATGCGCACGGAACCCACGTGGCCGGTATCGCCGGCGCCGAGAGCAACAACGCAACAGGCGTCGTCGGCATGAACTGGGGCTGCAAGCTGTACATCTGCCGCACGCTCGATGCCAACGGCAATGGCAGCTCGGCCGATTTCGCCGACGCGGTGGAGGAAATCACCGATTACGCGGTGGCCAACAATCTCAAGGCGGTCATCAACTACAGTGGCGGCGGCGGTCACAACCTGACCAAGCAGAACGCCTGTCAGTACGCCAGCGACCGCGGCATGTTGCTGTGCGCCGCCACCGGCAACGACAACGGCGGCCCGGTGATCTGGCCGGCGGCCTATTCCACGACGATCGACGGCGTCGTCGCGGTGGGGTCGACCACGTCGGGCGATGCGGTGTCGAGCTTTTCCAACGTCGGCCCCGAAGTAACCGTGGTGGCGCCGGGAAGCAGCATTCTGTCCACCACTCCCACCTACAGCGTCGATCCCAGCGTCACGCTGAACTACGACACCTTCAACGGCACCTCCATGGCGACGCCGTTCGTCACCGGTCTGGCGGCGCTGATGTGGAGCCGCCATCCCGGGTTCTCCAATACCAAGATCAAGGATTGCCTGAAGAGCTCCGCCAAAAAGCTCGGCTCCGGCAGCTTCGACAACGCCTGGGGTCATGGCCGGATCGATGCCGAGAAGGCGGTCCGCTGCGGCGATCTGGTGTTCACGCGGTTTACCCGGTTCACCAGCCTGACCCGATTCACCCGGTTCACCAGTCTCACGCGGTTTACCCGGTTCACCAGTTTGACCCGGTTTACCCGGTTCACCAACCTGACGCGGTTCACCCGCTTTACGCGCCTGACCCGGTTCACTCGGTTTACCTCCCTGACGCGGTTTACCCGTTTCACGGCGTTTACCCGGTTCCCGCCGTTTTCGCGCTTTCCGCCGTTCGAACCGCCCATTGGCCGCGGCGCCGGCTTGATGGGGGCGGCGGACGAACCGGTGCGCCCTTTCGTCCGCTTCGGGGGAACGGTGTTCGATCCGCGCGAATTGGAATTGCACCAGTTCGAGGATCTTGCCGGCGCGGCGGCGGAACTTTCGAACGCGGGCATCGCGCGGATCGACGAGATCGCCACCACCGAGCCCGAGCACCTGGCCAACGTGCTCGGCTGGGATATGGAAGAGGCAAGCGAGCTGGTGGCGTTGTCGCAGGACCTGATGCACCGGATCGGCGGATCTGGCGGAGAGGAGCCGGAGGAGGTGGAGGCCGAGATCATCGAGGGGTTCATCGAAGTGGATGACGACGCAGACGGCGGCAACGGCGGCGTCGGCGGCGAAGGGGGATACGATGACTCCGGCCGGTAAGCGCCCGCGCCGCGGTCTGTTCAGCGTCGTCATTCCGACGCTGAACGAGGGCGACCTGCTGCGCATGACGGTGGACAGCGTGCTCGGCGAGACGCGCTACCGCGACTTCGAGATCGTCATCGTCGACGACGGCTCGACGGACGGAAGCTGCGATCCGTACCGCGATACCGGCCGTCCCGTCCGCGTCGTCGACGGCGGCGGGCTCGGTGTCGCCAAGGCCCGCAATCTCGGCGCCGACCACGTGGACGGCGAATACGTGGTCTTTCTCGACGCCCATTGCACGGTGTCGCCCGACTGGCTGAGCCGCATGGCAAAGGCCCTCGGCGACCGCCAGGTGGGCCTGATCGGGCCCACCTTCACGCAGCTTCATGAGCCGCGAACCGAGGGGCTGCGGCGTCGCCTGGATCGACGACGGCATGGACACCACGTGGTACGAGCCGATGGACGGGACCACCCTTACGACATCCCGCTCACCATCGGCGCCTGCCAGGCGTTCCGCACCGAAACCTTCCGGTCCATGGGCCGCTACGAGGAGGGCTTCGCGAGCTGGGGCAGCGAGGATCTGGAGATCTGCCTGCGCGCCTGGCTGCTCGGCTACCGGGTGCTCGGCGATCCGGTGGCCACCGTCGCCCATTATTTCCGCGACGAGCGCAACTACGAGGTCGACGACCACGACGTCAATTACAACGCGCTCCGAATGCTGTTCCTGCATTTCTCGGCGCCGCGCATCCGCCGTATCCTGCGTGCGGTGGGCGGCGTGGTGGGCCTCGACCGCGCCCTGGATGCCGTCTACGAGAGCGACGTCTTCCAGGTCCGCGCCGAGTTGGAAGCGGTGCGCCGGCGCACCGACGACTGGTACTGCCGCGCGTTCGCGCCGGCCCTCGCCTGACCCGGCGGCCGTGGCGGCGCGAAACGGCACAAAGCGGGCGTCCTTCCAGCGGGCGCCCGCCACCGCGGCCATTATCGAAGGCCGCTCCGACGTCAAAAGCCCTTGGCGGAACCCGCATTACGATTGCGCGGACGGCCTAATCCTCCGGCGAGGTCCGCCGCGCAGTTTTTTGGTGGCGGATCGCCGCTGCTTGGCGTCCAGCCGGCGCCGCCGGCTGCCTGCCGTGGGTTGGTGGGCTTGCGGTACGACGGCGGCGCGGCCGCTTGGCGGATCAACTCGATCAGGCGTTCGCGAGCGTCCTGGCGATTGCGCTCCTGGGTGCGGTGGTTCCGGGCTGTGAGGATCAGCACGCCGTCCTGGGTCAGCCGGCGCCCGGCCAGGTTCTCCAGCCGGGCGCGCACGGCAGTGGGGCAGGCTGGGCGAGCGCCGCACGTCGAACCGCAGTTGCACCGCCGTGGAGAGTTTGTTGACGTTCTGGCCGCCCGGTCCCGAGGCGCGGACGAACGTTTCCTCGATCTCGGTCTCGTCGATGACGATGTGGCTGGTGATCCTGATCATGGCGGCCAAACTACCTGAACCGCGGCAGGGCGTCATCCCAAGCGGCAAGGTAGGCTGGTTCCTCTCAAAATGTCCAATTCAACGTTACATTTACGAAGTGGATTTCGTTGGTGGCGTAGTCACCTTGGATGCGACCCGCCAGGGGGCCGCGGTCGCGATCGAGATCGGCGGCTCCGAGGTTGAGGTACTCGTAGGCGCCGCCAATGGCCATCCGGTCGTTCAGCGCGTATTGCACGCCGGTGCCCACCCGGATTTGCCGATCGAGAGGAAGCGCCGGCGTCCGCTGGCTCTTCGACATGGGCGAGGTATCGTAGGCCGCGCCGACGGACCATGACCACCTTGGCGTGAATTTGTAACGGGTGCCGAGGGCGAAACCCCACGTGTCGTCGTAATCGAGGTCGGTGGTGGCCGAGCGGGAGTTCGCCGCCGAAACCTCAAGGCTGGGCTGACCGAACTGGCTCCAGTCCTGCCAGACGACGTTGCCCATGATCGCCCATTTCTCGGTAAGATCGTGATAGGCGCTGACCATCACCTGCTGCGGCACCGTCAGGCCGAGGTCGATCTTGGATTGGGAAATCCGGGGATCGAGCGCGTTGAATACCGGTCCGCCGCCGCTCAGGTTCGGCTTGTCCTTGAAGCTGAGATCGATCTGCGATGTGTACGTGACACCGAACCGCGTTTGTTCGGTGGGCTCGATGAGAATGCCCGCCATGCCGCCGAAACCGACGTCGTCGTCCTTCACCTGGATTTGTCCGTCGGTATCGCCGAAGACATTGCGAACCGAGGTCTTGTTGTTGAGCAAACCATAGACGATCTGCGCGCCGCCGCCGACGGAGAGCCAATCGGTGACCTGGTATGCAGCGACCGGGTAGGCGCCCAGGGTCACCAATTCGGATTTCGTTCCGTAATAGCGTCCGGACCAGCCTTTTTCATACTCGGCGCTAAGGCCGAAGTTGGACCCCGTCGAAATGCCGAGCTTGAAGTCCGGGGTGACGCTGTGGACATAGTACAAACCCGCCGAGGGAATGACGCCCAGCGTGTTTCCGCCGTTGCCGCCGCTAACGGTGGTGTCGTCTCCTTTGTCGAATTTACTGATGCCGTAGCCGGGCTGGAGGCCGACGAGCAGTTGAGAGTTGTCGAGACGCGTCATGCCGGCGGGGTTGCCGAAGGCCGTCGCCGCGTTGTCGGCCGCCGCCGCCCGCCCCGCGGCCGCGGTGCCCAGGTCCGGTGTTCCCATTTCAGTAAGGAACAAACCCGCTGCCCGGGCCGGAATCGCTTCGAAAAACGCCACGGCGAAGACGAACGCCGCCACCGCGTGGACCTTGGCTGTGATCCGTGTGTTTCGAATATTCATGGCAGATCAGCCTCGGGTCTAAGTTCACTAAATATTACGCGATAAGGACCGTGATATGCCCTACATTCACGCACGCATTCACCGGACACGGTCGCCCATACGGTCACTTGACGACTTCGATCTCGCCGGGTCTCCACGATTTGTCGATCCATGGCTCCAGCGGTCCGTACATCCGAAGGATGGTGAACCAACTCTTGCCGGGGACCGTTTGAAGCCAGTTGCCCTGTTTGCCCTCAGGCGCCTCGGGCGCGAAGTAGATGTCGTACGATCCGTCCGGATTCTGCCGCATCCCCTCGGTCTGGCTGCCAACCGTTGGAAATCTTTGGTCGGTCTGCAACTGCGAGCGTGTCTGTGTGTCGTACAACGTGAGGGCCCAGAAATCGTTCACCGGCACGTTCGGCGGCAGGTGGAGCCGGTAGGTTTTCGAGCCGTCGAAAGCTGTCTTTTCGCCATCAAGATATGCCAACGCATAGTCCGATCCTGCGCCGGCTTTGGTAACCGCCATGGCCGGCGTTACACCGCCTGCGTTGAAATAGAATAGAACGCGCGCAGCCGGATGCATCGCCCCGTCCGACATGAAACTGGTGTTCTTGTCGGCATAGGCGACCGTCCAGGAACTGTCGGTATCGGGATAGATGTAGACGCCCTCCATGCGCGGATGGTAGGTGATGACCCGGGCAGTGGCGTTGCCGATGGTGGCCGCTTCGGCAAGGATCTTCTTCATACGCTCGTCGGGCTGAAACGGCATCCCCTTGACGATGCCGAGCGCCGCGATCTTGCCGCGCACCTCGGGCCCGATCGCGTCGATGGGCTCGCGCTGGATCATGGCGTTCAGGATCTCAAAGTACCGCAGGTCGTTCGGAAAGACGGTGTTGAAGGATTTGCCCGAGATGCCACAAATTCGGTCGCGGGCGGATTGCCGGCGTCCTTCAGCGGATAGATCTTAATCCCCGAGGTGATGTTCTCGACCGCGGCTTGCAGACCGTCCTTGATCGAGCCGCGAAGGAACAGGAAGTTCCTGTTGGTCGGCGGCTTTAGCAAAAAGTACCCGCCGGGCACATCGCCTTCGAAGCCGGGCGGCACCACCAGATACTTGCCGCCCTTGCCCTTGTCCGGCCCCGTGATGCCGATGTTTCCGACGAAACGCTGCCACGAATCGTCTAGAAAACCGAGCATGCCCGGCGGCACCTCGATGACCGTCGGGCCATCTGTTTCCAGATCCGTGCTCCCCCAGGCGTAAAGGGTCGATGTATTCGCCGTCAGCACGAGGGACTGCGAATCGAGGAGCTCCTCGGCGACGGCGAGCCGGTTCGGGGCGTCGGCTCCAGCCTCCGCCAGCCCGTCCAGGACACTGTTGATCGACACACCGCCCATGTTGTCGAGATAGACGTTGACGGCGCGCGACCGGTCGAGGTTGTCATAGACGGTCTCAACCGTGTCGCCTGTCGGCACGCCATCGAAGAATTCCAGCGTGCCGATGGCGGTCTCTGCCTTGTCAGGGATCGAGAGTGCCTTGAGCGTTTCCGAAGAGACCTCGCCCTGAACACTTGGCGACATCATAAGGTAGAGAACCAGACCGCTGAAGAGCGCTGTTCGTATCATGTCCAATTTACCGGTTGCGGAAGTTGGGCCTTCGGATGCACTCCTATCCACGGGGCAATGAGCCTGCCCATCAATTGACGAGCTCGATCTCGCTCGGCTGCCAAGACTTGTCGAAGAAGGATGGCAGTGGGCTGTAGAGCCGCAGGATGGTGAACCAGCCCTTTTCCGGGTCGGTCTGGATCCAGTTGCCACGCGCTGACGCCCTCGGGCTGCTCTGGGCCGAAATAGACCGTCGTCGAGCCGTCCTCGGCGGCCTCGGCCGCCGGGGACGGATAGCTCTGGCTGCCGGCGCGCGGGATACTTCTGCGGCGTTTGCAGCATCGATCGGGTCTGGTTGTCGTAGAGGGTGAACGACCAGAACGCCTCGTGCCGGGATGTCCTTGGGCAGCGTCACCTTGTAGGTCTTGCGCCGTCAAACGGATCCCCGTTCGCGTCGAGGAAGCCCATCAGGTATTGCGAGCCGACACCGGGGATCCGCATGATCATGCCCGGCGAGTCGAGGGTGTAGGCATAGTAGAAGGCCGCGCGGGAGTCGAGCGTGCGCGCGCCTGTCGGCGATAACGGCTTGAACATGCCGTCCTCGAACAGCCGGTGGCGGCGTTTCGAAAGGGCTCCGCCCTCGAACAGCATGTTCATCCAGTGCGAGCCGTCGTAGTAGGCCCATTCGGGATGCGGCTCGGCGAAGCGCCATTGTAGGGAGCGCCCGAAGGCCTGACCGACCGCGGCGGCATCCGTAAGGATCTTCTTCTTCCGGTCATCGGGCTTAAACTCTTGCCCGTGCACGATGCCGATGGCCGCGAGCTGGCCGGCGAGCTCCACGTCATAGCTGGTCGCCGGCTCGTTCTGGACGTTCTCGTTGATCATCTCGAAGAAGCCGTAGTCGCTGGGCGGGATGGTGTTGAACGACATCCCGCTTGCCTTCGATGAATTTCGTCTCGGGGATCTTCGGCTCGCTGTCCAGCCGCACTTTCCCTCCAGCGCCTCGGCGATGCGGCGTGCCGAAACTGCCGGGAATGTAGGGATAGATCTTCAGGTTCTGTTTGATGTTCTCGACAGTCGGCTTCGGATCGTTGCCGTCCGAAATGAAAGCGCGCGCCGCATAGAGCACCGTGTTGGTCTTGGCATGCGCGACGAAATAGCCGCCTTCCGGGAGGGGACCGTCATACCGGGCCGACGATCAGGTATTTGCCGCCAAGCCCGCGATCGGGTCCGGGCCGGCCAATGTCGATGACCCACTGGAACCACATGTCATTGATCGTGCCGAGCCCGTCGGTCGGCTGCTCGATCACCATCGGCCCATCGGATAGGTCGACCATGCCGATATAATAAACGGTGTCGCCGTTAGCCGTCAGGAACAGCGAGTTCGAATCCATCAAATCGGAGAAAATGATGATGTCGCTGCTCTCGGCGCCGATGCTCTCGAAGCCCTTGACAAAGCCCAGGGCCGAAGCGCCGCGGAAGCTGTTGTTGTAAACGTTGAGCGCGCGGGTGAAGTCGAGCGTATCGAAGACCTTCTCAGCGGTCTCCGCGCTGGGAGCGCCATCTTTGAACTCCAGGGGGCCTAGCCGGGTTTCGATCTTGTCCGGTGTGGACAGGGAATCGAGCGTCTGCTTCGAGACCTCCGCCTGGGCCGGTGCGCTGAGCGCCGTGCCGACCACAAATGCCGCAGCCAACGAGCGATGGAATAGCTTCATCATGGAACCCTTCATATATCAGGCCGAGATGGTCAACTGACCGGTGGTCGCGACGTTTCGTCGTATGCATCAAAACGTGCCGCTCGGCTCGCAAGTTTTCACAAAATCTTTTGACACCAGTCTCAGCATGACCATATCGGTGCCGCGACCGTAACGTATCGATCCGTTTAGCCAGGAAAACGGTTCAATTCTTGTCATCTTGCGCCAATTTAAGAAAATAGTTAGCATTCTCAAAATCGGAACAATCGCTGCGTAGCGGCGCGTCTGTGAACGCTAAAAACGGGCGGAAGCGCTGTAACGCCGTGCGATGGAGGGGAGGAAACTCGCCCCGTGAATACGCCGCCCGTGCCGCTGGTCCGAGCCAGCGCGGTACTTCCTTTTATCCGGTTTCTCGACGAGGCTGGCGCGCCGGTCGAAGGTATCTCGTCGCCGCGAAGCTGCCGCCTTGTATCGTAGAGCGTCCCGAGGAACTGTTGTCGCTCCATCAGGCGCTGACGTTCGTGGATCGAGCGGCGGCGGGCGAGCGCGTCAAGCGCCTGGGTTTTCTGACGGGTGAAAGGACGGAGATTGCCCAATTGGGCGCCATGGGACGGATCATCCAACGGTCAATGACACTGTGGTGTGCCCTCACCACGGTGGCGGAAACCATCAATCTGTACAGTTCCGGGGATCGGATTTGGCTTGTACAGGACAATAATGCGGTTCTGTTTTGCCACGCTTTTGTTTTCCCAATGCACCCGGAGCGCGACACGGAAATCTCTATATCGTCATGCTGATGATCAAGCTCATCCGGCTGGCAATGGGCGAGGCTTAATGGCCTCGCGAAATCCGGATGCCGAGAGCCGAGACGGCCCATCGCAATCATCATGCTCAGCATCTTGCAACGGACGTCGTGTTTCACGACCGTCCGCTTTTTTGCCATCGTCTTGGAACGTCCGTTCCTTGCCCGTGCGATGGCGGAGACCGAAGGACGCCGCGATTTGTTGTCTGACGATACCGCCTTCTTACAATCGACCGCGCCAGCGCCGGACCTCGGCGGCTCGGTCCGCCAGGCGATTGCACCTTTGCTGCCCAGCGGTTATCCCGATATTCGACTGGTCGCGGACATCGCCGGCTTGAGCGTGCGCACCCTCCAGCGCCGGTTGGACAATGAAGGGAGCAGCTACGCGCGCCTCGTCGAACAAGTGCGCTTCGAGACGGCGGTGCGGCTGTTGCATGACGATCGCGTCAAGCTGATCAATCTCGCACTCGAATTGGGGTACTTCGATCCGGCCAATTTTACCCGCGCCTTCAGGCGGTGGACCAGCGCGTCTCCGAGCGAATACCGCCGCTTGGCAAACACCGCGATCACTCCATCGAAACCGGTCGCATCGACGAGCCACTTTGATGGCGAGCGTCATACAGTGGGCATCAGTAACAGCGAAGCAAAAGTGTTGAATATAATGTTCAGCCAAAGGTTGGCGCGAAACGTCGTTGACCGTTCGCAACGATACCGTTACGAGATGGCCCACCTGGGGCGATGCTGCCGAACAATTAACAAAACACCGCTTGCGGCAAGACGGCTGGGGAGGCTGAGGCGGCAAATTCAACGGGATGCCATTCTGTCAGGGAGCAAGCATCGCCCGGCCAAAACCCGATGGAAATCGTTAAATCAGTTAGGGAGACGACCTAAATGCAGGACCCGATAGTAGAAAAATTAGTAAATAATCCAAAATACCACGAATTAGTCAGTAAACGGGCGCGATTTGGCTGGACATGCGCCATATTGATGCTGGCCGTATACTATGCGTTCATTATGACAATCGCATTCGCGCCTCAAGTTCTAGGGCAGCCTCTCAGCGAGGGTTCGGTGATCACCGTCGGCATACCCGTCGGTTTCGGGGTCATCATTTTCGCGTTCGTTCTCACCGGTATCTACGTCTACCGGGCCAACACCGAGTTCGACCGGCTCAACAATGAGCTCAAGAGGGAAGTCCTATGAAAAGCTTGATTCTCGCGGCAGGTATTGCCGCCGCGCTGTTCGCGACGGATGCCTCCGCCGCTGGCGCAATTGGTGGCGAGGTCGAGGCGCGGCCCGTCAACGTCACCGCCATCATCATGTTCATGATCTTCGTGGGTGCCACGCTCGGGATTACCTACTGGGCGGCGCGCCGCACCAAGACGGCCAAGGACTTCTATGCCGCGGGTGGCGGCATCACCGGGTTCCAGAACGGCCTCGCCATTGCCGGTGACTACATGTCGGCGGCCTCGTTCCTCGGCATCTCGGGTTTGGTGTTCGTTGCCGGTTTCGACGGGTTGATTTATTCCGTCGGTTGGCTGGTGGGCTGGCCGATCATCATGTTCCTGATCGCCGAGCAGCTGCGCAATCTCGGCAAATACACGTTCGCCGACGTGGCTTCCTATCGGCTCAGCCAGACGCCGATCCGCTCATTGGCGGCGACCGGCACATTGATCGTCGTGATTCTCTATCTGATCGGTCAGATGGTCGGCGCCGGCAAGCTGATCCAGCTGCTGTTCGGGTTGCCCTATACCTACGCGGTGATCATCGTCGGCGTTCTGATGATCCTGTACGTGACCTTCGGCGGCATGCTCGCAACCACCTGGGTGCAGATGATCAAGGCGTGTCTGCTGCTGTTCGGCGCCAGTCTCATCGCGTTCCTGGCGTTGATGCATTTCAATTTCAGCCTGGAGACCATGTTTTCCGAAGCGGTCGCAACAAGCGCCAAGGGCATCGAAATCATGTCCCCCGGCGCGCTCGTAACCAACCCCATCGACGCCATATCGCTGGGCATGGCGCTGATGTTCGGCACGGCCGGTCTGCCGCATATCCTCATGCGGTTTTTCACCGTTCCGAACGCCACGGAAGCCCGCAAATCGGTGTTCTACGCCACCGGCTTCATCGGCTACTTCTACATCCTGACCTTCATCATCGGGTTCAGCGCCATCGTGCTGATCACCAAGAACCCCGAATTCCTGAATGCCGAAGGGTTGCTCATCGGCGGCAGCAACATGGCGGCCATGCACCTGGCGGACGCGGTGGGCGGCGATCTGCTGCTGGGCTTCATCTCGGCGGTGGCGTTCGCCACCATCCTGGCGGTGGTTTCCGGTCTGACGCTCGCGGGCGCCTCTGCCGTATCCCATGACCTGTACGCGAGCGTGTTCGCCCGCGGCCGGGCCACGGAAGCCGACGAGGTCCGGATTTCCAAGATGGCCGTGGTGGTTCTTGGTATCATCGCCATTCTTCTGGGGATCGCCTTCGAGAAGCAGAACATCGCCTTCCTGGTGGGACTGACGTTCGCGGTCGCCGCGAGCATCAACTTCCCCATTCTGTTCTGCTCCATGTTCTGGTCGAAGCTGACCACCCGCGGCGCGCTGATCGGCGGGTCCATCGGTCTGATCACGGCGGCTTTGCTGGTGTTCTTCGGTCCCACCGTGTGGGAGGAGATCCTCGGATTCGCCCCCGGTTCGGCCCCGTTCCCGTCCAAGTATCCGGCGCTGTACTCCATCTCGGCGGCGTTTATCAGCATCTGGTTCTTCTCGATCACCGACAAGAGCGCCAGGGCCGCCGAGGACAAGGCGGCGTTCGCCGCTCAGGACGTCCGGTGCCAGACCGGCATCGGCGCGGAAGGATCGTCCAGCCACTAAGACGATACGGCCTCTTGCCGCTCGCGGGCGGTTCCCAATCATCGGGGATCGCCCCTTGAAAGAGGCCGCCGGTTCGCCGACCATGTCTCCCCGAACAGGGCCGGGCATGGTCGGCATCCCGGCGTCTTGGTTTGAGGCCCATGGCTTGAATGCACCCGATCCCAAAGCGTTTCTTTCGGACCTTGCTCCCTTCGATCGGCTCCGAGACGGCGAACTGAGCCGCCTCGCGACGACCGTATCCCCCGCCGACTATGCCCCCGGCCAGACCGTTTTCGACCGCTGGGCCATTGCCGAATACCTGTTCGTCGTCATCGAGGGACTGGTCGAGGAAATGGATTCTCTCGGACCGGTCGGCCGGTTTGCCGCCGGCGAGGCGTTCGATTCGCGGGCGCTGATCGAGGGGCGAAGCCAGCATCGGTTCGTCGCCAAGGGACAGTGCGTCTGCTATCTGCTTCCCGTACCCCTCGTTCTCACCTTCATCCGGACCAATCGCGCTTTCCGGGATTTTTTCCACGACGACATGGCCCGCCGGCTGGAAGCCTTCGTTCAGGTCCAGCAGCAGCGCGAGGCCGCCTCGCTTCTCACCGCGCGCATCGGCGAGCACGGTTTTGCCTCGCCGGTGTTCGCCGACGCCGCCACCTCCATCCAGGACGCCGTCGGCGCTGATGAAGCGGCACGGGACATCCGCGATCCTGGTGCGCAACGAAGAGCGGACCGGCATCTTCACCGGCCGCGACGTCCGCGAGCGGTCGATGCTGATGGGGCTTCCCGATTCCACGCCGATCGGCGAACTGGCCAGCTACGACCTGATCACGCTGGAGCGCGACGACCTGCTGTTCAACGCGTTCGTGACCATGACGAAGCATGCCATTCGCCATGTGGTGGTGACCGACGGCGGGCGGATCGAGGGCGTGCTCGAGCAGGCCGATCTGTTGAGCCAGATGTCCAATACGTCGCATTTCATCGCCCACCAGGTGGACCGGGCGGAATCGCTGGACGATCTCAAGGAGGCGGCGAGCCGGCTTCCCCGCTTCGTCCGCTCGCTCTACGATCGCGGCGTCAAGCCGCGCTACATCGCGCCGCTGGTGACCGATCTCAACCGCAAGATCATGGCCCACCTGTTCGAGACGGATGCGCCCGACTCCCTTCTCGCCGATGCCTGCCTGATGGTCATGGGCAGCGAGGGGCGCGCGGAGCAACTGATCCGCACGGACCAGGACAACGGCCTGATCTTTCGCGGCGGCACGCCGCCCGACGGCTTCGAGCGGGTCACCGAGGCGTTCCCGGAGGCGATGACGGCGCTCGGCTATCCGCCCTGTCCCGGCAACGTCATGGTGTCGAACCCGGCCTGGGCCAAGTCGCTCGACGCCTATGGCGAGGATCTTCGCCGCTGGATCCACCAGCCGAGCGCGCAAGGCTTCATGGACATGGCGATCTTTCGTCGACGCCAGCGCGGTGGCCGGCGACGGCGACCTGCTCGACGAGCTCAAGGCCTATCTGTTTCAGTTGATCCGCGGCCAGGAGAACGTGGTCCGGCACTTCGCCCGCGTCGTCCAGGCTTTCGACACGCCGATCGGCGCCTTCAACCGGTTCCAGCTGGAGAAGGCGCCGCCGCACGCCGGCAAGCTGGACATCAAGAAGGGCGGCGTCTTTCCCATCGTCCACGGGGTCCGCAGCCTCGCCCTCGAGCACTGCCTGTCGGAGACCAACACCGTCGCCCGCATCCAGCTACTGAGCGGCAGGCCGCCGTTCGAGGAGGGGTTCACCGCCGACCTGATCGAGGCGCTGGAGTTCATGTCGATGATCCGTCTCCGCGCCCAGCTCGCGGCCCTGGACCGCGGCGACGGAAACGCCGGCGGCGACAACTACATCGGCCCCGACGATCTGACGAAGCTGGAGAGAGGACTGCTCCGGAACTCGCTGAAACTGGTGAAGCAGTTCAAGAAAATGCTCGAACATCATTTCAAACTCAACATGGTGTAACCATGCGAAAACCCTCGAACCCCGGGCGCGGCCATCGATGAAACGAAACGCCTGGCTGGCCTTTCTCGCCACGGTCTTTCTCACCTTCGGCACCATCGCGCTGACCATCGGCGCCGTCTGGATCGACCTCGCACCCGGGCTCCAGAAGGCCCTTGCCGGACCGCTTTACCGCCATGCCGGTATTCTCGTTGTCGGCTGCGTCCTTCTCGTCGTCATGATCGGGTTTATCGTCAATGTGATGTACCACTGGTACGTGGTCCCGTTTTACGCCATCGCCGACGACACCCGCATCATCTGCGTGAGCAATCCGTCCCATCGCCTCGCCGTCCATGGCCGCTCGGAGATCGTCGATCTCGCCGCCAGCATCAACGGCCTCGCGACCCGCTATGAGACCCTTCGAGACGATGTCGGGGCCCGCATCCAGCAGGCCAACGCCGCCCTCGAGGAGGAACGCAATACTCTCGCGGCGCTGATGTCCAACCTCACCCAGGGCGTGCTGGTGTGCAATCTCGAAGGCCGTATCCTGCTCTACAATCAACGCGCGCGTGCCCTTCTGGAGGGCACGGCGATGCGCGGCGGCGAGTGGATCGGCCTGGGCCGTTCGGTGTATGGCGTGCTTGACGCCAATCGCGTCGCCCACGCCCTTGTCAACATCGACCACCGTCTGCAACAGGGCGAGACCGGCCTGATGGCGTCGTTCGCCATGGCGCGGCCCGGCGGACAGCTCCTCAACGTCCACCTGGTGCCGGTGCTCGACGGCGACAACACGGTCCTCGGCCATATCTTCACCCTCGACGACATCACCCGTCGGGTGGGAACGGAAAACCGCCTCGGCGTTCTGTTGAGCTCGCTCAGCGAAGGCTACCGCTCCGCCGTCACCGGCATCCGCGCGGCCGTCGAAACTGTCCTTTCCTCTCCCGAGATGGACGAGGCCCAACGCCAGATGTTCCTGGAAGCCATCCGCGACGAAGCGCTGAAGATGAACGACCAGTTGGACAGGCTGGAGACCGAGTACGGGCGGGACCTCAAGTTCCAATGGACGCTGCAGGAGACGCTGGGCAGCGACCTGCTGGCCACCGTCGAGCGCCAGGTGATCGACGTGCGGGGCGTCGACATCGAAGTGAGCGCGCCAGTGGAGCCGTTGTGGCTGAACGTCGACAGCTACACCCTGTCCAGGGCCATCCTGTTTCTGATCGAACGGCTCACCGTCATGTGCCGAGGCAAGGATTTCGCCCTGAGACTGGAGAGGGGGCGGGAGCTGGCGTCGCTGACGCTGGCATGGACGGGGGCCAAGCTGGACGTGGAGGCCCTCAAGTCCTGGGGCATGCTCAACGTTCCCCTGGGCGGGCAGGGCAGCGGCGTCACCTTGTTCGAGGTGATCGAGCGTCACGGCGGCGCCATCTGGTCCTACCCGGACAATCCGTCGGGCCGCCCGGCGCTGCGCCTCATGGTGCCGGTGGCCGACGAGGGGGCCGGGGAAGCGGACCATGGCAATGGCGCCGCCGCCAGCCACGACTTCGACTTCACCCTGTTCCATTCCAAGGCGAGCTCCGGCGAGCTGGAAACGCTGCCGCTGGAACAGCTCGGCTACACCGTGTTCGACACCGAGACCACCGGCCTCAACCCCAGCGACGGCGACGAGATCATCGCCATCGGCGCCGTCCGCGTGTTCAACGGCCGGGTGCTGCGGCGCGAGATCTTCGACTGCCTGGTCGACCCGAGGCGGGCGATCGGCGAGGAGTCCGCCGCCATTCACGGCATCTCGTCGTCGATGCTGCGCGGCATGCCCACCATCGACGAGGTGCTGCCGCGGTTCAGCCGTTTCGTCGAGGACACGGTGCTGATCGGCCACAACGTCGCCTTCGACATGCGCTTTCTCGAACTCAAGGAAGAACTTACCGGCATCCGCTTCGATAACCATGTGCTCGACACCCTGCTGCTCGCCAGCGCCGTTCAGCCGAAGCGTGTCGACCAGCGCCTCGACGCGCTCGCCGAGCGCCTCGGCGTGCCCGTCGCCGGCCGGCACACCGCGCTCGGCGACGCGCTGACAACGGCCGACGTGTTCCTCGCCCTCATCCCCATGCTCCGCGCCCGCGGCATCCGCACCCTCGGCGAAGCCAAGCAGGCCTGCGACGCCACCAAGTACGCCAAGATCAAATATTAGCGGCCTCCCCGGCCGGCGGGGACCTTTCCGGTCGGGGGACCTCCCGGCACGAGGAAGGGGGGGAGGGGTGTCGCGCTTTTTTCCGAAAACAACCCCATACAAAGTAAAATTTCCTGCGCGAGGCTCTCGCCGCGCGGCGCCATGACATGTCAAAAATCGGCTGCCAACCGTCTGTCAGGCACGTCACTGAGCCAAATGCTCAAGGATCGATTTATTCTGACCCCTTCGTTCACTTTCCCCTTCGTTCACTTTTGAATCCGCCACAATTGCCGTATGATATCAACGGTCGTCACAATGTGTCATTATTAACGACCGTTGGTATAAGCGGAAACGAAGGAGCGTTGGTAACGGTCCGTGTTCCCTATGATTGTCCAGCAAAGCGGCTATAGCGGGTTGCGTGCTGGTGGTGGCGCTCCTAAGCTCGACCGGTACCGTGCGGCCGACCGAGATCACCAAATTGACCCCTGTCCAAAAAATCATGATGCTGTTCCTGGCCGCTATTGCCGCGGGAGCGGTTTTGCTCTCCTTGCCGGGAGTTGCCGTCAACGGCGCCATGTCCTGGGTCGACGCTGTTTTCTTGGCCACGTCCGCAATTTGCGTCACCGGACTGGTCACCTTGGACATGGGACGGGAGGTCACGACCATGGGGCACGTGATCATCCTCTGTCTGATCCAGCTTGGTGGCATTGGCATCGTAACGGTTGCGACCTTGATGATTCTGGCCGGAAGGCGGCTGTCAATCGAGCACGAAGACATGCTGATCTCGACGGTCGCCGTCTCCGGCCCGGCCAGCGCTCGGCGCGTTGCGCTTTCCGTCGTGGTGTACTCGCTGGCGTTGGAGACCATCGGTGCCATCGCGCTGATCGCGGTGTTGCCGGGCGATCTGAACTGGGCGGACCGCATCTGGCAGTCGATATTCCATGCCGTTTCAGCCTTCTGCAACGCGGGCTTTAGCTTGTTTTCGAATAATCTTCAGGGACTTAGGCACGATTTCGGGGTTAATATCGTCATCATGGCTTTGATCATGCTGGGCGGTTTCGGTTTCATCAACCTCCATGAGATTGTCGATCGCATCCGGTCGCGCACGTTCCACTGGTCCAAATTTTCGACGGTTCTCAAGATTTCGATCGTGATGACGCTCATACTCAATAGTCTCGGCGCGCTCATTCTTCTGCTGGTCGAGGCGGGAAACGCATTTGGCGCGTTGCCGTGGAGCGAGAAAATACTTGCGGCGGTTTTCCACGCGGTCGCGGCGAGGACGGCGGGCTTCGAGACCATCCCAATGGCGACCTTCACCAATTTTTCCTTGTTGATCCTGGTGCTGCTCATGTACATCGGTGGCGTCAGCGGTTCTTGTGCGGGGGGTGTCAAGGTCGGGACGGTTGCCGCACTTTTCGCGTCCTTCCGGGCGTTTGCGGGCAACTACCGCAATCCCGTGCTGTTTGGCCGCGGCCTTGCTTACGTCACGCAACGAAAGGCGGCGGTCCTGGCCATGACCTCGGTTTTCACGATTTTCCTTGGCGTTGGCGCTGTCGATCTATTTGATGACGGCCTGAGCCAGCATGCGACGTCCGCCAATTATCTCTCCGACTATATGTTCGAAGTCGTCTCCGCGGCCGGCACCGTTGGATTGTCGACCGGTATCACCGCGGGGCTTCCCGACGGGGCGAAACTGGTCCTTGTCGCGCTCATGTTCGTCGGCCGTCTCGGTCCCTTGCTGGTCATCGAGTCTTGGGCGACCGGTCAAAAGCCTGAGCAGTTCACCAGTCCCGAGGAGGTCCTACCCATCGGATGAACTCAGATTGATCATCCTCGGCCTCAGCACCTTCGCGCGTTCGCTGATCGAGTACGTCAACGCGAATGCGGATGCCGAGATCATCGTCGTCGACACGGACGAGCGGGTTGTCAACGAGCTCGTAGAGAAAGTCAGCCGTGGAATGATCGGCGACGCCACCAATCTCGAACTTTTGAAGAAGCTCGGCGTCGACGATGCCGACCGGATCCTGGTGTCGGTGGCAAGCATCGAGGCCAGCCTGCTCGCGGTGCTCAATTTGCGCACCCTGAAGGCCAGCCACACCACCGTCGAGGCGATCAGCGAACCGCATCGTCAGCTGCTCGAACTTTTGCAGGTCGATGAAATCATCTTTCCGGAAAAGCAAATGTCGGCTTTCTTCGGGCTGCGGATGCTCCACCCGGGTTTCCGTGGTGCCCGCGCGCTCTGTACGGGCTCAAGCCTCGTCGCGGCTTCGGATCTGGACGAACTCGCCGGCACGTCGATAGGAGACATCGAAAAGGAGTATGAAATCGACGTTGTCTACATGGTCCGGACCGCCGACGACAGGGCGTTCAAGCCCAGCGCCGAGGAAACCGTGAACAGGGGCGATCTGCTTGTGGTTGCCGGCACCAACGAGCAGCTGGACAAATTCGAGCGCGCTCTCGGGGCTCCCGGCCCCTATGGCAAGCTTGTGCCCTGGTGGTAACGGCGTCGGGCACAGGCAAGAGATGTTCGTGCGTAATTTCGTCGATGCCTGGACCAAGGTGATGACCCTCGACAGATTGGACGCAACCAGCCGACCTCGAAGAAAAGGTCTTCGAGAGAGACAAGGGCAATATCCGTGGGGTTCTGGGGACGTAGGGTTCTGGGGACATGTTATTTAATTGCCATCCGCCCACGCGAGATCAGTAACATGTCCCCAGAACCCAAAGTAACGCGAGATCAGTAACATGTCCCCAGAACCCCAGAACCCAAAGTACGAGATCAGTAACATGTCCCCAGAACCCAAAGTAGAATTTCCTGCGCGAGGCTTTCGCCGCGCGGCGCCATGACATGTCAAAAATCGACTGCCAACCGTCTGTCAGGCAAGTCTTTCAGCCAAATGCTCAAGGATCGATTTGATTCTGACCCCTTCGTTCATGCGCGAGGCTCTCGCCGCGCGGCGCCATGACATGTCAAAAATCGACTGCCAACCGTCTGTCAGGCAAGTCATTTAGCCAAATGCTCAAGGGTCGATTGATTTCTGACCCCTTCGTTCGCGAGCCCTTACCCCCGGCGGCATCGTGCCGGCCGAGGGCGTTTCGCGGGGAATTGAAGTGCCCTAGATGGGGAATACGCGAATTGTCTATAGGGGTGTATAGGGGTAATCTGTTGCCTGATGTCAAAACGCTTAAGGTTTGAAAACATGCGCCAGGATTATCCAGTTTGGCTTTCAGAACAAAAATATGCAGAAAATACGCAAGTTGCACAAATACACCGCGTAAAAAAAGTAGAAGAATCCTACGGAAATCTGGACGAACATTTTGCAAAAGGAACATATCAGGGGGTAATTAGTTCCTTAGAATACTCGACAGCTGATGAAAGACTCAATAAGCCCAATCCATCCAAAATGAAGTTCGATGGAAATATCAGGAACAACCTCCAATCTTATAAAAGTGCGGTGGTTAGATATCGGAAATTTTTGACCGATAGTAGCTTCCCAGGAGGGGATCTAGAGAAGGTTACAGACATTCAAGGTTCCGATCCGCTCTCTTCTGAGAAAGAGTTGGTCTACCAGCGCTTTTCTTTGGAGCGAGATATGCAAGCAGCTCTAAGACGCAATATTGCTGATCTTGATCCTAATCTGAAGATTATCGATGACGGCGCTGAACGCGCTGTCAGTTCAGGGCTAATAGACATTACTTGTGAAGACCTTTCTTCCATCGTCATTGTTGAACTGAAGGCGGGCAAGGCGGATAGTCGGGCCATTGGCCAGATACTAGGATATATGGGGGACCTACAAGAAGAAGATGAAGAAAGGCCCGTTCGCGGAATTATTGTGGCCCATGACTTTGATCAGCGTACAAAGTCCGCTGCTCGCGCCGTGCAGACATTGACGCTACGGAAGTACTGCATAGAGTTCAAATTTTCCGCCGAAGTTTAATTCTCGCTACCATTCGCACATTGAATCAAGCTCAATGGATTCTGCCCTTCGCTCCCCGACCCGTGTCTCGAATTGTGAAGAGGAGTTCAAACGATGTTCTACGTCTGGTCTACATTTAAAAGTTCTGAAAGAGATGAAACAATCGACTTTTTAAAAGACCTTGGACAAAAATATGAGTTGGCGAAAGGAGTTTATTACGATCAGATAAGACTGTGGTGCAATACCGAGGATTCGCTTATGGCTGTCAAACTACGGTTTAATAATATTCATTATTGCCGGGTTTAGCGTCTTTTTGTGGAAGGGTTTGCGAGCGTCGTCAACCGGGCCGGGCGGTGCCCCAGTAGGTGAAGCCCGCGAAACGGGGCGTGCGGGGCAGATACATGGTGTCCAGCGTGTCGATCCGGAAGCCGGCGGACCGGATCAACGCCGGGATATCCCGGTCGAGCGTGCAGCCGCCACCGATGCGCCGCCACAGCGGATTGAGACGATGCTGCCAGCGACGGACGCTTTCGTCGGGGGCCCGGCCATGTTCGCTGAAGACGAGCCGGCCGCCGGGTCTGAGCACGTGACGCATGCGCTCCAGCGCCGCGGCCGCGTCGGGAATGGTGCAGAGCGTGAAGGTCACGAGAACCGTGTCGACGCTCTCGCGCTCCAACGCGATGGCCTCGCCGCCCGCGTCGAGGTATTCCACCGCGAACGGCAGGTCACGCGATCGGCGCCGCGCCATCGCCAGCATTTCCGGCGCCGGATCGAGGCCGTAGACTCGTTCCACCTTGGCGGGATCGTAAAACGGCAGGTTGAGCCCGGAACCGACGCCGACCTCGAGCACGCGCCCGCTGGCAAGCGGCACGACCTTCTCCCGCTGGCGCTGAACTTCCGCGCCGCCGCAGGTCCAGTCGATACACCGGGGCAGTATGTAACGGTGATACAGGCTCATGTGCAATTCCTTCCGAAACGACCGCTGGTATCAGTCGCCGGCGATCATCCGCCATAGGGTGTCCAGGCGTTCGCGGGCATTTCCGCGGTGGGTCTGGTAGCTGGCGTGCGCCGTCGGCGGTGCGCCGGGGACGAGGTCGATGGACCAAAGCGCGCGCGCGTCGTTGGGCGCGAACGAATACCGCACGTCGATGATCCGGTTGGGACGCCGCGGGTCTTCCGCCACGAAGCCGTCGCTGAACCAACTGAACCGCCCGATGTCGCGGGCCTGTTGCGAGGTCGGATCGAGCCATGGCAAGTCGCCGGCGGGATCGAGTTTGGCGAGCGACACGCCCGGAAACACTGCCGGCCGGACGCCGGCGCGCACCGCGTCCACGTAGAACCGATCCGGTGTCTCGGTGATGATTTTCCAGACCACGATGTTGGCGAAGCTCGGCTTCACTTCGATACGCACCGGCGTATGGCCGCGCGACGCCGCAAGCTCTTCGCCCATGGCGAGCGCATTTCGATGCTGCAGCGACCCGAGCGCCAGATAGAAGACCGCCCAGACCAGCGCGATGCGCGCCAACACGGGTTTTCGCTTGAGCCCGGCAAGCACCACCAGCGCCACCAGCGGCAGCGTGAACAGCGGGTCGATGACGGAAACGACACTCCACGAAAATCGCGCGTCGCTGAACGGCCACAGCAGCATCGTGCCGTAGGATGTGCACGCGTCGAGCAGCGCATGGGTGGCGTAACCCAGCGTGCAGAACACGAAGGTCCGCCCGAAGGTCAATCCCCAGCGCCGTCCGACGATCCAGTGCAGCGCCAGCGCCGACAGCAGACCGCCGAGCGGAATGAAGATCAGCGCATGGGTGAACTGCCGATGATACTCGAGGTACATCAGCGGGTCGGTCTCGGAGCGGATGAGAACGTCGAGGTCCGCCGCCATGCCGGCGACGAAGCCGAGGATGCCGGCGACGCCGAGCCGGCTCCGGTCGGCGGTCGCCTGCGGCAGCGCCGCCCCGAGCGCGCCCTGGGTCACCGGATCCATCTATTGGTAGTCCGCAGCGGCGGTCTGGGACGAACCCGTGTTGTCCATGCGTCGGTCATCCGCGTCTAGTAGTATCGATCCAACATATAGGCGCCGACGCCGCAATATGCCCGCGCCGATCGAGAGCGCCCGCCCGGTCAACGGCGGCCATCGGCGCCGGGGAGGCGTCCGCCGGCGGCTTCGGTCACAAGGTTCGAGGATGGTGCCCGCGTTATCTCAACCGGCGCCCGCAGAGGAATTGACTGATGGCGGCGAAGCGGTCGGTGGTGTCGCAAATCACCTTGATGCAGGTCAGGATCGGCACCGCGATCAACGCTCCCGGGATGCCCCATATCCACCCCCAGAAGAGGACCGAGAGAAAGACGGCGATGGGATTGATCGTCAGGCGGCGACTGAGGATCGTCGGTGTGACGAGGTAGGCTTCGAAGGCGTTGACGGCGATGTAGATCAGCGGCGGTAGCAGAGCCTGAACGGGCGCGTCGAAACTGACGAGGCCAACGGTCATCACCACCAGGCTTCCGACGATGGCGCCGAGATAGGGGATGAAGTTCAGCAGAGTCGCCATCACCCCCCACAACACCGCGTTCGGCAGCCCGATCGCGTGCATCGCCAGGCCGATGGCGGCGCCAAGTCCGATATTGATCAACAACACGGTCGCCAGATACGTCGAAATATCCCGTTCGATGTCCCGAGTGACGGCGAGCGCGCGTCGTTTGTCCCGCCAGGACGGCAGCGCCACGATGATGTTGTCGCGGAACATGGTGCCGGTGGCGAGAAGGAAGTAGAGCATGACGAAAATGATCACGACGCTCCATCCGACATCGCGCATGACCTCAAACGTTTGCGTGAAAACCTCGAGCAGGGTCATTCGGGCGGGTGGTGGCGCTGCGCTCCGCGGCTTGTTCACGGCGGCCCGCGCGCTGTTCGGGCTCTCATCCGATGACGCGCCGGCAGTGCCCTCGGTTTCCTCGACGATGTCCTCGACTTCTTTTTTGACGTCCTTGATGTCGTTCAACGGTTCTTCGAGCTTCTCTTGGATCTCCGAAACGATTTCCGGCGCCTGGGCAATCCACTTCGTCGCCGGACCGGCCAGGAAAAAAATCGCGGCCACCAGCGCCGCGAGTATCGCGGTGACGATAACGCCCGCGGCAATGGGTTCGGGAACCCGGATACGGCGAAGGGCGCGGACGACGGGCATCAGGACGAGAGCCAGGATCACGGCCACGGTCACCGGCATCAAGATGTCCCTGGCGTAATGGAGGGTATAGCCGACCGCCAGGACGAGCAGGGCGGATAATGCCACCGACGCGCTCCGAAGTCGCGCCGGCGTTTCCGCCGATCCGTTGGACACCGCGACCGTGGGTTGTTCCCCCGTGTGGCTGACTTCGGCAGCGTCGGCCGGGCGCTCGACAACCGCCGAAGGCGCTCCGTGAAATTGCGACGGTTTCATATTAACTTCTACCGATCAGGCCATTACGGGTATTCATGCCGCGGTCGCGACATCGCGCGAACAATTGCGAAAATCAATCATTACGTGTATTTTTACAGTAATGTTTACTTGCGATAATTTCAACAAAATTAGACGTATAAGTTGTATTTTTACGATGGGGAAGGGGTTCGCGATGGACGGGCCGTGCATCCGCATGATCGAGCCGGTTCAAGATCGCCATGGCTTAGGGGGCGGGGAGTTTGCGATAATGAGCGCATGAGGCTGTTTTGGGGTATCGCCGTGGTGGTTTGCGCGAGTGTCGCCGCGCCGTGGCCGGCCATGGCCGCGCCCGCCGGCACGGGCGGCGATCCGTGGACGATCTGCAAATCCGCCATCGCGGCGGCCGAGCGGGCGGGCAAGGTGCCGCGCCACCTTCTGCTCTCCATCGCCCTGGTAGAGTCGGGCCGTCTGAACGAGGGGCGCGGCGGATATGATCCGTGGCCGTGGACCATCAACGCCGCCGGGGACGGACAATTTTTCGACACCAAGGCGGCAGCGGTCGCCGCCGTTCTCGAGCTAAAGGCGAAGGGGCACCGCAACATCGACGTGGGGTGCATGCAGGTCAACCAGCACTATCACCCCGATGCGTTCGCCGATCTCGACGCCGCGTTCGATCCGGCCACCAACGCCGCCTTCGCGGCGCGGTTTCTGCGCTCGCTGTTCCAGGACACCGGATCGTGGATGCACGCGGTGGCCCGCTATCACTCGTCCATTTACCGCAACAACCGGCAATACATGATCAGGGTGATGAAAACCTGGCGGCGGTTGGGCGGGGGCAGTTCCCGCACCCGGCGATGAGCCGCGGCCGTCGCCGCCAGCGAACCGGAAAACATCGGGGCAATCGCGCCATGGCCATCCTCGGCGGTTGCGTTTAAGCTGTTGCCGGTGAAGCAGGCGACGGCCCAATGGCGGTGAGGACGGGAGATGGCGGGCGATACGAACGGCGAAAACATCATCGGCGAGTACCGGGCCGTGGTCGAGGAATGGCAACTCAGTCCCGACGAGATCCGTGACGAAAAGGACCTGCCGCACCCGCGCCAGCGCATCATCGACGCGCTGCTGGCGGCGTATTCGCTGTCCGGAAAAACCTCCCATTCGCCGGCCCGGCTCCAGGGCTGGATGCTGACCTTGGCGCAGTTTCAGCCGGGCGTCGGCGAGCCCATCCGCGATCCGGCCGCCGAAACCGCGCGGCGGATGGCCGCCGGCGGCAGGACGGCGGAGGCCGCCGCGCTGCAACGACTCGCCGACGAGATCGCCGACGAAGGCATCGAGCAGGGGTGGTCCGACCGCCGCGCCCGGTTTCAATCCAAGGTCGCCAAGGAACGCGACCGTCTGATCGGGCTGCTGCACGAGGTTCGTTGATCGTGATCGGCCGCCGCCGCACGAAGCCATCACGGAGCGTTGGCACCGGTCCGTCACGGATCGTTGGCATCGGCGCCGAGACCGGCTAATACATACCTAATTCTGCCGCCCGTCTCTGGGGGTTTGTTCTCAGGGGGTTTATTCTCAGGGGATTGACGTAGAGTGACCGCCACACGGCCGAGTTCCGACGCGACCGTTTCCGGCATCCATTGCCGAGACTACGCCCTTCTTCCCAAAATCCACGACGAAATGATGGCTCCCGACGGACAACTGCGGCCCCATTGGCGGGGCTTCGTCGCCGGCCTCGAAAAGATGTCTCCCGACGACCTGGAGGGCCGGCTGCGCAAGGCCGAGCGATTGCTGCGCGAGAACGGCCTCACCTATTCCATCACTACGGCGGCGGAGGGTTCGGAGCGGCCGTGGGAGCTGGATTTCGTGCCGCTGGTGCTGCCGGCGGACGAGTGGGCGCACCTGGAAGTCGGGCTGATCCAGCGGGTGCGTCTGCTCAACGCCATTCTCGTCGATCTATACGGCCCGCGGCGCTTGCTCAAGGACAATCATCTGCCGGCGGCGCTGATTTTCGCCAATCCGCACTTTCTCAGGCCCTGCCACGGCATCGAACCGCGCGACGGCATCTATCTTCATCTCTACGCCGCCGACCTCGGGCGCGGGCCCGACGGCCGCTGGTGGGTGCTCGCCGACCGGACGCAGGCGCCGCTCGGTACGGGCTACGCCCTCGAGAACCGCATCGTGCTGTCGCGATCGCTGCGCAACCTATTCAGGCTGCATCACGTCCACCGTCTCGCCGCCTTTTTCCAGGCCATGCACAACGGCCTCATGGCGCGCACCGGCCGTGACGACCCGCGCATCGTCCTGTTGACGCCGGGCGCCAGTGCCGACGGTTATTTCGATCATGCCTTCGTGGCGCGATATCTGGGCTATACGCTCGCCGGCAGCGCCGATCTGACCGTGCGCGGCAACCGGGTGTTTCTCAAGACCGTCGAGGGACTGAAACCGGTGGATCTCATCGTCCGCGGCATCGACGCCGAGCATTGTGATCCAATCGAGCTGCAGAGCCTTGCCGGACTGGGCGTCTCGGGATTGTTCGAGGCCGTCCGGGCCGGCACCGTCACCATGGCCAACGCATTGGGCAGCGGCATCGTCGAGACCCGGGCGTTCATGGCCTTCCTTCCCAAATTGTGCCGGGTGCTGCTGGACGAGGAACTGATCTTGCCCAATACCGCCACGTGGTGGTGCGGTCAGAGCGGCGCGCGGGCGCACGTTATCGAGAACCTCGGCCATCTCGCCCTCGATCTGGCGTTCGAGCGCCGGCCGTTGCTGACCAAGGCCAGCCGTCCCGTCCTCGGCAGTGAACTGACGGCGGCGGAAGCGCGGGCGATCAAGGAGGGAGTGGCGACCCGGGGACACGCCTACGTGGCGCAGGAGATGGTGTCGCTGTCGACCACGCCGGTTTGGCTCAACGGGGCGCTGCAGCCGCGCCCGATGTCGGTACGGGTGTTCGTCGCCGCCGCTGCGGAGGGCTACACGGTGATGCCGGGCGGCCTGACCCGGGTCTCCTCGACCAGCGATCCCCGCGCCGTGGTCTTGCGCCGCGGCGAGGGCGCCAAGGATACGTGGGTGCTGTCCGAGGAGAAGGTTCCCGCCTTCAGCCTGCTGCGCACGTCATCGAATGTTCTCCAGCCGCGGCGGACCAGCAAGGATATACCGAGCCATTCGGCCGACAACCTGTTCTGGCTCGGCCGGTACGCCGAGCGCGCCGAGGATATCATGCGGGTGCTGCGCAGCGTTCTCCGCCGGCTGACGGAAGAGATCGACCTGTCGAACGACCTGGCCGCGCTCGAAGGGGTCGTTCAGGTCCTGCTCAAGAAGACCGGCATCGAGGCGCCCACCGAGGCGGAGCGGCGCCAGGGTCCGACGGTGGGGCTTGAGCGGCAGATCCAGGCGCTGCTCCATGGACCCGACCACCCCTATGCGCTGCAGGACACCGCAAACAATCTGTCCCGGACGTCGGTGCTGGCGCGCGACTGGCTGTCGAGCGAAGCGTGGCGGACGATCAGCGGCTTCCACATGAACGCCACCCGCCGGCCCGCCAACGCCGCCCTGGACGTGAGCGAGGAATTGGAGCGCATGGACGACGGCCTGCAGATGCTGGCCGCCTTCAGCGGCATGGAAATGGAGAACATGACCCGCGATCACGGATGGCGCTTTCTCGACATGGGGCGGCGGTTGGAGCGGGCCCGCCATCTGTCGCGATTGATGAAGGCGCTGCTGGTGGCGGGCGACCCCGAGGAGGACGGCAGTCTGGTTCTGCTCCTTGAGCTCGCCGACAGCATCATGACCTACCGGTGGCGCTATCTGACCACGCCGATGGTGGCGCCGGTGATCGACCTGCTTTTGATCGATGAGACCAATCCGCGCTCCGTGGCGTTTCAGATCAACGTCATGGAGCGCCATGTCAACGACCTGCCGCGCGATCCGCATCCGCCGGTGCGCAGCATCGAGCAGCGGCTTATCCTGTCGTTGTCGACCGGTATCCGGCTGGCCGAGATCCCCGTTCTCTGCACCCGCGACCGCCGCGGCCAGCGAACCGAGTTGGCGGCGCTGCTCGGTCAGGTGGAAGACGGCATGCCGGAGTTCTCGGAAGCGATCACGCGCAGCTATTTCAGTCACGCCGAGGCGCGCGCGCCGGCGGATTTGGCCGGGAGGCTGGGACCGTCTTGATCTACGACGTCAGCCACCGCACCCGCTACCGCTATTCGATCCCGGTGTCGTTTTCGCATCATCGCCTGCACTTCACGCCGCGGCCGTGCGCCCATCAGGTCTGCCACCGCACCGCGCTGTCGGTGACGCCGAACCCGACGGTTCGGACCAGCGGCGAGGACTATTTCGGCAATCCGGTCACCAACGTGACGCTTCAGGATCAGCACAAGGAATTGATTTTGCACGCGCGGAGCGTCATCGAGGTCCATCCGTCGCCACCACCGGATCCCGCCGGGACGGCGCCGTGGGACGGCATCTACGACGATCTCTACGGCGACAGCTCCGAGACCGGCCTGGATGCCATACAGTATGTCTTCGACTTGCCCCGCGCCGCCGCGAGTTCGACGCTCGCTGGGTATGCCGATCAATCGTTTCCGCCCGGCGCGCCGGTTCTCGCCGGGGCCCTCGACCTTACCCGCCGCATTTACCGGGAATTCAGCTACGACAGCACCGCCACCACGGTCTCGACGCCGGTGGAAGAGGTGTTCGCCGGCCGGCGCGGCGTGTGTCAGGATTTCGCCCATCTGGAGATCGCCTGCCTGCGATCGCTCGGCATTCCAGCGCGCTACGTCAGCGGCTATCTGTTGACCCATCCCCCCGAGGGACAGGAGCGACTGATCGGCGCCGACGCGTCTCATGCGTGGCTGGCGGTGTGGTGCCCCGAGCACGGCTGGGTCGATCTCGATCCCACCAACAACCTGGTGGTCGCCGAGGAGCACATCACCGTCGCCTGGGGCCGCGATTACAGCGACGTCAGCCTCATCAAGGGCGCCATATTCGGCGGCGGCGCCCACACCATCGACGTGGCCGTGGACGTGGTCCCCGCCGCCACGGTTCCGGACGGTCGGTAAGGACGATCGACGCGCCCGAGATCGCTCGCATGAAGGCATGGCTCCAACGCGATCGTGGTAAAACTATGGATTTTGCTTAATATTTGATCACTTGCGGCGTCCGCTGTGGCGGGCACCGTGTCACAACCTGTCCTAAACAGGAAACATCCGCGGCCGGGTGTGTGGCGCGGTTCTTGCAAAGCGTCGCGATGATCGGAAAGAGCCGGTTCGACGAATGAATGGTGAGTTGGTGGCGCGCATGCACAGTGAAGATCAGTGGACGGCCATCCTGGCGCTCGGCGAACGTGTCGACGCCCGCCTGGACGCCGGTGATGTCCGGTTGACCATGGGGGGCGAGCCGACGTTCATCTCGGCCGAGGATCCGTCGGCCGCGGAGTGGCGGACGGCGGCGCTCGGTCCGACAAAGGTCCCGCTCGCCGCCCAACTGGTCCGCCGCCTCCGCGAACGCTTCGCGCCGGGCGGTGTCATTCATTTCGGCGAGGGAAAATGGTATCCGGGAGAGCCCTTGCCGCGCTGGGCCTTCACGCTGTGCTGGCGAAAGGACGGAAAAGCGTTGTGGCAAGACCCCGGCCTGCTCGCGCTGTCGCCTTCGGACGACCCGGCGAGCGTGGCCGATCCCGGGTGCTTCATGACCCTTCTCGCGGCCCGGCTGGGCCTCGAAACGGATTTCGTTCACCCGGCGTATGAGGATCCGGTGCCGTATCTCGCCCGAGAGCGGTGCCTTCCCGACAATGTCGACCTGCTTCGCGCGACATTGTCGGACGAGGAGACCTACGGCGGTCTGGTCCGTGTGCTCAACCACGGTCTCGACTTACCGGTTGCGTCGGTCCTGCCGCTCCAGTGGTCGGACACCGGCGCCACGGCCGGCTGGCGCAGCGAGCGGTGGTCGTTCAAGCGCAAGCGCCTCTATCTCGTCCCTGGCGATCATCCGGCCGGCCACCGGATGCCGTTCGGATCGCTGCCGGTGCTGCCGCCCGATCTTTATCCGTATTACAATCCCGTCGATCCGTTCGACGATCCGCCGCCATTGGCGGAGCCGGAGCGCGCCGAGGATGCGGCCGGCGCGGCCGTGCCCCCGGATCACCTGTCCGAGGGCGAGCCTCCCGCGTTCCCCGGACCCCGGAAGCGCGACGCCCCGGCGCGCCGGGCGATTTGCGCGGAGCCGCGCGACGGTCTGCTCAACGTTTTCCTGCCTTCCATGGACAGTGCCGACGCGTTCGCGGCGTTGCTCTTCGCCATCGAGGCGACGGCGGCGGAACTCGGCGCGCCGGTGCGCCTCGAGGGATACGCCCCGCCGTTCGATCCGCGCCTGAAATCGCTGAGCGTCACTCCCGACCCGGGCGTCATCGAGGTCAATCTCCATCCGGCGGGCGGCTGGCGGGAATTGGTGAATATCAACATGGGGCTGTTCGAGGACGCCCGGCGGTCGGGTTTGACCACCGAGAAGTTCACTCCCGGCGGCCGCTACGTCGGCACCGGTGGCGGCAATCACATCACCATCGGCGGTCCCCGGCCGGCCGACAGCCCGTTTCTCAGGCGGCCGGATCTGCTTCGAAGCGTCATCTGTTACTGGCAGCACCATCCCGCGCTCTCCTATCTGTTCTCGGGATTGTTCGTCGGTCCTTCCAGCCAGGCGCCGCGGGTGGACGAGGCCCGCCACGAGGCGCTCGACGAGCTCGAACTGGCCTTTCGACAGGTGCCGGATCCGGCAAGCAACGAAGGCGTTCAGCCGTGGTTGGTAGATCGGCTGTTCCGCAACCTTCTGATCGACGTGAGCGGCAACACCCACCGCGCCGAACTGTGCATCGACAAACTGTACTCTCCGGACAGCGTCCAGGGGCGGCTGGGATTGCTGGAACTCAGGGCTTTTGAGATGCCCCGGGACGCGCGGTTGCTGCTGGCCCAGAGACTGTTGATCCGCGCCCTGATCGCCTGGTTCTGGGAACGGCCGTTCGATCGTCCCCTGGCGCGCTGGGGAGCGACGCTACACGACGACTTCATGCTGCCGCATTTCGTCTGGAGCGACCTGCTCGCCGTGACCGAGGACCTGGCGGGGGCGGGGATCGACTTCGATCCCGAATGGCTCAGGGTGCAATTCGAGCTGCGGTTTCCCTGTTACGGCCGCGTCATCGTGGACGGCGTGAGCATCGAAGTGCGCCAAGCCCTTGAACCCTGGCTGGTGCTGGGGGAAGAGCCGGACATTGGCGGCACCTCGCGGACCACCGACTCGTCCATGGATCGCCTTCAGGTGGGGGTTTCCGGGTTCGACGCCGTACGTCACGAACTCACGTGCAACGGCCGGCCGGTTCCTCTCCATCCGGTCCATTCTGTCTGCGGCGATGGCGCCCATGTGGCCGGCGTCCGCTTTCGCGCCTGGGACAACCCGTGCGGACTGCACCCGACACTCGGCGCCACCCCGACCTTGCGCTTCGCGCTTTTCGACAAGCTATCGGACCGCTCGCTCGGCGGCTGCGTCTATTCGGTGGATGGATTTGGCGAGGAGGAGGGCCGGCCGCCGCCGGTGGATGCGCGGCAAGCGAAGCAACGCCGCCGGTCGCGTTTCCGGCCCCTCGGACCGTCGACCGCGAACGAGATGCCGCCAGCCGTCCCGGCAGCCACCCCGGGTTCCGTCACGCTCGATCTCCGATGGGTGGCGGAGCCGATGCGACGGGGATAGGGAGGCGTCGTCACTATCCGGCGCCTCCAGACCATAATCTACTCGGCCGGAAGCTCTTCCGGTTCCAGCACGTGCGGCATGCTGTACGCCACCTCGTTGATCTCGCCTTCGCTCTTGGCGATGAGAACCGTGACCATCGCGTCGCCGGTGACGTTCAGCGTGGTTCGCGCCATGTCGAGAATGCGGTCGATGCCGGCGATGATGGCGACGCCCTCCAGCGGCAGCCCGACGGACGTCAGCACCAGCGACAACATGATCAGCCCGGCGCCCGGTACGCCGGCGGTGCCGATGGACGCGAGGGTCGATGTCAAGATGATGGTGATGTAGTCGCCCATGCCGAGGCTGATACCGAAGGCCTGGGCGACGAACAGCGCGCAGACGCCCTGATAGAGCGCCGTGCCGTCCATGTTGATAGTGGCGCCGAGCGGCAGAACGAAGCTGGAGACACCACGCGACACCCCGAGGTTCTTCTGGGCGCAGCTCATGGTCACCGGCAGCGTGCCGGAACTGCTGGTGGTGGTGAACGCCACCGCCTGGGCCTCGGCGATGCCTTGGAAGAAGCGGATGGGATTGAGCTTGGCGATGAGGCCGATGGCGCCGCCGTAGATGATGACCGCTTGCAAAACGCAGCCGACATAGACGGCGAGGATGACCGTGCCCAGCGGCAGCAGCACATCGAGGCCGTACGTTGCCGCGACCCAGGCCATCAGGGCGAACACGCCGTAGGGGGCCAGCGAGATGACGATGGCGGTCAGCTTGTAGATGACCTCGGCCATCCACTCGAAAAATTGCCGGATCTTTGCGCCCGCCTCGCCGGCGATGTTGATGGCGAGACCGAACAGAATGGCGAAGACGATGATTTGCAGGACGTTGCCGTCGGCCATGGCGGCGATGGGATTGGTCGGGAACAGGCCGATGAGGGTGTCGATCAACGTCGGTGCCGACTTCGCTTCGACGGCGGCGGCCGCCGCGATGTCGATCCCCGAACCCGGCTGCAGCAATGCGCCCAACGCAAGCCCGATGGTGATGGCGACCGCCGTGGTCAACAAATAGATCACGATGGTCTTGGCCGCGATGCGGCCCATCTTGTGCATGTCGTGCATCGACGTAACGCCGCATACCAGAGAGACGAAGATCAGCGGAACGATCAGCATCTTGATCAGGTTGACGAAGATGGTGCCGATGGGTTTGATCGCCGCCGCCGGCGGTCCGAGGATCATCCCGACCGCGAGTCCCGCGACCAGGGCAATGAGGATCTGCTTCCACAGCTTCATCCCGGTCCAGAAGGACAGGGGATGCTTCTTTTTCGTCTCCGGCTCGTGTGATGCCATGTTCCGCTCTCCCGATGTGTATTGCCCCGATTGTTTCGGGTTTTCGTGCCAAGCCAAGTGATTGCGGGATCAATGACGCGAGGGTCTTGACCCATGAGAAACTATGCCCTCCGGTTTACGCGCTGTCGACGGAAGATCCGTGGCCCGATCACCCAAATGGATCCGCAGTCGGCCGCGCGGCGCGGCGAATCAGCGACGGTTTGAACCGTCCTTGTGGCGAACGGCCCATTGCTGCCACATATCAACATCGGTCACCCTGCACTTCGGTCGGCGGGTGCATTCCGAGGGAGTTGCCGTGCTGTTGAGAGAATCGGTTTTGTCGCTGATGGTCGTCGTCATCGGGTTCGTGGCGCTGGCGTCGAGCGCCGCCGGGCAGGAGGGAGGCGGTGGAGATCCCGTTCGGGTTGCCGTGGTCGAGGTGCGCCAATCCGACTTCGTCAACAAGGTCGAGGCGCTTGGCACCACGCGCGCCAACGAGACCGCCGATATCACCGCCAGCGTGACAGAAAAAGTGGTGGAGATCCGTTTCGACGACGGTCGGAAGGTGGCGGCCGGCGATGTTCTCGTGGTTCTCGACAGTACCGAGGAGCAGGCGGATCTGGCGGCGGCGCGGGCGGTGCTCGAAGAGCGGCGGCTGGCTTACGAGCGGTCCAAGAAGCTCGAGCGCCGGCAGTTCACGGCAACGGCCCAGCTCGACGAGCGCCGCGCCGCTCTGCGCCAGGCCGAGGCTGAGATCGCGGCCATCCAGGCGCGTCTCGACGACCGCACCATCCGCGCCCCGTTCGACGCCATTGTCGGTCTTCGCGACATCAGCGTCGGCGCGCTGGTGGAGCCCGGCGACCGGATCACGACGCTGGACGACATTAGCGTCATCAAGCTGGACTTCAATGTTCCCGCCACCTATCTCGCGACCCTGGCGCCCGGTCTCTCCATCACCGTCCGCACCGCGGCGTTTGGCGATCGCATCTTCGAAGGCACCGTCAGCGGCGTCGCTTCCCGTGTCGATCCGGTGACCCGCTCCATCGTCGCCCGCGCCATCATCCCCAATCCGGACGGCGCGCTCCGCCCGGGTCTGCTGATGACCGTGCAGCTTCTGAAAAGCCCGCGCATCTCCATGATGGTGCCGGAGGAGGCGCTGGTGCCGCGCGGCCGGGTCAACACCGTCTATGTCGTCGACGAGGCGGCCGGCGGGGTCGTCGAGGCGCGTCCCGTCGAGATCGGCGCGCGGCGGTCCGGAGAGGTGGAGATCCTCGATGGACTCGAAGCCGGCGAGAGGGTCATCACCCATGGCACCATGCGCGTGCGGCCGGGCCAGACGGTGGAAGCGACGGTGCTGGACGGCGCCGCGACGTCGGTGCGGGACATGCTGAACGCCATTCCGGGAGGCTGACCATGATCCTTTCGGACGTGGCGGTGACGCGGCCGGTTTTCGCCACGGTCGTCAGCCTGCTTCTGACCCTGTTCGGGATTGTCGCTTTCCTCGACCTGCCGTTGCGGGAATATCCGGACATCGACCCGCCCGTGGTCTCCATCGACACGGTTTATCCCGGCGCCGCCGCCAACGTGGTGGAAACCCGGATTACCGAGCTCATCGAGGACCGCATCGCCGGCGTCGAGGGCATCGAGTTCATCGAGTTGGTCAGCGAGGACGGCCGGTCCCGCGTGACCATCGAGTTCGAGGTCGGCCGCGACGTCGATGCGGCCGCCAACGACGTCCGCGACCGTGTCGCCGGCGTTCTCGACGATTTGCCGGACGAGGCCGACCCGCCGGATATCCAGAAGGCCGACAGCAACGACGACGTCATCATGTGGTTGAACCTGGCCAGCGACCGGATGAACGTGCTCGAGCTGACCGATTACGCGCGGCGCTACCTGGTGGACCGGTTCTCGTCGCTCGATGGCGTCGCCCGGGTCCGCGTCGGCGGCGGCCTCGAATACGCCATGCGCGTTTGGCTCGATCGCACGGCCCTGGCCGCCCGAGGGATCACCGTGAACGACGTGGAAGACGCCCTCAGGGCGGAGAACGTGGAGTTGCCGGCCGGCAGCATCGAGTCCGCGGCCCGGCAATTCACCGTCCGGGTCGAGCGCAGCTTCCGCACGCCCGAGGACTTCGGCCAGCTCGTCCTCGGTCAGGGCGACGACGGCTATCTGGTTCGGCTCGGCGACGTGGCGCGGGTGGAAAAGGGCGCCGCCGAGGACCGCCTGTTCTTTCGCGGCAACGGCGTCCCCATGGTCGGCATCGGCATCATCAAGCAAAGCCAGGCCAACACCCTGGCGGTGACGGCGGCGGCGCGCGACGAGGCCGCCCGGCTCAACGAGGCCCTGCCCGACGGCCTCGAGATCAAGCAGAGCTACGACACCAGCGTCTTCATCGACGGCGCCATCTCCGAGGTCTACAAGACGCTCGGCATCGCCGTCGTCCTGGTGGTGCTGGTGATCTTCGTGTTTCTGGCGAACGTGCGCGCCACCCTGGTGCCGGCGGTGACGGTGCCGGTATCGCTGATCTCCACGTTCATCGTCCTCGACCTCCTCGGCTTCTCCATCAACCTTCTGACCCTGCTCGCGCTGGTTCTCGCCATCGGCCTCGTCGTCGACGACGCCATCGTCGTGCTGGAGAACATACACCGGCGCATCGAAGAGGGCGAAACGCCGCTGGTCGCCGCCTACAACGGCACCCGCCAGGTGGGCTTCGCCGTGGTCGCGACCACGCTGGTGCTGATCTCGGTGTTCGTGCCCATCACCTTTCTGGAGGGCGATGTCGGGCGGCTGTTTTCGGAGTTCGCCCTGACCATGGCGGCGGCGGTGGGCTTTTCGAGCCTGGTGGCGCTGACGCTGTCGCCTGTGATCGCCTCGAAGGTGCTGCGCCCGCACGGCGGCGAGCCGCGCCTGGCGCGTGCCGTCGACCGCGCGTTCGGCGGCGTGCAGCGCGGTTACGAACGCGCGCTCAGGGGCACGCTCCGGCGCCCGGTGGTCGTCGGATGCGTTTTCCTCGGCCTGCTGGGTGGCGCCCTGTGGCTGCTTCGCGAGATCCCCGGCGAGTACGCTCCGAAGGAGGATCGCGGCGCGTTCTTCCTCCTGGTCAACGGGCCGGAAGGGGCGTCGTACGCCTACATGGTCGAATACATGGACGAAATCGAACGGCGGATGATGCCGCTGGTGGAGGCGGGGGAGGTGACCCGACTTCTGGTGCGGGCGCCGCGCCAGTTCGGCAATATCGAGACGTTCAACAGCGGCATCGTCATCATGGTCCTCGCCGATTGGGCGGAGCGTCGCTCGGGCTGGGCGATCATGGACGACGTCCGCGAGCGCGTCGCCGGCTTGCCGGGTGTGCAGGCGTTTCCGGTCATGCGCCAGGGGTTCGGCGCGCGGCTGCGCAAGCCGGTGCAGTTCGTCATCGGCGGCGGAACCTACGACGAACTGACGCAATGGCGCGATATCGTGCTCGAAGCCATCGAGCGGGACAACCCGGGTCTGGTGGGCGTCGATCACGACTACAAGGAGACCAAGCCGCAGTTGCGCGTCGTCATCGACCGCGACCGCGCCGGCGACCTGGGCGTGCGCATCGGCGACGTCGGGCGCACCCTGGAGACGGTTCTAGGCTCCCGCCGGGTAACCACCTTCATCGAGGCCGGCGAGGAATACGACGTGATCCTCGAAGGCGAGCGCGACACCCAGAGCACCCCCAGCGATATTCAGAACATCTACGTTCGATCCGATCGCTCCGGCGCCTTGATCCCGCTGTCCAACCTGGTGACCCTGGAGGAGTTCGCCGACTCGCGGACGCTCAACCGCTACAACCGGCTCCGCGCCATCACCATCGAGGCCAACCTGGCCGACGGCACGTCGCTGGACGAGGCGCTTTCCTACCTGGAAGGCGTGGTGGCGGAGAGTCTGCCCGCCGCCGCCATCATCGACTTCAAGGGCGAGTCGCGCGATTTCAAGGAGGCCGGCGGCTCCATGGTGTTCGTGTTCGTGCTCGGCGTGCTGGTGGTGTTCCTGGTGCTGGCGGCGCAGTTCGAGAGCTTCGTCCATCCCCTGGTGATCATGCTGACGGTGCCGCTGGCCATGGCCGGCGCGCTGCTCGGCCTCTATCTGTTCGGTGGCACCTTGAATATCTATACCCAGATCGGCCTGATCGTGCTGGTGGGTCTCGCCGCCAAGAACGGCATCCTGATCGTCGAGTTCGCCAATCAGCTGCGCGACGCCGGCACGGCCTTCGACGACGCCATCGTCGAGGCGTCGCGCATCCGCTTGCGGCCCATCCTGATGACCGGACTGACCACGGCGGCGGGCGCGATCCCACTGATCGTCTCCTTCGGCGCCGGCGCCGAAACCCGCACGGTCATCGGCGTCGTCGTGTTCTCGGGCGTGCTCGCGGCCACCGCGTTCACCCTGTTCGTGGTGCCCGTCGCCTACCGGTTCCTCGCCCGGAAAACCAAGGCGCCCGGAGAAACGCGCAGGCGTCTTGAACGCGAGATGTCGACGTCGGCCGAAGACGGCGACCCGGCATGACAGATGCCGAACCCGCGGCGCCCGCCGAACATCCCGCCGCCGATCCCGCCGCGAGGCGCGCCTGGCCCCGTTTCGGCGAGGCATCGGCGGTGAGTACGCGGGTGGCGCTGCTGAGTTTCGGGGGACCGGCCGGCCAGATCGGCGTGATGCACCGCATCGTGGTGGAGGAAAAACGCTGGCTCGGCGACGAACGGTTTCTGCACGCCGCCGGGGTGTTGTTCGTGCTGCCCGGCATGATCACCGGAACAAGCGGCGGGCCACGCATGGCGCGCGCCGCGGTTGCGGAGAATGCGGGCCTCCGGGAAAGCCTTACACCGACGGTCGCCACAATGCGCTATTATTGACGACCGTTGGTATTATTGAATGTCCAGGATCTTCATTGCCTCCGCGAGCACCTTGACCGATTCGGCGTGGTTGCCATCGTTATGCAGGGCCTCGCCTTCGGCGCGAAGGGTCTTTACCTCGGCCAGTTGGTCAGCCGAAAGCTTGGGGTTGTCGGCCAGGGCCGCGTCGATCTTGGCCATGTCCGCCGGGCAGTGAAAGGCGTAAGCCGGTGTGGCGGCTAGGAGAACCAGGGCGGCCGCGGCAAGCGTGTGCTTTAACATTCATCCCTCCCATCCATGCGAACTTCGGGAACCCATCCATCCCACCATGTAGATAGATTGGGTGTCCCGTCGTGGCCTGCAAGAGGCACACACAGCTATCCGGTGGCGAGCCGATAGGTGGCGCGGGCGACGTCGACGAGATCGAAGATCCGGGCCGCGTAGTGATCGCGCACCTGGTAGGCGGTTTTGCTCTCGCCCTTCAGCTCTTCGCCAAGCGCGTCGATGAGCTTGTGCAGGCGGCGCTGGTGGACGCCGAGGGCGCGCTGGACCGGGTCGCCAATGACACCCGCGAAGGCGGTCGCCACCGCCGCCGCCGCCATCAGTCCGCCGGTGGCGCCCGCCACCAGGCCGGCCGACGGCGCGACGCCCATGAGGCCGTACCAGACACCGCCCGCTCCGGCGCCCAGCGGGAAGGTGGCCACCGCCGCCTGGTGGGCAATGGCGCCAGCCACCGCCGGCCCGAGCGACAGCGCCCCCGGAGTGAGCTGCTTGAACAATGCCGCGCCGGTACCGGCCATGGCCAGGTTGGCGGCAAGCTCGGCCACGGCGTTGCGGGCGCCGGCATAGGTTTCGAGCATGTCCTTCATGCGATCCCGGGTCGCGGGATCGCGCTTGTGGCGCAGCAACGTCTCTTGCACCGTGTCCAGCGCCGCCGCCAGACGGCGATCGCGCACGATTTCCTCGGCGAGGGCGTCATGGTCGGTCCGCCGGGTCCCGTCGCCATAGGGCAGCTCCAGCAAATCCGCATAGAGCCGCCACTCGAGCTCCCGCGCCACGTCGGTAGACAAGAAAAACTTGCGGCTCCGCAGCCAGCGGGCGGTTTTCTGGGCGTTGACCTTGTTGGCGCCGGCGGCCGTCACCTGGGCGGCGAGGTACGGCACCATCATCAGGAGGTTGGCCGGCGCCCGGACGAGATCGTAGCCGACGGCGTGCCGATGCAGGCGAATGGAACTCGCCAGCTTGAAATTGGCGTCGACGAAAGCGTCGACCCGATCGTGCCGGGCGGCAATGTAACGGTCGATGGCGGCATTGAGGATGGACCGCGATTCGCACTCATCGATCGTATGAATGACGTCCGACATGGTTTCCGCTCACCTCGCAAAAGTCGGGACTCCGCTTGTTGATTGCGGATCGGAAGCGACGCCGACCGTTGGCATATGGGTCTGATCAGACGCCCACCGCAAGGGCACGCAGGGCGATTGCCGCGGCCTCTCCGAAAGGTGTTGCCCTAATTTTGAAACGCGACCAATGTTACGCTCTATGATAGAACATTCGGGGATGCGGTTCTATTCATGCCGGGCCGGATGCTCGAGTAAAAGGGGGAGATAAGACCATGACCATTGGTAAGATCGCCGTTGCGGCGCTTGTTGTCGTTGCGTGCTTTGCCGCCGGATCCGTTGAAGCTAAGGAACAGACGATGAAATTCCGGCTGGTCACCACGCTGGTGAGCAGTTCATTTGATGACGTTCCCAACTGGGAGGGACACTCTGTCGGCGTGGCGAAATACGCCGGTGTCGCGGTGTTCGAGGACGGCCGTATAGCGTTTAAGGATTTCGTCCTAACGATGGAAAGGGCTGAGAATGAGGGAACTTATTCCGGCTACAGCACATACACCTTCCAGAATGGTGACAGCCTTATGCTAAAGTTTAAAGGCGTATATACGCCGAACGGCAACGGCGGCGACTACGAGGTGCTCTCCGGAACGGGAGCCTTCGAGGGTGCCAGCGGAACGGGGCGCTTCGACAGGAGCAAAGCCCCATGGAAGCACGCCTATTACTGGGATGGTTCGTTCAAGCTGGACGTTGCCGGTAAGTAAGGCCGGGTAGCGCTTTCAACCGGTCGTCGCTTTCGCTGTTTAATGCACATCGCGACGGTGGCCGCAGGGGCGGGCTAACGGTGGGCGTTCAAGCCCACCGTTAGCCCCCTGAGCCTGCGTCTCAGCGCTTTTTACCGGTGTCGCCGGCGCTATCGCTTCTCGATCACGCCGCAGGCGATGCGGCTTCCCGCCGCGCCCGCCGGATCGGTCTGGTAGTCGTCGCCTTCCGCGTGGATGACGACGGCCGCGCCATCGGCATCAAACAGCGTCTCGTCGAGGCGGAATTGATCGGCGAACATCGCAACTTGAATGTCACCCGACTCCGGTACGACCATATTGGGGAGATCGCCGGCGTGCATTCCTTCCGCGTCCTTGATTCCGTGCTTCTTGTCGGTGGGGTTGAAATGGCCGCCGGCGCTCTTGAAGTCCGGCGCTTCGCACGTGCCGGTTTCATGGATATGAATGGCGTGAACCCCCGCCGGCAAGCCGTTCAGTGTGGCCTCGACGATGACACCCTGGCCGTTGGCCGGTTCGTTCAGGGTCACGGTCCCGACGCTGTTGCCGTCGGCGTCGGCCATGGCGGCACTGGCGACGCGCATATCATCGCTCGCGGTCGCCGAAGCCGCGAACCCCAGCGACGCCACGACGGCCGCGGATCGCAGAAGCTTGGTTTTATTGAAAGCGCGCATGAGTTTTTCCTCCTTGGTTTGCGGGTTGTTGCGGATACACCGATTGAAACCATAGGAACGAGGCGGTACGTCCGCGCTAACCTATGTTAGGCGAGCGTGATGGTCCAAAAAAATACCGGCGGTCGCACCAGCCGGTTTTTGCCGCAATGTTCATGGGCGGAACTTGGTCGCCAGTGTGAACCGTTTCACATACGCACCGAATTTCGGGACCTAAAATCCGCGTCAATGCCTGACCAGAGCAGCGCGCGGCCGTCGTAAAGTTCGATCGGCGAAGCCGTGATTTTTGTGTACGGGCAAAATGGTGCGCATGGAACAGAGCTCCGTATCACAAATCAGGAGAATATCCGCTATGAGAAAAACCGAAGCGCGCGAAATCCGCCGTATGGCCGCCGACATCGCCCATGACCGGCCTCATCCCGCCCATATCACCAATGGAGAAGAGCACGCCTATCGTGCGTTCAAATCGTTCATGAGTTTTACCAAGGGACTTCCGCACAGCCAGACCGACGGTTTGGTCACCGATCCAAACGACCCGCTGCATCTCCGGGCCGCCATCAATGCCGGGGTTACTCTGAATTTCGATCTCAATGTGCCGCTGGGAGCGCCCTGGCACTTCCACGGCGACGCCGGTACCGATCGGGCAAACCTCGACGCCCGACCGGCCGACCAGCAGATTCGCCGGTGGGAGGCGCCGACGGCGGGTTCGGTCTTCGCCCTGCAGGGACCGGATGCCCAGGCGGTGAGCATGCCGCCGGCGCCGAAGCTGGCGGTCTCCGACAATCACGGGGTGGAGGCCGGTTCGGAACTGGTCGCCGAGATGGCGGAGGTCTATTGGCTGGCCTTGTTGCGCGACCAACCGTTCCAGTCTTTCGACGCCTTCTCCCAGCCGATCCCACCGGCGATCGTCGGCGACGCCGTCGACCATCTCTCCAATCTGCCTTTCTACCAGAGCGCCGTGGGGACCCATCCGCGGCGTCGGCTCATGGAGGGCGAGACCCTCGGTCCGCAAACCGTGTTTCGCGGCCACACGCCCGGCGACCGCAAGGGCCCCTATCTGAGCCAGTTCCTGCTCATGGGGAGCCGGCACATCGGCGGCGTGCTGACGGAAGACGAGGGCAAGCTTCAGTACGGCGCCCTTCGTGCCGACATGCGCGTCCGGGTGGCGACGCCCTGCAAGGACTATATGACCCACTGGAACGAGTGGCTCGATGTCCAGAATGGCGCCAACGCCGGCGGCGTCCAGACCTATGCGGAGGCGCCCGAGGACCTGTTCCGCTTCATCGCGACACCCCGCGATCTCGCGACCTACGTCCACTTCGATGCTCTGTACGAAGCCTACCTCAACGCCTGCATCTGGCTGCTCAACGTCAAGGCCCCGTTCGATCCGAATTTCTCCGACATCCTCGGTCGCACCCGTCACACCGAAGGGTTCGCGCTGTTCGGCGGGCCGCATATCCTGACGCTGGTGACCGAGGTGGCGACGCGCGGCCTCAAGGCCGTCCGTTTCCAGAAGTTCAACACGCACCTGAGGTTGCGGCCCGAGGCCCTCGCCGGGCTGGTCGCCGCGTATCAGGGCGGCGTGCTGTCGGCGTTGCCGGAGCCCGCGCTAAGCCGCATCGCGCGTTTCCACGACGCTCTTGCCGCCGAGACGGGCGGCATCAGCCTGCTGGATCGCGTCCGGGCCCACAACCAGGCCCAGAACGCCGCCGTCATCGACGAAGCGACCATGGAGGAGCGGCACACCGGGTATCTCGATGCGCAGGCGGGGATCGCGGCGGTCAACGATCTGCCGCTGTTGCCGATGGCGTTTCCCGAGGGCTCGCCGATGCATCCGTCGTACGGCGCGGGTCACGCCACGGTAGCGGGAGCGTGCGTCACCATTCTCAAGGCGTTCTTCGACGAAGATGCCTGCCTTGCCAAGGATTCCGCTACCGGCGAGATCCGAGCCGTCTCCGCCGAGCAGATCGCGTCCGGAGGCTGGGAAAAGGTGGTGTTCGTGCCGAACGACACCGGCAGCGCCCTTCAGGACCTGGCCGCCAACTTCAGCGACGTGGACTATCTCCGGGTCGGCGACGAACTGAACAAGCTGGCGGCCAACATCTCCATCGGCCGCGACATGGCGGGAGTGCACTACTACAGCGACTATATCGACAGTCTGCGCATGGGCGAGCAGATCGCCTTGGGAATCCTGCAAGAGCAGTCGATCCTCTATCCGCACGACCCGTTCCGCGTTTCGTTGACGACCTTCGACGGACATCCGGTCGTCATCGCGGATGGCGAGGTGCAACCGGTCAACGGCCAGCTTCACCATACGGCGGCATGACCGGAGCCGAACCGTTCCGGCTTCTGGTCAAAAAAAGCGGCGGGCACAAATGCCCGCCGTTTCCTTGTCGCCCGATCATCGCGATTACATGGGCTTGCCTTCGCTCCAGGTTTTGATGAGCTGGAGGGGGATAACTCCAGGCTCGCTCGCGCCGGTCGTGAGCGGTAAAGGGGGGGAGGGGTCAATCAAGAAAGTGAAGAACAACCCCATGCACAGTACATTATCTCCGGAGAAACCCTGCCGAGATATCGAAAGATCAACTGCCTGGGTTCCCCTGTCGACTCCATTTCAATTGATATTGCCTCAATCGTCGTCGGTAAATATCGTCCGCTGCCGCCGCTTGCCCCATTGGGTCCCGTGATGGGGAACGCCGGTGGCGATAACGCGTGCGAGCCGTGCCATGGGTATCCCTGTGGGACGTCACGGCGTGGACGTCAATTGCGTATCATGTCCCCGGAACCCAGGATGACCACCGAGACTCAAATCGAAATCAAGGCCGTCAAAAGCGCTTAATCTTAGCGCCGATGGGGCAACGTCCCCTTTTTCGGGCAACGTCGCCGCCGCAACTCCGGCGGCTATGCCCTGGTACCTACCGAAGTCGATTTGCCATCCGGTTCAATAGGGACCTCATATAGGAGCGAAATTAAAATGTGAATGGGGCGGACCGGGAGCAGGTGAAGGGCACATGGGGTGAAGCGAAGCGCAGGGCAAGGCAAGCGAACCGAAATTCCGGCAAGGCCGAGCCAACGGAGCTAGGGCTAGTCCGTGAGCGCGCCAACTGAAATTAACTGAAACCATGTACGCAATGCGGGTCGTCTTCCCTTGACCCTCGAGGCAGCTTCGATTTGCGGACGTTGCTGTGGGACAAGCTGAGCGCGGCCTGTCTCGCGCCATTTTCACTCTCAATGGGTGGCCTGATGAGGGATTTCTGGAAGAAACGGGCATGCTGACCAGGCCTGTGTATGACCTTACCGGCAGTGGGTGGGCACAGCCATCCTGAAGACTCAGGTCCAGGACCCTTCCACACTAGAACTGAAGATGCTCTAGAGCCCGGCGTATGGTCGCTCGTGCAAGGCGAAAATCTCACCACTTCTTAGAGACAAGATACATTCAGCCAGATGCAGCGCGCTGCTCTGCAACTGAACGCAGGCAATTCCAGTTCCCTACGAGTGATGCTACCGCTAAACAGCGTGCTCTGAGTTCAAGCAGCGGCGAGCAGACGAACTCGCTGTAACTTCGAAGGAACTGGGACACTCTCGTCGGCGGCGGTGTTCGCTCGAGCCGAGGACAAAGAGGCAGAATCTGCGAACGCATGTCTGGGACAGTTGATGCCGCTTGTGCATACGCTCTTACAGAGTTGGACAAGTCGAGAAGTGGCAATTTCCGGTTCGACTGACGAACACCAGCATGTCCTGGAAACTTGGTCCTCTTCGTGACCACAGGGGCAGGGGGGAGCGCATTTGGCTATGCCATGCAAAGTGGTCTTCCGATGTCATCTGCCATTTTGATGGGGATCGGAGGAGCAGTCGCGGCGACGGCACCTGCTCTAAAAATCCAAAGCAGTTTCGGATGGCGCGGCCTGAAAAGGCGTCTGGGGCCCTACCGCTACGTCTATCATTTCCACCAGGAGCTGTTTTAGCGGGGCCGGGACTTTGAACCTAACCAATTGAGATCGGGTCTATCATAGTAGTACAAGGGCTGAATGTAGTCGGGTAAGTGGTAAAGGAGGGCGAGGGTTTCTCAACGGGAAATCTACTTTGCAAGGGGTTGTTTTTGAAAAAAGAAAGCCGCCCCTCCCCCCATACCGTATCGCCCCTTGGACCGAAGGCAGACACGGTTGGCCCCGAGCACCGTTTCTCGGTCGCCCCTAAACCCGCAAGAATGCCTGCTGCGCGTCCGTGTCGGCGGCGAAGTCGGCCATGGGGCCGGTGCCGAGCGGATCTGGCCGCTCTCCATCACCGCCGCCCGGTCGGCCACTTGCGTCGCGAGGCGGAGGTTCTGTTCCGACAGCAGCACCGTCAGGCCCGCCGACCGCAGGTCCGCGATCGATCGCGGCCAGGTCGCGCATTCCGACGCAAAGCGGCCACTGTTTCCAATCCAAAGCGGCCACTGAATCGAATTTATAAGCGGCCACTGATTCCGACGCAAAGCGGCCAGACTCTTTGGACCTGTGATCGACCTCGTTGGGTGATCCCCTGGGGCTGAGCCTCGCGCCTTTTGGAGAGGAGCGAGGATGGAAGTTCCGGGGACACAATACTCGTCTCTCGGTCAGATCTGCAAGAATAGGCGGCGGGCACTGAGGCCCGCCGCTGGGATGACCCATGGTTGTCAGGGCTTACATGGGCTTGCCTTCGCTCCAGGTCTTGATCAGCTCGTCGTAGTCGACGGTCTGGCCCTGGGGCTTTTCGTTTTCGAGCTTGGGCTTGGGCGCGCCCGGCTGGCTCGAGCCAGTACTCCGGGTCGCGCTCCGGGTTCAGCTTGGGACCGCATTCGCCCTGGACGCCGGAGCGCTCGATGCGGGCCAGGATCTTGTCCTGCTCGGCGGCCAGGTTGTCCATCGCCGTCGACGGCGTGACCTCGCCGGCCACCGCCTCGCCGATGTTCTGCCACCACAGTTGCGCCAGCTTCGGATAGTCCGGCACGTTGGTGCCGCTCGGCGTCCACATGACGCGCGCCGGGCTGCGATAGAACTCCACCAGCCCGCCGAGGTAGGGCGCGCGCTCGGTGAACGCCTCGGAGTTGATGTCGCTGTCGCGGATGATGGTCAGGCCGACCAGCGACTTCTTGAGCGACACCGATCTTGGAGACGGTGAACTGGGCGAACAGCCAGGCGGCCTTGCGGCGGTCCACCGGGGTGGATTTCAGAAGCGTCCAGGATCCGGCGTCCTGGTAGCCGAGCTTCATGCCTTCTTCCCAGTACGGGCCGTGCGGCGAGGGCGCCATCCGCCACAGCGGCTTGCCGTTCTCGTCGACGGTGTTGTTGCCCTTGTCGCGGGGTTCCACCATGGAGGCGGTAAAGGCGGTGTACCAGAAGATCTGCTGGGCGACGTTGCCCTTGGCGAGGCTCGGCAGCGACTGATAGAAGTCCATGCCGAGCGCGCCCGGAGGGGCGTACTTGCGCAGCCACTCCATGTACTTGCGGAGCGAATACTTGGCGGCCGGGCCGTTGGCCGCGCCGCCGCGCGACACGCTGGCGCCGACCGGCCGGCAGCCGTCGACGCGGATGCCCCATTCGTCCACCGGCTTGCCGTTGGGCAGGCCCTTGTCGCCGGCGCCGGCCATGGACAGCCACGCGTCGGTGAACCGCCAGCCGAGGTCGGGGGCCTTCTTGCCGTAGTCCATGTGGCCGTAGATGGCGACGCCGTCGATTTCCTTCACGTGATCGGTGAAGAACTCGGCGATGTCCTCGTAGGCCGACCAGTTGACCGGAACGCCCAGTTCGTAGCCATAAATCTCCTTGAATTTCTCCTTGAAGTCAGGGCGCTGGAACCAGTCGTAGCGGAACCAGTAGAGGTTGGCGAACTGCTGGTCGGGAAGCTGGTACAGCTTGCCGTCGGGCCCGGTGGTGAACGTCCTTGCCGATGAAGTCGTCGATGTCGAGGGTCGGCAGGGTGACGTCCTTGCCCTCGCCGGCCATCCAGTCGCTCAGCGGCACCACGTGGCCATAGCGGAAATGGGTGCCGATGAGATCGGAGTCGTTGACGTAGGCGTCGAAGACGTTCTCGCCCGACTGCATCTGGGTCTGCAGCTTCTCGATGACGTCGCCTTCCTGGATCAGGTCATGGGTGACCTTGATGCCGGTGATCTCCGTCGAACGCCTTGGCCAGCACCTTGGATTCGTATTCGTGGGTGGGAATGGTTTCGGAGACGACCTTGATCTGCATGCCCTTGAAGGGCTCGGCCGCCTTGATGAACCACTCCATCTCCTTCATCTGCTCTTCCTTGCTGAGCGTCGAAGGCTGGAACTCCTCGTCGACCCACTTCTCGGCCGCCGCCATGTCGGCGAGGGCGGGGCCGGCCGCCAACGGCAGCGCGACCAGGAAGGCCAGGCCGGCGATCGCGGCGGCGGCCCGGCCTCCTCTTTCCGTGTTCTCTTCGAATGTTTGTCATCGTTTCTCTCCCAATGCTCAAAGAATTGCGGTGACGTTGATCGCCCCTTGGCCTCTCGGTTGTTTGGCGGCGCATCGCGCGGCGGGTCGGCGGAGGCTCCGACCGGCCGCGGGCCGTAAACTTTATCTCGTTCTCGGTCTCGTTTCTCTTCAACCGTAGCGCATCATGACGGCCATGTAGACAAGCGCGATCGCGAGCGCGATCCACAGGCTCAGATCGGTGGTCGCGAGCCAGATCAGTTGAATGTACGCGCTGCCGAGGAGGCCGATGAACAGGCGGTCGCCGCGCGTCGTCGCGATCGGCAGCAACCCGCGGCGCTCGACCGTCGGCGAGACTGTCTCCCAGACCGTCATGGCGACCAGGATCAGCGCGATGACGATGAAGAAGATCGCCGTCGGGAGCGTCCATGCCATCCATTCGAACATGTCCGGTTCTCTCCCTCATCTAGACGCGGCCGAGGGCGAAGCCCTTGGCCATGTAGTTGCGGACGAAATAGATCACCAGCGCGCCGGGCACGATGGTGAGGATACCGGCCGCAGCGAGCAGTCCCCAGTCGAGACCGGTGGCGCTGACGGTGCGGGTCATGGTGGCGGCGATGGGTTTGGCGGCGGTCGTGGTCAGCGTGCGGGCCAGCAGCAGCTCCACCCAACTGAACATGAAGCAGAAGAACGCGGTCACGCCGATGCCGGAGCGGATCAGCGGCAGGAACACGGTCAGGAAGAACCGCGGGAAGCTGTAGCCGTCGATGTACGCCGTCTCGTCGATCTCGCGCGGCACCCCGGACATGAAGCCCTCGAGGATCCAGACGGCCAGCGGCACGTTGAACAGGCAATGCGCGAGGGCGACGGCGATGTGGGTGTCGATCAGCCCGAAGGTGGAGTAGAGCTGGAAGAACGGCAGCAGAAACACCGCCGGCGGCGCCATCCGGTTGGTCAGCAGCCAGAAGAACATGTGCTTGTCGCCGAGGAACCGGTAGCGCGAGAACGCATAGGCCGCCGGCAACGCCACCGTCAGCGAGATGGCGGTGTTGATGCTGACGTAAATGATCGAATTGATGTAGCCCGAGTACCACGACTCGTCGGTGAAGATCGCGATGTAGTTCTCCAGGGTCGGGCGATGTCGGGTAGAGCGAGAACGTCCCGAGGATGTCGGCGTTGGTCCGGAGCGACATGTTGAGCATCCAGTAGATGGGCAGCATCAACAACACCAGGTAGATGATCAGCCCGATCGCGCCCTTGCCGAGCCTCATGGCTTGTCTCCGGTGCCGACGTTCTGCAGCGCCTGGTAGAACAGCCAGCTGAACAGCAGGATGATCAGGAAGTAGATGATGGAAAAGGCCGCGGCCGGCCCGAGGTCGAACTGTCCCACCGCCACCTTGACCAGGTAGATCGACAGAAACGTGGTCGAGTTTCCGGGGCCGCCGCCGGTCAGCACGAACGGTTCGGCGTAGATGAGAAAGCTGTCCATGAAACGCAGCAGCACCGCGATGGTCAGCACGCCGCGCATCTTCGGCAACTGGATATAGCGGAAGATCGCCCAGGTGGACGCGCCGTCGATGCGCGCCGCCTGGAAATAGGCGTCGGGGATCGCCTTCAGCCCGGCGTAGGCGAGCAGCGCCACCAGCGGCGTCCAGTGCCAGACCTCCATCAGCATCAGGGTGATCCAGGCGTCGAGCGGCGCGGCGGTATGGTCGAAGTCACGCCGAGGCTGTTGATGGCGACCCCCAGCAGACCGATGTCCGGGCGGGTGAACACGATCCAGATGGTGCCGATCACGTTCCACGGGATCAGCAGCGGCAGCGCCAGCAAGACGAGCACCAGCGGAAACCGACCAGCCCTTCTTGGGCATGCAGAGCGCGATGAGCACGCCGAGCGGGATCTCGATCAGCAACACGAGGCCCGAAAACAGGAACTGGCGCCACAGCGCTTCTTGCAGGCGCTCGTCGTCCAGCACCTCGCGAAACCATTCGGTGCCGACGAATACCCGCTGGCCCGGCCCGAAGATGTCCTGGACCGAGTAGTTGACCACGGTCATCAGCGGAATGATGGCACTGAACGCGACGATGACGAACACCGGCAGGACGAGAAACCAGGCCTTGTTGTTCTGGGTCTTATCCATGGTCCGTTGTCCTCTCCGTCACGCTACCCCCTCGATCACTCTACCAGGGCGCCGTCGGCGTAGAGCTTGGCCCACTCGGGCGGGAACCGCAGGTAGGCTTCGCCGGCTGGCACATCCTGGTCCTCCGGAAACTTGACCTTGACGATGCTGTCTTCGAGCCGCGCGTCGATGATCTTGAAGTTGCCCAGGTCCTCCACGGCGGCGATGGTCGCCGGCACCGTGTCCGCGCCGGCCCGGGCCGACAGTTCCACGAATTCCGGGCGAATGCCCAACTCCAGACGGCCGCCGCGCTTTCGCGTCTTGTCGATCGACCGCGTCGCCCAGCGGAAACCGCCGGCCCTCCACCACGGCCGCGTCGCCGTCCAGCGCGCACGGCAGGATGTTCATGCCGGGACTGCCGATGAAATAGCCGACGAACGTGTGTTTCGGGCTTTCGAACAGCTCTTGCGGCGTGCCCGCCTGGACCACCGCGCCGTCGCTCATCAGCACCACCTGGTCGGCGAAGGTCAGCGCCTCGTTCTGGTCGTGGGTGACGTAGATGAAGGTCAGCTGCGAATCCTCGTGGATCTGCTTGATCTGGCGGCGCAGCTGGAATTTCAGTTGCGGGTCGATGACGGTCAGCGGTTCGTCGAACAGGATGGCCGCGACGTCGCTCCGCACCAGGCCGCGGCCGAGCGATATCTTCTGCTTGGAATCGGCGGTGAGGCCGCGAGCCCGGTGGTGCAGATCCGCCGTCAGGCCCAGCATCTCCGCCACCTCTTCGACGCGGGCCCGCGCGTCCGCCGCGCCGACGCCCCGGTTGCGGAGCGGAAACGCCAGGTTCTCGAACACCGTCATGGTGTCGTAGATCACCGGAAACTGGAACACCTGGGCGATGTTGCGCCGCTCGGTCGAGAGGTCGGTGACGTCGACGTCGTCGAACGTGACCCGGCCTTCCGACGGCTGGACCAGACCGGAGATGACGTTGAGCAGCGTCGTCTTGCCGCAGCCGGACGGGCCGAGCAGGGCATAGGCGCCGCCGTCGCGCCATGTGAGGTCCATGTGCTTCAGCGCCCAGTCGATTTGCCCCTTCGCCTTCGGCGTATAGGTGTGGGCGATGCCGTCTAGGTGGATGCGTGCCATCGCGCCTCTCGTGGCATGTCCTGTGTGGCGCCGGGTTTCTGGAGCCCGCGTGCCGGCGCGGCGGCCAGGCGTCCCGCTTCGTCGAAGGCGAAAAGGTGGCGGGGACTGATGAAGACCTGGATGTGCTGATCCATGCGGAAGGAATGCACGCCTTCCTCCTGGATCACCCAGGACACGCCGCCGTGGGTGGCATGGATGAAGGTTTCCGAGCCGCTGATTTCCGCCAGTTCGACCCTGGCGTCGAACGCGATCCGGCCCTCGGTCCCGGCGACGACGAACAGATGGTTGGCGCGGACGCCGAAGCGGTAGGCGCCCGGGGCGAATTCGCGAGATGACCCTCCAGGGGAATGGTGATGTCGCCGCCGAGCGTTGCCGTTTGCCCCCGGATCCGTCCGTCGATCATGTTCATCGGCGGATCGGAAAAGACGTCGCCGACCTGGACCGACGCCGGATGGTGGTAGACCTCCAGGGTCGGTCCCGCCTGCAGAACCTTGCCTTCGGCCATGACGGCGGTGCTTCCCTGCAGCATCAGCGCTTCAAGCGGTTCGGTGGTGGCGTAGACGACCACCGAATCACGGCCGCTGAAGATGCTCTGAAGTTCGCCGCGAAGCTCCTCGCGGAGCTTGTAGTCGAGATTGATGAGCGGCTCGTCGAGCAGGAGCAGGTCCGCTTCCTTGACCAGCGCCCGGGCCAGCGCGGTGCGCTGCTGCTGGCCGCCCGACAGTTCGCCGGGCAGCCGGTCGAGCAGGCCGCCGATGCGCAGCGTCTCGGCCGTGTCGCGAACCTTGCGATCGATGTCGCGCTTGTCGAGGCCGGCGCGCCGCAGCGGCGCGGCGATGTTCTCGTAGACGGTGAACGACGGGTAGTTGATGAATTGCTGATAGACCATGGCGACGTTGCGCCGGCGCACGTTCACGTGGGTGACGTCCTCGCCGTCCATGACAATGCGTCCACGGCTCGGCCGGTCGAGACCCGCCATCAGCCGGATCAGCGTCGTCTTGCCGGCGAGCGTTCGCCCCAGCAGAACCATCGGCGCGCCCGGATCGAGCTCCAGGGAGACGTCCTGAATGTGGCGTTCGCGGCCCACGGTCTTGGTGATGTTTTCGAGGATCAGCCGGGTCATCGCGCGGCGATCCCGGCGAACCCGCCACCGTCCACCAGCACGTCGAACTGGCGCTCGTCAGCCAAAATCAAAGCCTCCCACGTCCCGGTCGTTCTCGTTCTTGCTGCCGTTCTCGGCGACCGAGGCACGCCAGAATAGGACATAGGGCGATAGAGACGCAATCTTGCCTTTATTCGATGGCGACGGTTGACACGGCGATCAGTGCGACACGCCCGCCAGGTGCTCGCCGAGCCGCAGGCCCCAGGCGTAGATGGTCAGGGCCGGATTGACCCGGCTGGTGCGCGCCAGAACGCTGCCGTCGCCGACGTAGAGATTGTTCATGCCGTGGACCTTGCCGGCGGCGTCGACGGCGCTGGTCGCCGGGTCGTCGCCGGTGACCAGCGTGCCGATGGCGTGGGCGGTGCCGGCGAGGCCGTAGTATTGTTCCGCGCCCACCAGCCCGGCGCGCAGCAGCCGGCCGATAAAGTGTCCGACGAGGGCGTGATGCTCGGTCGCGCGAGGCTCCGATACGATGGAGGTCGTAGTCCGCGAGCGGCGGGCACCGCCTCGCCATGGGAAACGATGCGGTTCTCCAGGCTCGAGCCGTCCTCGGTGGTGGCGAAAAAGCCGATGGCGCGCCCGCCGATGGCGTCGGACGCGAACTTGGGCACGGCGGCGGGAAGCTGGGTGGCGACCATTTCTCCGTCCATCCACCCGAGGCACTGGATGGTGCTGTGCGGGAACGCGTCGTTGTACAGGATCGCCGTCTTGCGCAGGACATCGTGGCGGTGAAACAGCCCGACGCCGAGGATCGCGGAATTGACATGAAACTTGAAGTTGCCGCCGATGACACCGGCGTTCGGCCACCTGTCCTTCAGCCGCGTCGCCGCCAAATGATCCTGCAGCAGGCGCGGCGACGTCATGGCGCCGGCCGCGAGGATCACCACGCGCGCCGAATGTGTGGAGCCGTCATGACAGCGAACGCCGGTGATCTCCGTCGGCGCGCCGTCGGCGTGCAGCAGGCCCGTGACCCTCGTTTCGGTGAGCAGCGTGAAGTTCGGATCGTCGCGAATGAGATCGAGCAGGTTCCACTCGGCGTCGGATTTGTAGCCGCAGGCCGACGCGAAGCCGTCGAAGTGCTTGGCCTCCTTCGGATCGTCGAGAATCTCCCTCTTCAGTCCGAGGGGGAGGGGCTCGGCGCGCCAGGCCGGATCGTGTTCGACGATCCGGTCGATCAGCGTCTGCAATTCGGGTTCGTTGTCGAAGTGGTTGACGTTCAGAAGCGCCTCCGCTTCGTCGTAGTACGGCGCCAGCTCGTCGTAGCCGAACGGCCAGCGCGAGACACTGGTATTGCGCGTCGGCCTCGAATTCGTGGGGCGAAAACCGCAACAGAGCCGCGCCGTACCACTTCGTCTTGCCGCCCACGTTATAGAACTCGCCCGGGATGAAGGTCTTGTTCTCGCCGTCGATCCACGGTTCCTGGTTCTTGAACCGGCCGGACTTGAACACCGTCTTGACGTCCAGCGTGCTGCCGTCGCGGGGAAGGAACCCGCCCTTCTCCAGCATCAGAACCCGTTTTCCCGCCTTGATCAGTCGATAGGCGGCGGCCGAACCGCCGGCGCCGCTGCCGATGATGATGACGTCATGATCGTGTGCCACGATATGCCTCCCCTCCCGTCAGAAAACCCCTCAGCCGCCCGTTGCGAAGCCCGGGTAGCAGGTCATTCCGCCATCCACGAACAGGGTCGTGCCGTTGATGTAGTCGGCCATGTCGGACGCCAGGAAGATCGCCGCGTTGGCGATGTCCTCCGGCTCGCCGATCCGCCTGTAGGGTACCAGCTTCATCAGGTTGGCATAGGCTTCCGGCGTGCTCCAGGCTTCGGTATTGATGGGGGTGCGGATGGCGCCCGGGCCGATGGCGTTGACGCGGATCCGGTGGGGCGCCAGTTCCTGTGCCAGGCTCATCATCATCAGGTGGATGCCGCCCTTGGACGAGGCGTAATTGACATGACCGGCCCAGGGTATGACTTCGTGAACCGAGCTCATGCAGATGATCTTGCCGGCGGCGCAGGAAACCTCGTTGTTGACGCCGCGGCGCAGGAATTCCTTGACGGCCTCGCGGGCGCACAGGAATTGCCCGGTCAGGTTGATGTCGATGACCGTATTCCATTGCTCGATGGTCATGTCCACCAGCGAGGAGTCCCGTTGCAGTCCGGCGTTGGCCACCAGGATGTCGAGGGTGCCGAAGGCGTCGATGGCCTGCTTGAACATGGCCTCGACCTCGGCTTCCTTCGAGACGTCGGCCTCGATGGCGAGGCCCTTGGTGCCCTCGGCCTCGATCGCCTTGACGACGTTCTCGGCGGCGTCCGGGTTGGTGACGTAGTTGACGACGACGTCGGCGCCGGCCCGCGCCAGGCCGATGGCCACCGCCTCGCCGATGCCTGAGTTGGCGCCGGTCACGAGCGCCTTCTGCCCTTGAGCAGTTTCGGACAGGCCTTGTAGTCCGGCATATCGCAGTTGAATTCGCTTGCATCCGTCATTGCTTTCCCTTCCGCCGTGATGTGTTCGTAAACAGCTGTTTCGATTTCGATGGCCGTTCGGACCGTTCGCCTCCAGATCCTAGACGCGTCCCGAATGGCTGCCGGGCTGGCCGGCATGGCATCGAGGTCGAACAGGGCCAAGTCCACGTTCAGCGTGAAGCTCTCGCCCGGCTGCAAGTCGAAACGACGGGACCATGCACTTCCATCTCGATATAGGAATAGAGCGAGGAATTGAAGATCTCGAGGACGCACCCATGGCCATAGGGCTGGGGATGATAGGTCGGCACGGACTTGCGATAGCCCACCAGTCCCATGCCGTCCGGTTCAAGCACCGCCAGAATTCGACCCTCGGTCCGCGTCGACACCGTACTTGAACTTGACGGCGTCCTGGCAGGACACGACGGCGATGTCGTCGACGAAACGCACCACCTCGTCGCGAACGGAGCGGACACGCCTTCGTTGTCGAAGGTCTTGACACCCTGGGGAAACGCGGAGTTCGGAGACGTCGGCATGAACACGGTCGCCGGGCGAAGCATCATGTCCACGTCCCACGGCGCCCAGACGCACCGGGCGGTCCGAGGCATTGATCACCGGCTGGCGACGGTCCACGTTCCGGGTTCGCGCCCACCGTGACGGTCCGCTCGATCCGCACGCCGGTTTCGCGGCACACCGGGCTCGATCATGGTGACCGCGCCGCTCGCCGGGTCCACCGACATCGCGTAGGCGCCGCTGTCCAGGTCGAGAAACGGATCGCTGTCCGTCCACCGGTCCTGGGGCGCGAGCCAGGTCTTGTCACCGCCCCACAGAAGGAAGCCGAACCGCTGTCTTCGCCTGATGAATATCGGCGACGGACGCGATGTCCAGGACGCGTCCCTGACACTCGGGATTGACGAAGGACAACTCCCGGCCTTTCCACAAGACGCTCATGATCCGCCCGCCCACCTGCGGGACGAGGATCAGGGTCAGGGGCCGTGCTCGATCCAATGGGCGTCCCAGCCTCGGAACGCCGCCGCGCGGATCGCGGGATCCCGGTGACTGCCTTGGTCGCGGCGCTCAAGATGGTGCGCCCGTGCCCGGTTTGGTCTGGGCATCCGACGGCGGTGGCGCGACTCCGTCCTGCGCGCTTGATGAGCTTTGACGCCATGGCGAGACGCTTCAGGTCGCCTTTCTCGACGAAATAGACCGTCGACGCCTCGCGCGCGCTGACCCGGTCCTGCTCCGGACCCTCGTCGCCATTGAGCGGCATGCCGAAGGTGTCGCCCGGGCCGAGCACGCGGGACTCGGCGGTCGCCCGCTCGCCGGAGGCGGACCGGGTTTCGCTGTCGAAGGCGCCGGAGATCACCACGTAGAGCCCGCCGGGATCGACGCCCGGTTCGACCACCAGCTCGCCGGGGAAGAACTGGATGTAGCGGCTGGCGGCCTGGAGCGGGCGAATCTGGGCGATGCTGCGGCTGATGATCAGATCGAGCGTCCAGTCCATGGCGACCCGGATCCGGGTGCGGATGCTGGGAAGCAGGCTGAGGTAGAACGTCCTCCAGGCGGCCCACGCCAGAAATCCGGTGATCTTGACGCCGAGGATATCGGCGACGCCGGTGCGCCCGCCCAACGATGCCATGGTCCCGAGCGAGCGATACGCAAACGGTTTCGGCGCCTCGCCCTTCAGGTGCGAGAGGATGTTCCCCGCCAGCACCTTGGCTTCGCGGACAGCGAACTGAGCGAGCGGAGGCGCATAGGCCACATTGGGATCGCTCGGATCGCCGAGCGGGATGCGGGCGTTGTCTCCCAACGCCCAGACATCGTCGAGGCCCTGGACCCTGAGGCACCGGTCGACGACGATCTTGCCGCGTTCCAGGGGAAGCGCCAAAGAGCGCGATAAGCGGCGAGGGCGCGTTGCCGATGGCGGCGATGATCGTATCGGCCTCGATGGTATCGCCGGCGTCGGTCACCACCCCGTTCATGGTGGCGCTTTTGACGCCCGTGTTCAGGCGAATTTCGATCCCGCGACGCCGCAACTTGTCGGCCGAGTACGCGGCCAGATGCTCGGGCAGTTCCGGCATGATTCTCGGATCCATGCTGGATCAGAACGATCCGGATCTCATCCGGTCGAATATTGCGATAGTACTTCAGCGAGTTCCGGATCAGGTCCTGAACCTCGCCGATGGCCTCGACCCCGGTAAAACCCGCGCCCACGGCGACGACGGTAAGCAGGCGCGCCTTGCGCACCGGGTCCGTCTCGGTATCCGCGTCCTCGAGGCATTGGAGGACATGATTGCGGATGCGAAAAGCATCCATCACGTCCTTCATCACGAGCGCGCGTTCGGAGAGGCCGGGCGTGCGGCTGAGGTCGACCACCTGGCCGAGGGCGATCACCAGCTGGTCGTAGGAGACGGTGGTGATCTCGTCACCGCGGCCGGCGGTCACGTGAACCGTCTTGGCCGCGAAGTCGACCTTGCGGACCTCCGCGACCCGCACTTTGACGCCGGAAAGGAATGCGCGCAGCGGGCTTACCGAATCGGCCGGCTGGATGCTGCCGCCGGCCACCTCGGACAGCAATGGTTGAAACACGAAGAAGTTGTCGCGGCTGATGAGTTCCACCTGCACATCGCCGCTGGCACGCGCCCGCAGGTGCTTGGCGGTAAAGACCCCGCCAAATCCTCCACCAAGAATAACGATCCGGCGAGGCTTGGTATTGTGCATCGGCCCCCATCAGTATGCGACAGACCACCGACGCCCGCCATCGACGGGGCAGGGGGCGTTTAGATCATCCTATTGCAATTCCACAAACCACACTCTCCACACGCGGGTCAATGCCTTTGAGCCATGGTCGAATACCATTTGTGGTGGCGAACGGCGTTAACTATGATCGCCGCGAGAAATCGTAAGGGCGGCGGTGACGCTCCGAGACGACGTTCGAGCCCGCATGGCAACTGCAGCTACGGGGACATATCCATGGAATGGCTGATCAACGACGCGGCGCCGATCATCGCGAAAATTCTTAATTGTTCTGATTTTTCCGTTCAGTAGTCTCGACAAGATCATCAATTGGAAGGCCGCGCTAAAGCAGGCGAACTCCAGCTTCCTCCCGGGCGGGCCGGTGTTGCTGGTGCTTGCGATGATCGTCGAGATCGTCACGCCCATCTGCATCGTGTTCAACATCTACCCGGGATGGGCCGCCTTCGTCCTCGCCGGCTACTGCGCCATCACCGCCTCCTCTATCATAACTTCTGGTCCTACCCGCACTTCTGGAAGGCGGGCAGCGAGGGCGCGCCGCACATCTGGGATTTCTTCAAGAATTTCGCCATCGTCGGCGGCTGCATCTTCATCATGCTCGACAGCGCCATGGCGAGGGAGGTGGAGTTGGTCGTCGATCCCGCTCCCGCGCCGGCGCAAGGAGCAGGCGCAATAGAGCCAACATCCGCCAAAGGGGATTTGTAATGGCTCAGCCACTCTGAAGCCGAAACCGATCCGCCGAGACTGCCTTACTGGCATGTGTGGACGGACGATAGCGGAATAACCCATCAGACGCGCTGCGAGCTTTCCGGTTTCGAATTGGAGCCCATTTCCGAGGGCGTCACGCCGCAGTGGAACAATTTCCTGCTCACGGCGGACGCCACGGTGGGCTACGTGCTCCTGCCCGCCGGCTGGGTCGCGGACTGGCACGAGAACCCCAAGCCGCAATGGATCGTGCCTCTGGCCGGCTCGTGGTATGTGGAAACCACGGACGGCGAGCGGGTGGAAATGGGGCTCGGCGAGGTTTCCTTCGGATGCGACCAGAATTCGAAACCCGACGCGGAGGGGCGAACGGGCCATCTTTCGGGGGTGGTGGGTGATGAGCCGTGCATGCTGATGCTCGTGCAACTCAACGACAAAGCCTTCGTCGCCGCCCGGCCGGGCGTTTTCAAGTAAAGCGCGGACAACAGGACAAGGTCTCATGGATGAATTCGAGATCATCGACAAGCGCTTCAAGAGCTATGTCCTGTTCAACGCGCCGCTGGAGAAACTAGCGGACGGGTTTCGCTGGCTCGAGGGCCCCGTGTGGTTCGCCGACATGCGGTGTCTGCTGTTCAGCGACATTCCCAACGACCGCATCATGCGCTGGTCGGAGGCGGGCGGCGTCGAGGTGTTCCGCCAGCCGGCCGGCTTCCCCAATGGTCAGACGCGCGACCGCCAGGGCCGGCTGATTACCTGTTCGCACCATGACCGGTGCGTCCTGCGCACGGAACTGGACGGCACGGTGACGGTTCTCGCCGACCGGTTCGAGGGCAAGCGGCTGAATTCGCCCAACGACGTGGTGGTGAAATCCGACGGCTCCATCTGGTTTTCCGATCCGCCCTACGGCATTCACACCGACTACGAGGGCGGCAAACAGCAATCGGAGGTTCCGCCCCGGGTTTACCGGCTCGATCCCGCGCGATGGCACGCTCGCCATCGTCGCCGACGACTTCGACGGTCCCAACGGATTGTGTTTCTCGCCGGACGAGCGGCGCCTCTACATTTCCGACACCGGGACACAGCCTTCCGACGAACCGGTCGAGCACATCCGGGTGTTCGATGTCGACGGTGACGGCAGGACAATTCGCGGCGGCAGGTTTTTCTACAAGTCGATACCCGGCAACGCCGACGGATTCCGCTGCGACGAGGACGGCAATATCTGGACCAGCGCCGGCGACGGTGTGCACTGCGTCGACCCCTCGGGCGCGCTGCTGGGTAAAATCAAGGTGCCGTCGCAAGTGGGCAACCTCACCTTCGGCGGCCGGAACCGAAGCCGCCTGTTCCTGTGCGCCTCGCACACGCTGTACGCCATCTATACCAACCAACGCGGGGCCCAACGGCCGTAACGGCGGTCCGAAGGATCAACATGCCGGTTTCACGAATTCCTGCGCGTCAGCACGACCGTCAGCGACTTGCGTCAGGCGGAGGCCTTCTATCGCGACGCCATCGGTTTTACTGCGCGGCGATGAAACGGTCATCGACGATCCGGCGTGGAAACGGCTGATGGGCCTGCCGGCCAACGTCGAAGCGCGCCGCCGCCGCATGACGCTGGGGGCGCAGGAAGTCGAACTGGTGGCGTTCGATCCGCCGGGGCGTCCCTATCCCGAGGCGCGTCGATCCAACGATCCGTGGTTCCAGCATATCGCGCTCGTGGTCGACGATATCGCGGGTGTCTTCGATGCGCTGCAACGGTTTGATATGACGCCCATCTCCATCGGCGGACCGCAGCTTCTGCCGGTCAACACGGGCGGCGTCTCGGCGGTCAAGTTTCGCGATCCGGACGGCCATCCCCTGGAACTCTTATCTTTCCGCCCGGTGTGGGCGACCCGGTCTGGCACGGCGTCAAGCAATCGAAGCCTCTCGGCTACGATCACACGGCCATAACCGTTGGAGACGTGGAGCGGAGCATCGCCTTTTATTGCGGTCTTCTCGGCTTCCATGTGGCGGGACGCTCCTTGAACACGGGCATCGAACAGGACCGGCTGGATGGCCTGAGCGCGTGCGAGGTCGACGTCGTCGGTCTCGCGCCCGCCGATGTGCCAACGCCGCATGTGGAACTGCTTCATTACCGGAGGCCGGCGGCCGAAGGTCTGCGCCTTCGATATCGTGGGCAACGACATCGCGTCCACCCGTCAGGTCCACAGGGTCGATGATCTTGACGGCCTGGGCGATCGCCTGAAGGGGGCGGGCGCGGTTTTCGTCTCACCGGGGATCGTCACGCTCGCCGATGGCGGGCGGGCCGTCACGATCCGTGACCCCGACGGACACATGATCGTCCTGACACAATAGGGTTTACGCACCGAAGGTTTCAGGATAACCACGACCGTGCAGGGTATTGCGGCTATTCGGCGCAACCGTACAAGGCAAGGGAGGGCGGCCGATGGATCTGGATCCCGTACTGTTGTCGCGGATACAGTTCGCATTCGTCATTACGTTCCACATCATCTTTCCGTCCTTCACGATTGGTCTGGCGGCTTGGCTGGCGACCATCGAAGGCATGCACATGGCCACCGGAAAACCCATTTACCGGCGGGTTTTCGATTTCTGGCTCAAGGTCTTCGCCGTCTCCTTCGGCATGGGTGTGGTCTCCGGCATCGTCATGGCGTTCCAGTTCGGCACCAACTGGAGCGTGCTTGCCGAGCGGACCGGCTCGATCCAGGGCCCCTTGCTCGGCTACGAGGCGTTTACCGCGTTTCTCCTGGAAGCCACGTTCTTCGGCATCGTCATGTTCGGGCGCAGCCGGGTGCCGCCGTGGTTCTACCTCGTTTCGTGCTGCATGGTCGCGCTCGGCACCACCGCGTCGTCGTTCTGGATCCTCGCCAACAACAGCTGGATGCAGGTGCCGGTGGGCCACGCGATCGTCGACGGCAAGATAATCCCCACCGATTGGACGGAGATCATCTGGGGATACGTCTTCCATATCCGCTGGCTGCACATGCTGCTCGCGGCATACCTGACCACGGCCATGTGCGTCTGCGCCACGGGCGCTTGGTATCTGCTGCGCAAGGTCCATCTCGAGCGAAGGCCGCGTCATGCTGCATTGGGGCCTGGCGCTGGCGGCTGTGCTGATCCCGGTTCAGTTGGGTCTCGGACACCTCAACGGCGAGTACACGCAGAAATACCAGCCTTCCAAGTTTACCGCCATCGAAGGGCGATGGGAAACCCAGCAGCCGGCCCGGTCTGGTCCTGTTCGCCTGGCCCGACGAGGAAAACGAGCGCAATCTCTTCGAGGTCGTCCATCCCCAAGTGGGGGAGCTTCTTCGACGACGGGCAATTTCACGTCGGAAGAGCCGGGAATCCTCACGATCCCCAAGGAAGACCGGCCGCCCATCGCATTTCCCTTCTTCGGCTTCCGGATCATGGTGGGCATGGGGCTGGTCATGCTGGGGATCGGTTGGTTCGGATGCTTTCTGCGGATGATCGGCTGGCTCGAGCGGGCGCGCTGGTTCTTGTGGTGCACGTTCCTCGCGTTTCCGTCCGGCTTCGTCGCCGTCATCGCCGGGTGGTACACCGCCGAGGTCGGCCGCCAGCCATGGGTGGTCTACGGGTTGCTTCGGACGGCCGATGCCCATACGCCGTCGCTGACCGCGAGCGACGTGTTGATCTCGCTCACCGGCTACGTGGTCGTCTACACCATCATCTATTCCTTCGGCTTTGTTTACCTTTATCGCCTGCTTCGCGACGGGCCGAGCGCGCCGGAACCGGAAATCACCCGGGCGACCGGAAAGCGGCCGATGGCGGCGGCGGGGTCGGCGAGAACCGCCACGGGCAGCGCGCCGCGGGCAGGGGAGTAATCCGATGGACGCAACGTGGCTGCAACTTTACTGGGCCGGACTGATCGCCTTCGCGATCCTGGTCTACGTGATCCTCGACGGTTTCGATCTCGGCGTCGGCATCCTGTTCGGCACGACCCGGGACGAGTATTTCCGGGGAACCATGATGTCGGCTATCGCGCCGGTGTGGGACGGCAACGAGACCTGGCTGATCCTGGTGGGCGCCAGCCTGTTCGGCGCCTTTCCGATGATCTACGCCATCTTTCTTCCGGCGTTCTACCTGCCGGTGGCGCTGTTGCTGTTCGCGCTGATCTTCCGCGGCGTCGCGTTCGAGTTCCGCTACCGGACCGAAAAGCGGCGATGGCTGTGGGACTGGGGGTTCTTCCTGGGTTCGACCATCGCCGCCTTCGTTCAGGGCGCCGCCATCGGCACCATGGTCCAGGAACTGCCGGTGGTCGACGGACAATACGCCGGCGGTTCGTTCGAGTGGGTGAACGGTTTCTCGATCCTGTGCGGCGTCGGTCTGGTGATCGGCTACGCCCTGCTCGGCGCGTGCTGGCTGGTGCTCAAGACCCAGGGACTGCTCCAGGACTGGGCGTATTCCAGGATCGGCTGGCTGCTGCTCGGCGTGCTGGTGTTTCTGGCGCTGGCTTTTGTCTTTGCGCTGGACGCCGATCTCCGGGTGATGAACCGCTGGTCGCAGGCTCCCTGGCTGATCGTGTTCCCGGCCATCGGAGCGCTGGCGACCATCGCGCTGCTCGTATGGCTGCCGGACCCGGCGTTCGGATCATCTGCCGTTCGTCATGACCGCGATCATATTCGCCGCCGCGTTCCTGACGCTGGCGGGAAGCTTCTGGCCGTACATGATCCCGTTCTCCGTGACCATCCAGCAAGCCGCGGCGCCTCCGGAATCGCTCACCTTCATGTTCTACGGGGCCGGCATCGTCGTCTTCCCGGTCGTCTTGATCTACACCGCGGTCGTCTACTGGATCTTCCGCGGCAAGGTGCGTGAACAGGGGGATACGAGTGATATCGAGACGCGGCAACGCGGTTGCCGCCTGGCATGGGGAAACGACGCGGGCATGACCTACCAACCGATCAACGAATACGGCGTCATCGGCGACATGCGCAGCGCCGCCCTGGTGAGCGTCAAGGGCTCCATCGACTGGCTGTGCATGCCGCGGTTCAACTCGCCCAGCATATTCGCGGCTATTCTCGACGACACCAAGGGCGGCTATTTCCAGATCCGTCCGGCCGACGAAGACGCCAGCACCTGCAAGCAATTCTACTGGCCCGACACCAACGTTCTCGTCACCCGCTTTCTTCAGGAAGGGGCGGCGGCGGAACTGGTCGACTTCATGCCGGTGGGTCCGGACTCCATTTCGTCACGTCGCGCCGCCAGGTCATCCGCCGGGTCACCGCCGTTCGCGGCCGCATGGGTTTCCGAGATGGAATGTCGGCCGGCGTTCAATTACGCCCGCGACGGCCACGAAACCGTGTTGAGCGACGGCGGCGCCGAATTTCATTCCAGCCAAGCGCATCTGGGGCTGGCCACGTCGGTGCCGCTCGCCGTCGAGAACGACGGCGCCGTCGCCGAGTTTTCGCTCGACGAGGGCGAGACGGCGACCTTCGTCCTCCGCGAACTGGCCGAGGCCGAGGCGTGCGGTCTCGGCTTGTCGGAGGAGGAGGCCGAGGCGGCGTTCCGCGAGACGGTGGCGTATTGGCGCGCCTGGCTGTCGCAGAGCACCTATCGCGGCCGCTGGCGGGAAATGGTGCATCGCTCGGCGCTGGCGCTCAAGCTGCTCACCTACGAGCCCACCGGCGCCATCGTCGCCGCGCCCACCTGCAGCCTGCCCGAGGGCATCGGCGGCGAGCGCAACTGGGATTACCGCTACACCTGGATGCGGGATTCGGCGTTCACCGTGTTCGCCCTGCTGCGGCTCGGCTTCACCAAGGAAGCCCATGCCTTCGCCGGTTTCATCCAGGGGGTCTGCGCCGAGCCGAACCCGGATGGATCGTTGCAGATCATGTACGGCATCGACGGCCGCAAGGACCTCACGGAGGAAACCCTCGATCACCTGGACGGGTACATGGGGTCGCGCCCGGTGCGCATCGGCAACGGCGCCTACAATCAGCTCCAGCTGGACATTTACGGCGAGCTTCTCGATTCCATGTATCTGTTCAACAAGCACGCCCATCCCATCGGCCACGACGCCTGGCTGGCCCTGAGCCGCTTGGTGGACTGGGTCTGCGACAACTGGCAGCGCAAGGACGAGGGCATCTGGGAAATGCGCGGCGGACGGCAGGAGTTCGTCTATTCCAAGCTCATGTGCTGGGTGGCGGTCGACCGGGCGTTGCGCATTGCCGAGAAACGGTCGTTTCCCGCCGATGTCGCCCGCTGGACCGGCGTCCGGGACGCCATCTATCTGGAAATCATGGACAAGGGATGGAACGAGGAACTCGGCGCCTTCGTTCAGCATTACGGCAGCGACACGCTGGACGCCTCGAACCTGATGCTGATCCTCACGTTCTTCCTGTCGCCGACCGACCCGCGAACGACCCGGTTTCTCGACGCCATCCTCAAGCCGCCGGACAAGGGCGGTCTGGTCGCCAACAGCCTCGTCTACCGCTACAACGTCGCCAAGACCGTCGATGGGCTGAGCGGCGAGGAAGGCACCTTCAACATCTGCACGTTCTGGCTGGTGGACGCCCTCGCCCACGCCGGACGCTGGGACCGGGCACGGCTGGACGAGGCGCGGCTGATGTTCGAACGGATGCTCGGTTTTGCCAACCATCTCGGCCTCTATGCCGAGGAGACCGGTTCCAGCGGCAATGGACTCGGAAACTACCCTCAGGCGTTCACCCATCTGGCCCTGATCAGCGCCGCCATAAGCCTCGAGCGCGCCCTCGGCGAGACCCTGAGGCATCGCCGGCGGGCGGGGATCGTCATGGATCGTGAGAGGTCGCCCGGACGCCGGGCACTTGCGGGTGGTGGTGGCAGCGGAGCCAGGGCTCGAACCTGGAATGCCTGATCCAGAGTCAGGTGTGATACCATTTCACCACTCCGCTTCAGCGATTGGGCTGAGCTTTTAGCATACCGAAATCCGATTGGGTAGCCGGTTCCGGGCTCGCTAACGCGGTTCGGGCTTGCGTCACCGGCCGGCAGGCTTACAAATGACGGTATGGCATTCGTGTGACGGACTGGGTTGCCGGAGCGACCTCATGACCACAGACCATCAAGGCGGCGTGGACAATGGGACGAATGGGGTCCAGCCCTGCCGCGCCGCCGCGCCCGAGACCGAGGGGTGCGCGTCGTCGCCGCCGGTTTACGCCGCCGTGGATCTCGGGACCCACAACTGCCGGCTGTTGATCGCGGAAGGGGCCGGCGAATGGGGATTTCCGGGTGATCGGATCATTTTCGCGCGCCGTCCGTCTCGGCGAAGGGCTGGCCGCCAACGGCCGGCTGGCGGGGCCGGCCATCCACCGGTCCATCGAGGCGTTGCGTGTCTGCGCCGCGCGCATGCGCGACGCCGGCGTTCGACGCGCCCGCGCCATCGCCACCGAGGCCTGCCGCCGGGCCGAGAACGGACCCGACTTCCTGCGCCGGGTGAAGGCCGAAACGGGACTTTTCCTGGAATCCATCTCGTCGGAAGAGGAAGCGCGGCTGACCCTCGCGGGCTGTACCCGCTGCTGGATCAATCGTATGAGCATGCGCTGTTGATCGACATCGGCGGCGGCAGCACCGAGGTTACCTGGATCGCGCAGGCGCCCGAGCGCGCGCCCGAGGTGATCGGTATCCTGTCGTTGCCCTACGGTGTCGTCAGTTTCGCCGAGCGCTACGGCGGCGATCGTGTCGATGCGGAAACGCTTCGACGCAGATGGTCGAGCATCGTCGACGAGGCCCTGGAGCCGTTCGACGCCCGCCATGGCATCGCCGACCAGGTGGCCCGGGCGGAGGTCCAGCTTTTGGGAACGTCGGGAACCGTCACCACGTTGGCGGCGGCGCATTTGGGTCTGCGATACTACACGCGTTCGCGGGTGGATGGCCTGGAAATCGCCTTCGACGACATGGACGTCGTCAGTACCCGGTTCGTCACCAGCGACTGGAACGCGCGCGCCCAGAACCGCTGCATCGGCCCCGACCGCGCCGATCTGGTGGTCGGCGGCTGCGCCATCCTCCAGGCGATCCGCCGGCGGTGGCCGGTGGGGTGCCTCAAGGTCGCCGACCGGGGCATTCGCGAGGGCCTGCTTCTCGCCATGGTGAGCGCCGACCGGGCGCTGGCGGTGAGACGCGGGGCGGCGCGGTGAGCAAGGGACCAAGGCGTCGCGGCGGCGGCCAGAAGGGCGGCGGCCAGACAGGTGGAATTCAAGCCGGCGGAAATCGAATGGGCGGCAAGGGAAGCGGGCTGACCGGCCGCAGCCTGACCACCCGGGTACGCACCGCCAAGCGGCGCAAGACGTCATCGACGCGATGGTTGCAGCGTCAGCTCAACGATCCCTACGTGGCCGAGGCGCGAAAGCAGGGCTACCGCTCGCGCGCCGCCTTCAAGCTCATCGAACTCGACGACGGCTTCCGGCTTCTCAAGCCGGGCGCGACGGTGGTGGATCTCGGCGCCACCCCCGGCGGCTGGACGCAGGTGGCGGCGAGCCGTGTCCGGGCCGGCGAAATGGGCGGCGGCGCCGTCATCGCCGTCGACATGGTGGAGATGGAACCGGTTCCGGGCGCCGAGATGATCGTCATCGACTTCCGCGAAGACGACGCGCTGGCGCGCGTCGAGGACAAGTTGCGCGGTCCCGCGGATCTGGTGCTGAGCGACATGGCGCCGTCGTCGTCGGGACACACCGGCACCGATCACCTGCGGATCATCGCGTTGGCCGAATTGGCCCTGGAATTCGCGGCGGAGGTGCTTCGCCCGGGCGGGGCGTTCGTCTGCAAGGTGCTGCAGGGGGGAACCGAGCCGGGCCTGCTCAAGCAGATGAAACGGATGTTCGCCACCGTCAAACACGCCAAGCCGCCGTCGTCGCGCGCCGGGTCCGCCGAACTCTACGTCGTCGCCAAGGGCTTCCGGGGCCGTCCGCCTCCGGCCGACGAGAACCCGCGCGAATAGGTTTTGATGCTCTGGTGCTGTTGCGTTTTTGGACCTGATTTAACGACCCGGAGAGCTGGGTTGTGAATGCCTCGAACAAACCAGTTGTGGCACTTGCACAAGGACATTATGCCGGCGTCGCCGACCCCCCCGCGCCACATCACAGAGATGGTGGAGCGCTACCGCGAATCCGGCAGGTTCATTCGAATGGCATGCCCTTTCGTCCGCGCCGTGGCGATCGAAGGCTGGTGAGCGGCCCCGTATCCGAACAGACGGCTTGCGGCGGGGCGTCGTTTGAGTCTGCGCTCAGCCGGGGAGTGGCGGGCTGAAGATCACGCGGACGAACTCGCGGTAGAGCAGGATCTGACGGGGCAGGCTGTCCGTGTCCTTGGTGACCTTGGATAGAACGATGCCGCCGTCGGCGACCGCCGAGAGCATGTCGGCGAGATCGTCGAGGTCGACCGCGAGGCGCGGCGGATACTGGGCGGCGATCGCATCGAGACGGCCGCGAAAGCGCCGGCGCCAACCGAGCACGGCGCGGGCGTTCATGTCGCGTATCTCGCGATCGAACAGTTGTTCGTGGTAGCAGATCGTCGCGACCATGCAGCCCGGATGGCCGTTCGGCAGATCCGACAACGTCTCGGCCAGCATCTTGAGAGCGATGAGAAAGCTGTGCAGCGGATCCTCGCTGAGCGCGTCGGCGCGCGCGAGGATGGTATCGAAAACTCTGTCGTCGTCCTCCACATAGCATTGCAAAAGGGCTTTCGCGAGTTCGGTCTTGTCGCGGAAATGATAGAAAAAACCGCTCTTCGAGATGCCGACCGCCGCAATCAATTCATCGATGGACGTGCCGCTGAACCCCTTGGCGAGCACGGCCGACTGCGCCGCTTCGATGATCTGGCGGCGCGTCGGCTGGGGATTTCTTCGTCTCTGTATCGACCATGTCGCGGTCCCGTGATCTGGCGCAGTGTACCACAGGTACACCCGAGAGGGGAGTGCGGCCGGCCTGGAAGCCGCCTGCAACGGGTGAGCTCCTATAATCGATTGAGACAACTGGGAAAATATTAAGTGCCCTCTCCGGTACCACGGGTCCACTATCGGCCTGGGGGCGATCAAGGCGTACCGTAGCTTCATACCAACACCGAGGAGGTTCACATGTTTACCGACCGTCAAGGCAACACGCTTTCCGGCGCCACCGGCGCCGCCGTCGCGGCTTATGACGAAGCCGTCGACGCCTTCAACATCTACCGCGGCGATCCCGTCGCATTGGTGGACTGCGCCATCGCGGCCGCGCCCGAATTCGCCATGGCTCATATTCTCAAGGCCTATCTTTTTGCCGTCGCTACCGAACCGGAAGCGGCGGCGGAGGCCGTCATCATCGTCGAGACCGCGAAGGGGCTCGTCTTGAACGAACGCGAGCGGTCGCACATTGCCGCTCTCGATGGTCTTGTGGCCAACGAGTGGACCGACGCGGCGGTCGCGCTCGATCATCACAACATGCGCTATCCGCATGATCTCCTCGGCCTTCAGGTGGGACACCTGACGGATTTCTTTCGGGGAAATGCGCGGAACCTTCGCGACCGCATCGCCCGGGCGCTGCCGCAATGGTCGGAGGACCGGCCGGGATATTCGATCGTCCTCGGCCTGTACGCGTTCGGTCTCGAGGAGACGGCCGACTACGCCCGCGCCGAAGCCATCGGACGCGAGGCCGTCGAGCGACAGCCGCTGGACTGCTGGGCGCATCACGCCGTGGCCCACGTCATGGAAATGCAGGGCCGCGCGGCGGACGGCATTGACTGGATGAACACGCGCGAGCCCCACTGGGCGGCCGACGAAAATTTCTTCAAGGTGCACAACTGGTGGCACAAGGCGCTCTTTCACCTGGATCTGGGGGAGAGCGACGAAGCGCTGAGCCTGTACGACGGCAAGGTCCGCGACGGCGAGAGCATCGTCGCGGTCGACCTCGTGGACGCCTCCGCCCTGTTGTGGCGGCTGCACCTCGCCGGCGTCGATGTCGGCGACCGCTGGGCCGAGGTGGCCGCGTGCTGGGATCCGCACGCCGACGGCCGGCTCTACCCGTTCAACGATTGGCACGCCGCCATGGCCTACCTGGGAGCGGAACGCCACGGTGACGTCGAGCGGTTGATCGACGCCTATCGCCAGGACCCGCCGGCCGCCGACGAGACGGCGCGCTGGGCCCGCCAGACGGGTCTTCCGCTGATCGAGGGGTTCGCGGCGTTCTGGCGGGGCGACCATGCCGCCGCCGTCGAACGTCTCCACCGGGCCCGCTTCATCGCCAACAGTTTCGGCGGCAGTCACGCCCAGCGCGACATCATCGACTGGACGCTCACCGAGGCGGCGCTGCGGGGCGGCATGGCGGAGGTGGCGGAAGCACTGGCGAATGAACGCTTGGCGCTGAAACCGTTGAGCGCGATCAACAAAGCCTTTCTTCGCCGCGCGACCGCAACGGGATCGCACTCCACCAGGGCGTTTCAGGCGGCATAGACCAGACCCGCCCGCCGTGTCACCCGGGCCGGGAGGGGGTCACGACCCCCTCCGCTCTGGCGTCGCCGCTTTCTCCCGATCCGCGCGATCCTCATAAAATTTTAAGAAGATCCGGCGACACTCTCCGGCGCTTGCAGAATGCAACAACGGAAAGAGCGCCCAGTGCCGGATACCCCAAAAGTTCGAGAAACAGCCGACAATCCAAGCACCGGCAATCCAAGCAAGGATACCGTTGCCGTCGCGTTGGCCTACAAGCCCGAAAGCGATGGCGCGCCGAAGGTCCTGGCCACCGGCCGGGGCGCCATCGCCGAGCAGATCCTGGAAGTGGCCCGGGCGCGGAACATTCACGTCCGCGAGGACGCCGACCTGGTGCAGTTGCTCCGGTTCATGGACGTCGGCAGTGAAATTCCGGTGGCGGCGTTCGCCGCCGTCGCCGAGATCCTTGTCTACCTCTACCGCACCAACGGCGGTTCACCCCATTCATCCCACGAGACCAACGCATTGACGGCGGAGCCCCCGGTATGTCCCTGACCGACTTCGATCATCGCAAATCAATCGAGTCGACCCTTGCCAAGGCGGCTGACTTCATCCGTGCCGCCCGACGCGATCTTGGGCAGAACCGCTCCGTCGACCTCACCGGCCTCGAAGAGCGGGTCCGTGCGCTTTATGACGCCGCCCAGGCGGCGAAGGACAAAGCTCCAGACAAAATAAATAGAAAAATCAATGCGTTGCAAGCCGATCTTCATGCCCTCAGCGAAGATTTGACGAACTGGTACGAGGCCAACAAGCGCGACCAGGACGCCGCCCAGCGGCACTCGGCGGTCAGCGCCTACGGAAAGGCGTCCGACGACAGCTGAAACGGGGCGCTTCGCTCCACGGAGTTTGGAATCGAAAAATTATGGAATTTGGCACCACCACGATGCAGTTCATCCTGGCGCTGGTTTTCGTTCTCGCGCTGATCGGTGTGCTGGCGGCGGTCGCGCGCCGCATGGGTCTCGGATACGGCCCGGCGGCGAAAGGGGGGCGCCGGCGGTTGGCGGTTTCCGAGGTCATCGCGCTCGACGGCAAGCGCAAGCTCGTTCTGGTGCGCCGCGACAGCACCGAACATCTGGTCATTCTCGGCCCCAATTCGGAAACGCTGATCGAAAGTGCCATCGCCGAGCCGGGCGCGAGCTTCGCCACCGCGGTGTCGGTGGCGGCCACCGAGCCCGAAGTCGATCCTGCCTCCATACCGGCGCCGAAGCCTAAGCTGAAGACGAGACGAACGTCGCCACCAAAAAAAGCCGAGTCCGAGATCCCCGTTGCCGAGGAGGCGCGACAGTGAACCGCCGCCTCCTGCTGATTGCCTTGATCGCGGCGCTTGCGCTCATGGCCGAGCCGGCGCTGGCGCAAACCTTCTCGCTGGACCTCGGCGACAGCGAAGGCGGTGATTTCACCGGCCGCATCGTCCAGCTTCTGGTGCTGATGACGGTGCTCAGTCTGGCGCCGTCGATCCTGGTGATGGTGACCTCGTTTACCCGCATCGTCGTGGTGCTGTCGTTCCTGCGCACCGCGCTTGGCGTGCAGCAGACGCCGCCCAACCAGGTGCTGGTCAGTCTCGCGTTGTTTCTCACGCTGTTCGTGATGATGCCGACGCTCGAACGGTCGTACGACGAAGGCATCAAGCCGCTGATGGACGGTCAGATCGATGAGATGCAGGCATTCGAGCGCGCCGTCCGGCCGGTGCGCGACTTCATGCTCGGCCATGTGCGCGATCAGGACCTGGTGCTGTTCGAGGACATGGCGGAGTTGTCCCCCGAGCAGGTGCGTGAAGACATGCCGCTCAGGGTACTGATCCCCGCGTTCATCGTCAGCGAACTCCGCCGGGCGTTCGAGATCGGTTTTCTGATTTTCGTACCGTTCCTGATCATCGACATGGTGGTGGCGTCGGTGCTGATGTCCATGGGCATGCTGATGCTGCCGCCGATCATGATCGCGCTGCCGTTCAAGATCATCTTTTTCGTGCTGGTTGACGGCTGGTATCTGGTAGTGGGAAGCTTGGTCCGAAGTTTCGGCGGTTAGGTACGGGGCCGTTCAATCATCCCATAAGCCGCGAGATATACGGCGGCAAGGCGAAGGCGGCCGTGTGCACCTCCGGGGTGTAATACCGGGTGCGCAGGCTGGCGGCGGCGAACCGCTCGGCGATGTCGATTTCCGGTTGGCCGCGCAGCCGCGGATCATCGCTGGCCCAGCCAAGGGTCATGAAACCGCCGGTGTAGGTGGGCACGGCAATCACGAAAAAACCGACGTCGGCGAAATGCGGCGTGAGGCGGTTATAGCCATCGGTGACCTCGCCGCCCTGCAGGTACGGAACGCCGCTTTGGGTAATTAGAACGGCGCCGGGATTCATGATTTGCTTGCAATCGGCATAGAAGGCGTCCGTGAACAGTACCTCGCCCGGGCCCACCGGGTCCGTCGAGTTGACAATGATCACGTCGAAGGCTTCGTCGGTTTCGGCCGCGAACTGGATGCCGTCGGCGATCAGCAATTCCGCGCGGGGATCGTCGAATGCGCCGGCGCTGATGTTCGGCATGTGAGCCTTGCAGGCTTCGACGACGCCGCCGTCGATCTCCACCACGACCGTTCTGATCACCGGGTGGCAAAGGACTTCCCGCAGCACGCCGCCGTCGCCGCCGCCGACGATCAGCACTCGTTTGGCTTCGCCGTGCGCCAGCATCGGCACGTGTGCTATCATTTCATGATAGATGAATTCGTCGCCGTCGGTGGTCTGGATCACGCCGTCGAGCGCCAGCACCTTGCCGAAGGCCGGGGTCTCGAAGATGATCAGATCCTGGAACTCGGTTTTTTGCCGGTGGAGGACCGTGGTCATCCTGAAGCGCTGGGCATATCCCACGTCGACGGTCTGGGAATGCAGGGTTTCCTCGAACCAGGTCACTCGGTAATTCCGCGCCTTTGCTCTGATACCGCGAACCGGGTGGGCTGGAAACCGGCCTCCACGACGGCAACCGCCTTGCGTGGGTCGCAGGCGCCGCACATGAAGACGTCGATGGCGGCGAAATCCCGTTCCGGCCACGTATGAATGCTGATGTGCGATTCGGCGAGGACGAGCACTCCTGAAACGCCGCCACCTTCGCCAAATTGATGAAAATGCCCGTGCAAGATGGTGGCGCCGGAGGCATCGGCCGACCGGTGCAGGATGGTCTCGATCATCGCCGGGTCGGTCAAGTTCCGCGCGCCCCACAGATCCAGCAGAAGGTGTCCGCCGGCGTAGCGGATCCCGTCGCGTTCGATGAAATAGTCGGGCCCGACGCTGAAATCTTCCGCCGAGCGCACATTCTGCAACGCCGCAGCGTGATCGTCCTTGGGCATTCGCACTCCTCCGTCCCTCGGATGAACCCCGGGAAAAGAAGCGGGTTATTAGGGGATGATGCGGACTGATTGCAAGATCAAAACGAGACGGCGGCCAAAATAAATTGACAGTTTTGTGACGGTCCCGGTGGTGGCGCCGACGCCGCTCAGTTGATGGTACTAAGCGTCCGATGCTGTAGCTGCGCGCGGTAGACGCCGAGGTAGGCCTGGAAGTTTTCCGCCTGTTTGACCTGGTTCGACCAATCGCGCCCGGCCACGTCGCCGCCGGCTTGCGCGCCGGTAATCAGATCAAAGGCGTCGCGGAGCGGCGACGCCGACATGGCGGCGTCGAAATCCTTGCGCAGGCGCGACACGCCCTCTTCGTCTCCCGCGAGGGTAAGGGCGACGGCGAGATTGAGCACGAGGCGCGCGTGGCGTTCGCTTAGAGGTTTGGCGGGATCCGCGTCGGATTTACTCACGATCCGGCTCAGGGTCTGGCTGGCGTTGCGCCAGTCTTCGCTTGCCCAATAGACGTCGGAGCGGATGAGGTCCGCTTCCAGGCTGTCGTCGCCGTTGAGCATGGAAAGGGCGTGCTTCGGTTTCCCGAGCGCGCTCAGCGCCTCAGCCGCGAGCCGGCCGCGCTGCCGGTTGAGGTCTTCCGGCAGGTCGCTCGCGGCGGACAGGTGAAGCGCGTCCAACGCGGCCTGGGGATGGCGGTTCAACTGGTGTACGAGCGCCAGCCGGGCGCCCACTTTCGCTTTGTCGACGCCGGTCAGCCGGTAGCGCACCTGTTTCTCGAGGAGAGCCGCCGCATCGTCCAGCAGATCCACCTCCACCAGCCGGTCCGCCAGCTTGCGGATCATTTCGTCGCCCTTGTCGCCCGTTGGCGTCAGTTCCTGAAATTCCCGGTACAGAGCGATCGTGGACACGGCGGGCAGATTGTCGGCATGACCATTGAGGAACAGGCGCTCGAAGGTCTCGCTCATTTGCTTGGTGATCTCGGGGGCTTGCCGATCGGCGGGAAAATGCCCCGCCACCTCGCGCAATGTTCTCAGCCCGCCCAGATAGTCCTCTTCTTCTTGATAGAGTTCGGCGAGGCGGCGCAGCAAGCGGACCTCCAGGGCGCCCCCCCGCCATGCGAAGCGCAAGCCTTCGAGGGCCTCGATGGCCTGCTGGCGGGTGATGTCGCCGGTTTTCAGTGAGAGCTCGGCGCTGGCCATGGAGGCCTTCGCGCCGCTATGCCGATCCGGGCCCGCGGTGACATTCGCCCATATCTCGAGGGCGCCAGCGTAGTCGCCGATGGCTTCGAGATAGCGCCCGCGCAGGTATTCCAGCCGTATTTTCTCCGAAGCGGTGGAAACCTCGGCTTCCAGCACCTCCATGAGCGTGTTTGCCGGACCGGCCTGATCGGCCGCGATCGCCGCTTCCGCCAGCAATAGGTTGAGCTTTGTCCGCAGCGCCTTGGGATAGGTCCGGGTGATGGCGACACTGTCGCTAAAGTCGACGGCGGCCCGGGAGAACTGGCCTTCGGTCGCTTCCACGGCGGCCCGCCACAGCGACGCCTCGTCGTTGCCGTCCAGGCTGTCGTGAAACAGGTCCTCGCGCGCTTCGCCCACCCGCCCGAGGAGCAGCCGGCTGACGCCGCGCATGGCCCTGAACTCCGGCTGATTCTCGATCTCCGGGCGGTGCTGAGCCGTCAGGGTCAGAGCGCCGAACGCCTCGGCGGCGTAGGTGTGGGCGAGGAAAAAGCGCGCGAATTCCATGCGGGCCTTTTCCTTTTCCATCGGCGCGGCGTCGATGACCGCGCTCTCGAGCGCGTGGCGCCGGGTGCCGAAGTCGATGGCGGGCGGGCCGATCCATCGTTCCAGAGCCAGCAGCCGCGTCAGACCCTCGGGCGAGCCGACGCGGGCGCCGGCCTGGATTTCCTTGGATACGGGCGAGACGCTCAGATCGGTTGCGGTGGTAATTTCGATGCCGTCGGCCAGGGACCGGACCCGCAGATTGTCGATGAACGGCTGGATGACGACCCCCTGGGCGGTGGCCAGCAGCCGCAACTGCGGGTAGGTGTAGGCCCGGCTCACGCCGTGGCCGAGCGGTATGACGGGCACGACGATGAGGTTGTCGCCCACCTCGGGGTCGGTAATCCCGATGGGATCGCCCGGCTCCGGCACGGGAAGAAACAGGCGTATTTCGCCGTTTTCGTCGACTTCCGCGCGGGCTTCGATGCTGTTCTGGGCGGCAAGGGGATGCTCGGCCAACCGCAACACCCAGGTCAATCCGTCCCGCGCGACACGCGGGTTGACGTCATCTGGGGTGCTCATACGCAGAGCGGTGGCCCGCTGAACCGGTATCGCCTCGAGATCGCGAATGAGCGTGTCGGTGCCGATGGGCGCGGTCACCTCCTGGTTGACCGGCGCATCGAAGACGACCCAAAGCGCCCCGGCGCGGCGGAACACCGCGGCGCCCACCGGCTGGTCCCAGTCGAAACGCCAGTCGGCGGACTTCGTCGCTTCGCTCTCCAGGATTTCGGCGGCGGCCTCGGTCGCTTCGCTCTCCGGCGTTTCGGTGGCGGCCACCGTCGCCGGGGCATCGGGTTTCGCTGTCTCACCCGTTTTTGGCGGCGCCATCCGGTCCGCCGGTACCGTTTGTTCGCTCTGAGGCGCGCCGGGCGGCAAGTCGCCTGGTTTCGCGGCCCTCGTCGGATCGCCAGCGCTGTTCTCGGTGGTCTCGGCTGCGTCACCGCCGCTCGGTTCGGTGATCTCGGTCGTGGTGCCGGGGCTCGGCTCGGCCGGTTTCGACGCCTCGGGCTTCGATTCCGTACGCTTCGATTCCGCAGGTTTCAATTCTGGCCGGGGGCCCGCGCTCTCGGAGCCGGGCTCGACCACCTCGGCGTCGGCGGGAAGGGGAATGTTCGCGGCTTCGGCGTCGGATCCCAGCACGTCGACGACCACCCTGTTGCCAATCCGGAAATGGCGCGCCTTCGAAGCCTCGGGCACCGTCAGGGTGACCGTGGCGGTGTCGCCCGAAGAGTGGGCCGATCCGCTCTGGACGTACTTGAGCGGCCTGCGCTCGAGCCGGCGGAGGTTGAAGCGGGCCGCATGATCGAAGACGATCGAGGTGGACGTTCCCGATCGGAAGACCGTGTACGCGACGCGCGTCGGCCAATCGAAGACGATCCGGCTGAAGCCGGGATGCTCGCCGGTGCGGACCCGCACGGAAGCCGGCTCGGGCGGCGTCGCGGACTTGGACGCCGCGGAGGACTCGGGTGCCGCCGCCGTTTGCAGATCGAGACGGGATGTGGCCGGCGAGCCCCTGGACAGGTCGACGACGACCGCATTGTCCAGTGCGAAGCTGCGCGCGGAGACGCCTTCGCGGAGCGGGATCACGACCGAATGGCCGTCGGCCTCCGGCTCCACCACCCCCAGGTACTGTCCCAGCGACTCGGAGGCCGGGTCGTAGTTGGCGACAATGGGTCGTTGGAAGCGGATGATCAGGCGATCGCGATTCCCACCGGTCTCGTATGTCACCGGCGATGGCCAGAAAAACATCAGCCGCCCGAAATCGTCATGGTTTGCGGCGCGGATTTGCACCGGATCGGCTTCCGCCGGCGGCGTGGATGCCGCGAGCGCGCCGACGCAGGCCAGCGCCCAAGCCGCACGGGAGAGGAGGCCGGGGCAGGGGCGTCGCGCCATCACGGTGTCCCGGCCGTGGCAAAGACGACAATGTCGACGCGGCGCGCGAGCGCATGACGCTCGGCCTCGCTCATCGGCGGAAGGTCGTCATAGCGGCTGTCGGCAAAACCATAAGCAACGATGTCCTTTTCGTAACCCGAGCGCCGCAGCATATTGGCGGCGGCGGCGGCGCGGGCGAGCGACAGTTCCCAGTTGGATGCGTACTCGGGGCTGCTCAGCGGCGCGGGATCGCTGTGTCCGTTCACGCCGATCTGGTTCCCCAGCGAGCGCAGCATGCCGCCCAGATTGAATAGCGCGTTCCGGGCCCTTTCGGACAGCACCGCGCGACCCGGGTCGAACAACAGATCGCCCGGCAGGGCAACAATCAGGCGATCGGCACGCCGCATAATGTGACTCTCCGCCAAAAGCGCATCGCTCTTTAAGGATTGTTGCAGCAAGGTTGCAAGGTAATCCAGGTCAATTACGCGTTTTTGCGACACTTTGGCGGTATTGAAAAGCGACGGATACGGTGCGACGGCGTCGACCCTCCGTGGATTGAGAGATTCACTGAGCGAGTCCACCGTGGATTGCCAGCGATCGACCTTGACGCTGTACATGGAAAAAAGAAGCACGAAAAAGGCGAGCAGCAGCGAGATCAGGTCGCTGAAGGTAATCATCCAGGTCCGCCGGCTAACGCCGGGTTTCAGGGGAGACCCGTCCGCTTCAGGGTTCATCGCGGCTCTCCGTCGAGACGGCCGGACCGACACGGTCGACGCGATTCGCGTCGCGTCCGCGGACGAGAAATGTCAAGGTGACGTCTCGCGGATCGCCCGGTTCGATGGCGACGGAAATGGCGTTGGCGGGCGCTCCCCGGGCGAGCATCTTGCGCGCGAACGCGCCGGCGCGCTCGACCTCCGGCGTGGCGCCGATAGGGAGGCTGTCACCGATGGCATAGGGACTGCCGATGGCGAATTCCAGTTCGAAGGAGATCCCGGGGGGACGGTTGCTCAATTCGGCGACGATCCTGTCGAGCAGCGCTTCCTGAAACGCCCGGATATCGGCCGTCCCGGGTTGGAACAGGCTGTCGGCCGGTAATGAGATCTGCATCATCTCGCCCGATTTCACCACCCTTACCTTCGCCACCCGCAGCCGTTCGGACACCAGAGCGGCGATCCGTTCGTGGAACATATGTCCGGCCATCTCCTGGCCGACCGTGTCGGGGCGATCGGCCAGCAGCGGGGCGGACCGCGAGTCCGGCTTAAAGGTGGACGCAACGCTGGCCATGACCTTGGTGGTTTTCTGCCTCTTCGCGCGCGGAGATGCTGACGAGCACGATGAAGAACACGAGGACCAGCAGGTACAGGCTCAGGAACGGCGCTGTGGCGGCCGCTCGGTCATGATCGCGCGCCGTCGCAGGCTCCGCTAACGCATTGTCCCCGGCATTGGCGGGCGGCGTGTCGTGCGAGCGCGCATGGTCCATGAGGGGTGGAACGCTCACGCGCCTCCGGGCTTGTTCTTGGTGGCGGTCTCGCGCTGTTCCATCCGCCGCAGGCGCGCGAGTTCCACCGTTACTTCCTTGGCCTTGCCGGGGTTCATCTCAGCCATGATCGGAGCCAGCTTCCGTTCCTTCATGCCTTCGGCCACGAGCAGCAAGGTGTCCATGTCGAGTTCCTGAAAGATGCGGGCGGCGTCCTTTGGCTTCATGTTCTCGTAAATCTTCACCAGGGAGCGGATCTGTCCGTCCTGCTGGTCGTCATAGACCTTGATCAGGCTGTCGAGTGACGCCTGCATGGCCTTCAGTTCCTTGACTTTCTGGTCGATGCGCGTTTCCGCCGCTTTGAGAAGCGCGTCGCGCTGGGCGATTTCCCGCTCCCAGTCGTTCAGCGTGTTACGGCGCTCGGCCAACTGGTCGAGCAGTTGCATCTGCGAGGCGCTGGTCATCCTTTGCCGGTCCGGTCCCGAGGCGTGGGTGAAGTCCGGGGCATTCATTTCCGGAGAGGGCACCGCCTCCGTCGCTGAGCCGTCTCCTGCTTCTGACGTTGCCTGATTTTGCTCCGGCGCGGGCTGCGCAAGGGCGGCGCTGAACGAGATGGACGTATCGAACACGGTGTCCAGTCCGTTCCAGATGGCCCCCAGTTTGACCGTCAGCATCAGTGAGGCCGCGAACAGGGTGACCGGCAGAAGCCGGAACCGCGAGAGGAGGAGATGCATGAGGTTTCCTTCGCGTCAGCTGGCGGACCGCAGCGCCTGGAGGAGATCGCGTTCCGCCTGCGAGCGAGGCGGCGCCTGTTCGGCGGGTGCGGCGACCCGCAAGCGCGGAGGTGTCGGCCGCGCGGCGGCGGCGGGGCGTTCTCCCGCATTGCGCGCGGAGCGGATCTGGTTCTCTAGCTGATCGGCCGCGCCCCCGGCGCGATCGATGAGAAACGTAAGATCTTCCTTCAGGCTCTGCGCCTTTTCGATGCCCTCGCTGAGCGAGTCGGCGTCAACGGTCAGATTGTAGCTGGCCTCGGTGGCGCGGGCTGTCGCCTGTTGAAACTCGGCGGTCAGTTTTTCCAGGTCCGCGCGATCGCGGCGCAGTTTCGCGAGGCGATGGTTGAGCACCCCGGCGAGACCGATGGTGATCGCAAGCAAACCGGCGACAAAGATTTCAAGGGCAAGCGCAAAGGTCATGATTTTGTTCCTGGACGGTCTCTCTTTATGCGATGGTCGATCTGGACGGCGATATTCTGGCCCTGGCGGCCCATGGTCGCCGAGAACATCGGCGTGCCTTCGCACCTGAGTTCGATGGCGGAGTCCGGGGACACGCCGAACATCAGCCGGTTTCCCACCTTGAGATCGAAAATGTCCTTGAGCCGGACCGTTCGTTCGTCGAGAACGGCGGACAGTTCGATTTCGGTTTGCCACAGCTCCATGGCCAGGTGGTTTTCCCAAATGGTGTCGCGGCCGAATTTCTCGCCCATGAACATCTGCAGCAGAAGTTCGCGGACCGGTTCGAGCGTGGCATAGGGCAGAACGAGGTCGACACAGCCGCCGCGATCATCCATGTCGACGCGCAAACGCGCGACGATCGCCGCGTTGGCCGGCCGCGAAATGGCGGCGAAACGGCTGTTGGTCTCAAGCCGGTCGAAACGGAACGTCACCGGGCTGAGCGGTTCGAACGCGAGGCCGATGTCGCCGATCATTACGTGCACCATCCGCTCGACCAGGCTGCGTTCGATGGACGTGAACGGACGGCCTTCGATGCGCATCAGCGCGTTTCCGCGGCGGCCACCGAGAAGGACGTCCACCACCGAGTAGATCAACTGCGAGTCGACCGACATCAGGGCGTAGTTGTCCCATTCCTCGGCCTTGATGACGCTCAGCATGGTCGGTTGCGGCAGGCTCCCCAGATACTCGCCGAAGCGGACGGACTCGACGCTTTCCAGCGACACCTCGACGTTGTCCGAAGTAAAGTTGCGCAAACTGGTGGAGAGCAGGCGAACCAGCCGGTCGAACACCACCTCCAGCATCGGCAGGCGCTCATAGGGCACCAGGGCGCTGTTGATGACCGCTTCGATGCCGCCGGCGTCGCCATCAACGGAGTCGTTCTCGTCGAAACCGAAAAGGCTGTCGATTTCGTCTTGGTTGAGCCCCTCCGGCCCATCGGCGCTCGCGTCCGCCGCGCCGCCGTCGCCGCCGCCGCCGCCATCGTTCCCGTCGCCATCGTTCCCATCGCCATCGTTCCCGTCGGCGAAGGCGAGGCTGTCGTCGTCTTGCGCGTCTGTCTGATCCATTTCACCGCTCTTGGGGTCGGACATGGTCCCTTGTTTCCCTCGTTCGTCGGATGGAGAGCGTTACTGCGTGATCATTTCGACGAAAAGCACGTCGTTGATCTGGGCCGGCTTCGCCGAGGCGCTGACGCGTTTCAGCAATTCCTCGCGCAGCCGGAAGGTGCCGGCGGAACCATTGATGTCTTCCATTCGCAACTCTCGGAGATAGACCTGAAAATGGTCCATGATCCGCGGCATGACCCGCTCGATCCGAGGAAGATCCTCGGTGGTGGCCAACTCCAGGTTGACCCGGACCTTGAGGAACCGGGGCTTGCGTTCGCCGGTGTTGAGACTGACGACGATGTCGGGCAATTCGTAGAACACGGGTTCGGCGGTTTCCGTCCCGGCCATCTCGCCTTCGGTCGCGCCATTTCCGGGGTTCGATCCCAATACACTGTCGAGCATGCCGGTGTAGAACGCTCCGCCAACACCGCCCGCCAACAGCACAATGCCGCCGACCACCAGCATGAGCAGCTTCTTCTTCTTCTTCTTCTTGTTGTTGCCGCCCTTCGCGGGTGCCTGAGCCTCCGCGTCCGGCGTGGCGTCCTGTTTGTTTTTCGCCATTCGGGCTCCTCGACATAAGCGCTCGGCCGCGTAAAACGAATGAGCGACCTACAGATCCAGGACTATAGGCACGGTTGGTTAAGAAGGCGTTGAAGCATTACGAAGAGCGGCGCCGATGCGGCGCTTCGCGCGGCGTTCGCGGCTACCCGGCGGGCAGCTGGCGTCGACAGGCGGCAAGAACTGCCGGGTAAAGGCGGCCGGCGGGTCCAGGGGATTGCCCGCCGTCGCAACGGGACAAAACTGACAATCCATTGATTTGTTTGGGAAACTTATGCTGGCATGCTTCCTGCTTACCACGTCGTCGACACCCACCGATGACAACGGACGATACGCGGTAACCATGGAAAACACTTCTCTCGTCGGCGTTTCTCATCAAGCGGCCCTGCGCCGCCAGATGGAAACCATCGCTCACAACATCGCCAACATGAACAGCACCGGCTTCAAGGCCGAACGCTTGATGTTCGTGGATCATCTCGTCCGCAACCCGGGCAGCGATCAATTCAGCGACCCGAAGCTTTCCTTCGTCCGCGACGTGGCGACCGTTCGCGATCTTTCCTCCGGGCAACTGCAGCATACCGGCAATCCCTTCGATCTGGCGATCGAGGGAGACGGGTTCTTCGTCGTGCAGACCCCGGACGGCGATCGCTACACCCGCAACGGCCGTTTGCGCATGGACGACACCGGCCAGGTCGTGACCGATCACGGCATGCCGGTGCTCACGTCGGGCGGGCAGCCCATCGTTCTGAGTTCCACGGATACGGAAATCTCCGTCGCCCGGGATGGAACGGTTTCCTCGGAGAACGGCGTACTGGGCCGCTTCCGCGTGGTCCGCTTCGACAATGCGCAGAACCTGAGAATGGTGGCGGGGGGCCTGATGACGTCGGACGACGCCCCTCGCGAAATGGACGCGCCACGGATCGTCCAGGGCATGCTCGAAGGCTCCAATGTGCAATCCGTCGTCGAGATGGAGCGTATGATCGAGGTGCACCGCGCTTACGACCGCACCAAGAACCTGGTTTCCGGAGAGCACGAACGCATGCGCAAAATGATGGAAGTATACGCCTCCTAGCCGGCCGAATGCGGCAGATGACGGCGTTGCCTCGGATCAGACACACGAGACGGAAGGGTTAGACAGATGAGAGCGTTGGGAATTGCGGCGACGGGAATGCTCGCGCAGCAGCGGAATGTGGAAGTGGTCTCCAACAACCTGGCCAACATGAACACCACGGGTTTCATGCGGCGCCGCACCGAGTTCCACGATCTCCTGTATCAGAACCTGCGGCGGGTCGGCTCGACCTCGTCGGACGCCGGTGAGATTGTGCCGACGGGTGTGCAATTGGGGCTCGGCGTGAAGCTCGCGTCGGTGTATCGCATTCATGCCCAGGGGAACCTCACGGCCACCGACAACACCTTCGACATGGCCATCCAGGGCAAGGGCTTTTTTCAGATCGAGCTGCCCGACGGCGAGACCGGCTACACCCGCGACGGTACCTTTCAGTTGAACGCCAACGGACAGCTGGTCACCCACGACGGCTACGCGGTGATTCCGGGATTACCGTTCCGGAAGACGCGGTCGACGTCACCATCAACCAGAGCGGCGAGGTGCTGGTGAAGCTGCAGGGCCAGGTCAACCTCCAGAACGTGGGCCAGTTGCAGCTCTCCACCTTCGCCAACGAGCCGGGCCTCCAGGCCATCGGCAGCAACCTGTTCACCGAAACGCCGGCTTCCGGATCGGCCACGGCCGGCACGCCGCAAACGTCCGGTTTCGGTAGCATTCTTCAAGGATTTCTTGAAACATCGAACGTAAACTCGGTGGAGGAAATCACCAACCTGATTTCGGCCCAACGGGCCTACGAGATGAATTCCAAAGTCATACAGACCGTCGACGAGATGATGGCTGTCCTCAACACACTGCGCTAGGGAGATGGCGATGCGATACCTCTTGGTGGTCTTCGCCATGCTCGGCGTGATCACATTTTCCACCCAGCTTCTGGCTGGTTCCAACACTCAACCTCTGGCTGGTTCCAACGCGCCGGCGGCCGCCACCGGCCACGCGGCGGTCGATCAACCGGTCATTCTCCGCGACGTCGGCGTGGTCAACGGCAACTTGGTGCGCCTCGGCGACCTGTTCATCAACGCCGGCGAGAAAGCGCTTCGCGATGTCGGATACGCCCCGGCGCCGGGCCGCAGAATGGTGTTCGACGCACGGACCCTGTACCGGCTGGCCCGGATCCATGGACTGAACTGGACGCCGATGTCGCTGCACGACAAGGCGGTCATCCAGCGAGAGAGCATCGTCGTGTCGGGGGCCGAGGTGGAGGACAGCATTCAAGCGGCGCTTCTCGACAAGGGCATCGACATCGAAGGCGTCGAAGTGGAGCTCAATAATCCCCTGTTGAAGCTCCATTTGCCCGCCGACGCTACCCAGACCGTCGAGGTCGAGGGATTGAACTACAGCGTGGGCAATGGCCGTTTCTCCGCGATCCTGACCATCCCGGCCGACGGTCTGAGCGTGCGCCGGGTCCGCGTGGCCGGCCGGGTTTATCGCATGTCGGGCGTCCCGGTCCTGGCGAGGCGCGTGATGCGCGGCGACATCATCACCGAACGGGACATCGAGTGGCTGCAACTGCGCAGCGGGCGGATCCCGCACAACACCGCGCTCGACGCCGCGGCGCTGGTGGGCCTCAGCCCCAAGCGGACGCTGCGCGCCGGCGCACCCATTCGGATTTCCGAGGTTCAGCAGCCGATTCTCGTTTCGAAGGGCGCGCATGTGACCCTCGTTCTCGAAACGCCGAGCATGGTGCTGACCGCGCGCGGCCGGGCCCTGCAGAACGGCGGCCGCGGCGACACCATTCAAGTGACCAATGCGCAGAGCCATGCCGTTGTCGAGGGCGTGGTGACCAGTGCCGGGATCGTGGCCGTGAGCCCGTCCGGCGCGGTCGCGATCCATTAGGAGGTTTTCGATCATGGAACGGTTTTCTCTCAAATGTCTGTCCGTCGCGGCCATGGTGACGCTGGCCGCCGGCGCGTCGGGGTGCAGCAATCTCATGCGCCTGACCGAGATCGGCAGCGAGCCCTCGCTCAGCGAGTACAAGGACCCGACGCAGGCCCCGGACTACCAGCCGGTGAGGCTGCCCATGCCGGCGGCCCAACTGCCCGAGGACAACCCGAACTCGCTGTGGCGGGCCGGCGCCAAGGCCTTCTTCAAGGATATCCGGGCCAAGGAAGTGGGCGATATCCTGACGGTTCGGCTCAGGCTCGACGACAAGGCCAAGCTCGAGAACAAGACGAACCGCGGTCGCGACGACAGTGAAAAGCAGGAAACCAATATCCTTCTCGGTTACGAAGCGTCGTTCAACCACGTGTTCGGCAACGACGCGGTCGCCCAGGGCGGCACCATGTTCGACTTCGGCACCAAGATGGATACCGAGGGCGACGGCGCCATCGACCGCAGCGAGGAAGTGGAACTGACGGTGGCGGCGGTGGTCACCCAGAAGCTGCCCAACGGCGCTCTGGCCATTCTCGCCCGCCAGGAGGTTCGGGTGAACTACGAGCTTCGCGAGATGCTGGTCACCGGCGTGGTTCGAGCCCAGGATATCGACGCCGACAACTCCGTCTCGCACGAGAAGATCGCCGAGATGCAGGTGGCCTACGGCGGCCGCGGTACGCTCAGCGATCTGCAGCAGCCCCGCTGGGGGACCCAGGTTTGGGATATCCTGTTCCCGTTCTAGGCCGGTCGGTCCTCTACGCGGGCAAAAGGCCGTCGTTTCGCGACGGCCTTTTCCTTATGCGGTCGAACGGTGATCCGTAGAAAGATGGCTTCGCAGAGAGATGAGAATGACAATCCAGGGAAATCGCTACTCGTCGCGGTGAGTCTTCTCCATCCGCTCGTGGCGTTCCTGCGCTTCCAGGCTCAAGGTGGCGATGGGGCGGGCTTCCAGGCGGGAAAGACTGATGGGTTCGTGGGTTTCCTCGCAATACCCGAACGAGCCCTCCTCCAACCTTTCCAGCGCTTCGTCGATCTTCGAAATCAGTTTGCGCGCGCGATCCCGGGTCCGGAGTTCGAGCGTACGGTTGGTTTCCGAAGACGCCCGGTCGGCGACGTCCGCTTCGCTGGACGCCCCTTGCTGCAGGTGGTGGAGTGTTTCGTTGGAATCGTCCAGCAAATCCGAACGCCAACGCAGCAGTTTCTTGCGGAAATACTCGAGCATCACCGGATTCATGAACGGCTCGTCATCGGATGGCCGGTAATCCGGCGGTACGGTCACGCTCATGGCATCCAGAATCCCCAAACGTCAGGCTCTCATGGCTAACTGGGGCGGAATATATTTTCCTGGCAACGTGGCGGCAAGCGCAATCTTATCGCGGCGCCGCGTCCAACTCTTTGAAATCGCGGCTTAAATGCTGCAGTGGCGAAGAAGGAGCGGCGAATCGCCGTCCGGTTTACGGTTTGCGGGTCAATTTGGCGATTTCGACTTCGGCGCGAAGCTCGATTTCGTCGATGACCGCGTTCAGCCGGGGATCGTCGCTTTGTTCGCGTTTCTCTCGCAGCATGCGCGCGAGGTCGGTCAGGCGCTCCTTGGAGACGCTGCCGTCGAGTATCCCCATCCGCAGGTCGTCGAGATGTTCGAGCACGTCGTTGCCGAATCGGCGAAGTTTGTTTTTCGCGGGCTCCGCGGTGGCGTCGAGGGTCTCTTGAACCGACAGGATGGAGCCGACGGAAAAGACCGCGCTCGCGCCGCCCATGGCGTTGGCCGATGGCGACGACGTGGTGCGTTGCAGCGTGCTGGCGAAGGCGCCATCGCTGCTCCGCGTGGCGGTCTTGCCTCGGGAGCCGTCGGTGCGCCGGTTGGTTTCGAGGGTGGTGATTTTCATCGCCTGTCTCGATCAATTTCTGGGTTTTACCGTCGCATCGTGCGTCGGCGCCAGTTAAGAGCGCGTTAAGCGCCGGCTGCCAGATGCTTAGCCCACACGTTTTGTGTTGAAATGGCACCGTGATGAGGCTAGCCTAGTTGCGAATGAGACGCATTTCCAATTAGAGTCCGCGCGAGCCGGGTCGGGAGAGAAAAATCATGCCGAAGCGAATGTTTGTGGTTGCGCTGTCGTTGTTGATGCTTGGGGTCGGGGCCGGACCTTCCTGGTCCGCGACGGGCGACGAGGTGAACCTCTATTCCTATCGCCAGCCGTTTCTGATCCAGCCCATTCTCGACGCGTTCACGAAACGGACGGGAATCGAGGTCAACGCGGTCTATGCCAAGACCGGCATGCTGGAGCGCCTCAAGGCCGAAGGCGACAACAGTCCCGCCGACGTGGTTCTGACCGCCGACGTCGGCAGCCTCAACGACATGGTGGAGGCCGGCGTGCTGCAGCCGGTGTCGTCGCCGGTTCTGGAGCGCAACATTCCGGCGCAATACCGCCATCCCGACGGCCTATGGTATGGATTGACCATGCGGGGCCGGGTCATCCTCGCGAGCCGGGAGCGGGTCGGTCCCGACAGTGTGACCACTTACGAGGATCTCGCCGACCCGGAGCTCAAGGGCCTCGTCTGCACGCGATCGGGCAAGCATGTCTACATGGTCTCGCTGATCGCCTCGGTGATCGCCCATGAAGGCGAGGACAAGGCGGAGGCATGGCTTCGGGGCGTCAAGGAGAACTTGGCGCGCAAGCCCCAGGGCAACGACCGCGCCCAGGCCCGGGCGGTTTACGAGGGCGTGTGCGATGTTGCCGTCGCCAATACCTACTACATGGGCAAGATGGCCACCAACGAAGAGAAACCGGAGCAGAAAGCCTGGGCAGAGGCGGTTCGCATCGTGTTCCCCGACCAGCAGGACCGGGGAACCCACGTTAACATCTCCGGCGCGGCCGTGACCAAGAGCGCCAAGCACCGCGAAAACGCGGTCAAACTTCTCGAGTTCCTGAGCGAAAACGACGCCCAGAAGCTTTACGCCGAGCAGAATTTCGAATATCCCGTCAAGCCGGGCGTGGCCATCGATCCGCTGGTGGCGTCGTGGGGCCCGTTCAAGGCCGACACGATGGACCTGTCGGAGGTCGCCACGTACCGGGCTGCGGCCTCGAAACTGGTTGACCGGGTCGGCTACGACCAAGGGCCCGATTCCTAGGCAGCATCTTGCGGCGCGAGAGATTGCTTGGCATCGACGGGCCGGTGCGCGTCGTGCCAGCCATCCGTGTTTCCTTGGATAAAGCGAGACCGAAGTCATGGGCACGGCGACGGCTGAAACGCATCAAACGCCTCTTCGGCGGCGTGTCTTGCGTTTCGGTCCCGGTGGCTGGACGCTTGGCGCGCTGGCCATCGCCGGCCTCGTCGCGGTGCCGCTGTTGGCGGTCGTCGTGCTCGCGTTCGATCCCGGCGACGATATCTGGCCGCACCTTTTCAGCACGGTTCTCCCGCTCTACGTAACAACCACGTTCGCGCTGATGTTCGGCGTCGGGCTCGGCACGATGGTGATCGGCGTCGGCACCGCATGGCTGACCACCATGTGCCGGTTTCCAGGCCGCCGCGTGTTCGACTGGGCGCTGTTGCTGCCGCTGGCGATGCCGGCCTACGTCATCGCCTATGTCTATACCGACATGCTGGAGTACGCCGGCCCGGTGCAGGGGATGGCGCGCGCGCTGTTCGGCTGGGAAACCCCCCGGGACTACTGGTTTCCCGAGATCCGCTCTCTCGGCGGCGCCATCGCGATGATGACCCTGGTGCTGTACCCTTACGTTTATCTGCTGTCGCGGGCCGCGTTCCTGGAGCAGTCGGTTTGCGTGCTGGAAGTCAGCCGCACCCTGGGCCGCGGTCCGTGGAGCGGTTTCTTCGACGTGGCCCTGCCGTTGGCCCGCCCGGCCATCGTCGTCGGCGTGTCGCTGGTGCTGATGGAGACCCTCAACGATTTCGGCACGGTGGATTTCTTCGCCGTCCCCACATTCACCGCCGGTATCTACGATGTCTGGCTCAACATGAACAGCGCCTCCGGGGCGGCGCAGCTGGCGGTGGTCATGCTGAGCGTGGTGCTGATCCTGATCGCCATGGAGCGCCTGGCGCGTCGCGGCCAGCGCTACCACCACACCACGACGCGCTATCGCGCGCTGCCGAGCTACCGGCTTCGCGGGCTTCGCCGGGCGCTCGCGGCCCTGGCCTGCGCGCTGCCGGTGGTGTTCGGTTTCATGCTGCCCGCCGCCGTGTTGCTCGACTTTCGCGCTGCGAACGCCGCCGGTCACCCGGGGCGGCCGTTTCCTCGACTATGCCGTCAACAGTTTGACGCTCTCGGTGGGCGCGGCGGCGGTGGCCGTTGCCGTCGGCCTTTTTCTGGCCTACGGGGTTCGCCTCGGCGGCGGCCGCATGCTGCGGGCGGCGGTGCGTTTCGCCGGTATCGGCTACGCGGTGCCGGGCGCCGTGCTGGCGGTGGGGGTGCTGATCCCGCTGGCGGCCCTCGACAATGCCGTCGACGGGGTCATGCGGCAGACCTTCGGGATCTCGACCGGACTGGTGCTCAGCGGCACCCTGTTCGCCCTGGTGTTCGCCTATGTCGCCCGGTTCCTGGCGCTGTCGCTCGGCACCGTCGAGGCCGGCCTCGGCAAGATCACCACCGGCATGGACGGCGCCGCCCGCACGCTCGGGCGCGGACCGGGTCGCACGCTGCTCAGCGTCCATCTGCCGATGATGAAGGGCACCATCCTTACCGCCGCGATCCTGGTGTTCGTGGATTGCATGAAGGAGCTGCCCATGACCGTCCTGCTCCGACCGTTCAATTTCGATACGCTCGCCACCTATGTTCACCAGTACGCGTCGTCGGAGCTGCTGGAGGAATGCGCGGCCGGCGCCCTGGCCATCGTCGCCGCCGGTATCCTGCCGGTGATCGCCCTCAGCATGACGATCCGCCGGTCGCGTCCCGGGACGGCGGCCGACAAATGAACGGCATCCGTCTCGACGGGGTGACGCATGCCTATGGCGCCGTGGCGGTGGTGCGCGGCGTCTCGTTGAGCGTCACGCCGGGCGAGGTGGCCTGCCTGCTGGGACCGTCGGGATGCGGCAAGACGACGCTGCTTCGCCTGGCCGCCGGGCTGGAGGTGGTTCAGCACGGCCGGGTCACCATCGGCGAAAAGCTCGTGGCCGACGGCGCCAGCGGCCTGCACGTGGCGCCGGAGCGCCGCCGGGTAGGACTGATGTTTCAGGACTATGCCCTGTTTCCCCACCTCACCGTGTTCGAGAACATCGCGTTCGGCATCTCCCATCTGTCGGCGGAACGGCGCCGCTGGGTGCGCGCGGCACTGGCGCGCATGGGGCTCGCGGAGCACGCTCGGACCTATCCGCATACACTCTCGGGCGGCCAGCAGCAGCGGTGCGCGCTGTTGCGGGCGCTGGCGCCGGAGCCGGACGTGTTGCTGCTGGACGAACCGTTCTCCGGGTTGGACGTCACCCGCCGCGCCCAGGTGCGCGAGCAGACCCTGGAGCTTCTCCGCGAGGCCGGCATCGCCACCGTGATCGTTTCCCACGACCCCGAGGAGGCCATGTTCATGTCCGACCGGCTGCTGATCATGGAGGACGGCGCGATCCTCCAGCATGGCGCGCCGGCGGAGATCTACCTGAACCCTCTCAACGTCTCCGTCGCCGAACTGTTCGGACCGCTGAACCGTATCGAGGGCGTCGTCGCCGACGGCCACATGGAGACCTGTCTCGGCCGGTTCGACGCCCGCGAGATGGCCACGGGGACGCGCGCCGAGCTGTTGATCCGCCCCGAGGGTCTGGCGGTGGCGCCGCCCGGCGCGGGCGCGCCGGCGCGGGTGGCTTCGGCGCGGCTGCTCGGTCGCTCCAGCCATCTGCGGGTTGCCGTCGACGGTATCGAAAACCCGCTGGCGGTGCTCGTCCCGGGCGTCTATCTGCCGGATCCGGGAACGGCGGTTTCGCTGAAGGCGGATCCGGCCCAGGCGTTCGTGTTCGCTGCCCGGTAAATATTGCCGGCGACGGGCACAAAACACCGGTCGCGCCGATCGGCGTCCGCCTCTCAAAACCGCCGAGTGCTTCAAATTCAACGTGTTAGCCGGAAAACTACATTGGCCTGGGTCTTGCTTCCTTGAGAGCGGGACGGTCTATCCGTCCGCGGTTCGCCAACCATCGGAGCCTGTCATGAGTGTGAATGGTGCATTTACCTCCAGCGCGTCCGGGATGAACTCCCAGTCCCGCGCCCTCGAAGCCATCGGCGCCAATGTGGCCAACGTGGCGACCAACGGATACAAACGGACGGACATCAATTTCGAGACGCTGGTGAGCCGCACCTGGTCGAGCCTCGGGAGCGGCGATCTGGCGCCGTCCGGCAGCATCCATTCCGACATGGGCGGCGTCCGGGCCAACGCCTATTCGCGCATCAGCGAGCAGGGCCAGGTCAACAGCACCGGCGGCGACATGGACCTGGCGCTGATCGGCCGCGGGTTCTTTGTTTATAACACCGATGTCGGCGGCGGCGGCGCCGAGCTTTACGGCCGCGACGGCGCCTTCGGCACCGGTGTCGGTCCGGCGATCACCGTCACCGATCCCGACGGCACCAATTTCACCACCAACGAAACCTATCTGGTGGACGGCAACGGCTATTTCGTGCAGGGATGGCGTGCCAACCCCGACGGCACCTTTCCCGGCGACACCGGTGGCCTCAGTTCCATCCGCCTCGACCCCTATGCCTTTCCGAGCGACGGCCAGGCCACCAGCCAGGCCGAGCTGTCGCTCAACCTGCCTGCCACCGCCCCGGTCGGCGAGGTCGACGGCTTCGCCCTGGATATCTTCGATTCTGTCGGCGACATCCGGACGCTGGAGATGCACTTCACCAAGACCGCCGCCAACAACTGGGACGTCACCATGAGCGGCGAGAGCGGCGACGCGGTCAACTTCGCGCCGTCGGTGCCGCTCAGCTTTAATTCTCTCGGCGCCCTCACCAGCCCCTCGCAGTTCACCGTCGGCATTGCCCATGCCAGCGGCGCCGCGAGCAACTTCGTTCTCGACGTCGGCGGGTTTACCCAATTTTCGGCGCCGCTGCTGGAGCGCGACTTTGATCGCGACGGCTTCCCGCCGGGCGTCCTGAAGTCGTTCGATTTCGACGCCGACGGCGTCATACATGGCATGTTTTCCAACGGCCAGGTCCAGCCGCTTTACCGCCTCGGCATCGCCAACGTCCCCAACCCCGACGGCCTTCGCATGCTCAGCGGCAACGTCTTCACGCTCGGCGAGGATTCCGGCGCCGTCACCGTGGGCGTGGCCGGGGAGGGCGGTCTTGCCACCATCAACCCGGAGGCGTTGGAGCTCTCCAACGTGGAGCTGGCCGACGAATTTACCCGCATGATCATGACCCAGCGGGCCTACAGCTCGTCGGCGACGGTGTTCAAGACCGTCGACGAAATGCTCCAGACGGCGGCCCAGCTCAAACGATGACTGGCCGGTATGGGAGGATGGCGGTGATGGTGATCGACGTGGCGGCCTGATTCCGAGACGACGCCACGTGTCGTCAATAAAGCGCCGGTAATAACAACGACCGTCGGTATAAACCGCCGAAAGCCGGTCCGCGCTCCGTCAAACCACGGGGTGGGCGACGACGTCTTCGATCTGTTCGTCGGTAAGGTCGGCGAGGCTATCGAGGGTAGTTGCCCACTCCGAAAGATCCTGCCAGTGGTGGCCGTGGACGACGCGGCTCACGGTCGCCAGTTCCGAAGGTAACGGGGTATGATGAGCACTTCTCATGGTGCTTACTCCCTGCCAGGAGAAAACCTGCCTACGTTTGGGTTGAAGATCATCGCCTGTCGGTAACGCCGGTCAAGAATCGCGGATAAGTCATTACGATTGCTCGAAATATCCTGCGACTGGAAAAACATGGCCCTATGCATACTTGCGAATTGGCCGCATTCCGGTGCAACAATGTTTCGTTCTATGGTTTCCACGAATCATTCCCAGGCTGGTGCATTTGATTGACACGGGTGCTTATCGATCATTGACAACTAAACAAATTGTACGCGAGTGTCTGTGAACCGGTTCACATGACCCATACGGTCGCAATGGGGGCGGCTGGCGGTAGAAGACCAATTCTGGGAACACGACGCAGTGTCGGTAGCCCCGGAAAAGCATGCATTCCGATATATCTCAAGGTGCTCGATGGGTAACGTTGGTGGCCGCGCACGTGCGGCTGTTCGTTTCCGCCGCCGCCAGACTGTCCCTATTCGCGGTGTTGATTTTTTGCAGGCGCGAAGGTACGGTTTCGACCCTGTGCCGTGCGTCTCGGGGCGCCCTGGCGCGCCGGTCGGCGCGAGGGGTCGGTTTCCGGCGCCCATTCAAACCTCGGGGAAAGATCGAACCATGTCCATCAAGTGCATCGTCGTCCATATGGCTTATGACAAGCGGCACCTCGCCCGGTTGCGGCTGTCGGTGGGGCTGGCGAAGCGGTTCGACGCGCATCTGAATGTGGTCTATGCGACACCGAACCCGGACTATCCCGCCGGAATGGTCGGCCGCGCCGCCTCGCTGGCGTTTTTGGATGACGCCAAGAAAGCAGAGGACGAATGGGTAGACACCATCAAGGCCGAAGTGAGAGGAGCCTGCGCCGAATTAAGGTCGTGGGAGTGGCACGAGGAACACGGCGGCCTGGACGAATTGATGGCCCGATGGGCTCATCTTGCCGACTTGGTCGTGGTCGAGCAGGAACCCCAAGAGCATGTGGAAGACAAGGTGATCTATCACATGTCCGATCTTCTGGTGGTGTCGTCCGGGTGCGAGATGCTCCTGGTGCCGTGGAATTGGGACGGCGAGGTGGAGGGCAAGCGGATCCTCATCGCCTGGAAGAACACCGCCGAGGCCATCAAGGCGGTGCGCGGCGCGCTTTCGTTCCTGCGCGGCGCCGAGGAGGTGCTGATCCTGGCGTCGGCGAGCGACGACCACGCCGAGGTTCCGGGCAGCGACCTCGCAACGTATCTCGGCCATCACGGGATCAGGGCCACGGTGCTGAAGCCCAACGAGAGGGCCGGGAAAGGCATTCTCAGGGCGGCCGAGAAGCAAGGGTGCGACCTCATCGTCATGGGCGCGTTCTCGCACTCCAGGCTGCGTCAGCTATTCGCCGGCGGCGCCACCGACACCATCATGCGCCACACCACCGTTCCGGTGCTCATGCGCCAATAGAGCCACGGCTCACGCGACTTCAAGCAGAGGCTCCGCCGAGCGCCGGGGGCGGGGAGGGCGCCGGGCGCGGAGGGTGCTGGGCGCTGACGGTCTTGGGCGCGTGGGCGCCGCCGGACGGAACCGGTGGCGTCGGCGGTTCGGGGAACGGCGGGCGGGAAGAAAGTGCGGCGTTCTCCCCGCCCGCTTCCTGCGACTGGTCAACCGATCACAGGAAAAACACCAAGGTAACCAACCCGAACAGCGGCACCAAGATCAGTCCGGACCACAGCAGATAGCCGAAGAAACTCGGCATGCGGATGCCCGACGACTCGGCGATGGCCTTGACCATGAAGTTCGGCGCGTTGCCGATATAGCTGTTGGCTCCCATGAATACCGCGCCCGCCGAGATGGCCAGCAGCGTACCCGCCAGCGGTCCCATCAATTCCTGAGCGTCGCCGCCGGCGGCGTTGAAGAACACCAGGTACGTCGGCGCGTTGTCGAGGAAACTCGATAGAATGCCGGTGAGCCAGAAGTACATGGCGTTGAGCGGCTGGCCCGCCTCGTCGGTGACGGCGCCGATGACGGCGGACAGCGCACCGTTCTCGCCAGCCTTGAGGATGGCGATCACCGGCACGATGGTGGCGAAGATGCCGGCGAACAGCTTGGCCACCTCGAGGATCGGATGCCAGTTGAACTCGTTGGCGCGGCGGTGCTCGCGGTCGGTAAACCGCCACGACACCCAGGTGATCAGCAACAGAAGGAGGTCGCGGAGCAGGTTCTGGAGCTCGACGTGTACATGATAGACATCGAAGCCGATGCCCGGATGCCACACCCCGCTGATCAGCACCGCGCCGACGATGCCGCCAAGCAGCGCCACGTTGGGCCAGCCGTTGATGCCGATGTTGGTCGGTTGCCGCGGTGCCGCCTCGAGCGCAGCCGCGCGGCGTTGCGGACCCCCTTCCCTGCGGTAGAGAAAGGTGTCCATGGCGAAAAACACGACGAGCAGGCACGCCGCCATGAGCGCCATTGGCCAAAACATGTGGATGGTCGGCCAGAAAAAGCTCACGCCCTTGAGAAATCCGAGGAACAGGGGCGGATCGCCCAGCGGCGTCAACGAGCCGCCGATATTGCTGACCAGGAATATGAAGAAGATGATGACGTGGACCTTGTGCTGACGGTCCTTGTTGGCGCGCATCACCGGGCGGATCAGCAGCATCGACGCGCCGGTGGTTCCGGTCCAGCTGGCGATGAAGGTGCCGCCGGCGAGAAAGGCGGTATTGCTGAGTGGCGATCCCTGGAAGCTGCCGGCGAAATGAATGCCACCGGCCACGGTGAACAGCGCCAGCAGCAGGATGATGAAGGGGAGATACTCCAGCAGCATCAGGTGGAGCGCCTCGAATAGGGTCAACTGCCAGCCAAACAAAACGAGGAACGGTCCCACGACCACGACGATCCACATTGCCGAGATTTTGCCGAAGTGGTGCTCCCAGAAATGCGGCATGACCAGCGGGAACACGGCGATGGACAGCAGCATGCCGGCGAACGGCAGGGCCCAGATCAAGCCGAGCTGTGAGCCATCGAGATGCGGCGCGCCGCCGGCGTGACCGCCGCCCTCGGGCGCGCCGGCGGCGAGGGCGATAACCGGCAGCAGCGCTACCGAGAGCATGGCCGCGAGTGCAATCAGCGTTTTTTTCATTCCGTTTCCCCACCTCTGTCCTTATCCGCCAAAAGGGTTGGCGCATTGGGCCGATTGTGCGATGCACAAACTTATAGCGGTATCCGCGCGGGTGGGAAAGCCCTAGAGCAATATCCGATCGAGTGGAATGACGCGCGCTTGGGACTGCCTGCTCTGAACCCGCAAGGGGCCCTTTCCGGGCGCGCCGAGGAGGAGCAGAAGAAGGAGAAGGAGTGGATGATCGCTCACATTCTATCGAATGCACGCCGGCTCACACGCCGATGGGTTGTGCTTTCATCGCTGGTCGGACTGGTCGCGCTGGCGGCCGTGGCGGTGATGGGGCCAGCCGCTTCCCATGCCGGGTCCGAGACGGCATCCAGCCAGCTGGCTTTCCCGATTTCCCGGTTGACCATTGAGACCGCGGCCGGCCGGTTCGACATCATTGTTGAGGTCGCGGACACCTGGGAGCGACGGATGTGGGGGCTGCAGCATCGGCGAACGCTCGCCGCCGACGCCGGCATGCTGTTCGACTACAAGGAGAGCCGCCCGGTCGCCATGTGGATGAAGAACACCTACGTGCCGCTGGACATGCTGTTCATCGGCGCCACGGGCCGGGTGGCGCGGGTGGTGGGGCACACCCAGCCGTTGTCGCTGACCCCAATTCCGTCCGGCGAACCGGTGCGCGCCGTGCTCGAACTCAACGCCGGAACCGCCGAACGGCTCGGAGTTCGGCCGGGAGACAGCATCCATCATCCGATCTTCGATAGTCCTGCGAACTGACCGCGCCGGCACTCCGGAAACGCGTAAATGCTAAAATACTAATAAAACCGATGGTAACATATTTAAAAAAGAAACCTGTCGCGAGGGTTGATTTCAGGATCGGATTTTGTTAAATATCAAAGTAGATGCTGCGGCGCAATATGATCGTGTGAAGCGTTAAGCAGACGGGTATCTAAAACGGGCATGTTGCCCGTTTCCGGGAGTGGATGTCCTCTAAACGATGCCAACCAGGAGCGTTCCGTGCCCAACGTCAGCTACACCGCCGAAGAATTTGCCGAATTCGTGGAGCGATTTGACCAGATCCCGAGCTGGCGGGATTGGCAACGGCGCGACGGATTGAACGGCGAGGACGTGCTCGAGATTTCGGTCGACTCCGAGCACCCGCTCACCCTTAAATTGGCGAAAACCGACAAGTCGGGTTACATGGCAACCGGTTTCGACGGATGGGCGCTCACCGTAGCGGAAAAGTTCGGCGACCTGTTGGACATCCTCGCGCGCATGAGTGTCAAACGCCAGCGGGCGCCCAGCATCTCCTGGCCGGTCAAATCCATCTCCTCGACCCCGGCTGCCGGCGCCTGATCGCCAAATCGGCGGCTGATCGCTTCCTTCGGCGTTCTCGTCTTGTCGGAAAACGTGATAGACACTAGGTTGAACGTCGCGGGGAGTAGCGCAGCCTGGTAGCGCATCTGCTTTGGGAGCAGAGGGTCGCTGGTTCGAATCCAGTCTCCCCGACCACCATGCACCGAATGAACTTTGCGAAGCGGGCCGTTGGCCTTGGCTACAAACCCCCGTTCTCGCGAATGAAATCAACGATCGCGTCGAGGCCATCGCCGGTTCGAAGGTTGGTGAACACGAAGGGGCGGGGCCCGCGCATGCGCTTGGTGTCGCTCTCCATGACCGCGAGGCTGGCGCCCACATGGGGCGCGAGATCGGTCTTGTTGATAACCAGGAGGTCGGAGCGGGTGATCCCGGGGCCGCCCTTGCGCGGAATCTTGTCGCCGGCGGAGACGTCGATGACGTAGAGGGTGATGTCGGCGAGCTCCGGCGAGAAGGTGGCGGCGAGATTGTCGCCTCCCGACTCGATGAACACGATGTCGAGATCGGGAAAGCGCGCCACCATTTCGTCCACCGCCGCCAAGTTGATGGACGCGTCCTCGCGGATGGCGGTATGCGGACAACCACCTGTTTCCACGCCGATGATACGCTCGGATGACAGCGCGCCGGCGCGGGTGAGGAACTCGGCGTCCTCGCGGGTGTAGATGTCGTTGGTGATGGCGGCGACGTGGAAGTCATCGCGGAGCCGTCGGCAGAGCGCATCCAGCAGCGCCGTCTTTCCCGATCCCACGGGTCCGCCGATGCCGACTCTGAGCGGCAATACCGACGGTGATTGAGATGAGTTCATGAGCGATACAGCCTCGTGTATTGAGTTTCGTGTTGCATCGACGTCCAATCCACCATGACGGTGGCGGTGCCGATGTCTTCCAGGCACCGCGAGAGCGCATCTTTCGCGGCTGTTCGGACCGGCGTTTCCAGCGCCGCCACGGCGGCGAGGCCGGCGCTCTGGCCGAGCGGCACCAACCGGACGCCGGCGGACACCAGGTTGGCGGCGAAGGCGTGCAAATAAGCCGTCACGGTGAGGTCGCGCGGGATGCCGGCGAGCGCGGCGGCAATGCCGATCGCCACGGGATAGGCGGGAGCGCGCGCCATGGCGGCGACCTCTTCCGTCCAGGCGTCGAGTTGCGGATGCGGCCAGGCGCGCCGGACGGCATCGAGGAACGCGCGGCCTTGAGCCCGGCTTTCCAGCGCCGTCTCGGCGGTGCCGCGAAAGACGTCGGCATATTCGGCGACGCGGGCCACGGCGTCGTCGCTGTCCGTGTCGATCGCTTCCCACGCGAGGCTGACGAAGGTCGCGTCGACGCCGCCGGAGCCATGAAGAAGGATAGCGGATATCCAACGGGTGAGGGAGTTGCGGTCGGTGACAAGTTCCGCCTCGACGGCGAATTCGATTCCGTGGGAGTAGGTGAACCCGCCCACGGGAAAGGCCGGCGACAGCCATGTCATCAAGCGGTAGAGCGCGGACCGTGGGATGGCGATCGCCTCAGTGGCCATGGTCGGGTCCGTGTTCGGCGCGCACATAGGCGCCGGGTTCGGGCGAAAAGGGCGCGCGATGGCGGGTCACGCCGCCGCCCAGACCTTCCAGCATGGCGACGATGACGTGGTCGTCGCGGATACGCAGCGCGCCGTCGCCGAGGACCTGCATCGGGTTGTGCCGGTTGCCGATGTGCCAGGCCAGGCGGGCGGTGTCGGCCGGGGTTCGGCCCCGGATATCGGCGACGGCCTCGGCCGCGGCGCGCACCCGGATGATACCGCTGTCATCGAGGACCAATCCATCGCCATCGTGGAGCAGGGTAGGGCGGCTCAGGTCGAGCAGGAACGTCGCCCCGTGCCCATCGGTCATCCGGAAGCGGCGGCGGTGGCGGGCGTCGAACGCAAGCGTGACCTCGGCGACCATGGCGGATGGTGGCCAATCGCCCGCGGCAAGAACGTCGACGACCCGTCTCATGGGCTCGTACTCATGGGCTAGAATAAAAAGTAGCGTTGGGCCATGGGCAACACCGTGGCGGGTTCGCAGGTCAGAATTTCGCCATCGGCGCGGACCTCGTAGGTTTCGGGATCGACGTCGATCTCGGGGGTGAGATCGTTCAGGATCATGTCCTTCTTCGTGACGCTTCGCGTGCCCTCGACGGCGATCAGCGATTTGCCGAGGCCGAGTTGTATGTCGACGCCGGCGTCCATCGCCAATTTCGAGACGAAGGTCACCGAGCTTTCGATAAGCGATCGGCCGAACGCCGCGAACATGGGGCGGTAGTGGACCGGCTGCGGCGTCGGGATGGAGGCATTCGGGTCGCCCATGGCGGCGGCGGCGATGGTGCCGCACTTCAGCACGAGATCCGGCTTGACACCGAAGAACATGGGTTTCCACAGCACCAAATCGGCGAGCTTGCCGACCTCGACGGAGCCGACGCTGCCGGCGATGCCGTGGGCGATCGCCGGATTGATGGTGTATTTGGCGATATAGCGCTTGATCCGCCGGTTGTCGTTGCGCGCCGGATCACCGGCAAGAGCGCCCCGTTGTTTTTTCATTTTGTCGGCGGTCTGCCAGGTGCGGATGATGACCTCGCCAACCCGGCCCATGGCCTGGCTGTCCGATGCGATCATGCTGAACGCGCCCATGTCGTGGAGGATGTCCTCGGCGGCGATGGTCTCGCGCCGGATGCGGCTTTCGGCGAATGCCACGTCCTCGGGGATCTCGGGGTCCAGGTGATGGCACACCATCAGCATGTCGAGATGCTCGTCGAGCGTGTTGACCGTATAGGGCCGCGTCGGATTGGTGGACGAGGGCAGAACATTGGCCCGGCCGCAGACCTTGATGATGTCGGGGGCGTGGCCGCCGCCGGCGCCCTCGGTATGAAAGGCATGGATGGTGCGGTCCTTGAACGCGGCGATCGTGTTCTCGACGAACCCGGATTCGTTCGAGGGTATCGGTGTGGATGGCCACCTGGACATCGACGGTGTCGGCCACGGTCAGACACATGTCGATGGCCGATGGAGTGGTGCCCCAGTCCTCGTGCAGCTTGAGGCCGCACGCGCCGGCGGCGACCTGCTCGACGAGCGAATCCGGCTTCGAGGCATTGCCCTTGCCGAAAAATCCGAGGTTCATGGGCAGGCCCTCGGCGGCCTGCAGCATGCGGCCGATGTGCCACGGGCCGGGAGTGCAGGTGGTGGCGTTGGTGCCATCGGCGGGGCCGGTGCCGCCGCCCAGCATGGTGGTGATGCCGGAGTACAGCGCGTCATGCACCTGCTGAGGGCAGATCCAGTGAATGTGGGCATCGATCCCGCCGGCGGTGAGAATGCGTCCTTCGCCGGCGATGGCTTCGGTGCCCGGGCCGATGACGATATCCACATTCGGCTGGATATCGGGATTGCCGGCCTTGCCGATGGCGGCGATACGGCCGTCCTTGAGGCCAACGTCGGCCTTGACGATACCCCAATGATCGACGATCAGCGCGTTGGTGATGACGGTATCGACGGCGCCGTCGCCGCGGCTGGTCTGCGACTGGCCCATTCCGTCGCGGATGACCTTGCCGCCGCCGAACTTTACCTCTTCGCCGTAGGTGGTCCGGTCGTCCTCCACCTCGAGAATGAGGTCGGTGTCGGCGAGCCGAACGCGGTCGCCGGTGGTGGGGCCGAACATGTGGGCATAGGCCGCCCGCTCGATCGTGAAAGCCATTGCTTAATCCTCCAGCGGTCCGGCAACCCGGGCATTGAAGCCGTAGACGTGCCGGCGTCCCTGATAGGCGACCAGCGTGACCTCGCGGCTCTGGCCGGGCTCGAACCGGACGGCGGTTCCCGCCGGGATGTCGAGGCGGAAGCCACGCGTCCGCGCGCGATCGAAGTCGAGGGCGGGATTGGTTTCGAAAAAATGGTAGTGCGAGCCCACCTGGATGGGACGGTCGCCGGTGTTGGCCACCGTCAGGGTGACGGTATCGCGGCCGGCGTTGAGGGCGATGGTGCCCTCGGCGGGAAAGAGTTCTCCGGGTATCATGGGCGGGCCTCCGGCGTCCGTCAGCGAATGGGGTTGTGAACGGTCACCAGCTTGGTGCCGTCGGGAAAGGTGGCTTCCACCTGGATCTCGTCGATCATCTCGGAAATGCCCTCCATCACCTGGCCACGGGTCAGCACACTTGCGCCGTCGCGCATCAGGTCGGCGACCGGAGTGCCGTCGCGGGCGCCCTCGACGACGAAATCGCTGATCAGCGCCACAGCCTCGGGATAGTTCAGCTTGACGCCGCGCGCCAGCCGCTTGCGAGCGACCTCGGCGGCCATGGCGACCAGCAGCTTGTCCTTCTCTCGTGGTGTCAGGTTCACGCGTTCCTCCCCTTGCCAAAAGCTCAAATGCACCAGACCCGTGGCAGGGCTTCGTCGCCGCCGCGAACGTGCCCGCGAAAGGCGACCCAGAACGCGCCATAGGCGGTGCGGAGCGCGAGACTGTCGTAACCCAACCAGCGGACGATCAGCAAGCCGCCAACGAGTGTGGCGCTCGCCAGGGTCGTGCCATCCGTGTGTTCGGATAGAAGGGTGCGCGCCGCGTCCAGGGTCGCCTCGGCATCATCGCCGGCATAGACCGTGGTCGCGGTGGCCACGGCGCCGTTCAAGCACGCTGCCGAGGCCAGGGTGCCGGCCATGTCGCTCTCCAGGTGGAGGGCGTCGGCCCACGCGAGCCGTCCGCGGCGACGGACGGTCCAGGCATCCCGCACCAGCCCCCGGGTAACGGTTTCGCCGCTGGCGGTGCGTCCGAAAACCAGGATTTCGCCTGCCATCGCCCGTCCGCCGGCGCCCACGTCCAGTTCGGTTATCCGCCTCAGCCGCGCACCCTCGAACAGGATCGTCTCCTGCGGCAGCCATTCGAGCCAGCCGCCGTCCCCGACATCCAGGCGCACACGAATACGGCAGTCCTCCCCGGTCGAACGGTAGACCTTTTCGGCGGCCTGCGCGGTGACCAAGGCATTCGCTCCCGAATGCGCGGCGATCGAAATATCCAGGGCATCGCCCGCCCACCAGTCCACCGGACGTCGTCACCAAAACGGCGGTGGGCATGGCGCCGCCATACACTCTCGGGAACAGGACGCGCAGCGGAGCGCGCTGATACAGCGTCGACAACCGCGTTCGAGCACCATCGGCGGCAAAGGACAGGTCCACGGCACCATCGGTGCCATATGCCCTTTCCCGATTTCTAGACGGTGATGTGGCGATGCACATCCTCTTCCACCATGTCCTCTCCCCGGCCGGCGATGACGATCTCGCCGCGATCCATGACAGCATAGGCGTCGGCCAGCCGTTGGGCGAACTCGAAATACTGCTCCACGAGCAAGATCGCCATGTTGCCCCGGTTCACCAGGACGCGAATGACGTTTTCGATATCCTTGATGATGGAGGGCTGAATGCCCTCCGTGGGCTCGTCGAGGACGAGCAGCCGGGGACGGGTGACCAGTGCCCGGGCGATGGCGAGCTGTTGCTGCTGCCCGCCGGAGAGGTCGCCGCCGCGTCTGCCCAGCATGTCTCTCAGCACCGGGAACAGATCGAAGATTTCGTCGGGGACGTGGCGGAGCTTTCGCGGAATGGCGGCATATCCCGTTTCGAGATTTTCCTCCACGGTGAGAAGGGGAAAGATTTCCCGGCCCTGTGGCACCAGGGCGATGCCGCGCGCCGAACGGTCGTAGGGGGGCAGGGTGGTGATGTCCTCGCCCTCCCAGAAAATCCGCCCGTTCCGGATCGGATGCTGGCCGGCGACGGCGCGCAGCAGGCTGGTCTTGCCGACGCCGTTTCGCCCCATGACACAGGTCACGGCGTCCTTTTCGGCGATCAGGCTGACGCCGCGCAGCGCCTGGCTGGCGCCATAGAACAGATCGATGTTCTCAACTTTCAACATGGTTCAGCGACCCAGATAGACTTCGATGACCTGTTCATTGTTCTGGACGGCGTCCAGCGACCCTTCCGCCAGCACCGAGCCTTCGTGCAACACGGTGACATGTGCGGCAAGCGCCCGAACGAACGTCATGTCGTGCTCGACGACCACCACGGAATGCGATTTGGCGATGCTTTTCAGCAATTCGGCCGTCTGCTCGGTTTCGGCATCGGTCATGCCCGCCACCGGTTCGTCGACCAGCAGCAGTTCCGGATCCTGCATCAGCAGCATGCCGATCTCGAGCCACTGTTTCTGGCCGTGGGAGAGATCGCCGGCAAGGCGGTCGCGGTCGGCCGACAGAGAGATCGTGTCGAACACCTCGTCGATCCGATCGCGCTGTTGTCCGTTCAATTTGAAAAATAGCGACGAAAATACGTTGCGGTCGCCGGCGAGCGCCAGTTCCAGATTGTCGTAGACCGTGTGGCTCTCGAACACCGTCGGTTTCTGGAATTTGCGGCCGATGCCGAGGTTGGCGATCCTCGCCTCGTCCAGCCGCGTCAGGTCGGTGCCGCCGTTGAAGATGACGTCTCCGCTATCGGGCCGGGTCTTGCCGGTGACGACGTCCATCATCGTCGTCTTGCCGGCGCCGTTCGGTCCGATGATCGCCCGCAATTCGCCGGCGAGAATGTAGAGACTGAGAGTGTTCAGGGCCTTGAAGCCGTCGAAACTGACGCTGACGCCGTCCACATAGAGGATGGTGTCATGAAGCTCCGGCTTGGCGTGGACGGCGCGTGTCATTTCGCGCCTTCGCTTCGAAGCTCGGCGTCGATGCGTAGTTGCCTCGCCGACAGTCTGCGGTCCCGCCAGCGCCGCGATTCCCCGGACACCAGGCCGACGATGCCCTGGGGCAGGAACAGCGTCACGAAAATGAACAAACCGCCGAGCGCGAACAGCCACACTTCGGGGATCGCGCCGGTCAGATAGGACTTGGCATAGTTCACCAGGAATGCGCCGAGAATGGCGCCGTGCAGGGTGCCGCGGCCGCCCACCGCCACCCAGATGACGATCTCGATGGAGTTCGCCGGGCGTGAACTCGCTCGGGTTGATGATCCCCACCTGCGGCACGTAGAGCGCGCCGGCGATGCCCGCCATTACCGCCGAGAGGGTGAACACAAACAGTTTGTAATACTCCACCCGGTAGCCGATGAAGCGCGCCCGGTTCTCGGCGTCGCGGACCGCGATGAGCACCTTGCCGAGGCGCGACGCGACCAGGTACCGGCAGACGAGATAGGCGAGGATCAGCGCCACCGCCGAGGCGACGAACAGGGCGACGCGGGTTCCGTCGGCCTGCAGATCGTAGCCGAGGATGTCCTTGAAATCGGTCAGGCCGTTGTTGCCGCCGAAACCCATGTCGTTGCGGAAGAACGCCAGCATAAGCGCGTAGGTCATGGCCTGGCTGATGATCGAGAGATAAACGCCGGTGACCCGCGAGCGGAAGGCGAACCAACCGAACGCAAACGCCAGCAGGCCCGGCACCAGGGCCACCATCAGGACCGCGAAGGGAAAGCTGTCGAACCCGTACCAGTACCAGGGCAATTCCTGCCAATTCAGGAATACCATGAAGTCGGGAAGCTCGGGATTGCCGTAGACGCCGCGATCGCCGATCTGGCGCATCATGTACATTCCCATGGCATATCCGCCGAGCGCGAAGAAGGCGCCGTGGCCGAGGCTCAGAATTCCGCAGTAGCCCCAGATCAGATCGACGCTGAGCGCCAGCAAGGCGAAGCACAGATACTTGCCGAGCAGGCTGAGCATGTAGTTCGGGACGTGGAACGCCGAGTCCGCCGGCGTCGCCATATGGAGCACCGGCACCAGCACGGCCGCGGCGACAAGAATGCCGAGCGTGATCTTCGCCCCGACGGTGCTGGCGACGAGGCGGCCGATAAGGCTCGGGGCGGTGTCGGGGGAAGCGGCCGGTCATCAGGATTCCACCGCCCGACCCTTGAGCGCGAACAGGCCGCGCGGCCGTTTCTGGATGAACAGGATGATGGCGACGAGCACCAGGATCTTGGCGAGCACCGCGCCGGCGAAGGGCTCCAGGAACTTGTTGACGAGGCCGAGGCTGAGCGCGCCCACGAAGGTGCCCCATAGATTCCCGACGCCGCCGAACACGACCACCATGAAGCTGTCGATGATGTAGGCCTGACCGAGGTTGGGACTGACGTTGTCGATCTGGCTGAGGGCGACGCCGGCCATTCCGGCGATGCCGGAACCCAGGCCGAAGGTCAGCGCGTCGATCCGGCCGGTGCGGATGCCCATGGAGGCGGCCATGCGCCGGTTCTGGGTCACCGCCCGCATGCGCAGCCCGAACGAGGTCTTGCGCATCAGCGTCATCAGGAGCCCGAGCACCAGCAGGCTGAACACGATGATCCAGATGCGGTTGTAGGTCAGCGTCAGTCCGCCGGTGACCTCGATGGCGCCGCTCATCCACGACGGATTGCCGACCTCGCGGTTGGTGGGCCCGAAGATGCTTCGCGTCATCTGCTGCAGGACGAGACTGATGCCCCAGGTGGCCAGCAAGGTTTCCAGCGGACGGCCGTAGAGGAACCGGATGATGCCGCGTTCGATGGCGATCCCGAACAGGCCGGCGACCATGAACGCGGCCGGTATCGCCACCAGCAACGAATAGTCGAACAATCCCGGGGCGTAGGCGCGGAACTGCTCCTGAACCACGAAGGTGGTGTACGCGCCGATCATCACCATCTCGCCATGCGCCATGTTGATGACGCCCATGACGCCGAAGGTGATGGCCAGGCCCACGGCCGCCAACAGCAGAACCGAGCCGAGACTGAGGCCCTGGAAGATATTGGTGACGAACTCCCATAAGCTCCAGCCGGTCCTCGACGGCCTCAAGGGTCGCTTCGGCCGCGCGCCGGACTTCGGCATCGGTCTCAACCGGCGTTCCGTCGGCGTTGGTCGCCAGAAGATTGCCGATAAGGGACCGCACGTCCTGAGTGGGGGTGCGCGACAGAACGTCGAGGGCATCGACGCGTTCGGCGGTGTCTTGCGAATTGGTGAGACGGATGGCCGCCAGCGTGGTCTCCATCTCGCGGCGCACGGCATTGTCGGTTTCGCGCGCCAGGGCGGTTTCCAGCAGTTCACCCATCTCCGGGGACGGCGCCTTGAACACCGCCTGGGCGGCCGCCAGGCGGGCGACGGGGTCGGGACTGAGCAAGGTCAGCCCGCCGAGCGCGGCGCGGACGATGCCCCGCAATCGGTTGTTGATGCGGATTTTGTCGACGGATCGTTTGGGCGCCTGGTCGATCTCGGTCAGCGTCAACGGATCCCTGAGCAGCACGACGCCGCCCTTGGGGGCGCCGATCACCACCTTGCCGTCGGCCTCTCGTACATAAAGGCGTCGATCCAGGAAGGCCTCGAGGGCGGGAACGACGCGGGGGTCGCCCGTCGCGGCGAGCTTTTCGACGGCCTTGGCCTTGGCGCTGAAACTCTTGGCCGCCAACCCGGCGATGTCCGCCTCCAGCTCCTGGGCCCGAGCCGGCGCGGCGGCTACGACGGAGAGCGCCGGGATCAGCACAGCGAGAACCAGGGCGATGATCGAGACCAGTTTCATCGGGCGGACCGGGTTGCAGTCGGATAATGGGAAGATGGCGAAAGGGTGCCGTGGAGGACGGCGGTATCGATCGGCGTCCTCCACGGCTTCTCTTCGAGCGGACCTACGAAGCGGGTTCGTATTTCGGTTTTTCGCAGTTGCCGCAGACCCACGGGTAGGTCCAATCGGCGGTCAGCTTGGCGCTTTCGGGAATGTAGTCCGACCAGGCGTCGCCCACGACCACGCCATCGGTGGAGGTGACCACGTCGAACTGTCCGTCGCCCTGGATTTCACCGATCAGCACCGGCTTCGAGAGGTGATGATTGGTGTTCATGACGGCGACGCCGCCGGTGAGATTCTTGACCATCTGGCCATACATGGCCTGGCGGACCGCATCCACATCGGTGGTGCCGGCCTGCTCGACCGCCTGCGTCCACATCTTGAAGCCGATGTAATGCGCTTCCATGGGATCGTTGGTGACCCGCTTTTCATCCTTGATGAATTCGTGCCACTTCCCAATGAATTCGTCGTTTTCCGGGGTGTCGACGCTCATGAAGTAGTTCCAGGCGGCGAGATGACCCACCAGCGGCTTGGTGTCCAGCCCCGCCAGTTCTTCCTCGCCAACAGAGAACGCGACGACCGGAGTGTCTTCGGCGCTGATGCCCTGGTTGGCCAGTTCCTTATAGAACGGCACGTTGGCGTCGCCGTTGATGGTGGATATGACGGCCGTCTTCTTGCCGGCGGACGCGAATTTCTTGACGTCGGCGACGATGGTCTGCCAGTCGGAGTGCCCAAAAGGTGTGTAGTTCTCCATGATGTCTTCATCGGCAACGCCCTTGGAATTCAGGAACGCGCGCAGGATCTTGTTGGTGGTGCGCGGATACACGTAGTCGGTCCCGAGCAGGACCCAACGCTCGGCGCCGCCGCCCTCTTCGCCCATCAGGTATTCGACGGCGGGAATGGCCTGCTGGTTCGGCGCGGCGCCCGTGTAAAACACGTTGCGCGAGCTCTCCTCGCCCTCGTACTGAACGGGATAGAACAGCATGCCGTTGAGTTCCTCGAACACCGGCAGCACGGACTTGCGCGACACCGACGTCCAGCAGCCGAACACAACGTCGACTTTATCTTTCTCGATCAACTCGCGGGCCTTTTCCGCGAACAGCGGCCAATCGGAGGCCGGATCGACAACGACCGCCTCCAACTTCTTGCCGAGGAGGCCGCCCTTTTCGTTCTGATCCTCGATCAACATCAGCATGACGTCCTTGAGAGTGGTCTCGCTGATCGCCATCGTGCCCGACAGGGAATGAAGAATGCCGACCTTGATGGTCTCCGCCGCCTGGGTTACGCCGCTAGCGAGAACCGACGCCGCGACAATCCCGGCGCCCGCAAGCGCGCATAGTGTTTTTTTCATGGATGAAGCCTCTGCATGGGTGACTGAATTTTGCCTCGCTAGGGCTTAGCAAGAGGCGAGCCAACCACAAAGACCGGCGACAATTTTGGCGGATTTTGTGGAAATATCATCGCAATATAGGGCGTGTGACAGTGGGCAGCGCATAGGCCGATTTCGCCAATCAAAATCACGGCCGTGGTCACAATCTAGGCACACAAATAATTGTGTCTAGATAATGTGCATTGTCACGCGGCGCGGGCGCGGCGGACTATTCGCGGATGACGAACACCGAACACTTGACGTTATGCAGCACGCGTTCGGCATTGGGACCGATAACCACATCCGACATGTCCGGCGTATGTGACGCCATGACCACCGCATCGGCACCGATCGTCTCCACCGCCTTGACGATCTGCCGATAGATGCTGCCGTGGGCGACAATGTGCTGAACCGTGATGCCGGCCGGCACGTGCTTGGCGACAAACTCGTGGAGGGCGGTGTTCGCGGCTTCGATCATGCCCTTTTCATAACCGGCGGGGAAAAACTGCGATACGTAGTGGAAGCCGCTGTCCGGAACGACGGTCATGACATGAAGGTCCGCGGAAAAGGTTCGTGCCAGTTCCACGGCGAATGGCAGGGCTTTTCGCCAGGACGCTTCCTGCCCCAGATCCACGGCGATGAGGATATCCTTGTACATCGTTGCCTCGCTCTCAAGCTGTCTGTTCGACCGTGTCCCGCGGGCGGCGCATGCGTTGAAGGAATACGATACCGGCGAGCAGCAGGAAGGCGGGTATGAACATCCACTCCTTGGCGGGCTGATCGACCGGCGCGCGAACTTGCACGATCTTCTGATCGAATTCCAAATTGGCGGCCTGAGCTTCGCTGCCGAAGGCGACATTGTCGATGATCACTTCATCGCCCTTCGTGAGCAACTCCAGACCGGCGTTTTCGAGCCGCTCCAACTCGGTATCGCCCTCCGGCACGGTCAGGGTTGTGACAAACTCCCGCGGTTCCCCGATGTCGTCGACACCGAGGATTCGCAGACGCAACTCTTCGCCCGCCGGCGCGGTGGCCATTGCCTTGCCGAAAGCCGCCGGCGGCAGATCCTCGAACGGCGGCGCGATCATGTCCATCCAGAACCCGGGACGGAACAGCGAGAAGGCGACCAACAACAAGAGCACGCTTTCGTAAATTCGGTTCCTGACGATGAAGAAGCCCTGAGTGCCGGCGGCGAAGAGCAGCATGGCGACGGTCGCCACGACGAAGATCAGAATTCCATGAAAGACATCGACGTTGATGAGCAGTAGGTCGGTGTTGAAGATGAACAGGAACGGCAGCAGGGCCGTCCGCAAGCTGTAGTAGAAGGCGATGATGCCGGTTTTTATGGGGTCACCGCCGGATACCGCGGCGGCGGCGAACGAAGCCAGTCCCACCGGTGGTGTCACATCGGCCATGATGCCGAAATAGAAAACGAACATATGAACCGCGATCAGCGGCACCAGCAGCCCGGACGTCGCGCCCAGTTCGACGATCACCGGCGCCATCAGCGCCGACACCACGATGTAGTTGGCGGTGGTCGGCAGGCCCATGCCGAGGATCAGACTGATCAGCGCCGTGAAGATCAGCATCAACATGATGTTGCCGCCGGAGATGACCTCGACCAGGTCGGTCATCACCGCGCCGACGCCGGTGAGCGTCACACTGCCGACAATGATGCCGGCGGCGGCGGTGGCGATACCGATGCCGATCATGTTGCGCGACCCCTCGATCAGCCCCGCGATCAGTTCGTCCCAGCCCTGCTTGACGCTGCCGCTCAGCGGCCGCTTGCGAAAATAGGCGATGATCGGGCGCTGGGTGAGCAGAATGAAGATCATCAGCGCCGTCGCCCAGAACGCCGAGAGTCCCGGCGACAGCCGCTCCACCATGAGCGCCCACACCAGAACCACCACCGGCAGGAGATAGTGCAAGCCGACCCTCACCGTGGGGCCGGACTCGGGCAACTCGCACGATGGGCGCATTGGGATCTTCCATCTTCAGTTCCGGATAGCCCGAGCCAAACCGGAGCAGCGCCAAATAGGCGGCGAACAGGACGACGGCAATGATATAGGCGGCGGCTTCGCCGGTGACGCCCTTAATCCAGCCGAGCCCGTAGTACACGGCCGCCGCGATGCCGGTGATGATGATGAAGCCGAGCAGCATGTTCATGATGCGGATCAGCCAGGGCCGGGCCACGCCAGGCTTCGGCAAGCCCTGCATGTTGGCTTTCATGGCTTCCAGGTGGACAATGTAAACCAGCGCGATGTAGGAAATGACCGCCGGCAAGAACGCGTGCTTGATGACGTCGGTGTAGGAAATGCCGACGAATTCCACCATGAGGAACGCGGCCGCGCCCATGACCGGCGGCGTGATCTGGCCGTTCACCGACGACGCCACTTCCACGGCGCCGGCCTTTTCGCGGCTGAAGCCGACGCGGCGCATCAGCGGGATCGTAAAGGTGCCGGTGGTGACGACATTGGCGATGGACGAGCCCGAGATCAGCCCGGTCATGGCCGAGGCCACTACCGCCGCCTTGGCCGGACCGCCGCGAAGGTGGCCGAGCAGCGAGAACGCCACCTGGATGAAGTAGTGGCCGGCGCCCGCCCTTGTCGAGCAAGGCGCCGAACAGCACGAACAGGAAGACGAAGCTGGTGGACACGCCCAGCGCGACGCCGAACACGCCTTCGGTGGTGATCCACTGGTGGTTGACCACGCCTTCCAGGCTGACGCCCTGGTGAGCCAGCATCCCGGGCATGTACGGCCCGGCAAAGGTGTAGACGAGAAAAATGATTGCGAGGATCGTCAGCGCCGGCCCGAGAGAGCGTCGCGTCGCTTCCAGAAGCAGAACCATGCCGACGCAGGCCACCACAATGTCCATCGTATTGGGCAGCCCCGGGCGTTGCGAAATCTCGTTATAGAACAAGAAACAGGTAACCGGCGCAGAAGGCGCCGACGAGGGCGAGGATCCAGTCGAGGATGGGGATGTACGCGCGAGGCGAGCGCTTCAGCGCCGGAAAGCCCAGGTAAGCAAGGAATATGGCGAATGCCAGATGGATCGACCGTGACTTGGTGGAGTTGAAGACGCCAATTTGCAGCATGAACGGGAGGGGAGAGGCGATCCACAACTGGAACAGCGCCCAGGCCAGCGCCGTGCCCAGAAAAATTTTCTTCGCGAGCCCCGACGGACTGCGTCCCCCCGTATCCGTCTCCGCAATAAGGTCCTGCGCACCATGAGCGGACGCGGGAGTGGCGTCCCCCTGTGCCGCATCTTTAGCGTTGCTCATCCCCGACCCCGCCCATTTCCCAGTTGTCCTCCAAGGACCGATGATACCGGCCCAGGCCCATTTTACGGACGGTCAACGCGCCGCTTTCCGGCGCCCTCGCGCCCGTCGTCGAGATGTCCGGCCATTGTGTGCGCGTTAGGCCGGAATGTCGAAACGCAAGCTGGGAGCGGCCGCGCCGCTCCCGCCTCGCGTCGACGCTTACATCATCCCTTTTTCCTTGAAATATTTGGTTGCGCCATCGTGCATCGGTGCCGACAGTCCGTCCTTGACCATGTTCTCCTGTTGCAGATTCTCGAACGCCGGATGCAGCTTCTTGAAGCGGTCGAAATTATCGAACACCGCCGCAACCACGGCATAGACCGTCTCGGGGTCGGTCTGCGTCGACGACACGAACGTCGCCAGAACGCCGAAGGTTTCCACGTCCTCATCGGTTCCCTTGTACATGCCGCCCGGAATGGTGGCCTTGGCGTAGAACGGATTGGCCTCGACAAGCTCGTCGACCACCGGTCCGGTCACCGGAATCAGGATGGAGTTGCAAGACGTCGCCGCTTCCTGAATGGAGCCGTTCGGGTGTCCGACGGCATAGATGATGGCGTCCACCTTGTTGTCGCACAGCGCCGCCGATTGTTCGGCGGCCTTCAGCTCCGAGGCCAGGGCGAAGTCATTCATGGTCCATCCCATCTTCTCCATCAGCACCTCCATGGTGCCGCGCTGGCCCGAACCGGGATTGCCGATATTGACCCGCTTGCCCTTGAGATCCTCGAAGGTCTTGATCCCGGAATTGGCGCGGGCGATGACGGTAAAGGGTTCCGGATGCACGGAAAAAACGGCCCGGAGATCTTCATACGGCCCCTGATCCTTGAACGGGCCTTCGCCCTTTAGGGCGTAGATACTGCACGTCGGACTGGGCGACGCCCATGTTGCGCGCGCCGGAACGGATCGAGTTGATGTTGTCGACGGACCCACCGGTGGACGGCGCGGTGCATTTGAGGCCGTGCTCCGAATCGCGATTGACCAGCTTGCAGATCGACTGGCCGACCACATAGTAGACGCCGGTCTGGCCGCCGGTTCCAATAGTAACGAATTTTTCGTCCGCGGCCCGCGCTTCGCTGCTTCCAAAGGAGGCCGCAATCGAGACGGCCAATGCCGTTCCCAACGCGAATAGTCTGCTTATCCTCATTAAGGTTGTCCTTCCCTACCTTTATCGTATTTCATTGTGCTTAGGTTTCCCGGTCTCAATCATGGCTCCTCTTGCAGAACCCGCTGGCTAACCGGTTTGTCGTCGATTGATTTCTGTTTTCCAACAAACATCGAGGGTTAGCCAACAATCCTAAAACCATGATCGAACACAAGATCCTCAGCATTTAGTTAAGCCAATGATGCTATAGCGTCGCAATCAACTTCACAAGTGATTGTGATCCTCCACATTTTCCAGCTATTTCTCCGGGCTCGCTCGCGCGCCTGCCGCATCCCCTTGAGCCAGGTGGCGCAAGGTGTTTTTTCGATGCGTTGAACCGCGCAGCAGAGCTTTTCTGTGTTATCGGTACTCCATGATTGTCTCGTGAGAACGAGAGGGCGGACGACAAAAATCTCCCTTGTGACGGGTATCACAGCCTTACGCGATCGGCGACGCTATAAACAATCCTGTCAGGGAGACCCCCCCCATCTCTGACACCCCCCTTCACCGGGGCGGCCGGGCCGCAATGGCCCGGCCATTGCCGTTTTGAGGAGACGCATTTCTGCGAGGGCAACCGCAGCGGGGCGGGATGGCGGTTGCAATGTTTGCCCGACGCGCGGAGGCTCGGTAACCAGCCTGCTTTCCAAGGGAAGAAAATAGGGCTATTGTCTGGAGCGAAGACGCTTAGCGTTTTCTCTTATCTGGAAGACACCGCACATCATGACAAGAAGAGATCGCAGTGACCGCTGTAAGAATTTATAAACCGGCCAAGACCGCGATGCAGTCCGGACGCGGCACGATCAAGCAATGGGTGATGGAGTTCGAGCCTGGTGCCGCCCGGTTCACGGATCCGTTGATGGGCTGGACTGGCTCATCGGACACTCGTGCACAAGTGAAGCTGCATTTCGACACGCGCGAGGGAGCCGTCGCTTATGCCGACCGAAAGGGCCTGGACTATAGCGTTCAGGAACCGCACGTGCGGCGCATCAAACCCAAGAATTATGCCGAGAATTTCAGCTACCGGCGGACCGAGCCCTGAAGCCCGCCGCCAGCGGCGCCCGTAGCTCAGCTGGATAGAGCACGAGCCTTCTAAGCTTGGGGTCGCAGGTTCGAATCCTGCCGGGCGCGCCAGACCTTTGTGCAAAGCCAGCAAGTTGAGATGAGCCAGCACGTTCAGATAAAACGATAAACCGAGCGGGCTAACCCGTTGATAAAAAACCGGCCCGCATAAAACAAGAAAACAGAGTTTCGCCAAGCATCCCAGCGATCCGTTTGTCCCCGAGCGCCATCGCCACGGCGGCGGCGCCTTCCCCAAAACCGTTGGAGTTGAACAATGACGACGCAGTTGCTTTTTTACGAACGTGCGGTGCCTCTCTCGAAAGAGCGGCACGCCGACTGGTCCGTGGAAACGGGCGGTGACTATTCCTTTGCTCGTCACGTCAACGCCGTTCCGCTGTTGGCGACCGAGATTCCCGCCGCGGCGGCGGAATACGCCATCGTGTTCACCGGGACGAGCGAGACCGTGATGCCCGCCGCGCTGCTGGGTATTCGCAATGACGAGAACGTTTATCTGACGCCATCCGGGGGGTGGGTCGCCAAGTACATTCCCGCTTTCGTGCGGCGCTATCCGTTCGTCTTTTCCAGCACAGGCAACGGCTCGACATTCACCCTTTGCCTTGACGAGGAATTCGCCGGCTGCAATCAGGACGGGCGGGGCCGGCGACTATTCAACGCCGATAACGAAGCCACGCCCTATCTGGAGCAGATGCTCACGTTCACCAAAAATTTTCAGGCTCAGTACGAGCCCACGGCGAGTTTTTGCAAAAAATTGACGGATTTAAAAATTCTCGATCCTATGAAGGCACAGATCAAGTCGAAGGACGGCGCGGAGATGTCGCTGGGGGGCTTTCAGGCGGTCAACCGAGATCGCTTGAAGACACTGCCGGGCGATACGCTCTCGGAACTCGCGAAGACCAATGAACTCGAACTGATCTATTCGCAACTGGCCTCCATGAAGAACGTTTCCGCCATTGCCGAAAGGGTCATCGCCAAGGGCGAAACCGCGCGGGACGAGACGGCGCCACCGCAGTAAGCGCGTTCCACGCCGGTAACGTCGGCGGACCAGGATCCCGAGGCAAGCGGATATAGGCCCGAACCGCAGGTTGGCTTCTGGTCAAACGGGTACACGACGGATCGTCCATGCCCGTCGCGGGGCAACCCGTGACGCGACGTGGCGGTCGGTCGGTCGCGGGCGTTGCCCTGAGAATGGTTCAACTATAGCCGGGAAGGCTCTACGTTTTGGAGATCCGTGAAGCAGAGCTTGATAGCAGGATCTCCGCGCCATGAGTGATTTCGGTTCCGCCTTCTCCGCTGCCTTCTCTCTGGTCGTGGAGTTGGATCCGGATCTACTGCAGATCGTTCTGCTGTCGCTCAGGGTCAGCCTGTTGGCGGTGGTGCTGGCGACGGCATTGGCACTGCCCCTTGGCGCCGTCCTGGGATTGTTTCGGTTTCCTGGTCGCGGCGCATTGATCATCGTTCTCAATGCGATGATGGGCCTGCCGCCGGTGGTGGTGGGTCTGATCGTCTATCTGATGCTTTCGCGCTCCGGCCCGTTTGGCGTTTTCGGTCTGCTATTCACGCCGACGGCCATGGTAATCGCTCAGGTCGTGCTGGTCACGCCCATCGTGGCGGCACTCGCCCGTCAGGTGGTGGAGGATCTCTGGGTCGAGTACGCCGAGGAGCTTCGTTCCCTCGGCGCGGGTCCCGGCCGGGCGCTGAGGACGTTGCTGTGGGACAGCCGTTTCACACTGGTGACGGCTGTATTGGCGGGGTTCGGCCGGGCGACCGCCGAAGTCGGGGCGGTGATGATCGTCGGCGGCAATATCGATCACGTCACGCGCGTCATGACGACCGCGATCGCGTTGGAGGTCAGCAAGGGTGATTTGCCGCTCGCTCTCGGTCTCGGGATGATCCTCATCGTCATATCCATGGCGGTCAATGGCACTGCTTTTGCGTTCAAGGAAGTAGCGCAAGGACGATACGCCTGATGGCTGCCTCGCCGACGATCTTGCCGCTCGAATTGCGCGATTGCACCTTCGGGGCGGGCGGTAAAAATCTCATCAAGGAAATTTCGTGTATTTTCGAGCACGGTCCGAAGAGCGTGGTGATCGGGCCGAACGGCGCCGGAAAAAGCCTTTTGCTTCGGCTATGCCACGGTTTGATCGAACCGACGGCCGGGGAGGTCAAGTGGCATGGCGCTGGCCCCACGGATCCGTCTCGTCAACAGGCCATGGTGTTCCAGCGGCCGATGATGCTGCGCCGCTCGGTGTTCGCCAACGTGGACTACGCTCTCGCCGTTCGCGGCGTTCCGCGCGCCGAACGCGGGCCGCGCGTGGATGAAGCCTTGCGGCACACCGGGCTTCGCCGTCTCGCCACTACTCCTGCGCGCGTGCTGTCCTTCGGCGAACAGCAGAAGCTGGCTCTGGCGCGGGCGTGGGCGCTCCGGCCGCAAGTGCTTTTCCTCGACGAACCCACCGCCAATCTCGATCCCGCCGCCACGTATGCGGTCGAGCGAACCATTCAGGACATTCATGAGGCGGGTACGCGAGTGATCATGACCACCCATGACCTTGGTCAAGCCCGGCGTATCGCCGACGAGGTTCTGTTTTTGCATCGCGGCCGGCTGAAGGAAAAGGCATCGGCGGAGGCGTTCTTTGCCGGCCCGCGGAACGATCTGGCCCAGGCGTTCATGCGCGGGGAACTTCTCTGGTGGAAAAAGAAACCGTTGACGCCGCCAGCTTGAGCGGTCAGGCAGCCTCGCAATCATCCCTTGCCGCGCTCCGCTTACTTAAGCTAGCGTACTGAAGTGGGGTTGAACGACACGGGTTGAGCGATCATGGAAAAGTTTGCTTTGGGTCTCTTGTCGGCGTTTCTTGCGGGCGTCGTCGAGTTTCACTGGTTCTACGTCGGTAGAGGCCGCAGGCCGCCGATGACAATTTCATCGTCGTCGCCTCCACAACGTCCACTCAGAACTCCGGTCTGTTCGATTACATTCTGCCGAAATTCACCGCCGAGACCGGTATCGAGGTTCGCGTGGTTGCCGTTGGCACCGGCCAGGCCATCCGGCTGGCGCGAAGCGGCGACGCCGACGTGCTGCTGGTCCATCATCGGCCATCCGAGGAGAAATTCGTTGCCGAGGGTTTCGGGGTCGAACGGTTGGATGTCATGTACAACGATTTCGTGCTGGTGGGGCCGAAGGACGACCCCGCGGCAATCAAGGGCATGACCGATGTTGCGAAAGCGTTGGCGAAGGTTGCCGAGAGCGAAGCGGTATTCGTTTCGCGCGGTGACGATAGTGGCACGCACAAGAAGGAGATGGGTCTGTGGCGCGCCGCCGGCGTCGACGCTGCCGCGGCGTCCGGTTCGTGGTATCGGGAAAGTGGTTCGGGCATGGGGGCGACGCTCAACACGGCGGCGGCCATGTCGGGCTATGCGCTGAGCGATCGCGGAACATGGCTGAGTTTTAAGAACCGCGGCGATCTGGAGATTTTGGTCGCGAGCGACGAGCGCTTGTTCAATCCCTACGGGGTCATCGTAGTGAACGAAAAGAAGCATCCGCACGTGAAGACGGCATTGGGACAAGCCTTCGTCGATTGGCTGGTATCGCCCGATGGTCAGGCCGCCATAGCCGACGTTTACGGTCAATGGCGAGCCTCTGTTCAAGCCCAACGCGGTGCCGCACAGTTGAGGCGGCAACGGAACGGCGGGAAGGGAGAGCCGACCCGCGTCGTTCTGCCCTTCGGCCTTTGCCCCAGGCCATCCTCTTCGACGGCGACCCCGGGCCAATGTCATTCGCGCCGGGGACTTGCGGCCCTCCGCCTGAATGGCGCCCGCGCGGCGGCCGTTACGCCATTGGTGGTTAAACAGGGGCATGGTTTCCGCCTAAACCATCAGGTTATCGACGACGTCTTCGACGGTGAGACCGTTGACATCGACGCCATTGAGCACGGCCAGCGTCGCCTCGAAATCGCCGTCGGGTGAGTCGATGTTGGCTTGAAGCAGGGTGTTCGACCCGACGCTTTCAAGGTTGAGGCGGTGGCATCGAGAGTGACGACTTCGTTCGCCGCCGTGGTGTTGGCCGAGGCGGAAACGCTCGCTGCCGGATCATCGTTGACGCCATCGATGGTGATCGAGACGGTGGCCGTGTCGGTGCCGCCGTTACCGTCGCCGACGGTGTAGGCGAAGGTATCGGTCGTTGTCTCGCCAGTGGCGAGGGACTCGAATTGACCATTCGGGTCGTAGTCGAAGGTGCCGTCGGCGTCGAGCATGCATTCCGATGGGGGTGAATTCGCGTGCAGCTCCAGCGCGGCCGGCCTATATTTGCATGCCTGGACGTACACCCGGATACGGATCGGCCATAAGGCGCTCAAATGCCAATTGGTGCGACAACCGAACGAGGGATCAACAATGGTAGAAATCGTACCCCGCTGGGAATGGCGCATCTTCGCCAAGGAGATCGTCATCCGGATCGACCTGGATGCGTTCGAGCACACCCGGCACGTGAAATCATCCGAGACCTATCTGGTTTCCGGCGCGGCCCTTGGAAACCCAAAAATCCGCGATGGGAAGATGGACATCAAGATCCTGGAGCATGTGAACGACATCGGCCTGGAACAATGGAAACCGGAGATGAAGGCGGCATTTCCGCTGTCGAAAGATCAGGTGATCGCGGTCTATGACGCCCTGAATGTGCCCCCAGTGATCCTCGATCGGGCTGATTACGACCTCGAGGCGTTTCTCGCGGTGATGGATGCCGACAGCAGGGTGCGGGCCGTCCGCGTGGAGAAGTTTCGCGACGAGTACGACGTCGAGGGGTGTACCGTAGAATTGTCCGAAGTGATCTTCGATGGCGAGCGTTTCAAGACCATATCCGCCGAAAACGCGAGCCCGGACTTGGTGTTCAGTATCGTTGGAATGCTCGGTCTCCAGAGTGAAGAGAATATGAATTACGTTAAGTTTATCAAGTTTTTTAAAGGGCTCAGTTGAGCTTAAACATCCGGAGCCTGAGAGGCTGAGCACCGATCGGCTCAACATCACCAATCGCGCGGAAGTGAAATTTCCGGCCTGTCCCCGGACCGCCTTCTGCTCACATGGGAACGGCGGCGGGCAGATCTTCCTCGAGAATTGAAATATTAAGAGAGTAGGAGATTTCACCCTCGTCTTCATCGCGATGAAGCACACCGATGAATTCATCGCCGATCATCATCTCCACCGGGGCGCGTGGTTTCGCCGGCGGGACGATGACAATCCGGTTGTTGGAGAATGTGTGGCGGAGAAAAGCTTGCACGCGGGCAATCTCGTTGAGGGTAATTTGCTGTGTCATCGATCACTCCAAGGTTTTGATCGGCCGATAATGAAGCCATGGCTCCATTAGTCAACCCGTGCGCGAGGTGTTTTCCCAAACCAATTTCATTCCCTCAACATTGTCTTGGTGCCGTGCCTGAGTATTCGGCGATCAATCAGAAAACGCGGGTCCGGTCTGAATGGTTGCTGCCTAATTTCCCGACGGTCGTTTCTCCACCCTTGCGGCGCACAGCTTGAATTCCGGGATCTTGCCGTAGGGATCCAGCTTGGGATTGGTCAGGAGATTGGCCGCCGCTTCGGCGAAACAAAACGGCATGAACACCATGCCTTCGGGAACATCCGCGTCGGCGCGCGTCGCGAGTCCGGAGGCTGCCGCGGCGGGTGGTGACGGTCACCCAATCGCCCGGCTTCGCCCCTAGGCTTTCCATCTGCCGGGGATGAAGCATGGCCACGGGGTCGGGCTCGATCGGCATCGAGGACGCCGGCGCGCCGGGTCATGGCGCCGGTGTGCCAGTGCTCCAGGAGTCGGCCCGTGGTCAGCACCAGCGGGTAGGCCTGGTCGGGCGGTTCGTCCGGCGGCAGCAGATCGGTAGGAACCAGCTTTCCGCGTCCGCTGGCGGTTGGGAAACCATCGCCGAAGATAATCTCGTCACCGGGTCGATCCTCGAACGCGCAGGGGTAGGTGACCGAGCCCTCCCGCTCCAGCCGTTCCCAGGTTATGCCTTTTATCGACGGCATCACTTGGCGCATTTCGGCGAACACGCTGCTGGGATGGGCATAGTCCCACTCAAGGCCGACGCGCCGGGCGATTTCCTGAATGATCCACCAATCCTGACGGGCGTCTCCCGGCGGCTCGAGGGCCTGGCGTCCCATCTGGACCTGACGGTTGGTGTTGGTGAAGGTTCCGGTTTTTTCCGGGAACGCCGATGCCGGAAGCACGACGTCGGCGAGGAACGCCGTCTCGGTGAGGAATATGTCCTGAACGACAAGATGGTCCAGCGATGCCAGCGCATCGCGGGCGTGCTGCACGTCGGGATCCGACATCGCCGGATTTTCCCCCATGATGTACATGCCGTGAATCTCGCCGGCCAGGATGGCCGCCATGATTTCCACCACCGTCAGACCCGGTTTGGGATCGAGCTCGGTGCCCCAAAAGCTCTCGTAGCGCCCGCGGATCGCGGGATCAGCAACCGGCATGTAATCGGGGTAGACCATGGGAATGAGACCCACATCGGACGCGCCCTGGACATTGTTCTGACCGCGCAGGGGATGAAGGCCGGTTCCGGGTCGTCCCACCTGTCCGGTAATCAGGGCAAGGGCGATCAGGCAGCGCGCGTTGTCGGTCCCGTGCACGTGCTGGGAAATTCCCATGCCCCAGAAGATGATGGCCCTCTCGGCCGTGGCATAGGTTCGCGCAACGGTGCGGATGGTGTCGGCGTCGATCCCGCAAACCTGAGCCATGTCCTCAGGCGCAAAGAACTTCACCCGCGCCTTGAGATCGGCAAAACCTTCGGTGAATTGCTGAATGTAGGCGTCGTCGGTCAGACCTTCGTCGATGATGGTGTGGATCATGGCGTTGAGCAGCGCCACGTCGGTGCCCGGCGTGAATTGCAGCATATGTTTGGCGTACCGCGACAGCGCCTGGCGCCTGGGATCCATGACGATCAGGGTGGCGCCTTTCCTTGCGCGGCGTTCTTGATGAAGGTGGCGGCCACCGGATGGTTCTGGGCCGGCCGCGCGCCGATGACGATGATGACGTCGGCGTCCTTGGCGGCGGTAAAGGGCGCGGTCACGGCGCCGGAACCGATGCCTTCCATCAGCGCCGCCACCGACGACGCATGGCAGAGCCGGGTGCAGTGGTCCACGTTGTTGGTGCCAAAGCCGGTGCGGATCAGCTTCTGGAACAGATAGGCCTCTTCGTTGGAGCCCTTCGCCGATCCAAACCCGGCAAGCGCGTGCGCGCCATCGCGCTTCGCGGATCCGCCTGAAGCCATCGGCCGCCAGATCCAGCGCTTCCTCCCAGGTGGCTTCGCGGAAATGGCTGAGCGGGTTGCCGGAGTCGAGGATCTCCCGCGCGTTCTTGGGCGCGTCGTCGCGGCGGATCAGCGGTTTGGTCAGGCGATCGGGGTGGTGGATATAGTCGAACCCGAAGCGGCCCTTGACGCAAAGTCTGTTCTGGTTGGCGGGCCCGTCCAACCCGTCCACATACAGCAATTTGCCGTCGCGTACGTGAAAGGCGAGCTGGCACCCGACGCCGCAGTAGGGACACGAGCAGAGTCCACGGTTTTCTCGGGCGCGCCGGTATGGACGCCCTCGGTGTCGAGAACGCTCGCCGGCATCAGCGCGCCGGTGGGGCAGGCCTGCACGCACTCGCCGCAGGCGACGCAGGTGCTGTCGCCCATGGGATCGTCCATATCGAAAACAATGCGGGCGCGATGGCTGCGGTTGGCCATGCCGATGACGTCGTTCACCTGCACCTCCCGGCAGGCGCGAACGCAGAGCGTGCAATGGATACAGGCGTCGCGATTGACCGCCATGGCGGGATGGCTGGAGTCCGCGGGCGGGCGCTCGTGGGCGGGGAACCGGCTCTCGGTCAAGCCGGCTTCGCGGACCCAATGGAAGAACAGCGACTCGCGGATCGTGCGCGATCCGCGCTTCCGGCTGGTCGGCCAGCAGCAACTCAAGAACCATGTGCCGCGCTTTGGTGGCCCGCTCGGAGTGCGTCGACACGGTCATGCCGGGCGTCGGCTTGCGGATGCAGGACGCCGACAGCGCGCGTTCGCCGTCGACTTCGACCATGCATGCCCGGCAGTTGCCGTCCGGCCGGTAACCCGGCTTGTCGCGGTGACAGAGGTGGGGCAGGGTGTTGCCGCGACGCTTGGCCACCTCCCAGATGGTTTCGCCGGCGTGGGCCTCGACGTCTTCGCCATCGAGGGTGAACCGGATCGGGTCCGTCACGGCACATCCTCCTCGAAGAACCGGAGCGCGCTGAGCACCGGATTGGTCGCCGCCTGACCGAGACCGCAGATGGACGCGTCCTGCATGGCGCCCGCCAATTCCATCATCAACGCCCGATCCCAGACGGGCTGATCCATCAAGCGACGAGGATTTTTTCGCATCCCACCCGGCACGGCGTGCACTGGCCGCAGCTCTCGTCTTCGAAGAAGCGCAGAAGGTTGCCGGTCACGGCGCGCATGTCGTCGCGATCCGACAGCACCACCACCGCCGCCGAGCCGACGAAGCAGCCGAATTCGATGAGCGTGTCGAAGTCGAGCGGCAGATCGGCCATCGCCGCCGGCAGGATGCCGCCCGACGCGCCCCCCGGCAGATAGGCCTTGAACGTGTGGCCGTCGAGCATGCCGCCCGCGTGGTCCTCGATGAGCTGGCGGGCGGTGACGCCGGACGGCGCGCAGCTTGACGCCCGGCTTCTTGACCCGGCCGGAAACCGAGTAGAACCGGGGCGGCCGGCGCTCTCGATACCACTCGGCGCCGCGCTCGAGGATGTCGCGCAGCCAGTAGAGGGTTTCCACGTTGTTGATCAGCGTCGGCCGGCCGAACAGACCCCTTTGCGCCGGAAACGGCGGCCGGTTGCGGGGCAGGCCGCGCTTGCCCTCGATGCTCTCCAGCATGGCCGATTCCTCGCCGCAGATGTAGGCGCCGGCGCCGCGGCGGAGGTGAAGCGTCACGCCGCGAGACAAGCCCGCCGTCTTCGAGTCTTGGCGATTTCGTCGCGGAGGATGGCGTGCGACTGCGGATATTCGTCCCGCAGATAAATGTAGATGTCGTCGGCCTCGATGGCCCAGGCGGCGATCAGCGCGCCTTCGAGAACGCGGTGCGGGTCGGTGTCCAGGCAAAAACGGTCCTTGAACGTTCCCGGCTCGCCCTCGTCGGCGTTGACCGCGAGGATGCGGGGTTTGGGAGCGGCGCAGCAGGAATTGCCATTTCCGCGACTTGGGAAAGCCGGCGCCGCCCAATCCGCGCAGTCCCGAGGCCTCCACCGTGGCGAAGACGTCGTCCCGCGACCGCTCGCCATCGAGCAGGGATCGAAGCACGCCATAGCCGCCGTCCGCCTCGTAGGCCGCCAAATCGCGATAGGGCGGGATGTCCGGGATGGATCGAACCGGTCGCGACGGCGTCGGTCGACCGTTGCGGGCGTCGCATTGGCGATCTGCCGGTGGCCGACGACCGCGACCGGGGCGTTGTCGCATCCGCCGACGCAGGGCGCCGTCACCACCCGCGCCCGGGGCCCGAGCGCGTCGTTCAGGGCCTCCACCAAGTCGCGGCTTCCCGCCATTTCGCAGGCGATGCTCTCGCAGACGCGCACGGTGAGCGGCGGCGGCGGCGACGCCTTCCTCGATGACATCGAAATGCGCGTAGAAGGTCGCCACCTCGTAGACCTCGGTCTGGGCCAGGCGCATCACGGCGGCCAGCGCCGCGAGGTGGCGGGCGCTGATGCAGCCATGGCGATCCTGGATGCGGTGCAGATACTCGATCAACAGGTCGCGGCGCGGAGCGCCGTCGCCGAGCAGGGCTTGGATTTCCGCGATGGCGTCCGGGTCCGCCTGCCGCCCTTGGGCTTGAAGCAGCGCGCGGTCCTTGCCCTGTCTTCATCGGCTCAGTTCGCGGAACGGCAGGAAATCGACGGTGGTTCCCGCCTCCAGGTGTTTCATGTCCTCGGGCAGTTCCACCAGTCCGTCGGCGTCCACCATGGACGAGAGGATGCCGGCGCCCTGACGGGGAAATTTGGCGGCCACCGGCGGCCGTCGCCGCTATCCACCAGGCGGGCGCGAACCCACTCCCGTCGGCCGGTTTTCTTCTTGTGGGCGAAATCGGCCCGCACGCGGAAGACGTGCGGCGCGACATCGGTGCAGCCGCCGAGCCGGAGGATCATCGGCCGCGCGATCCGCATGAAGGTGACCATCACCGCCACAGGATTGCCCGGCAGGCCGATGAAGGGGACGCCGCCCACCTGGCCGAGACCGATGGGACGTCCCGGTTTGATGGCGAGGCGCCAAAAGTGAAGGCTGCCGAGTGCCTCCACTGCGTCCTTGACGTGGTCCTCTTCGCCCACCGACATGCCGCCCGATGTTACGATCAGATCATGGCCGACGCGCGGCTTCGTCGAGGGCGTCCCGGATGCTCTCGAATCGGTCCTCGAGGATGCCGAGATCATCGACCGTACATCCCAGCTCCTCGAGCAGCGCCATCAACGTGTAGCGGTTGGAATCGTGGATGCCGCCCGCCGGCAGGGCACGGCCGGGATCGTATAACTCGTCGCCAGTGGAGAATACCGCGACCCGCAGGCGCGTGTACACGTCGAGCCGGTCCCGCCCCACCGACGCGGCCAGCCCCACGTCCTGCGGCCGCAGCCGCCTATTCTTTATGCAGGATAACGGTCGCCGGCCTCGATGTCCTCGCCCGCCGATCGCACGTTGGCGCCGCGCTTGATGCCGGGACGGATCATCACGCGATCGCCGTCGGCCATGCAGTCTTCCTGCATGATGATGGTGTCCGGTCCGAGCGACCATCTGCGCGCCGGTAAAGATGCGCACCGCCTCTCCGGCGCGCTGCCTGGCCGGTGAACGGGTGGCCGGCGGTGGCGCGGCCGATCACGGTGAGCCGGGTGTCGGTCTCGGGATCGAGATCATCGAAGTCCACCGCGTAGCCGTCCACCGCCGAGTTGTCGTGCGGCGGAACGTCGCAGGCGGGCCGCGATATTTTCCGCGAGAATGCGGCCCGACGCCTTGCGCAGCGCCACGTGCTCGGTCGACACCACCGTCGTGGTTCGCTCGGCAAGCAGGATCAAGTGCCTCGGCCGTGGGCATCAGATCGCCGCCGAAGGCAAAGCAATCGTCGCTTAGTTGTGCCATATGTCACGCATTCATTGGCGCTCTCGATGAAAAAACAGTCACGAAGCCACAGGGTATCTTATAATGGAGATAGCGACGGACCAACCGTAAGCATAGCAAAAGCGTGGACGACATGCGATGATCACGAAAGGCTTGGCCGAGGGCAGTGCCGGCGATTTGCGGCGTTCTACTCGCCGGCGGTCGGGCGCGGCGAATGGGTGGCGACGACAAATGCCTGTGCCGGCTCGGTAACCGAACCATCCTCCACCATGTCATCGATCGGGCGTCGTCCCAGGCGTCACCCTTGGTCCTCAATGCCAACGGCGACGCCGGTCCGGTTCGCTGAATTCCATTTGCCGGTGGTGGCCGACGCGATCGAAGGATTCGCCGGTCCGCTGGCCGGCATCCTCACCGGCCTGGAGTGGATGCGGGTGAACGCGCCGCATTGCTCATGGCTTGCAAGTTTCGCCACCGATGCGCCGTTCTTTTCCGCCGACATGGTTGACCGGATGATGGCTGCGGTGTCGGAAGAGGGCGCGCAGTTGGCTTGTGCCGCCTCCGATGGACGCTCACATCCGGTATTCGGCCTTTGGTCCGCCGCCTTGGTCGATGACTTGCGGTACGCCTTGGAAGTGGAGGGTATCCGCAAGATCGACATGTGGACCTCCCGCTATCGCTTGGCGACGGTGGCGTTTCCGGCCGATCCGCACGATCCCTTCCTCAACATCAATCGCCCGGACGATCTGGCCGCCGCCGAACGTGTATTATCCTCCGCGCAACCCGTCGCACGCCGCTCCAGTGCGTCGCGCGACACGTGAACGCCGTATACGCCTGAGCCCGCCACCATACCGAGCACCCGTACAAACGATGGCGTAGCTTCGAGGGATGGAGAGCGAACGGGAACCGGATCACTCGAAACAAGCTGAACAGGGAGAGCATATCGATGGAGTACGTTGCTGAGTGGATCGCGACCATGAGGGCCGATGTCGCGGATCTTCTTGGGCAGATCATCGCCTACCTGCCAAGGCTTCTGGCGGGCATTCTGCTGCTCGTTATCGGTTGGCTGGTGGCGCGCGTGCTGCGGGCGGTCGCCTCCCACATGATCAAGGGATGGGACTGGTTGATTCCCCGGCTGACCATGGGAAGAGCGGTGGACCATGCGAAAATGCGTGAGACCTCGGCCTCGCTGGTGGGCATCGCCGTCTACTGGCTGACCATCCTGTTCTTTGTCACAGCGGCCGCGCAGGCGCTGGATCTGGAGGCGTTTTCCAACTGGCTGAGTGGCGCTATCCGCTATCTTCCGCAGCTCATATCGGGCGCGCTTGTCATCGTCGTCGGCATCGCGCTCGGCAACCTTGCCCGAAACGCGATCATCCGGAGCGCGAGGTCCGTCGGCGAACGGCAACGCGGCCTGCTCGGGCCGGGCCGCCCAAGCTCTGATGATCGTGACCATGTTCGTCATCGGTCTCGACCTCATTGGCGTGGACACGTCCGTGGTCGTTATCGTCGTCGGGGTCGCCGTGGGGATGTTTTTCGGCGCCGGCGCGCTTGCCTTCGGGCTGGGGGCGCGAACCATGGTCAGCAACGTGATCGGCGCGCGCTGCGCGCAACGCGATTGCCGGGTCGGCGACGTCATCCGGGTGGGCGATGTTCAGGGACGGATGCTGCAGCTCACCCGCTCGAGCCGTCGTGCTGGAAACCGACGAAGGGCGCGCGGCGCTGCCGGGAAAACTGTTCTCCGAAGACAGTACCTTGATCGTGGAAGGAGACCGTGGCCATGGCTGACAGCATGGAACTCGCCGAGGAATTCATCCAGAGCCGGCCCCGTTCGCCGCGCGAGAACGCTGGAGGATCAACCGCCCGAGATCGGCGCGGAATTCTTGCGGCGACCTGCCGGCCGATCTGTCCGGAGAGTTGCTCGGTCGCGTGATGCCGACCTACGCCGGTCTGTTTGTGGAGCACCTTGACGCCGAAGACGTCGGCCGCGTTGCTCGCCGGCGTATCCCCCGGTGTCGCGTCGGCGCATCCTGCGCCATACCCGCGCCGACCAGAGAGCCGCGCATTCTCGAGGCTGATGCCGACGAAGGCGGCGGGTGCCTGCCGGCACGCTGCTGCGCTATGGGAATGGAACCGTGGGTTCGCCGCGATGGACTCGCGCGTATTCGTGCTCCCCGACGACATCACCGTGGAAAACAGTATTCGCCGAATGCGCCGGTCGCCGGAGCGGACGTCCGGACAGATTTTCGTGATCAACCGCAAGGGCCGGTTGCGTGGCGTGCTCCAGGTCTGGGACATCGTTCGAGCCCGTCGGGAGGCCCTGACTTCGGCATTGACCGCGCCTCAGCGGGAGACGCTGCCGGTTCGCGCTCCGCTGGCGTCCGCCGCCAACCATCCGGCCTGGAATGACAACAATGAGCTTCCCGTCGTCGAGACCAACGGTGCGTTCGTCGGGGTCTTGCGGCACATGAGCCTGCGCAGGCGGTGCGATTGGATCGATCCGGCGCGGCGACGGCGTCGCTCGGCGAAACCTCGATGGAACTGACGGTCGATGCATGGGAAAGCGCTTCGCAACTGATCGGAAGCGGTCATTGCGCTCGCGACCACTCCCGCTCGATCGAGGAAGGACAGATAACGATGGCTGTTGCTTCGTCCACCGCCGCTGATGCGCTGGCCCAGCGGTTCTTGTTCGAATTTCCGAGAGAGGCGGCGAAGCAGATGGAAGACCTGCCGGCCGACAAGATGGCTCGGGTGCTGGCCAGTCAGCCGGCCGCCATGATGGTGCCGGTTTGGGAAGCCCTGCTGCCTGGCGTGGCGGCGGTGATCCTCGATCTGTTGCCCGCCAAGAGTGTGCACACCCTGCTTGCCGAAATGGACACGGGGCGCTCGGCGGTCATGTTGAGCCGCTTGCCGACGGCGCGTCGGGAGAGTGTGCTTTCGTCGCTGCCCGAGAGCCTGGCCGGCGAGCTTGGCCAACTGTTGACCTATCCGCCCGACAGCGCCGGGTCGTTGATGGATACCAAGATCTTCGCGTTTCGCGGCGATACGACAGCGGAGAATGCGTTGCGCCGGATGAGACGGATGCGGGCCAGACCGACGAGACAAGTGCTCATTGTCGACGACGGCAATCGGTTGATCGCGCGCGTGCCGATCGAAACCCTGGCATTGGCAAACGTGGACCAGACCCTCGAGTCGTTGGCGCGGCCGCCGGTTGCCGTGGTCACCGGAACAGACCCCAGAGAAGAGGTCGTCGACAAGCTGGGAAAACTGCAGCTCGAGGAACTGCCGGTGATCGACATCGATGGCCGTTTGCTCGGACTGATCCGTCCGGCCGGACTGGTGGAGGCGGCCGCCGAGGAGGCCAGCGTCGACATGCAGACGATGGTCGGCGCGAGTAAGGACGAGCGCGCGCTCTCGAGCAGCCTGTTCGCCGTTCGAAAGCGCCTGCCATGGCTTCAAATAAATCTTTTGACGGCTTTTCTCGCGGCGTCGGTAGTCGCGCTATTCGAGGATACGATCTCTCGGTACACGGCGCTCGCAGTTTTGCTACCGGTGGTGGCCGGTCAATCGGGAAACGCCGGTGCTCAGGCTCTCGCGGTTACCATGCGGGGCCTCGCGCTGCGTGAGATCGGAACCGGACATTGGCTGAAGGTTCTCTCGAAGGAGACCGTGGCCGGGTTGCTGAATGGCCTCGGGATCGCGATTACGTGCGGCATTGGCGTGTACGTGTGGAGCGGCAGCTTGGGTTTATGCGCCGTGATCGCCTCGTCGATGGTGCTGTCCATGGTCGCCGCCGGCGCCGCCGGCGCGCTCGTCCCCATCGTCCTGAAACGCCTCGGCCAGGATCCGGCTCAGTCGTCGTCCATCGTGTTGACGACAGTCACCGATGTGGCCGGTTTCTTCTCGTTCCTCGGCATCGCGACGCTGTTGCAAGGCATGCTGGGATAGGGCTGGGTCGAAGGTCGTCAGACTTGGAGGTGTCTCAGAATTGCTTAAGATTTAACACATTGCTAGTTTGATCGTTGGTGGAACACAAAAAACAGAAACCTCCGTCGGGAACCTCGAGAAGCGCGGGAGCTTGAAAAGCCGGCCATGAACGTTACCATCAAGCTCTATGCTCTGTTGGACCGCTATCTGCCGCCAAACAGCCGGGACAATGTAGCCGATCTCGCTGTGCCTGACGGCAAGTCCGTCATGGATGTCATCCGGCAGCTCAATCTGCCGAAGGAACATTGCCATCTGGTGCTGGTAAACGGCCTTTTCGTCGCGCCCAGCGAACGGGAGGGCCGCGTCCTCGAGGACGGTGACGCTCTTGCCATATGGCCGCCGGTGGCGGGTGGATGAGCGGTATGGCGGAGACCGTTCAAGCCGACCTCGTTCGCATCGACAAAGAGATGACCATAAGTCACCGGGATTTTTTTCGCATTCTGCCGGGGGCGCTGGTAACGAATGATTTTCGAATCGACGGCGACACCGTGGTCGTCAGAGACGGTGACAAGCGCCTGACCATCGTGCTTTCGCCGGAGACACAAAGACGTATCGCGCTTCTGAAGCTTCCGGTAACCCGGGTATCGCTGGAATTCATCGGCTATGACCCAGACGCGGTCGCCGCCGCCGTCGGCCGGTTCGACCGTTCGTTCCAGCGGGGAGGCGGATGAAATGGGACGAGGAGACGGTGGCACGGGTTGGGAATTGAGGTCACCTGGATGAAAGTGTTTGGCTTGGCAGGCTGGAGCGGCAGTGGCAAGACGACCCTGTTGGAGTTCCTGCTGCAGGAGTTGATCGGCCGCGGCCTGAAGGTTTCCACCATCAAGCATGCCCATCACAATCTCGATGTGGATCGTCCCGGAAAGGACAGCTACCGCCACCGCGCCGCGGGAGCAAGCGAAGTGGTGCTGCTGTCATCCAACCGTTGGACATTGATGCACGAATTGCGCGGCGGCGCGGAACCCACTCCGGAAGGGTTGATCCAACGCATGGCGCCGGTGGATCTGGTGCTTGTGGAGGGTTTCAAAAAACAACCCCACGATAAGCTGGAAGTGCACCGTCCCGCCCTCGCCAAACCACTGCTCTGCAACAGCGACCCTCATATTGTAGCGGTCGCCAGTGATGCGCCGGTAACTGCGGCCGAGGTCCCGGTTTTCAGCCTCGACGATATTCGGGGGATCGCCGATTTCATCATTGCGCGAACCGGCGTCGGGAGCAGCACAGACAACTGATGTTGGGTTTGCGTTTGGGCTAAGTCTTCGACGGCGCCGCTGGAACTGACCGCGGCAAAATCAGGACGTCGGCGGTTGCGGATTTGGGGTGGGCTCCGATGGCGAAAAAAGTGGCGACCGCGGCGACGGCCACAGACCGGCGACGTGCCCAAAAGCGTCCGCGGAGTTTTTTATTCATGCCCTGACCGCAGTGTTAAGGAAGCGGTTATACTTTTGAAATATAACGATATCAGAAAGTCCAGGCGCGAGAAACTTTGGCTTGGATCACCGAACGAATGAGAGCATGGAATGAATGCCCGTCAGGCACAGCCGGAAAGGCCTTCACGGTTAGAGGAAGAGCCGCATGATCGTGCGCCCGCGAGGCGCTTCATCACCCAGGAAAGACGGCTCCGGGAGAGAATTTCCGATGCGGACCTCGCCGTTGCTTTTAAGGGCGACACCCATAGGGCGGCGAACTGGAGCCTGGGCGGTTTCGTGATCGAGGGTTATCGCGGTTCCCTGACACCGGGCGCGCTCTTTTCCATCGATGCCGTCGGCAAGGCCGGCGGCGAAATGATCAAGGTGACGGTGCGGGCGCGGGTGGTTAGAGCGAACGATGCGAAGCGCATCTTGGCGGTGAGTTTCCTCGCCCTCGACGGACGCGCCTACGGTGTTCTTCACGAAGTCATGTCGGATCGAATGCGGCTCTTGAAGAAAGAGAGTTTCTAGCTGAGCGGCATAGCCGCCGCATTGTTCTCAGCTGTTTGCCTTCAAGCGCTCGAAGCCTCCTTCCAGGTCCTCGATCAAATCCGTGGCGTCCTCCAAACCGCAATGCAGCCGCAGGCACGGCCCTGCGGCGGCCCACGCTGTGGCCGAGCGGGCGGCGCCGGCATCGAAGGGGATGATCAGGCTTTCGTATCCACCCCAGCTGTAGCCCATGGCGAACAGCCGCATCCCATCCAGCATCGCACGCACCGCCTCTTTCGGACACGGGTGAAGAACGATCGACAATAGTCCGTTGCTCCCGCTGAAATCGCGCTTCCAGATCTCATGGCCGGGACAACCGGGCAAGGCCGGGTGCAGCACGCGGGCCACCTCCGGCCGATCCTCGAGCCATTCGGCGATCTCGAGACCTGTCGCCTGATGGCGCGAAAGACGAACGCTCAGCGTTCTGAGCCCGCGGAGCGCCAGATAACAGTCGTCCGGGCCGGCGGCGACGCCGAGCAGAGACGCCGCGCGCTTCAAGCGGACATAGGTCTCCTCGGTGGTGGTAATCAGCCCGAGCATAACGTCGGAGTGACCGACGATGTATTTTGTGGCCGCCTGGACGGAGACGTCGACGCCGTGTCTGAACGGGCTGAGAAGGATACCGGCGCTCCATGTATTGTCGATCATCGCGACGGCGCCGGCCGCGCGGGCGGCCGCGGCGGCCGCCGGAATGTCCTGGACCTCGAATGTCAAAGAGCCAGGGGATTCCAGAAACACCACCTTGGTATTGGGCCGGAGGAGGGGAGCAACGTCGCCCATGGGATCGTAATAGGTCGTCTCGACGCCGAAACCGGCGAGCACGGTGTCGCAGAAGCGGCGCGTCGGCTGATACGTGGTATCGACCATGAGCAGATGATCGCCGCTCTTGAGAAACGCCATTAACGCCGTGGTGATCGCCGACAGGCCGGATGGCACGGCTATGCTGCGATAACCGCCTTCCAAAACCGCCACCGCCTGTTCAAGCGCAAAGGTGGTGGGTGTTCCTCTGCGGCCATAGCGCGTTCCTTCGAAGGGCGTCCGGTCGGCCTGTTCCAGCGCTGCGACGGTCGGATAGAGGATCGTCGAGGCGTGATAGACGGGGGGATTGACCACGCCATGGTTGCCATGGGGATCAAGCCCGGCGTGGGTAAGCCGGGTATCCTTTTTCATGAGCGGCTTATCGTTTCATCCGAAAGTTAGCATTCAATAGGCGTGTCTTGTCGGTTTCCCCACTCGGCCCATGAACCATCGTAGACGGCGACGTCCGTCTTGCCGAGAAGGAAGGCGGCGAAAGCGGTGGTGCAGGCGGTGACGCCGGATCCGCAACTAGACACCATGGGCCTGGTCAGATCCACCCCATATTCTTCGAATATGGCGGCGATCTCGTCCGCCGATTGCCAAACGCCTCGCCGTTCCAAATCGTAAAAGTCGGCGAAGGGAATGTTCAGACTGCCGGGAATATGACCAAGGCGCTGTGCGGGGCGCGGCTCCGGCTCGACCCCGAAAAAGCGGCCGGGCCCGCGGTTGTCGATGACCTGCTCGCGCGCCGTCTCGAGGTTGGCCAGCATATCTTCAGCACATCGGACAAGATCGCCATTGTAGCGTGCCTGGTACCGGGTTTCGCGCGGCCGCGGTGGCTCATCGTCGACCGGCCGCCCCTCCGCCATCCACTTGTCGAGCCCGCCGTCGAGCACGGCAACGCGGTCATGGCCAAATACACGAAACGTCCACCAGACCCGGGGAGCCGCGGCCGAGCCCGGGGCATCATACGCGATCACTGTGTCGTCGTTGCCAATCCCCATCGCCGAAATCGCTCGGGCAAAAAAGTCGCGGGGCGGCAGCATGTGCGGCAAATCGGTTTCCGGATCGCGGATGCCGTCGACGTCGAAGAACGATGCCCCGGGAATGTGCCGCTCGGCGAATTCGGCGCGGGGATCGCGCCCGGTGGTGGGCACGTGAAAGCTCGCGTCGAGGATGCGGACGCGGGCGTCACCGAGATGTTCCGCCAGCCATTGCGTTGTCTTGAGGGCGCCAGGGTTGGCGTAGTCCATGAGGCTCACTCCAGCCAGTCTGGCACCGGCAACCCGCGCTCGCGCAGAAAGGCGGGGTTGAACATTTTACTCTGATACCGGGTGCCGTAGTCGCACAATATGGTCACGATGGTGTGCCCGGGCCCCATGTCCTTGGCAAGGCGGATGGCCCCGGCAACGTTGATGCCGCTGGAACTGCCCACGCACAGGCCTTCGTATCTGAGCAGATCGAAGGCGACGGGCAGGGCCTCTTCGTCGCGGATCTGATATGCTGCGTCCACCGGCGCGCCCTCGAGATTGGCGGTAATGCGCCCTTGGCCGATGCCTTCGCTGATGGACTCGCCCTCGGCTTTCAATTCGCCGTGTTTGTAGTAATTGTAAAGCGCCGCGCCCATGGGGTCGGCAAGGCCAATCTTTATCTCTGGGTTTCGTTGCTTTAGATAAATCCCGACCCCGGCCAGCGTGCCGCCAGTGCCGACGGCGCATATGAACGCGTCGACCTTGCCGTCCGTCTGATGCCAGATCTCGGGGCCAGTTGTCTCCACGTGTCCCTGCCGGTTGGCGACGTTGTCGAACTGGTTGGCCCAGATCGCCCCATGAGGTTCGCTCGCCGCCAGTTCTTCGGCCAACCGTCCGGAAAGTTTGACGTAGTTGTTGGGATCCTTGTACGGCACCGCCGGTACTTCGCGCACCTCGGCGCCGCATAGCCGCAGCATGTCTTTCTTTTCCTGGCTTTGCGTCTCGGGAATGACAATGACCGTGCGATAGCCGAGGGCGTTGCCGACAAGCGCCAGGCCGATGCCGGTGTTGCCAGCCGTTCCCTCGACAATGACGCCGCCGCGCTCCAGTGCGCCGCGCGCCTTGGCGTCACGGATGATGAACAGCGCGGCACGGTCCTTAACGGAACTGCCCGGATTGAGAAACTCCGCTTTCGCGAGGATTTCGCAGCCGGTCTGCTCCGACGCTCGCGCCAGCCGAATGAGAGGGGTGTTGCCGATGGTGCCGATAAAGCCGTCGCGGATATCCATAATTTCGCCAAGGGTAATTTCGGAATTGCGCAAGCTGGGCCCACAGTAACCGGGAGCATGTCAGGGGATCAAGGCAGCGAAGTATCACGCACGTCGATGTGAATGGCTCGTCCGGTGTCGCCGCCGCAAGCAAAAGGGCTAACGCGCACCATCGGAGAGCCATTTTTGGCGAATGCCGTCGTGGCGGAAGCGGAACCACTGGAGAGCGATGACGGCGGTGGCGTTGACGAAGCGCCCTTCGTCGAGCCATTCAAATGCCTCCGGCACCGGAACGGCGCTGACTCGAATGTCCTCGTGCTCTTCGTCGAGGCCGTGTAGGCCTCCCACACCAGATGCATCCACGCGGCCGCAGAACAGCGTGATGGACTCACTGCACACGCCCGGACTGACGAGAAACTGGCAGGCGAACTCCATCTCCCGGATTTCGCATCCCGCCTCTTCGACGGCCTCGCGCCGCGCCACCTCTTCTGGCCGTTCGCCATCGTCGATGATGCCCGCGACGATCTCGAGCAGCCACGGCGTGTACTTTACTGTGCCATGGGGCGAGGCCAGAGCGGCGAACGCGCCAATGCGAAATTGTTCGATGAGAACCAATTCATCACGCTCCGGGTCGAACAGGATGACGGCCGCCGCGTGGCCGCGTTCCAGCAACTCCCGGTTCATCGGTTCGCTCCAGCCGCCGGCGAATAGGCGATGACGCAACCGGTATGTGTCGATCCGGTAGTAGCCTTTGAACGGAACCGCGTGTTCCAGGATTTCCACGTCGTCGCGGGTCATGCTCGCCTCTGTGATGATCATCTTGGCCGCTTGTCCCAGAAATCGGCGCCAGGCGCAACCGGGCCTAGCGATTATTGCAAAAACAGATAGGATAAAAGCCCTACCAACGCTTACTTCGCTGGACTGTGGTATGCAGTTTCAGATAGAAAAGCATGCAACGAACAGGGTTAAAGGCAAAGGGCATGCGGCATTGGTCCCCTCTGGCGGCGCACGCGGCATGGATGACGCAGCTACGAGAGTACATTTATGGCGCAGGCGAGATGGACCGCGGGGCCGTGGGCCGGGACAATGAGTGCGACATAGGCCGCTGGCTGTACGGCGAGGGTTTGGCGCACCGGCAACTGCCCGAGTACCAGCATGCCCGCGATGTCCATGCGGCATTTCATCGCCGCGCCGCCAAGGTGGTCGCCATGGTTGATCGCGGCCACCGCCTGGAGGCCGCCGCCGACCTTGCGCCGGGCGGGGAACTGAGGGCGCTTTCGGGCGCTCTTGTTAGGGCGTTCAATTGCCTCAACAAGCGACTGCTCGGCCTCGAGCGCCGATCATTGCCCGCGTGATCGAAATTGCCGTCATCGGGGCAAGAGTCTTCAAACGCCCAGTAAGCGGACATGAACTTCAGGATCGGCCGCGAGTTTGGGGGCCGGCCCGGAGTAGGCCACCTGTCCCTTGGCAAGAATGACGCAGTGGTCGCAGACCCGAAGCACGGTCTCAAGATCCTTATCGACGATAAGAGTGGCGATGCCGGCCGCCTTGATGGCGCCGATCACCGACCAGATCTTCGCACGGACTTGCGGCGCCAGACCCTCGGTAGCTTCGTCGAGAATCAGCAGACGCGGATTGGTCATCAATGCCCGGCCCACCGACAGCATTTGTTGCTGGCCACCGGAGAGCAAGTTGCCCCATGTGTCCATGCGTTCGGTGAGCGGCGGGAACAGGGCGAGCACGCGCTCCAAGGTCCAGTCCTCCGCCTTGCCTAATCCTGGCCGGGCGGCCATCATCAGGTTCTCCTTGACCGTTAGGTTGGGAAAGACACCGCGTCCCTCCGGCACCAGCGCTACGCCCAGTCGCGCAATGGCGTGCGGCGGCACGCCGCTCACCGAGCGGCCATCCAGGGTTACCGTGCCGCGGCTTAGAGAAATCAGTCCGAGCAGACCGCGGATCGTGGTGGTCTTGCCCATGCCGTTACGGCCCAGCAGCCCCATGCTCTCGCCCGGCAGGATGGTGAGGTCGACGCCGCGAATGATATGGCTGGCACCAAAGTGGATATGGAGGCCGCGGGCCTCAAGCAACTGATTTCCGGTCATTGCCCGCCGTTACCCGGCCCGAGATAGGCATCCTGAACGGCGGGGTTGGCGCGCACCCGCTCCGGCGGACCGCTGTCCAGCACCTGCCCCTGAACCATGACCGTCAGTTCGGTGGCGACGGCGAACACGGCGTCCATGTCGTGCTCCACCAGGATGATTGTGTGGTCGACGGCGAGGCGGCCCAGCAGGGCGGCGATCCGGTCAAATTCGTCGCGCCCCATGCCCGCCAGCGGTTCGTCCAGCAATAGCAATTCCGGTTCGGTGGCGAGGATCATGGCCAGTTCCAATTGACGCTGCTCGCCGTGGCTCAACGCGCTGCAGATCGCGTCCCGCCGATCGGCGAGGCCCACCAACTCCAGCGCCTGATAGGCAGTCTGGCGTGTTCGGCGGTCGCGATGCGCCGATCGGATGAACCGCATGGACGTGGCGCGGCGCGATTGCGCCGCTAGCCGGCAGCTTTGTTCGCAAGTGAGCGGGGGAAACAGATTGGTCTTTTGATAACTGCGGCCGATGCCGAGGCGCGATACGCGGTCTGGCGGCGATCCGGTGATATCCATGCCTCTGAAGTTAAAGCGTCCGGAACTGGGCTTGAGGTCACCGGAGAGCAGATTTATCAAGGTGGTCTTGCCGGCGCCGTTGGGCCCAATGATGGCGTGGACGCCGGTGCGTTCATAGGCCAGGTCGACGCAATCCACCGCCATAAGCGCGCCGAAGCGTTTGGTGAGCGCATGGGTTTGCAGCAGCGGCAAGGCCATCAATCCGGCCCCCGGAACACGCGATCCGCCAAGCCGGCGATGCCGCCCGGCGCCAGCAGAACCAAGCCAACGATGAACAGGCCCATGAAAAAAAGCCAGTGCTCGGTGACGTCCTGCAACCCGTTGCGCAGCAGTCCGAAGGCGAAGGCACCCAGCACCGGGCCGTAGAGGGTGCCGCGCCCGCCGAGGATCACGACCATCAGGATGGTCCCGGATTGGTGCCAGCTCAGATGTCCCGGACTAACGTAGCCGGTGTGTACCGCTTCGAGGAAACCGGCGAGGCCGGCCAGCGTACCGGCGATGACGAAACTCACCAGCTTGTAACGCGGGGTCGGGTAGCCGAGCGCCCGGGTGCGGTCTTCGTTGACACGGATGCCACGGAGTACTTGGCCGAACGGCGCGCGCAGAATGATGATCATTAGAGCGTATCCGGCGATCAGGGTGGCCAGCACGACGTAGTAGAATACCATCGGGTCGTCGAGATCAAAAAGTATCCATGAACCGATGGCGGCCACCGGCCGGAAATTCACAAATAGCCCATCCGAGCCTCCGAAAGTGCGGCTCTCGCTGAAAAAATAGTACAGCATCTGCGTGAACGCCAAAGTGATCATGATAAAGTAGACGCCAGATGTCCGCACCGAGAACCAACCAATCACCAGCGCCGCCATCGCCGCCGCCGCCAGACAGCACGCTACGGCGAACCACAGGCTTACCGGCCCGCTCTCCGGCGTGATGATCGCCAGCACGTAGCCGGCCAAGCCGAAAAACGCGGCGTGGCCGAAGCTGACCAGACCGGTGTACCCCACAAGCAGGTCGAGGCTGACGGCGAACAGCGCCAGGATCATCAGCGTGACCACCAAATCCACATAGAATTCGTCGCCGATCCACGGAAACCCGGCGAGAATGGCGAGCGCGGTAACACAAAGAAGGATCGGCGCCGGCGATATCGAGGTCATGGGGCCCGGCCGAACAGTCCTTGAGGTCGCCACAGCAACACCAGCGCCATCAGTGCGTACATCACCATGGACGCATAATCCGGCACCAGCACGCGGCCGAAGGTGTCGGCGAGTCCGATCAGCATAGCTCCCACGAACGCTCCCTTCACGGAGCCGAGACCGCCGATGACCACAACCACGAAGGAGACGATCAGCACCCTCTCGCCCATGCCCGGATAGACCGAACTCAGAGGCGCGCCGATCATCCCCGAGAATGCCGCCAGCGCCACGCCGAGGGCAAACACCACGGCGAACACCCGGCCGATGTCTATCCCCAGCGCCGAGACCATCTCCCGATTGGACGCGCCCGCGCGGATCATCATGCCGAGACGGGTTCGGGTGATGAGTAGACCCAAACCGGCGGCCACTCCGAGACACACCAGAGAGATGATCAGGCGGTAGACCGGATAGGCCTGGTTATCGGTCAGTGGAACCGATCCTGCCAGCATGCTCGGCACCGGAACACCGTGAAAATCGCTACCCCAAAGGATTTTCTGCGTCTCATCGAATACAAGGATCATGCCGTAGGTGAGGAGCACTTGATCGAGATGGTCGCGCTGGTACAGCCGCGCAATCAGCAGCCGTTCGATCACCAGCCCGACGGCGACGGCGATGGAGATTCCGACCAGTAAGGCAGCCGGGAGACTGCCGGTCCAGTCCACCAGCCAATAGGCCAGATAGGCGCCAATCATGTAAAACGCGCCATGGGCGAGGTTGATGATGCCCATGATGCCGAAGATCAGCGTTAGGCCGCTCGCCACCAGAAACAGCAAGAGGCCGTATTGGACGCCGTTCAGCACTTGAACCAAGAACTGCGCGAGGTCCATGCCGTCACATCCGCGCGCCGCCGCTCACTCGAGCGCGCAGCCGGTGGCCGGATCGGCGAGCTTCGGTGAGGCGACCCCAAGGAGCTTGTTGACCCCGCCTTCGACCTGTCGGAGATAGATGTCCATCACCGGATTGTGGGCCTCGGACATGCGCCAGGGCCCGCGTGGGCTGTCCGGCACCTCGGCGACGCTGAGCGCCTCGACCATCGCGGCGCTGGCGTCCGCGCCGGTATCTCCTTGGGTAGCGTCGATGGCCTGGAGCAGAAGGCCGCCGGTGTCGAACCCCTGAACGGCGAACACATCGGCGTCACGCCCGTAAACCTTTTTGTAACCTGCCAAAAACATCCGATTGGCCGGAGTGTCCAGCGTCCGGGCGTAATGCAAAGTCGTTTTGATACCCTCGGCGGCGGCGCCCTGCGCATCGGTGAGATTCTCGGTCAAGAACCCGGGTCCGTATAGCGGGATACTGTCCTTTAGGCCCGCCGCCGCATAGTCCCTGACGAACTTGATGGCGCCGCCGCCGGAGAAGAAAGCCAAGACCGCGTCCGGCTTGAGCGCCGCGATTTCCGACAGGTGTGCCTGGAATTCCACGTCCGGAAACGGCACTTGGATGTCTTTGACGACGTTGCCGCCGTACTCCTTGAACAGTTCGGTCCCGGCGGTCATCATCTCGTCGCCGGCGGCGTACTTCCAGGTCATGGTAACGACGGTCTTATGGCCGTCATTGGCCATGACCCGGCCGCAGGGGTATGTGGTCTGCCAATTGCTGAAGGACGCCCGGAAGATGTTACGTGCGCACCGCTTTCGGGTCAGCACATTGGCTCCTGCGTTGGGGATGATCATTATTGGGGCGTCCCGCCCCGACACTACATTGGCCATAGCGAGCGCCACGCCCGAGTGCACCGGCCCCACCAGGAAATCCACTTGGTCTTTAATGACCAGCTTCTTGGTGAGTTGCGGCGTCTTTGGTGGCGACGCTTCGCTATCGATGGCGATGTATTTCACAGGCCGCCCGCCGAGGGTGCCGCCAGCTTGGTTGATCCGCAGCTTCAAGCCGTCGGTGATGGCTTGGCCAAGGGCGGCGTAGGTTCCGGAGTAAGGCAGCAGCATTCCCACCTTGACGGGCGCCTGGCCGCCGATGGCAAACCGGGTGGGCACCAAGCCGGTGCCGGCGACAACTCCGGTGGCCGCGACGCCGGCGAGAAAGCTACGCCGGGACGGGATCGGACGGGTTGTGTCGGTCATGTCTCTCTTCCCCACACGGCGCCGGCTGTTGCTCTTGGCGCTTTAACTGGCTGAATGCCCCACGTTCATAAGCCAACGGCGGCCCTGCTGTCACCTGGGAAAGGCCTAGGACGGGGGTGGGCAGGATGGGTGGCGAGCGCCTCCTCGGCTTATTCACGGCCGATTCTCTTTTAATGATCATCCTGGCGCCTCTCCCTACCCCCAAACCAGGACCTGCCGGTTGGCGCCAGTGGTTCAACTGTGCTACCTTAATCCTACCTGTGGATAGGGAGAATGAAGCGTCATGGTGGTGATTAAGTGGTCGGAAGCGATGAGTGTGGGAGTGCCGGCCGTCGATCACGACCACAAAATACTGGTCGGGCTGATCAATAGTCTGGGCGAGGTCACTGGCGGCGAGGCTAACGAGACCCAGGTGATCGCAGGCGCGCTCGCTACCTTGATCGCCTACACCCAGTATCACTTCGAACGCGAGGAAAAGATGATGGAGGCTTGCGGCTATCCCGATCTTCCCACCCACCGCGATGAACACCATGCACTGACCGGCGAGGTCCTGAGCCTCAAAGACCGATTTCTCGAAAGCGAAACCGATCTTACCGTGGGCGAGATGCTGGTGTTCCTCACCGGCTGGCTTAATCATCATATCCTGCTGCAGGACATGGAGTACCGCGAGTATGTCGAAGGCAACGCCGCGGCCGAAGCGGCGGCCCAGGCCTACGGTGAGTTCGATTACGCCGCGATCGGCGCCACACGAGCATAGAAAACCTCAACCGCCGCTGTCGCGGGGCAACCATCCGCCCTGTGGCTCCGCGAGCAGCAGTGCGCCCAAACGTTGGATAGGCGCGGGATCGGGGGTCAGACCCAGCGCGATGGAGAAGTGCCCCTGGTGGCGGATGAACAGGTTGTCGGCGGGAATGGACCAGCGCCGCGCCAGATCCAGACCGCCGGCGAAGGGAGTCAGATCGTCGGCGTCACCGAGCACCATGACCACGTTCTCGGACCCCATGACCGGTGAATACTCAGGTTGCAGCAGCGGTAACCAGCGTTCCAACTTGGCTTTGTCCCAACCTGCCCGCTCTAGGCGTTCGGGGAGGCCGATCCCATTCGCCAGGCTGCTGGCGAACACAACGTCGAGAGTCCGTCCGGTGGTAGCGACGAGAAATGCCACATCGGGGCATTGCAATGGCGCCCAGGAGTGACTGACCGCGGCGATCATCTGTGTCGTGATGGCGCCGAGCGATACGCCGCCGAGGGCGACTCGGACGCTGCCTGTGTCACGCGCCCAGGCAATCAACGTCGCCACTTCCGCGGCCCAAGCTTGCTGACAGGTAAGCATGCCCTCGGGGGCGCGGGCGATGATAGGCTCACCGCCGTAAAAACCATTGATCATGCGCCGCCCATGCCATGGCCCGTCGGGGCGCACAATGCGCACACCTTTTTCCAGCAAGGTCTCCAACGGGTCTGGATAGTGTGGCCACATCTCCATTTCCACGGCAATGCCGTGCAACATGATCAGCGTCGGCATACCGGTAACGTCTTTCGGCTCGGTGACGCGGGCGAAAACCTGATCGCCGATGACCGGAGAGGAAAAGTGGAGCCAATAGGTCCGGAACCGATCGTCCTCGATCGCGTTGGTCGCCTCGACGGGGCCGGAAGGCGGCGGCAAATATGCCGTCTCGGGCACGGCGAGCCGGTGGCCATGACACCGCTCCACGACATCCGGCGACGCGATTGCCCAGGCCACCGGCGCCACCCGGCGGGACCAGGGCAGGAAGGCGCCGCGTCCCGACATGAACACGGCGGCGGCGCGCCGGCGTGCGCGCTCGGCAGACACGAGTTGCTCGACTGGCGGCGACCCGGGCGCCAGGAACGCTTCGTTCCACGCGCTAAGCGCCACCTGATAGCGGTCATTCAGACGTCTGATATGGTTGACCGCGCGCGAGAGGCCGAGGGCCGAGGGCCGCAGTCCGGCGTCGCGCGCGAAACGCTCGACGTCGCCTTCGGCTTTCACCGCCGCGGCCCAGGCGCGAGACAGCGGCATATAGGTCCGCGTCACCACGCGGATCGAGGCGGCATCGAACCATGGCCGGGCAAGAGCGGGGAGAAACGGATTGAGCAGGGTCATGAGCGGATGGTCTGCGACGCGAGGGGATGTTACGGCCCGGTCCAGCGTTCGGAGAGGTCGTGCTCGATGCCCAATTGGTCGAGAGCGCGGCCGACGGTCTGATGAACGATTTCGAGTATGGTGCCCGGCCGGTTGTAGAACGCCGGCATCGGCGGCAAGAGGATCGCCCCCATCTCCGTCACCTGGGTCATCAGGCGCAGATGTCCGAGATGGAGCGGCGTTTCCCGGGCCACCAGCACCAGCGGGCGCCGCTCCTTGAGTGTCACGTCGGCGGCGCGGATCAGAAGGTTATGCGAGAAGCTGGTGGCGATACCGGACAGCGTTTTAACCGAGCACGGCGCGATGATCATGCCGCCGGTGGGATACGAGCCGCTGGACACCGCCGCCGCCAGATCTTTGTTGCTGTAAACGACATCGGCGAGGGCGCGAACCTCGTCCAGTTCCAAGTCGGTTTCGATGGAAAGCGTGCGCACCGCCATCTCGCTCATAATCAGGTGGGCGGAGTGGCCGAGCCGACACAACGTCTTGAGCAGTTCGATCCCATAAATCACGCCCGTCGCGCCGCTCATCCCCACTACCAAAGGTGCCGCCATGCATGAGTCCTTTCGCCTAGTTCCTTGTCATCATGAGGGTTTTGTCCATGGCACACAACCCGCTGAACGCGTGAAAAAAATTTAATGGCCTGCGGCGTTGCCTGATAAAGTGTCACTGATAAAGTGCCAATTGATGTGAAAGGTATTCGTATTCTTGCCAAGAAGCGAGCAGAAGCAATCGCCATTGATGCACTCAGTGAATGCTTGCTGGGAGACGCCAACATGGGGCACTCGGCGGAGCGAATAAGCGAGGTGGAGGCATGAATGCAATGGTCGCGCGGATGTTGGCGATGACTATGGCGATGGCCGTGGGTCTGGTTGCGTGCGGCTCGCCCTATGTTTACACGAAGGACGAGTTCGACCGCGAGTTCGAACTCCTTCGGCGAGGTGCCGGAGGATCGAAACTTTGTCACCATTTGCTATAGCCACCGGGAAAGCACGCCGGAGCAAGCTCTGGAGATCGCCGAAGACGAATGCGCCAAGTTCGGCAAGATCGCGCGGTTCGCTGACCAGCGGTTCTATCGGTGCCCGCTCAATACGCCGGTCGAGGCGACATTCGTTTGTACAGGCGGTTAGCGGCCGCTGCGAATTACCACGGTACACGACTTTTTCACGATGATCGCAGTCTGGGAGCCTGGATTGGCGTCTGTCCGGTGGCGAGGAAGTGAATCGGGTCAATGGCTTGGCGTATGGCGGGGGGATTGACGAGGTGTCGCCTGATCAGGTCGAAGCCGTAGCGGAAGATGGATTTTGCCTGCCTTTCGTGGCTCTTGAGGCGGATGGGGTTGGCTTCGTGCAACCAGTCACCGACCTTGTGCGCCCAGCAAAAGGCGATGGCGAGGACGGCGACGAGCTTCGAAACGCGCTCCTGGTTCGTCATATGGGTGTCTTCGAGATTGAAGCCGCGGGTCTTCATGGCGGCGAACAGGGTCTCGATTTCCCAGCGCAAGGCGTAGGTGGCCGGGGCCTCTTTCGGCTCGGCATTGGTGACGACGATCAGCAGCTCGCCGCTTGCCAGGCAGGCGGCGGCGACCCAGACGGGCCGGGCTTTCGGGCGGCCTGATCCGCCGAGGCGCCGTCGCGCGCGGAGCACGCGGCTTTGCCCCGGCCTCAGGTCTCGGAACAGCTCGCCGCCCTTGATCATGCGCCCGCGAGCGTTGGCGATCTTGATGTTGGCGCGAATACGGATATGGAAGCTTATGGCGCCTTCCTGCAGCCACGCCAGCCAGTCGTCGCCAAGGAACTCGCGGTCGGCCAGCAGGCTGGCGATCTTGTCAGCCCCGAACAGGGCGATGACGCGCTGGACGATCGAGATGCGCTCGCGGGTGTTGGAGTTGCCCCTCTTGTCGAGGAGTTCCCACAGCACGGGAATGGCGATGCCGCGGTGAACGATGCCGATCATCAAGATGTTCACATCGTGGCTGGCCGAGCCGCCAGTTGGTCCGATCCATGGTCAGCCGCCAGGGTCCCTCTTTGCGCCCCATCACGGCCACGAGGACCTTGGCCAGGGCGTCGAAATCGAAGGTGACCTGCTCAAAGAAGCGCTGCAAGCGGCGATAGTTCGAGGCGATCTGGGCGCGCCCCGGAAAATGGCAGGCCAGATGCGACAGGTTCACCGTCCGCGCCACGAAAACCCCGATCACCAGGACGCAAAAGCTCTCCAGCCGGCTCTTGCGCATGGCAAAGCTTGCCCGTAACGTATCCCTCAGGGCGCTGTCTTGTCTGGCACGCATTGTCTCCCCTCCCTCTCCACCAAGAGAATCGGGAAACATACAGACTTTTCAGCGCCCTCCGCAAATCCGTCGTGTACCATGGCGAATTACATAAACCAGGGCATAGATCAAACCGCGCCCTGCGGGACACTCTGTGTTGTTCAATGGACCGGGCCGCCGGAACATTCATCGACGATAGCGTGACCGCCGCCGGCACCAACTACGATCTGGTCGACGAGGTTATCGTCGGCTAGGACGGCATCATCGACTCGATTATCGTGACACCGTATCAAGAGTATTCCAGTGCGTGGCGGACGTGTTCCCTGCCGTACGACGCCGATTGCCATGACCCTTACGCGCGGTGATATTTCGTGCCGTACCGTGCACAAGAGTTGAACGAGCTCCCGCCTTTCGATTACAGTCGGCTCGACTGAAACTGACGCGTCCAGCCACATCGCCTTGTAAACCCAGCGCGGGGTAGCGGCCGTGCGGGGGTGTGCCGAGCCGCGTTGGAGCCGACGAATGGATGGAACCGTAGCCAAAGCACTATGACCTATGTGGCGATCGCGGCCGCGATTTATCTCGCCCTTGTGGGCGGCATGTACACGTTCCAGCGCAGCCTTCTATATGTGCCGAGTCAGGCGACGCCGTCGCTGGAGGCCAGTGGCGTACCGGAGATGGCGCGAGTGACCCTTGAGACCGAGGACGGCCTGGGACTCATGTCCTGGTACCTTCCCGCATCGGAAAACCGGCCGACCATTGTTTATTATCACGGCAATGGCGGCCACATCGGCTATCGCGGCGACAAGGTGCGGCCTTTTCTGGACGCCGGCCACGGGCTGCTGCTGGTGAGCTATCGAGGCTACGGCGGTAATCCGGGAAGTCCCAGCGAAGACGGACTGTATGCCGATGGACGTGCCGCCATGTCCTTTCTCCAAGCGAGGGGCGTTGCGCCCGGCCGAACCGTGGTTTACGGCGAGTTGTTGGGAACAGGTGTCGCGGTTCAGATAGCCTTGGATCAGGCGGGCGCGGGCGAACCGGTGGCGGCGGTAGTCCTGGAGGCGCCGTTCACATCGGCGGTGGACGCGGGCGCTCATCACTACCCCTGGGCGCCGGTGCGGTGGCTCATGAGGGACCGCTTCGACTCGCGGGCCAAAATCGCGAACATCGGTGCACCGGTAATGATCATTCACGGAGGCCGGGACCGGGTTGTGCCGTTCTCCATGGGCGAAGCGCTCTATGCCGAGGCGAGGCATCGAAAGGAGTCACTCGTGGATCCCTGACGCTGGCCATAACGATCTCGCTGCCTTCGGCGCTTCGGAAAAGGTCCTGGCCTTTCTTGAAACGCTCCAAAAAGCGGACGCACCCAAACAATAGTTTGGCGCCGCGCGAGCAGCGGGAACAAAACTGAAGCTATTTCATTTTATCGGCTAAAGTGCGCGTCCCAGACCAGACCAGTTATCTCAAAAACTTTATCGTGCCGCATGGACTGAATTTACCTGTAAACTCAACGATGTTCGTTTCTGGCGATGTCAACCCCCGTTTTGGTGGCACCTTTAAGCCATCCAATTGGCTGTATAGGTGATAATTGTCGTAACGTCTTACAAATAAACAACTTTTAGCCAGACAGCTCTGGCGAACCAGTAAAGAGAATATTTTTAAAAGTTTTTCTCGCAAACATTGAATTTTAAGTATATATGAGCTAATCGTTACATAGGCACAATGAGCGCATAGTTTGATCAACTGCGCAACTATTCGGCACGCTCTGATCGGGCAGAGGGAGGGCGAAATGATGCTTTCGTCCATGTTTGTGACCGAGCGTGCAGAGGGAGTTAAGGTACCGGCCTTGTAGCCGCGGAATTGGGGTTTGTAGGAGGGATAATACGATATGACCGGCACAATTTTTCTCGGATCGAACGAGTTCAGTGTGGGCGAAACGGACGGTATGGTTCTGATCCCGATCGTTCGGACAGGCGACCTAAGCGGCGCCGTCAACGTGGAAATCGGCATAACCCCGACCGGGAATGCGGCGTTGAACCAGGTCGCGGACGCGAACGTGGATTATCGCTATGACGGTCCCTCGACCGTAAGGATTCCGGCCGGCGAGGACCGGGTCATCGTTCCGGTGAAGATCCTCGACGACAGCGCGTCGGAGCCGACCCAGTCTTTCGCCATTTCCATCATCAACGTCGACAGCGGCTTTCTGCTGGCTCCCCGCACCGCGCGGATCGACATTCTCGACGATGAAAATCCGGTGCCCGACCCGGCGCGGCCGCCATTGACCTCGGACTTCGATGTCTCGACGCAGGTCATGGCATCGGGTCTCAACCAGCCAACGGCTTTCGAGTTTGCGCCCAATGATCCATCGAGAATGTATGTCGCCGAAAAAGGCGGGGTGATCAAGGTCTACGATTTCGACACGAATAGTTACGTCAACACGTTCATCGACATCAGCGGCAAGGTCAACGACATCCAGGATCGGGGCTTGATGGATATCGAGCTTCCTCCGGACTTCGGCCCCTCCAATCCTTATCTCTACGCGTTCTATGTCGTGGATCCGCCGGAAACGGCGGGCAGGACGGGAAATTGGGGTCCGGATGGCGGGGGAAACCGCTTTTCGTACGCGGTCCGTTTTGAAGCCGATGCATCGACCGGTTACACGAAGGCCGTGCCAGGCAGCGAGCAAATCCTGCTCGGCGAAGCGGGACAAAGCTTGTTTGACATCAGTGGGAGCGGCAATCTCGATTTCCACGAACCCGGCATACGCCAATGAGCGCGCCTCGGAAGTCGATCCTAACACCGGCGAATACATTCGAGACTATTTGAAGGTCGATTCCCGCTCGCACGCGGGCGGTTCGCTTGAATTCGGTCCCGATGGCGCGCTGTACGTCTCGGTCGGTGACGGCACATCGTTTAATTATGCCGATCCGCACAGTGTCAGCGTTCAGGACCTGGACAGTCTTTCGGGCAAAATATTACGTGTCGATCCGGAAACCGGCCGAGGATTCACCGACAATCCGTTCTGGGAGCAGGGCCTGTCTCTCGATAGTAACCAGGCGAAGGTCTATCAGTTGGGGCTGCGCAATCCGTTCGCGATGGCGTTTGATGAAAACGGCCAGCTTTTCATCGGCAACACGGGCTGGAACTCCTGGGAGGCGGTCTTCACTGGCCAAGCCGGCGCCAACTTCGGGTGGCCATTCTACGAGGGCGGCGATAACGGCGTGCTGTTGACGACGCCCGTTTACCGGGATTTTTCCGGCGGCGACCGCGTTCTACAACGCTGTTGCACAAGGCACGGAGAACGGCGATATCACCGCCGCGTTCCGAGGGTTCGCTCATTCGGACTCTCAGCCCGGTTACCAGGTTCAAGGGCTTGTCGGAGCCGATAGCGTCTATACCGGCTCGGTTTATCCGACGGACATACAGAACGACTATTTCTTTACGGATGTTTCCCAGGGAGAGGTTTTCGCGGTCGATACCAATGACCGCCGGGAGGTGAAATTTCTGTTCCAGGCCCCCTCGGGATCCACGCCGGTCCACTTCAAGCAGGGACCGGACGGGTACATGTACTACGCCGACTTGACCAGGGGAGTCATCGGGCGGTACCTGTTCGCGCAATCCGGTCCGGGCGACGAAATCCGAACTTCGTTCTCGGCGGCAATGCGAGCTACAACGCCACCAGTGACGAATTCACGCTCACGCCCGACGCAAACAATCAGGCCGGGGCCGCGATGTCCAAGGGCCGTGTAGACGTTCGCGAGGATTTTCAGATTTCGTTCGATGTATACTTGGGAACCAAGGACGGCGGAGCGGACGGCATTTCGTTCATTCTTCACAACAGTCCGCTAGGAAACGGCGCGACCGGCGCCCCGGGCGTTGGACTCGGTGTCTATGGGATCCAGAATGGGATCGCAATAGAATACGATACGTTCAACAATGGCGTAACGGCAGGCGATATCGCCACCGATCACACCAATTTTGTCGACACCGACAAGGCCGGCACCAACAAAACAATCACCAGCGCAAACAGCCTCGGCAATATCGAGGACGGCCAGTGGCACGACGTGGAGGTAAGCTGGGACGCAACGGCCAAGAACCTCACCTATCGGTTCGATGGCCAGCAGGTTGGGGCGCTGAGTCAGCGACATCGCCGTTCAATACTTGGGGGGCGCGGACTTCGCCTATTACGGGTTTACCGCCAGCACCGGCGGCTTGAGCAATCTGCAGAAGGTCAGGGATGTGGCGTTGTTGACAGACCCGGATCCGGGGCCGCCGCCGAGTGATCAGAATCCGGACTTCATCGTTGTCGGCGATGCGAGCTATAACGCCACCAGCAACGAATTCACGCTGACGCCGGATGCGAACGACCAGGCCGGGGCCGCCATGTCGGAAAGCCGCCTCGACCTGGGCGACGATTTCGAAGTCACCTTCGATGTTTTTCTGGGAACCAAGGACGCCGGAGCGGACGGCATGGCGTTCGTTCTTCACAACAGCCCGCAGGGCAATGGGGCGACCGGCGCCCCTGGCGTCGGATTGGGGGCGGCCGGTATCGGCCAGGGCGTCGGCATCGAATTCGACACCTACTTCAACTACGCGTTCGTCGGCGATATCGCGACCGACCACACCAACTTCTTCGATACCGACAGCGCCGCGGCCAACAAAACCATCACCGGCGCCGTCGATCTCGGCAATATCGAGGACGGTCAGTGGCACGGCGTTCGCGTCGTTTGGGACACCTCGGTCAACCAACTCAACTATTGGTTCGACGACCAGCTCGTCGGCACCCTCGATAGCGATATCGCCGCTCAGTACCTGGGCGGGTCGAGCCTCGCGTATTTCGGGTTTACCGCCAGCACCGGGGGCAAATCCAATCTGCAGAAGGTTCGGGATGTGGCGCTGTTGGTGCCGGACCCAGACCCGGACCCGGACCCGCCGCCGAGTGACCAAAATCCGGACTTCACCGTTGTCGGCGATGCGAGCTACAACGCCACCAGCAACGAATTCACGCTGACGCCGGATGCGAACGATCAGGCCGGGGCCGCTATGTCGGAAAGCCGCCTCGACCTGGGCGACGATTTCGAAGTCACCTTCGATGTTTTTCTGGGAACCAAGGACGCCGGAGCGGACGGCATGGCGTTCGTTCTTCACAACAGCCCGCAGGGCAATGGGGCGACCGGCGCCCCTGGCGTCGGATTGGGGGCGGCCGGTATCGGCCAGGGCGTCGGCATCGAATTCGACACCTACTTCAACTACGCGTTCGTCGGCGATATCGCGACCGACCACACCAACTTCTTCGATACCGACAGCACCGCGGCCAACAAAACCATCACCGGCGCCGTCGATCTCGGCAATATCGAGGACGGTCAGTGGCACGGCGTTCGCGTCCTTTGGGACACCTCGGTCAACCAACTCAACTATTGGTTCGACGACCAGCTCGTCGGCACCCTCGATAGCGACATCGCCGCTCAGTACCTGGGCGGGTCGAGCCTCGCGTATTTCGGGTTTACCGCCAGCACCGGGGGCAAATCCAATCTGCAGAAGGTTCGGGATGTGGCGCTGTTGGTGCCGGACCCAGACCCGGACCCGCCGCCGAGTGACCAAAATCCGGACTTCATCGTTGCCGGCGATGCGAGCTACAACGCCACCAGCAACGAATTCACGCTGACGCCGGATGCGAACGATCAGGTCGGGGCCGCCATGTCGGAAAACCCCGTCGATATGCGCAAGAATTTCGAAATCACGTTCGACCTGTACGCGGGAAGCAAGGACGCCGGAGCCGACGGCATGGCGTTCGTGCTCCATGATGACGCACTCGGCAACGCCGCGATCGGCGGCCCGGGCGCCGGATTGGGCGCGGCGGGCATCGATAACGGGATCGGAATTGAGTTCGATACCTTCTTCAACTACTCGACCTTTGGCGATATCGCGACCGACCACACCAACTTCTTTGACACGGACAGGGCCGTGGCCGATAAGACCGTTACCAGCGCGTACGATTTGGGCAACATCGAGGACAGCCAGTGGCACGACGTTCGAGTAACTTGGGACGCATCCACCAAGGATCTCTCCTATTGGTTCGATGGCGAGATCGTTGGGTCGCTGAGCAGTGACGTTGCCGCCCAGTACCTGGGCGGGGCCGACTTCGCTTACTACGGATTTACCGCCAGCACGGGCGGTAAGTCGAATGTACAGCAAGTCAGGGACGTGACACTTTCGGTGTCGGACCCGGACCCGGCGCCGCCGCCGAGTGGCCAGAATGGAGACTTCGTCGTTCGTGGCAACGCGAGCTACAACGCCACCAGTGACGAATTCACGCTGACGCCGGACGCGAACGATCAGGTCGGGGCCATTATGTCCAATAGCCGCGTCGACGTTCGCGACGATTTTGACATCGTTTTCAATGTTTACCTGGGAACGAAGAATGATGGGGCGGATGGCTCCGCGTTCGTGCTTCACAACAGCCCGTTAGGCAATGGCGCGACCGGCGCCGCCGGAGTTGGATTGGGGGCGGCCGGTATCGTTAACGGCATCGGAATCGAGTTCGATACCTATTTCAACGGTTCATCGGCGGGCGATATCGGCAACGATCACACCAACTTCTTCGACACCGACAGCGCTTCGGCCGATAAGACCCTCACCAACGCTTACGATTTGGGCGATATCGAGAAAGGCCAGTGGCACGACGTTCGCGTAAACTGGGACGCATCGCTCCAGAGACTCGCTTATTGGTTCGATGGCCAGCAAATTGGGTCGCTGAGCGGGGATATCGGGGCGGAGTACTTGGGGGGCGCGGACTTCGCGTACTTCGGCTTTACAGCCAGCACCGGAGGCAAGACCAATCTGCAAAAGGTGGAGGTCACGGCAATCGACGGCACGTTCGAGAGCCAGACGAATAATTTGGCGGATATCGCTGACACCGATCTCATTCTCTGATCGTCGTTGACGAGAAACGGCGCTGCTCGACAACCGGTGCCTCAGCGTATCTTGCGGTCGATATCGACTCCGATATCGACCGCGGGGACCCGGAGGTTTGTGTCGAGCAGCGCCGTAAGCGTCTGCGGCGCCATCGGCGGGCCGAGGTAATGCCCTTGTCCGAATGTACAACCCTCGGCCGCGAGAAAGGCCAGCTGCGCTTCGGTCTCGACCCCCTCGGCCGTCACCATCATGCCCAGGCTCTTGGCGAGGGCGATGATCGCGCGAACGAGCATGTCGGCATTGTTGTTGTTGCCCAGCCCACTCACGAAGGTCCGATCGATCTTGATTTTGTCGACGGGCAGGTTGATGAGGCGGCCGAAGCTCGAATAGCCGGTGCCGAAATCGTCGATGGAGATGGTGACTTCGAGGTTGCGAAGTCGTCGCAGCACGTCGATGCCATCGCTCGGCGGCAGGAACAAATGCTCTGTAACCTCCAGCTCCAGCCAGTCATAGCCCCACCCGTCTCTGGCAGCGATCCGCTCCACCGTCCTGACGAGCTCGTCACTGCGGCACTGGCTTAGCGAGATGTTCGTGGCGATGAAGATGGTGGGGGCGCCGGCGTCCCGCATTGCGCGCATGTCCGCCGCCACGCGGTCGAGGACCCAACGGCCGAGCGGAACGATCAGACCGGTCATTTCGGCGATGGGGATGAACACGTCGGGCACTAGCAGCCCTCGGGTCGGATGCCGCCACCGCACCAGTGCCTCGGCGCCGGCGAGACGCCCGGAGCCTAAATGGAATTGCGGCTGATATTCCATGAAAAGTTCGTTGCGTTCGAGCGCGTCAATCAGGTCGTGTTCGAGGGCTTTGCGGTCCTCGATCTGTACAGTCATGTCGGCAGAGTAGAAGCGATAGGTGTTCCGCTCCTCCGTCTTTGCGCGATAGAGGGCGAGATCGGCGTTGCGCAGCAGGCCGTCTACCTCAATGTCGTCGCAGGGGCTGATGGTAATGCCGATGCTGGCGCCGACCCGTGTTTTATGGCCATCCAACATGAAGGGTTCGGAGACGCGCTCCACGATCTTCTGCGCCACCGCCGCCGCTTCCGCCGGAGAGCGAAGATCCGAGAGGATCACGGCGAACTCGTCACCGCCGAGACGGGCGGGCGCGTCCACCGCCCGCACGCAGTCCCTGAGCCGATGCGCCACCGTCTCGAGCAACCGGTCGCCGATAGGGTGGCCGAGGGTGTCGTTGACGTCCTTGAAATGATCGAGATCGAGGAGAAGCAGGGCGAGCATTCCGTGGCTGCGCCGCACGCGGGCCAATTCCTGATGCAGATGATTGCGGAATAGTTCGCGGTTGGGCAGGCCAGTCAGCGGATCGTGAAGCGCCAAGTGTTCTATATCTTGTTCTGAACGTTTCCGGTCGATGGCCGATGTAAGCATATTGGCGATGGACCGAAGAAAACTCAGGTCGATGGCGGAGAAGCGGCGCGGCCTGTTGGCCAGGGCTATGAGTACGCCATACGGAGACCGGCGGTCGGAGATCAAGGCCTGGGCGCTTTCCGCTCGGTCGCCGGACTCAGGAGATACAGTAAGTGCCGGCTCAGAAGCGTTTCCTGGCTTGGGAGGCCGATCGGCTGCCGGAGGGCGCGGCGGATGATCGGCGAGACCCGGCCGCGCATTGCATGTGAACGCGGCCGGATCCTTGCCGGCCGAGGCGCGGACGCAATGCTCTCCACCGTCCATCTGCACCTCGACGACGGCGGCTCCAGCGACATCAAGGCGTTCGCGCACCAAGGCGACGGCATGATCGAACAGGAGGTGCAGCTCGATGCCGGAAAGCGCCGTTCGGCCGAAATCCGCGATTGCCGTCTGCCGGTCGGCGTAATCGGCAAGCACCGTTTCCGCCCGCACCCGTTCGGCGATATCTCGGTGGAGCTGTCCGTTCAACGCTCGTAGTTCGTTGGTGCGCTCGGTCACTCGGCTTTCGAGCGAGCGGATGAGATCGGCATTGGCAAGACGGCGCAGCACCGACTCCGTCAGCCACCGGTTGGCCTTGTGGCCGAGGAGACAGAGCGAAACGATATAGAGGCCGACCGCCACCGCCATGGCCAAGTGCGGCATGTCGCCCTCAATCGACAACCGAATGAAAAAGGGCAGAGCCGACGGCAACAGGTAGGCATAGAAAGCAGGTAGACAGGGCGTGAGCGCGGAGACCGCCCCGGCGCCCATACCACCGAGGACAAACCCCAGAACCATGATTTGCGTGACGTCGCCAGGAGAGTAGAAAAAGAGTCCGGCGGCGCCCCACAACACGCCGCTGATGGCCGCGCTAATGACAGTGACGCGGAGCCAGGGGCGGTTTGTTTCGGCGGTCCACCCGGAGCGCAACCATAGCACGCCACGCAGCACCACCATAAGGACCATCAGTGACCACCAGGGTGCTAGCACGGCAAGCGGCTGGTGCTCGTAGAACACGATGGCGATCAAGGTCGCGTTGACGAGATTGGCGGCCAGCACGATCGGGGTCGTGTCGTAGACAAGCTTGAGCAGGTCGCGCTGCAGTTCCTTGCCGTAACGGTCCCGATCAAGATCCGAGGGCCTGCTGGCGGATCGTCTCACCCAAATTCCTCCCGCGTATGGCGGTGTGGCGGTCAATCTATGAACGGGTTGCGCGTTCTCCCTGGCCGGCACGCGCCAGTGATGCCGACACGGAACATTACCGCGCCAGGGGCAACTGTCTCTGAAAAATCGGCCTCAAATGGGTAAAATAAATACTTTATACGATTTTCAACCACACAAACTTCGGGCGGTAACGCTCGTTTCTGGGTTGCGTGCTGACCCGTCAGAATGCATACCGAAACTGCATGCCGACAACGTCCACCGAGGCATCCACATCGCCCGACAGATTGCCTTTTGCCGCGTTGCCTTGCTCATTTGCCGTCAAGTGGACCGATGCGTCGGGGCTCATGATGTGGGCGTAGCCTATGGTGAAGTTTACGGCATCGGACGGGGCATAGGACGCGCCAACGCTCAACCAGTAGCGATCGGCGTCCGGCACGCGCGGCGTCCGCGTCCGATTGGGCACTGGGCTCTCATCGTAAGCCGCGCCCAGCTGGATCGCCCAGGACGGCGTCGGACGGTACGTTGCCCCCACGGAGGCGAACCACGTGTCCTTCCAATCGCTGTTGGTGACGCTGTCGGGCTGTGCCGGGTTCTCAAAGCGCACTCTTAGTTCCTCGATGCGGCTCCAGCGGGTCCAAGACGCATTGGCCATCACCGACCATTGGGGATCGATATTTTGATAAACCCCAAACGTCAGCGACTCCGGTGTGTCCAGGGTCGCCGCGGCGCCAGTGTCGATGAAAGCGTCGGTGGCACCCGAGATCGCCCGGCCAATCCCGTCCGAGTCCAGATTGAAACGCGCATCGCCTTTCAGGTCATGGCGGACGTGCGAGCGAAACCCGACACCCAGTCGGGTTCCCTTGAGGGGTTCATAGAGAAGGCCGAGTGTCCATCCGAAGCCCCAGTCATCGCCCTCGGCACGCGCCTCTCCGTCCTGCTGGTTCGGACGGGCGATAGGCGCAAGCACTGGATTGCCGCTGGCAATAGAGCCGAAATCGATGGCATTGCTCAATTCCGCTTCGACGTACTGTGCCTGCAGGCCCGCCCCGATCGACAAACCCTCGACAATATCAAAGGCAATGGTGGGGGTCAGGTTTACGCTTTGCAGCTTGGATTGCAGGGCGTGATACCGTCCAGCCCATCCATTGTCATAGTCCGTCTCGAGCCCGAACGGTACGGTGACGGCAAGACCAATACGAACACGATCCACAACGTCCACGTCTAGCGCCTGCATAGCGCGGTCGAGATCTACCACCGCGTAGACGGCTGGCAAGATGTGGTCGTCGGTGACGTCGCCCCCGCCGTTCCCGCCGCCGATTGGGATACCCGCTTGGGTGCTGGCGCTCTTAACATCAAAGCGGACGACGGGGCGGATGAAGCTGACTAAGGTCAGAATCTGGTGGCCATCCTGGCGGGCCAACGCTGCCGGGTTGTAGAACATATAGCTTGGATCTTCTGCGGCTGCGGCGCCTCCGGCGTAGGCATTGCCCAGTGCACTGGCACTCTGTTCTCGGATGGCAAAACCCGAGGCGAAGCACGGGCCGATGGCAAGCAATCCTCCGGCCATCGTTGTTGCCAGACAAAGAACCACGCCCCCGCGCCGAAGCGATCCACCCGCAAGAAAAACTTTGAGCGCCCGCCACTCGCTCTTCAAGTCGCCCAATCCCCCTCTTGCCCCCGAAAAGCCGTCGAGGTCGCTTACCCGGCAGCGGCCAAAAACAGCCGCAACTGCAACGTCCAGTACGCCTTGTTCTCCCGTCTCTCCACAATACTCTAACCCAAATGGGTTTTGTTGTGCAAATATTTAACCCAAACGATCATATTTGCCGCGCCGTCAATTCCTGAATAACAGTGCATGGTAACGGCTTGACCAAAAGAGCCAGGTGTAGATCAAACGTGGCGGACCTGCGGTCATTCAGGTATGATCGAACGCGGGGAACAATAGACGCTTGGGAGAGCGGCAATGACAAAGCTTCAATCGAAGACGATGCGTGGTGTTCGAAGCACGCGCCGAGCAGTTTTGGCAGTTGTCGGCCTCGTCGCGAGCCTTGCCGTGTCGCCGGCGGGGGCGGAGGACGCGACGATCCGTTACGGGGCGGAGCCGGCGGGGCGCGGGACGGCGGCGGAAAAATGCGTGGTTTGTCATAGCATCGAAGCGGGCGGCCCGTTCCGCTACGCGCCCAACCTCTATGGCATTGTCGGAGCCAAAAAGGCGCGGGAACGGGAATGGTATGGCTACTCGCCGGCGTTGATGAAGATGGGCGGCGTTTGGAGCGAGGAGGAACTGGATAGGTATTTGGCCGACGCCGACGAATTCGCGCCCGGTACCACCAAAACCATCAAGATCCAGGATCCGCAAGAACGAAAGGAGATCGTCGAATTCCTGAAGGCCAAGAAGTCTTAAGCCGACCACGCTTCGGGCGGGCGCAGCGCATTGACGAGAAGCCAATGTCAGTGACGGTTGTTGATCCGGATTTTTTGGGGCATGTGGTTCGAATCCGACACCAGCATCAATCCTTCGCCAACGCGTCCCAAAAATCAACCAACTCAGTGCAGAGGATCCGAGCTAGTACAGCGTTTCCATGGATCGACTCATATCAAGCGGCGTGGTCGAGCTTGTAGGACTAGGTATGAAGGACGGGATCGCGATTGATGTCGTCGATGGCGGCGATGATCCGGTCTTTGAGTTCCTGCTTGGAGGCGACGCGGATGTGGCGGAGCACGGACCGGGCGAGCTTGGAGAAGAAGCCCTCGATGAGGTTGAGCCAGGAGCCGTGCTTCGGGGTAAAGACGAATTCGAAGCGTCCCTCGGGCTGGCTGGTGAGCCACGCCTTGGTTTCTTTGGAGACATGCGCCGAATGATTGTCGAGGATCACCTTGATGGCCGTCTCAGCCGGATAAGCGGCATCGAGAAGCTCGAGGAATTCGATGAACTCGCGGCTGCGATGGCGATCCTTGACGAGGGCGTGGACTTTGCCGGTGACAAGGTCGATCCCGGCCAACAGCGACAGCGTGCCGTGGCGCTTGTACTCATGATCTCGGGCAAAGCTCTCGTGAACGCCCGGTTGGGGCGCCAGGTCCGGCGCGGTCGTCCCGATCGCTTGGACGCCCGGCTTCTCGTCGTAGGAGACAATCGCAACCGTCTCGTCGGACGTGTCGGCGGCGCGCAGGACCGCGACCTCCCGATAGACGCACAGAACCTCGGCCATCTTCTCTTCGAAGGCGGCGTCGCGCCGCTCCAGGTAGTAGCGCACCTTGTGCGGCTTGACCTCCTGGCGGGCGAGGATCTTGCACACCGTGCCCTGGACGATCCGCGCCAAGCAGGAGTGTCCCGCCGCCGGGCCGTGCGCGCGGGCATGGCGGGCGAGCAGTCGCGTCGTCCACAGCTCATGCGGATAGCCCAAGTCCTTGGCTTTGCGACAGGCCAGCGACACCAGCCAGGTGCGCGCTTCCGCCGTGATCTCCGGCTCCTTGCCCGGCCGCGGGCTGTCGTCGAGCGCTGCCATGGCCCCCAGCCGGACCGCCCGCGCCACGCAACGCCGGACGGTCTGGTGCGTCACCCCGAGAGCCCTGCCGACCCCGTAGCTCGAAGGATCGTCGCGGTAGCGCAACAGGATGCGCGCCCGCTCCACCCGGCTCGCCGGCTCCGTCCGCGACCGCGCAATCGCCGCCAGCCGAGCCAGATCGTCCTCCCCCATCGAAATCTCAATCACCTTCCGAGGCGCCGCCATGATTACTACCCGTCCCAATGAACCCGCCTCTCCCTACCACATATCGCGCCAACAACGGAATCCATCACAACAGGTCGGTTCTACGGAATCGATGTACTAGAAAGCGACCGCAACCCCATTTAACCGCCGACTGCGCATTTAGCGCGCCGTCTTCCAGAATCGAATGCTTTTTCCGCATCGGTCAGTGCGAGACCGTTTTCGTCAATTTGGCGCTAAACCCAGTATTCTCCCGTGTGGGCAGTTTCCACACGAGCCTACAGGCGCCGAAAAAAACCTCTTCGGCAAGAGTGGGGTTCTGTGATCATTATATTATAGATGCCCACAGCATACTTCCTATGTCCACGCTCAATTGAGCTTATCACTCTCGAATGGGCGCGGAAGCTGCCACAACTCAGCATCACGAATTCAATAAAATAACTTGAGAACAATAGGGCACGGTACACAACTCTTTCACGATGATCGTGGTCTGGGTGCCTGGATTGGCGTCTGTCCGGTGGCGAGGAAGTGAATCGGGTCAATGGCTTGGCGTATGGCGGGGGGATTGACGAGGTGTCGCCTGATCTGGTCGAAGCCGTAGCGGAAGATGGATTTTGCCGGCCTTTCGTGGCTCTTGAGGCGGATGGGGTTGGCTTCGTGCAACCAGTCACCGACCTTGTGCGCCCAGCAAAAGGCGATGGCGAGGACGGCGACGAGCTTCGAAACGCGCTCGTGGTTGGTCATATGGGTGTCTTCGAGATTGAAGCCGCGGGTCTTCATGGCGGCGAACAGGGTCTCGATTTCCCAGCGCAAGGCGTAGGTGGCCAGGGCCTCTTTCGGCTCGGCATTGGTGACGACGATCAGCAGCTCGCCGCTTGCCAGGCAGGCGGCGGCGACCCAGACGGGCCGGGCTTTCGGGCGGCCTGATCCGCCGAGGCGCCGTCGCGCGCGGAGCACGCGGCTTTGCCCCGGCCTCAGGTCTCGGAACAACTCGCCGCCCTTGATCATGCGCCCGCGAGCGTTGGCGATCTTGATGTTGGCGCGAATGCGGATATGGAAGCTCGATGGCGCCTTCCTGCAGCCACGCCAGCCAGTCGTCGCCAAGGAACTCGCGGTCGGCCAGCAGGCTGGCGATCTTGTCAGCCCCGAACAGGGCGATGACGCGCTGGACGATCGAGATGCGCTCGCGGGTGTTGGAGTTGCCCCTCTTGTCGAGGAGTTCCCACAGCACGGGAATGGCGATGCCGCGGTGAACGATGCCGATCATCAAGATGTTCACATCGTGGCGGCCGAGCCGCCAGTTGGTCCGATCCATGGTCAGCCGCCAGGGTCCCTCTTTGCGCCCCATCACGGCCACGAGGACCTTGGCCAGGGCGTCGAAATCGAAGCTGACCTGCTCAAAGAAGCGCTGCAAGCGGCGATAGTTCGAGGCGGTCTGGGCGCGCCCCGGAAAATGGCAGGCCAGATGCGACAGGTTCACCGTCCGCGCCACGAAAACCCCGATCACCAGGACGCAAAAGCTCTCCAGCCGGCTCTTGCGCATGGCGAAGCTTGCCCGTAGCGTATCCCTCAGGGCGCTGTCTTGTCTGGCACGCATTGTCTCCCCTCCCTCTCCACCAAGAGAATCGGGAAACATACAGACTTTTCAGCGCCCTACGCAAATCCGTCGTGTACCATGACAATAGGGTAATGATTTTGCGCCAGCGTAATCTGTATGGGGCGATATATTCCATGAGACCCACGCTTCTGATTTCAGTGGGCCGCGATCAACCATAGCTTCGTCGTGTGCTCAATTCTCGCTTCAGCTATAGTCCAGCCATGGAATGGATTGACGAGGGAATAGTCTTGGCGGTTCACCGGCATGGTGAAGCCTCGATGCTGGTTTCGATGTTAACAAGTCATCACGGGCGTCATGCCGGTTTGGTTCGTGCGGCGTCCAGGAAAACAGGGCAGGGGCTTTTGCAGGTTGGGAATAGGGTCAGAGCCAGATGGCGGGCGCGTCTCGCCGACAATCTGGGAACCTTTTCATGCGAATTGATCCAGGCCACAGCATTTCGCCACATGGAGGACATGAAACGATTAGCATGCCTCGTGGCGGCCTGCGCCGTGACGGAGACGACGTTACCCGAGCGGGAACCTCATCCGCGCGTGTTCGACGGGTTGAGCGCGGTTTTGGGCGTGCTTGAGACGGACGGTCAGTGGGGATCGGCTTACGTGAAGTGGGAGATCGGCATCCTACGCGAACTCGGGTTTGGTCTCGACCTAGAGAGGTGCGCGGTCACCGGCCGCAAGGATCAACTTTTTTACGTTTCTCCCCGAACGGGACGGGCGGTTACAGATGCGGCCGCGGGAAGCTATCGCGATAGGTTGCTCCGGTTGCCCCCGTTTCTCCTTGTTCAAGGCGGCACTGGTAACAGACAAGAGATCATCGAAGCGCTCGATCTCACGGGGCACTTTCTCCAGCGGCATGTCTACGGCCCATGCAACCGCAGCCTTCCGAAGGCGCGAAGTCGGCTGGCGAATGCTTTCCGACAGTGAGACAAAAGGCGCTTACTAGCGCCAATCTCGCTGGCCACAAAGTGTATGGACTACTGTATCCAGGAGAAACACCACAATGATTAGGAATATCCATGGCTCATCCGGCAATGAAAAATTCGATTGACGACGTCTGCCTAACCGACGCCCTCAGTCAACGATATCTCTCCTACGCGCTCTCTACTATTGTCTCTCGGTCATTGCCCGACGTTCGCGATGGCCTGAAACCTGTCCACCGGCGTTTGCTGTATGCCATGCGACAGTTGAAACTTGATCCTGCTTCGGGCTTCAAGAAATGCGCGCGCGTCGTCGGAGACGTGATCGGCAAATATCATCCCCATGGCGACGCCGCAGTTTACGATGCTTTGGTAAGGATGGCCCAGGAATTCGCCGTTCGTTATCCACTGGTAGAAGGTCAGGGCAATTTCGGCAACGTCGATGGCGATAACGCCGCGGCCATGCGGTACACGGAAGCCCGTCTCACGCATACCGCCGAATTGCTGCTTCAAGGGATCGACGAACAAGCCGTTGACTTCCGCTCCACGTACGACGGTGAAGACGAGGAGCCTATCGTCTTGCCCGCCGGTTTCCCCAACCTGCTAGCCAACGGTGCGAGTGGTATCGCCGTCGGGATGGCAACCAGCATTCCACCTCACAATGTCAGCGAATTGTGCAAAGCCCTGAGATACGTGATCAAGCATCCAAATACGGCAACCGAAAAGTTAATTGAATTCATTCCTGGTCCCGATTTCCCGACCGGCGGCGTTTTGGTGGAGCCATCGGAAAGCATCGCCGATGCTTACCGAACGGGCCGCGGCGGTTTTCGACTTCGCTCTCGATGGGAAGTGGAACGGCTGGCGCATGGAGCTTATCAGGTCATCGTCACGGAAATTCCTTACCAAGTACAGAAATCCAAACTGATTGAACGGGTCGCCGAGCTTCTGGCGGGTCGCAAGATGCCACTATTGGCGGATGTGCGCGATAAATCGGCCGACACCGTCCGGATAGTGTTGGAGCCGAAAACACGAACCGTTCAGCCGACCGTGCTGATGGAGCAACTATTTCGCCAAACCGAGTTCGAGGTCCGTTTTGGCCTAAACATGAACGTCCTCGATGCCGACGGCACACCGCGGTTGATGACTTTGCGCGAAGTTCTCTGCGCCTATCTGGCGCATCGCCATGCGGTTTTGCAGCGTCGCAGCCAGCATCAGACTCGGAAAGATTGAAAAACGGCTTGACGTGCTATCGGGACTGCTCGTTGCGTACATCAATCTGGATGAAGTCATTCGGATCGTTCGTGAAGAGGACGACCCGAAGCAAGTGATGATGCAAAGATTTGCGATCAATGAAATCCAGGCGGACGCCATCCTCGGCATGCGACTCCGACAGTTGCGGAAGCTGGAGGAAATCGAAATACGCAGGGAGGACGAGAGATTAAGGGGAGAGCGCACCGATTTGTTGGCGCTGCTCGGCGACGAGCAGCGCCGTTGGAGTGTCATCTCAGACGAAATCGGGGATATTGGCAAAACGTATTCGCCGACGACAGCGCTGGGAAGGCGACGCACGGCCGTTGCGGATGGGGCGCCGTCGATTGTTGTGCCCGTGGAAGCGACGATTGAACGGGAATTCGTGACAGTGGTGTGCTCGGCGAAGGGATGGATTCGGGCGATCACGGGTCACGCCTGCGAAAAATCGGAGATTCGGTACAAAGACGGTGACTCGGCTCAATTTTGTTTCCCCGCAACGAACACTGATAAACTGATAGTTTTCGCCAGTAACGGGCGCTTTTATACCCTCGGTTGCGATCGGTTGCCAAGGGGGCGGGGACACGGTGAACCGCTCAGATTGATGATTGATCTTCCCGACCGGCAGAAGCCGGTTGCCATTTTCGTGCATTCTCGGGACCGTCGTCTGCTGATCGGTACCGACACGGGCAAAGGTTTCTTGGTAGAGGAAGCCAAAGTCGTAGCTCATACCCGCAGCGGTCGGCAAGTGTTATTGCTTGGTCCGAACGAGGAAGCCGTTGTGTGCACGGTGGTGGAGGCCAACGCGGATGCAGTGGCAGTCATCGGCTCTGATCGCAAACTCCTGGTTTTTCCATTGGAAGAGGTTCCCTCGATGACCTGCGGCCGGGGGGTGATCCTGCAACGCTACCGGGAAGGAAACCTCATCGATATCGCAACGTTTGCCCTGGCGGGTGGTCTCTCCTGGACTGCTGGCGGTGGCACTCGAACGGAAACCAACGTCACTCCTTGGGTTGGTAAACGCGGTCAAGTTGGCCAAAAGGCACCCCGCAGGTTCCCCCTTTCCAGTAGGTTTACCGTTAAAAACAAATAGATTTGTCTGCCAACAGGTACGATATAGTTTAATCGTTTCTGTTGTGGTTATAACCCATGGCGAGGTCGAGGCATTTCACGCCCCTCTTTGGTTGGCATCGTCGATTGGGTCTCTCTTGATTTCGTAACGGGACAGGCATCTGGGGGTGCAGAGTAAGGCCAGCATGCCGTTTGGGTGTTCGTAGACACGAGAACTGGCCGGTACGTAATAGGATCGTGTCGATGGATCGGGTTGTGTCCCAGGGCGTGGTGTAAGAGCGGCGTGTTGTCGCCGGTCTCGACCGGTTTGGGTTTACCGGTTCATTGAGCCGCGATCTGCATCGGGCTTTGATCAGGATGTTTGATCTGGGCCAAGGTTTCCAGTGTCATGTATCTGCGACAGCCGGCCCACTCGTCGTTCTGCTGAGCATGATGGCGCCGACCAGGCGGGTGATGGCGGCCTGGATGGGAAAGATGCCGACGACGTTGGTGCGCCGCTTGATCTCCTTGTTGAGGCGCTCCAGGGGGTTGGTCGAATGGATTTTGGTTCTGTGATCCTTGGGAAAGGTCATGAAGGCGAGCACATCTTGCTCGGCCTCGTCCATCAGCTCGGCGAGCTTTTCGAACCTGGGGCGGAGAGAATCGGCGACCTGGCGCCATTGCGCGACGGCGGCCTGGTAGTCTTCCTGGACGAAGGCGGTGCGGATCACGGCGGCGACCATGTCGCGCTGGCCCTTGGCGACGTGGGCGAGTGCGTTTCTCATGAAGTGAACGCGGCAGCGTTGCCAAGTGGCGTTGAGGACCTTGAGCCAGTTGAACACGTGGTTCGCATTCACATCACACCGACGCGCCACCCGCGAAACCGAGACTTCAGTCACCCGCGTTTGCCTGCCCGCTTCTCGTCATCACTGCAGCTTCGACGCTTGCGACGCTTCGCCACAAACCGCTCCGATAATGTCCATTTAATCGCTAATGGACACTATCTCTAACTACCGATCAAAGGCAGAGCGGGTTCGCCGGGCGCTTACAATTCAATCGTATTTAAAAGATCCGCGCAGCTATCGTCGCAAGAGTAGCCGCGCAGCATCAATGGCGGAGTACGTAATAATACCATCCGCACCAGCGCGTTTAAATGCCAGTAAGCTCTCAATTAAGGCAAAGTCGTAATCGAGCCAGCCATTTAAACTGGCGCTCTTAAGCATGGCGTACTCACCCGAAACGTGATAGCTCAAAGTCGGTACGCTAAAAGCATCTTTGATGCGGCTGACTACGTCGAGATACGGTAGTCCGGGTTTAACGATTAGCATGTCGGCGCCCTCCTGAATGTCCAGGGCAGCCTCTTTGAGGGCTTCGTCACTGTTTGCGGGATCCATTTGATAGGTTTTCTTGTCGCCCTTGAGGGCGCTAGCCGAGCCGACAGCGTGTCGGAAGGGCCCGTAAAAAGCCGATGCGTATTTGGCGGCGTAACTCATAATTTGAACGTGTTGACAATTTGCAGCGTCGAGGGCGTCCCTAATCGCACCAATTCGGCCATCCATCATGTCCGAAGGAGCAATCACGTCGCAGCCAGCCTTTGCCTGCGCCACAGCCTGACCGCACAAAACTTCCAGGCTCTCGTCATTGAGCACATTCCCATCCATCACCAGACCGTCGTGGCCGTCGCTGCTAAAGGGGTCAAGAGCCACGTCACAAATGATGCCGATCTCTGTATGGACACTTTTGATGGCGCGGACCGCTCGGCAAATCAAATTATCCGGATTCAGCGCCTCGCGGCAGCCCGGATCCTTAAGTTCGGAATCGACGTAAGGAAAGACCGCGACTGCGGGAATTCCAAGTCTGGTCGCGTCCTCGATCGCGTTCACCAAGGCGTCGATAGACAAACGTTCCACACCTGGCATAGAAGGCACCGACTGCCGCTGGTCGTGGCCCTCGACCACGAACACCGGCCAAATCAGGTCATCAACCTTGAGGTGATTTTCCGTGATAAGCCGGCGCGACCATAACGTCTGACGGTTGCGCCGCATGCGAGTGCGAGGATACTGAGCGTTCCAGAGATGAGACCGCATCGCCACAACGACTATACCAAATCGAGGGCTTGGCTGAGATCGGCGATAATGTCGTCTATATGCTCGATACCCACCGATAGCCGCACGTAGCCGTCCGAGACACCGGCGGAAAGACGATCTTCCGTAGACAACTGAGAATGGGTAGTGCTCGCGGGATGAATGGCGAGTGTCCGGGCGTCACCGATGTTGGCGACGTGATAGACCATCTTCAGCGAGTCGATGAACTGGCGGCCGGCATCGCGTCCGTCCCGCAGTTCAAACCCCACAAGCGCGCCGTAACCGCCTTTCAGGTAGGCATCGGCGCGCGCCCGCGTTTCGCCGTCTTGCAGCCCCGGAAAAATGACTTTGACTACTCTTGGATGGTCCTTGAGGAAGGCGGCCGTCTTACCGGCGTTCTCGCAGTGCGCGCGCATCCGCAACGGCAGCGTCTCCATTCCCTGGATGAACATAAAGGCATTGAACGGACTCATTGGGGCGCCGAGATCGCGCAGGAGGATGACCCGCGCTCTTATGATGTAGGCGATCGGTCCAAGAGGCTTGACGGCTTCGGTCCAGACGGCGCCGTGATAACTCGGGTCCGGCTGGTTTAACGTTGGAAAGCGCTCTGCGTGGGCTTCCCAGTCGAAATTTCCCCCGTCGACAATCAAGCCGCCGATGGATGTGCCGTGGCCGCCGATGTACTTGGTGGTGGAGTATATGACGATGGCCGCCCCATGCTCGAGCGGCCGACAGATCACCGGCGCGGCGGTATTGTCGACGATGAGCGGAACACCGAGCGCGCGGCCGATATGGGCGACCTCCTTGATGGGAAACACGTTAAGCTTCGGATTTGGGAGTGTTTCGGCATAATAACAGCGGGTGCGCGCGTCAGTGGCGGAACGAAAGGCCTCCGGATCCGCCGGGTCGACGAAGCGGACCTCGATGCCCAGGCCCTTCAGCGTGTTGGCAAACAGGTTCCAAGTCCCGCCGTAGAGGTCCGTCGAACTGACAAAGTTGTCGCCTGCCTGGCAGAGATTGAGCACCGCGAACGTGGATGCCGCCTGTCCGGACGCAACCGCCAAAGCGGCCGCCCCGCCCTCTAGCGCGGTGACCCGTTTTTCCAGCACGTCGCAGGTCGGGTTCATGATGCGCGTGTAGATGTTTCCCAATTCCTTTAGAGCGAACAGGTTCTCTGCGTGCTGAGTATGCTGGAACTGGTAAGAGGTCGTTTGATAGATGGGGACAGCCACGGCACCGGTGGTCTCGTCGTTCCGAAAGCCTTCGTGCAACACGATCGTCTCGGGGTGCATTGTCTTGGTCGTCACTGTGGCCCTCCTTCCCGCCGTTGCTATCCGCCATTTTTTCGTTTGTCGAAACCCGAGGATACACATGCGACGTCGCTGTGTGTATGGCTTTTTGCACACGGTCGCCGGGTGCGCAGAGAGAAGCTTTACGGCCGCGATCGAAAAGTTTACGTTTACGTAAACGGAAACAGAATACCGTGCCTGCGACATTGAGGCTCCGAGCGCAGACAGCCGAGTCTAAGTGCTTGTATGAACGAACTGATGAGAGGAGTGGTTGGTCGTGCCCGACGATACCGTGATTCACCCCGCCAACAATGAGTTCTTCCGCCGGGACTGCCTATCGACCGCGTCATCCCGTCCGATTTGTGACGGCCGCGAGCCTGTTCGACGGTCACGACGCCTCCATCAACATCATCCGCCGCATCTTGCAGTCGTCGGGCACCGAAGTTATCCACTTAGGTCATAATCGTTCGGTTGATGAGGTCGTGACAGCGGCAGTGCAAGAGGACGTCCAAGGCATTGCAGTCAGTTCCTATCAAGGTGGGCACATCGAATATTTCGAGTACATGCTCGATCTGTTGCGCGAGCGGGGCGGCGGCGAGATCAGGGTGTTCGGCGGCGGCGGCGGCGTTATCGTCCGCGAAGAGGTGGAAGGGCTCCATGCGCATGGCGTGAGCCGGATCTACTCGCCCGACGACGGCCGCACCTTGGGCTTGCAGGGAATCATCGACGACATGATCCGGCGCGCCGATTTCGACCCGTGCGCCGACCTGTCGCTGGACCTTGAGCGGCTCGCGGCCGGGAATACCCGTCATCTCGCGCAAATTATGACGGCGATGCAGAACGGTACCCTCGGCCCATCCGAGCGTGACGCGATCCACGCCCTGGCTGGCAGTCGAGACGGGGTGCCGGTCATGGGGGTGACCGGCACCGGCGGGGCCGGCAAGTCGTCGCTGACGGACGAGATCATCCGTCGCTTTCGGCTGTACAGCGACGAGCCGAGGATCGCCGTCATCGCCATCGATCCGACGCGGCGGCGGACGGGCGGGGCGTTGCTGGGCGACCGTATTCGGATGAATGCAATCTCGGCGCCCAATGTCTTCATGCGCTCGGTCGCCAACCGCGAAAGCGGGCAGGAAACGCCACCGGCGCTTCCCGATATGATCGCCGCCGTCAAGGCATGCGGGTTCGATTTGGTTATCGTCGAGACCCCGGGCATCGGTCAGGGGGACGCGGGCATCGTCCCCCACGTGGACCTGTCGGTCTACGTCATGAGCCCGGAGTTCGGCGCTCCCAGCCAGTTGGAAAAAATCGACATGCTCGATTTTGCCGACATTGTCGTAATCAATAAGTTCGACCGCCAGGGCGCCGACGACGCGTTGCGCGACGTGGCGAAGCAAATGCAGCGGAATCGCGAGGCCTTCGAAGTCTCGGCATCGGACATGCCGGTTTTCGGGACCATCGCGTCTCGCTTCAACGACGCCGGCGTCACCGCCGTTTACGCGGAGTTAATCCGCCAGTTCAATGAGCGGACCCTCGGCCGTTGGGAAACCCGCCTCGAACCCGTTGCGATCAGAACATCGGAGAGCGGGGCTGGTATCGTGCCCGGGCATCGCCGGCGCTATCTCGCGGAGGTCGCTCAAACGGTGCGAGACTATCACAAGACAATCGCCGAACAGGTCGGCATTGCCCGCGAACGCCAGTCCCTGCGCGAAACCAAACGGATGCTGGAGGAGTGCGGAGACCGAACCGCTGATGTTGAGCGCCTCCTGGACGCGCGAGAGCAGCAGTTCCATCCGAACTGCCGCGCGCTGCTGGAAATGTGGCCGACCGTACGCGAGGCATATTCTCGTGACGAGTACGTTGTTCGTATGCGGGACCGCGAGGTCAAAACCAGCCTTGTCCACACGACCTTGTCGGGGAGCCGGATACCGAAAGTGGCGCTTCCGACATACCAAGATGATGGCGAACTCCTCAAATGGCTGCTTAAGGAGAATCTGCCCGGGCAGTTTCCCTACACCGCCGGCGTGTTCGCCTTCAAGCGCGAGGGAGAGGATCCCACCCGGATGTTTGCCGGAGAGGGCGACGCGCTCCGCACCAACGCGCGGTTCAAATATCTGTCCAAGCACGCGGACGCCAAGCGACTGTCTACCGCTTTCGACTCGGTGACGCTTTACGGCTATGACCCGGACGAACGACCCGACATCTATGGCAAGGTGGGAAATTCCGGCGTCTCCGTGGCGAGCCTGGACGACGTCCACACCCTCTACGACGGGTTCGATCTTTGCCATCCGACCACATCGGTTTCCATGACCATCAATGGGCCGGCGCCCTCGCTACTTGCCATGTTCTTCAACACGGCCATCGATCGGCAACTGACCCGCTTCGAGAGCGAAAACGGTCGCAAGCCCACCGAGGAGGAAAGCCAGAAAATCCGCGAGTGGGTCCTGGAAAATGTCCGCGGCACGGTTCAGGCGGACATCTTGAAAGAAGACCAGGGACAAAATACCTGCATCTTTTCCACCGAGTTCGCGCTGCGCATGATGGCGGACATCCAGGAGTACTTTGTCCGCCACCGGGTGCGGAATTTTTATTCGGTTTCGATCTCCGGATATCACATCGCCGAGGCCGGCGCCAATCCCATATCCCAACTCGCTTTCACGCTCGCCAACGGCTTTACGTATGTCGAAACCTATCTGGCGCGCGGCATGCACATCGACGCCTTCGGGCCCAACCTTTCGTTCTTCTTTTCGGCCGGCATGGACTCCGAGTATACGGTGATGGGACGCGTGGCCAGACGGATCTGGTCCACCGCCATGCGGTTCAAGTACGGCGCGAACGAACGCTCTCAGAAGCTCAAGTACCACACGCAAACGTCGGGCCGATCACTGCACGCTCAGGAATACAGCTTCAACGATATCCGAACAACGCTGCAGGCGTTGTTAGCGGTTTACGATAATACTAACAGCCTGCATACCAATGCCTACGACGAGGCCATCACCACGCCGACGGAAGAAAGCGTGCGCCGGGCGCTCGCGATCCAGCTCATCATCAATCGCGAATGGGGTTTGGCGAAAAACGAGAACCCGAACCAGGGTTCTTTCATCATAGACGCGCTCACCGATCTCGTGGAGGAGGCGGTGCTTCAGGAATTCGAGCGATTGAGCGATCGTGGCGGAGTGCTCGGCGCCATGGAGACAGGCTACCAGCGAAGCCGCATTCAAGAGCAGTCGCTGCACTATGAACGGAAGAAACATGACGGCAGTTATCCCATAGTCGGAGTCAACACCTTCGTGAATCCGGATGGAGAGGTGCTTCCCACGCCCAATCTGGTGCGGTCGACTGATGAAGAAAAGCAGCGGCAACTGCACCGTTTGCGCGCCTTCCACCAGCGCAATGCCGGCTCGGCGGCTTCCATGGTGAAGCGCTTGCAAGACGCCGCCACAAGCGGCGACAACGTCTTCGAAGTGCTGATGGACGCGGTGCGGGTGCTTTCGCTCGGGCAGATTACGCAAGCCCTTTTTGAGGTTGGCGGCCAGTACCGCCGGAGTATGTAAATGCGTAGCGACCCCATTCGCGAGCCGCCTCAACCAAACCGTTACCCTTTTTAGCTACAGTTCCGGGTCCGACCACCCTAGTAGATTGCCTGTCGCGGTGAGCTTGTCGGTTGCGAACGACGTGGCGAGCCTGCCGATGGCCTATCGGCTTTATCTGCCCAAGACCTGGGCAAATGATGCGGAGCGGCGCCGGAAGGCCGGTATTCCCGAGGATGTGATTTTCAAGACCAAGCCGGAGATCGCGCTCGAGCAGATCACGGCGGCCCATGATGCCGGTGTCGCGCGCGGTGTGGTGCTGGCCGACGCCGGCTATGGCAACGACACCAAGTTCCGAACCGCCGTTAGCGCGCTCGGCCTTGACTATGTGATGGGGGTGCTGGGCTCCATGAGCGTCTGGCCGCCGGACGAAGAGCCTCTGCGCCGAAGCCCAAGAGCGGGCGCGGCCGGCCGGGCTCGCGCTTGCGTCGCGATCAGGAGCATCAGCCGGTTTCGGCCAAGGAGCTGGCGATGAGCTTGAAGCCGCGGGCCTGGAAAAACATCACCTGGCGGGAAGGAACCAACGCACCGCTGGCTGGGCGCTTTGCGGCGACCCGCGTGCGCCCGGCACATCGCGACCACAAACTCTCCGAGCCGCGTGCGCACGAATGGTTGCTCATCGAATGGCCGAAAGGTGAAGCCGAGCCGACCAAGTATTGGCTCGGCACCATGCCCAGGACCACCAAGCTTGCCGATCTGGTCGCCATGATCAAGCAGCGCTGGCGGGTCGAGCGGGACTACCAGGACCTCAAGCAGGAGCTCGGGCTCGGGCATTACGAGGGCCGGGGCTGGCGAGGCTTTCATCACCATGCCACGCTGTGCATTGCCGCATACGGATTTCTGATCTTCGAAAGGGAGACGATTCCCCCACGGGACCCGGCTGGCTCGCCAAACGCAAAGCGCTTGGCATTCCCAAAGATTACCGACCCAGAGGCTCTGCCGATCCGTCCAGAACGTCACGTCGCAAATTCAATTCCGACGGTGAGACGACGCCTCGCCGTCCTGCTGGCGCAAGCACAACAGAGATGCCCATGTTGTCGAAGGGGCCGGTCAGCCGTTAGGAGGCGGTCCCGTGAGACTCCCGGCCCTGCGACGAGCACCGCCCGCCGCGTCAAACGACGTCCTGTTCGAATTTTATCGTGTGGGAATGAGCACCCGGGTCGTTGCCATTGACTCGGTCAGCAATACCGAGGTCGTCATGGTGGGGGCTGCAGGATATAGCGAGCATGCACTGATGCGGCTTGCGGCAAGAAAGCTTGCGTATGTAGTGAAAAAGAAAACCTCTTCCTTAAAATAAAGGTAGCAAATTCATAGCTGAATTTCGACTATGAATTTATAGCTTTCTCTTTTTCTCTTGACATAAGCTGGACCGAAGACGACACCATGGAGCCTTGGAGTTGCCGTTCGGGTACGTGGTATCCGTAAAGGATTGCTCAGCTCCGTTGTGCCTCGTGGAGTCTATACTTGCAATAACATGACAACTGAATAAAACGATTCCGGGACCCAGACAGTTTCTTGGTGGGAATGTTTGTGATCGTCGGATTATTATTGAGCGCCGCTTGGTTCCTCCACAGCGGCGCGGGCTGAGCACGTAAACGTGGTGGAACACAGGACCTCGTATTGAAAGGTCGTTAATGGCGTATTTCGTGGAACAACTCATCAACGGCCTCACGCTTGGGGCGATCTACGGGTTGATCGCCATCGGTTACACCATGGTGTACGGCATTATTGGCATGATCAATTTTGCCCATGGCGAAATTTTCATGATCGGCTCCTTTATCTGCCTGATCAGCTTGATGGTCCTCGAACTCATGGGAATTACCTGGATTCCCCTTGCACTGCTAATCACCATGATCGTTGCCATGTTGTTGACGTCCATGTACGGGTGGACGCTAGAACGTGTGGCCTACCGCCCGCTTCGAGGATCGCCGCGACTGGCCGCCTTAATCACGGCGATTGGCATGTCGATTTTCTTGCAAAATTACGTGCAGCTGTTGCAGGGAGCTCGCGTCAAGCCGATGCAGCCACTCATTTCAGGCGGCTTCGAGATCATGCAGAGCGGGGACTATATCGTGTCGCTCAGCTATCTCCGCCTATTCATTTGGATACTCACGCTAGTGTTGATGGTTGTGTTTACCTTGATCATCACCCGCACCGCGCTGGGACGGGCGCAGCGGGCCTGCGAACAAGACCGGGGCATGGCGGCGCTAATCGGCATTAACGTGGACAGGACGATCTCGCTGACCTTCGTGATGGGCGCGGCGCTGGCATCCGTGGCGGGAATGATGTTTCTGCTGAGCTATGGCGTCATCGATTTCTTTATCGGATTTCTTGCCGGCATTAAGGCGTTCACGGCGGCGGTGCTGGGAGGGATCGGTTCTCTGCCGGGCGCTATGCTCGGCGGGCTGCTCATCGGCCTTATCGAGGCACTGTGGTCGGGGTATTTTACGGTCGAGTACAAAGACGTCGCGGCATTCGCGATCCTTGTTCTCGTGCTCATTTTCCGACCAACCGGGCTTCTCGGGAAGCCTGATATCGAAAAAGTATAAGGCGAGAACGGCAAATGACCGGTGCAACCACGCCCGCCGCCGATCACCGGCCACTGGATCCCGCGGCTGTGTTGAAAGAGTGCGGGCTCACTGCCCTGGTGATGTTTGCCTTAGCGGTGGGGATGGTCGCCTTCTACACGCGAGACATTCCCGGCGGGCTCGAAATCGCAACCCGGTTCGGTGCCGTTGTGGCGCTGACCATTCTGGGGTTCTTTGGGCGCCTCGCCATCGTCTTGCTCCGCGAGGGCCGGCCGTTTCCAGTGCTGGTGATCGCCCTTCCCTTCACGTTGCTCATGCTGGCCGCTCTCCTCGCCGTGCATTTTTTCGATGCCGCGACGGCCAAGACGCTCGAGGGCTATCTGCCCTTCGGCGATGTCGTCGTCAACTGGATCGTCGCCATCCTTGGAATCGTGTTTAGTCTTCGCGCCGTTTGGGCTTTGCGACACACCGGTGCGTCCAAGAAAACGGTGGTCGATCGGGACAAGGCGATGGATGCCTTCGCGGCCCGCGTCCAGCGGGCCTCGCGGTATCTCGGACCGGTTCTCCTGGGAGTCGCCGTATTTTTTCCGGTTCTGGCGTTCGTATCCGACATGCCGTTCGTCCCCAAGGTCGATCGTCGACTGCTGGACATCGCCATTCTCGTCGTGACCTACATCATGTTAGGCTGGGGCCTCAACATCGTTGTCGGCCTCGCCGGGCTGTTGGATCTGGGGTACGTGGCATTTTATGCCGTCGGTGCCTACAGTTATGCTCTGCTCGCCACGCACTACGACCTGGGTTTTTGGATTTGTCTGCCGTTTGCCGGGGCCATGGCGGCGACGGCGGGAATTATTCTGGGGTTCCCCGTGCTCCGGCTTCGAGGCGACTATCTGGCGATCGTCACACTCGGTTTCGGCGAAATGATCCGGGTAATCTTGCTCAACTGGTATGAGTTCACCAACGGGCCCGACGGCATATCGGGCATTCCCCGCCCGACCTTCTTCGGCTTGCCGTTCACCCGATCGGCGGGGGACGGCGTGGAGACCTTTCACGGCTTCTTCGGCCTGGAATACTCGCCCATCGACCGCATCATCTTCATGTATTACGTCATCCTCGCTCTCGCATTGATCACCAATCTGTTCACGCTGAGGATACGCAAGCTTCCCATCGGCCGCGCCTGGGAAGCCCTGCGCGAAGACGAGATCGCGTGCCGGTCGCTCGGGATGAATGCCCGCAACACCAAGCTCACCGCGTTCTCCATCGGCGCCATGTTCGGAGGCTTCGCCGGATCATTCTTCGCGACCCGGCAGGGGTTCATCAGCCCCGAAAGCTTCACTTTCGTGGAGTTGGCGGTTATTCTGGCCGTAGTTGTTCTTGGCGGATTTGGCAGCCAGATCGGAATTGTCTTGGCGGCGATCATTCTCATCGGCTTGCCGGAATTCTTCCGGGAACTCCAGCAATACCGGATGCTGGCGTTCGGCGCGGCGATGGTGCTGATCATGATTTGGCGGCCGGCTGGCCTATTGGCGCATCGCGAGCCGACGATCCGGCTCTCGCAAATGTCCGATAAGGCACCGCTGGCCAAGCCGATCTTCGGAGGTGGCGCGATGAGCGCGTCGCGAGCAACGGACCGGGGTCCACAAATGCGCCGTTGCTGGCAGTTGAGCACCTGACCATGCGGTTCGGCGGACTTGTCGCCATCGACGATGTCTCCTTCGACGCCGCCGACCGGCAAATCACCGCCATCATCGGACCGAACGGCGCTGGAAAGACGACGGTATTTAACTGTTTGACCGGTTTTTACAAACCAACGGTGGGGCGGCTCTCCCTCAACCATCCGAAGCGAGGCCGGTTCTTGCTGGAGCGCATGGAGGGCTATCAGATTCCGCAGCAGGCGCGGGTGGCTCGGACCTTCCAGAACATCCGGCTGTTCGCCCAAATGTCCGTGCTCGAGAACCTGATTGTTGCCCAACACAACAAGCTGATGGACGCGTCGGCATTCACGTTCGCCGGATTGCTGGGTCTGCCGCGTTACCGCAAGGCGGAGGCGAAAGCCGTAGACTTGGCGCGATACTGGCTTGACCGCGTCGGGTTGACGGATCGAGCGGACGTGGACGCGGGTAACCTGCCTTATGGCGATCAGCGGCGCCTGGAAATTGCGCGCTCCATGTGCACGGAGCCCGTCCTGCTCTGTCTCGACGAGCCGGCGGCGGGTCTCAATCCGAGAGAGTCGGCGCACCTCAACCGTTTGCTCACCGACATTCGCGATGAGCACAACATCGGTTTGCTGCTGATCGAGCACGACATGAGCGTGGTGATGGAGATTTCCGATCACATCGTTGTTCTCGACTATGGACGAAAGATCTCGGACGGAACGCCGTCGGAGGTGCGCAATGACCCCGCGGTCATCCGCGCTTATCTCGGCGAGGACGAAGACGACGAGCTGCCGCCGGAAGTGGCGCAAGACCTGGCATCGGAAACGAGGTGACCGCATGCAACAAATGCTGACCGTTTCCGGGGTGCATACGTTCTACGGCAATATCGAGGCGCTTGAGAGGCGTCGACGTTGAAGTTAATGCCGGCGAGATAGTCTCTCTGATCGGGGCCAATGGCGCGGGCAAATCGACACTGCTCATGACGATTTGCGGCGATCCCGGCGCAACCCGCGGGAATGTCGTGTTCGACGGCACCAACATTACCAAGAAACCGACGCACGACATTATCACCTCGGGCATCGCTCAGTCCCCGGAAGGGCGACGGATTTTTCCACGCATGACGGTGATGGAAAACCTTCAGATGGGCGCCACGACCGCCGACCCAAAATACTTCGCTGAGGATCTGGAGAAGGTTTTCGTCCTATTTCCTATCTTGAAGCAGCGTCAGACACAGAGGGGTGGAACGCTGTCGGGCGGCGAGCAACAAATGCTGGCGATTGGTCGCGCGCTGATGAGCCGGCCTCGGCTGTTGCTATTAGACGAACCCTCGCTGGGGCTTGCTCCCATGGTGGTGAAGCAGATCTTTAAGGTCATCAAAGAAATCAACACGGGAAGAACGCGTCACGGTGTTTCTCGTCGAACAGAACGCCTTTCACGCGCTCCGCTTGGCCCACCGCGGCTATGTTATGATCAACGGAAAAATCACCCTTTCGGGAACCGGCAAAGAACTGCTGGCCAATCCCGAAGTGCGGGCAGCCTACCTTGAAGGCGGACACTAATTTAAATGAGTAACTTTCTTGGCACCACTCCGTCGGTATTCATCGGCGTTACCTGCATCATCATCGGTTTTGCCGCTTATATGACCGGCCAAGCAATGGCGAACACGTGGCGTCCAGTATGGTACCTTATCGGTTATGGCGCGTTGCTCGGCTTGGCTTCGCGTTTTCTTATTTTTTCTTTATTTGATGGGGACCTGTTCTCGTTGACGGGTTATCTGATCGATACGGCGGTTTTGATAGCCATTGGCGGATTTGCATTTCGTCTAAATCGTGCGCGTAGGATGGTCAACCAGTACCCTTGGCTGTACGAGCGATCTGGCCTGTTTGGGTGGAAAACGCGAAATTAACGCAGACTCAAAGAAGTTGAATTGCGAAACAAATAAATATTGTTACGTTTGTTTGCAATAGCGTAGCATTAAAGGGAATGAAATGGCCTTTGTCGTGAACGTCTACGGTGATTGCCGATGCTGACGAAGATCGTAAGACGCAATTGTTAAATGGCAAGGAGAAACCACTATGAGGTATATGAAATTAGCGTTCGCGGCTGTTTGTGCGTTTACAGCGGCGGGCGTTGGCCCAACTTGGGCGGCGGACACCATCAAGATTGGAACTGCTGGCCCAATGACGGGGCAATATGCCACCTTCGGCGAACAGATGAAGAATGGCGCGGAGATGGCTGTCATTGATATCAATGCGGCGGGCGGCGTGCTCGGGCAGCAACTCGAGCTTGTGGTGGAAGACGACGCTTGTGATCCCAAACAGGCCGTGGCAGTGGCTAACAAAGCGGCTAGCGACGGTGTTGTCTTCATGGCGGGACATTTTTGCTCCGGATCTTCAATTCCGGCGTCTCAGGTGTACGAGGAAGAGAATATCTTGCAGATTTCGCCTGCTTCCACCAACCCTAAGCTTACCGAGGAAGGCGGCGACAATGTATTCCGCACCTGTGGCCGCGATGACCAACAGGGGGAGGTTGCTGGCAAGTACCTTGCCGACAATTTCAAGGGTGAGAAAATAGCTATTCTTCACGACAAAACAGCCTACGGTAAGGGCTTGGCCGATGAAACCAAAAAAACGTTGAACAGTCTCGGAATAGAAGAGACGCTCTACGAGGCTTATACGGCTGGCGAAAAAGATTATACGGCGATGATCAGTAAGCTGAAGGATGCGGGAGTTGGGGTTATATACGTTGGCGGTTATCATACCGAAGCGGGTTTGATGATTCGTCAAGCCCACCAACAGGGTTACAAGCCCCAAATGGTTTCCGGGGATGCGTTGGTTACCGACGAGTATTGGAAGATTACCGGCGACACGGGTGAAGGAACGCTGATGACCTTCAGTCCCGATCCGCGCAAAAACCCGGTGGCGGCTCCGGTAGTGGAGCGTTTTCGTGCCAAGGGCATCGAGCCGGAGGGCTACAACCTTTACACCTATGGCGCAATCCAGGCGTGGGCCCAAGCTGCGGAGAAGGCCGGTACGACCGATACGGCTGCCGTCGCCACGGCGCTCCGTGAAAACCAGTTCGAGACTGTTCTGGGTGAAATCGGCTTTGACGAGAAGGGGGACGTTACCGCGCCAGGTTATGTCTTCTACGTGTGGAAAGACGGTAATTACGATTACGTGGAGTAAGCGTAATCGTGCCTGTCCGGTTATCACCCACACCCACAACATCTAGGGTGCGCCCACTCTCCTGAGTAAAGCTCGTCATAGGTCGGAGCGGAGGTATCTCCGGCAATGCCGAGCAGTCATCGGAAGGCGTTGAACGGGTAAAATCGTCGGTTGAAGCGGAACGTGAACTCGTTGAGATAGGCCTGAAGGTGCTGATGGCTCACGCCGTGATGGGTTCCGTTCAGCCAGGTCTTGAGGTTGGAGAAGACGAGATGGACGATTGGCAGATACTCCTCCGCCACCCGATGATCGCCTCGTTCAGCGACGGCGAGGTGTTTGAAGCCGCGCTTGATGAGGCACGATCTTCGCATCCTACGACCAAATCGTCGCCCTCTGCTGCGAAGCATGGAACAAGCTCATCGACCAGCCCTGGAAAATCATCTCCATCGGACGCCGGAAATGGGCCCATGGGTGCTGATCAGTGCAGGTTGGTATAAAGGCAAAAATACGAATGAGAGAGGCAGCGCGTATTTGGGCGCGACGGCTAGTGGCAAACTAGTCAGGCGATCCGCCATATGGTATTGCTTTGAGTTTCTGCATCGCAGTAGACCATCAGATTGGATCCATTCTAATCGACAGCATATAGAACAGCATATAGATAGGTACAGCGAGATGGCGAATGGCATTGTGGCCGTGGCGAGTGACCATGCCGGCTACGACCTTAAAACGGTAATCAAGGACGATCTTCTCGCGTTTGGGCTAGAGGTTCACGATCTGGGAACAAATGCGCCTGAGCCAGTCGACTATCCCGATTTTGCTTACGCGCTAGCGCGCTTGATCGGAGAAGGAAAAGCTCAGCGTGGTGTCTTAATCTGTGGTAGTGGAATCGGAATAAGCATCGCTGCCAATCGGTGTCCGGCGGTACGCGCGGCTTTGGTCAACGATGCCCCTAGTGCGCGCATGGCCCGAAGACACAACGATGCGAATGTTATATGTTTTGGTGGGCGTATGATTGATTTTGATGCAGCGCGCGATTGCCTAAGAGTCTTTCTGGAAACAGATTTTGAGGGCGAACGCCATCAGCACCGAGTAGATAAGCTCTCTTCTCCATACTGCTAGTTTAAAGAATGGGTGATTGCAGCATGTCAATGGCAAAAGCTGAACGACTTCGGTACGTTAACGAACAATTTTTCTCTATGCCGCTATCAGAGGTCGATCCTGAAGTTGACGCAGCTATCGACGCTGAACTGGAGCGCGAGCAGAATCACATAGAACTCATTGCCTCGGAAAACATCGTTTCGCGCGCCGTGCTTCAGGCCCAGGGTTCGGTAATGACTAACAAATATGCCGAAGGCTATCCTGGGCGTCGCTACTATGGCGGATGCGAGTTCGTCGATATGGCAGAAAGTTTGGCCATTGAGCGCGCCTGCAAGCTATTTGGGTGCGACTTTGCCAACGTCCAACCCCATTCCGGAGCTCAAGCCAACGGTGCGGTCTATCTTGCCCTGCTGAAGCCAGGCGACACGCTGTTGGGCATGTCGTTGGCTGCGGGCGGCCATCTAACCCATGGGGCAGCCCCGGCCATGTCCGGGAAATGGCTTCATGCTGTTCAGTATGGAGTTCGCCGTGAGGACGCACTGATAGATTTTGACGAGGTTCGAAACCTTGCTGTGGAACACAAGCCAAAGGTTATAGTGGCTGGTGGGTCGGCTTATCCCCGAACCATCGATTTTAAACAATTCCGCGAGATCGCAAATGAGGTGGGTGCCTACTTTTTGGTTGATATGGCTCATTTCTCAGGCTTGGTGGCCGCGGGTGTTCATCCCAATCCATTCCCCCACGCGCACATTGTCACAACGACAACTCACAAGACGCTGCGCGGTCCGAGGGGAGGAATGATCCTCTGTCACGATGCAGATCTGGCAAGAAAAATAAATTCAGCCGTTTTTCCGGGCCTGCAGGGAGGCCCGCTAATGCACATTATTGCCGCCAAGGCTGTAGCATTTGGCGAAGCCCTTCGGCCAGATTTCAAAGTTTACGCCAAAGCGGTCGTTGAAAACGCCAAGGCATTGTCTTCGGCATTGGTCGCGCGGGGACTCGACATCGTTTCTGGGGGGACCGACACACATCTCATACTTGTAGACCTACGGTCGCTCGTCGTTTCAGGAAAAGCCGCCGAAAAGACGCTCGGTCGCGCCAATCTGACCTGCAACAAGAACGCTATTCCGTTCGATCCAGCCAAACCCATGGTGACGTCGGGAATTCGCTTGGGCACTCCTGCGGGGACCACGCGCGGATTCGGCACTGCTGAATTCAATCGCATCGGCGAATTGATCGCCAATGTGCTGGACGGTCTCGCTGCCAACCCGCTCGACAACTCTGCTGCTGAGGACCTCGCGCGAACCGAAGTTGTTGAGCTTTGCCAAAAATTTCCGATTTATCCACGAGCCCGAGGGGCTGGCAGTTAGCAATCGAGCCGGCCGCTCGGTCGCGAACCGTTTTAAGGTTCGTCCGACCGGCCAGAACAGGGAATTTGATCCATGCGTTGTCCGTTCTGCGGCCACGAAGATACACAGGTAAAGGACTCCCGCCCGACCGAAGACAATGCGGCCATTCGGCGCCGGCGGTACTGTCCCGCCTGTGGCGCGCGATGGACGACTTTTGAGCGGGTACATCTAAGGGAATTGACGGTAGTCAAGAAAGGCGGCGATAAGGCGTCATTTGATCGTGATAAGTTGTTTCGGTCGCTCCGAATAGCGTTGCAGAAACGACCGGTGGATGACGACCGCATTGAGCGGGTTGTCAATAGCATCCAGCGGCGACTGGAGACGTTGGGCGAGTCAGAAATACCCTCGAAAGTCATTGGTGAAATGGCAATGGACCAGTTGGCGCATTTGGATCAAGTCGCATATGTGCGGTTTGCGTCTGTCTACAGAAATTTCAGGGAGGCGAAGGACTTCGAGGAATTTGTGGAGACGCTGGGTGACGGTTAAGTCGGGTCCAAGGTGATTTCAGGGGACATACAATTCATGCAAGCCGCTTTGGCCTTAGCTCGACGGGGCCTTGGCAACGCGTGGCCTAACCCTGCCGTAGGATGCGTTCTTGTACGCAACGATAAAATCGTTGGACGAGGATGGACTCAACCGGGGGGGCGGCCGCATTCAGAAACGGAGGCGTTGCATCACGCCGGGGCGGCATCTCAAGGCGCGACAGCATACGTTACTCTTGAACCCTGTGATCATCATGGAAAGACTGGCCCGTGTACCGAGGCGTTGATCGCATATGGCATCCGGCGCGCCGTCATCGCCGTCGAGGATCCAGACCCACGCGTTTCCGGCAAAGGCATCGAACGGCTTCAACGCGCCAACATGGCCATCACGACCGGCGTTTGTCGCGAAGTTGCGGCTGAACTGAACGCCGGATTTTTCCTCTCGGTTTCTAGTGGTCGACCATTGTTTACATTGAAAGTCGCAACGACGCTTGATGGCCGCATTGCTACTCGAACAGGCCAAAGTCGTTGGATAACCGGAGCCGGATCGCGAGCGACCGCACATGGACTGCGTGCGCAACACGACGCTATTCTAATTGGTTCAGGGACAGCTCTTACCGACGACCCCGAGCTCTCTTGTCGATTGCCGGGAATGCAAAATCTGTCGCCAGTCAGGATCATTGCCGATGCTCGGCTCCGTTTGACTCCTGGCACACAATTGGTAGAAACAGCCAGTCAGATGCCGACCTGGGTAGTTACGAGACCCTTGCCAGATCGGCGACGTCGCCGAGCCTTGGAGGAGAAAGGCGTCACTGTTATCGAAGTAGAGAGCAATGCTTGTGGCCGCCCGGCGCCAAAGGCCGTGGCTCGTGAATTGGCGAAGCGAGGGATTACCCGGGTGCTTATCGAGGGAGGCGGTGAGATTGCGGCGTCGTTCCTAACGGCGGGAATGGTCGACCGATTGGCATGGTTTCGAGCTCCTCGGATCATCGGAAGGGATGGTCTGCCTGCCGTGGGAGCCATTGGCGTGGAGTGTTTGCGGGATGCGCCGTTGTTCTCTAGGTCGGGGGTAACCCAAATTGGAGAGGATGTGTTGGAGAACTACTGCCGGCGCCGTTGAGGACAGGAAATGTTTACAGGAATCATCACCGACCTAGGGGCAGTTCGAGTTGTTCGCGGGCAGGGTGCAATCATGCTGGAGATTAAAACCCGCTTTGAAATGTCCAGTGTTTCTATTGGCGCATCCATATGTTGTTCAGGCGTATGTCTGACCGTTGTCGACAAGGGCCCGGATTGGTTTGCCGTATCAGTCTCCCAGGAAACACGAGACCGAACAACAATTAGCAGTTGGACCGAAGGAATGGTGGTGAATTTGGAAAGGGCGTTGAAGGTAGGGGATGAAATCGGTGGGCACATGGTTTCCGGTCATGTTGACGACGTCGCTAGCATTATTTCAATTGCCATGGAAAACGACTCTCGCCGCTTCGAGTTTGAGGCGCCTGAACGGTTGCGAGGGTTTTTGGCTAAAAAAGGATCGGTCGCTTTGGATGGAGTTTCTTTGACCGTCAACGAGGTGATGCGGAGCCGATTTTGCGTCAATGTAATCCCACATACACTCTCCGTTACTACACTTGGGTCTGCCCGGCCCGGCGATCTCGTCAACCTGGAAGTGGATCTGTTGGCGCGGTACGTTGCCCGCCTCCGCGAAACGGAGTGAGATCGTGAGTGAGACAAACAGCTTGTCCTCTGCAGAGGAGATCATCGAAGACGCGCGCAATGGTAGAATGTTTATCCTTGTGGACGACGAGGATCGCGAGAATGAGGGTGATATTGTCGTTCCCGCGCAGATGGCCACGCCGGATGCAATCAATTTCATGGCCAAGTATGGTCGTGGTCTTATTTGTCTGGCACTTACGCATCAGCGGGTAAAGTCGCTTAATCTTCCACCGATGGCTCGAAAAAATACGTCGCGGCATGAAACAGCGTTTACTGTTTCGATCGAAGCGCGAGAAGGTGTGACGACCGGGATATCTGCCTCCGATAGAGCACGCACTATTGCCGTTGCCATCGATCCGTCGAAGGGTAGCGAGGATATTGTTGCACCGGGTCATGTGTTTCCGCTGGAAGCCAGGGACGGCGGTGTGCTCGTCCGTGCGGGGCACACTGAAGCTGCGGTGGACATCGCTCGATTGGCCGGACTGACGCCCGCTGGCGTCATTTGCGAAATCATGAATGATGACGGAACCATGGCGCGGATGCCTGACTTGGTGGACTTCGCTCGAACGCATAGCCTGAAGATAGGCACTATCGCGGATCTGATAGCCTATCGCTTGCGCTATGATAGAAGTGTTGAAAGGGTTCTGGAGGCACCCTTCGAGAGTCTCTACGGTCATGGCTTTCGTATGCTGGTTTACGTAAACAATGTCGCCTATGCGGAACACTTGGCCTTAGTAAAGGGAGATCTGGTATCTGACGGCCCTGTTCTCGTTCGAATGCATGCCTTCAATATACTGGAGGACGCTCTTGGGGATACGAGCAATGGCAAGGCCGAGGAACTCCGGCAGGCGATGGGCATGGTAGATCGTGCCGGTCGGGGCGTCGTTGTTTTCCTTCGCGAGCCCTATAAAACCGCTCTTTCGGATCGCGTGAAAGCAAGAATATCGGGCAACGAAGAAAAAGGGCCACACCTTCGTGATTACGGGGTTGGCGCACAAATATTGTTGGATCTCGGTGTTCGGGAAATGGTCCTATTGTCGAATACGCGTCGAACCATTATTGGCTTACAGGGATACGGATTAAAAATCTTCGGCCAGCAAAAAATATGCGCGAGCCAGGGTGAATTGATGAGCGATGGCCAACGTGTTCTAATTGTTAATGCTCAATTCTATAAAGACGTGTCTGACCAGTTGGTAAAAGGCGCCGTTGGGGTGTTGGACGAACGGGGCGTGGAAAGTTCAAGGCTATGGGTCCCGGGGGTTTTTGAGATTCCGGCCGCTATCCGCTTTGCCATTTTTGCAATGGAATTGGACCGGAAGAACGAACAGTATGATGGTGTCATCGCTCTTGGGTGCGTCATCCGTGGTGACACCGATCACTACGATCACATCTGCCGTGAAGCCAGTAGTGCTCTCATGCGTCTGAGCTTGGAGCATGGTATCGCCCTTGGGTTTGGAGTTCTGACGTGCGGCACCTATGAGCAGGCTCGTGTTCGCGCGGCTGTGGATGAGAAGAATAAAGGCGCCGAGGCTGCGCGCGCGTGCTTGCGGATGATGGAGATAAGGGAAGCGTTTCGCAGGGCTCCAAGATGAGCAACACGGGCGGCTTTTCACCGGGGGAGCGGAGAAACGCGACGCGATTGGCGGCGGTACAGGCTCTCTACCAGATCGACGTGGCTGACGCTCAACCCGAGGACGTCTTGCCGGCGTTCAAGGATAGACGCTGGTCGAATGCGGATCAGCGACTTGAGCTCCCAGATCTAAATAACAAGTTGCTGGACGATCTTGTGCTGGGCGTTTCAAATCAGCGGTCGGCGGTGGATACGGCACTGAATGGTGCTCTTTCGGGGCGGCATAGTGTCGACCGTCTGGAAATTCTTTTGCGCGCTGTCTTGCGAGCGGGCGCCTACGAACTTAAAGCTGACCTTACAGTGCCGTCAAAAGTAGTGATCAACGAATATGTGGATGTGGCCCATGCGTTTTTCGCTGGCAAGGAACCAGCCCTCGTGAATGCCGTTCTGGATCAACTTGCGCGAAAATTCCGTCCGACGGAACTGTCGAAAAGTGCGAATGGCGCCGATGGGTGTTGACCGACTTAGCGAATTCGAACTGATATCCCAATTTTTTGCTCCTCTAGCAGCGGGAGAACCGGGCGCCCTCGGTCTGTTGGATGACGCCGCCATCATCCCATTGCAGTTTGGCCATCGCGTGGTTGTGACGACCGATACCATAGTGTCCGAGATCCACTTCCTGTCATCCGACCCACCCGATGCCGTTGCGGCCAAAGCGCTTGCAGTGAACCTGTCAGACCTTGCGGCTATGGGTGCCATTCCAAGAGTATATACATTGTCGCTGGTGCTGCCGCGAGCCTGGAAGCGGGACCATGCAAGATCGTGGTTAGAGTGTTTTTGTAGTCGACTGGCTCTGGACCAACGGGCGGCGGGTATGCATCTTGTTGGCGGCGATACGGTTGCCTCGCCCGGACCTCTAAGCATTACTGTCACCGCATTGGGCGCGATCAGGGAAGGGGAAGAATTGCGTCGGTCGACCGCCCGCGCCGGGGACTTGCTGTACGTTTCCGGCACGATCGGGGATGCGGCTTTGGGCCTTAAGTACATTTTAGGAGAGCTGCCGAATTTGCCCGCTGACCTTGGTAATACACTCGCCAACCGATATCGATTTCCAGAAGCCAGAATTGAGCTTGGCCGCGATTTGGTTGGGGTTGCTCGAAGCGCAGCAGACGTATCGGATGGCTTGGTGGCCGACATTGAACACATTTGCACCGCCTCAAACGTTTCGGCGATCATTGAGGCCACGCTAGTGCCGATGTCTTCGCCAGCTCGCTTCGCCATCGCGGCTGACGCTGAGTTATTTGCAGTGGCTTTGACGGGTGGAGACGATTACGAACTGGTTTTCACGGCACCGGCGGCGCGCAGCGAAGCTGTTCAGTCAATTTCCGATCGATTGGGTATATTGTTGACGCCTATCGGGCGCATTTACCCGGCAGACTGCGAAAGCCGAAGAGAGGAAGTTGTTTTATTGGGATCAGATGGTCGTCCAATTGAATTACGGACACGCGGCTACCAACATTTTTGACATTTCCCTCGGCGAACAGCGCCAAAGCGATCTTTCCACGTCACGCACATCGTCTGACCACACCAAACTATCGGCAGTTCGTGTAGCGCGACAATCTGGAAGAGAAGAGCGCGACAATCTGGATGAGAATTTGGTGCCGCGATAGTGGTGATGATTGCGGCATGGATTGTCGCGCGCAAGCGGCATTCTCATCTTGATTGACGCAACGCTCTCACTTTGATTGTCGCGCTGCAGCCCGGTAGACCTATAGATCCACGCCCATGGTCGTGTCCCGCGGCGTGGTGTAAGAGCGGCGTGTTGTCGCCGGTCTCGACCGGTTTGGGTTCACCGGTTCATTGAGCCGCGATCTGGATCGGGCTTTGATCAGGATGGCTGATCTGGGCCAGTGTTTCCAGCGTCATGTATCTGCGGCAGACGGCCCACTCGTCGTTTTGCTCGAGCAAGATGGCGCCGACCAGGCGGGTAATGGCGTCATCGTTGGGAAAGATGCCGACGACGTGGGTGCGCCGCTTGACCTCCTTGTTGAGGCGCTCCAGGGGGTTGGTTGAATGGATTTTGGTTCTGTGGTCCTTGGGAAAGGTCATGAAGGCCAGCACATCGTGCTCGGCTTGGTCCATCAGCTCGGCGAGCTTTTCGAACCTGGGCCGGAGAGAATCGGCGACTTGGCGCCATTGGGTGACGGCGGCCGCGTAGTTTTCCTGGACGAAGGCGGTGCGCATCGCGGCGGCGACCATCTCGCGTTGGCCCTTGGCGACGTGGGCGAGCGCGTTTCTCATGAAATGAACGCGGCAGCGTTGCCAGGTGGCGTTGAGGACCTTGGCGACCGCCGCCTTTAGGCCCTCATGGGCATCGGAGATGACCAGCCTCACGCCCCTGAGGCCACGGCGCGTCAACGAGCGCAGGAAATCGGTCCAGAAGGTTTCCGCCTCGGACGGGCCGATGGCGAGCCCGAGGACCTCTCTGCGGCCTTCTGAGTTGACGGCCACGGCGATTATCGCCGGGTCTGTCATTTGAGCTGTGTAAGTGTTTTGAACGGAGGCCTGTGGTTAAGTTTGCAGCGAGCGACCTAAAGAGTTGAACGAGCGGAGAACTTATCCATGGGCCGGGCCGGATTAGGCACTGACATGGAGAATAGCGGAGATGACAAAGACCAAGCGTAAGACTGAAGCGTTTTCCGATGAGACCCTTGATGCCTTACTTGCCGGGCATGAGACAGCGGAGGACATTTTCGGAGAGGCGGGGCTTTTCAAACGGCTTCAATCAGCGCTGATTGAGCGCGCCCTGGGGGCGGAGTTGACCCATCATCTGGGTTATCCGCCCCACGGCCCGGCGGCCGGCGATGACCGGCGCAACGGCCATGGCGCCAAGACTGTCGAAACGGAGACCGGGCCCTTGGCGATCCGGGTTCCACGCGACCGGGACGGGGATTTCACGCCGCAATTGGTCAAGAAGGGCCAACGGCGCCTAGAGGGGTTCGACGACAAGGTTCTCTCGCTCTATGCCCGGGGCGTGTCCATGCGTGAGATCCAAGGGCACCTGGAGGAGCTCTACGGCACGGATGTCTCGCCCGAGTTGATTTCGACAGTCACCGACGCGGTGCTGGACGAGGTGAGGTCCTGGCAGAACCGCCCCCTGGAAAGTCACTACCCGATCGTTTATCTGGACGCCCTTCGGGTCAAAATCCGTGACCGGGGGCATATTGTCTCCAAATCCGTCTACCTCGCCATTGGCGTCACCATGGAGGGCCAAAAGGAGGCTCTGGGCCTCTGGCTGGCCAACGCCGAGGGGGCGAAGTTCTGGCTTCAGATCATCACCGAACTGAGAAACCGGGGGATCGAGGATATCTTCATCGCCTGCGTCGATGGTCTCAAGGGTTTCCCCGAAGCCATTGCCACCGTCTTCCCCGAAACCCAAGTGCAGCTCTGTATCGTCCATATGATCCGACATTCATTGGCCTATGTGTCTTGGCAGGATCGCCGCACCATGGTGGGGGATCTCAGGGCCATCTATGACGCGGCCAACGAGGATGCGGCGCGGATGGCGCTCAATGACTTCAAGGACAAATGGGACGGCCAATACCCAACCATCTCCGCCTCATGGGAGAGGAACTGGACCGCGATCGTGCCGTTCCTGGCCTACCCACCGATGATCCGCAAGGTCGTATACACCACAAACGCCATCGAGGCCGCCATCCGCCAGGTCCGAAAGATCATCAAAACCAAGGGAGCCTTCCCGAACGATGACGCGGCCATCAAACTCATCTACCTCGCCTTGCGAAATGCCGAGAAGAAGTGGAAAATGCCATTGAAGGAATGGAATGCGGCGATGAACCAATTCGCCATCCTCTTCGCCGACAAATTCCCGAAGCAATAGGAATGTCGGCTAAAACTTACACAGATATTCTGACAGCCTCTGAAGGCACCAAGCCCGCCTTCGACAACCGAAGCCAAAAGTACTTTTGAGAAGATTGAATCAATGGAGTCATGTGTTGACGGCCACTACTTTGCAGGAAGAAATCGCCCTGACAGCCACTTCGGTCGTGACCCAACGTTTGGAACCCTCGATTAAGGAGTTGGGGTCACCCATTAGGCGGTTTGGCAAGCGGGAAAACACGTCCCTCTCGGCGCACGCACCGCTGATCGTCTATTTTGCGTCGTCGCTCCCTTGGTTGCGTTCGGTCTTCGTTCGACTGGTTGCGCGTGCGCACCGGTCACCCATCAGGATCAAGGCTGAAGATCACACGAACCCCGCGCGATCCGCCCCTGGCACGGGCTCCGTGCCCCAGAAAACCCTTTGTCCCCGCCGCGTCCATAAGGCTTGCATTACAGATCTCTGGCTCGCCATCGGCGTCCAACCCTCGGTGGCTCGCGGCTTCGGCGCACCGTCTTGCGGGAGCGCTCCCGCGTGATCGATCGGGACGGCGGCCAATCAGGTCTGGAGGCTTGCAAGCCAACCCCTTGCGGGCTCGCCGTCCCGGACACGGCTCCTTCAGCCGAAGCAGCGCTCCGGTTCGAACACCGTGCCGTCCTTCATGACATGGTAGCAGGCCCGCGCCAGCTTGTGCGCCACCGCCTTGCTCGCCACCATGGCGTGGGTCTTCGCCTTCTTGCGCTGATGGTAGCGCCGAGCGCGGTCGTCATAGCGCACCGCGAAATGGGCTGCCTCGACGAACGCCCAGGCCAGCCAGCGGTTGCCGTTCTTGGCGTTGCCCGCGCCCTTGCGCTTGCCGTTGGAGATCCGTTTGGCCTCGACGCAGCGGCAGTAGGACACGTAGTTGCCGACGCCCGCGAACCGCCCGATGTCGCCGGTTTCCAGCGCGATCGTCATCCCCAGGATCTTGCCGATCCCCGGAACCTCCAGCAGACCGCGATAGACCGGCGTCGGCCGCAGCCGCGCCACGATCACCTTCTCCAGCCCGGCGATCTCGCCGCGCAGGCAGCCCAGCACCCGCAACTCGGCGCGCGCCGCCAGCGCCACGTCCGCCGGCAGATCAAAGCTGTCGACGTCCGCCTCGCCCAGCCGGTCGATGGCGTTGCCGCCCAGGCGCCGGCCGCTGGTGCGCTCCACCGCCGTCGCCATGGACGAATACAGCCGGGTGCGCTGCTGCACCAACCGGTGCCGCTTGCGCAGCAGATCGCGCAAACCCCGATCCGCCACCGGGTAGATATAGCCTTCCGGCAACACCCGCAGCCGCATCATGTGCGCAAGCCAGCGCGCGTCCGAGCGGTCGCCGGCGTGCTTCAGTCCGCTATATTGCTGCATCGCCGCCGGGTTCGCCAGGTGCATCCGGTAGCCCGCCGCCATCAAACCGTCCACCAGCCAATACCAGTTGTAGGTCGATTCCACCGCAACGCCCTCCATGGCCGAACGGTAGGGCTCCAGAAAACCCAAAATCACCTCAAGATCGTTCACCAGGCGGCGCTCCGCGACAACCCGGTCGCTCTCGTCCATCACCGTCACGTAGCTGTTGGTGGAATGCAAATCGATCCCGCAATACAATTCCATCTTGGTCTCCTCGATGTCTGAAAAAAAACTTCAACTCTTTCAGCGAGAAGTATTTTCCAACTCGGGGAGACCGCCTAGATGGTTATCAGGGCTAGCGTTGCAGCATTTCCGCAGGCCGGTGGCCTGAAACTCCTTCAGGTAGGGGCCACCGCGTAGAGCCGCTCGCTCCACTGCTTTGCCAGCCTTTTTCCGTTGAGCCAGACATACAGCAGCGCCGATATCGCTATGAGCATCTCGACGACTTCGGACAGACGGCGGATGAAGAAATCGACGTTCTGCTGTATCGGGAAATGGTCCTCATAAAGATCGAGAAGCGCCAAGGCCGCAATCGGGAGAAAATAAGTCAGAAGCACTGCCGGGGCGCCAATTCTTCTGAAAGGAGCGTAGTGACCAAGGGCCACTCCCATAAGGCCGCCGACACCGAACGCGACACGGAAAAACTCTGAATGACCCTGCAATCCCTCGATGTTGTGAAGTGTCATTTCCTTTTGCATGTTGATCTGCTTGATTATTTCCGGCGTCTCGAAGGCGAAGAACCATTGCCCCCAGGCGATCTCCTCCATGCCGACAAACAGCGCCCCCAACGCAAAGGCCCCATAGAAGCCGTAGACGCCAATCGCCTCTCCTTGATATTTCGCCCGAAGCGCCAACCCCACACCCGCCAGCCCGGCCCAGAGCAAGAACGCGAACGTCGCCAATTCCACGGGTTGATTCTCCTTGGTCAGGAGAAAGGCCGCGGGGCGTGTTTGGGGGATGGCCACGAGGATCGTGAACAAGACCAGGAAAATCAGTGGAAACAAAACGATTGCCGCCAACAATCCCTCATTCGTGTCGTATTCATGTGCCGCAACACCGAGAGAAGAACGGAGACGGCGCGAAACGGGTGCGATCACAGACAACATGAGCCCTCGAACACATCAACGCTTTCGGGGGTTGAGTTCCGCCACGGACATCCATGTTAAACCCGCGATCATAAAGATCGTCTAAACGCGTGCGCGAATGCCGCCGTCTTCAAGGTCATCATTTTTTAAACAGTTTGGAAGGCTTATCCCGTTGTTCCGGCGCGATCAAATTTTGTAGGTGATGGGTTTTGTTCGGGTGCCGATCCCGAGCAGTGAGCGGAAGGCGGCGTGGCGGGTGCGGCGGCGATTGAAGCGGAAGACGAACTCGTCGAGGTAGGATTGGAGATGGTTGCGGCGGAGACCATGATAAGAGCGTTGTCATCGGCTTCGGGGTCTAGCGCTCGACGGCGATAACCGAATGCCGCTTTGGCCGCGCGAGATGATCATTGAAATAGCGCCGCGGACAAGGGTGGCGTCTTCGCGACCGGATTGTACTATGCATGGGGTTGTTTTCGAAAAAGCGACGACCCCTCCCCTCCGCCCCGAAGCTGTCATTCCGGCAAGAGGGGAAGCACTCCGATCATGGGCCGGTCTTACGCCAGATACACCCGCTCCAGGGCGCTGCGGGAGACGTTGCCCTTGTTGTCCTCGGCCTCGATGTAGTAGCGGACGTCGCCGGCGCCGACGGGGAGCTGGGCGGTGAAGTAGGTGCCGGTGATGGCGGCGCCCGTCTGCGACGGATAGGGGCCGTGGTCGTTCATCTTGAGGGTCTTTTCGGACTTGCCGGCGCGGAGCACCAGGTCGACCCGCTTGAGGCCGGCGATGTCATGGACGAAGGTGTGGACCACGCCCTCGGCGGCCGCGTCCTCGAGGCAGCCCTGGCCCCACTTCTTGCCGCCGGGGTTCTCGGGCGTCACCCACGGCGCGAAGATGGTGGGGCCGGTCTTGTCCTTGCCGCCCGCGACGACGCCGTCCACCTCCGGCCTTCAGCCACTCGTAGCCGAGATTGGCGGCGTTGGTGACCTGCTCGTCCCACACGTGCTGGCCGGTCCAGTACCAGTAGCAGCTGGTCTCGGCGGTGAGCATCAGGCGCGTCGCCTCGGCCAGTTGCGGATGCGTGGAGCCGGCGTCCTCCAGCGCGTGGATCACGTTCTGGAAGGCGGTCAGCACCGACCACGAATTGAGGTCCGGCGAGTACGGTTCGTTGTAGCGGCTGAACCACTTCATGAACTGGGGATCGCCGTTGTCGGCGCCGGCCCACGAGCCGGGCTCGATGTGGACGGCCTGCTTGGGGTCCGGCGGGAACTGCTCGAGGTAGTCGGGGACGGTGATCAGCTCGAAGCGCGGGTCCGTTCTGCAGCCAACGCACCAACCCGGCGGTGTTGTGGTGGTAGTAGCTGTCGGCGCCGCCGCCGTGGTTGTCGCCGTCGGAGTGCAGCAGGAAGAACGGCGGGTGCTTGGGATCGAAGCTGCCGGTGGCGACGATCTGGTCGTACACCTGGCCGAGCACGCTCGGGTACTGCAGGGCGCCGAAGCCGCCGCGGGCGTCCTCGTTGCCGATGTAGCGTTCCGCCGGGACGGCGACGATCTTGTAGCTGTTGCCGTCGGGGTCGACGTACTCGACGAATTCGGGGCGGAGCAGGCTGGGCGAGATCTTCGAGCCGGCCCAGATGTTCTGCATCTGCAGCCAGTCGTCCACCGGCGGATTGACCTGCTCGGCGGGGTTGGGCGGCAGCATGCCCTCCTGGATGCCGGCGTAGGGGTAGTCCTTGCAGGCGCGGAAGCGGTGGATGGAATCGTAGATCACCGCCGTGATGCCGGCCTCCAGCAGCGCCGGGATCATGCGGACGTGAAACGCCGTCTCCGGCGGGAACAGGACGGTGGACGCCTCGGTGGCGAAGGTGTCGCGGATGACGCCGCGGTGCCATTCGATCTGCTTGACGATGTTGCGGTGCGGGATCAGCGCCATCAGCGGATGGAAGAACCCGAACGCCGAGAAGTCCAGGCGCGGATTGCCGAGCACGGTCTTGTCCTGGGCGGTGGCCTTGAGGACGTCGTTCCAGCCGCCGAACCGGCCGCCGCAGAGGCCGTCGCGGGCGCAGCGGTCGAGCTGTTCGATCAACGAGCCGCTCCAGCTCGTCGACAGGCCCGCGTGGGGCAGTCCGCCGGCGGCATACTGGCGCACCGCCGCCGGGACGAAATCGGTGTAGTTGCCGCCGCGCGAGCCGAAGATCTCGTCCTTCTCGCCGTCCCAGTAATCGCGGTCGGTGGTGTTGTAGTACGGCTGGTGCATGTGCTTGTGGATGCCGAAATAGAGCTTCGCGTCACCGGCGCGCGCCTTTGCCCTTTTTCGGCCCGGGCGGGCTGCTTGGCGGTGAGTTTGACGGTGCGGAATTCCTTGATCCAGTCGTCGCCGCCGGCCTGGGTGATATCGGCCTTGCGGCAGCCCTCCACCTGCACCGTGACGTCGCCGGCGCCGATCAGGCCGGCCGGCACGGTGGCGACGTACTCGGCCGCCGCCTCCAGCGCCGGGGCCGGCTCGATGGCGTCGCCCTTGACCAGGTGCTCGGCGCCCTGGGCGCGAAGGATCACCTGGGCGAACGGAACCTCGCCGTCGGCGCTGAACGCGATCTTGAACTCCGGGTTCCGGCCGTTGGCGCCGCACGTGACGCCGGCCGGCACGTCGATGTCCAGAAACCTGGAAAATACCGCCATGGCTGCCTCCCCTTGATCCCCTGGCCGTTTCGTTGAGGGCTTATCGGCAAACGCGGCATGTGCGTCAAGACCCGGGAACGGCTCGCCGCCGGCGCGGGGCCCCGCCGAGGGATCAGCCGGTCAGCATGCGGCCGATGCGCTCAAGGGTTTCGATGCCCTGGACGTCGCTTTCCAGCAGCGGCACCTCGATCCGGCGGAGGGACGCGAAGGCATCGTCGATCTCGCGCCGGTAGCGGGTCTCCTGCTCGCGGCGCCTGGCGAAGAAATCGCCGTCCACGTGGTCGGGCAGCACCCGGTTCACCACCATCGCCGACACCGGCACGTTGAAGTGCCGGAGCGTATGCAGCGCCTTGCGGCTTTCCAGAATGGGCAGGCGCTCCGGGATCAGCACCAGGACGAACGCGGTCGTCGCCTGCGTCGAGAAGAAGGCGCCGCGCCCGATGGAACTTGCGGCGGCGCTCCAGCAGGACCGCTTGAATGCGCGACGCCGTATCGCCGGCCGCGCGGGCGCTCCTCGCCGTCGATCAGGACAGGTCGTCGCCGCTTGCCCCGTTTGCCGCCGAGGTTCCGCAGGACGCGGCCCAGGTTGTTCGAGCGCTCCTGGTGGCGCAGCAAGCCGTCGGTCCACGCCGCCATGACCTCGGGCAGCGAAAGAAGGCGGATGGTGTGGCCGGTGGGCGCGGTGTCGAACACCACCAGGTCGTGGCGGCGCTCGGCGTCGATCATCAGGTCCGCCACCCGGTCGAGCATGGCGGCTTCCGCCGCTCCCGGCGCGTGCCGGGCGAGGTCCATCTGGCGGTCGATCTCGCCGTAGAGCTGCGGCCGCACCAGGCTCCGCATGTTCTGCTTGACGGTTTCGAGGTAGCGGTCGGCCTCGCCGTCGGGGTCGATCTCGAGGCCGTGCAGGCCGGGCGCCAGCGCGGTTTCCCGTCCGCCGATATCGCGATCGAAGATGTCGCCGAGCGAATGCGCCGGATCGGTGGACACCACCAGGCACCGCTTGCCGCCCCTCGCCGCCATCAGCGCCAGCGCCGCCGCCACCGTGGTCTTGCCGACGCCGCCCTTGCCGCCGACGAACAGAATGCGGCGGTCAAACAGGTCGAGCACGGAGGGTCCGGCAGGCGTCAACAGCACTTGAAATGGTCAAGCGGCGAATGCTCCATGCCCATGCGGGTATGCCAGTCATGGAACTGCTCCATGAGGATCGGCTGGAGCTCGAGGGTATAATAGGTGGCGGGATTGGGCACGCCCATCATCTCGGAGAAGATGAACAGCATGAACAGGTCGTCCTCGTCGCGCTTGGCCCGCGCGACCGTGCCGCGGTACGGCGCCGTGTAGAACTCGGTGGCCAGTTCCTGAACGGTTCGCCACGCGTCGGCAAACTTAGACGGTGGCATGTTCGGCTCCGCAGGTCGGGTCGGCTCGTTCGATCTGGACGATCACCGCTTCCGCCGGCGGCCAGGCGCCACGGGCGAACAGCCGGCCGTTGACGACGATGCTTGAGGTGGAGATACCGCTCAGCGTCCGCATCGCGTCGCCCCACCCCACGCCATAACGCCAGAAGTCCCGCACCAGCCGGGGAATCAGCGAGATCTGATTGCGCGGGTCGACCACCAGCAGGTCGAGATCATCGCCGAAGCGCGACCCGGAGGCGGCGATACAGCGGGCCCATGGCCTCCATGATGGCGCGCCGCTCGGGAAACACCCGCTCGGTGCCTCGTGCCCATCATGTCGCCCTCGAGCCGGCCGCAGCAGCCGCTGCTCGACATCTGCTGCTCCCATTCGCGCACCAGGACGACGCTCGGTTTCATGGCGGCGATCCACCGCTGCCGGCCGTGTACAGTGTTCGTTCAGTCATACGCTCATCACTCCGCCGCGCCGGGCGCCTGGGCGGCCTTCGCCTTTTCCCGCATGAAGGCCGACACGGACTCCAGCGCGACGAGAATGGCGGCCACCAGGATGACGATATCGAGGAACAGCAGGAACCACTTGGCCTGGGCATAGAACTCCCAAAGCTGGAACAGCAGCGCCAGGATGGTCATGGCCAACAGGAACGTCAGCGGCATCAGCGTGTACCATACCGGCCGCGACAGCTTCACCAGCATGACGCTGATGACCAGCAGGGTCAGACCCGCCAGCAGCTGGTTGGTGGTGCCGAACAGCGGCCAGATGGTCAGGCCGCCGGCCCCGGACGCGCCGCCGGCGCCGAACGCCAGCCCCAGGCACGCCGCGATGGCCAGGAAGGTCGACACGTAGCTGTTGGTCAGCGGGGCGATCTTGTAGATGTTTCCCCACTCCTGGATGATGTAGCGCTGCAGGCGGACGCCGGTGTCCATGGTGGTGCCGGCGAACAGCACCGCCATGACGGTCAGCAAGGTGGTGGAGAAGTCGAGCGGCAGGCCGAGGCCGCCGTGGACGATGTTGGCGCCGCCATTGACGAACGCCGTCAGGCTGCCGCCGCCGAACTTGTTGTACAGCCCTTCCCATTCGCCGAGCGTGGCGAAGCCGGCGGTGGTGGCGATGATGGCGGCCAGCGCCAGCGCGCCCTCGCCCACCGCGCCGAAGTAACCGACGAACCGCACGTCCGTTTCCTTGTCCAGTTGCTTGGACGTGGTTCCCGACGACACCAGCCCGTGGAACCCGGAAACCGCGCCGCAGGCGATGGTCACGAACAGCAGCGGAATGAGCGGCGGCGTGCCGTCCGGCACGTTGTCGTTGAACGCCGGCGCCACCACCGTCGGGCTGAGGAAAATCACCGCGAGGTACATCAGGCCGAGGCCGACGAACAGCTGCAGGCCGTTGATGTAGTCGCGGGGCTGCAGCAGCAGCCACACCGGCAGCAGCGAGGCGAGCGCCGCATAGAAGAACAGAAGGAGGATCCATTGCGCGTTGGCCGCCAGCCCGAACGTCCCGTCCGACAACGTGACGGGAATGGTGTCGCCGAGATAGATGGCGACATAGAGGACGATCACGCCGATGATCGACGGCCATAACAGGCCGACGCCCTTGCGATAGATCAGATAGCCGATGACGACGGCCACGGCGATGGCGCTCCAGGCCGGGAAGACGCTGCTCGGAAAGCTGATGAACAGCTTGGCGATGGCGGTCGCGAACACCGCGTTGACCATGAGCAGCAAAAGGAAGATGACGATCATGAACAGGCTGCGGGCGCGGTGCCCGACCACGTCCTCCGTCAACGCGCCGACCGAGCGCGCCTTGTTGCGGACGCTGGCCCAGATGGCGCCGGCGTCGTGGATTCCGGCGAAGAAGATGGTGCCGAGGATCACCCATAGGAATGCCGGCGCCCAGCCCCAGATCACCGCGATGGCGGGACCGATGATCGGCGCGGCGCCGGCCACGGACGTGAAATGGTGGCCCCAGAGCACGAACTTATTGGTGGGCACGTAGTCGACGCCGTCCTCCATGGCATGGGACGGCGTTACAAAATCGGGATCGAGGCGATAGATCTTCGTCCGCAATAAACTTGGAGTAGAAAATGTACCCTATTGCGAACGCGGCCAGTCCGATGACGGCCAAAAATATCGCGCTCATGGTTCCTCCCTTATTTTTGTGTCCCTGGCATGTCCATGGTTACTGCAGGCGATCGTTTTGCACGCGTTAGAACATCTATTATGTAGAGCGTATTGCTTCCCACTAGGTCCAAAAGGCTCGAAACCCTATTCCTGTTCGTTAATGAAAACAACACGCATCCGCAATAAAATATGACATTCCACATCGGGTAGGGCCGTGATCCGGCACGGCATCAGATAAACGCGAAATTGCAAGGAAAGGTTCAACCGATGCCCCACATTCGCAACGACGCGGCGCCGGCCATCCGGCGGCTTGGCGCCGTTTTGCCCGGGGCTATCGGCATGATGCTGTGTCATGGGCGTGACGCTGGCGGCGGGCGCCGCGGCCGAAACCGGTCCCTCCTTCGACTGCGACATGGCGCGGACGGCGATCGAAAAACGGATCTGCGGCTCGCCCGCGCTCGCCGCGATGGACCAGACGGTGGCCGCACGATACACGGCGCTGCAACTCGACATTCAGTCCAAGGCCGCGCGCACCGGCATCGTCGCGGATCAACGCGCCTGGTTGCGGGACCGCGATGCGTGCGGCGACCGGCGCGGACCCGGACGCGCTTGAAACCTGCCTCCGCGACGCCTACCAGCAGCGGCGCCTGCAACTGGACATTCACCGGTCCATCTTCGTCGGCCCCGCGATCCCCCATCCCTTCCACCTGAAATGTCAGGACACCGCCGCCACGCAGGTTGGAAACCGCCGCGTGTCTGCAACAAGCGGTGCGGGATGTTGACCGGACCCTCGCGGTGGCCGCTGAGGCTGCCGCAGCCGAAATGCGGGAATTGGACACGGTCACATCCGCCGGCATCGGCGCGGAACAGGCGTTCATACAGTCGCGGCGGGCCTTCGAGAGCTACCGCGACGCGGCGTGCCGGGCCCTCGCCGCCTCCTACGCCGGCGGCAGCGGCGCCGGCGTCGCATTCTTGTGGTGCCAGCGGCAGATGGCATGGGAACGCGCCAATCGGATCGCGGCCGATTTTCTTTATCGCCCCTTCCATTGGAGCCGGAACCTGGATGCTCTGGCGGCGCCTATCCGCGCCTGTCTGGCCATCGTCGCAAAAATGGGCCCGGGGCCGCGCATCGATCCGCGCATCACCGCCATCACGGAATCGAAGGATGGCGGCCGGGTCATCCACGTCGCCACCGGCGAAACATGGACTGACGAATGCACCTCGGCCCCCGACGGCACGGTCGGGGCGGTCATTGAACTGGACGGCACGGCCGCGCCGCCCGACCCGCCGCTGGCGGTATTCTACCCCGCGGGATCGCGGATCGGACCCGAGCGACGGGAAATGCCACCCGATGATCCCTGCTCGCTCTACCGCTGGACCGAGACGGCGAACGGCGACTTCGCCGGCTGGGTCCGCCTTGCGCTGTGCCGTTGACGGGCGGGTGATAATTATTTGCTGTCGAAGGTGACAGTGGTTCCGGTCTCGCCGGCGAGCAGGCGCTTGAGGTGGAAGGTGGCAAGCGGGTCGTCGCTGTGGGCGCCGACGAAGGCGGCGAAGCTGGAAACCGCGCCCGGCGTCCTTGGCTTCGAGCTTTTCGAAGGCCTCCAGATACGCGATCAGGCATCCGAGCTTCCGCTTTCCGCGCTGAACGGCTCGAACGACTTGATGCCGTGTTCCTTGCCCTTGAGGATCAAGGTTCCCACCGGCCGGCCGACGAAATCGGGAATTTGGGCGACCGTGTCGGCGCTGACGCAGATCCGCGTGCCGAGTTGCTTGTTGACGCTCTCCAGCCGCGACGCCGTGTTCACCGCGTCGCCATGCGCGGTGTAATGGAAGAACCCCTCGCCGCCGAAATTACCGACGATGGCCGAACCGGTATGCACGCCGATGCGGGTGCGGCCGATGGGCACGCCTTCCGACGCCTTTCGGGCCGAGAATTCCCGGGAAAAGGCGTCGATGGCGAACGCGCACGCCACCGCCCGGCTGGCGTGGTCCGGCTGCTCCAGCGGCGCGCCGAACATGGCATGGACGGCATCGCCCGACCACCGTATCGATGGTGCCGCCGTGCTCGAACACGATCCGCGTGACCTCGCCCAGGTATTCGTTCATCACCGCCACGACCGCGGCCGGATCGAGATTTTCCACCAGCGAGGTGAAGTCCGCCAAATCGGTGGCGAGAAACGTCAACTCGCGGCGCTCGCCGCCCAGCACGATACTGCCGCCGTTGTCGGACAGGTGGTTGACCAGGTTGGGCGAGAAATAACGCGCCAGGTTCGCCTGCGCCCGCTCGGCCGTGGCCCGCGCAAGATAGACTTCGCGAAACGCCGTCAGATCCGCCAGCGTCCGGTTGATGGTTGCCTCGAGATCGTCGAAGTCGATGGGTTTGGTGACGAAGTCGAAGGCGCCGCGATTCATCGCCGTGCGGATGTTCCGCATGTCGCCATAGGCCGACACGATGACCGCCCGGAGCAGATGGGACAGGCTCTGGAGTTGGTTGAGCAGGGTGAGGCCGTCCATGCGCGGCATGTTAATGTCCGACAGCACCATATCGATGTCGGGCTCGGCGCGGAGCACGTCGAGCGCCTCCTGGCCGTCGTGCGCGAACACGAACGAAAGCTCGCCGGCGCGGATTCGGCGCCGGAATTTCTGGGTGACCAGCATCTCCAGGTCGGGTTCGTCGTCGACCACGAGAATCTTGGCCGCCATCAGATGCCGTCCCCCGCCGCAAACGAGCCGAGCTTCCGCTTGAGCTCCTCGAAAGTCCACCGGCTTTGTGACGAAATCGCTCGCCCCCGCTTCTCTGGCGCGGCGTCGGTTGTCCTCGTCGCCGTATGCGGTGACCATGATGACCTCGAGCTCGGGCCAGCGCCTTTTCACTTCGGCCAGAAGTTCCAGGCCGGTCATTCCCGGCATGTTGATGTCCGAAAGCAGAACAAGGGGATGCAGCGCGCCGTTTTCGTCAAGCACCTGTAGGGCGTCAGCGCCCGAGTTCGCGAACCGGATGTCGTAATTGCCCTGGCGCAGTTCCTTGCGGAATTTCTGGCGGAACAGTTCGATGGCGTCCGGTTCGTCATCGACGAGAAGCAGGTTCATTTTCATGCGGTAACCCTCGGATCGCAGTCAGGCGCTCCGGCGCCCGTCTGGCGCGGCAGCGAAAGGACGAACTCGGTATATTCGCCCTCTCGGGTATCCACGTCAAACGTGCCGCCATGCTGGTGGGTCACGATGTCATAGCTGAGCGACAAGCCGAGGCCGGTTCCCTCCCCCGTCGGTTTGGTAGTGAAGAACGGCGTGAAGATCTTGTCCACCACGTCCTCCGGTATTCCCGTGCCGTTGTCGCGGACCCGGATCTCGACGTCGTCCGGCCGACCGCGCGTCGATATACTGAGCGTCGGCACGTAGCCGCCGCCATTTTCTACCCTGCGTTTCTGAGTGGCGTAGAATCCGTTGGAGAACAGGTTCAAGAACACCCGGCTCAAATCCTGCGGGATCGACCTCCAGCGTGCCGGCACCTTCATCGTAATCGCGCTCGAGGGCGATATTGAAGTCCTGGTCCTTGGCCCGGGCGCCGTGATAAGCGAGATTGAGGCTTTCCTCCACCAGCGCGTTGACGTCCGCTTGCCGCCGTTCCCCCGGCCCCTCCCGCGAGTGCGAAAGCATGCTCTTGACGATGCTGTCGGCGCGGGCGCCGTGTTCGCCGATCTTCTTCAGGTTTCCGGTCAGGGTGCCGAACAGATCCTCGACGTCGTCTCGCACCTGTTCATCCAGTTTCGGCAACACGTCTTCGAGAGCGTCCTTCAGTTCACCCAGCAGTTCCACCGACAGGTCGGAAAAGTTGTTGACGAAGTTGAGCGGGTTCTTGATTTCGTGCGCGATACCGGCGACCAGTTGGCCGAGCAGCGCCAGCTTCTCCGCCTGCACGAGATTGGTCTGGGCCTGGGTCAGATCCCGGAGCGTCTGTTCGGCTCTGTCCTTGGCCTGGCGCAGCTCGTTTTCGTGTTCCTTCAGATCGGTGATGTCGGTGTAGACGGCGACCGTGCCGCCGTCGGGAGTCTTGCGTTCGGTGACGCGGATCCAGCGATTGTCGTTGTGGTGATGGGTGTGCGAGCCCGAGGGCTTGCCGTGCATCTTGTAACGCCGCGCCAACCACGCGTCGCGCGAGACCCCGTCCAGATCATGCAGCCCCCTGTCGAGCGCGGAACCGACGATCTCCTCGAAGGAAACACCGGGCGTCAGGATGTCCCCCAGTTCGGCGTAGAACTCCCGGAACTTGCTGTTGCATAACGCCAGCCGGTCGTCGCGGTCCCACAGCACGAAGCCGTCGGTGATGGTCTCCACCGCCGTCTCGATGGTCCTTCGTTGAGCGTCGCGCTCGGCGCTTAACCGGTCGCGTTCGATGAGGCTGTCGCGGAACAGACCGAGCGTGCGCGACATGGCGCCGATTTCGTCGCTGCCCGCCGCCGGCAACTCCACCCGCAAGTTGCCGGCGGTGATGCCGTCCATCGCGGCGACCAGGCGGCCCAGCGGCAGGGAAATGGACCGCACGAGAAGAACCGTCAGAACGATCCCCGCGACCACCGCCAAGGCCACCACGGTGAGCGCCAGGTGCAACGTTTCGTCGGTGCGGCTCACGGCGGCCTCGCTGACCCTGCGGGATTGCTCCCGCAGTTCGGTGACAAGCGCCGCCAGTTTCTCGTCGGCGTCCTGAATGTGCGTCCGAACGGGCGCCATCAGCGAATTGCCCAGAACCCGTTGGTCCTGACTGTAGGCCTCGACCGCGACCATGGATTGCTGCATCACCCCGTCCGCGTCGGCACGGATCGCCGCCGCCGCCTCCGGGTCCACCGCGCCGAGCAGATCGAGTTGCCGATCAAGCCGCTGGCGCGCATTCTCCGCCCGGTTTTCCGAGTTCATGAGCAGGCTCACCGCTAGATCGGCGAGCCAGTATTTCATTTCGTCGAACTCCATGCTCGTTCGATAGGTGGTTTCGAGCACGTCGACGAACGTCGATTGCGCGGCCACGGTTTCGGTGTTGCGGACAAGCGCCCGGGTCAAAAAGAAAGAGGTTCCGAGAAACACGACCGCGCCGATGGTCGCCAGGATGATCAGCCGGGATCGAATGGATAATCGTACCATGTGGGCTCCGTTTGCGTGCGCCTGTCACCACGACGGGTCAGAACGAGCCCACCCGCGCCGCAAATGTTGCATCAATCTTAGCGAAACAACGTCACGCTGATGACGGCTCCGAGATCGCCCTCCTCACCGCCCTCTTTCGGATACCCGGTGACGTCAAGTTCGCCCTTCGGCTGCCCATGGCACGTCAAGCACGATTCCTGATAGTATTCGGGAAACAGAAACCGGAACGCCTCGCGGTTCTCGACGGTCACCGTATCCATGAACGGCTTACCGGCGGGCCAATCGCGCGACAGGAGCTCGCTTTCGATAATCTTGGCTTCCCAGACGTCCGGCCGGGCTTTGCGGTTGCGGATCAGGTCCTTCGGCGCCGTTACCTTCATTGTGGCCTCGCCGCCCATGAGCGTGTCGAACCGCTCGTTGACAAGGCGGGCGAAAACCGCCGGGATGAATCCCTTGAACCCTACACCCGCCATGTCGATGGTGGATTGATGTTCGTCCGTCACCTCGACAATGGCCTGTTCGAGAGCGGCAACGGCGCGGCCATACCGGCTGGAGGGATCGACGCTGGACAGATCTTCGCCGGTGGCCTTGCGATAGCGATCCTGCGCCTCGGCCAGCACCACCTCGCCAGTCAGTCCCTTGTCGCCAATGGCCGGGTCGTTGATGAGATCCTGATTGGCCGAAATCACGCCGCGCGCCGATCGCAAGAGCTCGGCGAGACCCGCGGCGACGCCCTCGTCCGAACGCTCGGTGCTCCACGCCAAACGGGCGTCGAAAAGCATCAGCGCGAGAACGGTCGCGCTAAGGACCTTCCAACATCTGCTTAGCATTCATTGTTTCTCCGCGTTCGTTCCTTTGCATGGAGTGGCAAACCGCGAACCGTTCTCGCTCACCGCGCTCCGCGCGTCAATCGTGTATGAAAATGGGGAGTGTCGCCGCGTTTGTCATCGGCACGCGCTGCGCGGCGACGCGGGTCGTTGACAATATGGTCCGGAGACACGCCTTCTTAACGACCATTTACCGGTCATGTCGCATCGGCGCGGACAGTCTAATAGCGGTACTCCCATTTCACGCCAACGGACCCCGAGGCATCCTGCGTCCCCTCGCCGACCGAACTCTCGAGGGAAATACTGTCGGTGATCTCGACCTCGACCCGATAGACCGTGCTGCCCGGTTGGGTCCCCTGCACCGTTTCCACATAGATTCGGTCGCCGATATATTTCCCGGCGCGCAACGCCGCGTCCTGCCCGTCGTCGCCGGTGCTCTCAACCGACAGCACGTCGATCCCGAGCGTATTCTGCACATTCGACAGCAGCGTTTCCGCAACGCCGCCGCCGCCGCTCGTCAAGCCCTGTACGGCGATGGCCAGCTGTGCGGCCTCCAAGGCCGAGAGCTGCGATGCATTCTTTCCGAACAGAACTCGGGGCAGGATTTCTTCCTGCGGCAGGGGCGGCGACGAACTGAGCTCGAGTTTCGGGTCGGATGCCGGTCCGGAGATGCTGATGGTGGCGGTGAAATCGCCCTGCGAGTACTCGGCGACGATATCGATCCTCGGCTCGATCTCCTTTCCGCCGTCGAGCGTGACCACGCCCTTGGTCAACACGAAGCGCTTGCCCGCAAAGTTGAACTGGCCACGGATGATCGACAAGGATCCCTCGATCACCGGAGCACCGGTCGTTCCGGTGATCCGGAAGGACCCGCCCCATTCCGATTCCAGTCCCCGTCCGTTGACATAGACCTGCCTCGGCAGATCCACCGTGAGGTCGAGGTCGATCTGCGAGGGCTCGGGCGGTTCTTGCTCTTGCAGTCCGGACCGGGGCTCGCCCTTCGCGTTGACCTCGGTCACATCGAGGGTAACCACCGACGGCGGCAACTGATCCACAAGGCGGATATCGACCCGGTCTGTGGTGATTTTTCCCTCCAGCCGGCCGCGCGTGGCGGTGCCGCTGAAACCCACCTTGCCGGTGGCGGTAGCGGTCACGTCGTCGCGGCGCACCAGGGTAGCCTGATCGAAACGGACCGCAACCTCGATGGGCTTGCCGGCGAGGTCGCTCACGTTGGCCGTGCCGTCGCCGGAAATTCGGCCGGTTCCGCCATCGGTTCCCGACAGCGTTATCTTGATGACCTGAGCGCGGTCGACGGTGGCGCTCAGATCGAGGCTCTCGATGAGCGTCCCGGCGACGAAATGCTCGTAGGTTCCGTTGTTGATCGTCACTTCGCCGCTCGGCATCGGTTGCGCGATGGTACCGCCGACGTCGACGGCAATGCGCCCGAGCCCGGCAAGCCGCTGATCGGGAAGCGGCAGCAATTCCCACAGCGGTTCCAACTGGCCCTCCCACCGCGCCGTCGCGGCGATCGGCGCGCGCTCGTCCACCGACGCCTGCAAGGTGCCGGCATCGACCACCAGGGGACCGCGCGCCGTTATCACCAGATCCTGGTCGCCGATCCCGGCGATCCGCGCATCGACATCGACCCGGCCGCCGCGCCAGACAGCATTCACGGTCATGTCGACGGGCGGAGCCTCTTTGAAGTCGGACTCCCCATAGGCAATGTCCTGGCCGCGGATCGTCATCGTGCCCCCGAGGCCCTTGCCCTCGGCACGCACGTTCGCGTCGGCGGCGAGCGTGCCTTCCAGGGGCAGAGACGGGTCGAACTGGCCGATCAGATCGAGCGGCAGCGCGGCGATCCGAAGGGTCGCCTGGGTCCGCGCGCCGCCGAGTTGGCCATTGGCGGCGACCGTGCCCTTGCCGATACCGACGGACAGGTTCTGGACACCGATCGCATCGGGAGCATAGCTCACCGTGGCGGGAGCGCGCGAGTTTCAGGGGATAGGTGCCGAGGGCGCCGTCCAGCTGGCGCAATGTGACCGTGTGGGTGTCGCCCTTCATGGCGTACCGCCCGGCAAGCGGAAACACGGACGTCGGGTTCGCTCGCGCCGTCGATCCGCACCTGGAACCTGCGTCGGCCAGCGACCCGTCGACGTCGGCCGTCAGCGTTTTCGCGGTGAACGCGGCGGAGCCGATATCGCGGCCTTCCAGCTTCGCCGTTCCCCGGGGCGTTCCCAGAAGATCGCCGAGCGCCGCCGTCAGCGACAGCCGCTCCGCCTGGAATGCCTGTTCACCATCCATGGTAAGCGACAGCGAAGATGCGTCGAACCGCAGATTGGCGGTTTGCTTGCCCCCCTGGTCGCCGAGCCGGAGATCGACCTCGGAGCGTCCGGCGACGCCAACGCCGGCAACGTTGAGACCGCCGGGTTCTTCGATATTCGCCCGCAGATGGCCGGTCATGGCGCCGCCGTCCAAAGGCGCGCTCAGATCGCCGGCGATGCGCACACCCAGCACCTCTCCGGCGAGGCCCCGGAGGTTGAGCGCGGCGAAGTCCGGCACGGCGAACTCGGTGCGCAGGTTCGCCGAACCGAGACCGGTCCGAGCGTCCAGGGACAGCGCGCCCGACGGGATTTTGCATCAGATCGCTGGCGGCGATCTTCAGATCCGCGGCGGGGATCGCGACCGTATCGACGGCGGCGTCGCGCAGCTCGACGCTCAGCGTCCCCGTGGCGTCTTCGACGCTGCCCTCGGCGTGGGCCGTCATCGACAGAGCGCCCGAAAGCGCGACGCCGGCGAGGCGGGAAAACGCGGACAGATCGGCCGCTTTCACCGTGGCATCCGCGGCGATGGTGTCGTCGATCCGCCCTTCGGCACGGAGTTCGAGCAGGTCGCCGGCGTCCACATCGGCGTCGAAGCGCACGTTGTCGGCGCCGGCGAGGTCGAACGAACCGCTCAACCGTACCCCGCCCCGCAGCAATTCGTCCGCCTCGGCGTTGCCGATGGAGGGTTGCGAGATCTCCCCCCGCCACGAACCCTCGAGGTTCAGGGTCTCGAGATTGCCCTCGGTTTCGGCGGACAACCGGGCGCGTCCGGCAAGCGGCATGTCCAGTGCCTTGCCGAGCTCGGAAACGTCCGCGACGGCGGCGTCGAGCGCGGCCGCAACCTGTTGCGTCGACAAGCCGAACCGACCGTGCCCGGACAGCGACGTCGGTCCGCTTCCCGCTTCGATGCGATCGATCGTCAGGGTTTCCGCCGCCATGTCGAAGGCACCGGAAACCTCGATCGTCGCCGTTTCGCCGGTCAAAGCCGCGGCAGCGGGGTCGCCGAGGTCGAAACCGTGAGCGTCGATCCGCGCTTCGATGCCGACGGGGTCGCGGGACAGATCGGTCCCGGCGGAAAGATCCAGACGCTCGGTGGTCATGACGCCTGGCATCGTCAGATCGCCAACCGACGCAACGAGATCGACGGCGGGAGCGGTCAACGCGCCGCTCAATTTGATATCGCCCGCGACGGCGCCGACACGCAACGGCGACAACAGCGGTTCGAGGTCGGCCCCCGTCGGCGCGCTCACGTTCACGGTCGCGTCGATCCTGGCATCGGCCAGGTCGGCGTGCCCCGAACCCGTCACCGCCACGGCCTTGGTTGCCACCTTCAGGTGATCCACCGTCACGGCGTCCAGATCCCGCGCGTGCGCACCTACCGAGAAGCTGATCCCGCCGGCGACGAGAGGCTTCAGTGGGTCTTCGAGCATCCCGCTCACATCGGCGCGGCCATCCAGCGACACATTGGTGACCTGATCGCGATCGATGCGAAGCGCGGCGGTCACATCCACCAGTCCCTGCACTTCGGCGGCAAGATGGGCGCGCCATGCATCAAGCGGTCCCTCTCCCTTGAGGGAGACGGTTACCGGGGGATAGGGGGCGAGGCCGAGCAGGCGCGCGATCAGTCCGCCTTCCGGTTCACGGACGTCGAGATCGACGGACAGCGTCCGGGCCGTCGGATCAAGCTCGCTGGTCAACGTCACCAGCCCGTCGGCGTCGGTGCGCTCGAGCCGCAAATCGGTTTGCACCGTCCCGCCCACGTCGCCGGCGACCTGGCCCGAAAGGTCGAGCACCATGGCTTCGCCGACGACCGGCTCGGTCAGCGCGATATCGCGGACCTGAATGCTATCGACCTGAATATCGATGGGCAGGGTCGGAATTTCCAGCGGCCCCGCCGGCGCGTCATCCGGCGGCTCTTCCGGCGGGGATGCGGGCGGCAGGCGCGCCAGGTCAATTCCCGCGGCATCGACGTTGGTGATGTGCAGCTTGCCGGAAAGCAAGGCGAGAGGGCGCCATTCGACGAGGGCGCGGTCAACGGTCAGCCACGGTCCCTTGATCGTCGCTCACCGCTAACGAGCCGACGGACAGGCTGGTCGGCAGCTTGGGGCCGATCGACCCCACGGAAACCGTCTGGTCCGGTCCGCTCAACGCCTCGCCGACGGTGTCGGCAAGCATCCGCCGCCCGGTTTCCGTTTGCACATAGACATATGCCCCTGCGACAAGCGCGACGAAAACGGCGGCAAACCCCGCCGTCCCCCACGCGATCCAGCGCCCGATGGTTCGCAAGCGCGCCATGTCAGAACGCCTGACCTATGCTGAAGTAGATCTGAAACGGATCGTCGACACCGCTTCGCGGATTGAGCGGAAACGCCACGTCCAGCCGCAACGGACCGAACGCGGTGTAGTACCGGAATCCCAAACCCGCCGCCCACTGAAATTCCTCGGACAGTTCCGGCAGCACCAACTCGTAGGCATTGCCCGCCGCGAAGAACGGGACGAGGCCGAAATCCCCATAGACCCGGGCCCGGAATTCCCCACCGAACTCGATCTTGGAGCGGCCGCCGATGGGATCATCGTCGTCATCCAGCGGGCCCGACCAACTGATAGCCGTAGCCGCGGATGGAATCGCCGCCGCCGGCATAGATGCGCTTGTTGGGGGGAATATCCTCTCTGCTCTCTCCCACCAGCGAGCCTACCCGCACGCGCCCGGCGATGACGTAGCGCCTCTCCTCGTCGAGGGGATAATATCCGGAAACGCCGACCTCGGTGAAGTTGAAGGTCAGCGGCTTGTCCGAGGCTCCCACGTACGGTACCAGGGTAAGGTCCAATCGCACGCCCTTTTGCGGATTGAGCTTGCTGTTGGTTCCGTCGAACCTGAGCGTACCCGGCACCCCCCAGAGCAGGGTTTCGGTGAATTCGTCCTCGCCGCTTCCCTTGAGATTGCTGTACTCCATAAGCCCGCCCAACGACGCCTTCCAGCGTTTCGAGACCGGCCATTTTATGCCGCCGGAAATGCTGCTGTCCAACCCTTCGTAGGCGTCGGTATCGGTGTTTCCGGCCTCGGCCTGGGCGTACACGGATCGACCGGTTATGCGGAAATTGGGCCGCTCGAAGCTGATCACGCCCCGCTGCTCCAGGAAGTCCGCTTGTGCGGACAGCTGAAGCTGTTCGTTGTTTCCAAGGAGATTGTTGTGCCGCCAGTATGCCTTGCCACCGACGCCGCGATCCGTGGACACGCCGATACTGGCCCCGACGGCGCGCGGTTTGTCCTCCTCGAGAGCGATGGTGAGGGCAATCTGGCCATTGGCGTCGACCGTATCGGCGTGTTTCACGATCACCGACGAGAACAGACCGGTGCCGACCAGATCGGCTTGCAGGTCGTCCATCTGCTTCTGCTTGTAGGGATCGCCCTGCTTCCAAGGAATCCATTCCCGCACGTAGGACTCGTTCGTGCGCTCGAGGCCGGTGACCGTGACCGCTCCGTACGTCGCGCGCGGCCCGGGATCGACCAAAACGTCGACGGAGAGCGTGTGCTGCGCGAAGTCGGCGACGGCCTTGCGGTCGGTCCGCTTGGCGAGCGGCCGGGCCTCGTTGCGAAGGATACCGAGAAGCTTGGCACCGGCGGCCACCACCTTGGCCCCCTCCGCCCGCTCGCCCAGTTCCAGGCCAAGCTCCTCGGGCGTAGGTTTGGGCGGCGGCGGATCGTCGGCGGCTGTTCCGACGTATTCAATTTCATAAGCGGAAAGCAGAAACGGCGGGCCGGGATCGATGGAAAATTCGACCATGACGGGATCGGCGTCGGCGTCGATCTTGTGGTCGATGGTGCCTTGGTAATAGCCCTCAGAGCGGAGCACTTTGCCGAAGCGTTCCGCGTCTTCCTCGGCGCGCCGGTTCACGCCCGATAGCGTCGTCGGCGGCCGATCCTCGAGGGCGATCAACTGCGAGCTCTCTTTCATCAGTTCCTTGATGGCCTCATCCTCGGTGCCGGTGATCTCCACCTTATATGGGATGCCTTTCGCGGCTTCGTCGGCCGCGCTGGCGGAAGGTCCGGTCGCGGCGGCGCGGGGCTCGGGGGTTTCGGGAAATACGGGAGGCTCGTCGCTCTCCGCGCGCGCGGGCGTTGTGGCGGCCGCGGCCACGCAAACAACCGCCCCGAAGACAACGGCGGCCATCAGGCGACAGCTGCGAGCCATGGGTTTGGGCATAGTGAGCGCTCGCGCTGCGGTCATTTTGGCTGCTGATTAATCAAGATTGCTTGACGTGATACCGATGAACGCGATGGCCAACATGGTACCCACACGACCTGGACGACGTGTTCATAAAGGTAATATGGTACCGATGGCAATCCGCAGCCGCAACGAAACGCCGCGGCGGGCGCAAAGTTCCATTTGACGGTGGCGAACAGCAACAGCATGGCGTGGACGTATCTGCTTCTCGGCTCGCTGCTCGAGATCGGTTGGGCGGTGGGCCTGAAATACACCGACGGTTTTACCCGTTTGTCCCCGTCCCTTCTGGTTGCCGCCGGGATCATCGCCAGTTTCGCGCTGCTGACGCTGGCCGTTCGCAACATCCCCGTGGGAACCGCCTATGCCGTTTTCACCGGTATCGGCGCCGCCGGGACCGGACTGCTGGGGATAGCGCTGTTCGATGAACCGGCGAGCATTCCGCGTCTCATCAGTCTCGGCGTCATTGTCCTCGGCGTGGCCGGGCTCAAGATGTTCTCGGAAGTTCCAGCGCCGGCGGCCGAACGGTGAGGGAGCGCCGGCAATGGCGTGGATGATGCTGATCGTCGCGGGGTCGTTCGAGATCGCCGGCGCCATCAGCCTTAAATTCAGTCAAGGGCTAACCCGGCTTTGGCCCTCGGTCGCCATGTTCGCGGCGTTCACCGTCAGTTTCGCCCTGCTCTCCCAGGCGGCTCGCGACATCCCCATCGGAACCGCCTATGCGGTTTGGACCGGTATCGGCGCCGCCGGAACGGCGGTGCTGGGAATGCTGCGCCTGGGAGAATCGAGGCGGCTCGCGCGCATCGCCTGTCTCGGCCTGGTTATCGCCGGCAGCGTCGGCATGAAGCTGTTTTCTTGACGTTCGCCTCGTCTTCCTCCGTTACGCCGACGCGGCCTCCCGCGCCCGGTTCATCGTCACACTCAGCTCCGATCCGCTCTTGATATGCAGGTCGCGCTGCGGGAACGGAATGCTGATCCCGTGTTCGTGGAATTTATCCCACATGCCGAGCAGGATATCGCTGCGGACATTGGCCACTCCGTTCACCGGATCGTTGATCCAAATGCGCAATTCCATATCCACCGAGCTGTCGCCGAACCCCATCACCCGGCAGACCGGCGCGGGATTGGTCAGCACCCGGGTGACGTCGGCCGCCGCCTCGACGGCGAGCTTGATCGCCAGGCGCAGGTCCGAATCATATGAGATACCGAACGGGAGCAGAAGCCGGAGCTGTTCGCTGCTGAACGATAGGTTGGTCACCCGCTGGGTGATCAAGTCCTCGTTGGGGATGAGCCATTCCTTGCCGTCCCGCGTGGTGACGGAGGCGTAACGGGCATTCAATGCCGATACCCAGCCGAAGGTTTCTCCCACTTCGATGACGTCGCCGGGCTTGATCGACCGGTCGAGCAGAAGGATGACACCGCTGATCAGGTTCGACACCAGCTTCTGCAACCCGAAACCGACGCCGACGCCGACCGCGCCGGTGAACACGGCGAACGCCGTCAGGTCGATGCCGACGCTGCTCAACGCAATCAGAAAAGCCACCGTAATCAGGGAAATGCGGATCAGCTTGCCCGTGAGCACCCGGAATGACGGGGTCAGACCGCGAACGCTCTGCATGCGGTGCTCGAGGATCCGCGAGCCCGCCAGCGCGACCCAAAGAAGCACGGCAAGCTGAAGGCCCGCCTTCAACACTTCGAAGACCGACAGGTGCACGCCGCCGACCCGCGTTCCCACGCTGTCCAGAAACAGGATCGTCGGCTGCACCAGATCGAGGATATTGAGGGTGGCGATGGCGAATGCGGCAATGGCGATCAAACGCGCGAGCGTTTCGTTCCTGATGAGGTTGGACGTCATCCGGATGATGATCCAGACGCCAAGCAGGTTGACCCACGTGCTCAACAGCAGATAGGGCCAGCCCAGCGCCGAACTCACCACGATCGCCAAACCGAGAAGGACAAACGCGATCCCCGGATAGGCAATGGAGTGCACAACGCCGATCATCCGCGCGACCGTTCTCCTGCTTGCCCAGAAACCCGCAATCCTCGACTGCAGCGCTTCTGTGCCGGGCGCGCCAGATAGAACGCCACCGCCATTCCAGCCCCAATCACCGCCAGTTGTATCAGCGTTGACCAGACCAGTAGCTCGGTCAGCAACCAGTGTTCGGCCCTCATTTGCAGGTTGCGAAGGGCGATCCAATCAAGAATTCTCTCGTATCCATACATGAAACCTGAACTCCTTCTTGCTCTCGGACTCCGAGTGTCCCATATGACACGTGCCAGGCGAAATGCTGTTGGAAGCTGGCCGTCGCGGGGACTATGCGCAAGCGCTCCAACGCTCTATCCTCGTGAAAGCGGTGAACCCTTATGACATCCGGGAGTATCTGCCTGCCTTGACCCTGTTTCTTCTGCGTTTGCTTGGCGGCGGCTGGCGATGGGCGATTCGGCTGTGCGCGGTTTTTTTCGCGATCGCCGCACTGGGTGGACTGGCGAAAGCTTCTGCGGATTCGCGCCTGATCACCTTTGGAACCGGCGGAAAAACCGGTGTCTACTATCCGGTGGGCGGGATCATTTGCGAACTCCTCAACAGGAACCGCCTGGACCACGGTATTCGTTGCGTAGCCGAGAGCACCGATGGCTCGGCCACCAATCTCAGGGAGCTTCGTGCCGACAAGCTCGATCTGGCGCTCGCTCAGTCGGACCTGCACCATCACGCCTTTGCCGGCACCGGCGCTTTCGCGGATATCGGCGCTAATCGAAACCTGCGTTCTGTCTTTTCCCTTCATCCGGAGCCGTTCACGGTCGTCGCCCGACGCGACTCCGGTATCAACCGCTTCGAGGATCTGAAGGGAAAGCGGGTGAACATCGGAAATCAGGGATCCGGCCAGCGCGGCACGATGGAAGTGGTGATGAAGGCGTTCGGATGGAGCCCGGATGATTTCGAGATCGCTTCAGACCTGCCCTCCGAAGACCAGGCTCAGGCGCTTTGCGAGGATCGGGTCGACGCCATCGTTTTTACGGTCGGGCATCCCAACCAATCCATTGCCGACGCCATAAGCGACTGCGATGCCGTGCTGGTACCGGTGACCGGCGACGCCATCGACCGGCTGGTCGCGGCCCAACCGTACTACCGTAAAGCCGTGATTCCGCGTGAAATGTATCTCGGCACCCCCAGGACGTTGAAACCTTTGGCGTGGGAGCGACCTTGGTCGGCACCATCGGCACCGACCCCACGATCGTCTATCAGATCGTGAAAGCCGTGTTCGAGAATTTCGACGAGTTCAGGTCGCTTCATCCGGCGTTGGCCACACTCGAAAAGGAACAGATGGTCACGGACGGCCTATCGGCTCCATTACATTTCGGCGCCATCCGATACTTTCAGGATGCCAACATCGACTGGCGCCAACAACCGGCCGCATCCCCGGAATGAAAACAGCGACACACATATATGCCATGACCATGATCGAAAAGAGCGTCCTTGGCCTCGGTCCGCGCGGCTTCCATTCCATCGCCTATGCCGAATGGGGCGATCCGGCCAACGACCGGGTATTGATCTGCGTTCCCGGGCTGACCCGCAGGAGCCGAGATTTCGACTTTTTCGCCAGCGCCCTGGAGGATCGCTACCGGGTGGTCTGCGTCGACCTGCCGGGACGCGGCGCCAGCGACTGGCTCGCCGATCCGGCCGAATACGAACCGGCCCGCTACGCCCAGGACATGGCGGCGCTGATCGCCCGGCTGAATGTCAAATCGGTGGACTGGGTCGGCACGTCCCTCGGCGGCCTCGTCGGCATGATCCTCGCGGTCCAGCCGCGTTCGCCGCTCGCCAAGCTGGTGGCGGTGGATATCGGCGCCTATATCGACAAGGCGGCGCTCGACCGCATCGCGTCTTACGTGGGAACCGATCCGTCGTTTCCAGATTTGGCGGCGCTGGAGGCCTATCTCCGCGACATCTGCCCGTTCGGCCCACTCACCGACGCGCAGTGGGCGCATCTCGCCCGCCACGGCGCCCGCGTCGACGGGCAAACCGGAACCTGGCGGCTGCACTATGATCCCCGGATCGCCGAACCGTTCAAGGAGGCCTTTTCCGAGGCCATGGACCTGTGGCCGCTGTGGGACGCGATAACCTGCCCGACGCTGGTGGTGCGCGGCGCCGAATCCGACCTGCTCACCGCCGAGACCACCGCCGAAATGCTCGCCCGCAACCCGGCGGCCAGCCTCATCGAGTTCGAACGCGTCGGCCACGCCCCGATGCTGATGAGCGACGACCAGATCCAGCCCGTCCGGGAATGGTTGTCGCGGTAGCGGGCCCTTGACAATCGATCCGCCGGACGCAACTAATGAGGAGAAAAACAAATAGTGAACGCGTGAGGCCGACACCATGTCCGTGGCACACAAGCTGGCCGTCCTCAGTGACGCCGCGAAATACGATGCCTCGTGCGCCTCGAGCGGCGCGAAACGCCGCAATTCGCTGAAATCCGGCGGGATCGGTTCGACGGGAGGGGCCGGTATCTGCCATGCCTACGCGCCCGACGGCCGCTGCATTTCGCTGCTCAAGCTGCTGCTGACCAACTTCTGCATTTACGATTGCGCCTACTGCGTCAACCGCTCGTCGAGCAACGTCGAGCGTGCCCGGTTTTCCGTGGACGAGGTGGTCGCGCTGACCATGAATTTCTACCGGCGGAACTATATCGAGGGCCTGTTCCTGTCGTCGGGGATCATCCGCAATTCCGACTACACCATGGAACAGAGCATCGCGGTGGCGCGCAAGCTGCGCCTGGAGGAGAACTTCCGAGGGTATATCCACCTCAAGACCATCCCCGGGGCCTCCCAGGACCTGATCCACGAGGCCGGTCTGTACGCCGACCGGTTGTCCATCAATGTAGAACTGGCGAATGACGCCAGCCTTGCCTCCCTGGCCCCCGAAAAGGATGCCGGCGCCATCCGCCAGACCATGGGCAGACTGCGCTACAAGATGGACGCGGAACGCGAGCGCTCGACGTCGCGGCACGGCCGGCGGCGGTTCGCGCCGGCGGGTCAGAGCACCCAGATGATCGTCGGCGCCGATGCCGGCAAGGACAGCGAGATCCTGTCGCAGTCCGTCCGGCTCTATGGCAGTTACGGCCTGCGGCGGGTGTACTACTCGGCGTTCAGCCCGATCCCGGATTCCCCCGCCGCGCTGCCGAGCCGGGCGGCGCCCCTGGTCCGCGAACACCGGCTCTATCAGGCGGACTGGCTGGTGCGGTTCTACGGCTTCGAGGTGAGCGAGATCGAAGACGGCATGGTGGACGGCATGCTGGACGCGAGCGTCGATCCCAAGCTGGCATGGGCGGCGGCCAATAGGCACCGGTTTCCGGTGGATATAAACACCGCCGATCGCGAGGTGCTGCTGCGGGTGCCGGGTCTCGGCGTCCGCTCGGTAACGAAAATTGTCTCGTCGCGGCGCTTCACCGATCTCCGGCTCGCCGATGTGGCCCGCGTCTGCCGCAACGTGGCGAAGATCAAACCGTTCATCTGCTGCGCCGACTGGAAGCCCGGCGCCGCCCTTGAATCCACGATCTTGCGGCCGCCGATGGCCGCCAAGGCGAGGCAACTGGAACTGTTTTGACTTACGAGGTGGTGCTTGCCGGCGACGCGGATTTCGGAGAGTGGCGGGGATACGCGCGGGTAGCGCTCGCGCTCGATATGCCGCCCGAAGACGTTCGCTTCAGCGTATGCGAGGGCGACAGCCTCGATCTCTTCCGCGGACGGCCGCTGCCGGCCGCCCCTCCAATCGAGCGACCCCTGACCATCCCCGCCCGCTTCAAGAGCGAGGCGGTGGACGCCGCGCGGCACGCCGACCCCGTCCGCTTTCAGCTGCTTTACCGATTGGCGTGGCGGTTCCGCGACGAGCCGCGCCTGATGGCGGTCGAGACAGATCCGGATGTGGTGCGGCTTCATCAACGCGCGCAAGCGGTCCGCCGCGATCTCCACAAAATGAAGGCTTTCGTCCGGTTCCGGCAGGCGCCGGACGAACGCGAGGAGCGCTTCGTCGCCTGGTTCGAGCCGGCGCACCATATCACGCCCAGCGCCGCCGAGTTCTTTCGCCGCCGCTTTACCGGCATGATCTGGACCTTGTTCACGCCGGGCCGGAGCGCGCACTGGGACCGGCACACCCTGGTGTTCGGGAACGGTGTGGGCCCCGACGCATGGGCCGCCATCAAGGACGGAAACGAGAACCTTTGGAAGATCTACTTCGCCAACATCTTCAATCCGGCGCGTCTCAAGACAAAGGCGATGCAGGCCCAGATGCCGAAGAAATACTGGAAGAACCTGCCCGAGGCGGCGCTGATACCGGACTTGGTCAAGTCGGCCGGGGCCCGAACCGAACAGATGGTGACGGCGTCGCCGTCGCCGCCCCCGGCGCGCCATGCCCGTTTGGCCGAGAGGCGAGGCGCACGACCCGGCGACATCGGTGGAAACGGCGTGGCAACGCCCACCCTCGAACGGGTATGCGCGGAGGCCGCTGCCTGCCGCCGGTGTCCCTTGTGGTCGAACGCGACGCAAACGGTCTTCGGCGAAGGCCCGGCAACCGCCCAGCTTATGTTCGTCGCCGAGCAGCCGGGCGACAGCGAGGATCTGTCGGGACGGCCGCTGGTGGGACCGGCCGGCACGCTGTTCGACGCGATTCTCAAGCAAGCCAGCGTCGACCGGTCGGCCTGCTATGTCACCAACGCCGTCAAGCACTTCAAAAATCAGCCACGCGGCAAGATCCGTCTGCACAAAACCCCCGGCACTGAGGAAATCGAGCCGTGCCGGTGGTGGCTGGAGCAGGAAATCGCCATCGTCAAGCCGCGTCTCATCGTGGCGCTGGGAGCGACGGCACTGCGGTCGCTAACCGGATACCGTGGCGCGCTGTCGCACGTACGCGGCCGCGTCGTTAAAGGGTACGACGGCCGGCCGGTGCTGGTCACGGTGCATCCCGCCTATCTTCTCAGATTGCGCGACCCCCAGACGGCTTCCCGGGAACGCGGCAGAACGGTGGCCGACCTCATCGACGCGCGGAAACGGGCATTCGCCGCGAAAAGCGAGGCACGCAACGCATCCGTGCCGCCGACTCCGTCGCCCTGATCGCCGTTTAGAACGTGAAGAGGCGCGTATCGCGAGCCAGCATCGCCGAGGCAATGGCCGGCGGCTTGGCCACACCGACGCCGTCGATCAGATCGTCGGTGGTTTTGCCGCTATTGGGCAGGTAGAGGGCGCACACCTCGGTCTTCACCCCCATCGCAAGGACCTTGCCGAGCATGGCCTGCGGGGTCATGTTCTTGGGTTTGAGGCTGACCTGCGGCGCGCCCTTGAGGGCCATATCACCGCCGGGGCCGCACAGCAGAATGTCAACCTTGGCGCCCTGCGTCACCGTTTCCATGGTTAGAACCATGGCCATGCCTTGCGTCTGCGGGTCGGCCGAGGTGACCACAATAAACAGGTTCGGTTTCGCCTCGTCGTCGTCAGCGGCGGCTGCCAGGGAACTCCATACGGTGGCGGTCAAAAAACCAAGCGCCAGGGTCAAGGCGGCTTTTTTCATGACGTCTGTCTCCTCTTGTATTGAAGGGTTGGCATCTGGATGCAAACCCGACCTGTTCTTTTTGGAGACATCTCGATACTAAAGTAAAATGTGGCGGTCTGTGACTTAGTTACACAGGCGGAGAATTATCGTCGACCGAGCCGCCGCGCGTTTGACGATGCCTTGGCGGAAATCGGCTTCATGCTCGCCGACATGATTTGAGCCGGCGATTTTCCGCGCGCCGCCGCCCGCGCACCCTGCCGCATCCCCTTGGCGACCGCCGTCGGCTTTTCCATGACCATCGCCGTTGCCTCCGCCGCCGACATCGCCCCGGTCGCCATCAACGCCGTGCGCCGGCAGATGGTTTGCACGGACGCGGTCAAGAGCGCCTGCTGCTGAAGCGCCAGCGTGAAATATTCGAACGGATTGAACCGATGACGCACTTCGGCCTCCTGCCTGTGTCGAGCCGCGATTTGCTCAAATTGTAATGAAGTTGACGGCCTCGCCGACTTCGAGATCGTCCTCAACACCAAGGTCCTCGAGGCCGACGACTTTCTTCTGTAGCCATCCGGGCCATCAGGCCTCGGTCTTGTCCTTCTCCAGATAGATCTCGCCGCCGCCGGCGCGGAAGGTCTCCGACATATCGGCCATGCCTTTCTGGGCGTAGTCCCGCACTTCCTGGGTGATCTTCATGGAGCAGAACTTCGGCCCGCACATGGAGCAGAAGTGCGCCGCCTTGTGCGCGTCCTTGGGCAGGGTCTGATCGTGGAACGAGCGCGCCGTCTCGGGGTCGAGGGCGAGGTTGAACTGGTCCTCCCAGCGGAATTCGAACCGCGCCCGGCTGACCGCGTCGTCGCGGGCCTGCGCCGCCGGATGCCCCTTGGCGAGGTCCGCGGCGTGGGCCGCGATCTTGTAGGTGACGACGCCGACCTTGACGTCGTCGCGGTCGGGCAAGCCCGAGGTGCTCCTTCGGCGTCACATAGCAGAGCATCGCCGTTCCGTACCAGCCGATCATCGCCGCGCCGATGGCGCTGGTGATGTGATCGTAGCCGGGCGCGATATCGGTGGTCAGCGGCCCCAGCGTGTAGAACGGCGCCTCGCCGCAGATGGCGAGCTGCTTGTCCATGTTGACCTTGATCTTGTGCATGGGCACGTGGCCCGGGCCTTCGATCATCACCTGGACGTCGTGTTCCCAGGCGATCTTGGTCAACTCGCCCAGCGTCTCCAGCTCGGCGAACTGGGCGGCGTCGTTGGCGTCGGCGATGGAACCCGGACGCAGACCGTCGCCCAGCGAGAAACTGACGTCGTAGGCGCGCATGATTTCGCAGATCTCGGCGAAGTGCGTGTAGAGGAAAGTTCTCCTGATGATGGGCGAGGCACCACTTCGCCAGGATCGACCCGCCGCGGCTGACGATGCCGGTGACCCGGTTGGCGGTCAGCGGAATATAGGCCAGCCGTACGCCGGCATGAATGGTGAAGTAGTCGACGCCCTGTTCGCACTGCTCGAGAAGCGTGTCGCGGAAAATCTCCCACGTCAGGTCCTCGGCGACGCCGTCCACCTTCTCCAACGCCTGATAGATCGGCACGGTGCCGATGGGAACCGGCGAATTGCGGATGATCCACTCGCGGATGTTGTGGATGTTGCGACCGGTGGACAGGTCCATGACCGTGTCGGAGCCCCAGCGGATGGCCCACACCATCTTGTCCACCTCGTCGGCGACCGACGAGGTGACCGCCGAATTGCCGATGTTGGCGTTGATCTTCACCAGGAAGTTGCGGCCGATGATCATCGGTTCGGCTTCGGGATGATTGATGTTGGCGGGAATGATGGCGCGGCCGCGGGCCACTTCGTCGCGGACGAATTCGGGCGTGATCTCGCTGGGGATTTCGGCCGGGAATATCGCATTCCGAGGCCACCGGCTCCATCGCGCCCGCGTCGCGCAGCTTGGCGCGCCCCAGGTTCTCGCGGATGGCGATGTATTCCATTTCCGGCGTGATGATCCCGGCCCGCGCATAGGCCAACTGGGTCACCGCCTTGCCGTCCTTGGCCCGCAGCGGCCGGTGTTTCGACGGAAATTCCGCAACCAGGCGATCGCCGTCGGCGAAGCCGTTGTCGGCCGGCGTCACCGAGCGCCCGTCATAGGTCTCCACGTCGCCGCGCGCCTCGATCCAGGGCGTCCGCGGGCGTTCGAGACCGCGATCGATGTCGATGTTCACCGCCGGATCGGTGTAGGGACCGGAAGTGTCGTAGACCCGCACCGGCGGCTCGTTGGCGGTTTCGTGCAGGGCGATTTCGCGAAATGGCACCCGGACGCGCCCCTCGGCACCCTTCACATAAATCTTCTCCGAGGCCGGCAATGGACCCGTGGTGACATTGATGACCGATCGATGTGTCGAACCGTCCATGACGGACCTCCCTTCTCCAGAGATGGTGTGATCGTTCGGGCGGGAAGAGGGAGGTTGCGGCGACGCGACCAAGGATTGAAGTTCCTCTCCCTTCGCCGGTATAACCCGGATCAGGTTCAAAGGGTCACCATGGTGCGCCAGCCGGCGCCGATGGACTCTCAGCCCCCTCGCGGGGCGCCCCTCGGAACGAAAGCAGAATGATCCGCCGCCGACCGCGAAGTCAAGCGGTATCCGACACGCACTGTCAAAAATTACGGCGTCGCGGCCAGACGCCTCCCGCACGGTTGATACTGCCAAGAAATAAGTGGATATTCGACCGTGCAATGAAGGAGAGGTGACGATGACCCATCAGGCCCCCGAGAAAGCCACGCCGGCATGGCACGCGCTGCATCTAGATGACGTGTTCCAGCGAATTTCGGGCCGGCTCGAGGGATTGACCGCCACCGAAGCCGAGGATCGGCTGACCCGTTTCGGGCCGAACCTCCTCAAACCGCCGAAACGGCGAGGACCGGCCGAAAGGTTTCTCCTGCAATTCCACAATGTGCTGATCTACGTCCTGCTGGCCGCCGCCGTCACCACCGCCTTGCTTCAGCACTGGATCGACACCGGCGTCATCCTTGGCGTGGTTTTCATCAACGCTATCATCGGGTTCATCCAGGAGGGCAAGGCGGAAAAGGCGTTGGCCGCCATCCGCGATATGCTCTCGCTGCAGGCCACGGTGCTGCGCGACGGGCGTCGCGGCGTCTTACCGGCGGAAAAGCTCGTTCCCGGAGACATCGTCCACCTGCAATCCGGCGACAAGGTTCCCGCGGATCTTCGCCTGGTCCACGTGAAGAGGCTGCAGATACAGGAAGCCGCCCTGACCGGCGAGTCTGTGCCGGTGGAAAAATCCTCCGCGCACGTGGACGAAACGACGACCATCGCCGACCGGCAATGCATGGCTTATTCGGGGACCCTGGTGTCCTATGGCCAGGGGACGGGCGTGGTCGTCGAGACCGGCGACCGCACCGAGATCGGCCGCATCGGCGCCATGCTCGCGGAAGTGCAAACGCTGACCACCCCGCTTCTTCTCCAGCTCGCCCGGTTCGCCCGCTGGCTGACCCTGGCGATCCTCGTGATCGCCGGGCTGACCATGATTTTCGGCGTCGTCGTGCGCCACTATTCCGCTACCGAGATGTTTCTGGCCGCCGTCGGCCTCGCCGTCGCCGCCATCCCCGAGGGCCTGCCGGCGATCATGACCATCGCGCTTGCCATCGGCGTCCAGCGCATGGCCCGGCGCAACGCCATCATCCGGCGGCTGCCGGCGGTGGAGACGCTTGGCTCGGTGACCGTCATTTGTTCGGACAAGACCGGCACGCTGACGCGCAACGAGATGACCGTGCAAAGCGTGGCGACGGCGCGCCACATGTTCGATGTCACCGGCGTGGGTTACGAGCCCTCGGGCATTTTCGTCCGCGACGGAGCGGAAATCCATCCCGATGACCATCCGGTGCTCTCGGAGATCACCCGGGCCGCGCTGCTGTGCAACGAGGCGGAGCTGCGCAAGACCGACGACGGCTGGATCATGGAGGGCGACCCCACGGAAGGGGCCTTGCTCACCTTGGCCGCCAAGGCCGGGCTCGATCTCGATTTCGAGCGCAAGTCGTCGCCGCGAACGGACATTATCCCGTTCGAATCCGAGCACCGGTTTATGGCGACCTTGCATCACGGTCACCAGGGTCACCAGGGTCACGGCTTCGTGTATGTCAAGGGCGCGCCGGAGCGGGTGCTCGAGATGTGCGCTACCCAGCGGCTGCACGACGGCGACGAGGCGCTCGATCCCGAACACTGGCAGGCGACCGCCGAGGACATCGCTGCGCGCGGCCAACGGGTGCTCGCCATCGCCTGGCGGAGCGCCGACACGGAGCACCGCGATCTCACTTATGCCGACGTCGAGGGAAATCTCACGCTGCTCGGACTGGTGGGACTGATCGATCCGCCGCGGCGGGCGGCCATCGACGCCATCGCGCGCTGCCAGGCCGCCGGCATCCGCGTCAAGATGATCACCGGTGATCACGCGATCACCGCGCAAGCCATCGCCCGCCAGATCGGGCTCGCCAACCCGGACGCCGTGGTGACGGGACAACAGCTCGACGACATCGACGCGGATCGTTTGAGAGGCACCGCCGCCGAGACCGACGTATTCGCCCGCGCCAGCCCGGAACACAAGCTTCGGCTGGTGGAGGCGCTGCAAGCGGGCGGACAGGTGGTCGCGATGACCGGCGACGGGGTCAACGACGCGCCGGCCCTGAAGCGCGCCAACGTCGGCGTCGCCATGGGCGTCAAGGGGACCGAAGCGGCCAAGGAGGCGGCCGAAATGGTGCTGTTCGACGACAATTTCGCCTCCATCGCCCATGCCGTCGAGGAAGGCCGTACCGTCTACGAGAACCTCAAGAAGTCCATCACCTTCATCCTGCCCACCAACGGCGGCGAGGCGTTCACGCTGATCATCGCCATCCTGATGGGAACCGCGTTGCCCATTACCGCCGTCCAGATCCTCTGGGTCAACATGATCACGGCCGTGACCCTGGCGCTGGCGCTGGCGTTCGAGCCTACGGAAAGGGACATGATGAAACGCCCGCCACGGCCGGCGGACGAGCCGTTGCTGACCGGCTATATGGTCTGGCGGATCGCGTTCGTCTCGGCGATCCTGGTGGCCGGAACTTTCGGGCTGTTTCTCTGGGAACGCGCTCACGGCGCCGACGAGGCGCTGGCCCGGACCGTCGCCGTCAACACGCTCGTGCATGTTTGAGGTGTTCTACCTGTTCAGTTCCCGCCACCTGCTGGCGCCGGTGCTCAATCGCGAGGGTCTGTTCGGCAGCCGCGCCATTCTTGATTTCGGTGGTCGCGGTGATCGTCTTTCAGCTCCTGTTCACCTATGCGCCGCCGCTCCAGCACCTGTTCGCGACGCGGGCCATCGGGCTCGACGCCTGGGGCCGGATCCTCGGCGTGACCGTCTGGGTGCTGATCCTGATCGAACTGGAGAAATGGGTCGTGCGCTCGTATACAAACCGCGCTGGATAGGGAGCCGGCATAAATCGATGGGCAACGCGCGGCGTGCTGTGGTTGAATGGGCCCCTCGGCGTGGATACGAAAAACACAAACCCAATACAGGAGAGGATCGGGATGTCCGACGACGGAATCATGAAACTGAAAACGAACGCTGTCGCTGGCCTCGGCGTCGCTCATTGTCGACGCGGCGCTGGTGGCGGGACGGGAGGCCGGAATGTTCCCTCTCACGGTGTGCGTATTCGATGCCGGCGGACACCTGATCGCCCTCAAGCGCGAGGACGGAGCCGGCATTCACCGCATCGACATCGCCACCGGCAAGGCCTGCGCGGCGCTCGGCATGGGCATGTCGAGCCGCACGCTGCGCGATCGCCTCAAGGGCCGCGAAGCCTTTCAGAGCACGGCGGCAACGGCCACCGGCGGCCGGTTCATTCCCGTTCCGGGCGGCGTCTTGATCCTGGACGGCGCGCGGCGAGATCATCGGCGCGGTCGGGGTCAGCGGCGATGCGTCGGACAAGGACGAATACTGCGCCATCGTCGGCGTCCAAGCCGCCGGCCTCACCCCGTCGCCGTCCGAACCCGATCCCGACTGGCCGTCCGCCGTTCCGTAGCGGGAGGATCCGTCTCGAGCGTTTGTGCGGGGTTCATCCAATCGAGTGCCCGGACCTATGAAGATAGCCGCAAACGCAAGCCAGTATCGCGACGCGATCAGCGGCGACGACAGCAACAGGTGCGTCAGATCGGCGTTCGACAGATGCGAGGTGAATGCCCGCGACAGCGGCGGCGCGATCATGCGGCTCGGCATTTCCGACGCTCAGCAGCGACACCAGCGAGGACGCCAGCACCACGTCCGCGCGGCTTTCCTCCGAGACGTCGGCAACCACGCCTTTCAACGTCTGCAGCACCTTGCGGAAGATCACCAGGGAGGAGCCGAACCGTCCCCGCGCCTCGATCAGGGCGTCGTCCATGAGATCCATCAGCCAGCCGACGCCGGGCAGCGCGCCTTGACGAATGAGCGCCAGTTTTTCCTCGACGACGCGGCGAAGGGCATCGCCGTCGATACCGCCTTCGGCGAGCCCCGTGATCGCCTGCCGCGATCGCGCCCGGCGTCCAGCGTCGCCGCGCCGATCGAGGATCTGCGACAGCCGGACCTGATCCGGTTTGCTCAAATGACCCACCAGGCTCCAGTCGAGAATGGCCAGCCGCAGATCGTCCGTGACCATCAGGTTTCCGGCGTGAGGGTCGGCATGGAACAGGGTTTGCGGTCCCCGCGACCAGATGGGACGGGCGATCAGCGCACCGGTAATCAGGTCGGCCAGCCGCCGCCGGTCCTCGCGTCGCCAAGCGTCTCCACATCCGTGACCTTGCGGCCGTCGATCCGCTCCATGGCGGTCACGCGCGGCGTGCAGAACGGAAAGACCTCCGGCACGACGACCGAAGGAACCTCGGCGTAGGCGACGCGGGCCATGCGCAGATGGTCCTGTTCCTTGTCGAGATGGACCTCGAAATACAGCAGGTCGCGGACCTGGGCGAAGGTGCTCTCGTAATCGATTTCGGGAATGGCGATAGTGCCGGCAGCGCTCGTCGAGCAGCGCGCCGATGTCGCGCAGCACCTCCAGTTCCTCGTGGAGCCGCTGCTCGATCCCGGGCTTCAACAGCTTGAAGACGCCGCGCCGGGCCTCGCCCTCGGCGTCGCGCCGCCAGACGAAGGGCACCACCACGGCAACGCTGGCCTCGGCCAACGGCTCCTCGTCGATGCTCACGTCGAGGCGGGACAACGGCCCCAGTTCGCGCTCCAGTTCGCCGGGGATCCACGCCAGGTCATCGGCCGGCTTCATCGTCTCCAATTGCTGAAGCAGCCGGCGGAACCGGCGCGGCAAGCGGCGGTCCCGCGCCATCACCTGGCCCAGCTTGTGAAGCGCCGGACAGCGATGGGCCATGGCCACCAGGCGTTCGCCGACGCCGGCGTCGTCGGACATGGCCCGCCTGCTCCAACAGGATATCCGCCGCGCGCTCCGCCGGCAGGCTTTGCAGGAAATGGATCAGGCCGTCGACCACGGCCGGCCGGAAGCGCTCGTATTCAGCCGGAACCAGGGCTCCGAAATCGAGTCCCTGGCAGAACTCCATCCAATCGGGCAAGCTCTCCGTATTCATGTCGTCGCATTCAGGTCATCGTGTTCATGACGTCCATCTGCGTAATGTCCTCTTGCGGAGCTGTCGCCGCAATCGGCCTCCGCGGTGCGGGCGCGGACTTCGGGTGCGGCACTCTGCGAGGCATCACGCACGTTCGTAAAGATCACACTTTCACCCGCCAATCCAGTCCAAATCCGCGATCAGCGGAAGATGATCCGAAGCGGCGCCGCGTTCCGCAAAACCCGGCTTTCGCGGACATGAAGCGGCGATCTGCACCAGATACGGTCCAGCGCGAAAACCGGATGCCAGGAGGGATAAGTGGCGGCGACCGCGCGCGGATTGAAACGCCGGAGCCAGGCCCAGGTGGGTCGCGCTTCGTCGCCTCAATTCGTTGAAATCGCCGGCGACGATGGTCGCCCCATCGGGTTGTCCCTGCATGAGGGCGCGGAGCGCCTCCGTCTGCCCCCTCCTCTCGCCGCGCCTGAGCCCGAAATGGGCGCCGATCACCCGCACCGGTCCGTAACGGCGTTTGCGCCTCGAGGTCGATGATGGCGCGACGCTCCCGACCGGCGGCGGAGATGTCGTGCACGCCAGAGCGCCGCAGTGGCCAGCGGCTGAGCACCACATGTCCGTAGTCACCGTCGTCGGTCTCGATCGTTCGCGCTTCGGCCGCGTGGCCGCCGATCCGATCGCGCAGAAACACGAACACGTCGAGACCATTGCTCCGCCGCCGGCGGGAATCCACTTCCTGCAACGCGACGATATCCGGCGACAGGCGCGCGCACGATGGACGACGACACGGTCCGGATCGAACCGGCCGTCGCCGCCGACACAGGCATGAACGTTCCAGGTCACCACGCGCACGCGATTTTCGCCTCGCATCGCCCGTCATGTCATTTTCGGCGGCGCGACAGCGTCAGCCTGCAGGACCACGGTCAGCGCGATCCAGACGGCGACGACCAGAACCAGCAGCGCGATGTTGGCGGCGCTCGGGTTCTGCAGGATATGCCGGAGCCGGTCGCCCAGAGCCGTCATCACGGCGATACCCGGCGCCATGCCGAACAGCGTGCCGACAATGTAGTCGCGGAACCGGATGTGCGATGCTCCGGAGATGAGATTGACGATGGTGAACGGCGCCACCGGAACCAGGCGCAGCACGGCCACCGACACGATCCCCCGTTTTCCCAGGGCCCGGCTGACCTTGTTGAGCCGCTGGCCGATCAATTGGCGCAGACCGCTTCGTCCCGCGACGGCGCCGATCTGATAGGTCAGCGCGGCGCTGAGGATCGAACCGGCGGCGGCATAGAGGAACCCCGTCGAACGGACCGAAGGTCATGGCGGTCGCCGCGATCAGCACCGTCACCGGAAACATCACGATACCGCCCGCCACGAAGGCCGCCGAGGGCGACAAGCGGCGCCCATGAATGCTGGGCGAAATCCGTGACCAAGGCCTCCAGCCGCGCCGGGTCGACCCATTCAGCCAGCGGCGAATACCGCCAAAGCAGGGCCAAGCCCACCAGGACCGCGGCCGCCAGTCCGAATTTGACCATCGGATTGCCGGCGGCCGCCTGACGGGTCCGGCTTCGGGCTCGAACATGCCGCCGACGAGATCTTCGTGGTCGATGGGCCGCTCGGAGTCCGCCACCTCTCTCAGGGTGTGCGCCAGATCGTCGTCCCACTGGGCGTGATCGTCGATCGTCGCCAGTCGGCGGCCTTCCCTGACCAGTTGATCGAGCGCGCGGAGGGGCGACGCATTGTCGGCGAAGCCGCACTTTACCGCCTCCGGCGACAGGCCCAGGTGTTCGCCCAGTAACCGGTCGCGCACCGCCGCGATCGCCTCCGCCTCCGCCGGGCTGGACGCTTCGATGGCGAGATTGCACTCGGTGTCCATGCCCATGGACCGGTTGTTGAGGTTGGCGGAGCCGATCATCAGGAATTGATCATCGACGATGATCAGTTTGGCGTGAACCATCACCGGCATCTCGTCGTCGCCATCCGATCACTACCGGATAGAGCAGGCGAAAACGATCGGCCACGCCCTCGCGTTCGAGGCGGCGGACGAACAGGGCCCGGCCGGCGCCCATGGCACGGGCCTCCAACCAACTTGCCGGCTCCTTGGGGCCGACGACCACCACTTCAAGCCTTGGGTTCTCCTTCATCCTGCGAACCAGCGCGTCGGCAAACGCCTCCGAGGTCAGATACTGATTTTCGATGTAGATGAAGCGCTCCGCCGCGGCGACGGCGGCGCGGTAGAGGTCCTTGACTTCGTGTACTTCCGAGCGGTGCGACATCTCCGGCATTGTCCGGGCAACGCCGATCGGCACATCGGTGAAATCAGCGGCGACGCCGTCCGGCCATGGATCTCCGGTTGGTTTCAGCGGCCCGATCGCCCGGCACGACGCCTCCAGCCAGCGGTCCCGGACCAGTTCCGCCAGCGCGCCCGCCGCCGCGCCGTCAACCACCATCTGCATGTCGTGGAACGGTGGGCAAGCTTCGCCGCTCGGATCAGTCCGGTTCGGATCGCGAGCACGGTGCTCCCGCGTATCCCAGCGGCCGATGGCGAGGTCCACGCCGCCGCAGAACGCGATCGCGTCATCGACGACAACGATCTTCTGATGGTGGCACGAACCTATAGGCAGGACGTCATCGAGGCAAACGTCGATCTGTCGCGGCGTCATCCAGCCGAGCTTCAGGTTGGGCATCGACTCGCGATCCAGCGCATAAAGCACCGAGAAATCCCACAGGAGAACATTCACCGCGAGTTCGGGACGGCGTTCCACCATGTGCGTCAACAGCGCCTTCAATTGTTCCGGCGCGCCATCGTCGCTGGCGCCCTTTTCCCCAACGACGCGGACCCGGGTGTCGATGTCCCACCCGACAATGAAGACCGAGCGCGTGGCTTTTAGAAGCGACGACCGCAGGGCCGCGAAATAGGTGGCGCCATCAACGAGGACGGCCGCCCGGGGCGCCGTCTCCAAGCGCCAGCACGTCTCCCCTGGACGCAGGATTTCCGGTTGTCGTTGTCTGGTCATTACCTGTCGAAACGCATCTATCGCTGGCCGACGGTCCCACCGTGAGCGCGCGCCATGCACGCACGATCAGGCGAGCACCCGCGACCTTCACATAGGAGGAGACCACCAATTAGTCCACCGGCCTTGGTCGCGCGAGGAAAACGCGGACCGCCTGTTCGGTGGCGCGGGCGAGATACTCGGCCGCCCGGGTCATGGCGTCCTCCAGGGTGACCGGACCGGGGCAAAGGCTGAATACCGCGTCGATGCCGACGTCATGGAGTTCGCCGAGCCCCTCGCCGATGCTGCCGGCGATGGCGATGCAGGGCACGCCGCGAGCCCGGGCGGCGGCGCCGACGCCGGCCGGCGCCTTGCCGCGCGCGGTCTGGCAATCGATCTGGCCCTCGCCGGTCAGAACCAGATCCGCTCCGTCCAGCTTGCCGTCCAGATCCACCAGTTCCAGGACCAGATCGACCCCGCGGCGCAATTCGGCGTCCAGGAACGCCCGCAGCCCGGCGCCAAGCCCGCCGGCCGCGCCGGAACCGGGGAGATCGCGGACGTCGATGCCGAGTTCTTTCTCGATCACATCCGCCAGATTGGCGAGCCCCGCGTCGAGAGCCTCGACCTGTTCCGGCGACGCGCCCTTCTGCGGACCATAGACATGGGCGGCGCCCGAGGAGCCGCACAACGGATTGTCCACATCGCAGACGGCCTCGATGCGAACCGCCGCCACGCGCCGATCGAGCCCCGTCATGTCGATGCCACGGATCCGGCCCAGTTCGCCTCCTACCGGTTCCACTGGCCTTTGCCGGTCGTCGAGAAAGCGTACGCCGAGGGCGGCCGCCATGCCGATGCCGCCGTCGTTGGTGGCGCTGCCGCCGATACCGACACCGATCCGCGACACACCGAGATCGAGAGCGGCGCGGATCAACTCGCCGGTTCCCCGGGTGGTGGTGAGGATGGGATCGCGGCGGTTCTCGGCCAGCAGCGCGAGGCCGCTCGCGAGCGCCATCTCCACGGCCGCGAAATCCAGGGCCGGAGCATAACAGAAGGTGGCCTCCAGGGGCTCGTTCCGGGGACCGGCGAACGCGGACGGAGCGGGGCTCGCCGCCGAGGCTCTCGATAGCGACATCCACCAGTCCGTCGCCGCCATCCGCCACCGGAACGCAACGACGTCGGCGTCGGTGACGGCGCGCCGCGCTCCGGCGGCCATGGCGTCGGCCGCCTCGCTGGCGGCGAGACATCCCTTGAAGGCGTTGGGCGCACAGACGATTTTCATGGCGGAGTTCCGAAGGCATGAACGCGCGCGGTTTAAGGCTGTGGCTTTGGCTGGCCCTTGGCCTGGACCTTCGCCCAGGTGTCGCGCAGACCGATGGTGCGGTTGAAGACCAGTCGGTCCGGCTTTCGAGTCGGTATCGGGGCAGAAGTAACCCTGGCGCTCGAACTGCACGGTTTCGCCGGTCGCGGTTTCCGCCAGCGCCGGCTCCAGCCGGCAGCCGCTCAGAACCTCCAGGGACCGCGGATTGATGTCGTCGAGAACATCGCCCTCGGCGCCCGGATCGGGCCGCGAGAACAGATGATCGTAGATGCGCACCTCCGCCGGAACGGCGTGCGCCGCCGACACCCAGTGCAGGGTCGCCTTGACCTTGCGGCCGTCGGGAGAATCGCCGCCGCGGCTGGCCGGATCGTAAGTGCAGCGCAGTTCCACGACCTCGCCGGCCTGCGTCCTTGATCGCGTCGGTGCAGGTGACGAAATAGGCATAGCGCAGCCGCACTTCCCGGCCGGGAGCCAGGCGGAAAAACTTTTTCGGCGGATCCTCCATGAAGTCCTCGCGCTCGATATAGAGCTCGCGCGAAAACGGCACCGCGCGGGTTCCGGCATCGGGATCCTCGGGGTTGTTGATCGCCCGCAAGTTCCTCGCTCTCGCCTTCGGGATAATTGTCGATCACCACCTTCACCGGCCGCAACACCGCCATTCGCCGCGGGGCGGTCCGGTTCAGCACCTCGCGCACGCAGTGATCGAGCAGCGCCACCTCATGTACGCTGTAGCTCTTGGCGACGCCGATGCGCTGGGCGAAGTCGCGGAGCGCGGCGGCGGGGATGCCGCGGCGGCGCAATCCCGCCAGCGTCGGCATCCGCGGATCGTCCCAGCCGCCGACATGCCCGTCGCGGACCAACTGGGTCAGCCGGCGCTTGGACAGTACCGTATAGGTCAGCTCCAGGCGCGCGAATTCGTACTGCCGGGGCCGCGACGGCACCGGCAGGTTCTCGATGAACCAGTCGTAGAGCGGCCGGTGATCCTCGAATTCCAGGGTGCAGATGGAATGGGTGATGTGCTCGATGGCGTCGGACTGGCCATGGGTGAAGTCATAGGTGGGATAGATGCACCAGGCGTCGCCGGTGCGCGGATGGGTGGCATGCAGGATGCGGTACATCGCCGGGTCGCGCATGTTCATGTTGCCGGACGCCATGTCCACCTTGGCGCGCAGCACCCGGGCACCGTCGGCGAATTCGCCGGCCCGCATCCGGCGGAACAGATCCAGGTTCTCTTCCACCGATCGGTCGCGATAGGGACTGTTCTTGCCGGGTTCGGTCAGGGTGCCGCGATAGGCGCGCATCTCTTCCGCCGAAAGATCGTCCACATAGGCCTTGCCGGCGCGGATCAGATCCTCGGCCCAGTCGTAAAGCTGCTCGAAGTAATCGGAGGCAAAGTACAGGTCCTCGCCCCAGTCGAACCCCAGCCACAGGACGTCGCGCTTGATGGATTCGATGAATTCCAGTCTCTTCCTTGACCGGGTTGGTATCGTCGAAGCGCAGGTGACAGCGCCCGGCGAATTCCCGAGCGATGCCGAAGTTGAGACAAATGGATTTGGCATGACCGATATGGAGATAACCGTTCGGCTCGGGCGGGAACCGGGTGATCACGTTCCGATGACGGCCGGCGTTCAGGTCCGCGCCGACGACGTCGCGGATGAAATCCCGGCGGTTGTCCTCCGTCGCGCGTTCTGCTTCGCTCATTCTGTCCAGCTCCGAAATGTGGGCTCCACGGTAACAACCGGGAGGCAGAGCCGCGTCTGCGTCTCGGTGCTTCTGTCTGCCAGAAAAGCCGCGGCCCGCCAAGCCCCGGTGGTCGGGGAAACCGGCGGCGACGATAGGCCACGATGCCCAAACGGTCAAGGAATGTGTTCCTGTTCAATGATGCCAGGCGCCAACCCTGCCGGCCGCCGCCGGATTGACGCCGAATTCGCTATTGCGTCGCCTGGGGAGTCTGTGTACCCAAACAAGAGGGCCGAAACGATCCGTCAGCGCATCGTTCCCCTCGACGTTGCACATGGGTTATGCTCTCCCAATATCGTATCTGAAACTCTTTCATCACCACGGAGCGCGTCTTGGATCGCCAGTTTGCAGAATGGGACCTCTTCCCGGTGGCGCTCGTGCTGGGCGTGGTCATGTTGTTAATCCTGACCCTCGACGGCGGCGAGGAGCCGGCGGAAGCGGCGGACCCGAATCCCGTCGTCGCGCCCGCGGGACAGACGACGGCGCGATGAGCCGTCGCGATCAATCGGCGATCGCGCGCGTCGCCGATCGCTGCCGTAATGCTGGCGGGACTGTTGACGGCCTGCGGCACCCGCGAGCCACCGCCCGATTTGAACGCCCCGCCGACGCAACGCGAATGGCGGCTTCTCGGGGTGGATGCCTCCGACCCTTACTTCCTGAAGCGCTTTCGCCGCTGCGTTCAATGGAAGTCCCAGCAGATCTGCAGGCAGGAGCCTTACGGCGACGATGGCGGCGGCGGCTTCCAGTAAAATCCGTCGAGGGTGTCGCGATGAACAACGCGGTTGAAAAGGCGTTCTGGTCGGATCCGTACGCGACGACGTTGGAGACCATCGTGGCCGATGTCGTGGGCGACGACATCACCGTGCAACGAACCGTCTTCTTCGCGTTCTCCGGCGGTCAGGAAAGCGATACCGGCACCATCGGCGGCCACCGTGTGGCGCAGGCGCGCAAGGTGGGCCGGCAGATCGACTACACCCTGGAGCCCGGCCACGGCCTCCGGCCCGGCGATCCGGTCACCATGGCCATCGATTGGCCACGGCGCCACCGGTTGATGCGACTTCACCTCGCCGCCGAAATAATCCTGGAGTTGGTGTACCGGGAGATGGATCCGATCGAGAAGATCGGCGCCCATATCGCCGAGGACAAGGCCCGCATCGATTTCGCTTGGGACGAAACGCTCGCCGCCGCGCTCCCGGAGCTTCATCGGAAAGCCGCCGCGCTCATCAAGGCCGACCATCCCTTCATCACCGGCTTCAGCGACGCGGTGGCGGAGCGCCGCTACTGGGAGATCGCCGGGTTCGCCCGGGTGCCGTGCGGCGGAACGCACCTGAAATTCACCGGTGAGATCGGCGCCATCCGGCTCAGACGGCGAAATCCCGGAAAAGGCAAGGACCGCATCGAATTTACCCTCGCTTAAGTCAACCGCCACGGCGGCACCGGGGTGAACTTTTCGGAAAGAAAGTCCACGAACGCCCGGACCTTGGGCGAGAGATGCCGGCGGTGCGGGTACATCACGTGGATCGGCAGGCGGACGAACCGGTGGCAATGGGCGAGCACCGGCACCAGCCGGCCCATGCGAATATCCGGGGCGACGCGGTATTCCGCCATGTGGGCGATCCCCAGCCCAGCCAGCACGATCTCGTGCAGGGCTTCGCCGTTATTGACTTCGGCATTGCCGTTAACGCGAACGGAATAGGGCCCGTCCGCCCCCTCGAACGGCCAGTCGTTCAGTCCGCCGGGGTTGCCGGTCCAGGTGATGCAATTGTGATGTTCGAGATCAGCGGGATTGCGGGGCGCGCCATGACGCTCCAGGTACGCCGGCGTCGCGCAAATGGTGCGGTGATCCTCGGCCAGCAGCCGCGAGATCAGCGATAAATCGCCTAATGCGCCGGTCCGCACGCCCACATCGACCCCTTCTTCCACGAGGTCGACGATGCGGTCGCTGACGCTGAGCTCGAGATGGACTTCCGGATTCCGATCGAGAAATTCCGGCAACAGCGGCGCGATCTGGTTGGTGGCGAAGGCCGCCGCGGCGGTGACCCGCAGCCGTCCGCGCGGCGCCGCGTGCAACCGGGTCACCGCCTGTTCCGCCTCGTCTATTTCCTCGAGGATATGCGCGCTCCGCTGGTAATAGGCCTCGCCCTCGTCGGTGAGGCTGAGCCGCCGGGTGGTGCGGTTCAAAAGCCGCGCCCCCAGCCGGTCCTCCAGCCGCGACACCAGCTTGCTGACCGCCGACGGCGTCAGGCCGAGCGCGCGGGCGGCGGCCGAGAACCCGCCCTCGTCCACGACACGCACGAATACGGCCATTTCACCGGAAGCATCCATCAAATCATCCGATCACCTGTGAAAAAATTTCATAGATATTATGACACGTTCGCGGATTATCAGCGAACAACGTCAACTGCTCCGCAGTTTGGCGCAGACTTTGGAAGAACTTGGAGATCCGCGTGAGGGCGCGCACGACATGCTGGCGGCGCCCGTGGCCGGAGGTCACCGTCAGCCGGGTCTGGCCGGCATGGCGGGTCTGCCGGGCCACCCCGTGCAACAGCAAGGGCCGGCTGGTGATGGCCTCGCGGTGATGGTCGGGGTCGGCCAGGCGGGCAAACAGGCTCCACCAATCGTAGACCAGGGCGATGAGACGGGCCATGATCTGGCAGCGCTTCAGATCGCGGGTGGTGAAGCCGGCCCAGCCCCACTGGTTCTTCAGTTCGTCGAAGGCATTCTCGCTGTCGGCGCGGTCGCGATACAGCTGGGCCAGGGACAGGACTTCGAGGTCGAGCGACGTCACCAGCACCGCGAACTCCCAGGCGGTGTTGCCGGATTTGGCATCGGCCCAGAACAGCTCGCCCTGGCCGTCGTCGGTCCGGGTCAGGGCGACGGTCTCGGGCAGACGCCGACGCAGCACCACCACCCGGCGCGAGCGGCTCCAGCCGCTGAGACGCAAGTCCGCCGTGCGCCCCCACCAGCCCTGGCCGGCGTCTTCCCAACCGCTCTGCCCCATCGCCCTCTCGGCCGCCCGGCGCACCCCCTTGGTCAGGCGCAGCTTGAACAGATAATCCACGCCCTCGCGTTCGCACGACGCCATGTTGCGCTCGTTGCCCCAATCCTTGTCGCCGCGCACCAGGCGGGGCCAGTGCTCCCGCCCGATCCGCCGCAGGAAATCCCACAAGTGCGGTTCCGAGGTCTTCGAGGTGTGCCGGTTGCCCGGCGCCACCGCCACCTCCAGCACCAGGCGCACGCCGGCCATCAGGAAGCTGTGGTAGGCATGCGACGGGCGCCCCGGCTTGTGCGGATTGTAGCCGACCACGGCGCCTTCCTGGTGGCCGTACAGCGGCTTGATCGTGGTGTCGCAATCCAGAATCCAGGGCTCCGACAGCAACGGGCGCACCGTGTCGTCGAGATGACCCTGCAACCACGTCGTTCCGGCCGTCTCCTCGATCTTGTCCAGGCCGCGGCGCACCGCGTCCTCGCTCATAACCTTGCTCATCCCCAGCAACGCCGGATTCACCGTGTCGCCGCGCAACGCCGTGATGTGGGCATAGCGCCACTGACCCGCCAGGATCGCCAGCACCGCCGTGCCGAGCACGTCGCGCTTCGACGGCGCGTTGGGGCTGGTGTAAAAAAGCGGGCAATCCGCAACAACAGCATCGTACCGGCCGCTCACCTTCAAGTACTCGGCAAAGAACGCCAAGTGACCAAGCGGCGTCACCGCCGCGTCCGGGTCCCATTCCACATGCACCGGACCGGCATAGGTGTCCACCGTCACGCGTGCGCCGGAGACCGCCCGCTCAACGCCAGGTCGATCACCCGCAGGGTGCCCCTTCTGAGGCTGCGCTACTTCCGACATCTCCGCAGCCTACAACCATTCTCATCGATCCTCACCAGTCACAACTGCCGGATTTAGGTTTAATCAATTAGAATGTGCTTACATTCGCACAGGAACGCAGCAGAGCATGCAAAGGATCAGAGCCATGACCCGCACATTCGAATATCCAACACCTGAGGAGATGGACCTGCATCTGCGCCGCGCGCGTCATGCCCGCAGTCAAGCGTTCGTCGACACCGGGCACTGGCTCCGCGCCAAGATCCGCGGCGCCGTCGACGCCGTCTTCCACCCGCATCACCCAAGGCCACACGGCCCCGCGGCGGCATAAACCGGCAGCGGCGACAGTTCCGTCAGGGCGCGGCTAAGAACCGCCGCACGCTGTCGAGGAACGTCTCGGGTTGCTCGGCGTGGACGCGGTGGCCGGCATCGGCGATGGCGACGAATTCGGCGTTCGGAAAGAGGGCGCGGATCTTGTCATGGTAGCCGGGCCGCACATAATCCGACTCGGCGCCGCTGACGAACAGCGACGGGCCCCCGTATTCCAGACCGGTGGCGTCGGGAAAGCCGGTCAGTTTTTCCATATCGTCGGCGATGGCCCTGAGATTGATCCGCCAGGCATAGCCGCCGTCGCGGCTCACCAAATTCTGCAGCAGAAACGTTCTCAGCGGCGCATCCAGAATGGATCGGGCGAGGCGTTCGTCCGCGTCGGCGCGGCTGCTCACCGAGGCCGTGTCCAATCCCCGCATGGCTTCGACCTGGGGCAGGTAGGTGTGGGCGTAGGCGAAGGGCGCGATATCGACAACCACCAAACGATCCAGATGCTGGCCGTAGAGCAGGGCGAACAGCATCGCCACCTTGCCGCCGACGCTGTGACCGATCATCGCCGGCCGCTCCAGCCCCTCGGCATCGAGAAACTCCCGCAGGTCGTCGATCATCTCCGAGAAAGACATGCTGTCGGCATGGCCGGATTCGCCATGGTTGCGGAGATCGACGGCGTAGACGTGATGGCTGTCCGCCAGATGCTCGGCGATGGTCCGCCAGTTGCGGGCCGATCCGAACAGGCCGTGCATGATGACCAGCGGCGGCCCCTCGCCGTGTTCGCTGAACGCCAGGCGAACGCTCATCGATGCCCCGCCATTTCGATCGCTACTTTTTCTTCTTCGGCATGTAGAGATCGGTGATGGTGCCCTCGAAGGCCTCGGCCGAGAATCCGATGGTCTCCGACAGGGTCGGATGCGGGTGGATGGTCAGGCCGATGTCGGTGGCGTCACAGCCCATCTCGATGGCCAGCGCCGCTTCGGCGATCAGGTCACCGGCGTTGGGCCCGACGATGCCGGCGCCGAGCAGCATGTCCGTCTCCTCGTCGAACAGCAGCTTGGTCATGCCCTCGTCGCGGCTGAGCGCCAGGCTGCGGCCGCTCGCCGCCCATGGAAACACGCCCTTGCCGTACTTGATCTTCTTCTGTTTGGCCTCGATCTCGGTCAACCCGACCCACGCCACCTCGGGATCGGTGTAGGCCACCGACGGGATCACCTTGGCGTCGAAACTGCTTTTGAGACCGGCCGCCACTTCCGCCGCCACCTTGCCCTCGTGCACAGATTTGTGGGCCAGCATCGGCTGACCGACGATATCGCCGATGGCGAAGATGTGCTCCACGTTGGTGCGCTGCTGTTTGTCGACGGCGATGAAACCGCGCTCGTCGACGTCGATACCGGCGTTCTCGGCGCCGATGGTGTTGCCGTTTGGACTGCGACCCACCGCCACCAGAACCTTGTCGAACATGTCCTCGGCCGGCGCGTTCTTGCCCTCGAAGGTGACGCGGATGCCCGTCCTTCTCGGCGGTCATCTTGGTAACCTTGGTGCTCAGGTAGATGTTCTCGAACGCCTTTTCCACGAACTTCTGATAGGGCCGGACCAGGTCCCGGTCGGTGCCGGGCATCAGCCCGTCGAGCAGCTCGACCACGGTGATCTTGGCGCCCAGCGCGGCATAGACATCGGCCATCTCGAGGCCGATGATACCGCCGCCCACCACCAGAAGCCGCTTCGGGAATTCCGTCGAGTTCCAGGGCGCCGGTGGAATCGATGACCCGCGGATCATCATAGGGGAAGCCGGGAATTTTCGCCGCCTGCGAGCCGGCGGCGATGATGGCGTGATCGAACGATACCACCTTTCGCCCCGAAGCCGTCTCCACCGCGAGCTGGTTCGGTGAAATGAACGAGCCGACGCCGGTGAGCACCTCGACCTTGCGCTGCTTGGCGAGGCCGGATAGGCCCTTGGTGAGCTTGCCCACAACCGAGTTCTTCCAGCTCGGCCAGTTTGGCGAGGTCGATGGAGGGATCGCCAAAGACGATGCCGTGCTCCGCCATCTCCTTGGTCTCGGCGATCACCTTGGCGGCGTGCAGCAACGCCTTCGACGGGAATGCAGCCGACGTTGAGGCAGACGCCGCCCAGCGTTTCATAGCGTTCCACCAGCACCGTCTTCTTGCCGAGATCGGCGGCCCTGAAAGCCGCGCAGTATCCACCGGGGCCGGAGCCCAGCACCACCACCTCGGCGTGAATGTCGCCTTCGGCCGCGGGTTGCGGCGACGGCTTGGAGGCGGGCTTCGAGTCTCGCCTTTGCTCCGGTTTTTTCGGCGTGGCGGCGGGGTCTTTTCCTCTTGCTCTTTCGGCGGTTCCGAGCGCGCTGTCGTCCGCGCCCTCTTCCGCGGCCGCTTCCAGGGTCAGGATCAGGTCACCCTCGGACACCTTGTCGCCGACCTTGACCTTGATTTCGGCCACGGTTCCGGCCGCCGGCGACGGCACCTCCATGGTCGCCTTGTCGCTTTCCAGCGAAATCAGCGGATCCTCAGGGCTGATCGGAATCACCCGGTGAAACGAGGATCTCGATGATCTCCACGCCCTTGAAGTCGCCGATGTCGGGGACTTTGATCTCCTGAACGGTGCTCATGGTGATCTCCCCGGATTACAGGACCAGCCGGCGAACGTCGCCGAGAATGAACGCCAGATAGGCGGCGAAGCGGGCGGCGAGCGCGCCGTCGATCACCCGGTGATCGTAGGACAGCGACAACGGCAGCATCAGCCGCGGCACGAATTCGCCATCCTGGTAGACCGGCTGCATCTTCGAGCGGGTGACGCCGAGGATGGCCACCTCCGGGGCGTTGACGATGGGCGTGAAGCCGGTGCCGCCGATGCCGCCGAGGCTGGAGATGGTGAAGCATCCACCGGCCATGTCGTTGGGGCCGAGCTTGCGGGCGCGCGCCTTCTCGCTGATCTCGCCCATTTCGCGGGCGAGATCGAAGATGCCCTTGCGGTCGACGTCGCGAATGACCGGCACCACCAGGCCCTCCGGCGTGTCCACCGCCACGCCGATATGGAAGTATTTCTTGAGGATCAGGTTTTCGCGGTTCTCGTCCAGAGACGCATTGAATTCCGGGAATTGGCGCAGCGCCGCCACCGAAGCCTTGAACAGGAACGCCACCATGGTCAGGCGGAAGCCCTGCTTCTTGGCCTCTTCGTTCATCTCCTTGCGGAAGGCCTCGAGCTCGGTGATGTCCGCGTCTTCGTGATGGGTGACATGGGGAATGACCACCCAGTTGCGATGGAGCCCGGCGCCGGACAGCCTCTTGATCTTGCTGAGCGGCTTCAGTTCGGTCTCGCCGAACGCGGAGAAGTCGAGCTTGGGCCAATCCGCCACCGCGAGCCCGCCGGCGGCGGGCGCTCGCCGCGGCCGCCGCCTGGGGCGGGCTTGCAAGGACACCCTTGACGAAGGCCTGGACGTCCTCTTTGAGGATCCGCCCCTTGGAGCCGGTTCCTTCGATCCGGCCGAGGTCGGCGCCGAGCTCGCGCGCGAACTTGCGGACCGACGGGCTGGCGTGGGCCTTGGAGAATGCCGCTTCGTCTATGGGCGCGCCCGCCCCTGGCGCGTCGGCGGGCGGCGACGCGGGTGTGCTGGAAACCGGCTCGGACGCCTTGTCGGCGGCCGGCGGCTTTTTCTCGGCGCCGGCGTCCTTGTCGGCGGGAGCCTCGCCCTCGGCGGGCGCTTTGTCCTCGGCGTCGGCGTCGGCTGCTCGGCGGGCGCCTCGTCTTTCGCCGGGGCATCGCCGCCGCCGCCGGAGTCCTCCGGCTGACTCTCCCGCCGATTCCATCGTGCAGACCAGGGATCCTTCCGAAACCTTGTCGCCGACGGAAACTTTGACTTCCGCCACCTTTCCGGAGCGCGGCGATGGCACTTCCATGCTGGCCTTGTCGCTCTCCAGCGTGATCAGCGGATCGTTCTCCTGCACCTCATCGCCGGCCGAAACATTGACCTCGATGATTTCGACGTCTTTGAAATCCCCGATATCGGGTACCAGAACGTCTTGAGCGGCTCCCATCGTGTTCGCCCCTCTCAATTATTTCGCGAACGGCGGTCGACAGCCGTGTTCAGACCGTTACCGGGTTCGGTTTCTCGGGATCGATCTCGTATTTCTTGATGGCATCGGCGACCTTGGAAGCCGGCACCGTCCCCTCGTCGGCGAGCGCCTTCAGAGCGGCAACGGCGACGTAATAGCGGTTCACCTCGAAGAACTTGCGAAGTTGGGCGCGGGTGTCGCTGCGCCCGTATCCGTCGGTGCCGAGGGTGACATAGCGGGCGGGAACGAACGGCCGGATCTGGTTCGGGAAGTGCGCGCATGTAATCGGTCGCCGCGATCACCGGACCGGCTCGGTCCGCGAGGCATCGGGTTACGTAGCTCATCCGCTGGTCATCGGTTGGATGAAGCATGTTCCAGCGGTCCACGTCGATGCCGTCGCGCGCCAACTCGTTGAAGCTGGGGCAGCTCCACACGTCGGCGGAAACTCCGAAGTCTTCCTCCAGCAGCGCCGCGGCGGCGATGACTTCGCGCAGAATGGTGCCGCTGCCCAGCAACTGAACGCGCTCCTTTTTCTTTTTGCCGCCGCCGCCCTCCTGGAACAGGTACATGCCCTTGAGGATACCCTCCTCGCTGCCTTTCGGCTTTTCGGGGTGGGAGTAGTTCTCGTTCATGACGGTAATGTAGTAGTAGACATTCTCCTGCTCGGCATACATGCGCTTGAGGCCGTCATGGAGGATCACCGCCAGTTCGTAACTGAAGGTCGGGTCGTAGGCGACGCAGTTTGGAATGGTCGCGGCCACCAGATGGCTGTGGCCATCTTGGTGCTGCAGTCCCTCGCCGGCCAGCGTCGTGCGGCCCGCCGTGCCACCCATCATGAATCCCCGGGCCTGAATGTCGCCCGCGGCCCAAGCCAGATCGCCAATTCGCTGGAAGCCGAACATGGAATAATAGATGTAGAAGGGGATCATGCTGATCCCGTGATTGCTGTACGACGTGCCGGCGGCCATCCACGACGAGAACGCGCCGGCTTCGCTGATCCCTTCCTGGAGGATCTGGCCCTTCATGTCCTCTCGATAATACAGCAGCTGATCGGCGTCCTCCGGGCGGTACAGCTGTCCCTCCACCGAATAGATGCCGATCTGGCGGAACAGGCCTTCCATCCCGAAGGTGCGCGCCTCGTCGGCGACGATGGGAACCACGTGCTTGCCCACCTTCTTGTCTCTCGATCAGCGCCGTCAGCATGCGGACGAACGCCATCGTCGTCGAGATCTCACGATCGCCGGTGCTCTTCATCTGCCCATCGAAGAGACTGATATCGGGGATCTCCAGCGGGTCGGCGTTTCGCCGGCGGCTCGGCAGGTAGCCGCCCAGAGCCTCGCGACGTTCACGGATGTACTTGATCTCGGGACTGTCGTCGGCCGGCCGGTAGTACGGCGCCTCGCCGACCTTGTCGTCGGAAATGGGAATTCTTGAACCGGTCGCGAAACGCCCGAAGCGCATCCTCGCCCATTTTCTTCTGCTGGTGGGTGATGTTCTGGCCTTCGCCGGCCTCGCCCATGCCGTAGCCCTTGACCGTCTTGGCGAGAATCAGGGTCGGTCCTCCCTTATGCTGGTTCGCCGCCGCATAGGCCGCGTAGACCTTCTGGGCGTCATGGCCGCCGCGATGGAGCCGCCAGATATCGTAGTCGCTCATGTCGGCGACCATATCCTTCAACTCGGGATATTTGCCGAAGAAGTGCTCGCGAGTATACGCGCCGCCATTGCGTTTAAACGCCTGATATTCGCCGTCGACGCACTCCTCCATGCGCGTGCGCATGAGGCCTTGGGTATCGCGCATGAACAGCGGATCCCAGTTCGATCCCCACAGCACCTTGAGAACGTTCCAGCCGGTGCCGCGGAAATTGCGCTCCAATTCCTGCACGACGCTGCTGTTGCCGCGAACCGGGCCATCGAGGCGCTGCAGATTGCAGTTGATGACGAACACCAGATTGTCGAGCCTCTCGCGCGCCGCCAGCGAGATGGCGCCCTGCGACTCCGGTTCGTCCATCTCGCCATCGCCCATGAATGCCCAGACCTTGCGCCCGGTCGCGTCGATGATGCCGCGGTCGTGCAAATACTTCATGAACCGAGCCTGGTAGATGGCCATGATCGGACCCAGACCCATGGACACGGTCGGAAACTGCCAGAAATCGGGCATCAGCCAGGGGTGCGGATAGGACGACAAGACCGCCACCATCGGCCTCTTGGCGGAAACTCTCCAGGTCGGCCTCGGTGAGCCGGCCTTCCAAGAAGGCGCGCGAGTAAATGCCTGGCGCCGAGTGGCCCTGAATGAACACCATGTCGCCGCCATGGTCCTTGCTGGGCGCGTGCCAAAAGTGATTGAAGCCCACTTCGTAGAGGGTCAGGCTGGAGGCGAAACTGGCGATATGGCCGCCAAGCTCCGTGGTTTTCCGGTTGGCGCGGACCACCATCGCCATGGCGTTCCAGCGGGTGATCGTGCGGATGCGCCACTCCAGCTCGGCCTCACCCGGACTTTGCTTTTCCTCGGAGGGCGCGATGGTGTTGACATAGGGCGTGTTGGCGTTGAACGGAAGGATCACGCCGGTTTCGCGGGCCTTTAGGGCTAGCCGCTCCATGAGGTACTGAACGCGCTCAGGACCCTCGTAACTTAGAACGGATTGAAGGGCTTCCAGCCATTCCTGAGTTTCGCCGGGATCAATGTCGCCTTCTCGTGGAAAATCTAGCATCGCACTCTCTCCTCGCTGACCCTGTGGGCACGCGGCTCGCATTATCAGAAGCGACAGAAAAAATCACAACCGAGGCCGAAGGGGTTGTTCCGCGTCGTGGCGTCACGGTCATCGACCATCGCGGCATTGCACCAACGGTTCCATCGTGGGGCGGCATTCCATGACGTCCAAGGCGCGAGATCGGCCCAATGTGGTCCGGTGTAGACCGAGGCGCCCGCGCTCCTGTCTCCCTGTCGTTTTACGCCGGACGATCTTTCCGCGTCCGGTTCGTTAACGGCAAACTAACAATCACTCTCAATTGAAGCAAACGGAACATTGGCCATTCCGCCATTTTCGCGATCGCCGCCCGACGGCATAAAAAGAGCCCCGCGCATTGCGCGGGACTCGAACTTTCGAAAACGCGAGAGGCGCGTCGCAGCCGCGACCAGTCGGCACAGTACCTCTAGTATTGGTTTTGCTGTCTCAATTTCTGGTTCTGGGCTTCGAGTTGCCGGTTCTGGGCTTCCGCCGCTTCGCGCTTGTCTTTCTGATCTATGATATAGCCGGCGCCGCCGCCGATCGCCGCGCCCGCACCCGCGCCGATGGCGGCGCCCATGCCCGGAACACCGGCGAAAGCGCCGGCAATCGCGCCCAGCGCCGCGCCGCCAGCCGCGCCGATCCCGGCTCCGCTAAAGGTCCGCTGCTCCGTCTGGTCCATGGTACAGCCGCCCAGAATGACGACAACGCCACCAGGACAGGAAAGGTCAAGCGAAGGCGTCCCAGGATGCCGCGCCCGCCGCGTGTCTTCAAAGCATTGGTATTCATCGTTCGTAATCCTTCCGCCCTTCAGTCCCAGCCTATTTGCCGCAGGGCCATTTGTTCACGACCGCCCTGAAAACCGTTTCCATCGGCGGGTTCGGTCAGATATTGCGGGTTGGCCCCCTGACATAGGTCACGAACGATCGACCAATTCGTTGCGCGTGGTCGTCTCGGGCGCACATGCAATCCGCGGAAAATCGGGTGTACCGCCGACGGCATCGTGAAAATGCAGGCCGCCCGCGAAGAACCCGAAACAAAACGCTCTGGCCACGTCATGGTCCTCGTGAGCGGGAGCCACCGTGCAGACATCCAGAAGATCCTTGGCCGTGTCCAGCTCGTAATCGTCGTGGCCATAGGTGATCGGACTCCTCCGCTTCCGCAAAGGACGCGACTGATCCCAAAACCATAGCGACCGCCATCGCGAGCGCAATTTTTTTCATAAAACGACCCTCTGCACTGTTCTCGTGTTGTACGGAGCCGGATGGTCCGGTCTCTCCCCGTTCCTATCAAATTCTCTATAAGCCGGGGACGCATTCGGGTACAAGCCCCTGCGTTCAGTCGGATACTCGGAGGGCCGTCCGGACCGGCGCGCTTATTCCGCTGCCGTTGGAACGGGTTCCTTCGATGCCGACGCCGGGTTGTTCCGGTTCGGAGGACCAATCGTTCTCCGGCAGGGCCAGATCGAGAGGCGTTCCGGTGGCGTGGGCATAGAGCACAAGATCGTTCAGCAATTCCATTTCCTTATCCGCGTGCTTCTTGTTGCGGCGAATGGAAACCAGCTTGGTCAACGCCTGGACGTTGAAACCGTCGTGCTTGGCCTCGGCCTTCACTTCCTTGAGATCCTCTCGCAGCGCGTCGATCTCGTCGAGCAGGTGTTCGATTCGTTGGGCATAAGCCGTCAGTTTGTCGCCGGCAGTGGTGTTGCGGCCAATCATTGATGCGAGCTCCTCGTGATTGTGTCTCGGGCGACGGCTTGGCGGCGGGCGCCTGCCCGAAGGGTTGGCATCATGCTCTGCCAGAAAAATTCCTCCACGCCAATGATTGAAACCTGGGAGTCCCGGGGATAGAGCTTGGACGCGGCAGTTGGCATATCAATGACCGCACGTTCCGCAACGCAAGGACATTCTATCCATGGCGAAAGCCGATCTTCGATTCGGTACAAGCACTCTCGCTCAAATGGTGAAGCGCCGCACGGCGCATGCTCTTCGCAGCGGCGCGCTGCATCCCATCGATACGGACCAGCGGTTTATCGAGCACAATGGCGTGCGCTTCGTCGTCCGAGTCGTTACGAACCTCGCGCGAAAAGACAAGGCCCGTGCCGCCGAAGCCGCGCGGGCGGGCAGCGACGCGGCGCCCCTCAATCCCTTTCTGCCCTACGAGCCGGACGTTTTTGTCGCGGACATTTCGCCGACGCACGTCTGCCTGTTGAACAAGTTCAACGTCATGGACCACCACGTGTTAATCGTTACCCGGGAGTTCGAGAACCAGGAGACGATCCTCACGGCGCCGGATTTCGAGGCGTTTTGGGCGTGCATGGCGGAAATCGATGGCCTCGGATTCTATAACAGCGGCGCGGCCGCGGGGGCGAGCCAGCCGCACAAGCACATGCAGATCGTGCCCATTCCAATGGCGAGCGAAGGTCCCGCCATTCCGCTGGAGCCGCTTTTCGACACGGCCGCTGCCGCGGGATCGACCACGACGCTCCCCGGCCTTCCATTCGCCCACGCGTTCCGACGCCACGAGCCCGCCCTCGCCGCGTCGTCGTCGTCGTCCTCGGCGGCGGCAGCGAGAGAGCTGCATCGACACTATCTCGGCATGCTGGAACGGACCGGGCTGACAACCGGTGGCGGCAAAGGCGGTTCCAATCCCCCGAAACCTTACAACCTGCTCCTGACCCGCAAATGGATGCTGGTCGTGCCGCGGACACGGGAGCATTTCGGCTCGATTTCCATCAATGCGTTGGGTTTCGCCGGTTCCCTGTTCGTCCGCGACGGCGACCAGTTGGATGCACTCGAGCGCTACGGGCCGATGAATGCCTTGCGCGCCGTCGCCTCGACGGACGGTTGACCGGCGCTTGTCTGGCGCGCAGGCCGGGATGAACCCTCCCCGTGACACCGACGGCCATCAACTGTTCGCTCCGCTGGGAGTTGCGCCACCGGCGAACGCGCCTAGATTTAGGCATATCAATGAGGAATTGATGGTTAAATTTCGAACATGGGGAGTGGAGACATGGGAATTTTCGATTTTGTGAAAGCCGCCGGCAGAGCCCTCGGCATCGGCGGCGACGAACCGCCGAAATCCGAAGATCTCGCCAAAGAGTTGAAAGGTCTGGGCCTCGGCGCGGACGGCGTCGATATCGAAGTGGATGGTGACACCGTCAAAGTGAAAGGCAACGCCGCGAGCCAGGAGGAGAAGGAGAAAATCGTGCTGGCGCTGGGCAACGTCGAAGGCGTGGCCAAGGTGGAAGAAGAGATAAGCGCCGGCGACAGAGGCGGCGAGGCGACATTCTATACGGTCGAGAGCGGCGACACCCTTTCGGCCATTTCCAAGGCACAGTATGGCGATGCCAACAAGTACATGGCAATCTTCGAAGCCAACAAGCCGATGCTGTCCAGTCCGGACAAGATCTATCCCGGACAGAAATTGCGCATCCCGCCGCAGGAATAGGCGGCTAACCGAAAAACGAGCATGAGGAGCACTCGAGCGTGTCGACATCCTTGATGAAAACCCTGGGAGCGTTGGTTCTCGTCGGCACGCTCGGCGTCGCCAGTTGCCAGGCATATCTGTCGAGTTACGGCGATATCGAGCAGGCGCCGCCGGCGGCTACCGAGAACCGGTCCTGAGCGATGACGGAGACCACCCATTGGGACACCGCGAGATGATGGGCAAGGCCGGTTCACGGCGACGGAGACTTTACGCGGGCGTGAAGGGCATTTTGCTGTTCGTGTTGCCAATTCCGCTACTGTTCAAGGCCATCGGCGGGCTTTGGGGCGGCGATCTGGAGTTGGTGGTCGCGACCGGCGGCGCCTATGCGCTCTGCCTCGCCGGGGCGCTGCTCGTCCGCAAGGGCCTGGTCAACGAAATCTCGCAAGGAGAGAGGCCGTTTTCGCGGTCCGCGCCGCTACCGCTGAAGACCGCCGGCGCCAGCCTGCTCGGGCTCGGAACGATGGTGGCCACGTATCTGGCGGCCGGGCACGGCTTGGCGATTTCTCTGTTGTTCGGGATCGGCGCCATCGCCGGTACCTTGATGGCCTACGGCCGCGACCCGAAGAAGAAGGCCATGGCCGCCGGAGACCACGGCGTCGGCCGCGATCATTTCGCGCAAACGCTCGCCGCGGCGTACGCCAAGCTAGACCGCATCAATGAAACGCGGCTGCGCGTTCACTCGCGTGAATTTCAGAAGCGGCTCGGCGGCATCGTCGACGGCTCGCATCGGATACTGCAGGCCATCGAGAACGATCCGCGCGACCTCCGACGCGCGCGCAAATTCCTGAACGTCTATCTCGACGGCATCGAGAAGGTCAGCGAGAAGTACGTGCGAACCCATCCCAAAGCGCAGACACCGCTGCTGGAACAGAACTATCGCACCCTGTTGGTCGACATGGAAAATGTCTGCAACGAACAGTACGACAGGCTCATGCAGAACGACGCCATCGATCTGGACGTGCAGATCGAAGTGCTGTCGACCCGCCTGAAACGCGAAGGCGTGACGTAGAGCCCGAAACGCGAAGGCGTGACGCAGAGTAGGAAACGCGAAGGCGCGACTGAGGAGACATCGAATCCATGGCCACAAAGCCGGACACCCCCGTTACCACCCTGGAGGACGCGACCGAATTGGTTCAGGCGTCCATCGAGGGCGACCTCCGCCCCTACGCCGACGCCGCCCCGGAGCGGCGCGCGCGCATCGAAAAGCTGACGTCGGAGATCGACATCTCGGACAGCAACTCCATCATCTTTTTCGGCAGCAAGGCCCAGGAACAGCTGACGATGATTTCCGATCAGATGCTGGAGGGCGTGCGCAACAAGGACGTGGGTCCCGCCGGCGGCGCCCTTAACGAGATGGTGGTGACGCTCCGCGGCTTCGACGTGGATAATTTGAAGCAGCGGGGAATTTTCGCGCGGCTGTTCGGCGGCGGCGGCAAACCCATGGTCAAGTTTCTGCAGCGGTTCGAGGAAGTGCGCGACCAGATCGATTCCATAAGCAACAAACTGGACAACCACAAAACCGAGCTGCTGATCGACATCGCGTCGCTCGACCGGCTCTACGACGCCAATCTCGAGTACTTCCATATGCTCGCCGACTACATCGCCGCCGGCGCGCAAAAGCTTCGCGAGCTGGACAAAACGGTTATACCGGCGCTCCACAAGAAGGCCGACGAGAGCAAAGACGTGCTCGAGGCCCAGGCGCTCCGCGACGCGCGCGCCATGCGCGACGATCTCGAGCGGCGTGTCCACGACCTCAAGCTGACCCGGCAGGTGACCATGCAGAGCCTGCCGAGCATCCGCCTGGTGCAGGAAAACGACAAGAGCCTCGTTAACAAAATCAATTCGACCATGGTCAACACCATCCCGCTGTGGCGCACGCAATTGGCCCAGGGCATCACCATCCACCGCTCCCGCGAGGCCGGTCGGACGCTGAAGGACGCCACGGACCTGACGAACGAATTGCTCACCGCCAACGCCGAAAACCTGAAGACCGCCAATGCCGAGGTGCGCAAGGAGGTGGAGCGCGGCGTGTTCGACATCGAAACGATCAAACACGCCAACCAGATGCTCATCGACACCATCGAGGAAAGCCTGCAGATCGCCGACGAGGGCAAGCGCCAGCGCGTGGCCGCCGAGGCCGAGCTGGTGAACTGCGAGGCGGAGTTGCGCAAGACCCTCGCCGCCGCCCAGGCATCGGCGCGGGGTCAACCGCGGTCCGCGACCTGAGCACCGTCCGCTCTCGGCTTCCGGCTGCCGTCGGCTGAGGGACGCCGGTTCGGTTTGCGAAACGCCCGGTTTGTTTTTGCGAAAATGCAACGGAAACCTGTGCAAACCCGACTAAACGGCTATACTAAAAGTCAACGAGCCTGAAGGGGCCGACCGCAGACAGGAACCACGGACGGGAGGATCCGCGAGGCCGTGTCCTCGTGGTTTTGAAAGGAAATGGACGGAAGCGGCTCCGAGACCACTCACGAACAAGCGAGACCGGGCCCCAACACCCGGTTGAAAGATCCGTTCGGGCGGTTCGTAACCTACGTCCGGGTGTCGGTGACGGACCGATGCGATTTCCGCTGTGTCTACTGCATGGCGGAGGACATGACCTTTCTTCCGAAATCGGATCTGCTGACGCTGGAAGAGTTGGACCGTGTCTGCTCCGCCTTCGTGCGCCACGGAACGCGCAAGCTTCGCATCACCGGCGGCGAACCGCTGGTGCGCCGGAACATCATGACGCTGTTCCGGGGACTGTCGCGGCATCTTCACACCGGCGCGCTGGATGAACTGACGCTGACGACCAACGGCAGTCAACTCGCCCAGTGCGCCGATGCCCTCCACGATTGCGGCGTGCGGCGGATCAACGTCTCCATCGACACCCTCGATCCCGACCGATTTCGCGCCATTACCCGCATCGGCGACCTCAGTAAGGTGATGGCCGGACTTGCGGCCGCCAAGCGCGCCGGCCTGCGGATAAAGATCAATACGGTGGCGCTGAAAGACATCAACGAAGCCGAACTGTCTTCGATCCTGGCTTGGTGCGGCGACCAGGGCTTCGACATGACCATCATCGAGGTCATGCCCATGGGCGACATCGGCGGCGAGGATCGTCTCGATCAGTACCTGCCGCTGACGACGGTCCGCCGTAATCTGGCCGAGCACTGGACGCTGAACGATATCGATTACCGGAGCGGCGGCCCGGCACGCTACGTCCGCGTCGGCGAAACCGGCCGCAAACTCGGTTTCATTACCCCGCTGACCCACAATTTCTGTGAAAGCTGCAATCGCGTGCGGCTGACCTGCACCGGCACCTTGTATATGTGTCTCGGTCAGGACGACGCCGCCGATCTCCGCGCCGCCATCCGGGCGAGCGCCGACGACGCGTTGCTCGACGAGGCCATCCGCGCGGCCATCGCGCGCAAGCCCAAGGGGCATGACTTTGTCATCGAGCGCGGTCGCCACGCCCCCGCCGTCAACCGCCACATGAGCGTCACCGGAGGGTGAGCATGGGAAACAGCGAGCGGGACGGATCGTCGTGGGTCGCCGAGCGGTAGAGCGATATCCGCTCGAGTGGACCCACTTGATCGGCGTTTCTTTTCTTGCAAGCAATAGATCGGAGAACCGGATCCGCGGCATGCGCGGGCGGACGCCGTGGGCCGCGACCGCGCTCGTTTCGGCTTTGTTTATGACCTTCTGGTCCGACGTTTCAGCGTCCGAGGTCGAGCGGCTGGGCGTCGAACGGCTTGTTTTGGCAACGCCGGAGAACACCGTCGATACGGTCATCGGCGAGGTGATCGTGCGCGAGGCCTATCGGCGCCTCGGCATCGACGTGGTGATCAGGAAATATCCGGCGGAGCGAGCGGTCAGGCTCGCCAACTCCGGCGAATTGGATGGCGCGGTGCAGCGCATCGACGGCCTGTCGGACCGTTACCCCAACCTGATCCAGGTCCGGCCCGCGATCAACTTCATCGAAGCGACGGTGTTCACCAAGGCGGCCGCGTTCCCCGTCGAGGGATGGAAGAGTCTCGGTCCCTACCGCATCGGACTGATTCGCGGGATCAAGTTTGCCGAACGGAACACCGAGGGCATGAAGGTGGCGCCGGCCGGCGACTACGACGTCTTGTTCCGGCTCCTGGACAGGGGCCGCGTCGATATCGCGCTGTCGCCCCGCGTCAACGGCTTGAACCACATCAAGCGTCAGGGTTTGGAGGGTATCCGGCCGCTCGAACCCAGCGTCGCCATGGTCGATCTCTACCATTACCTCAACCGGAAACACGCCGATCTCGTCCCCTACATCAGCGCCATGTTCAGCCGCATGCGGGCGTCGGGCGAGCTGCCGAAAATCCGCGCGCGCGTTGTCGACGTGTTGATGAAGCGGGCCGAACAAGAACCTGGGTCCGTGCGACGATGACTATGCGTGCTTCGAGCCCGGGGAAGGCGAGCCATGATCCTACCGATCTACCAATGGTGGACGGCATGACGGGGGCGGTCTGAATGCGGACGCTGGAGGCCAAGCTACTGGCGATCTATGTTCCGCTGGTAGGCCTGAGCGTGCTCGTCGCCTTTCTCGTCCTCGCCGTCATGTATTACCTCGGCGAGCGCGAGGATTTGGCCGGTCGCCTCGACCGGATCATGGACCTGCAGGGCCCGGCCGTCGCCGAAGCGTTGTGGCAGTACGACACGGACAAGATCGACGCGTTGCTCGACGAACTCGGCAAGAGCCCGGACGTGGTGGGCATCGTCGTCCATGACCAGAGCGGAGAGGTCATAGCAAGCGTCGGCCGCATCGGCGTGGAACCGGAACGCCCGGAATTCCGCGCCGAACGCCCGCTGGTCTATCGGACCGGTCGGATCGCGGAACCTGTCGGCCGCTGGGTTGCAACCGTGCACACTGGCAATATCCGCTCGGAAATCTTTCATGATTTTCGGACCGACGCGGTGGTCGTTCTGGTTCTCATTTCTGCCCTGGTCGTCGTCACCACACTGGCGACCCGTTTCGTCATCGGCCGCCCGCTCACCCTCCTGTATCATTCGATCGAACGGATGCAGCACGGAGAGCCCTGGACACCGGTCCCGTGGGAAAGCGGCGACGAGCTTGGCCGCGTCATCGATGCGTACAACGAGATGCAGGAGCGCCGCGTCGAGGCCGAAAGTCAACTCCGCGAAGCCCACGATCAGTTGGATGCCCGGGTCAAGGAGCGGACCGCCGAGTTGGCCGAGAAACAGGCCCAGTTGAGAACCGCCATGGACAGCATGCGGGGTGGCATCTTCATGGTCGACAAGCACATGAACCTGCGGGTGTTCAACGACCGCTTGAAGGAATACTACCGGCTGCCCGACGGGGTCGTGGGTGTCGGCCTGCCGATCCGGATCTTTTGCGCATCCGGGCGGAGCGCGGTGACTACGGGCCGGGCGAACCGCGGCTCCTTGTCGAGAAACGCCTGGAAAGCTATCGGGACGCCAGCATCGTACGCTACGAAGACGAGATGCCCGATGGCAAGATCATCGAGGTGTTCCGCGCCCCGGCCGGCGACGGCGGCGTGGTGGCGGTATTCAACGACATCACCGATCGCAAGCAAATGGAAGCGGAACTGGTCACCGCCAAGGAAACCGCGGAAGCCGCCACACAAGCGAAATCCTCGTTCCTCGCCGCCATGAGTCACGAAATCCGCACACCGATGAACGCCGTAATCGGCATGTCCCATCTGGCGCTCAAGACCGACCTTGCGCCGCGTCAGAGGGATTACCTGACCAAAATCCAGACATCCGCCAACGCACTGCTCGGTATCATCAACGACATCCTCGACTTCTCCAAGATCGAAGCGGGCAAGCTGAGAATGGAGACCGCGGACTTTGCGCTCGACGACGTGCTCGGCAGTGTCTCGACGGTTATCGGACACAAGGCCAACGAGAAGAACCTGGAGTTTCTGTTTTCGGTCGGCGCCGACGTTCCCCAGGATCTGCGCGGCGATTCGCTGCGCCTCGGCCAGATTTTGATCAACCTCGCCGGCAACGCGGTCAAGTTTACCGATGAGGGAGAGATCGTCATCGACGTGCGGACCGCCGAGAAGACAAATGGACGCATCAAGGTGCGGTTCGGTATCCGCGATACCGGCATCGGCATGACTTCCGAGCAGATGAACCGCCTGTTCGAGGCGTTCACCCAGGCCGATGGTTCCACCACCCGAAAGTATGGCGGCACCGGTCTGGGCCTGACCATCAGCAAGCGCCTGGTGGAAATGATGGGCGGCGAGATTTCCGCCGAAAGCGAACCGGGCAAAGGCAGCACCTTCACCTTTACCGCGTGGCTGGAGCGGGGCCGGAAGAGCGAGCGACGGACGACGGCGGTCAATCCCGATCTGCGAAGCATGCGGGTGCTCGTGGTCGACGACAACGAAACGGCCCGCGACATTCTGGAGGACGCCTTGCGGCAGATGTCGTTTCGGGTCACCACGACGGACACGGCGGAACGCGCGCTGGAAATCCTCGCCGAGGCCGACCACGGCGATGCCTACAAACTTGTCCTCATGGACTGGCGTCTGGCGGGAGGCATGGATGGGATCGACGCTTGCCGAGCGATTAAACGGATGGCTGGCCTGAACAACGTGCCGCACACGGTGATGGTGACCGCCTTCGGACGCGAAGAAGTCCGGAGCCGCGCGGAAAACGCGGGTGTCGACGCCTTCTTGATAAAGCCGGTGAGCCCATCGATCCTGTTCGACACGGTGATGGGGTTGTTCGCGGCGGACGAGCGGCCCGCCGGACAGGTCGCGGCCACGGTATCGGCGGCTTCTGAGGCGGAAAGCGCCGTTCGTGGCGCCACCGTGCTGCTGGTGGAGGACAACGCCATAAATCAACAAGTCGCCGCCGAACTGCTGGTGAGCGTCGGCGTTCGCGTCGACGTGGCCAACAACGGCGCCGAGGCGGTGGCGAGAGTGGCCGGCGCGGCCGGCGCGGCCGGCGCGGCGAAGTACGACGCGGTGCTGATGGATCTGCAGATGCCAGAGATGGACGGCTTCGAGGCGACGCGCCGTATCCGCGGCAATGCGGCGACCCGGGATCTGCCCATCATCGCCATGACCGCCCACGCGCTGCAAGAGGAGCGCGAGCGCTGTTTCGCCGCCGGCATGAACGACCATGTCTCCAAGCCGATCGATCCCGAGGTCCTGTTTCAGACCCTGAGCCGATACGTGACGCCCCGCGACGCACGTCCGTCGGCAGAGGCTGGATCGCCGCCGTCCCAACCCGTCGCGGACGGCACCCCGCTTCCACCGTTGCCGGGCGTCGACGTCGAAAACGGCCTGCGCCGGGTAGCCGGCAACACGCGTCTTTATCTCGACTTGTTGCGGCAGTTCGCGAACGGTCAGGGTGACGCCGCGGAGGCCATCGCGGGAGCCGTGGATCGCGACGAGACCGACGAGGCGGAACGCCGTGCCCATACCGTCAAGGGCGTTGCGGCGAATATCGGCGCCACGACGGTCGCGACCGCGGCGGCCGAGGTCGAACGGCGGATCAAGGCGGATGAGATCGACGGGATCGACGCGGCGCTGGAGAAACTGGCGATGGAGCTCGAGAGGGTCTCGTCTGTCCTGGAGCCGGTTCTGCAACCAGAGGCCGGTGGCGGGAAAGACCGCTCGGAGGAGCCCGCACGCCAGGCGGAGCCCACGGCCGTGGACGCGGAGCTCCGGCGGCTTCGGACGTTTCTCGAGGACAACGACAGCGAGGCGGTGGACTGCCTCGAAAGAATTCGCGATGAACTCAGGACGGTTTATGGCGCGAAGCGCCTCGCGATCCTGGAGAACAAGGTCAACAGCTTCGACTTCGATGAGGCGCTTGAGGTCGTGAAGACGATGGAACCCTAGTACCGACTCTCAAAATTCCGTACCCTATGTGATCGCTTTTCCCGCGTTCTCGGCAGGAGGCGGTGCGCCGGCGATGCCGGAGCATCGTCAATCGCCGTCGACGCCCCGAGGACGCGGGAAAACCGACCCTCCGGGCGGCCTTCCGAGGCCCCCGGCAGCGTTGTGCGCCGCTGGTGATGCGCCAGCATCACGGCGCGCCTCGCATCTGACGGACGACCTCGGAAAGGCCGTCACATGGGGCAGTACTAGAGCATGACGGATGCGACGGACAAACAGACGGTGCTGGTGGTCGACGACACGCCGGACAATATCGCTCTCGTCAGCTCCCTTCTCAAGGATCTCTACAAGACCAAGATCGCCACCGGCGGGGCAAAGGCCCTGGCCATCGCCAAGACCGACTCGCCGCCCGACCTCATTCTCCTCGACATCATGATGCCGGAAATGGATGGCTACGAAGTCTGCGGGCGCTTGAAGGCGGATGAGCGGACCCGGGATATCCCGGTGATCTTTCTCACCGCCAAATCACAGATCGAGGACGAGGAACGCGGTCTCGATCTCGGTGCCGTGGACTACATCACCAAACCCATCAGTCCCCCCATCCTTCTGGCGCGGGTGAAGACCCACCTGGCACTGAAAGAGGCGCGGGATTTTCTCAGGGACCAGAACGCGATCCTGGAGCAAAAGGTGGCCGAGAGAACCAAGCAGTTGAGCGAGGTGCAGGACGTCACCATTCTCGCCATGGCGACGCTGGCGGAAACGCGCGACAACGAGACCGGAAACCACATTCGCCGAACCCAGAACTACGTCCGGGCGCTCGCCGTCAAGCTCAGGGATCATCCGCGCTTCTCGGAATTTCTGACGGACGAGAATATCGAATTGCTCTACAAATCGGCGCCGCTGCACGACATCGGCAAGGTTGGAATTCCCGATCGGGTGCTCCTCAAGGCCGACACGTTGACGGACGAGGAATTCGAGATCATGAAAACCCATACCACCATGGGCCGGGACGCCATCGCCGTGGCCGAGGAAAAACTCGATATCACCCACTCTTTCCTGCGCTTAGCCCGTGAGATTGCGCACTTCCATCAGGAAAAATGGGATGGGACCGGGTATCCGGAGGGGCTTTCCGGCAATGATATTCCGCTCTCGGCGCGCCTGATGGCGGTTGCAGATGTCTATGACGCCCTGATCAGCCGGCGGGTCTACAAGCCGGCTTTCAGCCATGACGACGCGACCGGCGTCATCCGGGACGGGCGGGGAACCCATTTCGACCCGGATGTGGTTGACGCCTTCCTGGCGATTGCGGACGAGTGCCGAGAGATCGCCGCGCGGTTCACGGACGCTGAATGATATCAACGGCGGTTGATAGAGTTGATATAAAAGGGCGGGCGCACACGTTATACCAACGGTTCTTGTTGTTAAAGGTCGCGCGACCGAGGATCGCGCGACCTGAGCGAGGCAATGCCGCGAGGTGATAGACCGCCGTTATTTCAGGCGACCTGGCGTTTCCGCCGTGCAGCGCCCACGATAAGCACCAAACCGGAGCCAAGCAGCCAGACGGCGCCAGGAATGGGTACCGGCTGTACCGACTCGACCATGACGACGAAATCGTTAAAGTCCCCATCTCCCATACTGCCGTTGAGATCTTCCCACGCCAGGATGAACTCCGAAGGTGTCCAGATTCCCGGCGCCACGTCGGGCAAATCCACGAGATCACCGGTGCCCTGATAGGCCGCCATGTGATCGAAACCATCCGGGTTCAAGCTGGTGTCACTGAACCACAGCCCGGTGTTGGCTTCGCGGCTCGGTGTTGAATCGAGGAAGAAGCCGAAAGCGTTGGCGGCGAACTCCATGCCCGTGTCGAGGAGATTCACGAAAATGGACCCGTCTTCTTTGATGGACAACACACTTTGCGCGCCGGCCGACGCGGCACCGTCGAAGACGATGACCTGTTTTGTCGGGTCCGTGGCGTCATAGACGCCGAATACGGTGGTGGTCGCCAGGCCGGCGAGTTCGATAATGAGTGTGCTTACCGCTCCACCGGTGGCGGTGATCGACCAGGTCGAATCCCGGGCGTCGCTGACTTGGTCGGTGTTGACGTCGACACGGCTTGGCGACGCGACGGTGATTTCGTCGAGCACGCTCTGAAGCGCGGCGCCGCCGTCCCCGAAACTGACGGCCGCCGCGGGCGTCGCCCCTTGAGTGAGGAACGGCAGGCTAGCCGCGATCCCCAACAACATTTGTTTCAATTCCACAGCAAAACACTCCCATGGGTAGCAATCCCGCTGAACTGCACCATACATATGTTTATCGCGGATTTCATCAGAAATAACTGAAAAGTTCCAAATTTTTTAAATATATATGCTTATTCACACGCGTATTCACCCGTTTGGGTGCGGTTTGACGCAGATGGGTTAGAGTAATTTGACTATCTATATTTTAATATACGATCTTAAAATTAATTAATTTAGTCAGTTCTCGTCGCTTTTTATTAAAAATTGCATAACAGGGTCTTTTTTTTTCAAATTGGCGGTTTACTGCTGGCGGTTCTGTTTTCATGCCCGAACCGCACAACCGCCGTTTCAGCGGCCTTCGCGGGCTCACGTCACCGGCATCACCAGGTTGAGCGTATCGCCGCCGATCGAGGCTTCCAGGGGCAGCGCGGTGGCGATATCTCCATCGCACTGAATCGGTTCACCGTCCGGTCCTTCGACCATCACGTGGGCACCGGGAACGATAACGAAATCCGGCAGGCGATGCAGTCCGCGCGTCATCAGGGCGGCGCCGTATCGAGCAACGCTGAGCGGGCCTGAATTCTTGAATAGGCAGACATGGAACTCCGGGACATCGATACGAGCGTCGGGCGCGCACGCATAAGGACCGCCGTACCGCCGGCCATTGGCGATGACCACCGAGGCCGCCACGTGGACCGTTCCGTCGATGGTCACCCGATAGCCCGGCGCCGGGAATGTGAACGCGCTGATTGCGGTTTGCATGACGTAGGCAAACTTGCCGACGGCCTGTTTGACCCTGCGGTCGACGTGCGCCACCACGTGCGCGTCGAAGCCCAATCCGGCCATCATCAAGAAGCGGCGGCCGTTGGCGAGCCCGAGATGGACCCGGCGGGTCTCGCCGGCGGCGATGGTGCGGGCAATGGCCGAGACGCTGCGCGGCAAGTCGATCTCGGCGGCGAGGACATTGGCGGTTCCCAGCGGAATAATGGCCAGCGGCAAAGGACCGCCGGCCAGTCCGTTGGCGACTTCGTTGATCGTGCCGTCGCCGCCGGCCGCCACCACCACGTCGAAATCCTTTGACGACGCCGCCACCGCGAAGGCCTCCGCGTCGCCGCGGTATGCTGTTTCGCGGATGGTTTCCCGCACGCCCAGCCACGACAACGACTGGCACACACGCGCCAAGCGCCGACCCGGCAGGTATCCAGCAACCGGATTGTAGATGATCAAAGCACGTCGGCGAAAAAGCAAACTTGCGGGATTTTGTGTTTCTCGACGCGAACTCTTTTTCATTTTGGTGAAAAAAAACGATATCATTCCCTGCTTGCACCATTATTTATGAACATAAAGAGACAACTTTTTTAAATTTTTATGTAACTGTTTTTTGCTCTTTCTTATATTTTTTATATATTGTACTAGGCAAAGCGTGTCTTCGTTAAATCTGTTCAAGTCACGGATTTGATATTTTCACATGCATGTAATTGCACGATCGACGGACCGCTTCCGCGCCATCTGGATATCCGACATCCATCTCGGCACCCGCGGCTGCAATGCGGACATTCTCATGGACTTCCTGCGCCGCACCGAGTCCGACTACCTCTACCTGGTTGGCGACATCATCGACGTCTGGCGGATGCGCAACAACTGGTATTGGCCCCAGACCCACAACGACATCATCCAGAAAGTCATGCGCAAGGCCCGCAAGGGAACCCGCGTCATCTATGTTCCCGGCAACCACGACGAAAGTTTCCGCGATTTCGCGCCGCGCCGTTTCGGCCGCGTCGCCATCCTGCCGCAGGCGTATCACGTGACCGCCGACGGCCGCCGGTTTCTGGTGCTCCACGGCGACCAGTTCGACGGCATCGTCAAACACGCCAGGTGGTTGGCCATCGTCGGCGACCGCGCTTACAACGTCGCGCTCTCCTTGAACATCTGGTTCAACTATCTCCGCCGCAAGCTCGGGTTCTCCTACTGGTCGCTCTCCGCCTTCCTCAAGCACAAGGTCAAGAACGCCGTCGAGTTCATCTGCCGCTTCGAACAAGCGGTTGTCGCCGAAGCCCGGCGCCAGGGCGCCGACGGGGTCATCGCCGGCCATATCCATACCGCCGAGATCCGCGAGATCGACGGCATCCTCTACTGCAACGACGGCGACTGGGTGGAAAGCTGCACAGCCCTGGTCGAGCATCATGACGGCACCATGGAAATCCTCCGCTGGGCGGAGATGGACGACGTCAAGCAGATGTTCTCGAAGGCCGCCGTCGAGACAACACCCAGCGAAAGAAAACGATGCGGATCCTCATTGTCTCCGATGCCTGGTTTCCTCAGATCAATGGCGTGGTTCGTACGCTCGAAGCCCTGAGATCGGCGCTCGCGGGCGCCGGACACGCGGTGTCGATGATCACGCCGGATCAGTTCCGCACCGTACCGTGCCCGTCCTATTCGGAGATCCGCCTCTCGGTCTGCCGTCCATCGACCATCGCCCGACGGATCGACGCGCTGCAACCGTGCGCCATCCACATCGCCACCGAGGGACCGCTCGGCTGGATGGCGCGCCGCCATTGCGTGAAAACCGGCACGCCGTTCACCACCTCCTTCCACACCCGCTTTCCGGAGTACATCCACGCCCGCTGGCGGGTGCCGGTGTCGCTGTCCTACCGCACGCTCAGACGGTTCCACGAACCGGCGTCGGCCATCATGGTGGCGACCCAGACCATCGAGGACGATCTCAAGGCCCGCGGCTTCGCCAACATCCGGCGCTGGTCGCGCGGCGTCGACACCGAGCTGTTCCATCCGCAACCAAAGAATTTCCTGCCGTTCGCCCGTCCGATCATGCTCTACGTCGGCCGCCTGGCGGTGGAGAAGGGCGTCGAGGACTTCCTCGGGCTCGACCTTCCCGGCAGCAAGGTCCTCGTCGGCGAGGGGCCGCGGCGCAGCGAACTGGAGACCCGGTACCCGGATGCGCATTTCCTCGGCGTCAAGGTGGGCGAGGCGCTGGCCCGGCACTACGCCGCCGCCGACGTGTTCGTGTTCCCGAGCCGCACCGACACCTTCGGACTGGTGCTGATCGAGGCCCTGGCGGCCGGCGTTCCGGTGGCGGCCTACCCGGTTCCGGGACCGCTCGACGTGATCGGCCGTTCCGGCGCCGGCTGCCTCGACGAGGACCTCGGCGCCGCCGTGCGCTCCGCTCTCACCATTGACCCCGCCATCTGCCGGGCCCACGCCGAAACCTTCTCGTGGGCCGCCAGCGCCGAACAGTTCCTCGGCAACCTCGACGTCTTTCGTTAGCCCGCCGCCAAAAACCCTCCTCCACCGGCGAAAGTTTCGCGCTATACTCTCGGAAACGAGGCGCCGCGCGGCGCGCGCAAGGCCCCAATTTCAGGGAGAAATGGCGTGACCAAGGTCTACATGCTGAACACGCTCGGCGTCCCCGCCGACACGGTGTGGCGGGTGATCGGCGGCTGGAACGCCCTGGCGGACTGGCACCCGGCCATCGAGAAGAGCGAGCTCGACGAAGGCGGCGAGGTCCGCACCCTCAGCCTCGCCGGCGGCGGCACCATTACCGAGCGGCTCGAGGAACACGACGACGCCGAGCGCACCTACACATACTCCATCACCCAGAGCCCGCTGCCGGTGGCGAACTACAAGGCCACCATCAAGGTCCTGGAAGACGAAGACGGCTGCAAGGTGGAGTGGTCGAGCCTGTTCGACCCGCACGGCGCCACCGAGACGGAAGCGTCGCAGGTCATCGAGGGCATCTACAAGACCGGCTTCGACAACCTCCGCAAGCTGCTCGGCATGCCGGCGGCCTGACCGCCATCCGCGTCCATCAGCTTCGCGGCCGCAGGGTCGGAAAGGCGATGACGTCGCGGATGCTGGGCGAATCGGTGAGGATCATCGTCAGCCGGTCGATGCCGATGCCCATGCCGCCGGTCGGCGGCATGCCGAACTCGAGCACCCGGACGAAATCGGCGTCCAGCATCTGCGCCTCCTCGTCTCCTTTGGCGCGGGCCTCGGCCTGGCCCTGGAACCGCGCCAACTGGTCCTCGGCGTCGTTGAGCTCGGTGAAGGCGTTGGCGATCTCCCAGCCGTTGACGTAGGTCTCGAACCGCTCCACCAGCAACGGATGATCGCGGTGCCGCTTGGCCAGCGGCGAGATGTCGAGCGGGAAATCGGTCACGTGGATCGGCTGGATCAGCCCCTCCTCCACCCGCTCGGCGAACACCGCCTCCACCACCTGGCCCCAGTTGCTCCGGGGATCGATCTCCACCCCCACCTGCTTTGCGGCGTCGCGCGCTTCCGCCGGATCGGTAACCGAGAGAAAATCCACCCCGGTCGCGTCGGCGACCAGATCCGTCATGGATTTGCGCGGCCACGGCGGCGTCAGGTCGATATCCGCGTCCTGCCGAACCGCACCGACAGCGCGCCGTCGTTGCTGGCCCTGGCCGCCGCCGCCACCAAGGCCTCCACCAGTTCCATCATGTCGACGTAGTCGGAATACGCCATATAGGCCTCGGCCATGGTGAACTCGGGATTGTGCCGCGTCGAGATGCCCTCGTTGCGGAAGCACCGGCCGATCTCGAACACCCCGTCGGCCAGGCCCCCGGCGATCAGCCGCTTCAGGTACAGCTCCGGCGCGATGCGCAGGTACAAATCGATGCCGAGCGCGTTGTGATGGGTGACGAACGGCTTGGCCGTCGCGCCGCCGGCGATCGCCTGCAGCATCGGCGTCTCGACCTCGAGAAACCCGCGCTCGGCGAACGTCGCGCGCAGCGCGGACACGATGCGCGAGCGCCCGACGAAGGCGTCGCGGCTCTCGCGGTTGACGGTCAGGTCGACGTGGCGCTGACGGTAGCGCGCCTCCACGTCGGTGAGCCCGTGGTACTTCTCGGGCAGCGGCTCCAGCGTCTTGGCGAGCATGGTCAGGCGCTTCGCGTCCACCGTCAGCTCGCCGCGCTTGGTGCGCCGCACCGTCCCCTCCACCCCGACGATGTCGCCGAGATCGATCAGCTTGAGCAGCGCCAGGTTCTCTTCGTCGAGGTGGTCCTTGTGCGAGAACGCCTGGATCTTGCCCGACGGGTCGTGCAGGTCCATGAACATCCCGCTGTTGCGGTACGCCATCACCCGCCCGGCCACCGAGACCTGTCCCCTCGGCCCGTTCCTCGGGTTCCAGCCCGGCATGGATCTCCTGCAGCGCGCCGGCGCCATGGCTGCGCTCGAAGCGTGTGCGGATAGGGCTCGACGCCGCGTTCGCGCAGGCTCGCCAGGTTCCGCGCCTTGGCCTCCCGCGCGTCCTTCGGTGTCGGTTGGTTGGCGGCGGGCGTGGCGTTGTTCTTGCTCTTGCGGTCGGCCATGATAGAGGGCGGGTCCTTGGGATCCTGAGAGGGAACGGTTATGGGACCGTTCTCATACACACTTCCCCCGGCGCCTCCAACCCCCGCCCCCGCCGGGACGGCCGCCGGCACGCCGGTCTCATGCCGGGGGTGCGGTCACGGGGGGTGGACCCGGGGGGGGGGCCTCAGCGCTTTTTTTCGAAAACAACCCCATGCACAGTAGAATTTCCATGGTGACGCGCTCCATGGCCGTCTAATGGAGCTCGCCCACCAGCCGCAGCTTGGCCGCCAATCTGTCCAAACAAGTGGGACCACCTCACTGCTTCGATTGAAGCCTCGGAATCAGCGGAGGAAGGCTTATCCCGCTGTTTCCGGCGCGATCAACATTTTGTAGGTGATGGGTTTTGTTCGGGTGCCGATCCCGAGCAGTGAGCGGAAGGCGGCGTGGCGGGTGCGGCGGCGATTGAAGCGGAAGACGAACTCGTCGAGGTAGGATTGGAGATGGTTGCGGCGGAGACCATGATAGACGCCCAAGGCCCAGCGTTTGAGGTTGGCGAACACGCGGTGGGTCCACGGCAAGACGACGTGGGCGGCCATGGTGCCGACCACATGGGGATCGTGCTTGACCTCGGGAGTGCCGGGATAGGAGGCCCATCCGTCGGTCTTGAGGGTCGCGCCGCCAGCGATGTTGGCGGCGACGAAGGCGCGGATGCTTTCGGCGGAATAGTCGGCGATGGGAGCGAGGCGAAGGCGACCCGGGCCGTCACCGATGATTTCAACCGCGGCGATCACCGCCATCTTGCCCTGTGGGCTGCGTCCGCCGCCACCGGCAACGGGGTCTTCCTTGGTCCGGAACGGGATCGTGGCCTCGTCGACTTCGACCAGCCCCGTCAAGGGGTTGCGTTCGGGGTCGACCATCGCCCGGCGGAGTTTGGCGCACAGCAACCACGCCGTCTTGTAGGAGCCGAGTCCGAGCTGCATCTGCAGTTGCGTCGCCGAGATGCCGTTGGAATGGGTCGCCATCAGATAGGCCGCCCAGAACCATATCGTGAGGTCGAGCTTGGAGCCGTGCATCACCGTCCCGGCGGTGACCGACGTCTGCCGACCGCAGTCGGCGCACTCCCAGGTGGACGGCTTGGTCGAAAGGCGCCAAGCTCTGGCTCCGTCACACGCCGGGCACCGAAAGCCGTCCGGCCAGCGGGCCGCGGCAAGGTATTCAACACAGGCGGCTTCGTCGGGAAAGCGGCGCTGAAACTCCGGCAGCGAACGGGGAAAGTCGGTCATGGCAGGGCCCTCCGATCAAAATGTTCGCTTTATGTTCTATGCGCCAAGCCTGCTCTTGTCACTACATTTCACGTTACCGGATGCAACGGGATAAGCCTTCAGCGGGGATTGCGCGGAGCGACGCCCGGTGCTGCAATGGCGGGGTTGCATACGAACGCAGGCGGTACATACAGATCATGATCCGGAAGCAATATCCCGTGGGGGAAACCCTGTTCGCCGAGGGCGAGCCGAGCGACTACGCGTGTCGGATTCTCTCCGGCGAGGTCGACATCGTGAAACAGAACGAGCGCGAGACCGTCAGCCTCGGAACGGCCAAGGCCGGAGAATTCGTCGGCGAGTTGGGCGTTATTCAGGGCTCTCCCCGGAGCGCGACAGTCCGAGCCCTGAGCCCCGTGACCGTCGAGGTCGTTTCGAAGGACGAATTCCTGAAACGGATCAGCGAGGACAGCGAGCTGTCCTTCCAATTGCTTAGCCGCCTGAGCAGTCGCCTCCAACACGCCAGTCAGGCGTTGCTGGAGGCGGCCACCACGGGCGGCGCTCGATCCCCCGCGCGTCACCCAAGCAGCGACACGGCATCCCCATTGCCGGCGCTCCGGGTTCTTGCGGGATCCCATCGCCTCGCGCGTGTGCTGCCGCCGGAAGGCGTCCCGGTAACGACCGTTCCCTTCGTTGTCGGACGCGTGTCGATGGAAGGGGAGATGCAGCTGCAGCGTCCGGTCGATCTGGCGGTCGCCGATGTGAAACCGTTTCGTCTCTCCCGTGCTCATTTCTCCATTGATTACAGCATCGGCACGTATGTGGTCCGCGACATGCACAGCAGTTTGGGAACCGAAGTCAACGGCAACGCGCTGGGAGACCATTTCGCCGCGGATCAGTCCCCCCTGCACAGCGGTGACAATGTCGTCGTTGCGGGAGGCAAGGACTCGCCCTGTCGGTTCCTGCTCGTCTTGGAGGGTTATACCAGTTCTCGTTGACAGGAACCCATTGTGACGGCCTTTCGGGGTTTCCGGCAAGGAGCGTGGTGCGCCGTGATGCGGGAGCATCATAAGCGCCGCGGGCACCGAGAGGGTGCCAGGGGCGGATCGCACGGCGAGCCGTGCGATCCTCAGCCTTGATCCTGATGGGTGACCGGTGCGCACGCCGCAACCAGTCGAGCGAAGACACTTAGACGACACTAAATAGACGACCAGCGGCGCTCGCACCGATAGGGAGGTATTTCCCCGCTTGCCAAACCGCCTAATGGGCGACCCCTGATCTCGCCCGTAGTACAATAATAGGCCTGACCCCTGATCTCGGTACCCGGGAGATCGGCAACATGTCCCCAAAACTCTCGACGCTCGCATGGCAATTAAGCAACATGTCCCCTGGAACCCAAACATGTCCCCCGAACCCACCTATATTTTAACTGCAAATCCAAATATGATAGAAAGGTGCCCGCCGGGGTACCATCGCTAACGCAATGTCAACCGGCGGGGCTTGGGTTTGACCTGTAAAACCATAGGCTTGCGCGGCCCTTACCGCCTCCCTGTGGTAGTTCCATCCGCGTGTCAGTTGCCAAACAGAGCCACGCGGACGCTCGAGAAAGGGCAACCCTTGGTGGTTGTCGTTAAGATACATTTTACGCGTTGGCGGCGAATTCGCGTATCGGGAAATCAGAAAACAGCGGGGACTGTTTGCCGAGGGCGCCGCCCGCTGTGAGCCAGGGGGGGGCGCTTTTTGGATAAAGCTATGGATACCAATAGGCTAGCCGATCCGCGAACTCGGCGCGCATAATTCGCGGAGAGCGATGAAAAAACGAAGTGCGCGGTCGCGCGGCCGACCGCGCAGCCGGGAGTTTGGGAACATGTTATTTAATTGCCATCCGCCCACGCGAGATGGGTAACATGTCGCCAGAACTCATGAGATCGGTAACGTGTCTCCATAACTCCAGAACTCATGAGATCGGTAACGTGTCCCCATAACTCATGCCAATGCCCAGGTGTGCATTTTCGGGTTTTCATTGCCCAGTCGCACGGCGATCGCGCGTACGGTCCGAAAATAGAATTAAGGGGTTCAATTCATTTGATTTGCAAGTAAATCTGAACCTATTGCATCCGCCGCCACTTCCATGGTGGCGTTGGGTTTGGTGTTCTCCGAAGACCTACTCTCTTGGACTTCGCCCACCTCTCGAGACGATTGAGTTGTCTTCGACGGTCTTCTGATAGATGTGCGTAATACGCACGCATAACCCATGCATGTCCAAGAGTAACCATTCGTTCGTTTGCGTTAATCCATTCGGACTTCTGGTTGTCCCTGACGAAAACGGTTGCTATCGTTCGCCCATACTTGTCGTATCCGTGTTCTTCAATACGTACCGATTTTCCACCTATCATTTTTATTAGACCAGCTTGCAGTATTCCCCCAAAGTTGTCCGTCTTCCGGGCAATCAATTAGAAGATCCAATCGGAGCCTTATCCTATTACCCCGCATTCTTACATCGACAGTGTCTCCGTCTATGACCTGCAATACATTTGCTAATAAGTGTTCAGTGCTTTCTTGTGAGGCGTCAATAGCTTTGATTGGCGACGCAGTGATGCGTTTCACTTAGGGCCCCTCGAGAATGCTCGGAATACGAAACCAATGATCGATACCATTGTGACACTATTTTCTGTTGCCGGCTGTCAATCTGAAAGATGGGCCTGCTCGGCGCTACCCTTGGCACGAGACGCGCGAGCAAATAATGCAAACAGGGTATCCACTTCGCTCTCGTAGTGACAATATGTGGGGATGGCCGAGCAAGCAGCCCATCCCGTTGGCGGCATCGACTATCCACGCACGCTTGAGCAATTCGAGGAGTGGTTTTCTTCCGAGACCGCCTGTGCGGACTATCTTCGGCGTGTTCGTTGGCCGGAAGGTTTCCGCTGTCCGGCCTGCGGGGCGACGGTGGCATGGACGACGGCCCGGGGCCAGCTTCGATGCGGTGGATGCGATCGCCAAACATCGCCGACGGCGGGGACGGTTTTCGAGGGAACGCGGAAGCCGTTGCGGCTCTGGTTCCAGGCGATGTGGTACGTGACGAATCAGAAGCATGGGGTCAGTGCCCTGGGGGTGCAGAGGATCCTTGGCCTTGGCAGCTACCAGACGGCTTGGGCGTGGCTTCATAAGCTTCGCCGCGCCATGGTTCGCCCGGGCAGAGACCTTTTGGAGGGCGATGTCGAGGTTGACGAAACCGACGTTGGCGGCCGTGAGACTGGCGTTATCGGTCGAAAAACAAAGAAGAAATCGATTGTCGCGATGGCCGCTGAAATCCGCGGGCGGGGCACCGGTCGTATCCGCATGGCGTGTGTCCGAGACGTATCTGCCGAGAGCCTTGTTCCGTTCGTCCAAACGTCCGTATGCCCAGGTGCGACGGTTCGAACCGACGGCTGGCGAGCCTACAATGGTCTCACGGACGTCGGCTTCGAACACCTGCCGAAGAACATTTCCGCCAGCGGCGACCCAGCCCATATCGTCATGCCTCGTGTTCACCGCGTTGCCGCTCTCTTCGATCGGTGGTGGCTGGGAATTCACCATGGGGCCATCCGTTCCTCCCAGCTCGACTACTACCTCGACGAATTTACATTCCGCTTCAACCGTCGCCGATCGAAAGCTCGCGGCCTCTTGTTCTACCGTCTTCTCCAGCAAGCCGCGCAACTGCAACCCGTGCCATACAAGACGCTCGTGGGCGGAAAGCTCAACGGTCACACCTAAATCTAGACGTTACGAGAGCGAAGTGGAATTCCTCTCATCCAATTAAACTCTAAACAACGCCTTAAACTCGAAACAACGCCCGACGCCAATTTCGCTATGTTCACGAAGCCTTCGCGGGATCTGGGGACATGGGATCTGGGGACATGGGATCTGGGGACATGGGATCTGGGGACATGGGATCTGCGGGAGTTCTGGGGACATGTTATTTAATTGCCATCCGGGAGTTCTGCAGGAGTTCTGGAAACATGTTATTATTAACTGCCATCCTGCAGGAGTTCTGGGGACATTTTATTTAACTGCCGTCCGCCCACGCGAGATCAGTAACATGTCCCCAGAACTCACTGTCGAGATCAGTAACATGTCCCCAGAACTCATGGCCTCCCGGCGCACGGGACATTATACGCAATTGCGGAACTCCGAGAGATGCTTATTGTGTCTCCAGCACTCCGCGCGCGGTACTTCCCCGAGAACGATGCGTATTGTGTCCCCGCAAACTCCAGCTTCCAGCGCGATGGATTGGCCATGAGGGGCTTCTCTTATTCGGATCCACATAAGGCGCCGTGATAACAAGGCTCAAGAGGCGCGAACGGCTCATTCTTCAAGCCGGTTATCGTCGCCGCATGTGCCGTTTGAACGGAAGGTTATATGGGCTGCAAACCGGTTTTCCGCATCTTATGCGGGTCCATCTAATCATGGCTATGTGTAATTGGAAACGCGATGCTAGAAATTGAACCCAATACATTGATCCCCGGCATGCCGCATACTCGGTGCGTTTGTAGGCTCAGTAGCAACCGGCATCCCCATACTGCTCACCGAATGGTGCAAGAGCCGTAAGGAATCGGAACAAATAAAATCATCACTGGTTGCAGAAGTTTCTGCGCTCGTTGAGATTGCGGAAAATCGTGGATACCTCAAGGGATTGCGAGACGTATGCGATTACCTAAAGGTCAGCCAGAGGGAGCCACCTATCAATTTTCTGTGCTTATTCCAGCGCACTACTCACGCATTTATCAAGCCAACGCTAATCGAATTCGGAGTCTGTCGGACTCTGCTACAGCTCGAAAAATAGTCCAATTTCATCAGTTTGTTGATGCGGTAGTTCAGGATGTTGTCCCAGGCGGTAATTTGTATCAGGGAAGTGACGTGAAAGCATTTGTGGAGACTGCGATCATTCTAGTCGCGCATTGCAACTCGGCAGAGAAATATCGAATGACACATAACCAGTCAGTGCAGCCGACGCGGATTCGCGGCGCGGCTGAATTCCAGCGTTATGTTTTGAAGAAAAAGGAATTTCGCTTCACATGCTGAAGTAATTTCGGAAGAATATGCAACGATGAGTTTTAAAGACGACATAGAGGAAGTTAAGAAATTATGGGGCAACGCGACTTTACCAACAAAGGCGCTTATTGTTATATCCGTTTTCATTTCGAGTTCATCGCTAACATCACTTGCAGACGTAGTTTTTGGATGGAAGGGATTCATTCTTAACTCGGTAATGTTCTACCGGGAGTATGTTTCTGGCCCTATCGGTACGCTTGCTGGTCGATTTCGGGTTGATCTATTCAAGCGAGCATGTCGACATGATTATTGTTTGCGCAATTCTCGTTGGTACCGCATTACGGGCGTATTGGACAACGTCTAGTGATGAAGAGGACATCGCAGAAAAAGTGTTCAAGTCCGCTGTATGGTTGATGCTGCTCTTACTTTTTGTATTTATACCCTTTGATGAAACGAGCTTGAAAGAACTTTATTGGGTTTGATTACTTGTCATGATGACTACATACCTTGGTGAGCCCTATACTCCAGGCATGGAAAGTTCCAACACACGAAAGATATTATGGTATATGCCTCTTGTGCTTATTTTTTCATTATTGCTTCTTTTGGGGGCAATAAACTCTGGGCTATCAAGATAAAACCAGAATCGCAAACATAACAAAACCATGCACCCGAACACTATAGTCGCTGCCGCTCCTTTCGAGAGTTCCGAAAACCACGGGGTCAGATTCAATTGATCGCTGCCCCCTTCGTTCCGACGCATCGTCGCTCCGCTACGGGCGGAGCAGATCCGGCGTGATCATCCAGGCGATGGTCCAGCTTTCGCTGTCCTCGACGCGCGCGAGACAGACGGCGGTGCCCGGGACGAAGGAAACGATCGCGGCGTCTTCGGAGCCGGTCACCAGCCGCGAAACCATTTTGCCCATGAACGGCAGATGGCCGACGCAGACCGTATCGCCGGTCCAGCGCTCGAGGGCGCCGGCGAGCCAGTCCGTCGAATCCCCGGGCGCGAGCCCCTCGGCGACGTCCTCGACGTTCAGCGTCGGCGCGATGACCGCCGCGATCATTTCCGCCGTCTGGCGGGCGCGGAGCTTGCCGCTGTTGACGATGCGCTCGACCTCGACGCCGTCGCGGGCCATTTGGGCGGCCAGCCCCTCGATGTCCGCGCGGCCCCGAAGCGACAAGGGCCGTTCTGGATCCACCTGTTCGGGGGCGGCGTCACCATGCTGGATCAAGTACAGTTTCATTGGCGTTTTCCCGGTGAAAATCATACCATCAGCCGTCGATGCGGGTGAACTCGCCCCTGAGCCGCTGCTCGACGGTGCCGTTGCGGACCCGCGCGAAATACAGGTTCATGCCATCGCGGGTCAGCGTCCGGTCGTAGCTCTGCAGAACGTAGCCGCCGTTCTCGACGATGGTCAGGACGTGGATGCTCATCGTCTTGCCCTGGACATAGGCCCAAGCGAGCGGCCCGCCGTCCAGCGGCGTTGCCGACGGCCCCATCTCCCCGGTTGCGTCCCCCGTAGCTTCCCCAGGCCCATCCCCGGTTCCCTCGCGTGGCACTGCCTGGTACAGCGACGGATCGTTGGTGGTGGGACGAAACTCCACGAACTGGGACTTGCGGCGTTGCGCCTCTCTGTACTTGAAGAGGGTGGATTGCCATTCGATGGTAAAGCCGTCCGCCGCCGCCGGTTTTATGGACACCCTGAGGTCGCGCGGCAGCATCTCCGCGCTGGGCATCAGCGAGGTGCCCGCATAGGTTCCGAAAAAGGGCTTCAGCGAAGACGAGTTCCGCCCGAACGGCGCCGCCGCCCACAAACGCCGCCAACCACGAGCGCGAATATCAAAAATCGTAGCGCGGCCGTCATGTTCCCGTACCTCCGGTTTGCCCGCCCAATCGAAACGGCCGCCATCCGCGTATTCCGCCGTCACGGTCCATCCTAGAGCAATATCCGTTCGAGTGGAATCACTCGGTCGAATTCAGTGCTTGCAGAAATGAACCGTACGGAGCACACGCATCCGATCCGATCGAACCGTGGAACGGATTAGGGCCAACTTGTTCAGCATGCCCGATCGTCAACCCGCCTGATCGAGTAGCTGCTTCGCAAGACCGCAAACCCTAGTGGTCTGGATCCAACATATGCTACCCATATGCTACCCCATATGTTGGATCCAGACCACTAGTGTCCCCGATCCAGATTGATTTGAAAGCCGGGAAGATTATGAACGCCGAAGGCGCTGATTTAAACACCGAGCACGACATAAGAACGTCCGTGACCATCATCCGGGCCGCATCCGAAATCCTGTGCGATCATCCGGACATGCCGCTCGGCGAACGGCGCCGTTTTCAACATACGCTTGCCGCCGAAAGCGCCCGCTTGAGCCGCATGCTCGACCAGATCATGGTCCGGCCGCATGATCGACCAGATCATGGTTCGATAGCCCCTCCGCGATAGGGTGTTGAGGCGACCGCAGCGATCATCGTCCGGGATCAGACCTTGAGGCGGAAATCGATATGGAAGCCCTTTTTCTTGAACCGGCCGCCCGCCCACTGCCCCCCATCGCCGTAATAGACGTCGCCCTTGAGGACGCTATCCAGACGATAGCGCGTAACCGCGAGCCGCTTGTCGTTGACGGTCAGGGTCATGCGATCGTGGCCTTTCACTTCCTGATCCTCGAGGGTTCCCTTCTGCGGGTCGAGGACCACGGCGCGAGTCACGATCTCGGGATTCCAGAAGGTCGCCGGGATGATGTCGGCGGGCGCCATGATCGTTCCCTTGCGCCCGGTGACCTCGAAACCGCCGTCGCGCGCCCGGCCGCGCACCGATTCGCGCCGGCCCCTGTCCCGCGTATCGCTCTCGAACGCCACCAGACGGCTTCCCCGCCACGTTTCGCGAACCGCGAGGTGGTAGTCGAGCGGCTTCATCCAGAGCAGGTCGTAACGGATATCGATGTTGGTGTACACGCGGAGCTCATCGCCGGCGGGCTCGAACCGGACCACGTGCGTGCCGCCGACGATATCGGTCCAGGCGATCTCGAACACCAGCTGACGGGTTGACGCGGCTTTCATCACGGCCCAGGGGTCCGCTTCCAGCAGTGTTGCGGCCGCCCGGGCCGCATCGGCGCCGAGCCCCAGCATGGTGGCCGCCGCGGCCGAGCCCATGATCTCGCGCCTGGAAAACAGTCTGCTCGACATGCCCTTCATCGGTCTTCCCCGGTTTTTTCGCCCGCTCCGCCGCCACGGCGACCGGACGTCATCGGCGCGCCCGATCAAGATAAATTCACCAGCGGCCGGAAAGATATGCTATCGAGGATGATCGCAGACAAGGGTTGTGCGCGCTTTACGCGCGGCGGCCGGCCATCTTCCATGGGAGAAACGATCGTGGGCGCCGAGGACGACACGTTGATGCACGGCGGAGCGCTGGACGCCGCGGCGGTGCGCTACGGCATCCCCCGCGACGGTTGGCTGGACCTGTCCACCGGCATCAATCCCCATGCCTATCCGCTTCCCGACCTGGCGCCGGACTACTGGCAGCGGCTTCCCGATTCGGACCTCTACGACTGGCTGCGCGGCGCCGCGGCGCGCGCCTACCGCGTCGCCGATCCGGCCCTGGTGGTGCCGGCGCCGGGCTCGCAGATGGTCATTCAATGGGTTCCGCGGCTGGTCCCGGCGACCCGCGTCGCGATCCTCGGCCCGACCTACGGCGAGCACGAAAAGTGCTGGGCCGCCGCCGGCCATTCCGTCAGCACGGTGGCGGCGCCGGAAGACGCGGGCGACGGGTTCGGCGTGGTCGTGGCCGTCAACCCCAACAACCCCACCGGCCGGATCATCGAGCGCGAGGCGCTGCTGCGCCTGGGCGAGGGCCGGTTGCTGATGGTGGACGAGGCCTTCGCCGACGTCGCGCCGGACACCAGCGTGGCGCCGCAAGTGGGACGCCCCGGCCTGCTGGTGGTCCGTTCGGTCGGCAAGTTCTTCGGCCTGCCCGGCATGCGCCTCGGCTTCGCGCTCGCCGATGCCGCCCTCGCCGGCCGGATCCGCGACGCCATGGGTCCGTGGGCGGTCAGCGGGCCGGCCGCCGCGACCGGCGCGGTGGCGCTCTCCGACGATGCGTGGATCCGGGCGGCCCGCGTCCGGCTGCGCGCCGCCACCGCGCGGCTCGACGGCATGCTGATCCGCATGGGCCTCAAGCTGGTGGGCGGCACCACCTTGTTCCGCCTGATCGAACACGAGCGGGCGGGTGATCTGTTCGAACACCTGGCGCAATCGGGCATCCTGGCGCGGCGCTTTCCTGCCAACCCGCGGTGGCTCCGCTTCGGCATGCCGGGCAGCGACGGCGATTTCGAACGGCTGCGCGCCGCCGTGATGGACTGGCCGCCCGCCAAGCGCGCGTCGGCGACCCGGGCGTCGGGATAGAAGCGGGGCGCGGCACCCCACCATGCTGGAAATGGCGCTTCGCGCGTTCACCACGTTCTTCGCCACCGTCGGCCCGGTCGACGTGGCGGCCATCTATGCCGTTCTCGCGGCGTCGGCCAGCGCCCGTCAGCGCCGGACCATGGCGATCAAGGGCACGTTGATCGCCACCACGGTGCTTGTGGTGTTCGCCCTGCTCGGCGGCGGCATTCTGAGCTGGCTGGGCATCACTCTGCCGGCGCTGCGCACCGCCGGCGGGATTTTGCTGCTGCTGCTGGCCATCGACATGGTCTTCGCGCGGGGATCGACCATGTCCCGGACGACGCCGGCCGAAACCTTCGAGGCCGAGGGAAAGCCCGACATCTCGGTGTTTCCCCTGGCGTCGCCGCTGCTCGCCGGCCCCGGTTCGCTCGGCGCGGCGATCTTGTTGATGGCCGAGGCCGAGGGCGAGCTGGCCCTGGAAGCGGCCGTCGTCGTCATGCTGCTGGTGGTCATGGCGATGACCCTGGCGATGCTGCTGATCGCCGGTCGTCTGCACAAACTGCTGGGCGTCACCGGCCAGAACGTGATTTCGCGGGTGGTCGGGATCTTGCTGGCGGCGCTGGCGGTTCAGTTCATCTTCGACGGCGTCCGGGCCAGCGGGGTTTTCGTGCCGGCGGTGATTTCGTGACGGGTGGTCGGACGCGCGCTGGCGCTCATCGTCATTGATCGCCGACACGGATGTCGGCTAACAAAGGACGGACAAGCGGCGGCCGATCGAACGGCCGCCAGGCAAAAAGGACGAGGGACGACCATGGCTTCATTGAACACACCCATCTGCGATTTCGGATGGAAGGCGGTGGATTTCGAGCTGAAGGATCCCGACGGCCGCGCCTATACGCTTGCCGATGTCGGCGGCCGCAACGGCACCCTGATCATGTTCATCTGCAATCACTGCCCGTACGTGCGGGCCGTCGCCGAGCGCATCGCGCGCGACGCCCGCGACCTCGCGGACAAGGGGGTCGGCGTCGCCGCCATCATGTCCAACGACTACCGCCGCTACCCCGACGACGCTCCGGACAAGATGAAGGTCTTCGCCCGGTCCCATGGGTTCGATTTCCCCTATCTGGTGGACGAGACCCAGGAAGTGGCGCGAGCCTACGACGCGGTGTGCACCCCCGATTTCTTCGGTTTCAACGCCGATCGGGAGCTGCAATACCGCGGCCGTCTCGATGCGTCCCGCAAGGACCAGGCCCCGGGCGCGCGGCGCGAGTTGTTCGAAGCGATGAGCCAGGTGGCCGAAACCGGCAAGGGCCCGCAGGAGCAGGTCGCCAGCATGGGTTGTTCCATCAAGTGGGCATAACGGCAAGGGGGCATAGCGGCTTTACGGCGGCGCTCTTGCGGACGCCCGCGCTTTAGGCAATTTTAAGGGCAGAATTTCACGGGAGCGTAACGTGGCCGACCCAGAATCCGACAGCCTGTTCCGAGAGATCGACGAGGACATACGACACGAGAAATATGCCGAGCTCTGGAAGAAGTACGGCGTCTACGTCATCATTGCGGCTGTCCTTCTGGTGGGCGGCGTCGCCGGTTACCAGGGTTGGCGGACCTACACCGCGAACGCGCGCGAGGCGGCGAGCGAGAAGCTGATCGCCGCTCAGCAATTGAGCGAGGCGGACCCGAGCGCGGCGGAACAGGTTTTGCTTACCCTGGCCGACGACGGACCCGCCGGGTACGCCATGCTCGCGGCGTTCCGCTCGGCCGCCCTGATGGCCGAGCGCGGCGACCGCGAACTGGCGGCCGCGGCCTACTGGGAGTTGGCGGAACAGGACATCGCCCCGACCTATCGCGATTTGGCCGTCATTCTCGGTACCCAGCAGATTCTGGCGAAACCGACGGCGGCGGCGAACCCCGACGACCTGATGGCGCGGCTGGAACCGCTGACGGCGCCCGGCAATGCCTGGCGGTACACCGCTCGCGAACTGCAGGCGGTGATCGCCCTGCAAGCCGGCGAGCGGGACCGTGCCCGCGAGCTCCTCGGCGGCCTCGCGAGCGACGCCGGCGCGCCCGCCGGGACCCGCTCCCTGGCGGGCGAACTTCTAGCGGCAATCGGCGAGCGATGAACCGCGCCCTCCCCGCCATCGCGGTTCTCGTCTGCGCCGTCGCCTGGCTCGGCGGCTGCGGCTCCTGGTTCGGCAAGGGCGAGGACCCGCCGCTGCCGGGCGAGCGGGTGTCGGTTCTGGCCCACCAGCGCACCGTCAACCCCGACCCCGACGCCAACCCGGAGTCCATCCGGCTCCCCCAACCGCGCATCAACGCCGACTGGCCGCAGCCCGGCGGTTACGCCAATCACGCCATGCAACATCTTGAGACGGCGGCCAAGCCGGAACTCGCCTGGCAGGCGGATATCGGCAGCGGCACCACGTCGTCGCAGCCTCGCCTGGCGTCTCCCATCATGGCCGACGGGCGCGTCTACACCATGGACTCCGACCACGTGGTCAGCGCCTTCGATGCCGGGTCGGGAGAGCGCATCTGGCGCGTCGACCTGACCGACGACGAAGAAGACGACGACACCATCACCGGCGGCATCGCCTTCGAGGACGGGCGGATTTTCGCGACCACGGGTTTCGCCAAGATCGTCGCCCTCGACGCCGCCACCGGCGCGGAGACGTGGCGGGTGAAAAAGGGCGCGCCGTTCCATTCGCCGCCGACGGTCCGCGGCGGCCGACTGTTCGCCATCAGCATCGACAATACCCTGCACGCGCTCAACGCCGAAGACGGCAACGAGCTATGGAACCACCAAGCCATCGTCGAGGTCGCCAACCTGCTCGGCGGCGCCAGTCCGGCGGTCGACTCGGGCGTCGTCGTGGCGCCGTTCTCGTCCGGCGAGCTGGTGGCGCTGAAGGTGGAAACCGGGCGGGTTCTCTGGAGCGATTCGCTGACGTCGGCCCGGCGCACCGACGAGCTCGGCTCGCTGTCGCAGATCCGCGCCGCGCCGGTCATCGACCGCGGCCGCGTCTATGCCATCAGCCACAGCGGCCTGATGGCCGCCATCGACCTGCGCACCGGACGGCGCATCTGGGACAAGGACCTCGGCGGACTTCAGGCGCCGTGGGTGGCGGGAGACTACATCTTCATGCTCACCAACGAAAACGAGCTGGTGGCGCTCGGCCGCGACGACGGCCGGATCTACTGGGTCACGCCGCTTCCGGCCTTCGAGGACGAGGTGGAACTGGAAGATCCCATTCTGTGGGCCGGCCCCATACTCGCCAGCGACCGGCTGATCCTCGCCGGCTCCAACGACGAAGCCCTGGCGGTATCGCCCTACACCGGCGAGGTGTTGGGTCCGGCGGCTGCTCCGGGCTCGGCATCGGTGCCGCCCATCGTCGCCAACGCCACGGTGTTCATGCTCGGCAACAACGCCGAACTCGTTGCCTTGAGATAGCCGCATGCCCTCCTCCCCGTCTCGTCCGGCGCCGGACTTCGCGGTCGCCATCGTCGGCCGCCCCAACGTCGGCAAGTCGACGCTGTTCAACCGGCTGGTGGGCAAGCGTCTTGCCATCGTCGACGACAGCCCCGGCGTCACCCGCGACCGCCGCGAGGGCGAGGGCCGGCTCGGCGATCTGCGGTTTACCGTGATCGATACCGCCGGCTTCGACGACGCCGGCGGCGATGCCCTGGAAGCGAGGATGCTGCGCCAGACGGATGAAGCCCTGCGCCAGGCGGACGTGGCCGTGCTGCTGATCGATGCCCGCGCCGGAGTCACCGCCCTGGATACCGTGTTCGCCGAACGCCTCCGCCGGCGGGCGACGCCGGTGATCCTGGCGGTCAACAAATGCGAGGGCCGCGCCGGCGAGGCCGGCCGGCTGGAGGCCTACAGTCTCGGACTGGGCGACCCGATGGCGCTCTCGGCCGAACACGGCGAAGGCATGGGCGAACTGTACGACGCCCTCGCCGAGCACGTGAAACCCGAGCCGGAAACAGACGACGGCCTGGCGCCGGGCACGGAAGACGAGACGGACGCGGACGCGGAAGCAAACCCGAACGCGGATGATGAAGACGACGGCCTGTTGCAATTGGCGGTGGTGGGCCGCCCGAACGTCGGCAAGTCGACGCTGATCAACCGGTTGGTGGGCGAGGACCGGCTGGTCACGGGACCGGAGGCCGGGATCACCCGCGACGCCATCTCCATCTCGTGGACCTTCGAGGGCCGGACACTGAGGCTGATCGACACGGCGGGGCTGCGGCGCAAGGCCAAGGTGACGGAAAAGCTCGAGGGGCTGTCCAGCGGCGATACGCTGCGCGCCATCAAGTACGCCCAGGTGGTGGTGCTGGTGATCGACGGCACGCTCGGCGCTGGAAAAGCAGGATCTCACGATCGCCCGCAATGTGGTCGACGAGGGCCGTGCCCTGATCCTCGTGATCAACAAGTGGGACGTCGTCGGAGACCGCGAACGCGTGTCTCCGCCAGGTCAGGGACCGGCTGGAAACCTCGCTGCCGCAGGTCAAGGGCATCCGGCTGGTCACCGTCTCGGCATTGACGGGCAAGGGCCTCGACCGACTTTTGCCCACCGTTCTCGATGTCTACGACACCTGGAACCGCCGCGTGCCCACCGGCCCGCTCAACCGCTGGCTCCAGGACATGACCGACCGCCACCCGCCGCCGCTGGCGCGCGGCCGGCGGTTGCGGCTGCGCTACATGACCCAGGCCAAGACCCGGCCGCCGACCTTCGTGGTGTTCGCCAGCCGCCCCGAGGAGCTGCCCGAAGCCTACGTCCGCTATCTGGTCAACGGGCTGCGCACCGAATTCAATCTCGAAGGCGTGCCGCTGCGCCTGTTCACCCGCAAGGGCAAAAACCCCTACGCGCGGTGACGGAACTGGGCGCCTAATCAGCGGCCATGGACATGCAACCGGCGGTCATTCGATCCAGGTCAGGGCGTCGGCATCGGCGCCGTTTGTGCGATACTACCGTTTCCAAGTCACTTCATGGGGCACGACGAACATGCGCATGCCCTCTACTGGCGGTTTTAGGTACCGGATGGTAAAGCTCGCCTCTCCCGAAATGCCGGCATACTTACCCGTTCCGCCGATCAACGTGTGCACTCCCCGTGGCGGTTTCGTCGCCGACGAGAAGGTGAACTTCGTAAACACTTCGTCTCCGTCGGTGTCCATTTCAGTGCAGGCGCCCCGGCCTTCCGTGACGCCGCTATCGGCGAAATAGGCTCCGAGGCAACGCACCGTCATGTTGTTGAACATATCCTCTCCGAAGTCGTTTCGCGTCAGTCCGGTGAAGTCGACGGACGTGAGGAGCCGATCCTCGCCAAGGTTGACAGTCTCGGCCGATTTGACCGTGTAGTAGGTCGTATACGAGGTCTTGCCTTCATCACTGCGGGCGTGCGGCGCGGAGGCCAGGATGACAGTGACCGCAAGGCCGAACAAACCGACCACCTTTAAACGATTGATGTGCATGGTTTCACTCTCCCAAACGCGCCTGGCTCGAGGCGAGAGAGCATGTGCCGAACCGATGAATGCGGGATTGGCCAAGCGGTTTCAGCACGGGTGTATCCCCCCCGAACAAAAACTTTTACGAACTTAATCGTACTACCTTCATTGCTGATGTGCAACCATCGGGTAATCAAAAAGGTTTAGCGATTTGCCGGTCGCGCATGACCAGCGCTGGGATGGCTAACTATCCAAAAGCGCCCTACTCGACCGTCGCCTCGAACCCGGCGGCGGAGACGGCGGCTTCGAGGTCGGCGGGTTCGGGCGTGCCCGCGACGACGGCCGCTCCGCCGGCCAGGTCGACGTCGAGAACCTCAATTACGCCCGGCACGCCGGCAAGGGCGTCGCGGACGGTGGCGGCGCAATGCGCGCAGCTCATTCCCTGGATCTTCAACCGTGTGTCCATGATCGGTCTCCCTCGGTGATAGGGTCGGCCACGCGGCCACGCGGCAACGGCCCGGAAGGGATACTGTGCCGGCCACCCGGCATCCGGTCAATCGCCGTTTTTCGCCTTGGCGGGCTCGATGGCGGCGATGCGCTCTTCCAGTTTCCGGATGCGCAAATCCAGGGCGAATGGATCCGGGGGGACGATACCGGCCGCCGGCCGGTGGTCGGCGTCCGGTCGGCTCGGAGCCTCATCCAGGGCGCCGACTGCGACGGTGGCGGCGGAGCCGTGGACGGCGAAGTCCAACCGGGGAACGACGCCCAGCATCAAGGCCACCCGTGCCACGAGCTTGAGGTCGGTCTTGGCGGTGGCGCCCGTTTCCAGCCGCGCCAGCGTCGAGGCGGACACCCCCACCTGCTCGGCGGCCGCCTCGATGCTCAGTCCGCGCCTCTCGCGCACCGCCCGGAGCGCCCGGCGGACGCTCGCCACGAAGTTGGCGACCGTGTCCTCGTGCTCCACTACCGCCCGTGCCCAGGCGCGTTTGTCCGCATCGTCCTTGGCCACCGCCCCGATCACCGCGTCGAGAAACTCATCGCCGCCCAGCGTGATCCGCTCGAGCTCCCTGCCTTCCGTGAAGGGTGGAGGCTGGTCTTGCTCGGATGCCATGTCTTCAACCATCGCCGCCCTCATCTCCGGTGCTCGGCACCATGGTCGGCGCCAGCATGATCATGCGGGCGCGGATATCGGAGCGTTGCGAGACATTGTGAAACCGCGCGGCATGAAAGGCGAACGCCCCGGCTTCGCTGACCACCACCCCGACCTCGAGGTTCGGCTCCTCTTCATCCAGGCCGCGGATGACGTGCAGGCGGACGCCGCGCCCGGGCGAGGCCAATTGCGTATGCTCGTCGAAGTCCATCTCGTCGAGCGCCTTTACCACGAGCCGGCTTTTGCGGAGAATGCTGGCTTGCCGGGCGCGCCGGTCCGTTTTCGCCAGGTCCGTGAACAATTGTTTGACACTGTCGTCGATCCTGAATTTTCCGGTCATGCCGTGTTGCACTCACTGAAAATTGCGAAGTCGATTTGCAGGGGCCTCGCCGAATCCGCGCTAACGGCGCCCGTTGGCGGCCGGGCGGATCGTCCGTACACGGTGAGTTAATCATGGATAGCGTCGGATCCACCCACAAAACGGCGATTTCACGCACAAGTGAGACGTTTTATTGTTATTAGCAACGTTCCCGAGATCGTAAAAGAAGAGAGCATTCATGCCTAAACGCCACGCCCCGGCAACACTGCGCAACCGCGAACCCATTCTCGACGTGCTCCGCGCGGTGCTGCCGGAGCGCGGCCGGGTCCTGGAAATCGCCTCCGGATCCGGCGAGCACGCGGTGCACTTCGCCGGTGCGCTGTCGGGCATCACCTGGTATCCGACCGACGCCGACCCGGACTGTCTCGCCAGCATCGACGCATGGGCCGCCGAAGCCGGTCTCGCTAACGTGAGACCTGCCGCCCATCTCGATGTGGTGGCCGGCCCCTGGCCGGGCAGCAGCGACTTCGGCTCGGCCGCAACCGCGCTCTTCGACACCGTTTTCTGCTGCAACCTGATCCACATCGCGCCGTGGGAGGCTTGCCGGGAACTGATGGCCGGCGCCGGCCGGGTCGTCAAGCCGGGCGGCCTTCTCGTGCTCTATGGGCCATTCCAAATCGACGGCCGCCACACCGCGGCGTCCAACGCCGACTTCGACGCTTCCCTGAGAGTCAGCAATCCGGACTGGGGCGTGCGCGACCTCGCCGACGTGGCCGCCGAGGCGGCCCGCCACGAGCTCCACCTCGAACAGCGCATCGCCATGCCCGCCAACAATTTCACCGTGGTGTTTCGCGCCGCGTGAGCCCGCACAGGCGCCTGAATGGCGGATGGCGACGCGCCGGCCTCGGACGACCTTCTTCAGTCGGCGGCGACGGCCAGTCCGTATTCGCGGGCGGCGTCCTCCAGCCAGCGCCAGAGGTAGTCGGCGAAGCTGCGGTGCACGTAGATTTCGTAGCGCGGCGTCTCGTCGGTCCGGTGGATGATGACGTGGGCGTGGGCGATCAGGGTCTGGGCGCAGCGGCCGGGAGCGAAGACCGTCGGATGCAGATCCAGAGGACAGCCCTTGGCGAGCAGGTCGCGGGCGTCGGGACCCGAGATGGCGATGACCGTGCGGCCGTCGGAGACGTCGACCACCGCCGCATGCAGATCTTCGGTCGCGGACGCGAGGGCGGCGCCATCGGCGTCGCCGGTCACCAGCCATTCGTCGGGGCCCAGCCACAGGATGCGGCGATCCTCGCCGAGGCCGGCAACCGTATTGGGCTCGATCGGCGGCGCGACGCCGATGGCCCGTTCCACCGCCTCGATGAAAGCCGGGTCGCCGGCGTTACCGCGCAGCGCGATCTGGCGGCGGAACCCGAGTTCGGAGAGGATGACGCCGGCATTGTCGGGAGTGTCGCCGGTCCGCGCCCGGGCCGCGAGGCCGCGATGGGCGAGCGCGCTTCGGCGCCGGGATTGCTCAGCCATGGAGCCGCGTTCCTTCCGGGTCGAAAAATACCGGATCGGCGATGGTCGCCGACAGGGTCCGGCCGACCAGCGGTACATGGACCTTCTCGCCGATCCGTCCGCGTCCGCCCTTGACCAGCGCGAGTGCGATGGAACGGCCAAGGTTGGCGCTGTGGTAGCTAGAGGTGACGTGGCCGATCATCGCCATCGGCGGCCGGTCCTTGAGCTCGCCGACGATCTGGGCGCCCTCCGGCAGCACGTCCTTGGGGTTTTCGGTGACAAGACCCACCAGGTGCTTGCGGTCGGCGCGGACGCAGTCGGCGCGGGCGAGCGAGCGCTTGCCGATGAAATCCTTCTTTTTGCTCACCGCCCACTCCATGCCGAGGTCGATGGGCGTGACGGTGCCGTCGGTTTCCTGGCCGGCGATGATGAAGCCCTTTTCGGCGCGCAGCACGTGCATGGTTTCCGTGCCGAACGGCGTGATCCCGTAAGGCTCGCCCGCGTCCATCAACGCCGTCCACAGCGCCAGGCCATGGCCCGCCGGCACGTTGATCTCGAACGACGTTTCGCCGGTGAAGCTGACCCGGAAGACGCGGGCCGGAAAACCGGCGACGCGCGCCTGTTGGAAGCTCATGTGCGGGAAGGCGTCATTGGAGACATCGATATCGGTGAGCTCGCCGAGCAGGGTGCGCGCCAGCGGCCCGGAGATGGCGGCGGTCGCCCAGCTTTCGGTCACCGAGTTGGCGTAGACCTTGAGCTCCGGCCATTCGGTCTGCAGCCACTCCTCCAGCCAGGCCAGCACCCGGGCGGCGTTGCCGGACGTAGTGCTCATCATGTAGTGGTTTTCGCCGAGCCGCGTCGTCACCCCGTCGTCGAACACCATGCCGTCCTCGGTGCACATCAGCCCGTAGCGGCAGCGGCCGACGGCGAGTTGCTTCCAGGCGTTGGTGTAGACGCGGTTGAGCAGTTCCGAGGCGTCCGGCCCCTGGATATCGATCTTGCCGAGGGTGGAGGCGTCGAGAATGCCGACGGCGTTGCGGGTCGCCAGGCACTCGCGGTCCACCGCCTCGCGCATGGTCTCGCCGGGCCGCGGGAAATACCACGGCCGTTTCCACTGGCCCACGTCCTCGAACTTGGCGCCGGCGCGCACATGCCAGGGGTGCATCGGTGTCATCCGCGCCGGGTCGTACAGATCGCCAATATCCCGTCCGGCGAAGGCGCCGAAGGTCACCGGGGTGTAGGGCGGGCGGAAGGTGGTGGTGCCGACCGCGGGGATGTCGACGCCGCGCATTCCGGCCAGAACCGCGAGCCCGTGGATGTTGCCGGTCTTGCCCTGATCGGTGCCCATGCCGAGGGTGGTGTAGCGCTTGGTCAGCTCGCTCGACTGGTAGCCTTCGCGCTGGGCCAGTTCCACATCGGCGACGGAAACGTCGTTGTGGGGATCGAGGAAATGCTTGCTCCGGCGTTTGCCGCCGATGGCGGGAACCACCCAGAGCGGCCGCAACGGCGCTTCTTCGACCCTTTCGGCCGCCGGTTGCTTGCGCCGGGACTTGCGTCGTGAAGCCGGCGGCGGACGCCGCCTCGGCGCCGGCCGCGAAACCCTCCGCGAGACAGTCCGAAAGGGCGAAAGCGCCGTTGGACGCGCCGGCGGAGCGCTCCGCCTGGACCGACGATCCGGGGACGAAACAGGCCTTGTCGTCGACGAACCGGGCCTTGCCGCCCGATTGCGAGAACAGATGGATCGCCGGGTTCCAGCCGCCGGAGACGGCGGCGACATCGCACGGGATCCGGCGCGCCGAACCGGTCACCGCCTCGGCGGTTCCGTCGAGCGCCATGACCTCGACGCCGCGAAGCCGTTTGCCGCCGACAGCCCGGACCACCGCCGAGCCCTTGATCACCTCGATCCCCCGCGCGACGGTTTTCTCGGCCAGTTCGCCGGCCGGCTCGGGGCGCGCGTCGACAACGGCGGGGACCGAGACCCCGGCGTCGGCGAGATCGAGGGCGGTGCGATAGGCGTCGTCGTTGTTGGTGAAAACGACAACGCTCTTGCCCGGCGCGACCCCGTAGCGATTGACGTAATGGCGGACGGCGCCGGCGAGCATGACGCCGGGACGGTCGTTGTCGGCGAACACCAGCGGCCGCTCGATGGCGCCGGTGGCCAGGACCACCTGCTTGGCGCGCACCTTCCACAGACGCTCGCGCGACCCCTTGGCGGCGTCCGGACGGTCCGGTCTGGCGCCGTTCCAGCAACGCCAGGTAGTTGTGCTCGTAATACCCGAACGCCGTCGTCCGCGAGAGCACCCGGACATCATCCATGCCGGAGAGCTCTTGCGCCGCCGACGTGGCCCAATCGAGCGCCGGGCCGCCCTCGATGACGGCGCGCTCGGCCAGCAGCTGACCGCCGAGCTCGGGTTGCTGATCGGCGAGGATGACCCGCGCGCCGGCGCGCCCGGCGGCGAGCGCCGCGGCCAGTCCCGCCGGACCGCCGCCGACGACCAGCACGTCGCAATGGGCGTGCATCTTGTCGTAGATGTCGGGATCGGGCTGGGTCGGCGCCTTGCCGAGGCCGGCGGCGCGGCGAATGACGCGCTCGTAAGCCATCCAGGCGCGGGCCGGCCACATGAACGTCTTGTAGTAGAACCCGGCGGGCATGAGCGGCGAGAACCACTGGGTCACCGAACTCAAGTCGTTGTCCACGCTCGGCCAGCAATTGACGCTTTCGGCGCGCAGCCCGTCATAAAGCTCGATCACGGTGGCGGGGATATTGGGCTGCGTGCGGGCGCCCGTTCCCAACTGGACCAGCGCGTTGGGCTCCTCGACACCGGCCGCGACGATACCGCGCGGGCGATGGTATTTGAAACTCCGCCCCACCACCGATGACGCCGTTCGCCAGCAACGCCGAAGCCAGCGTATCGCCGGGGTGGCCCTCGTAGTGCTGGTTGTTGAAGGAGAAGCCGTAGGTCCGCTTCCGGTCGACGCGGCCGCCGTCGCCGAGGCGGTTCTTCTGGCTCACGTGCCCCCCTCCATCGGCGGCTTCTCGCCCATCTTGTAGCTTGCGAAAATTTCGTTGGTCGCCGTGTCGCGGGCGACGTTGAACCACCGCCGGCAGCCGGCGCCATGGACCCATCGCTCCCGGTGGAGCGCCCATGGGGTTGGCGCGCATGAACAGGTAGTCGGCCCATTGCGGCGTCGCTCAGGGCTTCGGGGTCCGCCGGCCGGGTGATGTGCGCCTCGCCGCCGTACTTGAACTCGATCTCGTCGCGGGGGCCACACCAGGGGCAATGGATCAGCAGCATGTTCGTCCCCTCTCAATAGCATGTTCGGTCCCCTCTCAGTGGGCGACGGCGGCGGCGCCGTGTTCGTCGATCAGGGCGCCGGTGGTGAATCGTTCCAGATCGAACGCCTCGTTCAGCGGATGCGGCCGGTCCTGGGCGATGGTATGGGCGAACACCCAGCCGGACCCCGGCGTCGCCTTCCAGCCGCCGGTGCCCCAGCCGCCGTTGATGTAGAGCCCCTGCACCGGGGTCTTGGAGATGATCGGGCTGGCATCCGGACAGACATCCACGTTGCCGGCCCATTGACGTAACATTCGCAGCCGGCTGAACACCGGATAGAGCTGTATGATCGCCTGCATCTGCTCCTCGATGACGTGGAGGCCGCCGCGCGCCGCATAGCCATTGTAGGCATCGATACCGGCGCCGATCACCAGTTCGCCCTTGTCGGACTGGCTGACGTAGACATGCACCTGGTTGGACATGACGACGCAGTCGATCACCGGCTTGATCGGTTCGGAAACCAACGCCTGCAGCGGGTGAACCTCGATCGGCAGCCGAATGCCGGCCATGGCGGCGAGCACGCTGGTATGGGCGGCGGCGACGATGGCCACCTTGGCGGTCTTGATGACGCCGCGGCTGGTTTCGACGCCGGTGACCCGTTCGCCATCGCGCGTAATCGCGGTGACCTCGCAGTTCTCGATCACGTCGACGCCGCGCGCGTCCGCCGCCCGCGCCAGGCCCCAGGCCGCCGCGTCGTGGCGGGCGACGCCGCCGCGCCGCTGCAGCGATGCGCCCAGCACCGGATAGCGGGCGTCGGGCGACGTGTCGAGGATGGGCACCATCCGCTTGATCTCCGGGACGGTGAGGATCTCGGAGTCGATACCGTTCAGGCGGATCGCGTTGACCCGCCGTTCGAGCTCTCTCATGTCGTGCAGGGTGTGGGCGAGATTGATGACACCGCGTTGGCTCAGCATGAGATTGTAGTTGATGTCCTGGGTCAGCGTCTCGAACAGCTGCAGCGATTTCTCGTACAGCCGGGCGCTCTCGTCCCACAGATAATTGGAGCGGATGATCGTCGTGTTCCGCCCGGTGTTGCCGAGGCCGATGGAGCTCTTTTCGAGGACGGCGACATTGGTGATGCCGTGTTCCTTGGCGAGATAGTAGGCCGTGGCGAGCCCATGGCCGCCGCCGCCGATGATGACGACGTCGTATTGCGCTTTCGGCTCGGGGCTGCGCCACGCGCGCGTCCAGCCGCGATGGCCGCCGAGGGCCCCTTTCGCCAGGCTGAAGATGGAATAGCGGTTCATGGCTGCGCGATCCAGATCGCTAGACACTGGAATCCGGCATGGAGGCCTTGCGCTCGGAAATGAACGCCTGAAGCTCCTCGTCGATGCCCGGGTCGATACCGGGCTCTTCGTAGCCGGCCAGCATTTCCTTCCACAACTTGTTCGCCCGTTGCGCGGCATCGAGGCTCCCTTCCGCCTGCCATTGCTCCACCGAGTTGTTATCAGAAATCGACGAGCGGTAAAACGCCGACTCGAAGTAGAACTGGGTGTGGGCCGATCCGAGATGGTGCGAGCCGGGGCCCACTTCCTTGATGGTGTCCATCGCCTGGGCCGCCTCGCTGAGATCGATGCCCTGGGCGATCACCTGCATCATGCCGAGCTGATCGCTGTCCATGACGAATTTTTCGTAACTGGAGCAGAGACCGCCCTCCAGCCACCCGGCGGAATGCAGCGCGAAATTGACGCCCGACAGCAGCGTCGGCAGCAGCGTGTTGGCACTTTCGTAGGCGGCCTGGGCATCGGGGATCTTCGATGCGGTCAGCGATCCGCCGGAGCGGAACGGAACGCCGAGACGCCGGGCCAGTTGCGCGGCGGCGCTCAGCATCAGCGTCGATCTCGGGCGAACCGAACGTGGGCGCGCCGGATTGCATGGAGATGGAGCTGACGAAGGAGCCGAATACGACGGGAGCGCCGGGACGCACCAGTTGCGTCAGCGCCATACCCGCCATCGCTTCGGCCAAAAGCTGGGCGAGCGTTCCCGCCATGGTCACCGGGCTCATGGCGCCGGACAGGATGAACGGCGAGACGATGCAGGCCTGGTTGGCGGCGGCGTATGTGCGCAACGATGCGAGCATGGCGCCGTCGAAGGTCAGCGGCGCGTTGGAATTGATCAGGTTGACCATCACCGTGTTCCGGTCGACGAATTCCTTGCCGAACACGATCTCCGCCATGCGAACCGAGTCCGCGGCCCGCTCTCCGGCGGTGACCGATCCCATGAACGGTTTATCGGAATAGCGGATGTGGCTGTAGACCATGTCCAGGTGGCGCTTGTTGACGGCCAGGTCCACGGGCTCGCACACCGTCCCGCCCGAATGGTGGAGGATCGGCGTCAGATAGGCGAGTTTCACGAAGTTGCGGAAATCCTCGATGGTGCCGTAACGGCGACCGCCGTCGAGATCGCGCACGAACGGCGGTCCGTACACCGGCGCGAAAACGGCGTTGTCGCCGCCGATGGTGACGCTGCGCTCCGGGTTCCGCGCATACTGCACGAACTCCCGGGGCGCCGTTTGCAACAGCGACCATGCCATGCGGCGAGGAATATGAACCCGTTGGCCGTCCACGTCGGCGCCCGCCTCGCGCCACAGGCGCAGGCTCTCCGGATCGTCGCGGAACTCGATGCCGATTTCCTCGAGGATGGTTTCGGCGTTGCCCTCGATCATCGCCAGCCCCTCGAGCCCGAGGACCTCGATCGGCGGGATCTGGCGCTTGATGAACGGCGACTTGGTGAGCATGCGCTCCTGACGCGCGGTGCGCCGCGCTTCGCGGCCCCGTCGAACGGTTCGCTTTTCGGCTTCGCTCATGTCGCTTGCGCCCCTCTGTCGATGGCATCCGTGAAGAAGATAGGCCCAGCCCGCCGGCACAACTACTCAAAGCCCGTCCCATTGTTGTCCGAGAGCGCCGTCGGATCGGAAAGTTCAACGCGGCTGAAGTGCGTGACCCTGAGTTTGTCGTATCCGGCATAATCTTTGTCCAACGCACGACAGACCGGCGTGAGAACCGTTTTATCCTAGATGCGTGATCAATGCGTTTTGGGGGCTATGATTGGAGCTTCGGGAATGGCAGACGAAGAAGACGACGTCGATCTTGAGACTTCTGAACGACGATGAACTCGTCGAGCAGATGCATGACGACCTCTATGACGGTCTCGCCGACGAGGTCATGCAGGGAACCCACATCCTTCTGGATCGCGGATGGCAACCCTACGATGTCCTGACCAAGGCTTTGGTGGAAGGCATGCGAATCGTCGGCGTCGACTTTCGCGACGGCATCCTGTTCGTGCCCGAGGTTCTCATGTCCGCCAATTCCATGAAGGCCGGGATGTCGATACTGAAACCGCTTCTCGCCGAGACCGGCGCGCCGAAGATGGGCAAGATGGTCATCGGCACGGTCAAGGGCGACATCCACGACATCGGCAAGAACCTGGTCATCATGATGATGGAAGGCGCCGGTTTCGAGGTTATCGACCTGGGCATCAACAACCCCGTCGAGAATTACCTCGCCGCGCTCGAGGAGCATCAGCCCGATATTCTCGGCATGTCGGCGCTGCTGACCACCACCATGCCGTATATGAAGGTGGTGGTGGACGCGATGATCGAAAAGGGCATCCGTTCCGACTACATCGTCCTCGTCGGCGGCGCGCCCCTGAACGAGGAATTCGCCAAGAGCGTCGGCGCCGACGCCTACTGCCGCGACGCCGCGATCGCGGTGGAAACAGCGACATCGTTCATGGCCCGGCGACAGGGATCGGCGGTGGCGCTGGAAGCCGTCGGATGACCTATCATCGGCCGCTTCCGCCTCGCACCCTGATCATCGGTTGCGGCGCCCTTGCCCGGGAAATGGTGGCGTTGAAGCGGGCGTACGGCTGGAGCCACATGGACCTGACGTGCCTGCCGGCCGACCTGCACAACCGTCCCGGAAAAATTCCCGAGGCCGTGCGGGGCAAGATCCGGGCGGCGAAAAGCCAGTACGATCACATCATGGTGCTGTACGGCGATTGCGGCACCGGCGGCAGGCTCGATGCCGTTCTCCAGGAGGAAGGCGTGGAACGGATCGCCGGCGCGCATTGCTACGAGTTCTATGCCGGCGCCACCGATTTCGCCGCGCTCGCCGACCGCGAGCCGGGGACCTTCTTCCTGACCGACTACCTGGTTCGCCACTTCGACCGGTTGGTCATCAAGGGCCTGGGGCTCGACCGTTATCCGCAACTGCTCGGGGACTACTTCGGCAACTACCGGCTGCTTGTCTATCTTGCGCAGACGGACGACCCGGCCCTCGACCAGGCCGCCAAGGAGGCGGCGTCGCGATTGGGGCTGGCGCACGAGCGCCGCTTCACCGGTCTCCAAGGTCTCGCACGGTTTCTCGGCTCGGCTCCCCCTGAGGATCAAAGCGTTGGCGAAACTGACCATCGTCTATTGGCGTGATATTCCGGCCCAGGTCATCGCCGCGGCGGGGCGCAAGAACGCCAAGCGGCAACTCCCGGCTCGCTTCCAGGAAGCCATCGACCGGGCGGCCATGCGGGCCGGCGCGCACGACAGCGATGCCTACCTCGCCGACTGGCGCCGCGGCGAGCCCACCGCGTGCGGCGACGACATCGACGCCGAGGCCGAGGCCGCGAGCGAGCGCGTCGCCGCCGAATACGATGATAGCCGACTTGACCGTCTGGTAAATGCCGGCGGCCGAGAGGAACCCTGAAATGCCGGGCTCGTCCGCTTACGAACCGGCGGGCACCGGGTACGTCCGCCGCTCGGCGCACCGGTTCTCCGTGCGCCGCTGGTCGGTTCGTCACGCGCGGATTTCTGGAAGCCCTGTACGGCGTGTTCGCCGGCGCGCTTCTGCGGCTGCATTGGCTGTGGCGCGCCATCGGCTATCGCCGGGTCGAAAAGCCGATGATCCCGGTGGAGCGGGCCATCAAGGGATTCATGTTCGACTGCCGGATGTGCGGCGAGTGTCTGCTCACCTCCACCGGCATGTCGTGTCCAATGAACTGTCCGAAGGGGATGCGCAACGGCCCGTGCGGCGGCGTGCGCGCCGACGGCAACTGCGAGGTCGAGCCGGACATGCCGTGCGTCTGGGTCGAGGCGTGGACGGGAAGCCGGACCATGGTCAAGGGCGATCTTATCAAGGTGGTGCGCAAACCCGTTGACCATAGTCTTCGCGGCACCTCGGCCTGGCTGCGCTCCACCAGCGAGGCCGCCGCCGAGCGGGAAGAATCAGCAGGAGAATCAGCAAGAAGATCAAAAGACCGCGACCAGGGACGGCCGGCGCCATGAAGGACCATGAGTTCGCGGCGCCCGGCGATCCGTTGCCGGAGCTTCCGGGGCACTCCTCGCGCGGCCGGCTGGAACGGGTGTTGCGCGCCGGTGAATTTGCCGTCACCGCCGAATTGGACCCGCCGGACTCCGCCGATCCCGACGAGGTGATCGCGCGGGCGCGCGTCTTCGATGGCTGGGTCGATGCCATCAATGCCACCGACGGTTCCGGCGCGAACTGCCACATGTCCAGCGTCGGCGCCTGCGGTTTGTTGACGCGGGTGGGATATGCGCCGGTGATGCAGATCTCATGCCGCGATCACAACCGGATCGCCATTCAGGGCAACGTCCTCGGCGCGGCCGCGATGGGGGTGTGCAACATCCTCTGCCTGACCGGCGACGGGGTTCAGGCCGGCGATCAACCGGGGGCGAAACCGGTGTTCGACCTCGACTGCATGTCGCTGCTCGAGACCATCCGCACCATGCGCGATCACGCGCGGTTCCTGTCGGGCCGCAAGATCACCACGCCGCCCGGGCTTTTTCTCGGCGCCGCCGCCAATCCCTTCGCGCCGCCACGCGACTTCAGACCGCTCCGGCTGGCGAAGAAGATCGCGGCCGGCGCGCAGTTCGTGCAGACCCAGTACTGCTTCGACGTGGCGATGTTCCGCGCCTACATGGAGCGCGTCCGCGATCTGGGGCTCCACGAACAATGCTTCATCCTCGCCGGTGTCGGGCCGCTCCGCTCGGCCGGCGCGGCGCGCTGGATCCGCAGCAATGTGCCGGGTGTCCATATTCCCGATTCCGTCATCGCCCGTCTCGAGGGCGCCGCCAAACAGTCCCTCGAGGGCAAGAAGCTGTGTATCGAGACCATTCAGGAAATCCGCGAGATTCCCGGCGTCTCCGGCGTCCACGTCATGGCCTATCGCCAGGAAGAGCGGGTCGCCGAGATCATCAGCGAATCCGGCGTGTTGAAAGGCCGGAAACCATGGCGGCGGCTGCGCGACGAAACCTTCGAGGAAGCGGCGGCCCAAACCGAAGCGGCGGCCCGAAGCGAAGCGGCCCGGCCGAGCCGCGCGATCGCCGCGAGCGCAACCGGTGGCGAAACAGTGCACCATCAGGGGAGACACCAGCAATGACCGAAACCATCGTCAGTTCCGCGACCCGCGAAGTGGTCATCGGCTTCGACCGGCCGTTCGTCGTCATCGGCGAGCGGATCAACCCGACGGGCCGAAAGCTGCTGGCCGCGGAGATGGCGGCGGGCGACTACAGCCGCGTCGAATCCGACGCCTTGGCCCAGGTCGAGGCCGGAGCCCACATGCTCGACGTCAACGCCGGCATCCCGATGGCCGACGAGCCGAGAATCCTCGCCGAGGCGATCCAGTTGGTGCAGTCCATCACCGATGTGCCGCTGTCCATCGATTCGTCCATCGTCGCCGCCCTCGAGGCGGGCCTGGAAGTCTATCAGGGCAAGCCCCTGGTCAACTCGGTGACCGGCGAGGAGGAGCGGCTGGAAGCGGTGCTGCCGCTGGTCAAGAAATACGGCGCCGCCGTCGTCGGCATCTCCAACGACGAGACCGGCATATCCGAAGACCCCGACGTCCGTTTCGAGGTGGCGAAAAAGATCGTCGAGCGCGCCCAGGACTACGGCATTCCCAAGTCCGACGTGGTGATCGATCCGCTGATCATGCCGGTGGGCGCCCTCAACGACGCCGGGCTGATGGCGCTCCGCCTGATCCGCCGCCTGCGCGAGGAGCTGCAAGGTCAACACCACCTGCGGCGCCTCCAATTTCAGCTTCGGCCTGCCCAACCGCCACGGCCTCAATTCCTGTTTCCTGCCGATGATCATCGGCGCCGGCATGACATCGGCCATCACCAATCCCCTGCACGAACCGGAGATGACCGGCGTTCTCGGCGCCGACGTCGTCATGGGCCACGACCGCAATTGCCGGAAATGGATCAAGCGGTTCCGCGAACCGTCCGCCGAAGGTGAAGAACGCCGGCGGTGGCGGCCGGCGGCGGCGCCGGCGCGAGGGATCGGCCGAGTGCCTGAAGACAAACCCGCCGCCGAAGCCTCGATCCGAAGCGGCCGGCGAGGCCACCGTCATCTTCACGCCGTCCGGGCGGCGCGGCCGGTTCGCGCTGGGCACGCCGCTGCTGCAGGCCGCCCGCACGCTCGGCGTCGACGTCGATTCGGTCTGCGGCGGCCGGTCCATCTGCGGCCGCTGCCAGGTCAGCCGTGGCGGAAGGCGTCTTCGCCAAGCACGGCATCGTCTCGGGCGCCGACCACGTGACGCCGATCGGCGAGGCGGAAGCGCGCTACGCGGCGAAGCACGTCCTCGCGCCCGGGCGGCGGCTGTCCTGTCAGGCGCGCGTCCGGGGCGATCTCGTCGTCGACGTGCCGCTCGAAAGCCAGGTCCACCGCCAGGTCGTGCGCAAGCGCGCCGAGGTCCGCGAGATCGCCACCGATCCGGTGATCAAGCTGCACTACGTCGAGGTCGAGAAGCCCGACATGCACGATCCGTCGTCGGATCTGCGACGGCTGGAACGCGCGCTCGCGGAACAATGGGGCCTCACCGGTCTGACCTTCGACCCGATGCTGCCGCGCGGCGTCCAGGCCGCGCTGCGCAAGGGCGACTGGGCGGTGACGGTCGCGGTCCGCCACGGTCGTGAACTGGTCGCGGTCTGGCCGGGCTTCCGCGACACGGTGCACGGCCTCGCCATCGACGTCGGCTCGACCACCATCGCCGCGCATCTGTGCAATCTCGAAACGCGGCGAGGTCATCGCCGCGGCCGGCGCGCATGAACCCGCAGATCCGGCTCGGCGAAGACCTGATGAGCCGCGTTTCCTACATCATGATGAACCCGGGCGGCGACAAGGAACTGACGGCGCTGGTCCGCCAGGCGTCCTCAACGAACTCGCCGGCGAGGTGGCCGCCGAAGCCGGCATCGGCGTCGAGGACATCATCGAGGTCACCCTCGTCGGCAATCCGATCATGCATCATCTGGTTCTCGGCATCGACCCGACGGAGCTCGGCGGCGCGCCGTTCGCGCTCGCCGTCGATCACGGCCTCGACCTTCGCCGCCCGCGACATCGAGCCTGCGCCTCCATCCCGGCGCGCGGGTCTACGTGCTGCCCTGTATCGCCGGCCACGTCGGCGCCGATACCGCCGCCGTGCTGCTGTCCGAGGGGCCGCATCTGCGCGACGACATCTCGCTGATCGTCGACGTCGGCACCAACGCCGAATCGTGCTCGGCAACCGCCACCGGCTGCTGGCCGCGTCCAGCCCCACCGGTCCGGCCTTCGAGGGCGCCCAGATCAGCGCCGGCCAGCGCGCCGCGCCCGGCGCCATCGAGCGCGTGCGCATCGATCCGGCGACCCTGGAGCCGCGCTTCCGGGTGATCGGCTCCGAGCTCTGGTCGGACGAGGCTGGGTTCGCCGAGAGCATCGCGGGCGATCGGCATCGGCGGCATCTGCGGCTCCGGCATCATCGAGGCGATCGCCGAGATGTATCCTCGCCGGCATCATCACCGCGGACGGGCTGATCGACGGCGCGCTGGGCCGAAAAGCGACCGCGTGACGGCCGACGGACCGGACCTTTTCCTACCGGCTTGCACGACGGGCCGCCGTCGCTTCGCGTCACCCAGGCCGACGTCCGCGCCATCCAGTTGGCGAAAGCGGCGCTCTACGCCGGCGCGCGGCTGCTGATGGACCGCCTCGGCGTCGATACGGTGGACCGCGTCGTCCTCGCCGGCGCCTTCGGCAGCCACATCGACGTCAAGCACGCCATGGTCCTTGGCATGATCCCCGATTGCGATCTCGCTCGCGTGTCGTCGGCCGGCAACGCCGCCGGCACCGGCGCCCGCATCGCCCTGGTGAACAAGGCGGCGCGGCTGGAAATCGAGGCGCTGGTGCGGCGGATCGAGAAGGTGGAAACGGCCGTCGAACCGGCGTTTCAGGCGCACTTCGTCGACGCCATGGCTATCCCCCACAAGACATCGCCGTTTCCCAACCTCGCCGCCGCCGTGACCTTGCCGCGCGCCGGAACGCCGTCCGCGCCCGCGGCAAACCCGCCCCCGGGACGGCGCCGCCGCCGCCGGGCGCCGTGACGCGGCCAGGCGCGCTTGTCAGTGCCGGGTGGGTTCGGGTTCGGGATTGCCTGACGCCGGCACCAGCGTCAGGGATGCCACGGCGGCGTCATCGAGCACCGGGCCCGACGAACGGCGTTCGTCGCTCGGCGTCCACCCGAAGTACTCACGGTAGCATTTGGAGAAGTGCGAAGCCGAGACGAAGCCGGACGCAAGCGCCACGTTGAGGATGGAAAGGCTCGTCTGCAACAACAGGAAACGCGCCCGGTCGAGACGCAGTCCGAGGTAATAGCGCGTCGGCGAGCGGTTGAGGTATTTGGCGAACAATCGTTCGAGCTGGCGCGGCGACAGCCCGACGCTGCGTGCCAGCTCGGCGCAGCTCACGGGCTCCTCGAGGCTGCCTTCCATCTCCTCGATCGCCTCGAGAAGCTTGGCGTTGGTAATGTTGAGCCGGGCGCGCAACTCCATGCGCTGGCCCTCGAAGCCGCTGCGGATGCGGTGATGGATGAGCTGGTCGGCGACGGTGGCGGCGATGTCGTGGCCGAGGTGGAGCGCGATGAAATTCAGCATCATGTCGATCGCCGCCGTCCCGCCGGAACAGGTGAACCGGTTGCGATCGATCTCAAAGAGCTCGGACACGATCTCGATGTCGGGAAATTCCTCGCGGAAACCGTCGAGATTTTCCCAGTGAATGGTGCACCGGTATCCATCGAGAAGCCCCGCCCGGGCGAGGATATAGGTGCCAGTGCACACCGCGCCGATGATCGTGCCATGGGATGATAGCCGGCGGAGCTTTGCATAAAGCGCGGTGTTTCGATAATGCTCGGCGCCGATGCCGCTGCACACCATGAGCACCGGCACCGAGGCGATATCGCCGATGGCGCCGTGGACCATGGCGCCGAGACCGTTGCTGGCCTCGACGGCATTGCCGTCCGCCGAATAACACTCCCAGGCATAGATGTTGCGCCCGGCAACCCTGTTCGCCAGCCGCAAAGGCTCCACCGCCGCCGAGAAGGCGATCATGGAGAACCCGGGCACCAGAAAGAATCCGACGCGTGTCGGCTCGCCTCCGGCGGGACTGTTGATCATGAGTTTTTGCCTCCCTAAGCACTTCACGATCAATTCTCCTGATAGGATACAGTACGGCACAGAAACAACAAAGCCGATTGTCCTCTCCTGTTTCGTCCCCCAGGCCTTGGTGCTTTAGAATATTCCGTAGATCTCGCCGTTTTCATCGACGCCGATGCCATTGGCCGAGGGTTTTCTTGGCAAGCCTGGCAGGGTCATGATGTCGCCGCAGATGACGACGAGAAACTCGGCCCCGCCCGACAGCCGGATCTCGCGGATGGGAACGACGTGATTGCTCGGCGCCCCGCGCAGGTTGGGGTCGGTGGAAAAACTGTACTGGGTCTTGGCGATGCAGACGGGATAGTGCCCGAACCCGGCGTTCTGCAGTTCGGCGAACTGATTGCGGATCTTCTTGTCGGCGATGATCCCCTGGGCGCCGTACATGCGCTGCGCCACCGTCCGGACCTTTTCCCACAAGGGCATGTCGTCCTCGTAGAGAAAGCGGAATTCGGCGCCGTTTTCCTCGATGCCGCGAACGACCGCGTCGGCCAGATCCTCGGCGCCGGCGCCGCCGATGGCCCAGTGATCGGCGACGACGGCCTTGACCTCCATTTCGGCGCAGACCTGGCGCAGCAGGTCGATCTCCGCCTCGGTGTCGGTGCTGAACCGGTTGACGGCGACGACCACCGGCAGACCGAAGCTGCGTACGTTCTCCACATGGCGGCTGAGGTTTTCGGCGCCCTTCACCAGGGCCGCCATGTTTTCCTGGCCGAGCTTTTCCTTGGCCAGCCCGCCGTGCATCTTCAGGGCCCGCGCCGTCGCCACCAGCACCACCATGTCGGGCTTCAGACCGGACTTCCGGCACTTGATGTCGAAGAACTTCTCGGCGCCGAGGTCGGCGCCGAAGCCGGCTTCGGTGACCACGTAGTCGGCGAGCTTCAGCGCCGCCTTCGTCGCCAGCACCGAGTTGCAGCCGTGGGCGATATTGGCGAACGGCCCGCCATGGATGAACGCCAGGTTGTTCTCCAGCGTCTGCACCAGGTTGGGCATGAACGCATCCTTGAGCAGCGCCGTCATCGCGCCGTGGGCGGCGAGATCGCGGGCGAACACCGGCTTGCGGTCGAAGGTGTGGGCGACGATGATGTTGCCGAGGCGGTGAGCTAAGATCCTTGAGGTCGCTCGCCAGGCAGAAGATCGCCATGACCTCGGACGCGACGGTGATGTCGAAGCTCTCCTGGCGGGGGAACCCGTCGGAGACGCCGCCGAGGCTGCAGACGATGCCGCGCAGCGCCCGGTCATTCATGTCGACGACGCGGCGCCACGAGATCCGGCGTTCGTCGATGCCGAGTTCGTTGCCCCAGTAGATGTGGTTGTCGATCATCGCCGCCAGCAGATTGTTGGCGGCGCCGATGGCATGGAAATCGCCGGTGAAATGAAGGTTGATGTCGGTCATCGGCACCACCTGGGCGTAGCCGCCGCCGGCGGCGCCGCCCTTCATGCCGAAGCACGGACCGAGCGACGGTTCGCGCAGGCAGATCATCGTCTTGCGGCCGATCCGGTTGAGCGCGTCGCCGAGCCCGACGGTGGTGGTGGTCTTGCCCTCGCCGGCGGGCGTCGGGGTCACCGCCGTCACCAGGATCAGCCGGCCGTCGGGCCGCTCCGCGAGCGATTGGATATAGGGCAGCGAAACCTTGGCCTTGAAATGCCCGAACGGCTCGAGCGCTTCCAGCGGAATGCCGAGCCGCTCCTCGGCCAGCGCCATGATCGGCCGCATATGCGCCGCCCGCGCGATATCGATATCGCTTTTCGGCTGTTGGTGAAGCGACGGCGGCGTTGCTTCCACCGCGCCCGAGGCCTCCGCCTTGCGCACCGCCTCCGAATTGTGCACAGAACCTGCCCGCGCCACTGCTCGAACTCCCTCGTCCACAAGTGCCAAACGATCGCAAAAGCGACCGCGACAGGCACAATGCAGCGAAATCACGCTAGGCGCTGTCCCAAAACCGACACCCTTTCATCCGCGCGCGCTATGCCGGCTTCGACGGGCCCGCCGCGTGCCCTGGAGCACGCTCGATCCATGGGGCTCAGCCTCTTCATCTTTGGCTTTCCACTGGCAAAGGCCCCATCGTTTCATAAGCCCCCATCGTTCGATAAGTTAGGCAACCTGGTTGGCGTGTAGCCGACTTGGCGTGCGCCCTGGACTACCGTCGCCTTATTGGCCCAGATAGGTCATTGAGGGCGATGAGCTGTGCCCTTGGGGGCACCAAGAACCGTCAAATCATATAATCCGGCTCGCCCGACACGACGGCGTCCTTCCCGAACCTGATGGTGGGGCCACCGGAGGCACGGATGGTTTCCCGGGTGCCGAGCGGCTTGTGCTTGTCCAGGACCTCGATGGCATACGGGCCCACGATCACGTTGGCCTTGACGTCGCCCTCGGCCAGTCGCAGCACACGATCGACGACTGACTCGTGGAAGATGGCGGCGTCCACGATGCGGGTGCTCCAGCCCAGATCTTTGCCGTTCTTGGTGAGATAGACGACGATTTCGTCGCTGAGGCGGTTCGCGGTGATGGCATTAAAGATCTCGACGGTGTCCTTCATTCTTGCGTCCTCGAGTTGGTTGTATCGTCACGCCGCTCATGGCGTAGCCACATCGCGGGGTCGCGGTTGTCGGCAGCTTTCTGATACCATACGCTGATCTCCGAAAGGGCTTCGTGCCAAGCGATCGCCGCGTTTTCGTCAGCCACCTCGTAGGCGTCGAACCCGCACCGATGCATGAACAGGAACTGGTCGCGCAGAACGTTTCCCACCGCCCGGATTTCGCCCTTATAGGCGTACCGCTCGCGGAGCAGCCGGGCGGAGGAGTAGGCCCGCCCATTGGTAAACTTGGGGAATTCGAGGGCGACCACGTCGAAGCGCTCCAGGTCATTGGCGATCAGGGCCGGCGACTGTTCATCGGTCAGGCGGATTCCCAAGGGTGCGTTGCGTTTTCGCAGCCGGTCATTGTCCCTCTGCCACCTCGGCAAGGTCACGATCGCCGGAAGCCTCGGCCGGCACCTCGCCGTCATTGCTAACATGCACCCATGAATCGTCGACCGGCTGCCCGTCCTTAATGAGCACCATAAAGCCTTTCCTTGAACGGGCCTGGCCCGACCCGGCGGTAGGTATCGATGAACCGCTCGCTCTCCCCGCGCAGTCCCAAATAGGTGTCGACGATGGTCTCCACCGCGTCGACCACGGCTCGCTGGAAAATGCCGGGCCGATGATCGTGCCGATGCGCGGCGTTCTCGCCGGCGCTGCCGCCGAGGGTGATCTGGTAGAACTCCTCGCCCTGGCGGTCGAGGCCGAGAATGCCGATGTGGCCGACGTGATGGTGGCCGCAGGCGTTGATGCAGCCCGAAATCTTGATCGAGCTCGCCGATATTGTGCTGGCACTTTGAAGTCGGCGAACCGTTGCTGATACGCTGGGCCACCGGGATCGAGCGCGCCGTCGCCAGGCTGCAGTAATCGAGACCGGGGCAGCAGATGATATCCGAGGCCAGCCCGATATTGGGTGTCGCCAGGCCGCTCTTGGCGAGCACCTGCCACAGCGGGTGCAGATCCGCCTGCTCAACGTGGGCGAGGATCAGGTTCTGTTCGTGGCTCACGCGAATCTCGCCGAAGCTGTAGCGGTCGGCCAGGTCGGCGACGATCTCCATCTGGTTCGCGGTTGCGTCGCCGGGCGCACCGCCGACAGGCTTGAGGGACAGATTGACGATGGCATAGCCGGGCCGGGAGTGGGCAACGTGTTGGTCCGCAACCACCGAGCGAAGTCCGGGTCCGCCGCGCGCTTGGCCTCCAAAGCCTGATCCACCGCGTCGAGGGTCTCGTAGGCGGGCGGGGCAAAGAACTGTTTGATGCGAGCAATTTCCTCGGCCGGCACGTCAACGGCACCTGTTTGATGTGGCTCCATTCCTCTTCGACCATCGCGCGCGACCTTGTCGATGCCCGTTTCGTGCACCAGGATCTTGATTCGCGCCTTGAACAGGTTGTCGCGCCGGCCGAGCTGGTTGTAAATGCGTAGGATCGCCTCCAGGTAGCGACAGCAGGTGGCCTTGGGCAAGAAGGGGCGGATCGTCTTGCCGACCATGGGCGTGCGGCCCGAGGCCGCCGCCGACCAGGACCTCGAATCCGACCTCGCCGTCATCGTCGCGCTTCATGATCAGGCCGATGTCGTGGACACGCACGGCGGCGCGATCGCGCGCGCGCCGGTGACCGCGATCTTGAACTTGCGCGGCAGGAACGAGAATTCCGGGTGCAGGGTCGACCATTGGCGGATGATCTCGCAGCAGACGCGCGGATCCTCGATCTCGTCCGGCGGCGGCGCCGGCATACTGGTCGGCGGTGGTGTTGCGGATGCAGTTGCCGCTGGTCTGGATGGCGTGCATCTCGACCTCGGCGAGCTCCGCCAGGATATCGGGCACTCGGCGAGCCGGGCCAGTTGAATTGGATGTTCTGGCGGGTCGTGAAGTGGCCGTAGCCCTGGTCGTAGCGGCGCGCGATGTGGGCCAGCTTGCGCATCTGCACCGAAGACAGGGTGCCGTAGGGAATGGCGACTCGAAGCATGTAGGCATGGAGCTGCAGATAGAGGCCGTTCATCAGGCGCAGCGGCTTGAACTCGTCCTCGGTCAGCTCGCCGGAAAGGCGGCGTCGAACCTGGTCCCGGAACTGCCTGACGCGTTGATCCACCAGCGTCTGGTCGAAGGTATCGTATTGATACATGGCTAGGCGGAACTCCTTTACCGCCAAGGATCGTCTGGCCAGCCGAGATAGGACGGGGCGGCCGGTGGGCATTGACGAGCATCAACCGGCTTTTCCCGGATAAGCCCCGAGTTCACGGCAATGATACTTCGATACAGCCGCCAAGAAAACTGCATTCCCTCGGCAACCGTCTGATGGTCCGACTTTTTCGGTTTGACCATTTCCGCAGGGACGTTCGGTCAATTTTCCCACCATGCAAACGCGCCCTTCCCGTCAACGACATGATTTAAGGCTCCCGTTCAACATCGTGTTGGTGGCCTTGGCCGTAGATGAGTTTCCCGTTGTCGCAAATGTGGCGGACCAGCAGCCGGCGGCGCCCGTCATGGTCCGGGATCGCGCCAGCTGGATGGTGGGAACTCAGGGAGAACATTTTCCCTACGTTTCCCTACATTTGTTCACTGTTCTACCCTGCTTTCCGGAGTTGTCCATTTCAGCCGCTTTTATGTAGCGGCTTGCAACCATTGGAGAAAAATGGTGCCGCCGGAGTGAATTGAACACTCGACCCCACCCTTACCAAGGGTGTGCTCTACCCCTGAGCTACGGCGGCTTTCGGGTAAACAGGCGCGCACAATGCCACAACCGGGGCTCCCCTGACAAGCGTCCCTTGACGGCTCTGCACAACCCGTCCACAGTCCGCGCACCATGGTGAAGAAACCGAGCTCCAGAAGCCCCGGCGAAAGCGGCTCCAGGCCCGACGACCGGCGCGCCCGCCAGGCGGCGGCGTTGCGCGAGAACCTGCGTAAACGCAAGCAACAGAGCCGCGCCCGGGCCGACGCCCCGCCGCGCGATCCGAAAGACGGCGGAGATCCGGATGCCTGACGGGTCCGCGCCGCGCTCGCCCCCGCCGTTGTGGCCGCCGCCCTTGTGATAAGGCGCGGCATGCCGTAAAACCGCCCGTCATGGAAATGTCACCGATCTCGCGGATCGGCTGGCCCTTCCGTTCAACGGAACCGCGCGCGGCGCGCCCTCCACCGGAGGAGCCCGCGCTGTCGCGCCCTGATCGCCGAGACCCTTTGATGGACCGAATCCGCATCCGCGGCCGCACCCCGCTTACCGGCGTCATCCCCATCAGCGGCGCCAAGAACGCCGCCCTGCCGCTGATGGCCGCCTGTCTGCTGACCGACGAGCCGCTGGTGCTCTCCAACCTGCCGCGCCTCATGGACATCTCGACCATGGCGAAGCTGCTCTCGGAGCTCGGCGTCGAGATCAACGTCAGCGCCGAGGTGGCGCAGGCGGCCCGATGCCCGACCGGCCGGGTGATCGAGCTGACGGCCCATGCCATCCACGACTCGGTCGGCGCCCTACGACCTGGTGCGCAAGATGCGGGCGTCGGTGGTGGTGCTGGGGCCGCTGCTGGCGCGCTGCGGCCGCGCGCGGGTGTCGCTGCCGGGCGGCTGCGCCATCGGCACCCGGCCGGTGGACCTGCATCTCAAGGCGCTGGCGCAACTGGGCGCCGAGATCGAGCTGCGCGAAGGCTACATCGAGGCGCGCGCGCCCGACGGGCTGACCGGCGCCCACGTCGTCTTTCCGGCCGTCACCGTCGGCGGCACCGAGAACCTGTTGATGGCCGCCACCCTCGCCAAGGGCGAGACGGTGCTCGCCAACGCCGCCCGCGAGCCGGAGGTCACCGACCTCGCGCAGTGTCTCGTCGCCATGGGAGCGGAGATCGACGGCATCGGCACCGATACGCTGACGATCCAGGGCCGCGAGCGGCTGCATACGGCGCTTCACACCATCCTGCCCGATCGCATCGAGACCGCCACCTATGCCGTGGCCGCGATGATGACCGGCGGCGATCTGGAGTTGCGCGGCGCGCGGCGCGACCTGATCGAGGCGATCGTCGATACGCTGAGCGCGGCCGGCGGCGAGGTCGACGAAGTCCCGGGCGGGCTGCGGGTGGCGCGGCGCAACGGCCCGCTCAAGGGCGTCGACGTGATGACCGAGCCGTACCCCGGCTTTCCCACCGACATGCAGGCGCAGATGATGGCGCTGATGACGGTGGCCGAACGGCGCCGCGATGATCACCGAGACGGTCTTCGAGAACCGCTTCATGCACGTGCCGGAACTGTGCCGGATGGGCGCCGACATCAATGTCCACGGCGCGTCCGCCATCGTCCGGGGCGTGCCCCATCTGTCGGGCGCGCCGGTCATGGCGACCGATCTGCGGGCCTCGGTGTCGCTGGTGCTCGCGGCGCTCGCCGCCGAGGGCGAAACCGTGATCAACCGCGTCTACCACCTCGACCGCGGCTACGAGCGCCTGGAGGAGAAGCTGGCGGCGTGCGGCGCGGACATCGAACGGCTCAAGGACTGAGAATCAACCCAAGGGAAGTTGTGGAGACCAGAAGCTCGTTCTCGCCCTGCCCAAGGGGCGCATTCTCAAGGAAGTGATGCCGCTGGTGCGCCGCGCCGGCATCGAGCCGGAGCCGGCGTTCGACGACAAGGACAGCCGCCAGTTGCGGTTCGCCACCAATATCCCGGAGCTCGACATCATCCGCGTCCGCAGCTTCGACGTCGCGACGTTCGTCGCGTTCGGCGCGGCCCACCTCGGCGTCGCCGGCAACGACGTGCTGCTGGAGTTCGACTATCCCGAACTCTACGCGCCGCTCGACCTCAACGTCGGGTATTGCCGCATGTCCATCGCCGAGCCGGTGGAACTGCGTCGAAGACGACGACCCCGCGCGTGGAGCCATGTCCGCATCGCCACCAAGTATCCGAACATCACCCAGCGCCATTTCGCCGCCCGCGGCGTGCAGGCGGAATGCATCCACCTCAACGGCGCCATCGAACTGGCCCCGGCGATGGGGCTGTGCCGGCGCATCGTCGATCTGGTCTCGACCGGCGACACGCTGAGGGCCAACGGCCTGACCGAGATCGAGACCATCGTCGAGGTGACCTCGCGCCTCGCGGTCAACCGCACCGCCTGGAAGACGCGGCCCGACGAGATCACCCACTGGATCGACCGTTTCCGGGAGGCGCTGCATGCCGCTGCGGCTTGATATCCGCGACGCCGGCCTTCGAGGACCGCTTCAAGGCCATGCTCGCGCGCCAAGCGCGAAAGCGCGCCGGACGTCGACGACGCCGTCGCCGCCATTCTCGCCGACGTCCGGGCGCGCGGCGACGCCGCCGTGCTCGACTACACGCAGCGGTTCGACGGCCTGGACGCTGACGGCCGAGACCATGCGGGTTCGCCGCCGGCGAGCTGGAGCGCGCCGTCGACGGCGTGCGACGCCGAAACGGTCGCGGCGCTGCACCTGGCCGCCGACCGCATCAACGATTTCCATGCGCCGCCAGGTGCCGGACGGTCTCGACTACGCCGACGGCGACGGTCTTCGGCTCGGCTACCGCTGGACACCGATCGCCGCCGCCGGCCTCTACGTGCCCGGCGGCACCGCCGCCTATCCGTCGTCGGTGCTGATGAACGCCGTGCCGGCCCGGGTCGCCGGCGTCGAGCGGCTGGTCATGGTGGTGCCGGCGCCGCGGCGGCGTGCTCAATCCGCTGGTGCTCGCCGCCGCCCATATCGCCGGCATCACCGAGATCTACCGGATCGGCGGCGCCCAGGCGGTCGGCGCGCTGGCCTACGGCACCGCGACCATCGCGCCGGTCGACAAGATCGTCGGTCCCGGCAACGCCTACGTCGCGGCGGCCAAGCGCCAGGTGTTCGGCACCGTCGGCATCGACATGATCGCCGGTCCCTCGGAGGTGCTGATCGTCGCCGACGCCGCCAACGACCCGTCTGGATCGCCGCCGACCTGCTGGCCCAGGCCGAGCACGACACCGCCGCCCAGTCGATCCTGATCACCGACGACGCCGCCTTCGCCGATGCCTGCTCGCCGCCGTCGACGGCCACCTGAAGACCCTGAAGCGCGCCGAAATCGCCGCCGAGAGCTGGGCCGTCAACGGCTGCGTCATCGTCGTCGAAACCCTCGACCAGGCGCCGGCGCTGGTCGACCGGGTGGCGCCCGAGCACCTGGAACTGGCGCTCGACGACGCCGACGCGCTTCGCCCTCAAGGTCCGCCACGCCGGCGCCATCTTCCTCGGCCGCCATGCTCCGGAAGCGCTCGGCGACTACATCGCCGGCCCCAATCACGTGCTGCCCACCGGGCGCAGCGCCCGGTTTTCGTCGGGTCTCGGCGTGCTCGATTTCCTCAAGCGCACCACCTTCGTCGGCGGCAGCCCCGAAGGCCTCGCCGCCGTCGGCCCCGCCGCCATAGCCCTCGCCGACGCCGAGGGCCTGGAAGCGCACGCCCGGTCCATGAGCATCCGCATGAACCAGCCGCCGAAATCGTGACCTAAGCCGTCGCCATGACTGCTGAAGGGGGAAGGGAACACAACCGTTTTTAACTCCGAAGCATCTCCATCGCTATGCGAACAAAACGGCAAGTAGTAAGATCGCCAAAAGGGTAGCGTTCCCTTTCTCAGATTGACAAGGCTGGGTGAGTTGTTACCAGCAGTGCTCAACCGACAGGTCGTTTTCAATAATTCGTGCTCGCCATGCCCCTAATTCGTTATAAGGGTGCGAAATGGCTCCGAAAACAAGTCTTCTAACGGTTTCAGGCGCCCCAAAGGCGTAGCCTTGGGCACAATCAACTCCCAGTCGTCGAAGGCTGTCCACAACCGCGTCGCTATGAGCGTACTCAGCGATTGTGGTAATGCCCAGGGAGTGACCGACTTCGTTTATCGCGGATACCAGGGCCACGTCCCGGGGATTATTTACCATGTTTTGGACGAAACTGCCGTCGATCTTCAGGTAGTCGGCCGGTAACGCCCGAAGATACCTGAACGATGAGAGCCCATTCCCAAAATCATCGAGAGCAATAAGACTACCTGCCTTTTTGATCTCGGCGACAAACTCAACTGCGCGGTCGAGATTGCGGATCGCGGCCGTTTCCGTAATCTCGAAGCAAACTCGATCCGGCGGCATAGATGTAGCCTGAAACTGGTCAAGCATAAACGTCGCAAAGTCATCGCTGTTGAGGGAGTCGCCTGAGAGATTGATCGCGATCTCGATGCCTCGCGAAGCGCCCTGACTTTGAGCGTAGGCGCGGAACGCGGTCCCGATCACCCACCTGTCAATGGCGCTCATCAGTCCGTACCGTTCCGCTGCTGGAATGAACTCTTTCGGAAGTGCCAAGCGGCCATCAACCTGCACCATGCGGATCAAGAGTTCATATCGAAGTGGTGCGCCGCTTGGATTCGTTGCAAGACCAACAATCGGCTGGAAAAAAAGCCGAAAACGGCCCTGCTCCAGGGCCTCCCTTAAGGTAGCGGCGACAAGTATCTGAGCGTGATGCGGAGAGGGTTGTGAACCATCCTTCCGATACACGTCGATGCGGTTACGTCCACGCTCTTTGGCCACATAGCAAGCCACATCCGCCTGAGAAAGCACCTGAGCGGCGTCTTCAACGTCAGAGGTTATAGCCACCACTCCGACGCTTACACCAACGTGAAAGGTTCGGCCCTCCCACTCAAAGCGCCACTCGCGAAAGGTTGCGACGATGATCTCAGCAATCTGAATCGCTTCGTCCAAGCCACAGGTCTCAAGCAAAAGAGCAAACTCATCGCCGCCGACCCGAGCCAGCGTGTCTCTCTCGCGGAACCGTCCCGACAATAAGCCCCCAACGGCCCTAAGAAGTGCATCTCCGGCTGCATGACCCGCACTGTCGTTAACCAGCTTGAATTGGTCGAGGTCGAAATAGCAGAGCGCGTGGCAAAAGCCATGCCGCTTGGCATTCACCACGGTACGCTCCAGGCGCCCTTCGAATTCACGTCGGTTTATCAATCCGGTTAATGCGTCATGAGCGGCATCGTGGTGCAGTTGCCGAGCCATTCGCCGCATTTCACTAACGTCGTGGATGACCAGCACGGCGCCAAGAACCTCGCCGCGTCGGCCCCGGATTGGAGCGACCGATTGCTTGATGGCATGTTCTTGTCCCGCGCGGCTAATAAGGACAATGGAATCGGAAAGCTCCACGAGCTTCCCCCCCTTCAGGCAGCAGTCAACTGAGTTGGACACTAGCGTGCGGCTGTGTTCTTCGATGATGTTGAAAACAAGGTTTAACGGTTTTCCCCGAGCCTCCTCGGTCCCCCAGCCGGTCAAGGCTTCGGCAACCGGGTTCAAGTATTCGACTCTGCAGCTCGGATCGGTCGTAATGACGCCATCGCCGATTGAATGCAGGGTAACCTCAGCGCGCTCCTTCTCGTTAAAAAGGGCTTCCTCCGATTTTTTGCGATCCGTGATATCCATAGCTACGCCCGCTATGAACTTTTCCCCGCTCACTGCGTCGAGCAATAGAGACTTCCTCGTCAAGAAGGTGCGAAATTGACCATTACCGTTGTGCTGCCATTCGTAGGAAATGGCCCTCCCGGATTGCAAAACCTCGTCATCCGTTTTCCAATGTTGCGCAGCCTGTTGGGCAGAGAAGAAATCCTGATCGCTCTTGCCAATGAGTTCTTCTCGGGTTTCACCAATGAATTCACACGCTGATTTGTTCAAAAGAACCCATCGGTGCTGATCATCTTTGACGAACACGTCATCGTTGATCGCATCCAGAACGTGGTCGAGGAACGCCTTGGAACGGGATAATTCCTCTTCGGCACGCCTGCGCTCGGTAATCTCGACGACGATGGCTGCCACGCCCTGGACTGAACCGTCTGCTTCCTTCAGCGGATAGTATTCCGCAAGCCAGTCCCGCTCCACGGCCGGTTGCGCGGGCGTCGTGCCCCTTATCTCAACGCCGAGAATCGAATCCCCGGTGTCGATCACGCGTCGGCACATGGTTTCGATGGTGTCCGCCAAACTGGGCACCACATCCCGTATCCTGCGCCCAATATGCGCATCCAATGACAAACCGTCGAACTCGGCGAGCTTTTCATTGACACGGAGGAACCTTAAATCACGGTCTGCCACAGCCAGTCCAATCGGAGCGGTTCGGTAAAGCGTCTCCAATTCGAGGAGGTGACGACGAGAGCGGGCCTCACTTTTGTGAAGTGCTGCTTTGATCCCGATATAGTATTCTATGTAGAACGCAAGCAATGCGGTAAGTAAAATACCGGTACCGAAGACCAACCAGGACAACACAGATGAACTTACGCCGAGAAACGCTGTTGACGCTTGGTCTTCCAGCATAAAAACGTTGTACAAAGCGATCAGAGAGAGTCCGGTTCCCGCACTGATCAACGGAAATGCCAGATATTTCGTGCCCTGTTCTTGCCGAATTCTGTAGCCAACCATAAGCAATATCGGGGCAACCGTCAGTATGCCAACGACATCCCCTAACCACCACGTTGACCAAATGTTCCCGTAGTTAGCCCAAAAAATTACACCGCTGAACGCTAAGGTACCTACACCTACAGTGGCCGCCACCAAACAACTCAGCGCTGTCAAAATAATAAATCCGATAGCGCTCCTGCCTTCATGAGGCACGCGGGAGCCAATTTTGCGACGATATAGGAACGCAGCCAGTAATGCTTGCAGCATTGATCCGGCAGCGATGCTGCTCGCCGTTAGGGCAGCCGCCGTAGTCAACATGCCTTGAGAAATGAGAAAGAGCACATTGACTAGAAACGAGCCCAACCAGATTCCCATCCAGGCGCGGTATCCAAGTAGCAGCATGGCAGCGAGCGCAATACCAGAGGCTGGCCATACCGCCGTCACATTGCCCGGGGAGGCCGCAACCAAGAACCCTAGTTGGGCGGTCGCGATGTATAAGATCGCTATCGCCAGTGTTTCGACAAGATGCTTCAAACTTTTCACCATGACTGCACGAAAAGGCGTCATCAAAGTTCAAACGCGTGCATGATGTCCTCATACTTTGATTGGTCAGCGGGCGTCCACGACGTTATCGATTGTATTGAAACAACCCAAAGAGGGCATGCGTTTTCGAGCCGATTATCACTAACACGAGATATGTCTGGCGTAGGTAACATTTGATCTGTCCCGTTTTAGAACGGCTCCAAACGAGAGGGAGCGGTTATGAAGCGGACGGAGCAGTTACAGGGACTACTTTTGATGAAGTTGGAGGAGGTTTACGACCGGACGGCCAGCGGTGTTTTGAGCGTGTGGAATGTCGGAACGGAATTTCCGGCGCTGGCGGGATCGTTTCGAGGCGGAGGGCGCGGGAGCTATGGGGTCACCCATTAGGCGGTTTGGCAAGCGGGAAAACACCCATTAGGCGGTTTGGCAAGCGGGAAAACACGTCCCTCTGAGGCTGTCAGAATATCTGTGTAAGTTTTAGCCGACATTCCTATTGCTTCGGGAATCTGTCGGCGAAGAGGATGGCGAATTGGTTCATCGCCGCATTCCATTCCTTCAATGGCATTTTCCACTTCTTCTCGGCATTTCGCAAGGCGAGGTAGATGAGTTTGATGGCCGCGTCATCGTTCGGGAAGGCTCCCTTGGTTTTGATGATCTTTCGGACCTGGCGGATGGCGGCCTCGATGGCGTTTGTGGTGTATACGACCTTGCGGATCATCGGTGGGTAGGCCAGGAACGGCACGATCGCGGTCCAGTTCCTCTCCCATGAGGCGGAGATGGTTGGGTATTGGCCGTCCCATTTGTCCTTGAAGTCATTGAGCGCCATCCGCGCCGCATCCTCGTTGGCCGCGTCATAGATGGCCCTGAGATCCCCCACCATGGTGCGGCGATCCTGCCAAGACACATAGGCCAATGAATGTCGGATCATATGGACGATACAGAGCTGCACTTGGGTTTCGGGGAAGACGGTGGCAATGGCTTCGGGGAAACCCTTGAGACCATCGACGCAGGCGATGAAGATATCCTCGATCCCCCGGTTTCTCAGTTCGGTGATGATCTGAAGCCAGAACTTCGCCCCCTCGGCGTTGGCCAGCCAGAGGCCCAGAGCCTCCTTTTGGCCCTCCATGGTGACGCCAATGGCGAGGTAGACGGATTTGGAGACAATATGCCCCCGGTCACGGATTTTGACCCGAAGGGCGTCCAGATAAACGATCGGGTAGTGACTTTCCAGGGGGCGGTTCTGCCAGGACCTCACCTCGTCCAGCACCGCGTCGGTGACTGTCGAAATCAACTCGGGCGAGACATCCGTGCCGTAGAGCTCCTCCAGGTGCCCTTGGATCTCACGCATGGACACGCCCCGGGCATAGAGCGAGAGAACCTTGTCGTCGAACCCCTCTAGGCGCCGTTGGCCCTTCTTGACCAATTGCGGCGTGAAATCCCCGTCCCGGTCGCGTGGAACCCGGATCGCCAAGGGCCCGGTCTCCGTTTCGACAGTCTTGGCGCCATGGCCGTTGCGCCGGTCATCGCCGGCCGCCGGGCCGTGGGGCGGATAACCCAGATGATGGGTCAACTCCGCCCCCAGGGCGCGCTCAATCAGCGCTGATTGAAGCCGTTTGAAAAGCCCCGCCTCTCCGAAAATTTCCTCCGGTGTCTCATGCCCGCCAAGTAAGGCATCAAGGATCTCATCGGAAAACGCTTCAGTCTTACGCTTGGTCTTTGTCATCTCCGCTATTCTCCATGTCAGTGCCTAATCCGGCCCGGCCTATGGATAAGTTCTCCGCTCGTTCAACTCTTTAGGTCGCTCGCTGCAAACTTAACCACAGGCCTCCGTTCAAAACACTTACACAGCTCAAATGACAGACCCGTCCCTCTCGGCGCACGCACCGCTGATCGTCTATTTTGCGTCGTCGCTCCCTTGGTTGCGTTCGGTCTTCGTTCGACTGGTTGCGCGTGCGCACCGGTCACCCATCAGGATCAAGGCTGAAGATCACACGAACCCCGCGCGATCCGCCCCTGGCACGGGCTCCGTGCCCCAGAAAACCCTTTGTCCCCGCCGCGTCCATAAGGCTTGCATTACAGATCTCTGGCTCGCCATCGGCGTCCAACCCTCGGTGGCTCGCGGCTTCGGCGCACCGTCTTGCGGGAGCGCTCCCGCGTGATCGATCGGGACGGCGGCCAATCAGGTCTGGAGGCTTGCAAGCCAACCCCTTGCGGGCTCGCCGTCCCGGACACGGCTCCTTCAGCCGAAGCAGCGCTCCGGTTCGAACACCGTGCCGTCCTTCATGACATGGTAGCAGGCCCGCGCCAGCTTGTGCGCCACCGCCTTGCTCGCCACCATGGCGTGGGTCTTCGCCTTCTTGCGCTGATGGTAGCGCCGAGCGCGGTCGTCATAGCGCACCGCGAAATGGGCTGCCTCGACGAACGCCCAGGCCAGCCAGCGGTTGCCGTTCTTGGCGTTGCCCGCGCCCTTGCGCTTGCCGTTGGAGATCCGTTTGGCCTCGACGCAGCGGCAGTAGGACACGTAGTTGCCGACGCCCGCGAACCGCCCGATGTCGCCGGTTTCCAGCGCGATCGTCATCCCCAGGATCTTGCCGATCCCCGGAACCTCCAGCAGACCGCGATAGACCGGCGTCGGCCGCAGCCGCGCCACGATCACCTTCTCCAGCCCGGCGATCTCGCCGCGCAGGCAGCCCAGCACCCGCAACTCGGCGCGCGCCGCCAGCGCCACGTCCGCCGGCAGATCAAAGCTGTCGACGTCCGCCTCGCCCAGCCGGTCGATGGCGTTGCCGCCCAGGCGCCGGCCGCTGGTGCGCTCCACCGCCGTCGCCATGGACGAATACAGCCGGGTGCGCTGCTGCACCAACCGGTGCCGCTTGCGCAGCAGATCGCGCAAACCCCGATCAGCCACCGGGTAGATATAGCCTTCCGGCAACACCCGCAGCCGCATCATGTGCGCAAGCCAGCGCGCGTCCGAGCGGTCGCCGGCGTGCTTCAGTCCGCTATATTGCTGCATCGCCGCCGGGTTCGCCAGGTGCATCCGGTAGCCCGCCGCCATCAAACCGTCCACCAGCCAATACCAGTTGTAGGTCGATTCCACCGCAACGCCCTCCATGGCCGAACGGTAGGGCTCCAGAAAACCCAAAATCACCTCAAGATCGTTCACCAGGCGGCGCTCCGCGACAACCCGGTCGCTCTCGTCCATCACCGTCACGTAGCTGTTGGTGGAATGCAAATCGATCCCGCAATACAATTCCATCTTGGTCTCCTCGATGTCTGAAAAAAAACTTCAACTCTTTCAGCGAGAAGTATTTTCCAACTCGGGGAGACCGCCTAGATGGTTATCAGGTCTATCAAATATGGCATTCTGCCGGGCGGATACAGCGAATGATTGGTTGGGAGCATAACGATGGGGGCAGTGTCGATTGGTTGGGTAGCAGTGCTCCAAAGCGTCAGCGCGAGGCGCGGAGCAACGATGCGATCCAGGGATGTGCGTAAAAACACCGGCGGTTCTGGATTGCCGCGCTTCACTCGGCTCTCCACCACCAGGCCGGCGCCCCTGCCGAATTGCTCGACCGCGCCGACGGCGGAGCGGCCGAACCGGTCCACAACCTGCAGCGCGGGCGATCGGGCGGAAGCGGTTGCCACGGGCGACGCTCCGAATGATCAGCTGGTTCCGGACAACGCCTCATCCAGGCTGGCGTGGATGGTGAACACCCGGTCCAGGCGGGCCAGCTCGAGAACCCGGCGCGCCGGGTCGCTCACCGACGCCAGCGCGAAACCGGTGCCGCCTTGGCGGGCCCGCTGCAGCGCCTCCACCAGCGACGCGATCCCGGAACTGTCGATGTAGCCGACCCCCGAAAGATCCACGTAGACCGGTTGTCCCTGGCCGACGGCGTCGAGCAAGATCTTGCGCGCGGCCGGCGAGCCTTCGAGGTCGATATCGCCTTCCAACGCCACGACGATGCCGCCGCGTCTTTCCTTCATACTATGGTTCATGGCTTGTTCTCACGAAATTCGTTTCACCATCTTCAGGATATTGCCGCCGTCTTCCGGCGGCGGCATGAATTCGACCTCGTCCAGCACGGCCCGCATCAGATGGATGCCGAGCCCGCCCGGACGCACGTCCTCGAGATCGCGCGGGCAAACCTGGGTGACATCCACCGGCGGCGCGAAATCGCGCAGATAAAAGACGAGACAGCCCCCTTTCATCCTGGCCTCCAGGATCATCCGCCCGGCCTCGTCGTGACCATAGGCATGACGGATGACATTCTGACAGGCCTCGTCCACGGCAAGCGTCAGGTCGCGCGCCACGTCCTCGGGGCATCCGCTGTTGGCCGCGACCTCCGCGACCAGGGTGCGCAGCAGCTTCAGGCGGCCGGGACGGGCCGGAACATCGATCCTGAACAGGCGCTCGTCACGCCGTTTCGCCGGCGAGTCCGAGGCGGCCCCGGCGACGCTCGCGCGCCCGCGGGCGGCGGCTTCGTCGTCCACCGCCAGCATGGTCACGTCGTCGCGCAAGCCGCCGTCCGCGCCGTTGAACAACCCGACGATGGCCTGCAGCCGCTCGTTCACGGGTCGGCCCCGGCGCTCCGCGATGGCCCGCTCGAGCCCGGCTACTTCGAGCGTCGCTCCGCATTCCAGGTATCCCTCGGTGACGCCATCGGTAAACACGTACAACGCCCCGCCATCGAGGTGGATTTCCACCTCCGGGAAGTGCCCGGAGGCGCCGAGTTCCGTCGAAATACCCAGCGGCGGCGCCTCCGCCGCGAACGGCGTGAAGGATCCGTCTCGCCGGTGGAGGAGCGGCGGCTCGTGACCGGCGTTGGCCAGCCGCACCCACCCCGACGCCGGATCGTAAACGCCGCCGACCATGGTGACGAACATGCCCCGTGCCGCCGTTTCGCAAATCTCGGCGTTGATGCGCGCGAGCAACGGCCCCGGATGATGGTTGGTCTTGCCGAGGCAGCGGTACAGGCTCGCCGTCTTGGCCATCAGCAAGGCCGCGTTCAATCCCTTGCCCGACACGTCGCCGACGCTGAAGCCGAGGCGGCCGTGCGGCAATTCAAAAAAATCGTAAAAATCTCCCGATACCTGGCGGGCGGCCAGATTGACGCCGGCGATCGGGAAATCGCCACCGCGCGGATCGGGCAACAGATTGCGCTGAATCTCGCCCGCCAGTTCGAGATCGCGGCGGACCCGCTCCTGCTCCACCAGCGCCTCGGCCATGCGGGCGTTGAGAATGGCGAGCCCCGCCGACGCCGCCATGCTCTCGAGGATCCGCAGATCACTGGCGGTGAACTGGGGATCGCCGCCCTTCTTGTTGATCAGCTCGATGGCGCCAACGCGCTGGTCGCGGATGCTGATGGGCGCGCACAGGATGGATTGGGTGGTGGTGCCGGTCCGCTGATCAATGCCGTCGTAGAAATCGGGGTCGCTGGCGGCGTTACGGACGATCTCTCCGGCATTGTTCTGCACGGCGCGTCCGACCACGCCCTGATCGCTGGCCAGACGAAGCCCGGTGATTTCGGTCACGCCGAAGCAGCTCGTGCATGTCAGGGTCTCCTTGTTCTCGTCGAGCAGGAACAGGGCGCCGCTTTCGGCGTCGAGATACAGCGTGATCCGGACGAGGGCGCGTTTGAGCGTCTCCTCGATGTCGCGGGAGGTGGCGAAATCCTGCCCCATGGCGGCCAGCAGCTCCAGGTGATCGGAGATCGCCGGATCGGGGTTAGGACCGAGGCGCAACCTTGGCCTCGCTGGCGGGCGGCTGTTTCATCGCGCCAATATGCCTGTATTTTGCGGCGGCGGCAAACGTCCGGAACCGGATCGGCCCGATCCCCGCCGATACCCTCAACCCCCTCTTGCCGCCATGCACACACGTCATGTCCGTCTGCAGAACCAGTGCTTGAAATGAATTACCCTTCTGGGGGCAGATTTGTTGCGCATACGGTACAGCGTTTTATATACAGATGATGAGATTGCGAAGCTCTCGCGGATACCGTTGAGTACCGGGGGATGTGTGATGCACCGTCCGATGAACAGCGTGAATGTTTCGAGAATTCCAGGGAAAACCGCTATATCGACGCGACCGCTAACGGAAAGTCCGTGAGGCAACGGACCGATGGAGGTGCCATAGCCGTGTTTACCGACGACAAGACGATTGCCATGGATGCCGCCGAATACCAGACCGCGACGTGGTCCAAGGGAAAGTCGCCGGTTCTGGTCCCCGCCACCACCGCCGAGGAGGCCCTGGCGGAAATCGTGCTGGGATGCGTCGAACACCTTCGGGCCAACGAGGCCTGCGTCCTCGCCCGCGCCCACGAGGAAGGGGTTCATCAGATCCGCGTGGCGACCCGGCGGCTGCGCTCGTGCCTGAGCCTGTTCCGAGACCTCGTTCCCAACGAGCAGCGTAAGTACCTCAATCGCGAACTGCGCTGGCTGATCGGTGAGTTCGGACCGGCCCGGGACTGGGATGTCTTTCTGGGCGAGGTGCTTGGCCCGGTCATCCAGGATCTTCCCGACGAGCCGGGCGTGGCGGTGCTGCGCGAGCGGGCGGAACGCCATTGCGACAAAGGCTACGAGCGGGCCCAGAGCGCGCTGCGGTCGCGGCGATACTTCGGATCGATGATGCTGGTCCGCGCCTGGGCCGAAGGAAGAAGCTGGCACGAGGGCAACGCGCCGGAAGCCAACCAAAAAATGCGGGGACCGGCGATCGACGTCGCCCATGATCTCCTCGAGCAGCACTACCAGGCCGTCGTCGGCACCGGCGAGGATTTCGACGCGCTGAGCGACGAGAAGCGGCACGAGCTTCGCATCGAAATCAAGAAGATGCGCTACGCCACCGAATTTTTCCGCTCGCTCTACCCGAAACAGCAATCAGCCGAATTCGTCAACGCCCTGAAGACCCTTCAGGACGACCTCGGCGCCAACAACGACATCGCCGTCGCCCGCGATCTGCTGGCCGGGCTCACCAAGAACGAGAAAGGCAGGAGACGCGCTCAGGCGGCCTACGCCACCGGGCTTGTACTCGGCTGGCACAACCATGTGTCGAACAACCGGGAGCAGAACCTGGCAACCCTCTGGGAAGGTCTGGTCAACAAGCGGCCGTTCTGGCGCGCGGAGCCGGACGATCCGTCGTCGTCCGTGCCGCCGTTGGTGATTTCGGACGATTCCCCGGAGACGGAAACGGACAAAGTGCCGGAGCCCGAGCCCGAGCCCGCGATCGGCGCCGAAGCCGAAGCCAAACCGAAACCCCGGGCGCGCACCAGGACGGCCACGCGCCGAACCGCCAGCCGGTCGAAGCCGAGCGCCAAGATCAAAGCCGACGAGGGCTCCGAAACGGACGGCTAGTCCGTCGACCGTAACCGGACGGCTAATCCGTCGCCCGCACCCGGACATACGAACCCGGTGCCGGCTCGATGGCCTTGAGGTCGCCGGACCCGGGGACGCGGGCCGCGACCCGGCCGGCGCCGCGCCGGCCGACCCAGGCGTCCCAATGCGGCCACCACGAGCCGTCGTTCGATCGCGCCCCCTTCAACCAGCCATCCGGCGTCTTCACTTTCCGCGTGTGTGTCCAGTAGCCGTACTTGTTGGCGGCGGGCGGATTGATGACGCCGGCGATATGCCCGGAGCCGGCGAGCACGAACTTGACCGGCCCGGAATAGAGCTGGGTGGCGGTATACGTCGAGCGCCACGGAGCGATGTGGTCTTCGCGCGTCGACAGGATATAGGCCGGCTGCTCGATGCGTCTCAGGTCGATGGGGGTTCCCGCGACGGTCAACGCATCCGGTTCGATCAGGCGGTTGTTCAGGTACATTTCGCGAAGATAGAAGCTATGCATCATCACCGGCATGCGCGTCGAGTCCGAGTTCCAGTACAACAGATCGAACGGCCGCGGATTCTTGCCCAGCAAGTAGTTGCTTTCGAAGGCAGACCAGATCAGATCGTTTTCGCGCAGCATGTTGAACACCTGGGCCATCTGGGCGCCATCCATGTATCCCTTCTTGCGCATGTGCTTTTCGAGCATGTCGATCTGCTCTTCGTCGATGAACACGCCGAGCTCGCCGGGCTCGGCGAAATCCACCATGGTGGTGAAGAAGGTCGCCGACGCGACCCGTTTGTCGCCCTTCGCCGCCATGTGGGCGAGCGTGATGGCCAGCAAAGTGCCGCCGATGCAATAGCCGATGGCGTTGACGTCCGCTTCGCCGGTGGCTTGGCGAATGGCGTCGAGCGCCGCGAGGGGGCCTTCAAGCAAATAATCGTCGAACGTTTTATGGGTCAGGGTGTCGTCCGGGTTGACCCATGAAATGACGAACACCGTGTGGCCCTGGTCCACCGCCCATTTGATGAAAGAGTTTTTCGGCTGGAGATCGAGAACATAGAATTTGTTGATCCACGGCGGCACGATCAGCAACGGGCGACGGTGCACCGTCTCGGTGGACGGATCGTACTGGATCAACTGCATGAGATCGTTCTGATAGACCACCTTGCCCGGCGTCGCCGCGATATTCTCTCCCGGCGTAAAGGCATCGAGATCGGTCAGCGAGACCCGCAGCTGGCCGCGGCCGCGTTCGACGTCGTCGAGCAGGTTGGAGAGACCCTTGCGCAGGCTTTCGCCGTCGGTTTTCTCGATCTCGCGGATCACCTTCGGGTTGGTGGCGATGAAGTTGGTGGGCGCCATGGCGCTGAGGAACTGCCGGGTGTAGAACTGGGCCTTCTGGCGTGATTGCGGGTCGAGCCCGTCGATGCCGTCCACCAGCCCCTCGAGCCAGCGCGACGTGAGAAGGTAGTACTGCTTGATGGCATCGAAGGCCGGGTTATCGGTCCAGCCTTCGTCCTTGAAACGCCGGTCGCCCCGGTCGGCCTCGGCAACCGGCGCCTGGGGCTGGCCGTTGCGGGCGGCCTCCATGGCCTGCCACAGCCGGCCGTAATCGTCGGCGAGGTGTTTTTGCGCGGCCTGCAGCTTGGCGGGATTGGTGTAAAGCTGCTGGGCGATGTCGAGAAACACCTTGCCGATGACGGACGCGTTGGCGACGGAAAACCCTTCGTCCTCCTTCATCCGCCGCTGATAGAGCTCGCCCACCTCCTTGCCGCGCTCGAACAGCGCCGCCCAGGCTTCGTTGGCCTCGCCAGCCGGCCCTTTCGGCTTTCCGTCTCCGTTCCGCTGATCCGCCATGGCCCGTCTCTCTCCCGTCTTTCTCTCCCGTCTTTCTCATTGGTGCGCCGCGGACGGCGTATGCTTACAGATGGTATTCGGATCGCTTATTTCCAGCACCGCGGAGGACATCGAACAGCCTGGAAACACCCCTAAGTCAAGGGTTTCAGATACCGGAGCCGAAAGCTTCGACGTCCGATACCGCCGGCGTTCGCGGGGCGGCCACCAGATCGCGGTAGGCATGCCAGGTCGCGTAGGCAAGCACCGGCAGCGCCACGGCCAATCCGACGAAGAACGAAAGAACGCCGGCGACGGCGATGAGCACGATCATCGCGGCCCAGCCGAACATCACCCGCCAGTTGGCGCGAACGGCGAGGAGGCTGGTACCGATGGCGGTGACCACGTCCACCTCACGGTCGAATATCATCGGGATGGAAACCGCCGTGATGCCGAAAATGGCGGTCGCGATGAGGGCGCCGAACGCCGAGCCGACCAACAGAAAGGGCGCGGCCTCCAGCGAGAACACGACCTCTTCCAGGAACAAATGTAACGGCGGCGGCGCCTGATTGAAGAATATGGCAAAAAGCACGATGGCGATTTCCACCCACACGAACCACAAGATCAGCAGCACCACGCCCATCGCCGAAAGTTGACCGACGTTGGCGCTGAACGCCGAAAATACGGGGCGGAGCGACACCTCCGCGCCCTGTTCCAGCCGGCGGCTGACTTCGTAGAGACCGGCCACCAGGATCGGCGCGAGCAGGACGAAACCGCCCGCCAGCGGCAGCACCAGCGAACCAAGCCCGGCGAAGATCAGACCGAAGCTGAGGAGAAAGCTGACGATCACGAACGCCCCGCCGTAGATCAGGCTCACGCGCGGCGTTTTCAGGAAATCCCGCCAGCCGGCGGCGAGCCAGTGTCCTGAACGATCGACGTCGACGGTCCGGATGTCGACCGGAAGACGATACGTTGCGTTGTCGCTCATGCCCTAATTCCAACCCATCGCCGCGTGTTGGTTCGCGCGTGCCGCTCAGCTTCCGCCCGGCCGTTCCGGTTCGTCGACCGCGCGGTAACGGTATTGGATCGCCACCGTCAATCCCTTCATCGGTCGCAGCAGAACGACGGCGCCGATCACCGTCAACGGAATCCAGACGACCGCGTGAAGCCACAGCGGTGGCGCCAGAAAGACCTCCAACACCCATGCGAGGCCGACGATCACCACGCCGAGTATAAACATGACGGCAACGGCGGGTCCGTCACCGGCGTCATGGCCGCTGAAACGGAGGCCACAGACGGTGCACGCCTCGGTCACTGTCAGCAGTCCGTCGAACAATGGCCCCCGGCCGCATCGGGGACACCGCCCGCACCAGCCGGACAGGAGCACGCTGGCAGTGGAGCGGCCGCAGGCCGTGTTGTCCAATTCGGCGGTCACTATTGCGTTGAACCCAACTCGACCGGCGCGGACTAGTGCGCCTCGAAGCCGGCGCTGCCCCACCAGTAGATCCATACGAACAGGAACAGCCACACGACGTCGACGAAATGCCAGTACCACGCCGCCGCCTCGAACCCCACATGCTGATTGGGAGTGAAGTCACCCCGCTTGGCGCGCAGAAAACAGACCAGCAGAAACAGCGTGCCGACGATTACGTGGAAGCCGTGGAAACCGGTGGCCAGGTAGAAGGTCGACGAATAGATCCCATCGGTGAAACCGAAGGCCGCGTGCCCGTATTCATAGGCCTGAAGCCCGGTAAACAGCGCCCCCAGGATCACCGTGGCCAGCGTCCACATCGCCAGCTTGCCGCGGTCGCCGTGACGCAGGGCGTGGTGGGCGATTGTCAGCGTGGCGCCGGACGTGAGCAGAATCAGGGTGTTGAGAAACGGCAGCCCCCACGTATGGAACGGAACGACGCCTTCCGGCGGCCAGACCTCGTGGGCGACGCTGTTGATGGCGGGAACGGTCGCGTTGAAGAACGCCCAGAAGAAGGCGAAGAAGAACATCACCTCGGACACGATGAACAGCAGCATGCCCATGCGCAAGCCGTGCTGAACGACCGGCGTATGGTGGGTACCCGAGTTCGCCTCGCGCACCACGTCCCGCCACCAAGCGTAAAAGGTGTACAGCAGGAGGGCAAAGCCGACGATCATCACCCACGGCTGGTTGGCGTGCATGTACCAGATCCCGCCCGAGGCGATCAGGAACGCCGACAGGGTGCCGACCGCCGGCCACGGGCTCGGGTCCACCATGTGAAACGGATGTGATTTAACGTCGCTCGCCATCTTGCTCCCCCGAATTTATTATCGGTTCATGTACGATTGTTCACTCGTCAACTGCCTTCGCGGGCATCGTCCAGCGCTTTCGCGACCTCGGGCGCACTCTCGTCGGCTTCCTCTTCATCGGATCGGAAGAATGTGTAGGACAGGGTAATCAATTTCACGTCCCGGGTATTACGGTCCTCCGCTATCGCGGGATCCACGTAGAACAGCACCGGCATGTCCACTTCCTGGCCGGGCAGCAGCGTCTGCTCGGTGAAACAGAAGCATTCGATCTTGTTGAAATACGGCGCCGCCTTGAAGGGCGAAACGTTGAACGTCGCGGTGCCCGTCACCGGCTCGTCGGATGTGTTTCTCGCCGTGTAATGCGCCAGCACCTCCTCGCCGAGGCGGACCCGTACCTTGCGTTGCGCCGGCTTGAAACGCCACGGCAGATCGTGATCGACGTTGGCGTCGAAATTCACCGTGACGATGGTCTCGGATACCTCCGCCGCGCCCGAAACCGCTTCGGTGTTGGGCGTGCCGCCGAAGCCGGTTACCTGGCAGAACAGGCGGTAGAGCGGCACGGACGCGAATGACAGCCCGACCATTCCGCCGACGATGCCGAACAGCACCGTGGCGGTAAGGAGCTTCTTTTGGCCGGGCCGTAACATTTCGATCGTTCACCTTTTCTTTCGCGAATGCCGCCCGCGTGCTATCGCGGATGGCGTGCGCTTGGGACTATTCCGCCGGAGCCACGTGGCCATGGCCGCGGCCACCGCCGCCGCTGATGACCGGCAACTCCTCATGTGTGTGGAACGGCGCCGGCGACGGCACGGTCCACTCCAGCGTCGTGGCGCCTTCGCCCCACTGATTGGCCACCGTAACCGGTTTGCCGGAGCGATAGGTGTACCAGACGATGTAGAAGAACAGGAAGGTCCCCACCGCGGTGATCAGTGCGCCGATGGAACTGACGTAGTTCCATCCCCAATAGGCGTCCGGATAGTCGGGAATACGGCGCGGCATGCCGGCCAGTCCCGAGAAGTGCTGCGGGAAGAACAGCACGTTCACGCCGATGAAGAAGACCCAGAATTGCACCTTCGCCAGCCCGTTCGGATAGTGCCGCCCGGTCATCTTGCCGATCCAGTAGTACCAGCCGGCGAACATGGCGAAGATCGCCGCGATCGCCATCACGTAATGGAAGTGCGCCACCACGTAGTAGGTATCGTGCATCGCGAAGTCGATACCGGCATTGGCCAGCAGCACGCCGGTGACGCCGCCGATGACAAACAGCCAGATGAACCCGATGGCGCACAGCATGGGCGCCTCGAACCGCAGCGAGCCGCCCCACATGGTCGCCAGCCAACTGAAGATTTTGATCCCCGTCGGGACGGCGATGATGAGGGTGGCGGCCGTGAAATACGCCCGCGCGTCGGCGCTCAGCCCGACGGTGTACATGTGATGCGCCCAGACGATGAAGCCGACGACGCCGATGGAGCACATCGCGTAGGCCATGCCGAGGTAGCCGAACACCGGCCGGTTGGAAAACGTGGAGATGACCTGGCTGATGATGCCGAACGCCGGAATGATGATGATATAGACTTCCGGATGGCCGAAGAACCAGAACAGGTGCTGCCACAGCACCGGATCGCCGCCGCCGCCGGGGGCGAAAAACGTGGTGCCGAAGTTGCGGTCGGTCAGCAGCATGGTCAGCGCGCCCGCGAGAACGGGAACCGCCAGCAAAAGCAGGAAAGCGGTGACCAGGATGGCCCAGCAGAACAGCGGCATCCGGTGCATCGTCATGCCCGGCGCGCGCATGTTGAAGATCGTGACGATGAAGTTAATGGCGCCGAGAATCGAAGACGCGCCCGCCAGGTGCAACGCCAGAATACCGAAGTCCACGGACGGACCGGGCTGGTAGAGCGCGCTACTGAGCGGCGGATACACGGTCCACCCGGTACCGGGACCATCGCCGATGACCGCCGAAAGCATCAGCATGACGAGACCGGCGGCCAGCAGCCAGAAGCTGATGTTGTTCATCCTCGGAAAGGCCATATCGGGCGCGCCGATCATCAGCGGCACGAACCAATTGCCGAAACCGCCGATCATCGCCGGCATCACAACGAAGAACACCATGAGAAAGCCGTGCGCGGTCACCAGGACGTTATAGAACTGGAAGTCGTCGATGTACTGAATGCCCGGATGCGCGAGTTCGAGGCGAATGTACCAGGACATGCCGCCGCCAATGACCGCCGCGACGAAGGATAACCAGATATACATCGTGCCGATGTCTTTATGGTTGGTGGAGTACACCCATCTGCGCCACCCGGTCGGATGGTGATCGTGATGTTCGTGGTCGCCGTGTGCCGCAGCCGCTCCGTATGCCATGCTCTCGTTTCCTTCTCTCTCGACCTTTACCTGCGCCTCTAACGGCGCGGCGAGTCCGCTTCGACCAGTTCGACACCCGGCTGAGCGTTTCGCGCGAACTCTTCCTTAGCCTGCCCCACCCACTCCTCGAACGCCTCCTTGGAGATGGCCTGCACCTGGATCGGCATGAAACCGTGATTGACCCCGCACAGTTCCGAGCACATTCCGTAATAGGTTCCTTCTTTTGTGATCCGCACCCAGCGCTCGTTGACGCGGCCGGGCACGGCGTCGATCTTCATTCCGAGCGACGGTATCGCCCAATTGTGAATGACATCGTCGGCGGTGACGAGAACCTGAATGTTGGTGTCCACCGGAAGAACCACCCGATTGTCCACGGTTAGCAGGCGGGGTTGACCTTCTTCCAATTCATCCTCGCCGAGGGGAATGCTGTCGAACACGAAATCGCCTTGATCGGGGTAATTATAGGTCCAATACCACTGATGGCCGGTGACCTTGAGGGTCATTTCGTAATCTTGCGCCTTGTCGTGAAAATACAACAGGCGCATGCCGGGAATGGCGATGATCACCAGGATCACGATCGGTACCGCCGTCCAGACAATTTCCAGCAATGTATTGTGAGAGGTTTTCGACGGCACGGGATTGCGCTTGGCGTTGAAGCGGAAGCACACATAGCCCAGGATGACCATTACCAGCAGAACGATGCCGGTCATAACCACCATAAGGAGACTGTGGAAATCGTGGATCTCCTCCATGACCGGCGAAGCCGCCTCCTGCAGGGTCATCTGCCAAGGATACGACAAACCGTCCTTCGACGACGCATCGCCGGCCCAGCCCATTACGCCTAACGCGATCAACGGTAAGACTAATTTCAATTTTCCAAACATATTTCCCACCCAAGCTGACCCGAATGCGGTTCACTCGGTTACGCTTACACTACGACGGCACTGAGCCTACAACTGCGACGCCGATCCATCGGCATCGGCAAATTATCTCTCCCCGACCACAAGGCGGGATAGCATTGTCACGGTCCATCCTATCGGGAACTCAAACTGTAATCCAGCTAACATGAGAGAAATTTCATGAAAAGGATTTTGTCTCGCGATTGCAGCATTATCGACCGGCTCCCGGCGCATTACCGTTTTGCAACGATTTCGCCGAATGCAGGCAGCCGGGTTGATTTTACCCGACGGCGCGGCGATGATGATCGATGTTGTGGGTGCGAGACGACCGAGGTAGTTGCGATGAATAAGTGGATTTTGGCGGCGATTCTGACGGCCGCCGCGTTGTTCATGTATGTCAGTATCTTCGTTAAGATGGGCGCCAACTGAGCCGCCAGGAATAAGTTTTTTCTACAGGTTCCTCCTTTCGAAACCACCGGCAGATGCTTGAAATCATCGATCTCCCCCACGTCAACGCGGCCTTGAACGGCGCCACCATCGTGTTCTTGGCGGCGGGGCTGTACTTCATCCTTAACGGCGAACGCGACAGCCATCGCGCCTGCATGATCGCCGCCCTCTTGGTGTCGGTCGCCTTTCTCGCCAGCTACCTGACCTATCATTTCAATGCCGGGCTGGCGAAATTCGGCGGAGAGGGAGTGATTCGCCCCATCTACTTCACCATTCTGGTCGTCCACATCGCGATCGCCGCGATCATCACGCCGCTGGTGCCGGTCACCGCGTATTGGGCGTTGAGCGGGCAATTCCAGCGCCACCGGCGTATCGCCCGCTGGACGTGGCCGTTGTGGATGTTCGTCGCCGTCTCCGGCGTCGTGGTCTACGTCATGGCCATCCACCTGTTTCCCGATCCCACGGGCCCCTATGCTCTCGGGCCGTCACTCCATGGTCTTCCCCTCGATGGATAGCGCCATTCCGGCCTCCGCCGCGGGTGCCCCCCGCGCCGAAGCGGCTAGTACCGGGGCGTCCGCCATCGGGGCATTCGGCGACGCGGCCGTCCGCCGCGAATTGTGGGGTTGGTCGGTCATCGCCATCGGCTCCCTCGCCATCGCCGGCGTGTTTGCCGCGCTGCTGGCGGTCTCGCGCATTCCCGGTGTCGAGTCGGTGTTTCCGTGGCCGCTCGAGTTCTTCCGCAAGGGGCTCGTCATCCACGTCGTGTTTTCGTTCGTCGTCTGGTTTCTTGCGGTATTCGGGGCGTTGCTGCTGCTCGCCGCGCGACGCTCGGCGAGCCAAACCCCGCACTTTTCCGGGTTGGGAAAGCTCGCCGTGGCCGGCATGACCCTCGCGTTTCCGCTGCTGTTTGTCCCGGCGCTGCTCGATCGCGGCGAGCCGACGCTCAACAACTATGTCCCGGTCATCATCGATCCGCTGTATTACGCCGGTCTGGCGGTGATGGGTCTCTCCATGACGCTGGCGGTGGCGCGTCTGTTGCTGAACAGGCCTACGGTTTCGAACGGCAACCCGCTGGCCGGACCGATGGCGGGCGCCGGCGTGATTTTCTTGCTGGCCATGATGTGCTTTGCCCTGGCTTTCGGCGAACTGGCCGGCGAGGCGCCTTCTTACACCTTCAATGAAGAGCTGTTCTGGGGCGGCGGACATATCCTGCAGTTTCTCAATACCCTGCTCATGCTGGTCGGCTGGAGCGTCTTGGCGACGGCGGCGGCCGGCCGGCCCGTCGTCGGTCAAGGGATCGTGCTCACGGCCACCGCCCTGCTGGCGGCATCGGCGCTGGCGGGGCCGGTCTTCTATTGGGTGTACGAGCCGTTTTCCGCCGATCAGACCGTCGCCTTCACCAATCTGCAGTACGCCCTGGCGCCCCCGTCGGTGCTGGTGGCGGTCGCGGCGCTGGCCTGGATCCGCCGGCCCCTGCCCTGGGCGAGCCCGGCCTTCCTGTGTCTGGTGCTGTCCATGGCGGTGTTTGGCGCCGGCGGCTTTCTCGGCCTGTTCGTGGACGGCGCCGATACCCGCACGCCGGCGCATTACCATGGCGTCATCGCCGGCGTCACGCTGGTGTTCATGGGGCTGTTCTACACGCTTTTCCTTCCGCTCCTCGGACGGTCACTTGGCCGTGGAAAATCGATATATGTGCAGATATACATGTTCGCCGGCGGACAACTGGCGGCGTGCATCGGCCTGTTCCTGGCCGGAGGCTTCGGTGCCCCGCGCAAGACGGCCGGGAGCGCGCAGGGACTGGACGGGCTCGGCGCCGTCATCGGCATGACGCTGAATGGCGTGGGCGCGCTGTTCGCGGTGATCGGAGGGATTATGTTCATCTGGGTGGTGGCGAGGGCCCTGCTCAGGACGCCGGAAACAATTTAGCGCCCGAAACGATTTACGGTTATAGTGGCCGCCGGTCCGAACGAGCGGCCCGAACGAGCGGCAAGACGAAAAGAGGCCAGACAAAGAGGAGAAAGGGTGTCAAACGCCCGTACACAACCGGTCGACGCCATCAAGACGGCGCCGGTCCGGGCCGAGCCACGGTTCCACATCAAGGACTACGCGCTGCTGCTCAAGCCGCGGGTCATGTCGCTCGTGGTGTTCACGGCGCTCGTCGGCATGGTTCTGGCGCCAACCGGCATCGATCCGGTCACCGGAATGGCCGCCATCGCGTGCATCGCCATGGGAGCCGGCGCATCGGGCGCCATCAACATGTGGTACGACCGCGATATCGACCGCGACATGGCGCGCACCATGAACCGGCCGGTGCCCGCCGGGCGCATACAGCCACGGGCGGCGTTGGCGTACGGCGCGACCCTGGCGGTCGGCTCGGTGATGGCCATGGCCTATCTGGTCAACATGCTGGCGGCCGGGCTGCTGGCGCTGACCATCGTCTATTACGTGTTCCTCTACACCATGTGGCTGAAGCGGCGGACACCGCAGAACATCGTCATCGGCGGCGTCGCCGGCGCGCTGCCGCCGCTGATCGGCTGGGCCGCGGCTTCCGGCGACGTGGGGCTCGGCGCGCTTTCCATGTTCGCCATCATTTTCCTGTGGACGCCGCCGCATTCCTGGGCGCTCGCGTTGTTTCGCCGCGGCGACTACGAGCATGCCGGAGTACCGATGATGCCGGTCGTGGCGGGAGAGAAATCCACGCGAACCCAGATGCTCGTGTACACCCTTATGCTGGTCCCGGTGACCCTGTCGCCGGTGGCGGTGGGCATGTCGGGCGCATTTTACGGCGCGGCGGCCGTCCTGCTTGGCGGTTTGTTTCTGAGGCACGCCATCAAGGTCTGGCGCGATCCCGACCCGGCGGTGGCGCGGGCCATGTTCCTGTTCAGCATCCTCTATTTGTTCCTGATCTTCTTCGCCCTGCTGGCCGATCGCGCCCTCGGCGCCCTGCCTTAGTCCCGCCGTGACCGAGCGCGCATACCCGCGGCTGGAAGACCGCTTCCGACGCATCCATGCCCTCGGCGACGTGGAAGTCCATCCTGCACTGGGATTTGGCGACGCTGATGCCGCCGGGCGGTGCCGCCTCGCGCGGCGACCAGCTCGCGCTGCTCAAGGCAATGCGCCACGGCCTGATCACCGATCCGGCGATGGAGGACCTGCTCGAGGCCGCCGATGCCGATCCCGACCTGGACGGGTGGCAGCGATCCAACCTCCGCGAGATGCGCCGCGTCTGGAGCCATGCCACGGCGCTGAGCGAACGCCAGGTGGAAGCCCTGTCGCGGGCGGTGTCGGCGTGCGAAACGAAATGGCGGGCGGCCCGGGCCGACGCCGACTTCGCGGCCGTCCTGCCGGAGCTCGAGACCGTGGTGGCGCTGGTCCGCGAAACCGCCATGGCCAAGTCCGAACGGCTGGGCCTCTCTCCCTACGACGCTCTCCTGGACGAATACGAGCCGGAGGGCCGCTCCAGCGATATCGACCGGGTGTTCGGCGACCTCGAAGCGTTCCTTCCGGATTTTCTGGCGGCCGTCCTCGAACATCAGGGCCGCGCCGAAACTCCGCGGCCTCCCCAGGGGCCCTTCGCGGTCGAGCGCCAGCGCGAACTCGGCGTCCACTTCATGGAGCGTCTCGGGTTCGACTTTCACCACGGACGGCTCGACATCAGTCTCCACCCGTTCTGCGGCGGCACGCCCGACGACGTCCGCATCACCACCCGCTACGACGAGACGGATTTCACTTCCGCCCTCATGGGCGTGCTGCACGAGACCGGCCACGCGCTCTATGAACGCGGCCTGCCGGCCGAGTGGCGCGGCCAGCCGGTCGGGCAGGCCCGCGGCATGGCCGTCCACGAAAGCCAATCGCTGCTCATCGAGATGCAGGTCTGCCGATCGCCCGAATTTCTCGGGTTCGCCGCGCAGATCATGCGCCGCTTCCTCGGCGGAACGGGGCCGTCGTGGGAGGCGGACAACCTTTACCGCCTCTACACCCGGGTCGAACCCGGGTTCATCCGGGTCGACGCCGACGAGGTCACCTATCCGGCCCACGTCATCCTGCGCTACAACCTGGAACGCGCGATGATCGGCGGCGACATGGAACCGGCCGACCTGCCCGCCGCGTGGAACGAGGGTATGAAGCGGCTGCTCGGCCTGACCCCTCCCGACGATCGGTCCGGATGTCTTCAGGACATCCACTGGTACGACGGCGCGTGGGGCTATTTCCCGACCTACACGCTCGGCGCCATGACCGCGGCGCAATTCTTCGGCGCCGCCGTCGGCGACGAACCCGCCATTACACCCGGCATCGCCCGAGGCGATTTCACCGCGCTCGTGTGCTGGTTGCGCGACAACATCCACGCAAAGGGGTCGTCGCTGTCGTCGCGCGATCTGCTGGTGGCGGCGACCGGGCGGCCATTGGACCCCGAGATCTTCAAGGCGCACCTGAAACGGCGCTACCTGAGCTGACGATGGCTTGCAACTGCTGGGTCACGCTTGTATAGCCACCGGATCATGATTCTTTTTGCCGTGGCCGATATTTCTTGAAGTACGTAAGCACCCGCGGCAATGCGCCGGTCCTCGCGTTCGATGACGTCGTCCTCGCCGGGCTCGCCCGCGACGGCGGCCTCTACCTGCCGGAGGCGTGGCCCCGGTTGTCGGCCGAGGACCTGCGGTCGCTGAAGGACCTGGATTATCCGACGCTGGCGGCCCGCGTCATCGCGCCGTTCGCGGCGCCCGCCGTCACCGAAGCCGACCTCCACGCCATCGCCGTCGACGCCTACGCCGATTTCGGCCATCCGGACGTCGCGCCCGCTCAAGCCGCTCGGCGGCGATCTATGGCTGTTGGAACTGTTTCACGGGCCGACCCTGGCGTTCAAGGACTTCGCGCTGCAGGTTCTGAGCCGGCTGTTCGACTTCGTTCTAACGCGTCGCGGTGAACGCGTCACCATCGTCGGCGCCACCTCCGGCGATACCGGATCGGCGGCCATCGAGGCGTGCCGCGACCGCGCGTCCATCGACATCTTCATCCTTCACCCGCGGGGACGGGTCTCCGACGTCCAGCGGCGGCAAATGACCACGGTCACCGCCGGCAACGTCCACAACGTCGCCATCGAGGGAAATTTCGACGACTGTCAGAACCTGGTCAAGGCGATGTTCAACGACAGCGCCTTCCGCGACCGCTTCCGGCTGGGAGCGGTGAACTCCATCAACTGGGCGCGGATCGTCGCACAGATCGTGTACTACGTTCACGCCGCCCTCAAGCTGGGGGCGCCGGAGCGAGAGCTGGATTTCGCCGTTCCCACCGGCAACTTCGGCAACGTGTTCGCCGGTTACGCCGCCCGCGAGATCGGGGTCCCGGTGCGGCGCCTGGTGATCGGCTCCAATCGCAACGATATCCTCACCCGCTTCTTCGCCACCGGCCGCATGGAGATGGGGGCCGTTTCCTCCACCCTCAGCCCGAGCATGGACATTCAGGTCTCCAGCAACTTCGAACGCCTGCTGTTCGAGCTCCATGACCGCGATGGCGGCGCCGTCCGCCACGCAATGGCGCGGTTCCGCGACGAGGGCGTCTTCGACGTGGCGGACGATCGCTGGCGGCGGTCGCTGGCGGTGTTCGACGCCAAACGGTTCGACGACGACGAAACCAAGGCGGTGATCCGTTCCGTCCACGCCGAGACGGGCGAGGTTCTCGATCCTCACACGGCCATCGGCGTGGCCGCCGCCCGCGCGCGCGACGGCGCCGACGGCGTGCCCATCGTGGCGCTCGCCACCGCCCATCCGGCCAAGTTTCCCGATGCGGTGGAGGCGGCCACCGGCATGCGGCCCCCGCTGCCGGCGCGGCTCTCCGATTTGTTCGAGAGACCGGAGCGTTACGAAACCTTACCGGTGGCGTTGTTCGCCATCGAAGACCATATTTCAGGAACATTGAACGAGCGGGGTAACCTTTCGTGAGCAGAATTCAGGTTTCGACACTGTCCAATGGGCTGAGGGTGGCGACCGATCCGATGGACGCCGTGGAAACCCTTTCCGTCGGCGCATGGATCGAAACCGGCAGCCGCTACGAGAGCCCGAAAATCAACGGCATCTCGCACCTGCTCGAACACATGGTTTTCAAGGGGACCCGCAGGCGCGACGCCCGCGCCATCGCCGAGGAGATCGAGGCCGTCGGCGGCCATCTCAACGCCCACACGTCGCGCGAATACACCGCGTTCTACGCCAAGGTCCTTAAGGAGGACGCGCGGCTCGCCGTCGATATCATTTCCGACATGGTGCAGAACGCCACCCTCGACGCCGACGAGCTCGACCGCGAGCGGACGGTGGTGATGCAGGAGATCATGCAGTCCCTCGATACCCCGGACGACGTGGTCTTCGACCGCTTCCAGGAAAGGGCGTTTCCCGACCAGTCGCTGGGACGATCGGTCCTGGGCGCCGCCGACCTGATCCGCGATATGCATCGCGACGAGCTGTGCCAGTACATGGGCGACCGTTACCAGGCCAAGCATATGATCCTGGCCGCGGCCGGCCGGATCGAGCATCAGGCACTGGTGGACCTGGCGGAAGAGGCGTTCTCCGGGTTGCCAGGCGGCGGCGACTTCACGTGCGAACCGGCCGCCTACAAAGGCGGTGATTGGCGCGAAGAACGCGACCTCGAACAGGTTCACGTCATTCTCGGATTCGAGGGACTGGGTTACCGGGATCCCGATTTCTACGCGGTTTCGGTGCTGTCGACCCTGTTCGGCGGCGGCATGTCGTCGCGGCTTTTCCAGGAGGTGCGGGAGAAGCGCGGGCTGGTTTACAGCATTTACAGCTTTCCGGCCGCCTACGTGGATAGCGGGCTGTTCGGGATTTACGCCGGCACCGGTCATAAGGAAGTCGCCGAACTCATCCCCCTGGTGTGCGATGAGATCTCGAAGGTGCGTGCCCATGTGGGGGAAGAGGAGGTGGTGCGGGCGCGAGCCCAACTCAAGTCCAGTATCCTCATGTCGCTGGAAAGCACCACATCGCGCTGTGAACAGCTAGCGCGGCAGTTGATGGTGTTCGGACGGCCGCTGACGGTCGCGGAAATCGTCGAGAAGGTGGAAGCTGTCGACGTCGACAGCGTCACCCGCGTCGCCACCCAACTGGGCAATACGCGACCGACGCTGGCCACCCTGGGACCCCTTGATAAAATGGAAAGCTACGAAAAAGTGCTGGAGCGGCTGGCCTAACAGTATCAAGCGTGCCCGGCCAATTCGGACAGCATGCTGGGGTCGATGCCGAGTTTGGCCATCGCCCGGTTCCATTTGGTATCGAGGTTGGTATCGAACACCAGGCCGTCGTCGGCTCCGACGTTCAGCCAGCCATTGGCCTTGATCTCGGAATCCAGCTGCCCGGGTCCCCATCCGGCGTAGCCGAGCGCCAGCAGGTGACGCTGTGGCCCCTTGCCGGCCGCGATGGCCCGCAGAATTTCCACCGTTGCGGTCAACGCGACGCCGTCCGCCACCACCATGGTTCCCTCCTGAAGATAGTCCGGGGAATGCAGGACAAACCCGCGGCCGGTTTCCACCGGACCGCCGAAATGCACGTCGACGTCGGTCATCGTCTCGGACGTATCGATGTCGAGCTGTTCCAAAAGGTCGGGAAAGCTGAGGGCATCGAGCGACCGATTGACCACCAACCCCATGGCGCCCTCGGCATTGTGGGCGCACATATAGATGACGGTTTTGACAAACCGGGTGTCCTGCATGCTCGGCATCGCCACCAGAAGCTGGCCGACCAGATAACTGTCATTGAGTGAATTGCCCGACATGCCGTCCTCTATCTCACGACCCTATATAAAGTTAACATAATTCGACACGCGTTTGTAGGTGCCGCTGGGCCTTCGAATCCCGTGTCGTCGACACCCTTACAATTCATTTAATCCTTGCTTCCGCATAAACCACTCACGACGATCATGCACCTGACATCCCTGAAATACCGTGGCAACGTGAAAAATACATGAACCGTCCCGCCTCAACGCAACCAACGCCGGCATGACACACCAACGGTGCAATATCGCGGGCGTCTTCGCATGGTTCTGCCTGGTGGTGATCCTCTGCGGCATGGCGCCGGTCGGCGGTTTCGCCCAGACTTCGGACTGGGCCAGGACCGAACACACGGCGGTGCGGCTGATCAGCGCCAGCCATGCGGTGGGCGACGCCGATACCGTGAAGCTCGGCCTTGAGTTCCAGCTCGTCGATGGTTGGAAAATCTACTGGCGCTCCCCCGGCGACGCGGGTTTTCCGCCGCGCATCGACTGGGCCGGCTCGCGCAACCTCGCCGACGCTCGCATTTCGTGGCCGGGTCCGGTCCGTTTCTCGGTTTTCGGCATCGAAACCGTCGGTTACAAACACGAGGTGGTGCTGCCGATCACGGCGCGGCCGGAGCGCCCGGGCGAGCCTCTGATGCTGAACGCCGTGGTCGACTATCTGGCCTGCTCCGACATCTGCGTTCCCTATACCGCCCATCTGGCGCTGGCGCTGCCCGCCGGTCCGCTCGATCCCGGCGAATTCGCGCACCTGATCAGCCGGTACGAGGACCGCGTGCCGGATAGCGGCGGCGCTCATGGTCTTTCGATCGCCGCCGTCACCACCCCCGCCGGCCAGCCGGTGCCGACGCTCCGGATCACCGCGACCTCGACCCTGCCCTTCGCCGAACCCGATGCCTTCATTGAAGGACCGGCCGAGCTTGCCTTCGGCCCGCCGACGCTCACGCTGACGGACGGCGACCGCGCCGCGACGCTCGACATCGAGGTGTTCGGCACCGAGGCGCTGGAGACGCCGCTCGCGGGGACCGACATGACGGTCACCCTGGTGGATGGCGATCGGGGTGTCGAACGCCGGGTCACCATCGCGCCGCCGTCCGCGCGCTCAGCCTCGGCAAGGCGGATCCGCCGGCGACGTCGTACCTGGTCGATTCTGGGCCTCGGGCTGCTCGGCGGCCTGATCCTCAATCTGATGCCGTGCGTGCTGCCGGTGCTTTCCATCAAGCTGCTCGGGAGTCGTCAGCCACGGCGGCGGCGATCCGCGCTGGGTGCGACTGAGCTTCGTCGCCTCGGCGCTCGGCATCGTATTCTCGTTCATGGTCCTGGCGGCCACGCTGGCGGCGATGAAATCGCTGGGCGCATCGGTGGGCTGGGGCCTGCAGTTTCAGCAGCCGTGGTTTCTGACCGCCATGATCCTGGTGATGACGCTGTTCGCCTGCAACCTGTGGGGCTTTTTCGAGGTCCGCCTGCCCCAGGCCGTCGCCGATGCGGGCGTCCACGCGGGACACGTTCATGGTCTCGGCGGCCACTTTCTGACCGGCGCGCTCGTTACCCTGCTCGCCACGCCGTGTTCCGCCCCATTCCTCGGAACGGCGGTCGGATTCGCGCTTTCGCGCGGCGCCGCCGACATCTTCGCCGTGTTCGCCGCCCTTGGGCTCGGCCTGGCGGCGCCTTATCTGGCCGTGGCGGCGGCGCCCCGGCTCGCGACCATGCTGCCCCGTCCAGGGGCGTGGATGATCGGGCTTCGCCGTATCCTCGGCATTGCCCTGGCGGGGACGGGCGTCTGGCTCGCGACCATTCTGGCCGCCGAGGTGGGCGAGCGGGGCGGGCTCGTCATTGGTCTGCTGGCGGTGGTCATGGCCCTGGCGATTTTCGCGGCGGCGCGCGCGAACCGGCGGTTCGCGGCGATCGGCGGCTGGATCGCCGCCGGCGTGGCGGTCGTCGCGCTACTGTTGCCCCTGCGCATGGTGGACGGGACCGCCAATCGGCTCGATGACGCCTGGGTCCCGTTCGACGAAGCCGCCATCGCCGCGCTGGTGGCGGACGGCCGCGTCGTGTTCGTCAACGTGACCGCCGAATGGTGCATCACCTGCCGGGTCAACGAGACATTGGTGCTATCGAAGGCTCCCGTCCGCGACCGGCTGGCGGCCGGCACCGTGGTTGCCATGCGCGGCGACTGGACGCGTCCGGACACGGGCATATCGGATTATCTCGCGAGCTTCGGGCGGTATGGCATTCCTTTCGACGCGGTATACGGTCCCGGCCTGCCCGACGGCGAGGCGTTGCCGGAACTGCTGACCAAGAAAGCGGTTCTCGATGCGCTCGGTCGCGCCACCGGCGCCGATCGACGGTCCGAGCGGACCGTTTCGGAAAGATTTTGAATTTCCGGATCTTGCCACTATGTCTCTAGGCAGGGCGCGCTCATGCGCACATCAATGTTCCTAATGAACGGGGGAGAACAATGACAATCAAAGTGGGGGACAAGATCCCATCGGTGACGCTGATGAAAATGGGGCCCGACGGCCCGAAACCGATCAGCACCGACGATATTTTCGCCGGGAAAACGGTGGCGTTCTTTGGCGTCCCCGGCGCCTTTACGCCGACATGTTCGGCCAAGCACGTTCCGGGCTTTGTCGAGAACGCGGATGCATTAAAGGCGAAGGGCGTCGACGCCATCGTTTGCACGGCCGTCAACGACGTTTTTGTCATGGGGGCCTGGGCCAAGGACCAGAATGCCGGCGACACAGTGGAAATGGTCGCCGACGGCGACGCCGCGTTCACCAAGGCGGCGGGTCTGGAATTGGACCTCACCGGCAAGGGACTCGGTCTGCGCAACGAACGGTTTTCGATGATCGTCGAGGATGGCGTGGTCAAGAGCTTGAACATCGACCCGGCCGGTGCCTTCGAAGTGACCAGCGCGGAAGCTCTGCTGAAACAGCTGTAAACCGACAGAATGAAGTCGATTTGAAAAAGGTTAGACGGCGCGGATGCCCGCGTCGTCGGCCATGTCGAGCAACGACGGCCCGGCGGCTTGCGCCATCGCTTCCGCTCGCGGATTTTCCGCCACGAAGGGCTTGAAGGCCATGTCCTGAATGAGGATGTGGTGGGCAGCCAGCCCGATAGGTAATCGAGCAATTCGCTCGCCATTTTCGGGTCGCCCTTGCCTCGGAAACGCTTGTGAAGGCCTCGGATGTACTTGGCGAAGCCTCGATGCTCCGAGTGGTGGAAGCCGCGGCCGGGAAACCGGCAAGCGGCCATCACCCGCTCCTCGCGGGCGAAATGGTGCCGGCCATAAATCAGCAAGGTATCGAGAACGGTCTCGATCATGCGTTGCGAATCTTCCCGGTCGCGCATGTCATGAAGCAAATTGATGATACGGATCAGGCACTTGTGATCCGAGTCGATCGCCGCGACGCCGACGCTCATCTCCTCCGACCACTCAAAGCATGCCATGTTCTACCACCTCTATCGCCACGCCGTTCCCGGACTTCACCGGGATTCGATATTGGCATTATTGTAGCACAACCGTCGCCCGCATAACCACAAGAAATATATTGTTATTGCGGGAAACATCAAGGGACGGCGACCCATGCGCACATAATCGAACGCGCGAAGCCGCGGATTGTCCCATGAGACTAAACGGCCTTGAGGCGCCGCGCCGCCGCGCCCGCCAGTCGATCCGCCTGCTCGTTTTCCGGATGTCCGGCGTGCCCCTTGACCCAATGCCATTCCACGCGATGCCGGGCGATGGCGTCGTCCAGCTGCTGCCACAGGTCCATATTTTTCACCGGTTTCTTGGCGGCGGTTTTCCAGCCGTTCCGTTTCCAGTTGTGGATCCACTTGGTGATGCCGTCGCGGACATAGGTACTGTCGGTGTGGATGTGCACCGCCGAGTTCCGTTTCAGCGCCGCTAGCCCCTCGATCGCGGCCTTCAGTTCCATGCGATTGTTGGTGGTCTCGTATTCGCCGCCGCTCAGTTCTTTTTCGACGCCGCGCCATTTCAGGACGACGCCCCAGCCGCCGGGGCCCGGATTCCCCAGACACGCGCCGTCGGAGTAGATGTCGATCGCGCCGTTGTCGCCGTCCGCCGCCGTCACAGTCCGTACCCCGCGAAGCTGCGCACGCCCCGGTGGAAGCGCATCTTACGGATGTACTCCATCGGGATTCTTCGGGGTGACAAGGGCATTCGGCGGCGTGTGCAGCCAATCGTACAGCCGCGTCAGCAAGAAGCGCATGGCGGCGCCGCGGGCCAGCAGCGGCAGCGCGTCGAGCTCGTCGGGAGACAGCGACCGCACGTCGCGGTAGGCGTTCACCAAGCGCCGCGCCTTGGTGATGTTGAAGCTGCCATCGGGCTCGAAGCACCATGCATTAAGGCATACCGCGAGGTCGTAGGCGAAGAAGTCGCTGCAGGCGAAGTAGAAGTCGATAATGCCGGAAAGCCGGTTGCCGTCGAAAAACACGTTGTCGGGGAAAAGATCGGCGTGAATGACCCCGGCCGGCAGCGCTTGCGGCCATTCCCGCTCCAACGCAGACAGTTCGTCGTCCAGTTCCGCGACCAGATCGGCGGCAACGTCGTCGCCGGACGCGGTGGCGGCGGTAAACAGCGGACGCCACCCGGCAACGGACAAGTCGTTGGCGCGGCTCATGGCGAAATCGGCGCAGGCAAGATGCATGCGCGCCATGGCGTCTCCGAGGGCCGCGCAATGGTCGAGGGATGGGCGCCGGGGCCACATCCCCTTGAGAAAGGTCACGATGACCGCCGAGCGCTCCGCCAGCGTTCTCAATGCCTTGCCGTCGCGGCCCCGCACGGGCGTCGGACACGGAATGCCGCGTTCGGCCAGATGCTCCATGAGACCCAGGAAAAACGGCAGGTCTTCCACCTTCACCCGCTTCTCGTAGAGGGTGAGGATAAAAGGTCCGCCATCGGTCACCAGCATGTAGTTGGTGTTCTCGATACCCTCGGCGATGCCCTTGCAGGCGACGACCTGGCCGATATCGTAGGCGGCGACGAAACGCGCGACGTCCTCGTCGGTGATTTCAGTATAAACGGCCATTGGACACTTCGTTTGACATGGACGCTCCAACCATACGGTCTGACGCGCGTTCCGCAAGGGCGCACCACCACGCGCGACGACCGAAGCCGCTTGTTCTGGCGGGCACCCTCATTTAAAGTTCGCAGCCGTCCAGCAGCGTCCACCGTAACGGACCCCATCGTCGCTCCATATCGCCTTATTATCGAAAGATCAGTCATGCCCGACACCGTCAGCCCCCAGAAGTCGCCCTACGCCGTTCCTGTCGAGGCGGGACGCAAGTATGCTTGGTGCGCGTGCGGCCGCAGCGCCACGCAGCCGTACTGCGACGGCAGCCACAAGGATACCGGGATGAACCCCGTGGTGTTCAAGGCTGATAAGTCCGAGACGATCTATCTGTGCGGATGCAAGCACACGGCGACAGCGCCCTATTGCGACGGCACCCACCAAAGCCAGTGAACAACCGCGGCACCATCGCCCATCGGACGATCCGCCCGCGATCGATCCGCGCGGCACTCATCCTCATGGGGATCGTCGCCGTGGCGGGATGCAGTTCCGACGATGAACCTCGGGCGGCTCGCATCTGCCCGCGCATTTCGGCATTGGGCGATGGTGCGATGCTGACCCGGTTCGCCGCGGGAACCGGTACGGACCTGACCGATGTCGATTACGAGATCAGGATCGTCGACCTCCAATACGGCTGCCAATATGTCGAAGACGACAACAACAACCCGATACTGGCCGTCGCCGTCGCGCCGGTCTTCGAGGCCAACCGCGGACCGGCGAACAGCGATCGTCAGGCGCGGTTCACCTATTTCGTGGCCATCGCCGATCCGCAAGATACGATCCTGAACAAGCAGGTGTTTGATCTTCAGGTCACCTTTCCCGGCAATCGATCGCGCGTGATGGTTTCTCCCGACCGATCCGCCGGTGACCATCGATATTCCGCCGGTGGCGGGGCGTTCCGGACCGGACTATCATGTGTTCGTCGGCCTGCAGCTATCGCCGGACGAGCTCGAGTACAACCGCCGACGGCGGGGCGCCGCACGCTAAGGCCGACGGCGGGACGCCGTATGGGCCGACGGCGGGACGCCGTATGAGCCGACGTCGGGACGCCGAACGAGTCGGAACGGGGCGTTATTGACGTCGGGGACCGACGCTATACACTGCGCCTCGAGCCCCATGACGCCCCGGGGAGGGGCCTCGTGCCTTACCGCGAACGAGAACGACGTTTTTTCCTTCTGGGAATTTCCCGGCGATACCGGGCACATTCGTGGAGAATCGAGTGACCGAAGATTCCAGCCAGCCTCTCAAGCAGACGCCGCTTCACGCCTTGCATCGCAAGCACGGCGCGAAGATGGTCCCCTTTGCCGGCTACGAGATGCCGCTTCAGTACACGGGCATCATCGCCGAGCACCTTCACACCCGCGATCAGGCCTCCGTGTTCGACGTCTCCCACATGGGCCAAGCGTTCATCCGCGGCGAGGGCGCGGTCGAGTCGCTGGAGAAGCTCGTGGTCGGCGACCTGCAAGGACTTCAAGCCGGCAGCGTCCGCTATACGCTGCTGACCAACGAGCGGGGCGGCATCATCGACGATCTGATGGTCATCCAGGGCGGCTACTACCTCGTACTAGTTGTCAACGCGTCCCGCAAGGAAGCCGACTTCGCCCACATTCGTGCCCACCTGGAACCGGAGTTCGAGTTGGAGATCTGGGATAATCGGGCCCTGCTCGCCCTGCAAGGTCCGAAAGCCGCCGCCGTCATGGCGAGGCTCGCGCCCGCCAGCCGTCACATGATGTTCATGAGCATGGAAAATCTCAAGATCGGCGATGTCCGATGCGGCGTGACGCGTTCCGGTTATACCGGCGAGGACGGCTACGAAATCACCGTGCCCGCCGAGGACGCGGAGGAACTCGTGGAAGAGCTGTTGGCGGAACCGGAAGTCCTCCCCGCCGGCCTCGGTGCGCGCGACACACTCAGGCTGGAAGCCGGCCTTTGCCTTTACGGCAACGACATCGATGAGACCACGTCGCCCGTGGAGGCCGGTCTCGCGTGGACCATCAACAAGCGCCGCCGCGAGGAAGGCGGGTTCCCGGGCGATGAGATCATCCTGCGCCAGCTCATGGAGGGGCCGGCCCGGCGCCGCGTCGGCATCCGGGTCGACGGCAAGGCGGTGGCGCGCGCCGGCACGCCGATCACCGACCAAGCGGGCACGCCGGTGGGAACGGTGACCAGCGGCGGGTTCGGTCCGTCGGCGAACGCTCCCATCGCCATGGGCTACGTCGAGGTCGATCACGCCGCCGCGGACACGCCGCTCGCCGTCGTCATCCGGGACAAGCCCATACCCGCGCGGGTCGCCAAGTTGCCCTTCGTTCCTCATCGCTACGCAAAATAACACAGGGGAAAGACTTCACATGGCAAACATTCATTTCACCAACGAGCATGAATGGATCCGGGTCGACGGCGACGTCGGCACGGTCGGAATCACCGATTATGCGCAGGGGCAACTGGGCGACGTGGTGTTCGTCGAACTGCCCGAGGTCGGAGCCCGGATGGAGCGCGGCGGCGAGGCCGGGGTCGTCGAGTCGGTAAAGGCGGCCAGCGAGGTCTACGCGCCGGTCAGCGGCGAAATCGTCGAGGTCAACGAGGCCCTGGCCGACGCGCCCGACAAGGTGAACGGGGCGGCGCAAACGGATGGCTGGTTCTTCAAGATCAAGCTGTCGGATCCGGCCGAGCTCGACGGCATGATGGACCGCCGACGCCTACAAAGACCTCGTGGCGAGCCTCGCAGTAATGCGCTATTTGCCGCTGACGCCCGACGACCGCCGGCAGATGCTCTCGGTGATCGGCGCCGACACCGTCGAGGATCTGTTCCGCGACGTTCCCGCCGACGCGCTGTTGTCGGATCCGGTGGCGCTTCCGTCGCACCGAGGGCGAAATGGCGGTGGAACAGGCCTTCCAGGCATTCGCCACCGCCAACCTCAGCCCGGGATGCGCGCCGACGTTCCTCGGCGGCGGCGCCTACCGCCACCACATTCCCGCCACCGTCGACCACCTGATCCAGCGCGGCGAGTTCCTGACCGCCTACACCCCCTATCAGCCCGAGGTGGCGCAGGGAACGCTGCAATACCTGTTCGAATTCCAGACCCAGGTGGCGCTGCTTACCGGCATGGACGTCGCCAACGCGTCGATGTACGACGGCGCCACCGCCTGCGCCGAAGCGGTGATGATGGCGACCCGCACCCGCAAGCGCCGCCGCGTCGTCATCTCCGGCGGGCTGCATCCGCACTACCGCGAAACCTCGGCCACCTACGGCACGTACACCGGCCTCGACATCCACGCCCTCGCCCCCGACTGGCGGGGAACGGAGGACGCCATCGCCGCCATCGACACGGACACCGCGTGCGTGGTGGTGCAGTATCCGGACTTCTTCGGCCGGGTGCGCGACCACACGGCGCTCGCCGATGCCTGTCACGCCGCCGGCGCGCTGCTGGTCGTGGTGGTCACCGAGGCGGTGGCGCTCGGCCTGTTGAAGCCGCCGGGCGCGATGGGCGCGGACATCGTCGCCGGCGAGGGCCAGTCGCTCGGCAACGCCGCCAGTTTCGGCGGCCCCACCGTGGGACTGATGGCGGTGCGCGGCACCTTCCTGCGCCAGATGCCGGGCCGGCTCGCCGGCCAGACGGTGGACATGGACGGGCGGCGCGGCTTCGTGCTCACGCTGTCCACCCGCGAGCAGCATATCCGCCGGGAAAAAGCGACCAGCAACATCTGCACCAACTCGGGTCTCTGTGCGCTGGCCTTCACCATCCACTTGACGCTGCTCGGCGAACGGGGACTGACGCGGCTGGCGAAGCTCAATCACGCCACCGCCGTCGATCTGGCCGGCCGGCTCGATGCCGTTCCCGGCGTCGAAGTGCTCAACGACACCTTCTTCAACGAGTTCACGGTGCGATTGGCCAAACCGGCGGCCGGCGTGGTGGACGCCATGGCCGAACGCCGCGTCCTTGGCGGCATCCCCGTATCGCGCCTCTATCCCGGCGAGCCCGACCTGGAAAATCTGATGCTGGTGGCGGCCACCGAATTGAACACGGCGGACCATATGGACGCACTGATTTCGGTGCTGACGGAGGCCTTGGCATGATCGACCGGAACGAGACCTTCACCGGCAACCGGGGCCTCGACAAGGAAGAACCGCTGATCTTCGAGCAGGGTTCGCCCGGCAAGACCGCCGTCGATCTCGCCGACGCGCCGGAATGCGAGAACCGGCTCGGCGGGCTCGAACGCCGCGGCCCCATGGGCCTTCCCGGCCTGTCGGAACCGGAGGTGGTCCGCCATTATCTCCGCCTCAGCCAGAAAAACTACGGCATCGACAGCGGCTTCTATCCCCTCGGCTCGTGCACCATGAAGCACAATCCCCGCATCAACGAGAAGGTGGCGCGATTTCCGGGTCTCGGCGATCTACATCCGCTGCAGCCGGTGTCCACCGTCCAGGGCGCGCTGAAACTCATCGACACCTGCGCCCATTGGCTGAAGGTGCTGACCGGCATGCCGGCGATCACCATGAACCCGGCGGCCGGCGCCCACGGCGAGTTGGTCGGACTGATGACCATCCGCGCGGCGCTGGAGGATCGCGGCGACGCCCGCAAGCGGGTCCTGGTTCCGGAGTCCGCCCACGGCACCAACCCGGCCACCGCCGCCATGTGCGGCTACGCCGTCGAGGCGATCCCCGCCGACGACCGCGGCCGGGTCGACCTCGCCATCCTCCGCGCGCGCATGAATTTGGACGTGGCGGCGGTGATGGTGACCAACCCGAACACCTGCGGCCTGTTCGAGAACGACGTCCAGGAAATCGCGGCGGCGACCCACGACGCCGGCGCGTTCTTCTATTGCGACGGCGCCAATTTCAATGCCCTGGTGGGCCGGGTGCGCCCGGGCGACCTCGGCATCGACTGCATGCACCTCAACCTTCACAAGACCTTCTCCACGCCGCACGGCGGCGGCGGGCCGGGCAGCGGCCCGGTGGTGCTGTCGGAAGCGCTGGCGCCATTCGCGCCGGTGCCCTACGTGATCCACGGTCCCGACGGCTTGACCCTCGTCGAACACCCGACCCAGTCCGAAGGCAAGCCGTTCGGCCGGATTAAGGGCTTCCACGGCCAGTTCGGCATGTTCGTCCGGGCGCTGGCCTACATGATGAGCCTCGGCAGCAACGGGCTGCGCGACGTCTCCGGCGACGCCGTGCTGTCGGCGAACTACATTTTGGCGCGCCTCCAGGACACCTTCGATCCCGCCTATCCGGCGCCCTGCATGCACGAGGTTCTGTTTGACGACCGCGCTCTCAAGGGCACCGGCGTGACCACGTTGGATCTCGCCAAGGCGCTGCTCGACGAGGGCTTCCACCCGATGACAGTCTATTTCCCACTGGTGGTCCACGGCGCCATGCTGGTGGAACCGACGGAAACGGAAAGCAAGGAGGCCATCGATTCCTTCATCGACACCATGAAGTCCCTGGCCGCCCGCGCCAAAGCCGGCGACGCCAAGTTCTTCCGCGACGCCCCGTACCTGACCCCGCGCCGCCGCCTCGACGAAACCGCCGCCGCCCGCAACCCGATCCTCCGCTGGCACCCGCCAGAGATGAACGAAGCAGCGGAGTAGTACCAACGACCGTTGGCATAAGCCGCACGCGCACTCTACGAGCGACAAATAAGTGGTCGGCTCGAGGAATACGGGCCCATGTTTCTCATTCGATATAGCGACGAGAGAGGTAACGGCGGAGCGCTGAACAACCGGCGTTGCGCCGGCGCTTGGGCCGCCATCGCGATACCGGTGTCGGCGGCTGGCGGTATCGGATGATTACCGCCGGCCGCGAATGCCGCGTATCGAGACGCTCTAGCTTGTGAGAATGCCGATCGCGATCAGGATCGAAAAGGCGACGGGCAGAATGAGCAACGCTTTGTTTTTGAGCAGATGTGACATTTCAGGCCTCCCGTTGGTTTGTTGTATTGGGTCGATTTGTAGAGTTTGGTTCCCCTGCCGGTTCCGGGCCGGTGATATCCAATCAAGAGGTATCGTAAAGCCGAATTGTAAGGTTTGCAATAACTGTTTGATTTAAAGATATTTTTTTGTCAATTTATATTGTAAAACAATTACAGATGTGTCAATTATTGACTTCCGCTGGCGGCGGCGCCGCGGCAGTCGGGAATTGGTATTATGGATCGAGCCCCTGTCGGTTTGCGGATCCGCTCGAAGCGCAAGGGCCTCGGTCTGACCCAGGCCGAGCTTGCCAAGAACCTGGACATTTCGCCCTCCTACCTCAATCTCATCGAGGCCGGCAAACGGCGGATCGGCGGCGCTTTGCTGCGCAACATCGCGGCCGCGCTCGACGTCGAGACGGACGCGCTGACCGGCCGTGCCGAGCGCCGCATGATCGCGGCGCTCGGCGAGGTCGCGCTCGAACCGCTGCTGCAGCATATCGATCTGTCGCCGGACCTCGCGCCCGACCTGGTGGGGCGCCACCCGGCCTGGGCGCGGGCGCTCCTCACTCTCTACCGCGGCTGGCGCGACCAGACGGCCATCGCCAGCGCACTTTCGGACCGGCTGAACCAGGATCCGGTGCTGGGCGGCGCCATTCATCAGTTGCTGAGCCACGTGACCGCCATCCAGTCGTCGCTGGAGATTCTCGACGACCTGCCCGAGCTCGACGATGTCAATCGCCAGCGCTTCCGAGAAATCGTCGCGGAGGAAAGTCACCGGCTGTCGGAAACCGTGCCGCTGCTCGCCGGCCTGTTCGACCAGTCCGGCAACGTCTTCCAGGCGGCGACCCCCGGCGACGAGGTCGACGATTTCATGGCGCAGCACGATGCGTGGTTCCCGCTGCTCGAACGGGCCGGCGACGACCTTTGTCGAAAGGTGACGGCATTCGGGGGAACCGACGAGGCTTCGCTGACAGCGTATTTGCATGCCCGGCACGCAATCTCCGTGGCCCGCCTGAGCGCGCATGATGCATTGCCGAGCGGCTTTCGCAACCTGACGCGCATCGATGCCGAGGCGCGCCAGATCGCCTTCCTGGCATACGCCTCGCGCTCCACCCGCCGGTTTCAGCTGGCGCGTCAGATCGCCCGCGTCGAAGCCGCCGCCGCGATCGAGGCTGAGCTCGCAGACCCGCTGCTCACCAGTGACGCCGCGCGAACCCGTGCCCGGCGTGCGCTGGCATCCTATGTGGCGGGCGTCATGATCTTTCCCTATGAGACGTTCCTGCGCGCCGCCGAGGGGTACCGATACGACATCGAAGTGCTGTGCCAGCATTTTGACGCGAGCTACGAGCAGATCGGCCACCGGCTGGTCACGCTGCGCAATCCGGATGTCCGGGGCGTGCCGTTCGCGTTCCTGCGCGCCGATCCGGCGGGTTTCATGACCAAGCGTTTTCCCCTGCCGGGCCTGCCCCTGCTGCGCGGCGGGCATGCCTGCCCCTTGTGGGCAATCTTCAATTCCTACCAGACACCGGGCCGAACCGTTCGCAGGCTGGTGGAGTTCCCCAACCGGCGCGCGGTATCTGATGATCGCGCAAGCCGTGACCAAGCAGCCGGCATCATTTCACGAGGCACCGTTCCTCCACTCGGTGATGCTGGTATGCGACGTGCGGCATGCCCATCAGACCGTCTACGCCGACGGCATGGATCTTTCGCCGACGCAAGCGGCGACCCCCGTCGGACCGAGTTGCCGTATGTGCCCGCGCTCGGATTGCCGCTTCCGCAACGAAGAGCGGATCGTCGATTCCGCCATGACGCCGCCATAGCCCTGTCCGGAAGCCCTGTCCGGAGCGGAACCGGAGCGCTGGCGCATTCTCAATACCACTCCAGCACGCCGGACCGCGATGCGCGAACCAGGCTCCGGAGCACGGCATGCTGGTCGGCGGCGTCGCGGAAATGCAGGTAGGCCTTGATCCCGAAGCCGTTCGGGTCGAACGCGAAAAGGGTGGCGTTGACCTGGGTCACGTCGGTGAAGGCGGATACCGCGAATCGGTCGAGAATGCGCCGTCGATGATCCTCCGGCAGCGTGGTGAGCTGCACCGAATAGGCGACATATTCGTGGGCGACGGGAGACAACGGAATGGTGTCTTCGTGCTGGTGGAAAACGGCGTGGGCCACTTCATGAGCGAACACGCTTTCGTGCAGGACGTCGTCGAAGGGAAGACCCAGCACGGCTTCGTCGGTGCTGCCCACGGAATAGGCAGAGCGTGCCAATGCCTTCACCAGACGGGTCTTCGCGTCAAAGGTTCCGAGCGCCGAGGCGCCGTGCATGATGGTGATCTCGTCCACCACGTGAACAACGAGGGGGTTCAGAACCGGCAAATCCAGGCGGTCGAGAACGGCGATGGCGTTCTCGGCGCCGGCGCACGCCGCCGCGCGGTCGGCCGGCATCTGGGCAATCACCGTGACCAAGCCGCCGGCGCAGCGCGCCGCGCGGAGCTCCGGTTCCCGGCCGAGCCACGCGCCGGAGAGGACGACGACACCCACGAGGAGCGGAATCAGAATCGCCCGGCGGCCGGCGACCCGGCCGAAAACGGCGATAAGGCGCTGCAAAGGTGGACTGTACCGCATGGCGGATCTCCATGACGAAAACCACGAAAGAGTTCTCTCGGACGATCCCGTTGCCGCGCGGCCGAAGTTGGCCTCCGGCTCGCTTCAAACTTCAGCGTATCAGCGTAGAGGATTTGCAAATCGCGTGCCACGGTATCGGTGGGGGGCGACGACCCGCTACCACGTCAGCGAGCGATATGACGCGGGGTCGGCGCCCATGTAGGCCGCTTCCGGCCATTGGAACCCGGCGGGTCCCGCCAACGTAGTGAGCGGAGCGTCCAGATCGGTGCCGCTCACCCGCGCCTCGCCACCGCCGGCGAGGATCAGCGCCAGGCCGCCGGCCACATCCCAGAACCGGACGTTGTGCTCGATATATACGTCGACCCGCCCCACCGCCGCATACGCCAGCATCACCGAGGCGCTGCCCAGCATGCGCACCTTCTTCCACGGCGCGAGGAACCGGCCGAACGCGGTGAATTCACGTTCGCCCCGGGTAAAGGCCGCCGGCAGTCCCGTCGCCAACACGGCGGCCGCCGGATCGGACACGGTGCTTGACCGCGCCGGATCCCCGTTAAGCGTCAGACCGAGCGATTTTCCGCCCACGAACAGCTCATCGCGATTGAAGTCATGGACGATGCCTAAAACCGGTGCCCCTCCGTCCACGATCGCCAGCGAAACGCCGCAAATGGGAACGCCGCGATTGAAGTTCATGCTGCCGTCAAGGGGATCGATCACCCAGTGACAGGCGGGCTTGCCATGCTCGCTCGCGCCATGCCATCCGGCCTCCTCGCCGAACACTGGGAGACCGGTTTCCTCGACAAGGGCTTCGGCGATGCGCGTCTCGGTTTGCAGGTCGCCCTCCACCTTTATGTCGTGGGCGCTGGCGGAGACGGCGGTACCCAGCGTCTCCCGGTTACCGGCGAGATGGGCGCCGGCGTCGCGGGCGAGGCGCTGTCCGATCTCGGCTAGGCCCGTCAGCTCGGAAGGATCCATTTTCGCTTCTCCTCGGGATGGGTGATATTTCCGCGCGGCCGCGATGGTTGTTGTGCCGAGCCTTTTGGGCTGTATCCGGCGGCGAGTCAATCGTATCGCGCGGCTTTGCCAACGGCGGGGGGCATGGCGTATGATACCGGCTCCGAAACGGGCGAACGGCCGCGAGGGCCATGAGGGAGAGGAACCGTGAGCGACGATATTCCAAGCATTCTTTCGCACGTCTCCATCGGCACCAATGATTTCGACCGCGCCGTGGCGTTCTACGATCGGGTGATGCCGACCCTGGGATGCCGTAGGATCGAGGACTACCCGAGCGCCGTGGCATTCGGCAAACGATTTCCCGAATTTTGGGTGCAGGTGCCCATGGACGGCCAAACCGCGGCGTCAGGCAATGGTACCCATATCGGCTTCATCGCACCGTCGAAGGAAGCGGTAAACGCCTTTCATGCGGAAGCACTGTCGGCGGGCGGAACCGACGATGGCGCCCCCGGCCCCCGGCCCGACTACGGCGCAGCCTACTACGGCGGTTTCGTCCGCGATCCGGACGGCCCCAAGATCGAGGCCACGTTCTGGGACACGGCGCTGGAGCCTCCCCCATCTTGATCCCCCACCGAATTCACGCAACGTCCCTCGCGCACAGGAGCCCAATAGATGAATTACGTTCTTCCCGATCTCGAAATCCTCCAACCCGTCGAGGGTGAAAAGGCCACGCTGACGCTGCCCGACGGCCGGCAAGTGGACCTGCCCGTGCTGCGCGGCACCCACGGCCCGAAGGTCGTGGACGTTCAGAAGCTCTATCGCGAAACCGGCTATTTCACTTACGATCCCGGCTTCATGTCGACGGCGAGTTGCGACTCCGCCATCACCTATATCGACGGCGAGCGCGGTATTCTGCTGCATCGCGGCTACGCCATCGAGGAACTGGCGGCCCAGGCGTCGTTTCTCGAGGTCTGCTATCTGCTGCTCTACGGCAAGCTGCCGGACGCGACGCAACTCGCCACGTTCGACAACAGCATTACCCACCACACCATGGTGCACGAAAAACTCAAGACGTTTCTGAACGGATACCGCCGCGACGCCCATCCGATGGCGGTCATGGTGGGAACCGTCGGTGCGCTGAGCGCCTTCTATCACGAGGAGATGGACGTCACCGACCCCGAGGCCCGCGATCTGGCCACCCATCGGATCATCGCCAAGATGGCCACCATCTGCGCCATGGCCTTCAACTATTCCATCGGCCAGCCGTTCGTCTATCCGCAGAACGACATGGATTACGCCGCCAACTTCCTGCACATGTGTTTCTCGGTGCCCGCCGAGAGGCTCGATGTGACGCCGGTGCAGGCGCGGGCGATCAACCGCTTTCTGGTCCTCCACGCCGACCACGAACAGAACGCGTCGGCGGCCACCGTGCGCATCGCCGGATCCAGCCAGGCCAACCCCTACGCCTGCGTCGCGGCCGGCATCGCCAGCCTGTGGGGACCGGCCCACGGCGGCGCCAACGAGGCGGTACTGGCAATGCTCGAGGAGATCGGCACGCGCGACGACATTCCCAAATACCTCAAGCGCGCCAAGGACAAGAACGACCCGTTCCGGCTGATGGGCTTCGGCCACCGCGTCTACAAGAACTACGACCCCAGGGCGCGGGTGCTGCGCGACTCCTGCCACGAGGTACTCGACGAGGTGGGCAAGCGCGACGAACCGATGTTCGCGCTGGCCATGGAGCTCGAGCGCATCGCGCTCGAAGACGAATATTTCGTCGAACGCAAGCTGTTCCCCAACGTGGATTTCTATTCGGGCATCATGCTGCGGGCTATGGACTTCCCGACGACCATGTTTCCGCCGCTGTTCGCGCTCGGCCGAACCGTGGGCTGGGTTTCGCAATGGCGCGAGATGATCGAGGCCCCGGGCCAGCGCATCGACCGCCCGCGCCAGCGCTACACCGGCGAAGCCATCCGCGCCTACGTCCCGCTCGGCAGGCGTTAGACCGATATCCGAGTGAACCGACGCCGTCGAACCCAGGTATCGTTTGCCGGCATCGTCGTTTCCGTCAACCTCCTCAACCACATTGCCGATATCGGGTCGGCGGGTCCGGCCGGTACTTGAAAAATGGGGCGACGGGCTTAAAACATGTTAAGTCGCTGGCCGCGCCGGTCGGCCAAGAGACCGGGTATCGATACCCGGTCCATGGAAAAATGGAGATCCCGATCACCATCGCCGCCGCCCGAGAAAATCCCGTTGCGGTAAGGGAGCGCACTTGGCGGCGATCGCGCCAAGCCCCTGGTAAAGGCGGGCGGGTGCGAACGCCTGCCGCCTCGTTGATGGCGGTGGCCGTGCTTGCCTTGCTCCCGATTATCGAGACCACGGCCGCATACGCCGACACCCCCGACAGCGCCGAGCCCGCCGGTAGCGCGAAATCCACTGAGGTCGGGACATTCACCTTCCAGTTCGAGAACGACAAATTCAGCAATGTCGACCGGCACTACACGAACGGCGTGCGCTTCGCCTGGATTTCTCCACGATTGCGCGAGCAAGCGCCCTGGATCGGTGACGCGCTCGACTGGCTCTACCCGTTCGACGCCGGCGCCGACGCCCGTATCGGCGTCCATCTCGGGCAGAGCATGTTCACGCCGGACGATATTTCGGAGAGGCAGCTGATCTCCGACGACCGGCCCTATGCCGGGTGGCTCTATACCGGGGCGTCCCTGCACGTGGAGGCCGAGCACCAGATCTTGTCGCGCGAGGTCGGTACCCTGGACACAGTGGAGGTCGACATCGGCATGGTCGGCCCGGCGTCGCTGGCCGAGCAGACGCAAAAGGTGGTCCACGATCTCACCGGCGCCGAGGACCCGAAGGGCTGGAGCCATCAGCTCAACAACGAGCCCGGGATCATCCTCACCTATGAGCGCAAGTGGCGGCCGAAAGCGCACGATTTCGGCGTGTTCGGTCTGGAGGGCGATTTCATTCCGAGCGCGGCCGCGAGCGTCGGCAATATCTACACCGCCGCCAACATCGCCGGTCTCATTCGGTTCGGTCAGGGCCTGGAAGTCGACTACGGACCGCCGCTGATCGCTCCCAACATCTCGGGCGTATCGTTCATCGACCGGGTGCCGGCGGGTTATGCCTGGTACATCTTCGGCGGTGTCGGCGGCCGCTTCGTCGCCCGCGACATCTTCCTCGACGGCAACACCTTCAGCCACAGCCACAGCGTCGACAAGAAGCTGCTGGTGGGCAACGCCCAGGCCGGCGTCGCCATCATCGTCCGCGGCGTCCGCATCGCCTTCACCCAGGTCTGGCTGACCAAGGAGTTCGACGGCCAGAAGGAACCGGACGCCTTCGGCTCGGCCAGCGTCTCGTTCAGATTTTAGTACCGACTTTCATCCGGATTCCCCTCGTTTCCCGTCCGTCAGTAGAGCCGGTGGGTCTGGACCTCGCCTAGCCAGGACCGTTCGTCCGCCGCGGCGAGCGCATCGAGGTCGTGCGGCGTCGCGGCCGCGTCGTCAACCCATTCGCGCAGGAACGCACCGCCGTTGATGACATCGATGGCCAGCTTGCCGTGTTCGTATTCATAAGGAAAATCGCGCCACAGCGGGTAGTCCGGATATAACCGGCGGAGCGCCTTGAAGGCGAGCGCCTGGATGCGCCAAGGTTTGAATGCCTGGTGATCGTAGCCGGGATCTTCGGTGTGAATTTGAACGCCGTTGCATAGCTTTCCGGCGTGTTTGTGAAACGTCGGTTCGAACCAGCAATCGCGAAGCCGGCACCCCTCGAGCCACCCCGGCGCGAGAGCGTGCATGTCGTCGATGACCCGCCGGGCGTCGATGTCGGGGGCGCCGAACATCTCCAGCGGCCGGGTGGTACCCCGGCCTTCGGAAAGCGTTGTTCCCTCGACCATCACCGTGCCCGCGTAGGCCCGCGCCATCCACACATTCGGCGCGTTGGGACTGGGGTTGATCCACATCCGCTCGCCCAGAGGCCAGCCGAACCCCGGCGGCGAGTTGGGCCGCCAGCCCCGCATCTCGATGACGCGATAGCCGACGTCGAGCTTGAGCGTTTCGACGAACCACGACCCCAGTTCGCCAAGCGTCAGCCCATGGCGCATGGGCAAGGGTCCGGCGCCGACGAAGCTTTCCCAGCCGGCGCGCAGCCGCGGGCCTTCGACCGGCCGGCCGACGGGATTGGGGCGATCCAGCACCCACACGACCTTGCCATGCCGCGCCGCCGCTTCCAGGACATAGCGCAGCGTCGTGATGAACGTGTAGATGCGGCACCCGAGATCCTGCAGATCGACGAGGACGACATCGAAGGTGTCCATCATCGCATCCGTCGGCTTGCGCACCTCTCCGTACAGGCTGAAGACCGGGACACCATGCACCGGATCCTCGAAGTCGGGCGATTCAATCATGTTGTCCTGCTTGTCGCCGCGCAGGCCATGCTGCGGACCGAACGCGGCGGCGAGGTCGATGTCGCCGCACGCGGCAAGCGCGTCGAGCGAATGCTCCAGATCCTGCGTCACCGAGGCGGGGTGCGCCAGCAAGGCGACGCGCCGGCCTAGCAGCGGCGCGCGCAAATCGGGTTCGGCGAGCAGCCGGTCAATGCCGAATTTCATAGCCGCTAGTGGTCCGGGAGTTCATGGACAAAGCAATCCGAATGATGAAAATCCGCCTGGCCCGGCGGATGCGCCAACGCCCAATATGATGTACGGCCGCTGTTTTCTTCAAGGATCGCCGCAAGACCGAGACGCCATGGCGCATCGCTCGGCAGGCCCGGCAACCGATCGAGCTCCGACGAAACCCGCAACCGGTAGCGCTCGCCGCTCGCTTGCACCACGACGCGCGGCGCGCTCATCTCGCGCACAACCCGCATTCCGCTTCGGTAGTCGCCGAACGCGTAGGCCGCCCAGTGCGTCGAAGGCGCGAAATTGAGCTCGTAGTACGCAGTACCCGATGGGGCGCGGACGAAGGCCTCGAAGCAGGTGTGCCGCCAAAGCCCGTCGGCGCGCGCCGGTGCCGTCATCGGCGGCATGCGCAGGTCGCTGATCGTCCCGGTCACCGCATAGCTCAGCACCAAGGTGCCGGGCCGTGGACGCGCGGCACTCACGTCGATCCGTGTCGCCGCCACGCAGCGCGAATGGGGGTGAAGTTTTAATCGCTGGCGCATGCGGCCATTGTAACAGCGGAGACATTCCGCATGGCGATAATTTTCAGAAGGACGTCGGCGCCGGATAGACGTCTTAAACTCCGCTATTCCGCCCTCGGCGCCGCCGCTCGTTCGAGCACCGGGTTCCGGTCCAGCGGGTTCTCGCGCTGCATCTGTCGAACACTGGCTTGGAAATCGCGGCGGTCTCCGGAGAGCGCGTCGTGGTAATCGAGCAGCGAAGCCCATTCGCCCGTGAGGGCGTCTCGGCAGGTCGGATCGAGGTCGATCAGAACGTCGTAGAGCGCGTCGAGAGGACCGCCAGCCAGCAAACCGCTCGCGAGGTCGTCGCCCGGTCCCTCGCCCTCGGCGAAGCAGAGGTGGAGCCCGGGAGCGTCCATGGCGTCGCGAATGCGCTGGCGCTCGTCGTCCCCATCGAGCCCTCGGATGGTCTCGAACAGGACGAACGGAGCCGACGGCGCCGTCGCGATGGTCAGGCCCGGAAAGTCCACGAACAGGGCCGTCAGCCCGCCGGCCTTCATCCGGTAAAAGGCGAAAGCGACACGAAACGGCCGCCCCTTCAGCCGGGTCGTCTGGCCATCGGCGCGGAGCAGAAGATACGCCCCGGGATCGCCCTCGCGCCGGAAAAAACCGACGGCCCATAGATTAGTCATCAGGGTTCGATAGGGCGCATCCAACCGCAACACGCCGAGCCTGGAATTGACCGGTTGCGGTCGGGCCGCGTCGATCACCACCTGGCGGACGTTCTTCCGCGCATCTTCTGCGATGTACCACGCCCCGTCCGCCATCCTCCGGTTCTCCCCATACGGTCCGTCGCGGGGAACAGGATAGGATGCGGTGCCGAGTGGTGGCAAGCGGCCATCGGCGGGGGCGGCCCGGGACCGGCCCCGATCCGTCCGGCCGACCGTTGGTCCCGCTTCGTTCCCCTTGCCGTTTGGGTTTGCGTTGCCGATTTGTTTCTTTCAGGGCGGCGACGGCATGGAAGCGGCAGTGCGCACTGGCCGAAAGCTAGGCTCGAGATGTACAATCGCCTCCACGGATATCCGCTGGGCCGAAAGGGGAAGGGCTGACCGTCATGCTTTACCGCGCCGCCATCGTGCTTGTGCTTGTGCTCGCACTGACCGCCTTCGCTCGGACCGGCATCGCCGACACCGTCCCGCCCACCGAACCACAAGCGCCGGGGCAGGAGGACACCGGCCCGGGAACCTTGGCGTGTCGCGGCAACGAGCCCTTCTGGAACCTGACCATCGACGGAACGGAGGCCGACTATGCGCGGCTGACCGATGCCGCCCCGCCTCGCCCCCAGCGCCTGAAGGGCACCCTCCAGGCCCGCGCGTTTTTCACGCCGCCGCTGTTCGTCTGGCGGGGACGCGGCGAGCGGGCTTCCGGGGACCTGGTGGCGATGATCACCGGCGAGCGCTGTCTCGACACCATGTCCGATAGCGAAGGGCAAACGTCGTTCGACTACACCGTTCGCATATCCACGCCGAGCGGAGAGTTGTTGACCGGCTGCTGCAACGCCGGCGCGCGGTCGGGGCGCGCGCCAAAAGCATGAGCGGGTCAGCGACCCGGCGACCCGGTTCTTGATCGGGCGGCTTTCGTACGATACCTGCTGATCGGCGCGCTCCGCGCCCATTTCAATTTCACGTAATCACAGAGAATTCGGGGGGAACCATGGAAATCGCAGGCATGACGATCGACCAGGCGGCGATCGACGAGGGGATATCGCTGCTCACCTATTACGGGATACGGGTCATCGCCGGTATCGCCATCCTCATCGTCGGATGGATGATTGCGAAAGCCCTGTCCAGCATCACCCGGCGCACGCTCGTGAGAAGCCAGCACGTGGACGAGATGCTGAGCGGCTTTTTCGCCAAGCTGGTCAAGTATCTGGTGATGGCGGTAGTCATCATTGCCGTGCTCAACCAGTTCGGCGTCCAGACCGCGAGCCTGATCGCCGTTCTCGGTGCGGCCGGCCTCGCCATCGGCCTCGCGTTGCAGGGTACGCTGTCGAACGTGGCGGCCGGAGTGATGCTCCTGATTTTCCGCCCCTTCAAGATCGGTCAGTACGTGGACATCGGCGGCAAGGGCGGTACGGTGAAGGACGTCTCGCTGTTTACCACCGAGCTGGCCACGCCGGACAATGTGCAGATCATCCTGCCGAACTCGTCGGTGTGGGGAAATCCCGTGATAAACTACTCCCATCACGATACCCGGCGCATCGATTTCATTGTGGCAATTTCCTACGGCGACAACATCGACCATGCCCTCGCCGCGGCGAAGCAGGTGGTGGACGGCGAAGGCCGTGTCCTTCCCGCCCCGCAACCGCTGTTCGTGGTCAGCGAACTCGCCGACAGTTCGGTCAACCTGATCGCCCGGATCTGGGTCAACGCGTCGGACTATTGGGACGTGAAGTTTGCCCTGACCAAGCGATTCAAGGAGCATCTGGAGGCAGAGGGAATCACCATTCCATTCCCGCAACGCGATGTACACCTCATCGGCGAAACCGTGGACGCCAAATAATACCAGCGGCCGTTGACATGATTCCGGCGATTACCGACACCGGTCATTGCGATCATTGGTGGGGGCCCAATCCGCAATCGCTCGCGCGGACGGCCGAACGGTTATCCAAGGTTCCCAACACGCGGGCGAATTCGTCGGGCGGCAAAGGCCGGCTGAAATAGTGTCCTTGCGCCAGATCGCACCCCCGCGAGCGAACGAAATCCAACTGTTTCTGGGTTTCAATGCCCTCGCCGATCACCTGCAGCTCGAGCCGGTGTGCCATGGCGACGATGGCCTCCACCAGCGTGGCGTCGCCGCTATCGGTCGGAATGTCGCGAATGAACGACTTGTCGATCTTGAGCGCCGTGACCGGAAACCGCTTGAGGTAGCTGAGAGACGAATAGCCGGTGCCGAAATCGTCCACGGCCAGCCGCACGCCCATGGTCTGCAATTCCTGCAGGGCCGCCTTGGTGTCGGGCAGATCGTCCATCAGCAGACCCTCGGTAATCTCCAGTTGCAGGCTGGAGGCGGCCATGCCGTTTTCCCGCAGCGCCCGGGTGACCGAGTCCACCAGGACACCGCCTCGGAACTGGCGGCTCGATATGTTGACAGACAGACATACCGGCGCCAGCCCGGCCTTGCGCCAGCTCGCGACCTGATGGCACGCGGTATGCAAAACCCACTCGCCGATGGGCACGATCAGCCCGGTATCCTCGGCCAAGGCGATGAACTGCTCCGGGGTGACGGCGCCGACCTCCGGGGCATTCCACCGCAACAGGGCTTCGACGCAAACGGTTTTGCCGGACGCGATATCCACCACCGGCTGGTAGTGAAGGAACAGTTGTTTGCGCTCCAGGGCGCGCCGTAGAAGTCCCTCGATACGGATCCGCGCGATAGCCCGCTCGTTGAGTTCCGATGTGTAGAACTGATTGGTGTTCCGCCCCTGTTCCTTGGCCCGGTACATCGCCGCGTCGGCGTTCTGGATAAGGACGTTGGGGTCGTCTCCGTCGTCGGGACACACGGTCACACCGATACTGGCCGTGACGAAGGCCTCTTGACCGTCGAGATCGAAGGGATGGGAAAACGCTTCGAGGATCTTGTGGGCAACGGTTTCCGTATCCTTGGCCGCATGAATGTCGGGCAGCACGATGGCGAACTCATCGCCACTCAGGCGCGCCACCGTATCCACTTCCCGCACGCAGTTCTTGATCCTTCCCGCCGCCTGCTTGAGCAACTGGTCGCCAGCCGCATGGCCCAGCGTATCATTGACCTTCTTGAAGTGGTCCAGGTCGATGTAAAGCAGCCCCACCTTGCGATCATGGCGGCGGGCGCCAATGACGGCGCTGTTCAACCGGTCCAGGGCTAAAACCCGATTGGGGAGGTCGGTGATCCAATCGAAGTTCGCCTGCCGCTGCAGGCGTTCCTCGTACTCCTTGCGCAAGGTGATATCGGTAATGGTGGACTGGACCGCGTGGTGGCCCTTCCAGAGGATGGACCGTACCCGCGATTGAAGCCAGATCAGCGAACCGTTCTTCCGCCTTCCCTGATACTCATAGTCCTCTGGCGCCGATTCGCCCTTGGCCCGCGCATCCCGGTAGTGCTTTATGCGCATTCGATCACTGGACGCGTAGATCGCATCGAGAGACGGCAAGGCGAGGATGTCGTCAGGACCGTCATAGCCGAAAATATCGGCGAACGTCTGATTGGCGAACACGGGGTTGCCGCCGACATCGATGACGATTCCCATGACCGACCCTTCGACGAGGCTGCGGAAGCGCTGCTCGCTCTCGCGCATTGCCTGCTCGCCCCGTTTCAGTTCGGTGATGTCCGATGATACCGTAACGATGCTGGACACGCGGCCGTCGCTGTCACAGAGCGGTGCCTTGTTGGTCAGCAGCACTCGCTCGCGGCCCGAGCGGTCCTTCACCTTTTCCTCCACGTCGGAGACCACGTCGCCGCATTCGATCATTCGCCTGTCCATGTCGCGGTGTCGGGCGCCATAGGCATCGCCGAAAATGTCCTCTTCGGCGCAACCGATGGCGGCGCCGAGGTCGAAATCGCCGTATCGCTCATGGTAGCTGTTGAGAAAGATGAGCCGCCCGTCGGTGTCCGCGGCTCTGACGAGAGCCGGCACCGTGTTGATCACGCGACGCAGCGTCCGTTCGCGTTCGAGGATTTCCTTGGCATGCTGCTGCATGGCCTCTTCGAGTTCCGCCTGCAGCGATTCGGCGCGTTGCCGGATGACCAGTTGCTGGCGCCGCAGGGTGAGAAGATTCCGTGCCCGCGTGCAGAATTCCCGGCCATCGACAGGATTGAGCAAGAAATCCGTCGCTCCCGCCTCCAGCGCGCGATAGCGATACTCGCCTTCGCCATACGCGGTGACCACGATAATGGGCACCTCGGCGGTTGTCGGGTGTTCCCGGCACCGGCGCACGAACTCCTCGCCGTTCAGGCCCGGCATCAGGAAATCGGTCACGATCAGGTCTGGTGCGGTTTCCGAAAGGCTATCCAGGGCCGCGACCGGATTGTCGAACGCGCACACAGTGACATCGGCCTCCACCGATTTGGCGTATTGACCGAGTATCGTCAGGTTCGTCACCCGGTCATCGACGAGCATGATAACCGTCATGAGATGTTCAGCCCTCTTCGCCCCGGCTATAAAATTACCCCATTTGGGGGTCAAGTTTCCTTGCACTTTTATCGCAGCGTGCAATAGTACCCGTTTGGATACCACTGTCGATTGCTTTGCGCCATCTAAATGCGCAGAGGTCGATGTGGGGAGCGCCGCACATGATTGATTTGGCCATTCGCCAGCTGTCGACCGATACTGAGAATCGGGGTGCGGAATCCTTCTTACATCGAAAATCTGCAAGAAGGAGAAAACGCTGATCGGTTCGCATCAGGCGTCGCCCTCCGCATCCGCTCAAAGCAACGTCATGCCTTACATGGAGAGGGAATATGCTGAGCACTTCCTACACGAACCTAGATAGAAGAACCGATTCTTTGACCGCTGTAGAAAGCTTACGCTGGTCACAACCGTATACGCAACAAGCCACTCGAATCCAGCACCCGTGCAGCGACCCGATCGTCCATCCTTTCGGCCAGCCCCGCCGCCGGGACGCAAACGCCTCATGGGCAACGCACGCGCGATCGATGCGCGACCTTGACGTCTCCTACGACCCGCAGCAGCGCATCCTCTGGCAATTCATGAACCCACGGGAACGTGCCTGTTTCACGCCAGAGCTAATCGAAGAGATCAGCCGCACCCTCGGCCTCGTCGAAGAGCTTTCGCGCGACGCCGATAAGGGCGAGGATCCGGCGGTCGCCTACCTGGTCCTGTCTTCCCGTATTCCCGGGATATTCAACTTGGGCGGTCATCTACCGCTTTTCATGCGCCTGATTGAAGATCGCGACCGCGAAGGGCTGCGATCGTATGCCCATTCGTGCATCAACGAACAGTATCGCTGGGCAATCAACATGAACTTGCCGCTCTGCACCATCGCAGTCGTTCAAGGAGATGCCCTCGGCGGCGGTTTCGAGGCGGCGCTCGCCCATGATCTGATCATCGCCGAGAGAAGCGCGAAGTTCGGGTTGCCGGAGGTTCTGTTCAACCTGTTTCCCGGCATGGGCGCCTATACGTTTCTGTCGAGGAAGCTGGACGGCGCGCGGGCCGAAAAAATGATTCTGAGCGGCAAGATCTACTCCGCCGATGAACTATACGAAATGGGTGTGGTCGATCGGGTTGTCGACGACGGCGCCGGCGTTGAGGCTGTTCACGACCTGATCCGGGAACAGGCGCGCGCGGCCCGGACCTGGCGTGCCGTGTTCAGAGCGCGCCAGATCGTGAACCCGGTCACTCGAAAGGAGATGATGGACGTCACCGACCTGTGGGTCGACATGGCCATGTCACTGGCCCCGAAGGATCTGCGTAGAATGAAGCACCTGGCGACCGCTCAGGATCGCAGATGGGCCAAGATAAAAAGCGCGGCGTAAGCGTCGTTGCGGGAACTTAGGAGCGCGGACAGCCGGCGTCCAAGGCCGATGGCGATCGATCCGGTGCACGGTTAGCTTGTTGGGGATGCGCTCATCGGCCCGGTCGGAAGGGCCCGAACGCCGTCGCCACCAAACGCCGTGCTGCCGCACCAAAATATATCAAAATATATGAGGAGATGACCCATGACCGACGCGGACAAAATGGCGAGAGGCCCTTGATCGGCTATGGCAATCCCCCGATCCGATCAATGGCTGATCAAGCGCCGGAGTGAATTCGGTGTTGCGAGGAAACTCGTGGCAGAAGTCGTTGAACGCATCTCGTAATCGAGAGCAATAGTATCGGCAGTTGTGCTCCAGTTCCACGCGGCTCGTGCCGAGCACCTCGCCGCACAATCGCGCGACCACCGCCGCGCCCATGTTGCCCGAACTGCTGCGCAGGGCGTGCACGCGGTTGCGGAAAGCCGCGACATCGTCATCGTTCACCGCCGCCTCCATGGACAGAAACAAATCCTCCGTGTCCGCGACGAAATCACGATAGATTTCCATCACGAACTCATCTTCCGCCCCATATTGAATAAGCTGGCGGATGACCGGCCAGTCTATGACCGGCTGCGTTTCCACCTTGTAGCGCGGATGATCGGAAATTCGTTCTTGACGGTGCCCTCGCCGAGAGCCTCGCCGATAACATGGACGGGCCGGTCCTCGACGGTGTCCGCCGCCGTGACCAGGCTGTTCACGGCTTGCAGCAATTTCCTGGCTTCGACCGGCTTGGTCAGGTAGGCGTCGGCACCCGCTTCCATGCAGGCCGCGCGCGTTTCGGGCGTCGCGTCCGCACTGAGCGCAATGATGGGGACATGGGGCTCGCCCAGGCTCGCCATGCGATAAAGCTTGATCACGTCGATGCCGCTGGTTCCGGGCATGTTGACGTCGAACATCATAAGGTCGAACAAATCATGCTCCAACACGTCCAGCGCATCGTCTCCATTGGAAACGATAAACGGCAGGTAGGCGGATGATTCCAAAATCTTGGCGGTCACCTTTTGATTTATGACGTTGTCCTCGACGACCAAGATGCGCAGTCCCTGTCGAACGGGCGCCACCTGTTCGTCGTCGTCTCCGTCATCGTGGCCGGGCCGGTCCTGGCAAAACGCGTAGGCCGCATGGAGCGCAAGAAGCAAGGAGCGGGCGTCGAAGCCCGGGGGAAGCGTGGAAACGTAATTAACGTCCGGCGCTTGCTGGGTTCCGGGACCGGCCAACAAGACAAACGCGAAAGCACAATGCGGTTCGATGCCGTTCAGGCTCTCGGAGACAACGGAGATATCCCAATTCGCGCTTCTGCCATCCACCATCACGATGTGGTGCAATCTATTCTCGCGGGCCGCCTGGGCGATCAGCGAGCGTGCCTCGTCCGCATTGGAGACGGACATGGCGGTGACGCCCAACCGGGCAAGCTGAGCCCCGACATCCTCGAAAAGGCCAGCGTCACGCGATAGAATATACACATGCGCCGGTAGGGTGGCCGGTTCGATCTCGGATTTGGTCCCCTGCACCAGGACCGGCATTTCGACCCAGAATGAGCTGCCCTTTCCCACCTCGCTTTTCACTCCCATCTCGCCGCCGAGCAGTTCGGCGAGATTTTTCGATATGGCGAGGCCCAGACCGGCGCCGCCATAACGGCGGTTCACCGAGTTATCGGCTTGCGTAAAGCGGTCGAATATCCGCTCGCAGTCGTCGGAAGGAATGCCAATCCCCGTGTCGGTCACTTCAAATCGCAACCTGACCGGTCCCGGCGCGCGCCCGGCCGCCATGCGAACATTGATCAGAACGTACCCGGCATCGGTGAACTTAGTGGCGTTGGCAACGAGATTGGTCAAGATCTGCCTCAGGTGTCCCCAGTCGCCATGCAATTTGCATGGCACGTCCGCATAGATGTGGGCGCCGAGCCGCAGGCCTTTTCGGCTGGCCTGAAGACGCAATATCGAAACCAGATCGGCGAGCTCGGCATGCAGATCGAAATCGTCGAAGATCACCGATACCTTGCTGGCTTCAATCCGCGATAGATCGAGGATATCGTCGATCAACGACAGCAGCGCCCCGCCAGACGTCTTGACCGTATGAACCATATCCCGCTGATCGCGCTCCAGTCGCGTCCGCCAAAGCAGATCACTCGTGCCGATAATCGCGTTCAGCGGCGTCCGCAGCTCATGGCTCATGGTGGCGAGAAATCGGCTCTTGGCCTGATTCGCTTCCTCCGCCTGGGCTTTCGCCTCGGTGAGTTTCTTGATCAGGGTCGCCGCGTAGCCGGGCAAAATGATCAATGCCGCCAGCAGTCCGATCCCGAGTGGCCATTCCTCGCGCCAGAAGTCGGTCGTGATGATGACAGCGGCAAACCCGCTTACCGAGACGGCCACGGATGCCGCCAGATAAGGAAGGCCATAGCGAAAGCCATAACCGAAAGCGACCCACAGGTAGATGGGGTAGAAAGGCGCCGCCGCTTCTCCGCCGAAATACATGAGATACGAGGTTGCCGAGAAGTCGGTGAGCATCGCCGTCAGACGTCTCGAGGGAGACGCCCCCGGCCAGATAACGATCAGCGCCACATAGGCACACGACACGATGAGATATCCACCGAGAACAAGAATACCGACGGTGAATTCGCGAATATCGGAATGCTCGGAGAGTTTTGATGAAAGAAGATACAGCAAATACGCAAGCACGAGGCCCACAATCACGACACGGATGATCGCCTGCTCATGCTCGCTGTCGGGTCGATGTCGTAGCCGATTGCCAAGGTCTGATAGCATGTGCCTTGATGGACCCGGTTTCTCGCGCAGAGGCATAATATGCTCTATCTGCGCGTTGTCGGGAGGCGTCATTCGTCACCCCACTCCTAAGGTTGCCTGACCTTACCTTCAACACCACCGGCTTGTCACTTAGGTTGATCCCTCGGCGGAGTATTGAACAATTCCCCAAATCAACCGCGTGCTAAACAATTTTGTTGGAGCGGCGACGGCAGTATGTCTTGAGCTGCTCGGATCGGCCGTTCAAGCCTACAATCAACTCAACATAAACGTTTGGTCATTATATTAGAAATTCATATTGGATGGGTGTGGCCTTTCCATGGCGGGCGGCAGAAAGTTCCGCAACCATAACGATTTAGCCGACAAATCCGAATTTGGCTGACCGGAGCGTTTGGCTGACCGGAGCATTTGGCTGACCGGAGCATTTGGCTGACCGGAGCATTTGGCTGAAAGGAACCTCGGGCCGCACGAACCATCTTTTCGATCGTGCTCGTGTATGGGCCCCGGCGACATGGCGGGCCGCCCGCGCTTATCGCTTCGCATCTCCGGGAAGATCGGTTATCGTCGTCCTGCATCGATGCCCGTGGCAGTTCGGCCTCTCACCATAAGCCCTATCGGCCGTTTGGATTGCGAAAGCGCTTCGCAACTCGAGGGCACGGCCGGTGATGCCGGACTGCCCAGCGGCGGCATCCAAGACCACTAGATCCCGCTTCCGGCTTCGATGATGCCCGTCAGGTATTCGACCCGCTTTAGCAATTTGTGCAGCCGCTTGTCGGTGAAGCCCTCTTTTTCCAGCTGGCGCACCGTATTGATAAGATAGTCGCGGTTGAGACCGGCGGCCCCTTGCGCATTCATAATAATCTCGGCCGACCGCTCGACGCCGAGGTCTCCCGCATACTGGTCATGGCTGGTATTCACCACGAAGGTATAGGCACGGGCGGAATTATCGCGCAGCGAAACGCCGAGCGTTTTCGCATTATACGCATAGCTCACCAGTTCCCGCTCGTCCAGGTAGCTCCTGACGGAGGTCTCGTCGGCCCGAGCCACGCGAAAGGCGACACCCCGGCACGACCCTCCCCGCGCCAAGCCCAGCACCAATCCGGGATGCTCGGGCGTTCCGCGGTAATGGTGCGAGTAGATACAAAAAGACCGGTGGTAGCCCCTGAGCAGTGCCGGCTGGCTTTCCAAGAAGGAAAAACCAGGGCGCCACATCAACGAACCATACCCGAACACCCAGAAATCGCCGACGCCATGCATACGCCTTGTGTGCGCCCTTCGCGGCGGAAAGTCAAAGCGCGTGCATTCAACCCGCGAGGCCCGGCCGATCGTTGGATCGTCGCTTGTGCACGGCGAATGCCTGGGATAGCTTTGCCGGTGTTTTTCCATCTCTGTTTGCGCGAGCGAACAGGCACCCGCAATCGATCAAAGCGACCATCACCCAACTCGCCATGCGCAACATCATCATAGGGATCTTCGTTGGGATCGTCCTCGGCATCGTCCTCGGGGCCACGGTCATCGCGCCCAGGTTGAAGCAACAGCAGACCATCGCCAAGGCCGATGAGAACCGCCCCAGCGAACCGGAAACCCCGACAGACGTGGCCATGCAGCTTTCGAAAGGGCTTCTGGTTCGCCCGGCGGTCCAACTCAAGCTCGCCAGCGCCTACGGCAGCGGCGTGCCGGTCCTGGGCGCACTGGCCGAGCGGGTCGGCGCCGAAGTGTGGCGGGTTTCGGACGGCCGCATCCAGATCGACTTTCATGAACCCGACACGCTCGCGCCGACCGCCGACCTGTTCGACGCCGTGGCTTCCAGCGCCGTCGACGCCGCGTTTTCCTCGCCCGCGCAGTGGGGAAATGAGTTTCCCGCCGCCAGCCTGTTCGGCGCCGTTCCGTTCGGTCCCCGCGCCGATGAGTATCTTGCGTGGATTTATTTCGGTGGCGGCAAGCAACTCCTGAACACGCTCTATCACAATCGCGGCGTTCACGGCATCGTCTGCGGCATGGCCGGTCCGCCGGGTTTCGGGTGGTTCCGTGACGAAATCAAGACGCCCGACGATCTGCAAGGCGTCCGGATGCAGATATCCGGCCTCGGTGCCAAGGTCGTGGAACGGCTCGGCGTGGAACCCGTGCAATACAGCGGCGCGGCGTTATTTCCCGCGTTGGAATCGGGAGAGATCGATGCCGTCGCATACTCGATGCCGATCGTCGATCGTAATCTCGGTTTTCAGGAGTTCCTGAAGAACTACTACTTCCCGGGTTGGCAACAGCCGTCCATCTTGCTGGAATTGATCATCAATTTGGAGAAGTGGGAGACACTCGACGACGCGCAGCAGGCCCAGATCGAGACCGTCTGCGGCGACAACATCCGTTACGGCATCGCCGAAAGCGAAGCGTCACAGTTCGCGGCTCTCAAGGAACTTTATGCCAACGGTATTCGTTTGCACCGGTGGCCGCCCCTGGTCCAAACCGCCTTGGAGCAGGCGTGGGAGGACGTGGTCGACGAACAGGCCGGAATCGATGCCGACTTTAGGGATATATGGCGCTCGCTGAAGAATTTTCGGGCGGAGTATGCGATCTGGAGCGAATTGAGCGACCTTGGCTCGCCATAATGCCAACGATGATGATCGGCAATTCTAACGATCGTCGACATGAGCCCGGGCGCGGCCGTTCCGCCGGACGGCGGAACAGCTTCGCGGCCTGAAGGTTGCAAGTGCTCCGCATCTCCCTGATATTGGTAGGGTGATACTCTACAAACCAACTGACGTAGCCTGGGGAGAAAGTTTCAATGAAGAACAAGACCTTCTCTGTTTTCGCCATCGCGGCAGCGATCATCGGATCAAGCGGCGCGGCCATGGCGGCCGACGCGGCCGCCGGCGAAGAGGTGTTCAACAAGAGATGCGCGAGCTGCCATGCAATCGATAAAGCGAAGACCGGGCCGGCGCTTGGCGGCGTGGTCGGCCGCAAGGCCGGCTCCACCGACTTCAAGCGGTACAAGGGTCTCGTGGACGCGGATTTCGAGTGGACGACGGAACTCTTGAACGAATACATCTCCGACCCGAAGGAATTCGTGACAACCCACACCAGCAACAAGCGCACCTCAATGACCTACAAGCTCAAGGACGAGCAGGAACGGGTAGACGTCATCGAGTATTTGAAAACGACGAATTAGCGACCACAGCGCGGCCCGATCGGATCGTGCAGGTTCGATCGGCCCGTGTTCTCGCGGCCGGTATTCTCGCGCATGTTTCCGCGGAGCGCCGAGGGCGTCTACATCCAGCCCCGTTCCTTGTAGTATTTGACCGCCCCCGAATGGATTGGCGCGGATAGACCGTTGGTGATCATTTCCTTCGGGTCCAGGTTGGCGAAAGCCGGATGGAGCTTCCTGAAGTCGTCGAGGTTTTCCATGACCGCTCGGGTCACTTCATAGACCACGCGCGCGTCGGTGTCCTCGCTCGTTACCAACGTGGCCATCGCGCCGAACGTCGTTACGTCCTCGTCCGTTGTCTTGTAGGTTCCCGCCGGAATCCTGGCGAATGCGTAGTACGGCGTGTCGGCGACCAATTTCTTCTCCACCTCACCGTCCAGATTGACGATACGCGCCTCGCACCCATCGGTGGCCACCGCGACGCCGGCGTTGGGGACGCCCACGGTATAGGCGTAGGCATCGATCTTGCCGTCGCATAGGGCGTTGGATTGCTCCGTCGACGTTAGCTCCGTGGCGACCTTGAAATCGTCGACGGTCATTCCGTGTGCTTTCATCAACACTTCCATGGTGCCGCGCTGGCCGGATCCCGAATTGCCGATATTCACCCGTTTGCCCTTCAGGTCCTCGAAGTTGTTGATGTCCGAGCCCCTGGCGACAATCAGTTGAAAGGGCTCCGGATAAACCGAGAACACCGAGCGCAGTTTCGGAACGGCCTCGACCATGTCGGGACGATCACCCTCGTGTGCGTGGTATTGCCAGTCGGACTGCACGACACCGAAGTCCAGCTCGCCCTCGGCGATTTGCCCGATGTTGTAGGTCGACCCTCCCGTCGACGGCGCGGAGCACCGGATGCCATGCTTGCGGCCGGTTTCGCGGCCTTCGGCCGCTTCTTTGTGGATCAGCCGGCAAATGGCGTTGCCCGTGGCGAAGTAAACGCCGGTGGGGCCGCCGGTGCCGATGGCGATGAATCGCCGCTCCTGAGCGCTCCCGTCGAACGGTGATAGCAGAAAAACGGCCGCTAAGGCCAAAGCCAGCGCCGATCCACCCAACTTCTTCATTTCTTAGGTTCTCCCACTCAAGTCGGAAAAAACAAGATGACCCGGCGGCGCAAAGTCTCCGAACTCGATCGTATAAGGCCGCAGCGAGCGCCGCGCGAGATTACGCCGTGACAGTCCCGACGGCAACCGGGTCGGACCGGCTCCGATCGAACGTCAAGATGTCCTCGACCACACCACAAGTATATCGCGACAACCATTAGCGATCGACGGCCGCGACGGCCGCATCCACGGCGGCCGCCAGACGGTCGCAGATCTCGGAGATCTCGGCGGCGGTGACGATGAAAGGGGGAGCCAACAGCACGTGGTCGCCGCGCCGCCCGTCCGCCGTGCCGCCCGCCGGATAGCAGATCAGGCCCCGCTCCATGGCCTCGGACTTGATATGCGCGTGCAGTCTCCACGCGGGATCGAAGGACTCCTTGGTATCGCGGTCGCGAACCAGTTCCAATCCCCGAAACAGTCCGCGGCCCCGAATGTCGCCGATGTGCGGGTGCTGGCCGAACCGGCTCGTCAGTTCCTGTTCCAGGACCGCTCCCATGCGCCGCACGGCGGCCAGCAAGCCGCGATCGCGAATGGCGCGTTGAACGGCCAGGGCCGCGGCGCATGCCACGGGATGGCCCATGTATGTGTGACCGTGCTCGAAGAAACCGCTGCCCTCGCGGAACGGCCCGAACACCTTGCCGCTGACCAGAACGGCGCCGATGGGTTGATATCCGGCGCCGAGCCCCTTGGCCATGCACAGCAGATCGGGAGACACGCCGTCCTGCTCGCAGGCGTGAAGAGTCCCCGTTCGCCCGGCCCCGCTCATCACCTCGTCGAGGATCAGCAGCACGCCGTACCGGTCGCAGATCTCGCGAATGCGCTGAAAATAGCCGGCAACCGGAGGCGCGGCGCCCAACGAGGCGCCGACGACGGTTTCGGCGACGAATGCAATCACCGTCTCCGGTCCGAGCCGAACGACCGTCTCCTCCAGCTCATCGGCGACGCGCCGGCCATAATCAACCGCGCTCTCGCCGGGATGCATCCCGCGATAGGCATGGCACGGCGAGATATGGGCCGTCTCCATCAACAGCGGCTCGTAGGGCTTGCGACGGCCGGCGTTTCCGCCGACGGCCAGCGCGCCCAGGGTATTGCCGTGATAACTCTGCCGGCGGGCGACGAAGCGGGTGCGCCGATCCTCGCCGATTTCGAGGAAGTACTGACGCGCCATCTTGAGAGCGGTCTCGACGGCCTCCGATCCGCCCGACGTGAAATAGACCCACTCCATTCCCGCCGGCGCACCGTCGATCAGGCTATCGGCCAGGCGTTCCGCCGGCTCGGAAGTGAAAAAAGCGGTATGGGCGAACGCGAGAGTGTCGACCTGTTCGCGGATGGCGGCGCGGACATCCGGGTCGCCGTGGCCAAGCGCGGAGACGGCGGCGCCGCCGGAGGCGTCCAGATAGCGCTTTCCGGCGGCGTCGCTCAAATAGACGCCGTCGCCGCCGACCGCCTTCGGCAACGCGCTCCTGATCTGTCGATGAAACACATGGGTCAATTTCGTCTCCCCGCGCGAAGCTCCTCTGTCTCGCCGTTGGCGATGGGTTCCCACAAACGGTATTTGGGAGTTCCGCCGCAAGAAAAAATTGCCATTTCGGAACCGTGATATTCTAACCTGTCAGAGGGTTCAACAAGGCGCCATAAACCGCTACGGTACGCCATCCGAGTGGCACTCCCTCAATCGCAGAACGGCAGGACGTAAGCATGGCTCCCAAGAATATGGACCTGAAAGACCACATCCGCTCTATTCCCGACTTTCCCAAGCCGGGAATTGTGTTCTACGACATATCCACGCTTCTCGCGCACGCCGACGCCTGGTCCATCGCCACCGGCCGCCTCGCCAAAACCGTCAGCCGTCACGCGCCCGACGTTCTCGCCGGTATCGATTCGCGTGGTTTTCTGGTGGCGGCGCCGCTGGCCCTCAAGCTCGGGCTCGGTTTCATCATGGTCCGCAAGAAGGGAAAGCTGCCGGGCAAGACCGCCGCCTACGAATACGACCTCGAATACGGCACCGATACCATCGAGATTCAAGCGGACGCGCTGGCACCGGGACAGCGCGTGGTGGTGCTCGACGACCTGCTGGCGACCGGCGGAACCATGGCGGCGGCGATCGAGCTGTTCAAAAGCGTCGGCGCCGATGTCGTGGGCAGCGCCTGTATCGTCGAGCTGACGTTCCTCAACGGCCGGTCCAGGCTGACTGTCCCCTTCGATTCGCTCGTCGCCTACGACGAGTAATGTCATGCGGGGTGTCGCGCCCGCGCGTGCGCCGCGATTTTCTTCATCAAGGTGGGAAGTGCGTGGTCGCCGAGCCTGTCGGGCGGACACCAGACGCCCGAGAGACCGCCCGCGACCGCGGTTCGCCCGCCGAGCACCAGAATATTTAGATGGAAATGGGTGAAGGTATGGCGGACCTCACCCTCCAAAAGCCGCCACGGCGCATCGACGGGCGCCACGGCGACCGCCTCCTCCACGGACCATGAACGCGGAAGCCATTCGGTGGAGGGGATTTCCATCATGCCGCCCAGCAGGCCTTTGTCGGGGCGCCGACGCAACAGCACCGAACCCTCCGCCGACTCGAGCCAGAACGCGACGCCGAAGCGGGTCGGCTTGTCCTTCTTGGGCGCCCGCGCGGGAAAGGCCTCGGGGTGGCCGGACCCGGCGCCCGTACATTCGCCACCGAGGGGGCAGTCTTGGCAGCGCGGCCGGCGGGGAACGCAGACGTTCGCCCCGAGATCCATCATCGCCTGCGCGAAGTCGCCGGCCCGGACGATCGGGGTCAGCCCGGCGGCGCGGCGCTGAATTTCGGAGCGCGCCCGGGGCAGCGGATCGTCGATGCCATACAGCCGGGCGACGACGCGGACGACGTTGCCGTCGACGGGCGTCGCCTTGCGGCCGAACGCAATGGCGGCGATGGCCGCCGCCGTGTACGCGCCGACCCCTGGCAGGCGGAGCAAGGCCTCCTCCCCGTCGGGGAACCGGCCGTCGTGGTCGCGCGTCACCGTGACCGCGCAGGCATGAAGATTGCGGGCCCGCGCGTAGTAGCCGAGCCCCTGCCACAGGTGCAGCACCTCGTCGAGGTCGGCCGCCGCGAGGTCCCGCACCCGGGGCCAGCGCGCCTTGAAGGCCCTGAAATACGGGAATGACCGTCGATACCGTGGTCTGCTGCAGCATGATCTCGCTCAGCCAGACCGCATACGGATCGGCGTTTTGCCCGGGCGGCGAGCGCCACGGCAGGTCGCGCCGCTCGCGGTCGTACCACGACAGAAGGCGGCGGCGGCAAGTAGCAGGGGAGACGGACACGACCGTTGGTATCGGTTGTTGTTGAGCGAGCACCGAAACCATAGCATAAGGATCGGAAGATATTAAACGAATGGGATTTTTACATGGCTCGGCGCGGATGGGGACCGAGAGCGTTGGGAGAAACGGTCGCGAAGCTCACCGCGCCGATCATGAGCCGGCAGGGCTTCGCCGGCGGCGCCATCATTTCCGAATGGCCGGCCATCGTCGGCGAGCACATGGCGGCGCAGAGCATCCCCGAGAAGGTCGTTCATTCGCGCGACAAGAACGCGGGAGGGACGCTGCGGCTGTGTGTCGCCAGCGGCGGCGTGGCGACCGAATTGCAGCATCTGGAGCCCGTGCTGCTGGACCGCATCAACACCTATTTCGGCTATCCCGCCATCGCCCGGCTGCAGTACGTTCACCGGCCGATGCCGCATAAGACCCCGAGCCGGCCACCGGCCGCGCGGCCGCTCACGCCCGCCGAAGAACACGATCTCGCCGCCTCGCTCGCCGGCATCGAGGACCCCGAACTGCGCCAATCCGTGGAAGATCTCGCCCGTGCCATCCTCGGCCGGGAACCAGCGGCCGACGACGGATGATCCGTTCGGCGGGAACTAGGAGCCTAGGTCCGATCGCTCGCGCCCCGGGGCGACACACTAACCGCTTGTGCGGGCATCGGCCGCAAGTTTATACTTCAACAAAATATTGTGCTCAGGAGAGGCCACTTGCACTATTTCATACAAGGTATAGCGGTCCTTTGTCGTGCTCCTTCTGCCCCGTGTCGGCGCCGCCGAAATGGCGAGCGTCGACGAAATGCTGGCCGACCGGGTGCTGGGCAATGACGACGCGCCGGTCACCATCATCGAGTATTCGTCGATGACCTGTCCGCATTGCGCCTCCTTTCACAACGAGACGCTTCCCAAAATCACCGAGGAATACATCGATACCGGCAAGGTCCGCCTGATCTTCCGGGACTTTCCGTTCGGGCTGCTGGCGAAAGCGGCGGCGATGATTTCGCGGTGTGTCGACAAGGAAAGCTACTACGGCTTCCTCACTGTGCTGTTCCGCAGCCAGGCGCAATGGAGCCAGAGCCAGCAACCGGCGGTGGAACTGGAGCGCATGGCCCGATTCGCCGGCCTCTCCAAGGCCGAATTCGATGCCTGCCTCGGCAACCAGGCGCTGGTGAAGGGAATCGAGGAGAACGCCGCCAAGGCGCAGGAAGAACACGGGATCGAATCCACGCCGACATTTTTCATCAACGGCAACAGGATCAGCGGCGCGGCCCCCTTCGACACTTTCAAGGCCGAAATCGACGCGGCCCTCGCCAAGGCGACCCCCTAAAGCCTCCCCCCTCTAAGGAAGGCGACACGGCATCTTGTTGCATTTTAGCAAACTTCGAATCGCCGGGTTCAAGTCGTTCGTGGAGCCCACCGAGCTCCAGATCGAGACGGGAATGACCGGGATCGTCGGCCCCAACGGATGCGGCAAGTCCAATCTGGTCGAAGCCCTCAAGTGGGTCATGGGAGAGACCTCGGCCAAGCAGCTCCGTGGCGGCGGCATGGACGACGTCATTTTCGGCGGCACCGCCTCGCGTCCGGCGCGCAGCCTGGCGGAGGTGACCCTGCAACTGGACAACACGTCCCGGCTCGCGCCGCCGCCGTTCCACGATAGCGACCAGCTCGATGTCAGCCGCCGGATCGAGCGGGACAAGGGGTCGTGCTACCGGGTCAACGGAAAGGAACTGCGCGCCCGCGACGTCCAGTTGTTGTTCGCCGATGCCGCCACCGGGGCGCGCTCCACCGCGCTCGTCAACCAAGGCCACGTCGGCGAGATCATCGCCGCCAAACCGGCGCATCGCCGCAAGCTTCTCGAAGAGGCCGCGGGGATCTCGGGCCTGCACTCGCGCCGCCACGAGGCCGAACTGCGGCTGCGGGGCGCCGAGACCAACCTCGAAAGGCTGGAAGACGTGCTGGCCGCCCTCGAGACCCAGTTGCAAAGCCTCAAGAAGCAGGCCCGCCAGGCGATCCGGTACCGCACCGTCTCCGACCTCATCCGCAAGACCGAAGCCATGGTGCTGCACGCCCGCTGGATCGCCGCGCGCGCCGCGGCGGCGGCCGCCCTGGAACAGCTCGAGGCAGCCCAAGCCGCGGTCGGCGAAATTGCCGCTGGCGCCGGAGCAATCTCGGCCCGCCAGGCCACCGCGGCGGCGGCGCTTCCGGAATTGCGCCAGGCCGAAGCCGACGCCGCCAGCGCGCTGCAACGCCTCATCGTCGCCCGCGACGGTCTCGACGCCGAGGAGCAACGCGTCGCCGCCGATCGCCAGTCCTGCCATGTGCGCCGCGAACAGATCACCGCCGACCTCGACCGCGAACGGGCGCTGGTGAGCGATGCGGAAACCGCGATCGAGAACCTCTCGAACGAATGCGCCCGCCTGCAAACCGCGCGCCAGGGCGAAGGCGCCGCGCGCGCCGCCGCCGAAACGGCGCTCGCCGGGGTCGCCGCCGAAGTCGAGGCACGGGACGGGGAACTCACCGACCTCAACAGACGGGTCGCCGCCGACGAGGCCCGCCGCGCCGCCTTGAAACGCAGCCTCGACGACCTGGAGGGCCGAAAACAGCGGCTCACCGCGCGCGCCGCCGCCATCGCCGGCCAGAAACAGACGCTCGAGCGGGAAATCGGCGACGCCGTGTCGCTCGAGGCGGTCGACACGGCCGCCGCCGAAGCCCAGGCATTGGCGGAGCGCGCGGCGTTGAACCTGGACGCCGCCGAGGTCCGGCGGGCCGAGACCGCCGATCAGGCCAACGCCGCCCTCCTGGAGACGCGGGCGGCGGAAGCCTCCTTGGCCCGTCTCGAGGCGGAAGCGGCGGCCCTTGCCGGTGTGCTGGATACCGGCGGCGCGGACGAGGAATGGCCGGCGGTGGTCGACACCGTCAGCGTGCCGAAGGGATTGGAGGCCGCGCTGGCCGCGGCGCTGGGCGACGACCTGACCGCGTCGCTCGACCAGGCGGCGCCCGCCTACTGGTGTGCCCTGCCGCCATCTCCCGACGCACCGGCGCTGCCCGACGGGATCCGCCCGCTGAACGAACTCATCAACGGGCCGGGCGTTCTCGGCAGACGCCTGGCGCAAGTCGGCGTCGTCGGAACCGACGCCGATGGAGATGCGTTGCAGTCGTCCCTCCGCCAGGGGCAGCGTCTGGTCAGCCGCGCGGGCGCGATGTGGCGGTGGGATGGCTTTGTGGCGTCCACCGGAGCGGCCCCGTCCGCCGCCGCGGCCCGCCTCGAGCAGCGAAACCGCCTCGAAGACGTTCGCGCCATGCTGAGCGAAGAGCAGGCCAGCGCGGCCCGTATCCGCGATCATGCCGCCCAACGCCGTCAGGCCGCCGACGCCGCCGCCGAAGCCGAACGCGCGGCGCGCCAGGCGCGTCAGCGCGCCGACGCCGATTTCCATCGGGCCCGCGACATCCATGCGGAGGCCCGCCGCCGGGCCGCCGAGCAGCAAACCCGGCTCATCGGCTTGTCCGATTCTCTCGCCGCAATGGAGACCGAACGCGCCGAAGCCGAAGCGCCGTGGCTCGCGGCCACCGAGGAATTCGAAGCCCTGCCCGAGATCGAAGCGTGCCGCGCGCCGATGGCGGCGCTGCGCGAAACGTTGGGGCGGAAGCGGGCCGTGCTGGTGGAGCGCCAGGCCATGCTCACGTCCCTGGACCGCGACGCTCACGGCCGGCGCCGGCGGCTTCAGGCGGTGGGCGAGGAAACCCAATCGTGGACGAGCCGCCGCGACGGCGCGCGGCGCCAGATCGACATCTATGCCGCGCGAAAAACCGAGGTGGAGGCCGAATTGGAGCGCCTGTCGGCTCTCCCGGGCGAAATCGCGCAAAAGCGCCGGGCGGTGCTCGACGACATCGAGACGGCCGAACAGCGGCGCCGCGACGAAGCCGACCGGTTGGCGGTCGCCGAAACCGGCTTGGCGGAAGCGGACCGCGCCCTGAGGGCGACGGAAACCGCCCTCGCCCAGGCCCGCGAGGACCGGGTCCGGGCCGAGGGTGCCGTGGCACAGGCCGAGCAGTCGTGCCACGAGATCGCGGAGCGCATCGCGGATCGGCTGGAGGTGCCGCCCGACAGCCTGAGCGCCATTACGGGGCTGCACGAGGGCGGCGACGCCATCGACCTGGAAGCCACCGAGCGCCGCCTGGAGCGGCTCCGCCGCGAACGCGACGTCATGGGGCCGGTCAACCTGCGGGCCGAACACGAAGCGACAGAACTCGCCAGCCAGATCGAGACCATGACCGGCGAGCGCGTCGAGCTTCTGGAAGCCATCCGCAAGCTGCGCCAGGGAATCGGCGAGCTCGACCGCGAGGGGCGCGAGCGGCTGCTGGCGTCGTTCTCCGAGGTCGACCGGCACTTCCGCGAACTGTTCCAGCGGCTGTTCGGCGGCGGGCGGGCGCACCTGACCCTGACCGAATCCGACGACCCGCTGGAAGCCGGCCTGGAAATCATGGCGAGCCCGCCGGGCAAGCGCCTGCAGGCCCTGTCCCTGCTGTCGGGCGGCGAACAGGCGCTGACGGCGCTGGCCCTGTTGTTCGCGGTGTTCCAGACCAACCCCGCGCCGATCTGTGTGCTGGACGAGGTGGACGCGCCGCTGGACGACGCCAACGTCGACCGGTTCTGCTCGCTGGTGGAACACATGGCGGAAGGCGGCACCCGTTTTCTGATCATCACCCATCACCGCATGACCATGGCGCGGATGGACCGGTTGTTCGGCGTCACCATGGCCGAACGCGGCGTCTCGCAGCTCGTTTCCGTCGACCTGCAACAGGCCGAGGCGCTCCGGCAGACGGCCTAGTCTCCGCTCTTGACATTTTCCTTCGTAAAATCAAAATCTTAGACGTGTAACACCCGAAGGTCGTTCCGGGTTTTCAGTATTGACACGGTCGAGCACTGGGCACTATGGTGCGGCGCACCCAGGGGTAGATCGGGTTCGACCAAGGGGAGTGGGGTGTCAACCGTCTCAATGAGCGACAACCTCTCACCGAAGTCGCTGAAAGATATCGATGCTGAAATCGCCCGGCTGAGGGCCGAGAACACGCCCCGGCAGGCAAGGTCAGCAACGGATATGCCGGCAAGCGGCATGGGCGTGGCATTCGCGATTGCCAGCCATCTGGTTGCGGGTCTGGCGGGCGGTGCCGCGATCGGGTATTTTCTCGATCGGTGGCTGGATACCTCGCCCTGGTGCTTGGTGGCGTTTTTCTTTCTCGGATCAGCCGCCGGGATGTTGAACGTCTACCGGATGGTCTCCGGAATGGGAATGGCGCTGGGCTATCGTCCCGCTCCCCCCGGAAAGACGATCGAAGTGAGGAAAAAGCGTCGCGCGGGCCCGGGTCCGGCCGACGGGGGCAATAAAGAGGAAGGCGGGAAAAAACGTGGCGAATCCGCTTGAACAGTTTCAAATACACAAAGTTCTCGACGTCGACCTGGGCTTTGTCGACGCCTCGTTCACAAATTCGGGCTTGTTCATGGTCCTCGCCGTCGCGGTGATCTCCTCGTTCCTGATTCTCGGGATGCGGGAACGCTCCGTCGTGCCCGGGCGATGGCAATCGCTGGTGGAGCTCAGTTACGAGTTCGTCGCCAACATGGTGCGGGACAATGTCGGCAGCGACGGCCGAAAGTATTTTCCGTTCATCTTCTCGCTGTTCATGTTCTTCCTTGCCGGCAACATGCTCGGCCTGCTGCCTTACAGTTTCACCTTCACCAGCCATCTCGCCGTGACCTTCGGCATGGCCATGGTGGTGTTCATCGGCACGACGGTCATCGCGTTCGCCAAGCATGGCGTCAAGTTCTTCGGATTCTTTCTTCCCCACGGCACGCCGATTTTCGTGGCGCCGCTGCTGGTGCCGATCGAGATCCTGTCTTATTTCTTCCGGCCCATCAGTCTGGCGCTGCGGCTGTTCGCCAACATGACGGCCGGCCATACCCTGTTGAAGGTGTTCGGCGGGTTCGTCGTCGCCATGGGCGTCGCCGGCATCGTGCCCCTGGTCGCCGTCATCGCCGTTACCGGCATCGAGTTGATCATCGCATTCCTGCAGGCTTTCGTGTTCACCATCTTGACTTGCATCTACCTCAATGATGCGCTTCACATGCACTAAGACCTACGACCGTTGGTATAAAACCTCCGGGCACACGTTCGAACGAAACTAACTCTGTATAACAGTTGGATAGGGGAACCCTAAAAATGGAAGTTGATGCTGCAAAAATGATCGGTGCGGGTATCGCGGTCGTCGGCCTGGGTGGCGTCGGCGCCGGTATCGGCAACATCTTCGCGACCACGATCGCCTCGCTCGCCCGCAACCCGGCCGCGCAACCGGTCATCCAGTTGCCCATGTGGGTCGGCTTCGCGCTGGTGGAAGCGGTCGCGCTGTACGCGCTCGTCGTCGCCCTGATGCTGATGTTCGTATTCTAAGCAAGACGTTCTCGTTCCAGAAACGACCAGCACGTCCTCCTCACGGGAGATCTAGATGCCGCAGTTCGATCCGGCGGTGTGGCCGCCGCAGCTGATCTGGATGGCGATCACCTTTGTGGCGCTGTACTTCATCATGGCGCGCGTCGCGTTGCCGCGCATCACCGACGTTCTCGAAGAGCGCGAGTTCAAGATCAACGACGCCTTGAGAAGGGCCGAGGGCCTGCGGCAGGACGCCGAGGATGCGGCGGTGGCCTACGAGAAGCTCATGGCGGATGCCCGAAGCAAGGCCCAGGCCGAGGTTCGCGTGGTGCGCGATCGCGCCGACGCCGAGGCCGCCGAGCGGCACGCCGAGCTCAACGCCAAGCTGTCCGAGGAGGTGGCCGACGCCGAGGCGCGCATCGCCGAGGCCCGGGACGCGGCGGTCGCCAGTGTGCGCGACATGGCCGTGCAGGCGGCGGCGGCGGCAACGGAACGGCTGCTCGGCGAGAACGTCGATGACAAATCGGTGGGCGCGGCCGTCGAGGCCGCCCTGAAGGGAGCATCGTGATGGAAGCGTGGGCGGCGGAAGCCGCGGGTCACGCCGCCGAGCCGTTTTACGCCAGCCCCACGTTCTGGGTCGGCGTCGGCTTCATCGTCTTCGTGGCCCTGGTGTCGCGGATTGTCTACCGGGTCGTGACCGTGGCGCTGGACGATCGCGCGGACAAGATCAAGAACCAGATCGACGAGGCGACGCGGCTCGCCGAAGAAGCGCGGGAACTGCTGGCCAGTTACGAGCGCAAGCAACGCGAAGCCGCCGAGGAGGCGGAATCGATCGTCGACCACGCCCGCCACGAAGCGGCGCGGCTTGGCGAGAGCGCGGCGCAGGATCTGGAGCGCTCGCTGGCGCGACGCCGTCAATTGGCCCTCGATCGGATCGCCCAGGCAGAGGCGCAGGCCATCGCCGACGTGCGCAACCACGCCATCGACGTCGCCATGGACGCCACTCAGCGGCTGTTGTCGCAAAAGGTCAAGGGCAAGAGCGCCGACGACCTGATCGACGCGGCCATCAAGGACCTGCCGAAAAACCTGCACTGACGATATCCATCGGCGTCGATCGCAGCCGGCGGTTCGTCACTTTCCGCCTTTGACTTTGTCCAGCCACTCTGCTTCCGTCAGCGTTTGCACGCCCAGTTCGGCGGCCTTGCGGGCCTTCGACCCGGCGTCGGCGCCGACGATGACGTAGTCGGTCTTCTTCGAGACCGAACCGGCCACCTTGGCGCCCAGGGTCTCGGCGCGCGCCTTGGCTTCGCTCCGCGTCAGCGTCTCGAGCGTGCCGGTGAACACCACGGTCTTGCCGGCGAATACGGAGCCTTGCGCATCCACGGCCGCGAAGTCCTCGACCGTCAGAAGCCCGTCGAGATCATCGAGTACGCCCTTATTGTGGGGCTCCGAGAAGAACGCGGCGATGTCGCCGGCGACCAGCGGTCCGATGCCGTCGATATTGACCAGTTCGCGGTAGGCCTCCGAATCGGCATCGATGGCGGCCTCCATGGCCGCCCGCCACGCGCCGAGGGATCCATACTGCTTCGCCAGCATGCGGGCCGTCGCGTGGCCGACCTGCCGGATGCCGAGGGCATATATGAAGCGCTCCAGCGCCACGGTGCGCCGGCTCTCGATCGCCGCCAGCAGATTGTCCACCGACTTGCCGCCCCAGCCCTCGCGCGTGCGGATCTGTTCGGCCTTGTCTTCGAGCCGGAAGATGTCGGCCGGCCCGGCGATCAGACCGTCGCGCCAGAACGCTTCGATATGCTTGGCGCCGAGGCCCTCGATATCGAAGGCATTGCGAGATACGAAATGCCTGAGCCGTTCCACCGCCTGGGCCGGACATATCAGGCCGCCGGTGCAGCGCCGCGCCGCCTCGCCCGCCTCGCGGATCGCCAGGCTGCCGCATTCCGGGCAGCGGCCGGGAAAAACATACGGCGCCGAGCCGTCGGGGCGCTGTTCGACGACCACCGAAACCACCTGCGGTATGACGTCGCCGGCGCGCTGCACAACGACGGTGTCGCCCGCGCGTACGTCCTTGCGCCGGACCTCGTCCTCGTTGTGCAGGGTGGCCCGCGAGACCACCACGCCGCCGACGGTGACCGGCTGGAGCTCGGCGACCGGCGTCAGCGTTCCCGTTCGTCCCACCTGGATGCGAATGGCGCGAAGCCGTGTCTGCGCCTTCTCCGCCTCGAACTTCAGGGCGATGGCCCACCGCGGCTCCCGGCTGACGTAACCAAGCCGTTCCTGCCAGTCGATGCGATTGACTTTGAACACGATACCGTCGATTTCGTAGGGGAGGTCGGAGCGCGTCGTCGTTGAGTTCGATCATAGAAGGCGAGCATCTCTTCGACGATGCGGCACAGATCGATTTTTCGGGTTGACCGGGAGACCGAATTTCTTAAGCCTCTTCAGAAACTCCTCGTGGGTAAACGCTTGCACCTGCTCATTATCGACCCAAGCGTAGGCAAAAAAACTCAAACGGCGGTTCGGCGGTTATTGCTGGGTTTAGCTGCCTCAGCGAGCCGGATGCCGCATTGCGCGGATTGGCGTACAACTTCGAGCCGTGGGATTGCTGCTGCTCGTTGAGAGCCGCGAAACTCTGATTGGTCATGAAGACCTCTCCGCGAACCTCCAAATTCGTCGAGGCGCACCGTGGATAGTTTCAGGAATATCCGATATCTCGTGAATGTTGGCGGTAACGTCCTCCCCCGTGATGCCATCGCCACGCGTAATTCCTTTAACAAACTGCCCTCGCTCGTAGCGCAGCGATACGGACAGGCCATCGATCTTGGGCTCTGCGATCATTTCAAGAGGCATTGTCGGATCATTGCGCAGTTCCTTCAGGAAACGGCGGACGCGCTCGACAAAATCTCTCAGCTCACCCTCGGTGAATGCATTCGCAAGCGATAGCATCGGCCTGGAATGGACCACCTTGACGAATCCGGCTGGCGGGCGGTGCGCCCACCCGGTCTCGAAGGTCTGTCCTCGCGGACGCGATCGGGAAAAAGGGCCTCGATCGCCGCATTGCGCCGGCGCAGCGCATCATACTCACTCATCGCTGATGGTCGGCGCGCTGTCCTGGTAGTAAGCCCGGTCGTGCTATGGCAATCTCGGCGGCGAGTGCGGACAATTCGGCAATCGCCTGATCGCGGTCAAGGGCTTCGACAGGGATGTCCCGGTACTCGCTTGCGCTCATGCGGCGCCGCCCAGCAACAGGCTCTCGGCGGCCGCCCGCGCCTCGTCGGTTACGCGGGCGCCGGCCAGCATGCGGGCGATTTCTTCCGTCCGCTGGCTGTCGTCGAGAACCTCGACGGACGTCCGGGTTCCGACGTCGCTCGACGACTTGGAGACCCGCCAGTGATAGCCGCCCCGCGCCGCCACCTGCGGCGAATGGGTCAACACCAGGACCTGCACGCTTGCCGCCAACAGGGCCAGTCGTTCGCCCACCGCCGCGGAGACGGCGCCGCTCACCCCCGAATCGACCTCGTCGAACACCAGCGTCGGAACCGGATCGGCCTGGGCCAGCACCACCTTCAGCGCCAGCGTGAACCGCGAAAGCTCGCCGCCGGACGCGATCTTGTTCAACGGCCCGGGCGGCGTGCCGGGATTGGTGGCCACCTCGAAACAAACGCGGTCGCCGCCGTGCTCACCCCAGTCGGTGTCCGCCAGCACCTCGACGCGGGTCCGGAAACGCGCCTTGCCCAGCCGCAACGGCTCCAGCTCGCCGGCGACCGCCGTGTCGAGACGCGCCGCAGCCTCCATCCGGGCCTCGCTCAACCGGGCCACCGCGGCGCCATAGCGAGCACGCGCCTGTTCCTCGTCGCGAACCAGGCGGACGATGGTGTCGGCGCCGTCGTCCATCGCCGACAGCTTGGCGGCGAGGGCGTCGCGAAGCGGCGCCAGGTCGTCGACCGCGCATTGGTGCTTGCGGGCGACAGCGCGGAGCGCGAACAGCCGCTCCTCGACCTCGTCCAGACGGCCGGGATCCAGGTCGAGATCGGCGACCGCCTTCTCCAGCAGGGCGTGGCCCTCCGTCACCTCCGACAACGCGCGATCGAGCGCCGCGATCACCTCGTCGAGGCGGCCTTCTGACTTGTCGGCCGCCCGCTCCAGTTGCCGGACGGCGATGCGCAGCGTCTCCTCGACGCCGCCGCCCGTTTCGCCGCCGGCAAGCCCGGATGCCGCCTCGCTCAACGCCTCCATCAGCTTCTCGCTGTTCATCAGAAGGCTTCGCCGCTCCGCCAGTTCGTCCTCTTCGTGCGGCCGCGGCTCGAAGCCGTCCAGTTCGTCGACCGCATGGCGAAGGAAATCCTCGTCGCGCCGCGCCGCCGCCAGTTCGGCTTCGGCATGGGAGCGCAGATCCGCCGCCCGCCGCCATTCCCGATGAGCCGCCCGCGTGGCGTCGGTCAGCGGCCCAAAGCCGCCATAGGCGTCGAGCAGCGCGCGATGCGTCGCCGGGTCGAGAAGACGCTGGCTTTCGAACTGGCCATGAATCTCCACCAGCGCTTCGCCGATCCGCCGAAGCAGCGACACGCTGACCGGCTGATCGTTGACATAGGCGCGCGACCGGCCATCGCGCGCCAGCATGCGCCGCAACACCAGAGTGTCGTCCGGGATGTCGATGCCATGCTCCGACAGCAACGCAACCGCCGGATCGTCGGAAGCGACATCGAAGCTGGCGGTCACCACCGCCTGGGCGGCATTCGCGCGCACCAGGCGGGCATCGGCGCGCGCGCCAAGCGACAGCCCCAGGGCGTCCAGCAGGATCGACTTGCCGGCGCCGGTCTCGCCGGTCAGGGCGCACAGCCCGGACTGGAATTCAAGGTCCAGGCGATCGATGAGAACGACGTCGCGGATCGACAGGCTCGAGAGCATCCGCGCACCTTCCTTCCGCGGTCCGGACCACTAGTTCGACGACACCGTCGCATTGCTCCCGACCAAATCGTAGGAGTCCACATACCACTCGCTGCCCGGGTAGTTGTAACCCAGGACAGCCGCCATCTTTCGTGCCTCCTCTTCGAGGCCGAGCGCCGCGTACGCCTCCACCAAACGATGCAACGCCTCGGGTACGTGGGTTGTGGTCTGGTAGGCATCGATCACGCGTTTGAACCGATTGATCGAGGCGAGGTAGTGTCCCTGATTGAGGTAATACCGGCCGATGGTCATTTCCTTGCCGGCGAGGTGATCGTAAATGAGATCCAGCTTGACCCTGCCGTCGCGGGAATATGTGCTGTCGGGATAGCGCGAGACCAACTCCTCGAAGGATTGGCGCGCCAGCTCGGTCATCTCCTGATCGCGGCTGACATCGGATATCTGCTCGTAATAGCACAGCCCCTTCATGTAGTGCGCATAGGGCACATCGGGGTTGGCCGGGTGCAATTGAACAAACCGGTCCAGCGCCGCCACCGCCTCGTCGTACTGTTTGCCCTGGTAGAACGCATAGGCGGCCATCAACTGGGCCTTGGTGGCCCAGGGCGAATAGGGATGCTGGCGCTCGGTTTCATCGAAAAGCTGGCTGGCGCTCTGGAAGTTACCGACCTGCATGGCGTCCATGGCCTCGTTGTACAATTCGTCGACGGGCCGCTCCTCGTAGACCATGTCGTCATCGTCGGAGGAGCATCCGCCGGCGAGCAGAAGCCCGGCGAGCAGCAGGAAAGCCACCGGCTTCGCCGATGCCGGCCATCGCCAGCCGCGCCGGCCCGCTCCGCGCGTCATCAAGGGTTTTGTCAATGCCTCTCCAATCCACCTTCGAAGGCACGTTATACCATCGGTCGTTAGTAATGACCCATTGTGACGGCCTATCGGGGTTTCCGGCAAGGAGCGTGGTGCGCCGTGATGCGGGAGCATCATAAGCGCCGCGCGACGCCGTCCGGAAACCCCGATAGGCCGTCACAATGGGTCGTGTTTGCCGCCTCCTCGGGGCGTCGGAACCGCTTAACGATGGAACCCCATCGCCGGCGCGGCCCCTCCTGCCGAGGATGCGGCAAACACGATCACAATGAGTTATTACTAACGACCGATGGTATTATACCACGGCCGAGGCGCAAGGAAACACGCTCGGCCTCGGACAGGGTTTCAGGCACCGCCGGCCGTGACCGGAGAGGGCCGCGGCCGGCGATCCGGTTTCTACCGACCGCCTTTACCGCGCAACCCGCCGGAGATCAACCGGGTATGGAGATCATCGCACCCGGCACCGGTTGATCTGTAGTCTTTCCTCCGTTGCTCACATCTAGTTCGCCTGACGGCGCAGGAACGCCGGAATGTCCAACAGGTCTTCTTCCTGTTTCGAAGACGGCAGCCGTTCCTCCGGATTCGGTGCGCCGAGCCGGGCTTCTTCGGCGACCCCGGCGGACCGCTCCGCTCCGAAATCCGGCTGGACGTGAGGCTTCGGTGTCCGGGTGCCGCGGCCGGCGCCCATCACCGACGCGAACAGGCTCGCCACTTTCGGCCTGCTGCGCTGCGGCCCCGGGTCCATCTCCTGGACATTGTGGCCGCTCGGCGCCATCGCCCCGGGTTCGCCATCGCGCCGCAAGTCGACGGTGGAGCGCGATGCCGGCGCCGGCGGAATGAACACATCCTTCTGCGCGTGCGCCGACAGGGGGTCGCCACCACCGACAGCGGTCATCGCGGTGAGCTGTTCCGCCTCGGCCACTTCCCGGTCCGGCTCCGATGCCGCCGCGGCGCCGGACCTGATGATCTCGTTCAGCGACGCCGGCTCGGCCTTTTCAAAGGATATTGCCGTTGCGCCGGCACCCTGATCGAGATCCGAGGCCGCCGACGGCCGCTGGGCGCGAAAATCGGCGACGGCGTTCACCACATGGGGCTTTGCCGGAACCGGCTGCTGGCCGGCGACGGTGTCCATGCCGGTGGTCACCACCGAAACCCGCATCCGCCCGTTCATCGACTCATCGAAGGTCGATCCGAAAATGATGTAGGCCTCGGAATCCACCTCGGAGCGGATACGGTTGGCGGCTTCGTCGACCTCGAACAAGGTCATATCCATGCCGCCGGTGATGTTGATGAGCATGCCACGGGCACCCTGCATCGACACATCGTCCAGCAGCGGGTTCGAGATCGCCGCCTCGGCGGCGTCCAGCGCGCGGCGTTCGCCTTCGGCCTCGCCGGTTCCCATCATCGCCTTGCCCATTTCGCTCATGACGGCGCGAATGTCGGCGAAATCGAGGTTGATCAGTCCCGGCATGACCATCAGGTCGGTGACCCCGCGCACGCCGGAGTGCAGGACGTCATCCGCCATCTTGAAGGCGTCGGAGAACGTCGTGTGCTCGTTGGCGACGCGGAACAGGTTCTGGTTGGGAATGATGATCAGGGTATCGACGAACTGCTCGAGCTCCTCGATCCCCCGCTCGGCGGTCTTCATGCGGTGCGACCCTTCGAAGTGGAAGGGCTTGGTCACCACGCCGACCGTGAGAATACCCTGTTCGCGGGCGGCGCGCGCGATCACCGGGCCGGCGCCGGTGCCCGTGCCACCGCCCATGCCGGCGGCGATGAACGCCATGTTGGAGCCGCGCAGCTCCTCGATAATCTCTTCCAGCGCCTCTTCCGCCGCGATACGGCCGATGTCGGGCCGCGAGCCGGCGCCCAGGCCCTGCGTCACCGTCACGCCGAGCTGGATCCGGCGTTCGGACCGCGATTGTGCAAGGGCCTGTGAATCCGTATTGGCAACGACGAATTCGACACCCTCCAACTGAGAGCTGATCATATTGTTGACGGCATTTCCACCGGCGCCGCCGACACCGAATACGGTGATCCTCGGCCTCATGTCGGGCATCAGATCGCTTGTGGGGATAGTCAAGTTTAGGGTCATTTCGGCCTCCGTCCATTTCATTAGGCGTTGCAAAGTTTGGTTTTTAGAAATTCTCCCGCAGCCATTGTCCGATCCGGCCGAGCTTGGTGGTCGGTTGTTCGACAGATCCCGCCGTTTGCTGGACACTGTCGACCGGCTGGTTGAGGGTGTACTGAAGAAGCCCCGCGCAGGTCGCGAACGCGGGAGCGGTAGCGGCATCGGGTAACCCGTCGATGTGTCGCGGACGACCAAGACGGACTTGTTTGTCGAGAATCATCCCCGCCAGCTCGGGTGCGCCCGCCAGTTGACTGGCACCGCCGGTCAACACCAGGCGACGGCCGGCGACCCTGCTGAACCCCGCGTCCTCGAGATGGGTCCGCGCCATCTCGAACGTTTCTTCCAGCCTCGGCCGGACGATGCTGACGAGCATGGACCGGGGAACTTGTCCAAAATCGCCGGCACCATCATCCGCGATCGGCGGCACCTCGATGAATTGACGATCGTCGGAAGGAGAGGGAAGACAGCTGCCGAACAGCGTCTTCATGCGCTCGGCCTGGGCCAATGGCGTCGACAGACCGCGCGCGATATCGTTGGTGACGTGGGCGCCGCCGATGGGGATGGTATGAGTGTGGACCAGCTCGCCATCGAAGAAGACGGCGATCGACGTGGTGCCGCCGCCCATGTCGATGAGGGTGACGCCGAGCGCCGTTTCGTCGTCGACCAGGCATCCGAGCGCCGAGGCATACGAGGAGACCACCTTGCCCGCCGGGTCGAGATGACAACGCGCCACACAGGTGTTGAGGTTGCGAAGCGCGCCGCTGGAGGCGGTGATGGTGTGCAGATTGACGCCGAGACGCTGTCCGAACATGCCCCGCGGATCCCGAACGCCGCGGCACCCATCGACGCTGTAGCCCACGGGGATGGTGTGGATGACCTGGTGGTCGTCCGGCACCTCGGCGTGGATCGCCGCCGGATCCAGGATCCGGCGAACATCGGATTCGCCGATCTGATGACCTGAGACGGACACCTCGTAGGCGATCAACCGCGACGTCGGATTGCCGGCGGAGATATTGACCACGACGTCGCGGATATTTTCTCCCGCCATGCGTTCGGCGGCCTCGACGGTGGCGCGGATGGTGGCTTCGGCCATGTCCAGATCCACCAGCGTGCCGCCCCGCACGCCCCGGGAAGCCTGATGGCCGATGCCGACGACCCGAAGCGCCTGACCGGCGGTTCGGCGCGCGATGAAACAGCACACCTTCGTCGTGCCGATATCGAGCGCCGCCACCAGCCCGCCGCGTGACCACGTCGGGGGCGTATTCTTGATCTTCTTCACTGGAACTCCCATGCGTTGACTGTCCTCGCCACCCATTTTTTTGTCCTATGTTTCGCGTCCGTGTTCGGCGCCGTCGTCTTGCGGCCTCGGCGCCTTGCGAACGGTCAGACGGTCCGGCAGACGCAGGTCGAGCATCATGATATTTTCGCTGAGCAGGCCGTGGAGCTGCTGGTATTCCGCCAGTCTTGCAAACGCGGCGCCCGCGTCCTCTTCGGGAAGACGGACGCTGATGTTGCCGGCGAGGCGCAGATTCCACCGCCGGGCGCCGACGCGAACCGCCACGTCCACCAGGTCCATCAGCTCCGGCTGGCTCTCGAGCATGGTCACGAGGCCGGCGGCGTGCCGCGGCGCGTCCTCGCCGACGACGAGAAGGAGATGACCGAACGGTTCCACGGTCTCGCGGACGATGACGTCTCCGTTCTCGTCGATCACCGCCAGCTTGCCCATGTACTGCCAGACCGCCAGCGGCCGGCGCTCGATGACGTGGACAACCAGCGTGTCCGGCAACAGCCGTTCTATGGAGGCCTGGCCGATCCAGGGCAGAGCCAGAACTCGTTCGCGCGCCGCGTGAATGTCGATATCGAGGATCGGCGCTCCCCGATCCACGCCGAGAGCCTCCAGCAGCGTCTCGCGCGGCGTCTGGCGGCGTCCGACGACGAACACCTCCTCGACGGTCAGTCCGAGATCGACCGTCAATCCCACGAGCGCCGTCCGCGCCGTCTCAGCCAGCCGATGGGGCACCCGCGCCTGCCAGGCCCACGCGCCGCCGCCGGCCATCGCCACCGCCGCGATGATCACGGCGCCGATGAAGGCATGCCGGCTGCGCCACCTTGGAACCACCCTCCGCCGCGGCTGGCCACGCTTCGCGGATGCCGCCTTCTTCTTGTTTTTCATCAGTCGCATTCCGCGTTCTCCACCATCCAGGAGACCAGTTCTTCAAAAGAAATCCCCACGTGCGCCGCCTGCTCCGGCACCAGCGACGTCTGCGTCATGCCGGGCTGGGTATTGACCTCGAGCATGAACAGGGTCGCGCCGTCGTGTCGGAAGTCGGCGCGCGATACGCCGCGGCACCCGAGGGTCCGATGCGCCTTCAGCGCGAGCGCCAGAGCCTCGCTGGTGACGCCAGGGTCGATTTCGGCCGGGATCACGTGGATGGAGCCACCGTCGGCGTACTTGGCATCGTAATCGTAGAAGCCCCGCTGGGTGGTGATCTCGGTCACGGCGAGCGGCCGGTCGCCCATGACCGCCACGGTCAATTCGCGCCCGGCGATAAACCGCTCGACCATCACCTGGCGGCCGAAGGGCCATTCTTCCCCGCCGAATGGAGTGATATTATCGCCCTCGCGTACGATATGGACGCCGACGCTGGATCCCTCGTCCAGCGGTTTGATGACATAGGGGCGCGCCATCACATCGCCTTCGATCACCTGTTCGCGATCAACGATCTGGTGTTCGGCGACCGGTATCCCGGCATCGGCGAACAGCCGTCTTGGACATGGGCTTGTGCATCGCCAGCGCCGATGCCAGCAACCCGGAGTGGGTGTACGGAACGTCAAGGATATCAAGCATTCCCTGGATACACCCGTCCTCGCCATAGCGCCCATGGAGGGCGTTGAACGCCACGTCGGGCAGCGGATGAAGCCGATCGAGGAACAACACGCGGATCGCGCGGAACGTCGATTTCGTACACCTGGTAACCCGCGGCTCGCAGCGCTTCGGCGCACGCGGCGCCACTGACCAACGAGACGGCGCGCTCCGCCGACCACCCGCCCTTCAGCACCGCGACGCGCCTACTCATCGTTGTCCCTCCCGGCCGCGCGCGCTGCGTCGCCCGGACACCGATGGGACACCGATGCGCCGGATCTCCCACTCCAGCGCGACGCCCGACGTCTCGAACACCCGGCGGCGCACATCTTCGCCCAGCGCCTCGAGTTCGGCGGCGGTGGCGCTGCCGGTGTTGATGAGGAAATTGCAGTGCTTTTCGGAGACCTTGGCGCCGCCGAGCTCCAGTCCCCGGCAGCCGGCCGCGTCGATCAGTTCCCAGGCCTTGCGGCCCGCCGGATTGGCGAAGGTGCTGCCGCCGGTGCGGGTCCGTATCGGCTGGCTTTGCTCGCGCGCGTCGCGGATCTCCTTCATGCGGCGGCCGATGGACACGGGATCCGCGTGGCGCCCTCGAAGCGTCGCCGAAACGAACGAGCCAACCGGCCGGCACGCCGCAGCCGCGATACCGGAAACCGAGCGCGCCGGGGTCGAGGTCGTGGACGCCGCCGGTTTCGTCGAGGGCGCCGGCCGTGACCACCACGTCCTTCATTTCCGATCCGTAGGCGCCGGCGTTCATTCTCAGCGCGCCGCCGATGGTTCCGGGCACGCCGCAGAGGAATTCCAGCTCGGCGATACCCGCATCCCGCGCCGTCATCGCGACGTTAAGGTCGAGTGCGGCGGCGCCCGCGCGTCACCACGTCGCCTTCCGTTTCGATGCGGGCGAAGGGGCGCCCGAGACGGACCACGACGCCCGGAACCCCGCCATCGCGCACAAGCAGGTTGGAGCCGACGCCGAGCACGGTGACCGCCACGTCGGCGGGTTTGTTGGCGAGAAAGTCCGACGAGGTCGTCGGCGTCGGCGGGCCGGAACATGACCTCGGCCGGGCCGCCGACCCGGAACCAGGTGACCGGTCCGAGCGGCGCGCTCTCGGTGTAGCGACCGCGAATTGCCGGCAACCTGTCGATCAGCGACGGAGCGCGTTTTTCGGCGGCCATCATGCGTCGCCTCCCGCGGTTGCCTGGTGGAGCCGCCGCAAGTCGTCGGGCAGGGCGTGGGCCCATTGGGTGACGCTGCCGGCGCCCAGGCAGACGACGAAATCGCCGGCACCGGCCAGATCGTCGATCAGTTCCGCAAGGTGTTCGGGCGCGGGCAGCGCGACGACCCGGCGATGGCCATGCGCCCGCAGACCGTCGACCAGCGCGTCGCGGCCGATGCCCTCGATGGCGTCCTCGCCGGCGGCATAGACCTCCGACACCACGACCGCGTCGGCGTCGTTGAAGCAGGCGCAGAACTCCTCGAACAGGTCGCGCAGGCGGCTGTATCGATGCGGCTGAACCACGGCGATGATCTGGCCCGACCCCGCCGTCCGCGCGGCCTCCAGCACGGCCGCGATCTCCACCGGATGATGGGCGTAATCGTCGATGATGGTGACGCCGCCGACCTCGCCGGTCCGGGTGAACCGGCGGTTGACGCCCTCGAACGCCCCGAGCGCCCGGCGCAGCACGCTGTCTTCGATGTCCATTTCGTTGGCGATGGCGATGGCGGCCAGCGCGTTCTGCACGTTGTGCCTGCCGAACATCGGGAGATGGAGGCGCTCGACGGTGCGCGACCGCGCGGTGGCGCGATCGGTGATCACCGCGTCGAACCGGACGCCGTCGGCGGTGAACGCCAGATCGACGCCGCGCACGTCGGCCTGCGGGCTGAAGCCATAGGTGACGACGCGGCGGTCCAGCACCTTGGGGATCATCGCCTGCACTTCCGGATGATCGATGCACAGCGCGGCGAACCCGTAGAACGGAATATTGGTGACGAAGGACGCGAAGGACGTGGCGAAGCGCGTCGAAGCTGCCGTAGTGGTCGAGGTGCTCGGGGTCGATGTTGGTGACGACGGCGATGGTCGCCGGCAGCTTGACGAAGGTTCCGTCCGACTCGTCGGCTTCCGCCACGACCCACTCGCCGCTGCCGAGGCGGGCGTTCGATCCCCAGGCATTGATGATGCCGCCGTTGACCACCGTCGGATCCATCCCGGCGGCATCGAGGACCGCGGCCACCAGCGACGTGGTGGTGGTCTTGCCGTGGGTGCCGCCGACCGCGATGGACCATTTCAGGCGCATCAGCTCGGCCAGCATCTCGGCCCGGCGCACCACCGGGACCAGGCGCTTGCGCGCCGCCACGATTTCCGGATTGTCGGGGCTGACGGCCGACGAGACCACCAGCACCTGCGCGTCGCCCAGGTTGGCTTCCTCGTGGCCGATGGCGACCGGCACGCCCATGGCGTTCAGCCGCCGGGTGTTGTGGTTCTCGGCCCGGTCGCTGCCCTGAACCGCGTAGCCGAGATTGTGCAGCAGCTCGGCGATGCCGCTCATGCCGATGCCGCCGATACCGACGAAATGAATGGTACCCACGCTGAGAGGGAGCGCCTTCATGCGGCCTGCCTCCCGCTGTCGGCGTTATTATCCGCGTTGTCGGCGTTGTCGGCGGCGCCGTTCGGCTCCGTCAGCGCCAGCACGGCGTCGGCCAGTCGTTTCGCGGCGTCCGGCGTACCGGCGGCGCCGGCGTTTTCCGCGGCCGCCTGCAAGGTCGCCGGGTCGGCGAGCAGCGAGACCAGCCGTTCGGCCAGACCCTCGGGCGTGAACGTCCGGTTGCGGGACGAGCCAGGCGGCGCCGGCGGCGTCGAGCGCGCGGGCGTTGGCCGTCTGGTGATCGTCGATGGCGTGCGGATAGGGCACCAGAAGGGCGGGACGGCCAACGGTCGTCAGCTCGCCCACCGTGGATGCACCGGAGCGGGCGATCACCAGATGGGCCCGCGCGAGACGCTCGGCGACATCGTCGAAGAACGTTCGCAGCTCCACCGTCGCGCCGATCCGCGCGTAGGCGTCGCGGACGCGGTCCAGGTCCTCGGGCCGGCACTGCTGGCTGATCGCCAGGCGATCGCGCAGGGACGCCGGCCAGTCGTTCCACCGCCGCCGGGACCACGTCGCTGAACACCCGGGCACCCTGACTGCCGCCGATAACGAAGAGGCGGAGCGGTCCGTCGCCCTCTATCGGCGGGTAGGGTTGCCGGCGCGCCGCCGCGAACGCCGGGCGGACCGGCATCCCGGTGCGGAGGGTTTTTCCGGCGCGGCCCGCCGGCAACCCGCCGACATCGTCGAACACCGTGGCGATCTTCGAAACCCGGGCGGCGAGCAACCGGTTGGCGCGGCCGAGAACGGCGTTCTGTTCATGGATGAGGGTCGGATACCCCATGACCGTCGCCGCGAGCACGGTGGGAACGGAGGCGTAACCGCCGAAGCCGACCACCGCGCGCGGCGCCGTCCGTTTCAGAAGCGAGCGCGCCTGGACGAAACCGAGGGCGAGCTCGGCGCCGCCTTGGAGACGCGCGACGATGGTGCGCCCGGCCATGCGCCCGCTGCGCACGAACCGCATCTCCACCTCGCCGAGCACGCCGCCGTAGGCGCCGCCGCGCCGGTCGGTGAACAGCGTCAGTTGGACGCCCCGTTCGAGAAGCTCGGCGGCCAGGGCCTCCGCCGGAAAGACGTGCCCGCCGGTGCCGCCGGCGGCAAGCACGACGCGCGGGTTGGAGACGCCGCTCATCGCTCACCTCCGCCTTCCGGACGTTGGCGGGTGAGGGCGAGAACCATGCCCATGGTCAAGGCCAGCGCGATGGTCGCCGATCCGCCGTAGGAGATGAACGGAAGGGTCGTGCCCTTGGGCGGAATGAGATGCGTGGTGGAGGCCATGTTGAACAGCGCCTGCATGCCGAACTGGGCGAGCAGGCTGGTGGCGGCCAACACCACGAACAGGTTGTTGTCCTTGAGCGCCCGGCCGAAACCGTGGAGCACCACGAAGGCGAACAGCCCGACGAGAAGCAGGCAGACCCAGAGGCCGAACTCCTCGCCGGCGACGGCGAAGATGAAATCGGCGTGGGCGTCGGGCAACAGCTCCTTGACCCGTCCCTCGCCGGGACCCCGGCCGAACAGCCCGCCGCTCCGGAAAGCCTCCAGCGCCCGGGAGATCTGATATCCCTCGCCGACCGCCGGGTCGAGGAAGTGATCGACCCGGGCGCGCACGTGATCGAACGTGAAATAGGCGCCGACCCCGCCGCCCATGAACAACAGCACGACGAGCACCACCAGGATCATCGGCAGCCCCGCGAGGAAAACCTGAACCGCCCAGGTTCCGGCGATCAGAATGGTCGTGCCGACGTCCGGCTGGCTCAACAGCACGGCGGCGCACAGCAACAGCAGACCGGTGGCGATGAAATAGCCGGGAAAACCCTGCTCCTGGCGGCTGGCGCAGATGAACCAGGCGGACATCACCGCGAAGGTGGGCTTGAGGAACTCCGACGGCTGCAGCGACAGGCCGCCGAACCGGATCCAGCGGGTGGCGCCCTTGACCTCGGGGCCGACGAACAGGGTCGCGACCGTCAACGCCAGCGCGATGGCGCAGCCGATGACGCAGGACCGCCGGACGCCCTTTCACCGACAGCAGCGAGGTGACGAACATGACGATCAGCGCGAGCGGAACATACACCGACTGCCTCCGGGCGAAGTAGAAGGTGTCGAGGCCGATGCGCTGGGCCACCGCCGGCGAGGCCGCCACCGTCAGCACGATGCCGATGCCGGCGATCATCACAACGGCGCCGAGGGTCCAGCGGTCCACGGTCCACCACCAGCGGCTGATCAGGCTCGTATCGGTGCGCGGGAACGCCATCAGCCGCGCGCCTCCACCAACGACCGGAACGCGTCGCCGCGAACCTCGAAATTCTTGAACTGGTCGAACGACGCGCACGCCGGCGACAGCAGCACCACGGCGCCGGGACGGCCGTCGCGCTCCGCCATCTCGCCGGCCGCATCGACCGCGGCATCGAGCGTGCCGCACCGGCTCACCGCGATCCGGCCCGCGAGCGCGCGCGGCGAACGGGTCCGCCGCCTCGCCGATCAGGAAGGCATGGCGCACCCGATCGAGATAGGGCTCGAGCGCTTTTAGACCGCCCGGTTTCGGCCGGCCGCCGGCGATCCAGTAGATATCGCCGTAGCACGCCAGAGCCCGCGCCGCCGCTTCCGCGTTGGTGGCCTTGCTGTCGTTCACATAGGCGACGCCGCGAATGACCGAGACGACCTCCTGGCGGTGGGCCAGTCCCGGAAACGTGCGGAGACCGGCGCACGCCGTCTGCCGGTCGACACCGACCGCCCGCGCGGCGGCGTAGGCGGCGGCGGCGTTCTGGGCATTGTGCTCGCCCGGCAGCGCCCGGGCCTCGTCGAGGTCCAGCACCAACTGCCGGTCGCCGGCCGTCAACTCGTCGTAAAGCTTGCCGTCCTCGGCGAATACGCCGCCCGAGACCGGTGCCCGGCCGGAAATCGGAACGGCACGTTCTACGCCGCGCGACGCGAGATCGGCGAGGACGCCGCGGCTGTAGTCGTCATCGATGCCGGCGATCGCCGTCTGTCCCGGCCGCTGGCCGCGAAAGATCCGGCGCTTGGCGGCCACGTAGCCGGCCATGTCGCCGTGACGATCGAGATGATCGGCGGAGACGTTGAGAAGCACCGCCACGTCGAACACCATGGAGGGGTTGAGCTCCAGTTGAAACGACGACAGCTCCAGGACATAGGCTCCGTCGCTTGCGAGCGGACCGAGCGCCAGCATCGGCGTTCCGAGATTGCCGCCCACCTCGCACGCGCGTCCGGCCGTCCGCAGGATGTGACCGATCAGGGCGGTGGTCGTGGATTTTCCGTTGGTGCCGGTGATGCCGACGTAGGTGGCGTCCGGCTGGGCGCGGTAGAGCAGTTCGCCATCGCCGATGACCGGGCAGCCCGCGGCGCGCGCGCGGCGTACCACGGGATGCGGCTCCGGATGCGCGAGGGGGATGCCCGGACTGGTCACCAGGGCCTTGGCCTCCTCCAGGTCGCTGTGGTGAAGGTCCACCAGCGGGATCCCGGCCGCGGCGGCGGCGTCGCGGTTCTCCGGATTATCGTCCCAGGCCCAGACCGTGGCGTCGCTGTTGGCCAGCGCGCGGGCGGCGGCCATGCCGGTCACCCCGAGCCCGAGGACGGCGACGGTCTGATCGGCGAGGAAGGACAGTTTGATCATCGCTTCCTCACCGCAACTTCAACGTGGACAGCCCGGCCAGCGCCAGGATGGAGGCGATGATCCAGAACCGGATCACGATGGTCGACTCGGCCCATCCCTTCTTTTCGAAGTGATGGTGCAGCGGCGCCATGCGGAACACGCGCCGGCCGGTCAGCTTGAACGAGACCACCTGGACGATGACCGATACGGTCTCGAGCACGAACAGTCCGCCGACGATGGCGAGAACCAGCTCGTGCTTGGCGATCACGCTCATCGCGCCAAGCGCGCCGCCGAGCGACAGGGAACCCGTATCGCCCATGAACACGCGCGCCGGCGGGGCATTGAACCACAGGAACCCGAGACCGGCGCCGACCAGGGCACCGCAGAACACCGCAAGCTCGCCGGCGCCCGGGACGTAGTGGATCTGCAGATAGTTCGAAAAGATCGCGTTGCCGGCGAGGTATGCGATCAGCGCGAACACCCCGGTCGCGATCATCACCGGCACGATGGCGAGGCCGTCGAGACCGTCGGTGAGATTGACGGCGTTCGACGCCCCGACGACGACCAGGATGGCCAACACCGTATAGGCGGCACCAAGATTGAGCAGTACGTCCTTGAAGAACGGGACGGCCAGCATGTCGCGCAGTTCCGGCGGCGTCAGCTCGTTGATCCACAGCGCCGCGCTGAGCGCGATGGCCACCTGCAGCAGCAACTTGCCCTTGCCCGGCAATCCCTTGCTATCGCGATAGACGACCTTGCGGAAATCGTCGAGAAAGCCGATGGCGCCGTAGCTGATGGTGACCATCAGCGCGACCCAGATGAAGCCGTTGCCGAGATCGGCCCACAGCAGCGTCGAGACGATCAGTGCCGCGAGAATGAGGAACCCGCCCATGGTCGGCGTCCCGCGCTTGGTCAGAAGATGACTTGCCGGGCCGTCGTCGCGAATGGGCTGTCCCTCGGCCTGGCGTTTGCGCAACAACCGGATCAGCGGCGGCCCGATCACGAAACTCACGACGAGGGCGGTGATCACCGCGCCGCCGGTGCGGAACGTCAGGTAGCGGAAGACGTTGAAGAACGCGAACTGGTCGGCCAGGGGGTAGAGGAGATGAAACAGCATGGCTCGCCCCTACTCCCCGTTCGCGGCGCGCGCCGCACCGCCTTGGATCGAGTCGAGACCGCGCAGCGCCTCCACCACCACGCCCATGCGGCTGCCCGCCGACCCCTTCACGCTCACCACGTCGCCCGCCCGAACGGCGGCGGTCACCAAGGGCGTCAGGGCCGCCGACTCCGCCGCGTGCCCGCCGCGCATGCCGGCTGGCAGCGCATCGAACAGGCGAGCCATGGACGGACCGGCCGTGAACACCAGATCGATGCCGGCGCGCCGCAGCGGCTGCAGCAAGGCCGCGTGCATGACCGGCGACTCGTCGCCAAGCTCCAGCATGTCGCCCAGCACGGCGATGCGCCGGCCGCCCGGGCCGAGCCGCGCGTGGCCGAGAACCTGAAACGCCGCGGCCATGGATATCGGGCTGGCGTTGTAGCTGTCGTCGATCAAACCGATGGTGCCGCCGGCGATGGCGATTTCGCTCCGCCGGCCGCGTCCCTTGGGGGCGACAACCTCTTCCAGGGATGCGGCCGCGAGCCGGATGTCGGCGCCGGCGGCGGCGACGGCGGCGAGAACGCACAGGCTGTTGTTCACCCAATGCTCGCCGACCACGTTCAGCCGGTAGTCGACGGCCTCGCCCGCCACCGACGCGGCGACCGTCGATCCCGTGGCGTCGAACTCGTTGCTCAGCAAGCGAACCGCGGCCTCTTGATGACGACCGAAATCGATGATCCTGTCGATGCCCCGCTCGCCGGCCGCGCGGGCCAGCCGGGCGAATTGGTGGTTGTCGCGATTGAGAACGGCGATGCCGCCGGGCCCGACGCCGGTGAATATCTCCGCCTTGGCGTCGGCGATGGCCTCGACGCTCTCGAAGTGCGCCTTGTGCACCGCCTCCACCGCCGTGACCACCGCGACATGCGGCCGGGCGATGCGCGACAGCGGCTCGATCTCGCCCGGATGGTTCATGCCCATCTCGAACACGCCGAAGGACACCGACGCGGGCATCCGCGCGAGGCTCAGGGGCAGGCCCCAGTGATTGTTCAGACTGGCGTCATTGGCGGCGGTCGGCGCCTGGGCGCCGAGAACCAGCTTCAGGGCTTCCTTGACGCTGGTCTTGCCGACACTGCCGGTCACGCCGACGATGCGCGCCTCCGAACGCGCCCGCGCCGCCCGCCCGAGATCCTCGAGCGCCGTCAGCGTGTCGCTCACCACCAGCATCGGCGCATCGGCCTCGATCGACGACGGAACCCTGCGACACCATGACCGCCGCCGCGCCGTTGGCCAGGGCCTCGCCGACAAACGCGTGGCCATCGAAGCTCGGCCCCGCCAGGGCGACGAACAGGTCACCGGGCTTCAGCGTCCGGGTATCGATGGAAACGCCGGTGACGCGCCAGTCGCCGTGAGCCCGGCCGCCGGTAGCCTCGGCCGCCGCATTACAGGTCCAGAGCGTCGCGGCCGCGGCTCATCGGTCCACCTCCTCGGCGACGGCCCGCGCCACCTCGGCGTCGTCGAACGGATGCACCCGGTCACCGACGGTCTGGCCGGTCTCGTGGCCCTTTCCGGCGATCACCAGCACGTCGCCGGGCGCGAGCGCCGCCACGACACGGGCGATGGCCTCGGCGCGGTCACCGATATCGGTGGCGGAGGCACAGGCCGCCAGGATCTGCCGGCGAATTTCCGCCGGCGCCTCGCCGCGCGGATTGTCGTCGGTGACCACCACCCAATCGGCCAACTCGGCGGCGATGCGCCCCATCTCGGGACGTTTGCCCGGATCGCGATCTCCGCCGCAACCGAAGACGACGACCAGCTTGCCCCGCGTCCGCGGGCGAAGCGCCCGGAGCACCGCCGCCAAGGCATCGGGCGTATGGGCGTAATCCACGTAGACGCTGGCGCCATTACGCAGTCTGCGCCACCCGCTGCAGCCGCCCCGGCACGCCATGGAGCGTCCCGAGAGCCGCCAGGGCGGCTCGCGGGCTCGGCGCCCGTGGCCACCGCGAGCCCTACCGCGCACAGGGCATTCCACGCCTGGAAATCGCCCACCAGCGGCAACAGGACGGACGTCGTTTCGCCGCCGATGGTCACGCTCAGCCGCTGGCCGCCGTCGACCGGCTCGATCCCGTCCAGCCGGATGTCGCGCCCGCTTGTCCCGAACGTCAGAACCCGCAGGCCGCGCGCGCTCGGCGATCGCCGCGAAATCGGTCGCGTGGGGCGCGTCGGCGTTGACAACGGCGGTTCCGCCATCGGCCAGCAGATCCGAAAACAGCCGGCTCTTGGCCGCGAGATAGGCATCGGCGGAGCCGTGATAGTCCAGGTGATCGCGTGACAGGTTGGTGAACGCGGCGGCGCCGATACGCACGCCGTCCAGACGATGCTGAGCCAGGCCATGGCTCGACGCCTCGATGGCCAGATGGCTCACCCCCGTCAGTTCGAGCCGCGCCAGCGCGCGGTGCAGGTGCACCGCGTCCGGCGTGGTCAGTCGGCCGGCGATCCGGACGTCGGGTCCGTGCAGGCCGAGGGTTCCGAGGCTTGCCGCCCGGTGACCGAGTTCCGCCCAGATCTGGCGCAGGAACCAGACCACGGACGTCTTGCCATTGGTCCCGGTCACCGCCGCCACCGTCGCCGGCTGGCCCGAAAAGAAGCGCGCCGCCATGAAAGCGAAACGGCGGCGCGGGTTCTCATCGACGATGACGGCGATCCGCCGCCGGTCCGGATCGGCGACGGCTGCCCCAGGATCGGTGCCGGGCGGGGCGAGAATGGCGACCGCGCCGCGCTCGACCGCGCCGCCGATGAAGTCACGCCCATCGGCGCGGCTCCCCGGCAGGGCCGCGAACAGGAACCCCGGCTTGACCTGACGCGAGTCGGCGGTCAGCCCGGCGATTTCCATGTGTAGCGGGATCCACGGCAACGGTCACTTCGACGGGGTCTCCTTTCAACAAGTCAGTTAGACGCAAGCTGGGCTCCCCGGACGTTCGCGATGGTCTTGCCGATGGCGACGCGCAGAGCGTGTTCGCGGGATTTCTTGGTCCGGTACTCGAGCGGCGCCGCATCGTCATCCATGACCGGAGCGATGCCCAGCATCGGCGCCATGCGGCGGACCACCGCGCCCACCACCGGCGCCGCGACCCAGCCGCCCGTGGCATAGTTCTGGGTGCGCTTGTTGCCCCTGGGCTCGTCGATCACCGCCAGCACCACGTAACGCGGCGCATCCATGGGAAACGCGCCGACGAAGGAGGAAATGCGCTTGTCGTGACGATAGCGCCCGGAGATGAGCTTTTCGGCGGTTCCGGTCTTGCCGCCGACCTTGTAGCCGGCCACTTCGGCGTTGCGGCCCGTTCCGTGGCGCACCACGAGACGCATCAGGCCGCGCATCTTCCGCGACGTGGCGGCGGAGAACACCCGATCGCCGGCCGGCGGCGGGGCGCCATCCAGGGAGATGATGGTGGTCGGCCTGAGAACGCCGCCATTGACCACGGCCGCCACCGCCTGGGTGAGCTGCAGCGGGCTGACGGCGATGCCGTGACCGAAGCTGACGGTCATCGTGTTGATGTCGCGCCATGGCGTCGGCTTCAACGGCGCCCCCACTTCCGGCAGTTCGATGGACGCCCGGCTCAGCAATCCGAGCCGTCCGAGGTAGTCGCGCTGCCGCGCCCCGCCCACCTGCATGGCCATCTGCGCGGCGCCGATGTTCGACGAGTACACCAGGATCTCGGGAACGGAGAGCCAGCGGTTCTTGGCGTGGTAGTCGGAGATGGTGTGCCGCGCCACGCGCAGCGGCCGGCTCGCGTCGTAGCCGCCGTTGAGCGACGTGACCCCCGTGTCGAGACCCATGGCGATGGTGAACAACTTGAATGTCGAGCCCATCTCGTAGACGCCGGTCGTCACCCGGTTGAACAGACCGTCGGCGTCATCGGCGCCCGGTGCGTTCGGGTCGAAGTCGGGCAACGAGACCGTCGCCAGCAGCTCGCCGGTGTGGACATCGAGAACGAGACCGGCGGCGCCCACCGCGCGGAACTCCCGAACCGCGGCGGACAGCTCATCGCGCAGCGCGTTCTGGATGCGAAGATCGATGGAGAGCCGCACGCCCGCGCCATCGCCAAGATCGCGATTGAAGGTTTTTTCGACGCCGGCGATGCCCTGTCCGTCGACGTCGGTCAGTCCGAGGACATGCGCGGCGAGGTTGCCCTGTGGATAGACGCGGCGCTCCTCGTCGACGAACCCGAGACCCGGTAGTCCAAGACGATTGACGGCGTATTGCTCGTCGGGGATGAGGTTGCGGCGGATCCAGACGAACCGCCCCTCGCCGGCCAGCTTCGCGGCGAGCCGGTCGCGATTGAGCTCGGGGAACACCGAGGCGAGCTTGCCGGCCGCGTCCTCGGCGTCGATCACCTCGCGGGGATCGGCGTAGAGGGAAGCGGTGGGCAGGCTGGTGGCCAGCAAGATCCCGTTGCGATCGACGATATCGCCGCGCGTCGCCACCGGGCCGGCAACGTCGTGAACGAGGCCCGTCCGGTCCTTCTGGGTGAACGCGGTCAGATCGATCAGACGACCGGCGACGATCAGAAAAGACAGGGCGAACACCGCGCCGGCCATCAGAAGACGATTGCGGGCGACGTCCAGGGCGCGTGACCGCGTCCCTTCGAGACGGATCGGGCGCCGGTCCGAACCCGCTTGCCGCTTGTCGGTCATGGGCGCCTCTCCTTCATGGACACGGGCGAGAATACGGGCGGCGAAAGGCCGAGCGGGCGCCGCTGAACGGATGGATCGTCGGCATCGCCGTCCGGCGCATCGGCATTACCGCCCGGCGCATCGGCACCGCCATCCGGAGCGTCGGCGTCTCCGTCTGGGGCATCGTCGCGCAGCGAAGCGAAGGTAGCCAGCTGATCGGGCTGAATGGGCTCCATGTGGAGGTGCTCGGTCGCCAGCCGGCGCAAGCGACCGGCCTCCACCAGGTGACTGAACTCCGCCTTCAGGACATGAACGGCGCGGTGTTCGTAGGCGACTTCCCGGTTCAGCGCCGAGAGCTCTTTCTCGAGGTCCTGCACTTTGTATTTCACGGCGAACAGCACGAGCGCCAGTCCGCCCGCGAGCACGAGGAAGAGCACCGTCGTCTGCTTCCATACCGTCGACCAGTCGGTCATGCCGCTCTCCTTCCGTTTACCTTGTGCTGGGCCGTTTCCGGCCATGGCGGCGCCGCGGTCCGTTCGGCGGCGCGCAATCGTGCCGACCGGGCGCGGGGATTGGCGGCGACTTCGGCCGCCGACGGACGGAGGGCGCGCCGGTGCAACAGGCGGAAACTGGCCGCGGGAACCTCTCGCTCCCCGGCTTCGGGCATGTGGCGCGACGGCCGCGGCGCGGCGCCGCCGCGGGTCCTGAGAAACGTTTTGACCGTGCGGTCCTCGAGCGAATGAAAGGCGACCACGCACAGCCGCCCGCCGGGATCGAGAAGCCGCTCGGCGGCGCTCAGGCCCCGGTCGAGCTCGCCGAGTTCGTCGTTGACGTGAATGCGCAGCGCCTGAAAGGTGCGGGTCGCCGGGTCGACGCCGTCACGGGCGCGCGGCAGGACACGATGGACGATGCTCGCCAGTTGCGCCGTGCGCGTGATCGGCGCGGCGGCGCGGGCGCGCACGATGGCGCGGGCGATCCGGCGCGACGACCGCTCCTCGCCGTAGGCCCAAAGGATATGGGCAAGTTCGGTCTCTCCCAGATGGTTGACCACATCGGCGGCGGTAAGCTCGCGGTCGGGATCCATCCGCATATCGAGCGGACCGTCGGCGCGGAATGAAAAGCCCCGTTCGGGCGCCTCTATCTGGTTGGACGAAACGCCGAGATCCATGGCGACGCCGTCCACCCGCTCGACGCCGCGCGCGGCCAGCAGGGACACCATGTCGCCGAAGGCACCGCGCACGACGTTCAGCCGGCCGGCGTACGATCGCGCCAAGTCGCCGGCGCGGCCGCAGGCCTCGGGGTCGCGGTCGATGCCGAACACGACGCAGCGGGCCGCGTCCAGAACGGCTTTGGCGTATCCGCCGGCGCCGAAAGTGGCGTCGACGTAAAGCGCGTCGGCGCGGGGCGCCAGAGCCGCCACCGCCTCGCTCAGCATGACCGGCTTGTGGACGGGCGCAGCGGTCATTGCGGCGCACTCCCGCTCGGCGCCAGCGGCAGGGTGGCATTGCCCGCGCGGGCGCGCTCGACGGCCTCGGCCAGATGCTTCCGGTAATTGTCGGCACCCCAAATCTGGAATCGCTCGCCTTGGCCCACGAACAGGGCCTCTCCGGAGATTTCCGCGTGTTCGAGCAACGCCCCCGGCAGGACGACGCGGCCCTCGGTGTCGAACGGCAATTGATGGGTGCTCCCCAAAACCAGCTTCGCCATGTCGTCCTGCTCGACGGAGAACAGGTCCAACCGGCCGAGGCTGTTGCTGATCCGGGACATGAAATCTTCGCCGCACGCCTCGATCGCCGGAGCCGTGAAAAGCGGAAACGCGAAAATGCCGGCGTATCTCGGCTGGGACGTCTGCAAGACATCGCGAAACTGCTTGGGCACGGAGACCCGGCCCTTGCGATCGATCTTGTTGACGTGCGTGCCAACCAGCACCGGCATTTCGGCCCCCAGAGAAACCTCATCAACGGCATCCGTTTGGATTGCCGATTCGCCGCAAACGCAAGCCGCTCCCAAAGTGCCTACTTTGCGGGGTATTATGGGATATCATGGGCGTTGGTGGGCGTCAATGGGGGCAGTATGAAAATAGATAGATAAATTAATAGTAAACAAGCACTCACAAGGATGACAAACGTCTGAAATAAGTTAATTCAAAGACCGCGAAGTAGGCGGTACAGGCATAATTCACGAATCGTTTCGCCCCTTTTCCAGAGTCTTGCAGCATGGAGGCCGCGCGGCAAGAAAAAGCGCAAAACTAATGTTCGTTTTATGTTCTTTTAAACGGAAAAAAAGGAACGAAAAAAGAACAGAGAAAAGCGCCAGACGGCCTGTAAGCCGGGTTCTGTACCCGGGCGCGAGGCCCGGGTGATGGCCATTCATCTGGGACGCCCGTTACCGGACGCCTCGCGCGACCGACCCGGACGACGGCGCGAAAACCCGCCTGCCGGCCGAAGCCGGCGTGCCGTCCCTACTTGGTCTTGCTCCCGGTGGGGTTTACCGTGCCGCCACCGTTACCGGCGGCGCGGTGCGCTCTTACCGCACCCTTTCACCCTTGCCGGCGGCGGGCCGAGGCCCGGGCCGGCGGTTTGCTTTCTGTGGCACTTTCCCTGGGGTCGCCCCCGCCGGGCGTTACCCGGCACCGTGTTTCCGTGGAGCCCGGACTTTCCTCCCCCGGCGCGGTTCGAACCACGCCAAAGGCGGCCATCCGGCCATCTGGCTGTGTTCAGGGTAGACCTCGCAAAACTGAGGTCAAGAGCGCTCACGGTTTGAGCAATACGCTCTTGCGGAAATTCGTCGTTTCAGCAATATTGGAGGAAAGGTGTATAATTTGTATGGTGGAGGATAAATGCCGCTTAACATCAAGGACGAGCGAACCCACGAATTGGCGCGGCGCTTGGCGGCTGTCACTGGAGAGACCATGACCGAGGCGGTGCGAAACGCCTTGCGGGAACGCTTGAAACGGCAGGTGGCGAGCCGTAGCGGACGGCCACTGCGCGAGCGGCTGCAGGAAATTGCCGATCACTGTGCGACGTTGCCGGTCGTTCGGGATCGAACGGAGGACGATATCCTGGGATACGATGAGCGCGGGCTGCCAGGCTGATGGTGATCGACACTTCGGCCATCGTCGCAATTCTTCAACAAGAACCCGAAAGCGGACGCTTTCTCGCCCTCATCGAAAACGACACCACCCGGCTGATGACAACCGCGAACTATCTTGAAGCGGCGATCATCATCGAGGATCGATTCGGCTACGACGGCATCCGCGACCTGAAGCTGTTTCTCTCCGAAGCCGGCATCGATATCGAGCCGGTCACCTTCGATCACGCGGAAACGGCACGCGAAGCCTACCGCGAGTACGGTCGCGGCAACCACCCAGCCGGTCTCAGCTACGGAGATTGCTTCGCCTATGCATTGGCCAGGGCAACTGGTGAACCATTGCTGTTCAAAGGCAGCGATTTCGGCCAGACCGACATCTCGTCCGCCGGGTAACGTCCCCGTTCCCGGCGAGCCTTTGCGCCCAGTCCCGATCGTCGCGCGCATGATGAAGATGTCGGTCATGATCCCGCCGCATCGCGGCGCCCTCACCTTCCCACTGCTTCGCAGCGGACCCCTTCCTCTCCCGCGAGCGGGCGAGGAGATTTGGGGCCCGTTCGTTTGGATTTACCCTCGTCGTCGCTTGCGGGCCGGGATGGCATGGCAACGGACGATATCCATGTGCCCCCTTCGGCTCGGTCGGCCGGGAAACAGTATAGACGATCTGCCGAGGCCGACAATCAGTCGGTCAGCGCAACCAAAGCAAGAACTGGTAAGTTTTTTCGAGCGCGGCTCCGGTTTGGCGGCAATTGTCCGGAAATACATTCGCCACGTTGTGCCCTCCGTGAACCCAAGAAATAAAGAGGTAAAGATCCAAGAGCTAACTTCCTGGCAAGCCGCAAACCGCAGTCGCCATGGCCGTCCAGGCGCGCGACCGCGCAACGAAGTCACGCGCCGCAGATCTCCAGCAGTCACTTGAGTAAACGGGCGGTTTCGAATCGATGCGGCCGTTGACGCGGGTGGGGCGGAAGCGGCAGTGGAAAGCCCGGAGGGTGTTGAACGGGCCTTCGGACAGGCTCTCGAACAATAAGAACAAGAAAACAGTCTGCCACGCGCAGAAAATTCCCTTTGGGCCGTGTCCCGGTTTGGCTGGACAATAGGAGAACTCGAGCCCTCATGGCCCGGCCAATCGGGGCCATTGAGCCCAGAAACAAGGGAGGTTTTCATGGAGCAGGACTTAAGTGCCAAGTTGCTTGCCTGGTTGCTGACCGCAATCGACATTCTGCAGCATCAGATCTTTTCCCCCAACAACATGGTCCAAGTGCCGGCGATCATGTTCACGTTTATCGTGGTATGGCTGCTCGCGCATTTGCTCAGACCCGGACTCGAACGAGTGTTCCATCACTTGGCCGTCGATCGCGAACAGGAGGAGTTTTACCTGTCCGGCCTGTTGCCGTTGTTCCTTCCGCTGTCATGGATCGTCGCCTTGTGGATTTCGATACTGGTTGCGGGCCGTTTCGGATGGCCATCCCATCTCGTGAACATCGTGCTCAATCTGGCGGCGGCATGGCTGGTTGTGCGCTTCGCAACGGCCCTAATTCCCAACGCCGTGGTGTCGCGCACGGTGGCAATCATCGCCTGGACGGTCGCGGCGTTGAGCATTCTCGGAATGCTTTCGCCGATCATTGAGGCCCTCGCCGCGGCTTCGTTCTCATTGGGCGAGGCGCGTATGTCATTGCTGACGTTGCTTGAGGCCGTCGGGACAACGGTCGTTCTCATCTGGGGCTCCCTGGTGATCGCCCGCATCGTTGAAAAGCGCATGACCCGGATGACCGCGTTGAGCCCCAGCTTCCGGGTCATCTTCGGCAAACTATTCAAGTTCTGCCTCCTCGGCATTGCTGTCATGTTGTCCCTCGGGGTTTTCGGAATCGATCTGACAGCATTTGCCGTCTTCACGGGCGCCCTGGGGGTCGGTCTCGGTTTCGGTCTGCAGAAAAGCATGGCGAACCTGTTCGCGGGCGTGATCCTGCTCATCGACAAGTCCATCAAACCCGGAGACATCATTGAAGTCAGTGGAACGTTCGGATGGGTCACGGGGGTTCGAGCCCGCTACGTCGAGGTTGAAACGCGCGATGGTACCGAGTTTTTGATCCCCAACGAAGATATCATCACGCAGAAGGTGTTCAACTGGACGCATCAGGACGAGAACGTGCGTTTGAAGCTACCCGTCCGAGTGGCGTATGATGCCGATGTGCGCAAGGCGCTCGACCTGATGAACGAAGCCGCCAACCGGTGCCCGCGTGTGCTAAAGGAACCGGCGCCAAACCCGCAAGTCATGGCATTGGGAGAAAACGGCGTGGAATTGGAGCTTCGCTTCTGGATCGCCGATGTGCGGAACGGCGTCCATAACGTCTCCAGCGAAGTGTTGATCGAGCTACTCGATCTGTTTCGCGAGCATGACGTGCGTGTCCCGCTGCCGCAGCGCGACCTCTACATCCACAAGTTTCCGAAGGCCATCGCCGGATCGTTGTCCCAGATCACGCCACCGAAACCAATTCCATGAGGCCTCGGAGCAACCTTGCGGTTTCGAAGTCGATGCGGCCGTTGACGCGGGCGGGGCGGAAGTGGCGCTGGAACGCGCGGAGGGTGGCGAACAGGTCCGCGGTCTCGTAGCCGTAGTCCGCCAGCATATCGCGGATCACGGCCGGGTCCATCAGGCACTCGGCGGACTCGTCCGGCCACAGGCCGACGCCGGCGGCGGCGAGCCTCGGCCAGTCGAACAGTTCGCCGGGGTCCATCTTGCGCCGGGGCGCCACGTCGGAATGGCCGACCACGTTGCGGGCCGGAATGGCATGGCGTCGGACGATGCCCCGGGCGAGATCCGCCAACGCCGCCATCTGCGCTTCCGGGAATGGCCGGTAGCCGAACTCGTGGCCGGGGTTGACCAGCTCGATGCCGATGGCGCGCCCGTTGATGCCGGTGTGGCCGCGCCAGAACGAAACGCCGGCGTGCCACGCGCGCGCCGCCTCGTCCGCCAGCCGGGTGACGGTTCCGTCCTCGTCGATCATGTAATGGGCGCTGACCTTGGCGTCTGGATCACAAAGCCGGGCGCGGGCGGCCTCTGCGGTCTCCATGCCGGTATAGTGCAACACCAGCATGTCGATCGGGACGTCCTCGGGGCGGCAATCGACGTTGGGCGAGGGACACACGCGGACCTTCATCAGACCACCGGAGCGGGAGGTGGGACCGGCGGCGGTGGCGGTGACGGCCGGAGGAAGTGGATCATCGCGACGCCGGAGAGCGTCACCAGCCCGCCGAAAACGATGCGGAGCGTCAGCGGCTCATCGAGGATCAGCACCGCGAGGAACACCGCCAGAACCGGCGCCAGCAGCATCAGCGGCACCACCCGGTTCACCTCGTACTTGCGGATCAGGTAGTACCACAGGCCGTAGGCGGTGATCGACGCGCCGACGGCCATGAACACGATGCCGCCCCAGCCGCGCCAGTCGGCGGCGGCGAGGGCCTGGAGCTGCCCGTGCTCGAACAGCGCGCTGGCGATCAGGAATTGCGGCAGGGCGAAGACCGTGAACCAGGCATTGAGCACGAAGACGTTGATCTCGCCGATCCGCTTGATGATGATGTTGGCGAGCGCCCAGGCGAACGCCGAGGTCACCACCATCGACAGGTGCGCCGGGCTCGGCGCGGCGGCGGGATCGCCCCCCAGCAGATACACGCCGACGAAGGCGACGACGATGCCGGCGTATTGCATGACGCCGGCGCGCTCGCGATAGAAGATCGTCGCGAGAATGAGGCTGAACGGCACGGAAAGCTGGATGGCGATGGCCGAGAGACCTGCGTCGACACCCCGCAGACCGGAAAACAGCAGCCCGAAATGCAGGCCGCCGAGCACCACCGACATGGCGACGATCAACAACCATGATTTTCCCGGCGGCCGCAGAAACGGAGACAGAAGGACGGCCACCAGGGCAAACCGGATCGCCAGCAGCAGGTTCGGCGGGATCTGGCCGATGGCCACCTTGGCGACGATGAAATTCATCGCCCAGATAAGGATCACGGCCAGCGCGGCGGCGAAATCGTGCGGTTTCATGGCCTGCTTCGTGCTTGGACTTATTTAATGCCGCGTTGTTTCTCGATTTCGTCATAGGCGGCATTGATCGCGGCCATGCGCTGATTGGCCACCTGAACGAACTCCTCGGGCATACCCTGGGCGACCAGGGTATCGGGATGATTTTCGCGAATGAGCTTGCGGTACGCCTTCTTGATCTCGTCGTTGCCGTCGCCTCGGCTGATGCCCAGCACCTCGTAGGGATCGGACTTGTCCGGACCCATGAAGGTGGCGCGCAGCCGCTCGAACGCGTGTAAATCGAGCCCGAAGATCTCGCTCACGCGGCGCAGGTAGGAGAGTTCGGCCGGGCGCACCTCGCCGTCGGCGCGGGCGATGTGGAACAGGCCGGCGAGAAGTTCCTCGAGTACCGCCGGCTCGTTGCGGAACAGCCAGGCCACCTGCTTGGCGTAGGGCTCGAAGCCGCGGGCGTCCTTCTTCGCCATATCGAAGATGCGCCCGACATTCTTCATTTCCTCCGGCGGGATATGGAAGACTTCCTTGAACGCCTTGACCTCGGCGCGGCTCACGGTTCCGTCGGCCTTGGCCATCTTGGCGCCGAGGACGATGACGGCGACGGTGAACGCCACCTGGCGGGCGCCGGAGGGAGACGCCGCCGTCGCGTCTTCCGGCCCTTCCAGTTGCGGCGGGCCTTCCTGGGCGCCGCGGAACTTGTCCACGGCATGACCGGCGAGCCCGCCGATCAACGCTCCCAGCGGCCCGCCGAGCGCGAACCCGGCGACACCGCCGATGATCTTTCCCCAAATGCTCATGATGGATCTTTATCCCGAACTCTTTGCGAACGATACCATAGCGGCCCGCCGCCGGGTGGCAAGTCCCGGCGGCGGGCGCGCCGTCGATCGCCATCGCGCCGCCGTTATCTCGACGACACGGTTATCTCGACGACAAGCTCAACTTTCCGATCATCGGCAACTTGACCGCCAGATCGTCGGGGTCGATGCCGAACACCAAACCCAGGACGTTGATCTCCACCCCCTCCCGCATGCCCACCATCAGACCCACCAGCCCGAACAGCGACACCTGGAAGCCGCTGCCGCTGGGCGTCCTGGCCAGCAGCCCGCCGGTGAGGTAGTCCTTGCCGATCGCCGTCGGCGGCAGCTCGACGGTCAGCTCCGGCACGGCGCGGCCGACATGCGCGGTGAATGTGTTGCTGTTCGGCCCCGGCCACGCGTGATAGGCGTCGGCATGGGGGTAGGATCGGGCGGCAAGATCGATCCGCCGGATGACGTCGTCGACTTCCGGGCCGCGCAGATCGAACAGGATCTCCGGCTCGGCCCCGAACCAGCGGCCATCCGGCGCCCGGTCGTGAACGGTCAGCACCGGGTGCCCCCGATAGGCGCGCCAGCCGATCACCTCGTAAACGGTGAACGCCGGTGCCCCGGCCCGCTTGACGGCGATCCAGGTGTGAACGGCGAAACGGCCCCGCCAGCCCCAGGCGCGCGCGGCATAGACCTGGACCACCGCCTCGGGCGTGGTTTCGGGATCGGGAGCGATGCCGACGGAGGCGCGGCTCGCCGTTCGCCAGTCACCCGCCATGGCGACCCCGCCCCACAAAACCGCGATGACCATCGCGGCCGTAACCGTTCGCCATGTCATTTCGTCCTCCCGCAAGCCGGGAGTCTTCCCCCGGCGATGAATCCGTGCGTGTCGTCTGCTCTGATATTGGCGTTCGGGCCGAGGGAATAAAGGCGATCGGTGCTTGACCGGCCATTTCGGTCGATGCGGCACACTGTCACGGCCTTGTAACGATCCCGTCACCGTGCGACGATCACTCGGAAAATCGATGGGGGCCAGTCGCCATGAAAAGGGACATCGACGGAAGGAACTATGATACCGACGGCGCGCGGCTGATCGCGTCGCACGAGGTGGACACCACCCACACCCGCCGGGTGACCGCGCTCTATCGATCGCCGGCCGGTGATTTCTTTCTCGTCGAAGAACACGAGACTTACGGTCAGGACGGCGCGCTGCTGCTTCCGTTCACCGACGACATGGCCCTCAAATGGCTCGAGACCCGGGGAAAACGCGACGTTGCCGAAGAGCTGTTCGGCGACAGACCGGCTACTCTGGTCATCGAGGTCGACCGGCACGTGCTGCGAATCATCGACGAAACCGCCGCCGTCGCCGGACGAACGCGCAATGACTGGCTGACAGCCACCATCGAGGCGGCGCTCGCCGGTCGGGCGCCCCCTCCCTAATCGTCGGCCCGGACCTTGACGGACAGGAGCCGCCGGTACAGCGGCGCCAGCAACGCCGGCATGACGTATATGGGGAGCTGGCCGAGGGCGAAATAAAGGGGAATATCCGGGTCCACCCCCGCCGGCAAAACCGCCAGCAGCAGCGCCATGTTGCGGTTGCCGCTGGAAAAGCCCACGGTCAGCGCCGATCGCCGCCCGAGAAAGGAAAACGCCGCCGCGCCGATGCCCTGGAACCCGATATACGCGGCGAACGTCACCGCCAGGAAGAACAGGACATGGGACGGCTCCCGCATGAACCGGACGGTGACGCCATCCATGATGGCGATGGCGAACAGCACCAGGAGGACGACCGCCGTTCCATCCATCCAGGCGGCGGCGCGCGCCAGGGTGTGCGCGCCCGCGAGCCGGCGGGTGACGGCCGCCGCGATCAGCGCGCTGCCGATCATCGCGCCGAGCCGCACGAACAGGGTTCCCGCCCCCACGGCGAGTGGCAGATCGAGGATTTCCAGAGCGACCAGCGGTAGCACCAGGGGCGCCAGCACGGTGGCCGCCACCATGACCGCCAGACTGAGCGAGCCGTCGAGGCCGAGCAACACCGCGAACGCCGGCGACGACATGATCGGAGGCGCGGCCGACATCAAAACCAGCGCCGCCGCCAGGCCGGGCGGCGCCCCGGTCCACCACATCAGGCCGGCCATGACCGCCGGCGATATCACCAACAGCCAGCCGACGACGACGCCAACGACGCCAACGACGCCGCCAACGACCGCCAGCGGCCGGCGACCGTGGGACACCGCCCCGGTCCAATTCAGGCGAAGCGCCGCGAGAAACAACAGCCCCCATACGGTCGGCGCCAGCATCGGCTTCAGTACGGCGGCGAGACCGGGCCACACCAGACCGGCGAAAACACCCGCGGCAAGAATGACGGTCGCGTATCGAGCCAGGAAGGTCAGGATGGCGGTCATCGTCCGCCCGGTATAGCGTATTTGGTGAAACGCGCAAGGAACGAGCGCAATCGTTCGTTGCAGGCACCCAGGTGGAGCGAGAGCCAACGCGTACGACCAATGGCCACTTGACTGAACGCGTCTGCCGGGTTGTCTGATACGATGGAATTGTTCGTGCGCGGGCAACAAGAGAGAGCACGACCGTCTGATCCGATCGGGCCGACCTGATCGAGCCGATTAGATTGGGCCATGCTCCAGGGAACCATTGTCGGGAGAGGTTGAATGTCACTCAAGCAGAGCCGAAAGCTCGAAGGAAATCTTGGCGAGACCCTTCGTGAACTGACCAACGCCCTCGGTAGCTACGATTATGAGGTCAAGGGCAATCAGATCTTCGTCGACGACCATGGGCACCGGGTGATCATCGATCTGATTTACCAGGGCGATCGTCAGCTCGGTTCGCTGGACCTGCCGATGACCCAGGTGAATTACGCGTTCGAGGGACACTCCCAAGAAGAGATGGACGCGTTCATGAGCCATCTTTCGCAACACACGGTACGAACCGGAGGCTGAATCCGAGCGCTTGATTCGGCTCGACAGGATAGTGCATCAACGCTCGGACGGTTCGTTCGTCTTCGCCTTGGTCAACGCCTTGACGAGCGTCACCTTCGGTCAACAAGAACGTTGGGAGGCGCGCCCGTTTGGTGATAGAAGTCCGACCGCGCGTCGGCTCGACGCGAGACGCCGGCACCATGGACGCATGCCTTCCGAGGAAGATTGAGGATATCACACAGGATATGACTGTTTCAGCCAAGACCGCCGACCCGAATTTTGCCGACTGCACGGTCGCCGACCTCTCTCTCGCCGAGTGGGGCCGCAAGGAGATCGAGATCGCGGAAACCGAGATGCCGGGCCTGATGGCCTGCCGCGACGAATACGGCCCGCAACAGCCGCTGAAGGGTGCGCGGATCGCCGGATCGCTGCATATGACGATCCAGACCGCGGTCCTGATCGAGACCCTGCAGGCGCTGGGAGCCGAGGTTCGCTGGGCGTCGTGCAATATCTTTTCCACTCAGGATCATGCCGCCGCCGCCATCGCCGAGCGCGGAACGCCGGTGTACGCCGTCAAGGGCGAGACGCTGGCGGAATACTGGGACTACGCGGACCGGATTTTCCAGTGGCCGGACGGCGAACTCGCCAACATGATCCTCGACGACGGCGGCGATGCGACGCTCTACATCCTGCTTGGCGCCCGCGCCGAGGCGGGCGAGGACGTTCTCTCCAATCCCGGGTCCGAGGAAGAGGAGGTGTTGTTTGCCCAGATCGAGAAGCGCATGGCCGCCACGCCCGGCTGGTTCGGCAAAATGCGGGACTCCATCCAGGGCGTCACCGAGGAAACCACCACCGGCGTCCACCGCCTCTATCAGCTCAAGGAACTGGGCCAGCTTCCCTTCCCGGCCATCAACGTCAACGACTCGGTGACCAAATCCAAGTTCGACAACAAGTACGGCTGCCGCGAGAGCCTCGTCGACGGGATCCGCCGCGGCACGGACGTGATGCTGGCGGGCAAGAAAGCCGTCGTCTGCGGATACGGCGACGTCGGCAAGGGCTCGGCGCAATCGCTGCGCGGCGCCGGCGCGCTGGTTCAGGTCACCGAAGTGGATCCCATTTGCGCCCTGCAGGCGGCCATGGACGGTTTCGAGGTGGTGACGCTGGAAGCCGCCGCCCCCTACGCCGACGTGATCATCACCGCCACCGGCAATGTCGACGTGGTGACCATCGAGGACATGCGCCGGTTCAAGGACATGGCCATCGTCGGCAACATCGGCCACTTCGACAACGAGATCCAGGTGGCGAGCCTGAAGAACTACAAATGGACAAACATCAAGCCGCAGGTGGACATGATCGAGTTCCCCGACGGCAAGCGGATGATCCTGCTGTCGGAGGGTCGGCTGCTCAACCTGGGCAACGCCACCGGTCATCCGAGCTTCGTCATGTCCGCCAGCTTCACCAACCAGGTACTGGCGCAGATCGAACTCTGGACCAAGGGCGAGCAGTACGGCAAGGACGTCTACATCCTGCCGAAGCACCTGGATGAAAAGGTGGCGCGTCTGCACCTCGGCAAGCTGGACATGGAGCTGACGGTCCTCTCGAAGAAACAAGCGGACTACATCGGCGTCCCACTGGAAGGCCCATTCAAGTCGGACATGTACCGGTATTAGATCGATGCCCGATTGCGTTGAATTCATGCGTTACGGACCGCGACCGATTTGATCGCGCGGCACGGAACTTTCGCTGGGCGGCGCGCATTTCCCTTCATCATGCCCAGAGGAATGGCGAAAGGATCCGGTCCATGCCGCACAACGCAATCGAATTGTTAAAAGCCGACCACGAGGAGGTCAAGCAATTGCTGGATGAGCTGACCAGCACGAGCAAGCAAGCGACCAAGTCGCGTCCCGAGCTTCTTGAAAAGATCGCCAAGGAACTCCGGATTCACACGAAGATCGAGGAAGAGATCTTCTATCCGGCGTTCAAACACGCCGGCGGAACCAAGCACAACGAAATCAACCACGAGGCTCTGGAGGAGCATCGCGCGGTCGAAGAAATCGTATTGCCCGATCTGGAGAGCGCGGATCCGGCGAGCGACGAGTTTACCGCGCGCGCCAATGTGCTGAAAGAGATGGTCGAGCACCATGCGGAGGAAGAAGAAGAGGAAATGTTCGCGATGGCGAAGAAGTCCCTGTCGACCAAGGAATTGGAAGACCTTGGGGAAAAAATGATGGCCCGCAAGGAGGAATTGCAGGCGCAAATGTAAACGGCTAGATCGCCATGCATCGAGAGCGACGGCGCTCCTCTCGATGCCGCGCGAGCCCCGTCAGCGCGCTAGAACAATATCCGTTCCAGTGAAGTCACTTGAATGGATTTACTTGGTCTAAAAATAAATAGTTCAGGCTGTCGAGTAACTCCGCCGCGAATTGCGACAGCGTATCGTCGCGCGCTCCCATCACCACGATCCGGTCGCCCGGCCGCGCCAAATCCCGAAGCTTGTCGCCGCAATCGACGCGCTCGGCGAAATGCCAGGCCGAGCGGCCGCGCGCCCGCACCGCGTCGACGATGTCGACGCTCGAGACGCCGCGGTCGACCGTGCCGCCGAAATAGACCGGATCGGTCATCATCAGGATGTCGTCGTCGCGGAGATTTTCCGCAAAGCAGTCCACGAAGGCGTCCTTCATCAATCGCAACGGGCCGAAGCCATGGGGTTGGAACATGCATCAGCAGCCGCCCGGGAAACGCATGCAGCGTGGCGAGCGTGGCTTCGATCTTGTCCGGGTTGTGAGCGAAATCGTCGATAACCGTGACCCCGCCGGCCGTGCCCACCACCTCAAGCCGGCGCCGGAGCCCGGAAAAGCCGCCAAGGGCCGACGCCGCGTCGTCCAGCGGCACGCCACAGGCACGGACCGCGCCGAGCGCCGAGAGCGCATTGGCCACGTTGTGGCGGCCCGGCACGGGCAACCGCACGGAAACGCAGGCGCCCGACGTTCGCTCGATGACCTCGAACGCCATACCATCGGGAGCGGCAACGAGGTTGTCCGCGCGCAGGTGAGCGGCGGCGTCGGTCAAGCCGACGGTGATCACCCTGTCGGGCGGGAGTGCGCCCGCCAGCGCCGCCGTTTCGGCGTTGTCGAGGTTCACCACCACCGTTCCGGCCCGGGCGACGAAACCCCGGAACAGCGCGCGCAACTCGTCCAGCGACTTGTGGTCCAGCGCGATGTTGTTCAACACCGCGATGCGCGGGGTATAGAGCGCGATGGAGCCGTCGCTTTCGTCCACTTCGGCGACGAACAGGTCGCTGTCTCCCACCACCGCGCTGGCAAACGGCGCGTCGGCGGTCACGAAATTCTTCATCACCGCGCCGTTGACGATGGTCGGGCGGCGGCCGGTGGCGTGCAGGATCCAGCCGATCATCCCGGTAGTGGTGGATTTGCCGCTGGTGCCGCCGACGGCGATGCCGCCGGGCGCGGCGTTGAACAGCGCCGACAGCAGATCGGCGCGCGATATCCGCGCCATGCCCCGCTCGCGGGCCGCCCGCACGTCGGGCACGGTGTCCTCGACGGCGGTGGAGGCCACCAGGGTCTGATCGGGACCGCTCAGGCCGCTGCCGTCCTGGGGAAACAGGGATATGCCGCGGGCGCGGAGAAAATCGAACTTCTGCGCCGTGCGTCCCTGGTCTAGCATGCGGTCGGAGCCCGCAACCCCATGTCCCTGGGCTCGCAGGATCAAAGCCAGCGGCAGCATGCCGCTGCCGCCGATCCCGCAAAAGAAGTAGCGCTTTTGTTGAGTCATCGGGAAATGAGTACAACCAAGTGCCGGGCCTGACAAGAACACCGGCGACGAGAACCCGCGGCATGCACGGAAATCAGCTCAGAATCGGCGTCGTCGCGACCGGATCGCCGATCGATGCGATCGTCGCCGAAGGGGTCACCGACGTGGCCGCCCGGCTCTACCCCGATCGACCGCCCGAGATTGTCTTTCATCCGCAGTGTTTTCTCTCGTCGGGGCATTTCGCCGGCGACGACGCGGCGCGCGCCTCGGCGTTTCTCGACATCGCCAACGACGCGCGCTTCGACGCGCTGTGGTTCGCGCGCGGCGGCTACGGCGCCTGCCGCATCGCCGAAGACGTGATCGCCGGGCTCGCGGACGCGGCCAGGGACAAACTCTATCTCGGCTACAGCGACGCCGGCAGCCTGCTCGCCGGCCTCTATGCCCACGGATTGACCGGGCTGGCGCACGGCCCGATGCCGACGGACATTCTGCGCGCCGGCGGCGCGGCGGCCATCGAGCGGGCGCTCGCCTACCTGGTGGAGGGGCGCCCGGACACGTTCGAACCGAGCGTCGGCGGGGAGACCAAAACGGCGGCCTTCAACATCACCATTCTCGAGCCAACTGCTCGCCACGCCGCTGCAGCCCGACCTGAGCGGTCACGTGCTCATGCTCGAAGAGGTTTCGGAGCACATGTACCGCATCGACCGGGCGCTGTTCCACATCACCAGCAATCCCGGCATCCGACGGGTGGCCGGCATCAAGCTCGGCCGGTGCAGCGACATTCCGCCGAACGATCGGGACTTCGGCGGAACCGAGGAAGACGTGGTCGACTACTGGTGCGCGCGCTCGGGCATCCCCTATCTCGGCCGCGCCGACATCGGCCACGACATCGACAACAAGATCGTTCCCTTCGGCCGCCCACGGTCGGGCTGACAACACATCAGGGCAGGAGCTTGGCGACCAGTTCCTCGAGCCGCTGGAACAGGCCTTTCTGCTGGAGCGCCATTCGGACGAGGCGCCGGGCGCGGACGAAATAGACGCCGGACGGCAGGTCCACCGTTCCCGCCGCCCGTTCACACTCGCGGGCGACCTGCACGAGATCGCGGTGAACCGGATCGCGTGAATCGAACCGGGGTATGGCCAGTTCGAACACCAGCTTGTCGAAATCGCGGGCGCCGAACCGGCCGCGCGACTGCAACACCGCGATCTTGGCGCGGATGGTCTCGCTGTTGAGCAGCCCGCTCAGAAAAAACGCTTCCGACGCGTTCTCGAACGACGCGTAGTACAGCTTGTGATCGATCATCGCGCCCCGGTCCTCCAGCACGGCGGCGGCCAGGAGAATGCCGGACTTGGCGTAGACGACGCGGATCGGCGCCGGCGGCACTTGGCGTTCGAGCGCCTTCAGGTAATTCCACCGGTCCAACAGCGCCATGGCATTGCGGCTGTGCTCGTTCCACCGGCGCTCCGCCATCTCCAGCCAGTTGGCGAGGCCGGGATAGCCCTTCTCCTGCGCCGCGCGGGCATCGAGGATCCGGTCGTCGATCTCGTCCCACGGGATGACGGCGAGTGACGGATGGAGGATCCGGAACGGCGCGATGGACTCGCCGAGATAGACCGGTCGCAGGAACTGGCTCTCCACCGTGCCCTGCAGCGCCGGCAGGTCGCGCCACGGCCGCTTGTCCTGCTTGCCAGCGCGGCTCTGGACCAGCGGCGCCGCCGGGTTGAAGCCGAGGCGGCCGGTCTCCTGGCGCTCCACGAAACACAGCGAGCGCGGCACCAGGGTGGCGCCCTGACGGAACGCGTGACGATAGGGCGACCCCCCCGATCGGGCCGCCGCCGCCGGCCACATGTCCTCCTGGCAGGTCAGCGCCTCGTCAGCCTCTTCCAGCGAGGCATCGCGCATCGGCAGCGCGCCGCGCCACGCGGTGATGGTTTCCGGCAGCGGGCCCGCCCGTTCGCGGCGCGCGAAGAACACGGTGGACGGCATGGGAAACATCGGCTGGACCCGCTCGTCGAAGGCCCAGACTTCGGTGAAACGGACCTCCGCGGTGTTGTACCGGCCGCCGCGAAACCCGGAAAACTGGGCGCGGTTCAGGGCACCGTAGGGCATGACCAGGGCGATGGTGCCCTCGCTCCTCAGGTAGAGCTCGGCGCAGCGCACATAGAAATAGGCCGACAGATCCTGATGGGTGGCGAGCTTGCCGCCGGTCCACAGCTTGCGGGCGCGGCACTCCTTGCGGAATCGCTGTTGCATGCTGGGCTCCATGTAGCGCATGGACAGCCATGGCGGATTGCCGACGATCACGTCGGCGCGCTGGTAGGCCGAGGACAGCCAGAGAGGCCGGCTGAGATTGCGCACGATGTAACCCCAGATGTGGTTCCGGCCGCTCTGGCGCAGCTCGCGGAGGTGGCGATAGGTGTCGACCAGGGTGTCGAACTCCCGCCGGTCGGCAATACGCTCGCGGCGAAGCCAGGCACGAAACGCGTCGCTGCCGGCGTTCTGTTCGCTCAACTGCATCATCACCTGGACGGTATCGTCGAACAGGGTCGGTTCGTTGGCGAGCCGTTGCGGGAAGTACAGCTCCGGCCCGTCGGGCACGCTGATCACCATGTCCATCTGGGTGAACATCTCGCGCGTGTTCCATTGCAAAGAGTCACCGAGATAGACCGGCAGCGAAAAAGCTTCCGGACGGTCGCGCAGGCGCCCCTCGCCGAGGGCCAGCAAGTAGGTCACGCGGGCAACCAGCACGGCGACCGGGTGGACATCGATGCCGACGACCTTGTCGAGGCAATTGCGAAAGGCCTCCTCCGGCGCCACGCCGAACTTGTCGGCGGCGGCGAAGAACCGGCGGATGGCGTGAAACAGGAAGGTCCCCGAACCGCACGCCGGGTCAAGAACCCGCTCGCGGAGCGGCTTGTCGACGGCATGGGCGCAGACCCGCGCCGCCAGCCAGTCGGGCGTGTAGTACTCGCCAAGATCATGGCGCTGGTCCGGATCGATGAGTGAACTCGTAGAGCACCTTCAGCACGTCGTGCTCCACGTCGTGGAGACGAAAGCGGATGACCTGGCGCGAGATCCGCGCCACCAGATCCGGCCCGCCCTCCGCGTGCAGAACCCAGTCGAAGAAATCCGACTCGACGGCGCCGGCGATGCCGGCTTCGCGGAACGGGCGCCCCGACAGCAGGTCGGCGGGATCGGGCAGCGGCACCGCCAGGACCCTCGTCGCCATCGTCTTGGCGACGATGGTCAGGTAGGTGTGCTGCAGAAACAATTCGTCGGCTTCGATGCGGCTGCCGTAGACCACGGCGAGAAAATCGGCCCAGAGTTGACGCTTCAGCTCCACCTCGGGAAGGGTGCGGACCTCCAGCCACAACTCGCGCAACCGAACCAGGGCGCGCCGGTTGGCGAGACTGCCACGGCCGAGTTCGGTTTCCACCGTATCGGGATCGGGTTTGAGGTTGGGCTGTACCGACACCGCCGCGTCGAGCCAGATGAGCAGACCCCGCGGATCGTCGGCGGCGGGTTTGAAACCGGGCAGCGCCGCCAGCCGGCCGTCTTCGATTTCGTAGGGGATGAATTCGGCGCCGTCGATGGCAATGCCGATAAACCGCTCGCCCGTTTCGAGCTCGCGTTGCGGCAGGTAGCGGCCGAGCCCCTCTTCGGCGTCGCGGCGCTCACGGCGCAGGTCGCGCTTGAATTCGAGAACCGTCTGGCCGAGCAGCGCGTCGAGGCGGCCGCGAACCTCCGGCATGCGGCGCTCGAAATGGATGTCGGTGCTCGACGCGCCCAGTCCATACACCAGAAGCTCGTACATCAGCGCCCGCACCTTTTCATGGCCCGGGCGGCTGACCATTTCGATGACGATCTCCGTCAGGCGACGCGCCGAAAGGGTCATTCTCGCGAGTCCCGGCAACTCCCGAAATCGGATTGAAGAGGTGGCTTTCGGAGACGCCGCCCTAACCGGCGAATGGGGGTGATGCCGTCACAAACCCCACCATATATATGGCGCACGCATCACCTCCCCGACTCAATATATTGATATTGGTATTGGATTACCCAAATGAGGGTCAACGATCCACCCCCGTTTGGCGAGAGCAGGATTCCCGCCCGACTCCCGTCATCGACGCGGGCGGCGATAACCACGCGCGTTCTCGATTGCGGCGAATCGGTTGATCGTAGCGAAAACGTCTGCGCCGTCAGCGCTTCGAGAGGTCAACCATCCAGGTGCTCGGCGAACAATGCCAGGGTCCGCTCCCGGGCCAACGCGGCGGCGTCGGGCCGGAAATCGGGACGTTTGTCGCAATTGAAGCCGTGGCCGGCGCCTTCGTACACATAAATGGGGATGGCGCGATGGGCGGCGCGGATCGCTTCCACCGCTTCCATGGGGATCGATGCGTCCTCGGCGCCGAAGTGCAAGATCACCGGACAGCGCGGCTTCTCGTCCAGCAACTCAGGGATGTGGCGTCCGTAGTAGCAGGCGGCGCAGGCGATCTCCAGCCGGCAGGCCGCTACCCAGACCCACGAGGCGCCCCAGCAATAGCCCACCACGGCGGCCCGGCCGTCGGGGTCGAGCGCTTGCGCCGCGGCCTCGATATCGCGGGTGGGCTGGTCCCAGCCGATGGCGGCGGCCAGTTCTCGTCCCTCGTTGACGCCGGCCTCGTCATAGGTAAGCTCGACGCCGCGCTGGATGCGATCGAACAGGGCCGGCGCCAGGGCCTCGTAGCCTTCCGCCGCGAAGCGGTCACAGACGCTCCGGACATGGGCGTTGACGCCGAAGATCTCCTGCACGACCACGACGCCGCCCTTGCGCGCGCCCGCCGGCGGAGCGCGATACGCATCGAGCGCGTGTCCGTCCGCTGCTTTCAGTTCAATAGTTTCGCCCATCTTTTCCTCCCAGCAAAAAACTCTGAGCACGATGTTGTTAAAAAGAAACAATTGCCCGCACTATCACCTATATTAGCTGGACAGTCGACGCTTCGAGATAGCGAAAGGCACAGCGTGAGACCCTCCGGACCGCTTCCCGACCTCGAGATGGTCAAGAAGGTCTTCGAAGACATTCCGCACTGCCGGGAACTCGGCATGAAAATCATCGAGCTGCGGCACGGCAAGGGCTTCATGGAAGTCGCCTATGACAAGAAGCTGATCGGCAATCCGAAGACCGGCGTGGTGCACGGCGGCGTCATCACCGCGCTTTTGGATACGCTCTGCGGCGTCGTGGTGATGAGCGCGGTTCCCGAGCATACGCCGCTCGCGACCCTGGATCTGCGCATCGACTATCTGCATCCGGCGACGCCGGGCGAGACGATCCGGGCATCGGCGGAGTGCTACAAGGTGACCGAGCACGTGGCCTTCGTCCGCGGTCTCGCCTATCACGACGTGGCCGGCGCGCCTTTCGCCAACTGCACCGGCACGTTCATGCTGGCGGCCACCGGGTTCGCTCCGGGAAAACCGTCGGGCAAGGGCAAGGGCGCAGCCCCGCGCGGCGGAGCGAAGGAAGGGGGACAGCCGTGCTGAAAACCATCGCGACGCTCAAGCACGCCGGCAACATCGTCGACATCAATTCGCTGATCCCGTACGCCGAAACCGTCGGGCTCGAGTCGTTGATGGACGAAGACGGCCTGATCACCGTTCTGCGCTTTCGCGAGAGCAATATCGGCAACTACATGATCAACGCCATTCACGGCGGCGTCGTCGGCGCGCTGCTGGAGCACGCCGGCATCGTCCATCTGCTGGCCGAAACGGAGGCCGCGGTCGTGCCGAAGATCGTCAACCTGTCCGTGGACTATCTGCGACCTTGCCTCGCCGCCGACACCTTCGCGCGCGGCAGCGTCATCAAGCAGGGCCGGCGCGTCGCCAACGTCCGCGTGGTGGCCTGGCAGGACACCCCCGAGCGCCCCGTCGCCGCCGCCCACGCACATTTTCTGCTGAGCGAGCGCGCGGAATAAAAGCGCTGGACCGATAGGCCCTGCGTTAGAATGACGCCGTTGGAAACTTGTGGACCTCGGCAGCCCCCATGACGCCAAACAACAAAATCGCGGTTATTCGATGGATCGTCTCGCAGGGCCTGGGGGGCGTACCCGAAACGGAGCTGCTTCCCGCCCTTTGCGGGCGCCTCGCGGAAGCCGGCATCTCCCTGCTGCGGGCGAACATCTATCAGCCTACACTGCACCCCATGATCGGCGGCCATATCTTCTATTGGTGGAAAGGTGCGCGGAACGCCACCCAGGAACTCCTGGGACCGCGTACCGATCGATCCCGCCATACGGTCCAATCCTTCGCCGTTCGAGAAGATGGTCGTGGCGGGCGACCGGCGTATGCGCTATCGGCTGGACCACGCCGACCTGGCGGAACTACCCTTGCTGGAGGAATTTCGCACCAAGGGCGGGACCGATTATCTGGCTCTGCAATACCGCTTCGGCGGCGCCCATGTGGTGGGACCGGTCGACCGCATTCTGACCTCCTGGGTGAGCGATGCGCCAGCCGGATTCTCCGAGAACGACATCGCCGCCATTGAGGAAATCGCGCCCGTCCTGGCGCTTGCCGCCAAGGACGCCGCGACCCACCGCATCGCCGAGACCGTGCTCGAAACCTATCTCGGCCACGATGCCAGCAAGCGCGTGCTGGACGGCAACGTACAACGCGGCCAGGGCGACTCGATCCGCGCGGCACTCTGGTCATGCGACCTGCAGGGCTTTACCAAGCTGGCCGACAAACTACCCCGCGACGATCTCATGGCGCTGTTGGACGATTACTTCGACGCCATGGTCACCACGTTGCACGAAGCCGGCGGCCAAGTCCTGAAGTTCATGGGTGACGGGCTTCTGGCGATCTTCAGTCTGGGCTCGGACGCGGACAGTTGTGCCGCATCCCTGAGCGCGGCCGAGCAGGCGCTCCGTCATGTCGACGCGCTGAGTTCGCGGCGCCAATCGCTGGGCCTTCCGATCAGCCGGTTCTATATCGCGATCCATCTGGGCGAGGTGATGTTCGGCAACATCGGCGCCCAGAACCGTCTCGACTTCACGGTGGTCGGCCCGGCCGTCAACGAGGTCGCCCGCATCGAGGCCATGTGCCGCTCGCTCGACCAGTCGCTGGTGATCTCCCAAGCCTTCGCCGAGGCGACCCCCGGCCGGGAGGGCCGCCTGGTCTCGCTCGGCCGCTATGCGCTCCGCGGCGTCACCCGACCCCAGGAACTCTTCACCCTGGACTTGTCGGCACAAGCAACCAGCCACCGATTGGCTTAGCCTGTTCCCTCACGGCCACGCGGTGCGCATGTGTGGACGGCCTCTGCGTTGCAAGAAGAATTTGACTTGATTGCCACCTCGGTCGGGTGCGGTCCCATTGCGAGGTGTCCCAATCCCCGGCTCGACCGGTTGGCATCAAATCATTTCCACCCTTGCAAGTCTCTGCATACGCTCTCCTGGTTACGCCTGATCCATCATCTGCCTTTCGTCAGACTGCCGCGCAAGGAGCGCGGTAGGTTCCGCCCTTGGCCAGCAAGGCCCAGGCAATGCGCGCCATCTTGTTGGCCATGGCGACGGTGACCAGCCGTGCCGGCCGGCGCTCGAGCAGACCGTTGACCCAGTCCGCTCCCGGCGCCCCGCCCTTGCGGGCCGAGCGCAACGTACTGGTGGCGCCGAGCACCAGAAGTTTCCGGATGTAGCGGTTTCCCTGCTTCGATATGCGGCCGAGCCGCTCCTTGCCGCCGCTGGAGTTCTGCCGGGGAACCAGCCCCAGCCAGGCGGCGAATTCGCGCCCGGAGCGGAAGAACGACGGATCGGGCACGGTCGCCGTGATTGCCGACGCGATGCGGAACCCGACCCCGGGGATCGTCTCCAGGCGCCGGCTGGCCTCGTTGCCCTTGTGCCAGGCCATGATCTCGGCGTCGGCGGCGGCGATCGCTTGCTCGGCCGCGCGAAGCTGCGTCACCAGCGGCGTCAACGCCGCCTTCGCCAGGGCGGGAACGCTTTCGTCCTCGCCATCCTCGATCACCGCGATGAGATCGTCGACCATCTCTTTGCCTTGCGGAGCAATCATCCCGAGCTCGGCCATGTGCGCCCGCAGCGCGTTGATCAGCATGGTCCGCTGGCGGATCAGCAGTTCGCGGGCCTTGTGCAGCATCAACGCCGACTGCTGGTCTTCGGTCTTGACCGGCACGAAACGCATGGTCGGCCGCGTCACCGCTTCGCAGATGGCCGCCGCATCGACGGCGTCGTTCTTGCCGCGCCGCACGTAGGCCTTCACATACGACGGCGGCATGATCCGCACCTCGTGCCCCAGCGCCCGCAGTTCCCGCGCCCAGTAGTGCGCCGTGCCACACGCCTCCAGGCCGATCAGGCACGGCTCCAGGCCGGCAAAGAAATCACGGACCTTGGCGCGCCGCAAACGGCGGCGGACCACCACCTTTCCCTTGGCGTCGACAGCATGCACTTGAAAGACGTTCTTGGCTAAATCCAGGCCCACTGTGGTAATTTGCATCTCGGACGGCTCCTCTCGGTTGTGGCGTTCAATACGACCACCATATGGCACTTCGATGCCGGGGAGCAGGGGCCGTCCACACCATCAACGTCTCGGCCCGCTCATCCATGAACGACCCGCTGGTAAGATTTGTAAGACAAATCCTACCCAACCGGTCGCAATGCCCGTCGTGTCCCACGTTGTCACGAACTCGCGAATTTGAACCTGAGTTTGCCCTGACGGACTTCAATTAAGTAACATGTCCCCGGAACCCCATGTGCCGTTCGCTCGACCAGTCGCTGGTGATCTCCCAAGCCTTCGCCGAGGCGACCGCCGGTCCGGAGAGCCGCCTGGTCTCGCTTGGCCGCTATGCGCTCCGCGGCGTAACCCGACCCGCAGGAACTGTTCACCCTGGACTGTCGGCACAAGCAACCGGTGGCTGATTGCCCGACGGAGGTGGCAATCAAGCCAAATTCTCCTTGCAACGCAGAGGCCGTCCACACGCGCTCCAGATTGGCGAGTGTCCCCTGCCGTTTACGGGCGCTCATAGAGAACCTTTCCGGTTCGGCGGATTTTTTCCCTGAGAGCGGCGGGAGCCTCCTCCAGCCACACCAGATTAAGGGGGATCAACGTCTCGGCCCGCTCGATGGCGTCGGCAATTTCCACCCAACGGTTGCGCGTGATACCGGGGCAGGATAGTGCGAGATCGAGATCGGAGCGCTCCTCGGCGTCGCCTATCGCCCGCGAGCCGAAGACGATCGCTTCCCTAACCTCCGGGAAGACGACGAGCCGCGCGAGCGCGTGCCGTGCCCACCGTTCACGTCGTTCCCTGCCGGCGTTCGCCGAGCCAGCCGCCGAGGACCCCGGCACCGAACGGAACCAGCCCGCCGACGAGCAGATTGACGATCGAAAAATTGCCGGCGATCAGCAGCCCGATCAGCACCGCGATCGCCGCCGAAATACCGGGCTCGAGGATGGTGCGCCCCGCCGACTTGACGCCGACGATGAAGCCGCCGATGGCGAAGACCAGAAAGTTGAGCACCGCCGCCAGCAACAACTGTCCGCCGCTCAGCGAGGCTTCGACCTCCTCGACGGTCGCGGCGCCTTCGATCGCCGGCGACGATGGCAAACCCGATGATCAGCCCGGCCACCAGGTTGAGCACGATCATGATGCCCACGCCGATGCCGATCCATTTCCAATCCAAAGTACCCATGTGTCCGATCCCCATTTAATTGCGTGCTGACGGCACTACCATTTAATTACGTGCTGGCAGCACTACCATGTGCATTGCGTGCTGACAGCACATCTACGTAATTGCGTGCTGGCAGCACTACCATAATCGACCGGGAGTTCGCGGCAAAGCGCGGATCGACGCGGCTCTTCACCGATGGTGAATGGTGCACGCGGCGGTAGCGGGACGCGGCGTGCTCAGACGTTGAAGCGGAACAGGAGGATGTCGCCGTCCTTGACCGTGTAGTCGCGGCCCTCGGAGCGCATCTTGCCGGCCTCTTTCGCCGCCTGCTCGCCGCCGAGTCGCGACGAAGTCGTCGTAGGCGATGGTCTCGGCGCGAATGAAACCGCGCTCGAAATCGGTGTGAATGGCGCCGGCGGCTTCCGGAGCGGCGGCGCCGCGCCTGACCGTCCAGGCGCGGCTTTCCTTGGGACCGGCGGTGAAGAAGGTGATCTGGTCCAACAGCCGGTAGCCGGCGTGGATGACCTTGGCGAGGCCCGTCTCCTCGAGGCCGAGGCTCTCGAGATAGGCATCGCGTTCCGCCGGGTCGTCGAGCTCCGCCACTTCGGCCTCGATCCGAGCCGAGATGATCGCGGTTTCCGCGCCGATCTCCGCCGCCCGCGCGGCCACCGCCGCGCTCAGCGCGTTGCCGGTGGCGGCGGCGTCTTCCTCGACGTTGCAGACGTACAGCAGCGGTTTGGCGGTGAGCAACTGCAGTCCGCGAAAGGCCTTGCGCTCGTCGTCCGCCACCTCGGTTTCGCGGGCCGGACGGCCGTCGCGCAAACCGGCGAGGACGCGTTCCATCAGCGGCACCAGATCCTTGGCCTCGCGATCGTTTCCCCGCGCTTTCTTGACCAGCGCCGGCACCCGGCGCTCGAGGCTGTCGAGATCGGCGATCAGCAGCTCGGTTTCGATGATGTCGGCGTCGTCCAACGGGTTGACCGCCCCCGACACGTGGGAAACCCCATCGTCGGTAAAGCACCGGATCAGATGGATGACCGCATCGACCTCGCGGATGTGGGACAGGAACTGGTTGCCGAGACCCTCGCCGCTGCTGGCGCCTTTCACCAGACCGGCGATGTCCACGAACTCCAATTGCGTCGGCGTGATCTTTTGCGATTTGGCGATGTCGGCGATTTTTTCGAGACGCGGGTCGGGCACCGCCACCCGGCCGACATTGGGCTCGATGGTGCAGAACGGAAAATTCGCCGTCTGCGCCGCCGCGGTGGAGGTCAGCGCATTGAACAGCGTCGACTTGCCGACGTTGGGCAGGCCGACGATTCCGAGATTAAACCCCATCGGCGCCCTCCGGCGGCGGCGCGGGTTTGGCCGGCTTTCGGCCTGGGCGGATTGACGGCGAGCGCCACCTTGCTCATGAACGCGCCGGCGTCGCCGCGCGCCAGCAGCGGAAACTCCCGGCCGATGGCGTCGAGCATGGGCTCGAGCCATACCCGGTCGGCCTTGGCGAAGTCCTGCAGCACGTGACCGGTGACGCGGTCCTTGTCGCCGGGATGACCGATACCGAGACGGACGCGGCCATACTCGGCCCCCACATGGGCGTGGATACTGCGCAGACCGTTATGGCCCGCGTGTCCGCCGCCGCTCTTGATCCGCAGCTTGCCGGCGGCCAGATCCAGCTCGTCGTGAAACACCACCATGTCCTCTGGCGGAATTTTGTAGAACCGCGCCGCCGCCGCCGCCGCGCGCCCGGAGTTGTTCATGTAGGTCATCGGTTTGAGGATCAATACCTTGCGCCCGGCGATCGTTCCCTCGGCCGCCTCTCCTTGAAAGCGCGAGCGATAGGGACCGAGGCCGTGATGTTCGACGATGGCATCGACGGCCATGAACCCGATGTTGTGACGGTTCGCGGCATATCCCGGACCCGGATTGCCGAGCCCCACCACCAGTAGCCTTTCGGAAGACATGGGGTGGAAGGAGAATTACTCCTCCTTCTCTTCCTCATCGGCGGCTTCCGCGCTGTTCCGCCGCCGCTGCCTCGGCGGCCTCGGCATCCGCTTCGTCTTCTTCGGCGGTGGCGACGGTGGGCGCCGCGATGGTGGCGATGGTCGCTTCGGGATCGGCAATGTCGAGCTCGGCGCTCGCCGGGATGGTCAGGCTGGTAACATGAATGACGTCACCGATCTCCAGACCGGTCAGATCGACCGTCAGGCTTTGCGGAATCTCGCTGGGATTGCAGATCAGCGGCACGGTGTGGCTGACGATGTTGAGGACGCCGCCCTGTTTCAGGCCCGGCGCCGCTTCCTCGTTCTCGAAGACCACATCGACGTCCACCTGGACCCGCGTGGAGGCGCTGAACCGCATGAAATCGATGTGCAGGGGAACGCCGGTCACCGGATGGCGCTGCATATCGCGCGGCCAGAACGCGGTGTTTTTCGCCGCCGACATCGATCTCGTAGACATTGGCGAAAAAGCCGCCGGCGCGCACCTGCTTGTGCAACTCCCGGCCATCCACGGATACGGCGGTCGGCTCTCGGTCGCTGCCGTAAATGATCGCCGGAACGCGCCCGGTCCGGCGGGTTTCGCGGGCCCCGCCCTTGCCGAGGCGCTCGCGTCTTTCGGCGGCCATGTTGATGATGTCGGACATTAACGTGTTCTCCTTTCCAACGCCTCCGGCCTCGGCATATACCGGCGGAGGACGCGTATGTAGCGGACTTTTCTCTAATCGAACAGACTGGAAACGGATGTTTCCTCACTGATGCGCCGCATGGCCTCGGCAATCAACGGCGCGACGGTCAGCTGCTGGACGTTATGGGATACCCGGACCGCCTCGGTGGCGGAGATGCTATCGGTGATGATCAGGTTCTCGAGCGGCGACGAACTGACCCGCGCGACGGCGCCACCGGACAGCACGCCGTGGGCGCAATAGGCCGATACCGACGTGGCGCCCTCTTCCATCAGCGCCGCCGCGGCATTGCAGAGCGTTCCGGCGGAATCGACGATGTCGTCGATGAGAATGCAGCGCCGGTCCCGGACCTCGCCGATGACATGCATGACCTCCGAAACGCCCGCCCGTTCGCGGCGCTTGTCGATGATCGCGAGATCGCTGTCGAACCGCTTGGCGATCAACCGCGCCCGGAACACGCCGCCGATGTCCGGCGACACCACCATCATGTCGTCGGAGTTGAAGCGTTGCCCGATGTCCTTGTAGAACACCGGCGCCGACGACAGGTTGTCCAGCGGAATGTCGAAGAAGCCCTGAATCTGGCCGGCATGGAGGTCCATGGTCAACACCCGGTCGGCGCCCGCCACCGTGATCAGATTGGCCACCAGCTTCGCCGAAATGGGTGTCCGCGGTCCCGACTTCCGGTCCTGACGGCCATAGCCGAAATACGGCATGACGGCGGTGATGCGCCGCGCGGAGCCGCGCCTGAGCGCGTCCAGCGTGATCAACAGCTCCATCAGGTTGTCGTTGGTGGGATACGAGGTCGACTGAACCACGAAGACGTCTTCGCCGCGCATGTTCTCGAGGATTTCGACGAACACTTCCATGTCGGGAAAGCGGCGGATGCTCGCCTTCGCCAACGGCAGGTTGAGATAGGCGGAAATGGCCTCGGCCAGCGCGCGATTACTGTTACAGGCGACGATTTTCATAATATGATGACTAGAGCTTTCGGACGCATGCGTTTCGGTCTCGGCGGCGATCGCGCGCGCAGACACTGGATGCCGCCCCACGGCGGGACGGCGGAATGTAACAACCTCTCGTTCGACTTGCAAACCGGATTAGTCGACCGCGCGCCCATAAATATCGCCAACGGCAAAAGTCAGGCGATGGCGCAGGTCGCCAGCATGGCCAGGAAGAAGAACGCGATCAGCATAATAATGTGCGGCATCGGCGCTATTTCACCACCAACTCCATGCGGCGCCCCGGTAAGCGGCGCGGCCCCCGTGTGCGTCACTTCCAGCGTCTGGCCCAGGGACATGGCCAGCCCGGCACTGGAGTCAAAGATAATGATATGGATGAAAAATACCATGCCCGGCGCCGCGCGTTCCGGGTTGCGGTGATAGAGCATGGGCCAATCCATCCAGTTCGGCGAGAACGTCGTTCCGAGGCTGTAGCCGCAGGCATTCATCCGGTGTTCGCCGTAGCCGGCGGCGTCGAGGGTGCGGGCGTGGGCGTCGAACACGTCGCCGAGCGGCCGTGCCGGACGCAGTGCCTCGGTAGCGGCGGCGAGCGCCTCCGATGCGGCATCATACATGGCGCGCTGCGCCGGCGGCGGCCGGCCGATGACCAAGGTGCGCATCAGGCAGGCGTGGTAATGCCGGTACACACCCGCCCACTCCAGGGTCAGTTGGTCGTCGTCGTCGAGACAGCGCCGGCCGCTGTGATAGCGGCAGAGCAGCGCGTCCGGCCCGGAACCGATGATGAAATCGTTGCCGGGATAATCGCCGCCGCCGCTGAACACGGCGCCCTGCATGGCCGCCAGAATGTCGGCCTCGGACGCGCCGGCGCCGCTGCCGGCCACGGCCGCGGCGTAGGCGTCGTCCGCCAGTTCCGCCGCCCTTCGCACATAGGCCATTTCGGCGGGGCTCTTGATCAGGCGCAGCCGGCTGACCAGCTCCGAGGCATCCTCGGTGACGCAGAAGCCCTCCAGCGCGTCCGCCAGGCGCCGTCCGTTGCGCGCGGTCAGGCCGTAGGATTCCCACTCGACGCCCAGCCTCCGGCCCGCTGCATCCGTGCCCCTCGAGGATATCGCGAAGCTGTCGCGCCGGCGCCGGCGTCGGGTCCGTCCACCCAGACGCGGATATCGTCGATCACCGAGGTATGGCGCGCCTGGCGGAGATCCGGCGCCCGGGTCAGCAGCGTCATGGCGCCGTCGGCGCTCAGGTAGAGACACTGGAAGAACACATAGCCGAAGGTGTCGTAGCCGGTGAGATAATACATGCTCTCCTGGCGAAACATCAGGAGACCGTCGAGACCGCGCGCGGCCATCGCCGCGCCGACCCGGGCGCGGCGTTCGGCAAGCTCTTCTTCCGAAAAGTGCAGCGCCATCCTCAGGTCCCGCATTTCGTCGTCAGGCGCCGGTATCGCATGGAGACTACCGTTCCAGCACGATGGCCGAAAGCATGCGGCCATAGTCGCCGCCACCGTTCAAGGTCACCCGCCGGTAGCTGAAAAAGCGGTCTTCGCCGGCGCAGGTATCGTACGGCGATCCCTCGAAAGCGGCAATGGACAGGGCACCGAGGCGTGACGCGACGTAACCGGGCAGATCGAACCGCGCATGGCCGGCGCGCCGCGACGGCCGGAAAAACCGTTGGGCATCCGGCTCCCCTCGGGTCACCCGCGCCACGAGCTCCGGACCGACTTCGTAGGAGTCCTGGTTAATGCAGGGACCCACCGCCGCCAGTATGCGGTCCCGCCGGGCGCCGAGGCCCTCCATGGCCGCGACCGTGGCCTCGATGACGCCGGACCACGCGCCCCGCCAGCCGGCGTGGGCGGCGCCGATGACCCCGGCCCGGACATCCGCCAGCAGCACCGGCGCGCAATCGGCGGTCAGGATACCCAGCGCCACGCCCGGCGACCGCGTCGCCAGTCCGTCCACCTCCGGCCGCGCGGCGGCGGCCCACGGCCGCTCCACCACCGCCACCCGGGCCGAGTGCACCTGGTAGCCGGTGGCCAGATCCGCTTCCCGGTGTCCCAGCCGGGCCATCGCCCGGGCCCGGTTGATGCGGACGCGTTCGGGATCGTCGGCCGATCCCTGGCCGCAATTGAGCGAAGCGTACGGTCCCTCGCTCACCCCGCCGCGGCGGGTGAAAAACCCATGACGGATACCCGGTGCGTCGTCGAGGACGGTCGCGGTGATCATGGTTCCTCACGTCAGCGAAAGGGAACGGCGTCATGCCGCGCGGCCAATCAATAAAGGACCCGGCCGCCCGATTGAAACATTTTGTCGAATCGGCGTCGATTTATGAAACCTTGAAATTACCGGCTGCTTTGTCCTGGCATATTGCAGTGCAACATGCTTTGCTTGCCGGGATTGGTTCAGGGCACCCAATTGACGCCCACCGTGAAATCGGTTGGCGGGAGGAATGAGAATGGCGCTACTGCATTGGCGGGACAACCTGAGCGTCGGCGTCGACGACGTCGATGCCGACCACAAGCACCTCATCGATCTGCTCAACGAGTTGCATTATCTGGTGTTCGCCGGGGGCGACCGTACGTCGGTGGGAAAGGTGCTGGAAAAGCTTGTGCGCTACACGGAATATCACTTCGACCGCGAAGAAAAGCTGATGCGGGTCGCGCGGCTACCCCGGATTGGAGGAGCACCGGACCCGTCACCAGGATTTGGCGCGGCGGCTATTCGAGTACCGAAAGTCTTTCGAGGACCGCCCCGAGTCCTTCGATTCGCAGGCATTCTATGATTTCCTGTCGGAATGGCTCGTGGTGCACGTGCTGGACGAAGGATATGAAATACAAACCCTACGTCAGCGGCGACAAGCCGTCCTGATGGCAAGGGCCCGATGACACTACCAGTCCGGCTCGGACTTGGGCGGCCGAAGCGGCGGCGCGGGATCCATGTCGGACAGGCCGGGACCGAACATTTCGGCGATTTCGTTGGCTCGCGGATCCGCCTCGGCGAACCGCTTGAGCGCGACATCCTTGCATAGGACGTGGTTGCGGAACCACGCTTTGAGCAACACCAAAAGCTCACCCAGGATGGCGGGATCGGGGTCCTCTTCGTATCGATCGCGTGCCGCGTAAACGCTATGGATGAAGCCGACGTGATCGTCGCGCTGCTCCCGCAAACCCGGAAACTTGCAGGCTTCCATGACCCGTTCCTCGCGCGCCAGATGGATCTCCAGGTAGGCGATCAAACTGTCGAAAATCTCGACGACGCCGTGATCGCCATCGTCCCCGCCGCCGCCGCCATCGCCGCCATTCAGCGACTCATGCAATCGGTTGATCAGGCCGACCAGCGCCTGGTGATCCGAGTCGATCAGCGGAACCCCAACGCTCATGCTGCTCGACCATTCATAAAATGGCACGCTTTTCTTCCTTTTCGCCTCCCCGCCGCCGTCGCCCGTTTCGCGGGATTTTCCCGGCTCGGGCCGTTATTCAAGCGACGCTCCTGGTTGTTTTCCCATCCTCACGATTTGATGACACCGGCTTCGGTCAGAAAACTCCTTGAACGTCAGGTCACCGAGCACGATGTCGTCCATCAGAAATTCGCACATGGACTCGAAGCAGCGCTTGATCTTTGCCGAGCCGCGCGCTTCTTCGCACAGCACCTGTACGCTCTTGGCCTTCCAGATCAATTCCTGATGATACACGATATGCTGATTGAGGCCCGGGTACCTGGCGTGCCGAAGGATTTTTTCTTCCGCCAGAAAATGTTCCTCGGCCTCCTCGACGAATTCGTCCAACAACGACGAGCACAACTTGAAGTCTTTCTTGTGCAAGCGCGTTCTTCACTCGAAGCATGATGGCGATGATCTTGCGGTGATCGTTGTCGATCTCCGCCAAGCCCGATTTCATACTTGGTGAACTCAGCGATTTCGTTCATTGACCGTCAATCTCGCCTCGCGACTCCCGTCATTTATCAACGTGGTGTCGCTCACATCTTCATTAAACCATCTGCGGTTGCGTTTGGGCAAGATTATTGCTCGAGCCCGCGCGCCGCCACGCGCCCGCCGCGCCTCACCGCATCCAGGGCAGCGCGTCCAGATCGACGTTGCCGCCGGTGAGAATGACACCGACCCGGCGGTCCCGGAACACGCCGGGATGGGCCAGGATGACGGCGAGGGGCACGGCGCAGGACGGCTCCACCACGATCTTCATGCGCTCCCAGATCAGCCGCATGGCGGCGACGATCTGGTCCTCGGTCGACCGTGAGAATGTCGGTGACGCGCGCGGAGATGATCTCGAAGGTCAGCGAACCGAGCGACGCGCGCAGCCCGTCGGCGATGGTGTCCGGATTGCCGGTCATGATCAGCCGTCCGGCGCGAAGCGAGCGCCGGGCGTCGTCGGCGTTCGGCCGGCTCGGCGGCGTAGACCGCCGTTCCGCTCGGACGCGCCGGCGCAGGCGATGGCGGTGCCGCTGATCAGGCCGCCGCCGCCCACCGGCGCGATGACGGCGTCGAGATCCGCCGCGTCCTCCAGCAACTCGATGGCGGCGGTTCCCTGGCCGGCGATCACGCGCGCATCGTTGTAGGGATGGACCACGGTCATGCCCGAGCGCTCCACCACGCGGCGCAGCGTTTCGTCGCGCGCCTCCATGCCCGGATCGCACAAAACGATGTCGCCGCCGTAGCCCTCCACCGCCCGCTGCTTGGCGCGGGGCGCGTTGCGGGGCATCACCACGACGCCTTGATGCCGCGCCATCCGGCGGCCAGCGCCAGCGCGGCGCCGTGATTGCCGGACGAATGGGTGGCGACACCGGCCCGCGCCGCGTCGTCGGACAGCGAGAAAACGGCGTTGGTCGCCCCCCGGATCTTGAACGCCCCGGCTTTTTGCAGGTTCTCGCACTTGAACCACAGCCGCGCGCCGCTCATGCGATCCAGCGTGGCGCATGTCAGGACCGGCGTACGGTGGATGCGCGCGCGGATGCGATCATGGGCCGCGCGAATGTCTTCGAAGGCGGGAACCGGCGAGCCGTCCATGGTCACCGACTATCGCGGACCGGGCGCGCCGGTTCAAGCAGAACGGCCTCTTCGGGGGGGCGGAGCGATCGATACCCGAGGCGGGCGTTGTCGCGCGCTATGATACAGAAGGAAATCGAACCGGCATCCTTCCGCTTCGCCTCCTTTCCGTGGACGCCCCCGACCATCATGCCTATATGCGGTGTCCACAGATTGCCGGAGGTCCGCAATGGCGCAAACCGTCAATCTCCTGATTGGAACGAAAAAAGGCGTCTTCCTGCTGGACAGCGACGGCGCGACTACCTGCCCGACGACATGCGGTTCCCGGATTATGGCCAGTGCGTGCACTCCCTGGTGATGGCGCCAGGCCAGCCCGGCCGGCTCTATCTGCAAAACCATTGCGGCATGTATCGCAGCGACGACGGCGGCCAAAACTGGCACAGCATCGAGGCCGGCCTGCCGTCCACGTTCGGTTTTCCCGCCGCCGCCCGTCCGCGCGACCCCGAGGCCCTCTATCTCGTCCCGCTGAACGGCGACTTCGTCGGCCGTTTCATGCCCGATGCCAAGGCCGCCGTCTGGCGGACGCGCGACGGCGGCGCGATCTGGCAAGACCTGCGCGCCGGCCTGCCCCAGACCCATTGAAACGGGTAAAAGCTAACGCGGGCCATGGAAAAAGCGACAAAGCGGTCGCTGTCAGGCCGTCCGCAAGTCCGGTTTCGAGCCCCTCTCAACCAGAACAGGGAAATGCGCGAAGGCACGCGATTAGCCACAACCGGACATGAGAGGTTGACTGAGAAGTCGGGCGAGACCAAAAGTCAGACGTCACCGGTGCGTTGTCCAAGCGCATTACCGAGTGTACCTTAGGCGGAGACAGGATGGGCTGGGGTGGAATGAATATCGGCGAAGGCATGCGCGTTCTTTTGGCCCCATTCAACTCTGATCGCGTTGCCGGTGGCAATGCGCTGTATCGCTCGGCAGCCAAATACCCAGCGACTTCGATCGCGGCTCGACCATCGCCCGGCATGAACAGCGGCGGAGATCGAATTTGACCTACTGCGTGGGCGTGATGCTCGATGAAGGGATGATTTTCGCGTCCGACTCGCGCACGCATGCCGACGTCGACGATTTTGCCAAATTTTGCAAAATGACCGTGTTCGAGCGCCCGGGGGACAGAGTGATGATTCTGCTGAGTTCCGGCAATCTGGCCGGGACCCAAGCGGTGATCAGCCTGCTGAAGCAGCGGGGTAACGGCACAAATGACGATCTCAATCTCTGGAACGCGCGCACGATGTTCGATGCCGCCAATTTGGTGGCCGATGCGGTGCGCGACATCGAGCGCCGGGACGGCCGTTATCTCGCGGAAAGTGCCATCAAGTTCAATGCGTCGTTCATCCTCGGGGGACAGGTTAGGGGCGAGGCCATGCGGCTGTTTCGGATCTACGCGGAGGGGAACTTTATCGAAGCGGGGCTCGATACGCCCTTCTTGCAAACCGGAGAAACAAAGTACGGCAAACCGATCATCGATCGTGTGGTCACCCCTTCCACGTCGCTCGCCGATGCGGCGAAGTGTGTGCTGGTTTCGTTCGACTCGACGATGCGCAGCAACCTCTCGGTCGGCATGCCGATCGATCTGATCTGTTACCGACGCGACAGCCTCGAAATTCAGATGCGCCGGCGTTTCGATGAGGGAGATCCCTATTTTGCCGCGTTAAGTGTTCAGTGGAGCGAAGGCGTGCGACAGGTCTTCAGCCAGTTGCCGGCATTGAGTTGGTAAGCTAACGGGCGATCCATCGCGCTCGTCTAACGGAGGTCATGAGGCGAGGTATGCAGATCCGTCTCGGCTATGAACTGATTTACGACTGCCCGCAGCCAACGCCGATGCTGGTGACCTTGAGCATCCATTTCAGCCGGGTCTCCGATCTCGTCGTTCCCGATCATCTGATCACCACCCCATCGATCCCGATCTCCGCCTACCGCGACGGTTTCGGCAACTGGTGCTCGCGCATCGTCGCCCCAAAAGGCGAGATCCGACTGTCGGCCGACGCGATCATTAATGATAGCGGCGAGCCGGATCTGGTGGTTCCCTCGGCACAGCAGCATCCGGTGGAGAGTCTGCCGGAAGAAACCCTGGTGTTCCTGTTGGGAAGCCGCTACTGCGAGACCGACCGGTTGACGGAAGTGGCATGGGATCTGTTTGGCCAAGCGCCGACCGGATGGGGACGCGTCCAAGCGATCTGCGATTTTGTCCACAACCACATCACTTTCGGCTACGAGCATGCCCGCCCGACCATGGGCGCCTGGGAAGTTTTCAACGAGAGACACGGCGTCTGTCGCGATTTTACCCACCTCGCCATCGCTTTCTGCCGCTGCCTGAACATCCCGGCACGCTACTGCACGGGCTACTTGGGTGACATCGGCGTGCCGCTACAGGACCCGATGGATTTCTCCGCCTGGTTCGAGGTCTATATTGGTGGGGCCTGGTACACCTTCGACGCTCGCAACAACATCCCGCGCATCGGCCGCGTATTGATCGCACGCGGTCGCGATGCGACCGACGTCCCGATCAGCAATACGTTCGGCCCGAATACGCTGAAAAACTTCAGGGTTTGGACGGACGAGATCAGCAGTGACGGACGGTGATGAGCCGCGGCACTGGCGTGATCCGCGCATTACCGTAACATCTTGAAGAGACGAAGCGCCGCCGGCTCGACGTGGCGAAACGCTGCCGCCAGTCGCACCGCCCACGCGGCCGCGTCCGCCGGCGTCGCGATCCCATCCTGCCGGAGTTCGACAAGGACATGCGGCAGTCCGCGGTCTTCGCCGTGGACGGGAATCGTGTAGTCGGTGGTATCGTCCACCGAATAGGGTTGGTTGTCACCGACGACGAGACTTGCGTCGCGGTTCATCGCATCGACGAGGAGCGCGGCAAAACGGCGGTCGCGCCCGTGCGCAAAGCCTATGGACCAAGGCCGCTGCTGGCCGGCCAGAGCCGCGGTGAAGCTGTGAATGCTCAGCAGCAGGCTCGGTCTGTCGCCACGCCGATCGAGCACCGCGCGGATCGCCTCATGGTAGGGATTGAACACGGCCTCGATGCGCAGCGCCCGGTCTGCGGGTGTCAGCGTCCGGTTGCCCGGCACCGGCACCCCATCCGTTTGCGCCGGGATCGACTCCGGACTGTCGAGCGGCCGGTTACAGTCGATGACCAGGCGCGAATAACCGCTCAACACCAAGGGCGCGTCCAACAGATCTGACAACCGGCGCGCGACATCGGCAGCCCCCGGATCCCAGGCGATGTGATCAGCGAGATGGACCGCGCCAAGGCCGAGCATTCCCAGCCGGCGCGGCAGCCGATTGGATGCATGGTCACAGACCAGCACTGCGTTTCCCGCGCCGCCAGCGTTGACGATTTCAAAGGCGGCCGGCTCATCGGTGGCCAGGAACATCCGATTTGGCTCAGCACGAACCCATTTCGTCGCAGAAACGGGTTCGTCGCCGGCGGTCATCGCGTTTGTCGCTTGTGCGCTTGAGGAGTTGTAGTACCCATCCGCATGTTCACCGCGGGTCGCATGGCAAGACGTCGCTGCTTAGCGCAACGCCAGCCCGCCTCAGCGGAACCGCGCTCTTTTCGCAGTTCAAGCCGGTGTGCGATCTCTCCGGTCCGATAGCGACCGCAGCTTTCAGTCAAGGTCGGCGACAACTACGGCGGTTAACAACGGTTGTCTACCGCCATTTGCCGTTGATGGATACCACCGTGCAGGAGATTGCTTGAACCGATGTGTATTACCCGATTTTTACCCGTATCCACGAGATCTCCGCGAGGACTTCCATCGCCGCCGCCACGACCCCCTGCGGCGGTTCGATCCGCACCAACATTCGGTCCCTGCCGCATCGCCCAATCGCGGATCGAGCGCTGTAGATCGACGACACGCCAACATTCTGGACGCCCGGTTGGGCGCTTGGGGTCATCAGTGACGGTTCGCGTCACCCTGAGTGATGGTCCGCAGCTGAGGGTATTGCCGTCACGGTTGGCACCGGGCTGGCATGCCCGGCCATAGCCAGTAGCAGTCATGTCGCGATTGGCTTTCGACGGGTCACAATATAGCGGAGCTTGCGCTAACTCCCGCGAGGTGCTCGCATCAAGGTTGGGCACTTTGTTGGGCTTTAAAAAGGTATGTCATCGACTTCTACATCTAAAGATAATTCATAATCAAAATTACCTTCCGAAGTAACAAGGCGTAACACGCTTCGACCTGTTACACGATATGAATCTTTCAATTCATCCCCATCTAAAGCATACGCCAATATTCTTTTCAATTCGAAGACTAGTTGAGCCCATGAATTTTTATGTAATTTTCTCAATGGTGGTTTCAAAAAATGTCGTGCTTTGAAATCCGATATATCAGAATCAGTAGAAGGACATTTTTTATTATCTTGATATAATATCCAATCTTGCCCTGTATAGAAATAAATGGCCTCAATATCAGCAGATGGTGATTTGGATTCATTTAATAGATCCACCCTGATTTCAATATTTCCTCTTGCAAAATACTTAGTTTTTTGCAATGTTCCTAACGCATCTTTTAGGTTTACTTTTATTTTACTCGATCTCACGTTCTGAATTTCATTATTTGCCCATACAAGTTCTGCTTCAAGACTTTCTTTTAAACCAGTTATTGATTTTCCATACACAATATGTCGATGGTGTTTCAGATCGAACGGTATGTCTTCTGCATTTTTTGTCATGAGAATACAAAGCTTGCCTTTTGCATGGGCGTAGCCAACCTCATAAAATACGTTTGGGTTTTGCCCGGACATATCAGCAATTATTATGTCGGCTATGTCAATTTGACGGTAGATCCTGTCTAATATTCCTTCTTGAAATATTTGCTCATCTACCCGCTCAGCTGAAATGCCTAGTTGCTCAGCAGTCTCTTTCGATTCCTAATTTATAGATATCCTGAAATGCATCATCGAAAGGCATAAGTACAAATGCAAAAGTTTGGTTATCTGGGGATTTCACAATAGTTCCTTATATACCTGCCAATGATTAGGTGGACCTGCATAGGAATGGCCTTCATGGCCAACCCAACGCCCTGCGTATGCCAGACGGACCTTGTTTCAGAACGTCGGAATGAATCATGATCGCCTTTACGTCACTATAGACCGTGCAGATTTCGTAGCACCTTCCAGCGAATTCGTCGCAGAGGAACGTCCGAAGTGGGTCATACGCTACCATTCCTGCTTGCTCCAGGCCGAGTCTGCAAACCTCAAGGTAGCTGACCTGACCGAATCGGGCTGAGGGGCCCCTTTTTCCCCCTAGTATGCACCCACGTCATCCGCTGAGATTTATGCCATCAGGCGGCGAATTGAGGATGCGCGTTTGGGCGCGCGAGGGACTTCTAGCGCACACGCTCCCGCTCGGGCTCGCCCCGGAAGTGAAGGCCTTCCTCGTTGACGCATGGGATCTGGCGGGCCTACGGCTTATAACCCACTCTCGCTGATAGGCACTCAGTGTGATCGTGTTTCCCGCTTCCAGCGGTCCGGTCCGGGGGCGCCATCCTGTTATGACGAGCAAATCGAGGGCAAAGCGCCCATATATTTCGGGGACAAACCGATTTCAACGGCGAGAGGATCCCGCGATGGCGCATGACTTCGATCCTGACGGAACACGGCTCCCCATTAAGCTCGATTCCACTTCGAACGGTGAATTCATGCCAACGCCGCTCGACGCCGCCTCTCGCGGCGCCAATCGTCTGGCGCAGCGAAGGGCGAGTGAGAACGCCAAACGGCTGGGACAATCGCGCCGATCCTTCCTGGTGTCGACCTGCGGGGCCGCCAGCACCCTTTTGGCATTCAACGCGGCCAATGCGGCGGCCGGCCGAACCGGCGGCTTTTTCGAGCTCGATCAAGTCGCCGCGCTCGATCCCGATGCCGCCGAGGAGCAATTGGCCGGCCGGGAGTTCGTGTTTGACGTCCAGGGCCACTTCGTCGGCGAACACGGCCTGGGACGATCGGGACTCGGCGGTTCCGAGAAATTCGTCAAGGATATCTTCCTCGACTCCGATACGGACATGATGGTGCTTTCGTTTATCCCGTCGCACCGGGAAAAGGAATTATTGACCATTCAGGAGGCCGACGAGACGCGCCGCATCGTCGACGAAATGGAGGGAACCCGTCGATTGCTGGTGCACGGGCGTGTCAATCCCAACCAGCCCGGCGATCTGGAGGGGATGGACGAACTTGCGGAGGTCTGGGGCGTGTCGGCCTGGAAATGCTACACTCAATGGGGCCCCGACGGTCGCGGGTTCTTTCTCTCCGACGAAGACACCGGCATTCCCATGATCGAGAAGGCGCGCGCGCTCGGCGTGAAAAACGTTTGCGTGCATAAGGGCCTGCCGTTTGGCCGGCGTTCGTACGAGCACAGCCTCTGCTCGGACATCGGCGTTGTGGCCAAGAGATTTCCAGACGTCAATTTCCTGGTTTATCACTCGGGCTTTATCAACGGAGAGCCCGAAGGCCCGTACGATGCTTCTCGCAGCGAAGGGATTGACGAATTGATCCGCTCGGTCGAGGAGAACGACGTGCCGCGCAACTCCAACGTCTACGCCGAACTTGGCAGCACTTGGCGTTTTGCCATGCGCGATCCGACGATGGCCGCCCACATCGTCGGTAAGCTGGTCAAACATATCGGCGAGGAGAACGTGCTCTACGGATCGGATTGCATCTGGTACGGCTCGCCGCAGGATCAGATCCAGGCGTTTCGCGCGTTCCAAATCTCCGACGAGCTGCAGGAAAAGCATGGCTACCCGAAGATAACGCCGACCCTGCGCGCCCGGATCTTCGGGCTGAACGCGGCCCGGCCCTACGCCATCGACGTGGACGAAGTGCTCAAGCGAGCGCACCACGACCCTATCGAGGAGCGTCGCAAGGAATATCGGAGCGAGCCCAATCCCCATTTCCTCACCTACGGCCCGAAAAACCGTCGGGAGTTCCTCGCAAATCTGAAGGCACGCGGCGGCTCTCCGGTTTAGGTCCCGGCTACCCCCCCGCAACATCATGGGTACCGGCGCGACGACGGAGACCGTTTGGTGATGGACCTCCGGGCCTCGGCTTTGATCGTCGTCGATATGCGGAACGACTTTCTGGCGACGGCCGGCTACTACGATGTCGGAGTCCGGTGCACTTCTGCGGCACCGAAGCGCCTCACGTCCGAGGCCTCCGTTGGATCGACAACGATGGTGTCGACCTCGTCGCAACCATGCTCGGGGGCCTTTTGGGCGGTGGATGGGTGCTCCTCTGACAGCGGTTCCGCACCGCGGCGCCGCAACCGAGGCCTGACCGGTAAAATCGAATGACGGTCATCTCCGTTTTTTATTTAAAATCATATAGTTATACCAACGGTCGTTGCGGAGCGAAAACAAGTGGGCGCTGATATAGTCGTTTTTCAATGAGTTCCCGAAATTCTACTGTGCATGGGGTTGTTTTCAAGAAAATGAAACACCCCTCCCCCCCGTTCCGTGCCGTTCGCGGCCGATCGGGTCATCGGCGACGCTGCCCGGCGCCGGCGCCGTTGTCACGGATTGTCGCTGAGGATCAGCGAGACCGGGCGGTGGTCGCTGCTTTTGCGGCTGGCGCCGGCGCCGGCGTTGCCGCGCTCGAAGGCCTGGTGTTCGACGAAGCCGGCGCCGCCGTGCACCCGCAGCGGCAGCGCACCGGAAACCAGCGCCTGACTCATCAAGATATGGTCGATGAGAAGGGGGTTGCGGCTGGCGGGAATGTTCAAGATCGCATCGCGGTATTTCGCGGTCCACCGCAGGTCCGGCGGATAGTCGAACAGGGCATGATTGAAGAACCTCTCGGCATTCATGATGGTGCCCTGCAGGTTGCCGATCAGATCGAAAAACAAATAGCGCTGCTCGAAGTAATCGTGCCCGGGACCGTCATTGGCGTCCCCTATCACGAGAATTCCGGGGGCCGGCGTCTGATTGAAACGCGCATCCACGTACGCCCGCACGTCGCGGGCTTCGGTTGCCAGCTTGATCCGGGCCTTGAGGGCCTCGTCGAGGTGGTCGCCGATGATGTTGCCGTCCTCGTTCCGGTCGAGCGGCTTCCTGTTGATCTTCGACTTCATGTGCAGGCCGATGACCTCCAGCTCGTGCCCGTGGCCGAGGTCGACGATCAGCACCTGGGGATGGCGATAGTGATCGTGCGGCGTCGGTTTCAGTTTTCCCCAATAGTGCACCTGCCATCGCGCCGAACCGGTGAACGCCTGCCAGACGGCGGGCGGCTGAAGACGGCACCGGCCGGCGAGCGACGCGCGCACCAGGAACCAGATCCACTGCGTGCCACTGATGTCGTAGTCGCGATCGCCGTCTCCCAACGCGCCGCCGGGTCCCGCAAGGCGAATCGGCACCCATGCCCCACCCAGCACATCGTCGGCGAAGCCGACCACCGCCGCCTCGCCGCGCGGGCCTTCCACCATGCACAGGATGTCCGGATCCATATCGGTGATGGTGTCGCGCACCCGCTCGCGGCGTTCGGCATGGGCGGCGCTCAGATCGGTCCCGATCAGACGCGCGCCGTGCTCGACGTTCCAGCTTGTGACCTTGAGCGGCATGTCGCGGCTCCATCGCGAGCGTGACGGCTCACCATCCGATTGTGATCGGACCGCCGCCATCAAAACCGATGCGTTTCGCGTTTCCGGCGGTTTTACGAGAGGCAATCGGCCGTTTTCGGATAAAACCGTTCGCGATGATGGAATGGAGTACCATGGCTCAGGCAGACGAGACGCGAACGATCACCCGCCGCATTCCCGTACCCACCGACGTGAGCGCCGAGGCGCGCGCGGTTCTCGGTGGTCCCGCGAACCCCATCGCCCGGTACGTTCCCAAAACCACCGAGGAATGGCTGAAGATCATCGACGAGATCACCGCCGACAGCGTCTCCAGGATCATCGAGCCGACCCGAAAGCGCTATCCGGCGAGCGTCGAAAAGCGGGTGATCGACGGTGTCGACGTCTTCGGGGTTTGCCCCGACGGCCCGATCGCGGAGGCGCACCGCGATCTCCGGCTGATCAACCTTCACGGCGGCGGCTACATCGTCAATGGCGGGCCCAACGCCGTCCTCGAGGCCATCCCCATCGCCCATCTCCTCGGCGTCGAGGTGATCGCCGTCGACTACCGGATGCCGCCGGAGCACCCGTTCCCGGCCGCCCTCGACGACGCCCTCGCCGTCTACCGGGCGGTCATCGCGCACTCCGATCCGTCGCGGGTCGGCGTCTACGGAACGTCCGCCGGCGGCGGCCTGGCGGCCGCCCTGATGCTCAAGCTGCGCGCCATGGACCTGCCGCCGCCGGCGGTCCTCGGCCTCGTCGCGCCGTGGTCGGACCTGTCGGAGACCGGCGATAGCGTGCACACCAACGAGGAAATCGATCCGACGCTGGTCACCTACGACGGCATTCTCGGCGCCGCGGCGCGCCTCTACGCCGGCGGCCATGACATCAAGGACCCGCTGATCTCGCCCGTGTATGGCACGTATTCCTCGGATTTTCCGCCGACGTTCGTCCTGTCGGGCACGCGCGATCTGCTGTTGAGCTGCGCCGTCCGCCTGCACCAGAAACTGGTGCGGGCCGGCGTCGAGACGGAACTCCACGTGTTCGAGGCGCTGTGGCACGACTTCATCATTCCCCCCGTTCCGCCCGAGGCGCGGGAGGGCTGGGACCTGCTCGCCCGTTTCCTGCGCCGCCATCTCGTGCGCGAAGCAAGCGGACAGTGAGCAATACCGATGCGCTGATCGCCAAGGCCTGGCCAACGCGCCGGGAGGGCCGCTCCGCGCCCGCTTGATCCGCCGGCTCGAGGCTCACCTCGTCGGCCACGCCTTTAAATCCGCCAGCGACAGCGACAACGGTCGAATGCTGCAATGCTAGACGCGACCCCGATGCGCACGCCGCTACTTGGACCAGGAAACCGAACACATCTCGATCGACGACGTCGAGGACATGCTGAAAACAATCGAAAATTGTATAGGCGCGACGGTTTCAACCGGTTGGAATAGCCGGAGGCGTATTCCGACAATCGCTGTTGAAACACGCCTATTCATGCGGCGGATTACGCCGAAGCCAATCCGCCCTACAGTTTTTTCCAATGCTATGAACGGAAAATCCAAAGCGTGGATTCGTAGATAAAACCAAACGTCGATGGACATTTCTGGATTGCCGCGGCGCGATGCGCCTCTCAAAGACGAGGTGACACGGGCGGCGGCGCCTTCTCCGGCCGTCTTCGCGAGCGCGGCGCGGCGATCCAAAACCGCCGCCTGCGTCACACACCGCGCTGGATCGCTTCGTTGCCGCGCGCCACATGGCTTCGACGGTCTCCTGGACGTCCCATGTCAAAGCCAGGGCTAGCGTTCCGCGATTTTTGCCCAGACGGCGTCGAGATAGTGCTGCGTCGTCGTCGTGGCGGCGGCATGCTCGGCTTGCGTCCGGGGGTCGCCGGCGCGGGCCAGATCGGTGAAGTTCTCGATCATCAGGACCTGTTGCGGCGTCTCGGACGGGGTCTCGACGAAGGTGAAATCCCGGGGCGTCATCATTCCGCGCCGATGCGTGTAACCGGTGGGGATATCGGGGGCCTGGAATTCCAAGCTATCGGTCCAGTTCATCATGAAATCGTCCATGGTGATGGCGCCCTTGGGGCCGAACAGGGACAAGGCGTTGACCATTGTCCCGCTCTCGAAGCCGACGCCGAAGGTGGCGCTCTCGCCGCTTGCGAAGGCGAGCAGGCCGGTGACCTGGGTGAGCGCGCCGGTGTCGGCGTCGCGCCGGCCGACCGCTTCGGTCCGCGACAGCGCGCCGCCCGGCTGGAGGTATTCGACCACGGCCCGCATGCAGTACCAGCCGAGATCGCCGAGCGCGCCCGTCGGCTCGCGGGCCGGATCGAACCGAATGTTCGCGCGGTCCTTCAGGCCGCTATAGAAGACCGCGTGCAGGACACGCGGCTGGCCGATCCGCGCGTCGAGAGCCGCCCGGATGGCGGCGCGCCGCGGGTGATGGACGAAGTGGGTCGCGTCCATGAAGACCCGGCCGCCGGCCGCCGCGGCGCGCGCCATGCGGTCCACCGAGCCGGCGTCCGCGAACGGCTTGTCGACGAGGACATGCTTGCCGGCGGCGATCGCCGCCAGCGCGGCCTGTTCCTTGGCGGCGGTGGGGATGGCCACATAGACCGCATCGACATCGCCCCGCGCCAGCATCGCCGCGAGGCCTTCCACAGCCTCGACGGCCTCGGCGCCGGGCCGCCCGGCGATAAAGGCTTCGGCCTTCGCCCGTGACCGGCTGGAGACCGCCGCCAGCCGGGCATTGCCGGCCGCCTCGATGGCGTCGGCGAGCGCCGCGGCGATGAACCCCGTGCCGACGATGCCGAACCCGAACCCTGTCATCTCCCTCCCCTCTCGCCTCGTTGCCGGATCGTCGGCGATCCCCGGTTTCGCGCCTTCCCCCTGCCCGGGAAGCGGGAGCTTCCCAAATGATTTTCATGAGACTGTCACAAAGCCCGAGCACCTGCAAAGCGTCATTGCGGGATCAAGAATCTCGAGTCGCCCCCTCTCCCGTCGCTCCCTGGACCAAGAGGCCGAGCCCATCGCACTCCACGTCGTCGAGGCCAGGGTCGAAATGGTAAAAGGTCGACAAGCGCCAACCTCGAGTGAACGTCGCGAGCGGTCTGGATCGCGTGAGCCGGACGGATCGCACACAAACCCAGCATGCTACGAAACTACACGCGACCCAGGTGCCCCATGAATCATGGTCAGGGTCATTCGATTTTCATATTGCGTATCATGTCCCCGGAAACCTCCGCGACCCAGGTGCCCCATGAAATCATGGTCAGGGTCATTCGATTTTCATATTGCGTATCATGTCCCCGGAAACCTCTGAGGTGCGCCTGTCATTGGACCGGGCACGCAACCACCCAACTAACCGGAAATCTTGTGGCCGTGTTTTTCAGCCCAGTCATGCATCGCAAAGAGAATATCCTTCAAACTCATGCCCAAGGGGGTGAGCCGATAATCGACGCGGGGCGGAATCTCCTTGTAGTCGCGGCGCTCCACTAACCCCGTCTCCTCCATTTCACGCAGCTGCTTTGCCAGCGTCCGGTGTGTAATACCCGACAGCTCGCGCTGGAGCTGGTTGAAGCGCTTCGTGCCTTCCAGCAACTGGTGGATGATCATGACCTTCCACCGGCCCGCAATAACGCTAAGCGTTAGTTCCACCGAGCATGAGACATTTTTCCGCGTCATCTTACTGTAACAGTATCCTAAAAGACCGTACTTGCCAATCGTTCGTATACCTCTAAGTTATCGTTAAAGCGCCCTACTGTCGATATTTCAGCGCAACAGGACAAAGGAACGAGCCCACAAGGAGGCCGTAACATGAAAAAGCTTTCGAGAGTTTATCGCGCCGCCGGCGCGCATTGGGTTGGTGACGGCTTCCCGGTGCGGACTATCTTTTCCTACAACACACACGGTTCTGACATCAGTCCGTTTCTTCTGCTCGATTATGCTGGTCCGGCGGACTTTGCACCATCGTCGAAGCCGCGCGGCGTGGGGCAACACCCGCATCGCGGATTTGAGACTGTGACCATCGTTTACCAGGGCGAGGTCGAGCACCGTGATTCGGCGGGCAATGAGGGCCGGGTCGGCCCCGGTGATGTGCAGTGGATGACTGCAGCAAAAGGCATCCTGCACGAAGAGATGCACGGGCGCGCCTTCACCGAAAAGGGCGGCACCCTCGAAATGGTGCAGCTCTGGGTCAATCTGCCCGCGAAGGACAAGATGGCCGCGCCGCGCTATCAGGAAATCACCGATCGTACGATTCCCGCCGTGAAACTTGGCGAAGACGGCAGCGTCATGCGGATTATTGCCGGAAAATATGATGACACGAAAGGCCCGGCGCACACGTTCACGCCAGTCAACCTGTGGGATCTGCGCCTCAAGGCGGGAAACGCAACAGAGCTAAAACTGCCCGATGGATTTACCACGCTGCTGCTCGTTTTGACGGGAAGCGTTCTGGTGAATGAGAGCGAATCCGTCAAAACAGTCGAACTGGCGATGTTTGAGCGCGAAGGCGGACGCATTGCCCTGGAAGCAAGCGAAGACACAAGACTTGTTGTGATGAACGGGCAGCCAATTAATGAGCGGTGCGGCCGGCCCGTTTGTCATGAACACACAAGAAGAAATCAAACAGGCTGTTTCTGATTTTAGCGAGGGCCGATTCTAATCCTCAAACAGCACCGAACTTTAAAGATGGAGACGAGAATGACAGATAAATTCGAATAAAAGCGGCTGGACAAGGACTATGCGGTAGTGCTTCTAGTCGATCATCAATCCGGGCTGATCACACTGGTTCAGGATTTCCAACCCGGCGAATTCAAGAACAATGTTCTGGCGCTGGGGAGGCCTCCGAGTTCCGGGGACACGTTAACTAATTCCTCCGGGTTCCGGGGACACGTCATCTAATACCAAACGTCTGAATTTCTAGACTCTCAATCTGGGTTTTCACGACTTCACGGATGTGATTCTCTTAACCAGCTGATTCGGTGAGGAGAATTGAGATGGCCCTAGCGATTGTGCGGACCGAGCATTCGGCTGATGAGTTGCGTGATGCGGCGCGGCGGACAAAGGACACGTGGCAGGCGCGCCGGCTGCTGGCGATCGCCCTGGTGCTCGACGGCGCGAGCCGAACGGAGGCGGCGGGGGCTGCCGGGATGGAGCGCCAGACGCTGCGCGATTGGGTGATCCGTTACAACGAGGAAGGTATCGAGGGGCTGCATGACCGGCCCCGGCCGGGGCGGCGGCCGCGTCTGTTGCCGGAGCAGATGGCCGAACTGGCACAATTGGTCGAGGACGGTCCCGACCTGGCCGAGCACGGGGTCGTGCGCTGGCGTTGCGCCGATCTGGCGGTGGAGATCAGGGCGCGCTTCGGCGTTGTCCTCGCCGAGCGCCAGATCGAGCGCATCCTGAAGCAGCTCGACTTCACCCGTCTGTCGGTGCGGCCGCGCCATCCAAAGGCCGACGAGGCCGCGCAGCAGGCTTTTAAAAAAACTTCGCCACCCTGGTGAAAGAGGCATTGCCGCCGGAGGCGGTTGGCAAGCCGCTGGAAATCTGGTTTCAAGACGAGGCCCGTGTTGGCCAGAAAGGCACCTTGACCCGGGTCTGGGCAAGGCGCGGCTCGCGCCCGAGGGCGCCGCGCGATACCCGCTACGAATGGGCCTACATCTTCGGCGCCGTCTGCCCCGAGCGCGCCATCGCCGCCGCCCTGGTGCTGCCGTTCGCCAATCGCGAGGCGATGAACTTGCATCTGCGGGAGATCAGCCAGTGCGTCAGCGAAGGCGCACAGGCCCTGCTCGTCGTCGATGGCGCCGGCTGGCACACCAGTGCCAAGCTTCAGGTGCCCGACAACATCACCCTCCTGATCCTGCCGCCCTACGCGCCCGAACTGAACCCGGTCGAAAACATCTGGCAATACTTGCGCCAGAACAAGCTCGCAATCCGCCTCTTCCAAACCTACGAGGATATCGTCGAGGCCTGTTGCAACGCCTGGCTCGATTTCATCGACCAACCAGACATAATAGCCTCCATCACAAAGCGCCAATGGGCAATCGTGTCATGACTTATGACGACTGGTATAATTGCGACGGTTCCGGGGACGTGCGACGATTCCGCACTAGTTCAGGGGACACACTAGTTCAGGGGACACGTTACGGATCTCGCGGCTGCTTTGAGTCTTTGCGTGGCTTGGGGCCGGGTTTGCGGGGGCGGAGGGTGCGTCCCAGGCTGGCTTCCAGTCGATCGACGAAGGCGTCGTCGCCTAGGGGGCGGCCGGTGCGCTGGTGGCGGCGGAGCTCTTCGACCTCGTCGTCATCGACCGGCAGCGAGAGGAACGCGCGCCAGTCGCCGACCCATCCGAGCAACGGCGCCGCCGCCACCAGGTCATCGTCGGCGTCGGCGAGATGGGCGCGGGCGCTGCTCCACGGCCAGCCCTCCGGGATATCGGCCAAGCCGGCGCGCACCGGGTTGAGTTCGATGTAGCGGGCGGCGGCGAGCAGGTGATCGCCGTCGAGGGGAAACGAGGCGAAGCGGCCCTGCCACAGAAAGCCGCGCCAGTCCTCGCGGAAGTTGATATGGCGGGCGTAGCGGCGATGGGCCTCGCCGATGCCGCGGCGCAGGCCCTCGGCGGTCTCCGGCGTGGCGATGAGATGGACATGGTTGGGCATCAGGCAATAGGCCCAGATCGCGACGCCCGAGCGCGCGCACCACTCCGCCATCAGCGTCCGGTAGAGGCGGTAGTCGTCGTCGGTGAAGAACGTCCGTTGCCGCCGATTGCCCCGCTGGGTGACGTGATGGGGGACGCCGGGAGCGACGATGCGTGCCAACCGTGCCATGAGCGTGGATCTACAGGTCCACCAGGCGGATGTCAATTAGGTAACATGTCCCCGGAACCCTCTCGACGCTTGGTTGAGCCGATAGATCCGCTGCGCCTCGGGGTCGAGTAGGACTCCCTCTTCGCCCATCAGATGCAAGCTGGCACGCGTGTATGACCCCTCTCTTACACTGCCTTGCTTGCGGAACATTTTTGAAGATTGACCACTCAAAGAATACGCGTCACCACCACATATTGACGCAAGTCGCTGAACAATCCGCGTGACCTAAGGAATTTCTTTTTGAATTTATAACGGTCAGCTATCTGTTATTATTTGTTTTTCTTTGGTTTTTTCTCTTTTTTTGGCTTCTTGTCTTCTGCGTTCCCACCGCTGAAAGCGGCCGCATAATTGCGGCCATCGGCCGACAGCAGAAGCGCAACGGCCGGAGGCGTCACCAACGCGAACCGCCCGCACGTCGCTATGAATTTCCGCCGTTCTTCCGACGGCCCATCATGTTTTTCCATAACTCGAACCTCCAGTCTACCCTGTCAGTCTCCGCGACCGGTGTGATCATCTCTCCCCCACCGACGCTGAAACTCCCCCTACCGGCTACGCCCCTTCCTAAAAAAAGGTGCAGACCAAACAAAAAACCGTCAGCGTCACCATACATCATCGCGCTGTTATGTCAACGGAACAATCAATTGATTGTTGCTCAGTCAGAGCGATATTCGCGACCCAATCGGCCCGCCGCGCCGATTGGGATTCTTCAAGAAGAGGCGGTCATCCCCCGATGGATCTCATCCGAGGCGGTTGCCGCCTTTTGCGGCGGCCCGCCGTAGTCGCGTTGCCAGTCGTCGGGGTGGGTCTTGTACAAGAGCGCGTCGGCGTCGATCTCGACATCGCCCGGCCAGCCGATGGCGCCGCCGTCCTGCAGCACCCGGAGCGCCGAGACGAAATACCGCGGCTCCGGGCGCAACGGCGCCGTAACCTCGCCGGTGACGACGAAGTCGGAGAGGTCCACTTCGGCCCGCTCGCCGTCCGCGAACTCGAGCTCAACGGTGAAATCCGCACGCCCCGTCGCCGCCACAACCTGATGGATCATCGCTTAGTTTTTAAAACTTTTTTGAGAGCGCGCTTGATACGTTTCCTCGCCGGTATACGTCTCTTCAGTTCAACTTGGCACGCAAACGGGATGCCTTCGCCGCCGTCTTCCAATCTGAATTTGGCAACCTGAGTTCAGGGGGACACGTTACGGATCTCGCGGCTGCTTTGTGTCTTTGCGTGGCTTGGGGCCGGGTTTGCGGGGGCGGAGGGTGCGTCCCAGGCTGGCTTCCAGTCGATCGACGAAGGCGTCGTCGCCTAGCAGCCTGTCGGACTTGAATGAATGGTTTGGATTTGATTTACTCGCACTGATTGGTTCTAGCTTGCTTGAGGGATCTGGGATGAGCAATTTTCGCCAAGTTGATCGGGAGACCGATTATCTGCTGCCGCCTTCGGTGGATGATTGGCTTGCGGAGCGTCATCTGGCGCGTTTTGTTGTCGAGGTGATCGATCAGCTGGACCTGTCGTCGATGGTCAAGGCGTATCGCGGCTCGGGCTCGGCATCGTATCATCCATCGGTGCTGCTGGGGCTTATGGTCTATGGCTACGCCACCGGCGTGCATTCGAGCCGCAAGATCGAGCGGGCGACGTACGATTCCGTGGCGTTTCGTTTCATCGCGGCCAACGATCATCCCGACCACGACACGCTCGCCAGCTTCCGGCGGCGCTTTCTCAAGCAGATCGAGGGGCTGTTCGTGCAGGTGCTGGTGTTGGCGCGCGAAAGTGGAGTGCTGAAGATGGGCACGGTTGCCCTGGACGGCACCAAGGTGCACGCCAATGCCAGCCGCCATAGTGCCCTGTCGTACGAGCATGCGAGTAAGATCGAAGCGCGGTTGAAGACCGAGGTGGCGGAGCTGATGGCGCTGGCGGAAGCCGCCGATACGGCGGATGTGCCGGACGGGATGTCGGTGCCGGAAGAGCTGGCCCGGCGCGAAGAGCGTCTGCGCCGGATTGCCGAGGCCAAGGCGAAGATCGAGGCGCGGGCCGCGGAACGCCTGGCGCGCGAGGAGGCCGAGTATGAGGCGAAGCTCGAGGCGCGCGAGGAGAAGGCCAAGGCGACGGGCCGCAAGCCCGGCGGCAAGCCACCGCAACCGCCGACGCCGGGGCCCGATCCAAAGGACCAGATCAACCTGACCGATGAGGAGTCGCGCATCATGCCGGTCGCCGGCGGCGGCTTCGAGCAGGCCTACAACGCCCAGGCGGCGGTCGCCATCGGCAGCATGCTGGTGGTCGTCAACGACGTCGTCCAGGCCGCCAACGACAAGCAGCAGATCGCGCCGGCCGTGGAAAGCCTTGGCCGGCTTCCCGAGGCTCTTGGTCGGCCCGAGACCCTTTTGGGGGACAACGGCTACTTCAGCGAAGCCAATGTGACGACCTGCGCCGAGGCCAACATCGCACCGCTGATCGCCCCGGGACGGGATCGTCATCATCCGTCCTGGAAGGACCGGTTCGCCGAACCACCGCCGGCTCCACAACAACCGACGCCCCTGCAAGCGATGATGCATCGGCTGGCATCGCCCGAAGGCAAAAAGGCCTATGGCCTGCGCAAGCAGACCCCGGAACCCGTGTTCGGCATCATCAAATCGGTCATGGGATTCCGCCAATTCAGCTTGCGCGGCCTCGAAAAGGTCAAAGGCGAGTGGAACCTGGTCACCCTCTCCTGGAACATCAAGCGGATGTTCGCCCTCAACGACGCTTGAGGGCGAGGCGTCCACCCCAATGCCACGCGGCGACCGACCTCGATGTCCCAAAAAGCACCTATCCGATGGAATATCCACGTCCGAACTCATCCAAATCCAAATTCCATGACCCCAGTCCGACAGGCTGCTAGGGGGCGGCCGGTGCGCTGGTGGCGGCGGAGCTCATCGACCTCGTCCTCATCGACCGGCAGCGAGAGGAACGCGCGCCAGTCGCCGACCCATCCGAGCAACGGCGCCGCCGCCACCAGGTCATCGTCGGCGTCGGCGAGATGGGCGCGGGCGCTGCTCCACGGCCAGCCCTCCGGGATATCGGCCAAGCCGGCGCGCACCGGGTTGAGTTCGATGTAGCGGGCGGCGGCGAGCAGGTGATCGCCGTCGAGGGGAAACGAGGCGAACCGGCCCTGCCACAGAAAGCCGCGCCAGCCCTCGCGGAAGTTGATATGGCGGGCGTAGCGGCGATGGGCCTCGCCGATGCCGCGGCGCAGGCCCTCGGCGGTCTCCGGCGTGGCGATGAGATGAACATGGTTGGGCATCAGGCAATAGGCCCAGATCTCGACGCCCGAGCGCGCGCACCACTCCGCCATCAGCGTCCGGTAGAGGCGGTAGTCGTCGTCGGTGAAGAACGTCCGTTGCCGCCGATTGCCCCGCTGGGTGACGTGATGGGGGACGCCGGGAGCGACAATGCGCGCCAGCCGTGCCATGAGCGTGGATCTACAGGTCCACCAGGCGGATGTCAATTAGGTAACATGTCCCC